>DASWWD010000011.1:0-152359 GCA_036401015.1 Lacunisphaera sp.
GCCTTACCTTCTGTCGTGTAAGGAACGCCTTTCTCAGTCTGAAGATAGCGCAGGCCGCGGCGGAGGAGGTCTTCGTTGACGAAGGGATTGTGGATCAACTCGGAGAGCATGAAGACCCGGCGGCCGGGGTTTTCAGCGAGCGTCTCGTAAGCGCGCTCGATGGCGTTCTTCACGCCGAGGCAGAAGCCGAAGTGGCTCGGGATGACGTAGCGCACGGCGCCAAAATCGAGCAGGGCGGGCCCGGTGGCCGAACGCTCGTTGGTGCGCGCCAGGGTCTTGATGGCTTCGCAGAGCCGGCTTTGGTAGAGACCGCGGGCCGCGTCGTCCTGCTGATAGATGTCGCGGTTGCGGTCCCGCTCGACCCGGAACCGGTAGATGTAGTCGTTCTCGCCGAGGTGCAGGTAGGGAATCTCGATGAGGTGCGGCTCCAGCCCGTCCAGCACCGCGACGAGTGCGGGCGTCAGTGTGGCCCGGGCGGCCGCCAGCTCCTCGAGGGTGCGAAACTCAACCTCGCCGCCGGCGGGCGCTCCCTGCACCTGGGTGAAAAACACCCGGGAGGCCTGGTCCCCGGCCGTGCAGGTGAACTGCTCGGACGGAGGCGTATGCACCGGGAAGTCCGCCTGCAGGCCCGCGGTGGCCGCGGCTTCATCGGCCCCGAGGAACGCGTGGTCCAGCCGGCCGGCGGCCGGGCGCACGGCGAGCTGGTTGCTGGCGTTGAAGGCGAGCAGCACGCACCGGGCGGGTGGAGCGGAAAGGAGCGGGGAGGTCATGCGGGACGGTTCCACCATCGCCAGCGCCGCCACCGGGTCAAGTCGCCGGCGCGGCGGCCTGCTCTGGTCTTGCGCGCCCGGGCCTGATGGCCATTACAGTCCGGATGGCTGGCGCCCGCACGTTCCCCGCACCCCGCATGCATCCACTCCCAACCAGCCCGATGACGCCCGCCCGGCGGCCCGCGTCCATCTGGCTGATGGCCGGCAAGGTGGCCGGCATCTACGCGGTGCTGGGTTCGGTCTGGATTGTCGCCTCGGATCTGGTCGTGGCCCGGCAGACCGGGGCCTCGGCGGCAACTGACCTGTGGCAGACGGCCAAGGGCCTGGGATTCGTGTGGGTGACCGCGGGATTGCTGGTGCTGCTGGTGCGCCATTACCTGCGCGCCTTGCAGCTGAACGAGAGCCTGCGCTGGGCCGGCGAGCCGCAGTTCCGCTCGCTCGTCGAACAGTCGCTCGTCGGCGTGTATCTCGTGCAGGACAACCGCTTTGTCTACGTGAACCCGCGGCTGGCGGAGATCTTCGGTTATCCCGCGGCGGATATCATCAGCAATCTGACCGTGCCGGACCTCGTGGCGGCGTCGGATCGCGCGCTGGTGCAGGAGAACCTTGACCGCCGGCTGAAGGGCGGGATCACCGGGCTGAACTACTCCTTCCGCGGGCTGCATGCCTATGGCTGGCCGCTGCAGCTGGAGGTCTTTGGCAGCCGCATCGACTACCTTGGGCGGCCCGCCGTCATCGGCACCCTGCTGGACGTAACGGACCGGCAGGAGGCGGAGGCCGCGCTGCGGGAGAGCGAGGCACGCTACCGGCTGCTGATCCAGAATGCGCCCGAGGCCATCGTGGTGCTGGATCTGGAGCAGGGCCGCTTTGTGGACTACAACCGCCAGGCCGAGCAGCTTTTCGAGACACCACCGGACCAGTTGAGTCGCTTCGGTCCGGCCGACCTTAGCCCGGAGTTCCAGCCTGACGGCCGTCGCTCGACGGAGAGCGCCCAGGCTTACGTGGCGCAGGCGGTGGCCGGGGCCACGCCGACGTTTGAATGGACCCACCGCAGCCACACCGGCCGGGAGATCCCCTGCGAGGTCCGGCTGGCGCGCCTGCCCGCGCAGGGACGCACGCTCATCCGCGGCAGCCTGACCGATATCACCGAGCGGCGCCGCAACGCGGAGGCCTTGGCCCGCAGCGAGCACAATTATCGCGAGCTGTTCGAGCAGGCCAACGATGCCATCTTTCTCTGCGCGCCGGACGGCCGGCTGGTGGACGCCAACCGGCACGCGGCCAGCATCACGGGCTTCACCCGCGAGGAGCTGCAGGCCCAGGGCGCCTTCGACCTCATCGCCCCGGAGGACCATGACCACCTGCGCTACTGCCTGGTGGAACTGCAGCGCCAGGGACTGCGCTTCAATACCTACCGGTTCCGCCGCAAGGACGGGACGTTCTTCCCCGGGGAGACCAGCACCAAGCTGCTGCAGGACGGCCGGCTGCTGGTGATGGTGCGCGACATCACCGAGCGCCGGCTGGCGGAGGAGCATCGCCGCAAGCTCGAGGAGGAGCTCCGCCAGGCGCAGAAGCTGCAGGCCATCGGCACGCTCGCCGGCGGCATCGCGCATGATTTCAACAACATCCTCGCCGCCATCCTCGGCAACGCCCAGTTGCTGAAGATGCAGCTTGCGCCCGGCCATGAAGGGCAGGGCAGGGTCTCGCAGATCCTCGTCGCCAGCAACCGCGCCAAGGACCTGGTGCAGCAGATCCTGATGTTCAGCCGCCAGCGCGAGCAGGAACGCCGGGTGATCAACCTCGGGGCCATCGTCGCCGAGGCGGCCCGGCTGATGGAGGTCACGCTGCCGCCCACGGTCCGCCTGGAGATGGAGGCCCCCCGCGACCTGCCCCCGGTGCTGGCTGATCCCACCCAGATCCATCAGGTGGTGATTAATCTCTGCACGAACGCGCAACACGCCATGCGACAGGGTGGCGGCACCCTGCAGGTCAGCCTGGCCGTGGTCTCGCTGCCGGAGGATGACAGCGGCTCCAAACCCACCTTGCCGCCGGGTCGTTATGTCCGGCTGGGAGTGGCGGACACGGGCCATGGCATGGACGCCGCCACCCTGCAGCGCATCTACGAGCCGTTTTTCACGACCAAGGGGGTGGGCGACGGCACCGGGCTGGGCCTGGCGGTCGTGCACGGGATTGTCGAGTCGCACCGCGGTGCGATCACCGTCATGAGCCGGCCGGGCCAGGGCACGACTTTCCGGCTCTACTTCCCCGTGCGGGAGGACAGCGTCGCGCCGCCACCGCCGCCGGCCGGAACGGCCGACGCCGGGCAGAACCAGCACATTCTCTTCGTCGACGATGAGACACCCATCATCGAGGTGGCCAAGGTCATGTTGCCGCGGTTGGGCTACCGGGTGACGGCCTGCAGCAGCCCCCGCGCGGCCCTGGAACACTTGCGGAAGGATCCGGCCGGCTTCGATCTGCTGATGACGGATTACAGCATGCCCGACATGACCGGCATCGATCTGATCCGCGCCGCGATCCTGCTCAAGCCGGACCTGCCGGCCGTGTTGCTGACCGGTTATGGTCGGCCGCTCGAATCGAAGGCCGCGATCGGCCTGAACATCCGCGAACTCGTCAACAAGCCTTTCACGATGGAGATCCTGGCCGCTGCCATCCGGGACGCCTTGATCCCGCGGCAGTGACGGCCGCAGGCTGCCTCATTCCCCGCCACCGGCGTCGCGCTCGAAAAAGCCCTCCTGTTCCAGAACGCGCATGGCCCGGTCAGTCACGGTCGTGCGCTCCGCCGCGGAAAGGCCGGCATGGTGCATGGTCAGGTATTCGGCGATGCCGGCCTTTGCCTCGTCGCGTCGGGTGACGCCGGCGAGAAAGCCATCCGCTTCGTCGCAGATCCGGGAAATGACCGGGGTGAGATCCATGTCGGGATAATACACCCACTCCCGGGGGTGGTTCCAGCCCGGTAACGAGGCACGGTGCCATTTGACGGCAGATCAGGGATTGTTCTGCGGCATTATCCCTGTAACTTTCCGGCACCCCACCGGGTTATCCCCTTCATGTCCACACACACCGACTCCGTGCCGGGATCCGGCGGCCTGCTGACCGGCATTTCCGGGGATTTGCGCCATGCCTTCCGCCTGCTCTGGAAAGGCCGGGGCATGACAGCCACCACGCTGCTGACCCTGGCCCTGTGCATCGGCGCCACCACCGCGATCTTCTCCACGGTCTATTCGCTGATGTTGAAGCCGCTTCCGTTCCATGATCCGGAGCCGGTGGTCGAGCTCTACAGCTCGGCGGCGAAGGCCGGCCTGAACAAGATGCCGGCGAACGTGCCCATCTATCTCGATTACGCCAAGAATGCCACGTCCTATGAGACCATCGGGCTGTGGTCGTTCGGCCAGCAGATGTTCGGTCCGGACGAGTCGCCCGTTCGCCTCGACATGGCCCGGGCAACGGCGGAAATCTTTACGATCCTGCGCGTGCAGCCCCTGCTCGGCGAATTCTTCACCATGGACCAGTGCAAGCCCGGTGCCGACAAGGTCGCCGTGCTGACCCAGTCTTTCTGGCTGACCCAATTTGCCGAGGATCCGGGCATCGTCGGCCGGGAGCTGCGCATCAATGGCGAGACCTACAAGGTCATCGGGGTTGCGCCGCGGGTATTCGAAGCCTGGGACGCCCGGGTGAAATTCGTCGTGCCGTTGTCGTGGCCGCCGGCCGCCGAGAATCCGCAGGGCCGCTACGGCGTCGGCCTCCAGCTGTTCGGCCGGCTCAAGCCCGGTGTGAGTGCCGGCCAGGCTGACGCCGAGGCCAAGACGCTCGAACAACGCTACGTGGACGCCTCGCCGGCGCCGGTCAAGGCCTTCGCCGAGCGCTCAGGCATGACCATGAATGTCGGCGGGGTGCAGGAACAGCGCGTGAAGCCCGTCCGCACCACGCTGCTGCTGCTCCAGGGTGGCGTGGCCTTCGTGCTGCTGATCGGCTGCGTCAATGTCGCCAACCTCCTGCTGGTGCGGGCCAATGCCCGCCAGTCGGAGCTCGCCATCCGCGCGGCGCTGGGCGCCAGCCGCGCCACCATCGCCCGGCAGCTCCTGCTCGAGAGCTTGCTGCTCACCTCCCTGGGGGCGGTGCTCGGCATCGGTCTGGCGTGGGGCGCGCTGCGGGCGAGCAATTTTTACGTGGCTAAGATGCTGCCCCAGTCGCTGCCGGCGACGCTGGACCTGCGGGTGCTGGGTTTTGCCGTGGGCCTGACGGTCATCATCGGGATCCTGATCGGCCTGATTCCCGTCTTTCACATCCTGCGCACCAACCTGGCCGAGGTCATCCAGAGCAGTTCCCGCGGCGCCTCCTCCGGCCGCGGGGTCCGCGCCTTGAGCAGCTTTCTCGTCATCGCCCAGGTGGCGGTGGCCCTGGTGCTGCTCACCGGGGCCGGCCTGCTGGTGCACAGCTTTGCCAAGGCCTTGGGCGTCGACCCGGGGTTCAATCCGCGGGGGGTGGTGACCGCCCGCATTGTCATTCCCCAGGCGCAGCGTTCCACCCCCGAGGCCGCGGACAAGTTCATGGAACGGTTGCGGCAGACGCTCATGGAGCTCCCCGGCGTGACCTCGCTTGCGTTGTCGGCGTCCACGCCGTTCCAAGGCGGGCTGCCGATCAACGCCTTCACGCTCGAGCAGGACACGCTGCCGCCGGGCGCGCCGCAGCCCGGGGCCTACCGGGTGCAGGTCACGCCGGGCTACCTCGAGACCCTCGGCCTGAAGCTGCTGGAGGGGCGGTTCTACGAGGAGGCCGACCGCGATCCCAAGCGGCGGCTGTTCGTCGTGGACGAAAGTTTCGCGAGAAAGTATTTCCCGAACGGCTCCGCGCTGGGCGGCCGTTTCTCCTTCGGGCCGCGCCCGGAGAAGCCCGAGGACTGGCCGACCATCATCGGCGTGGTGAAGGACGTCCCCCACAACGGCGTCGAGGAGAAGAGCGGCAATCCCTTCATCTACCAGATCGTGCCGCAGGGCGCGCGGCCGGGCGGGGCAACGATGTTCCTCCGGACCAACCGTCCGGCGGACGAGTTCGTCCCGGCGCTGCGGGCCAAGGTGAAGGCGCTCGACCCGACTATCTTTCTCTACGATGCAGGCCCCCTCGAGAAGGCGGTGGGTTCCTCCTTTGACAACCGCCGTGCCGTGATGCTGCTGCTCGCGGCCTTCGCCGGCCTGGCGCTGTTCCTGTCCTCGCTCGGCATCTATGGCGTGCTGGCCTACGATGTGTCGCAACGCACCCGCGAGATCGGCGTGCGCGGCGCGATCGGCGCCTCGCACGGACAGATCATCGGGTTGATCCTCCGCCAGGGCCTGTGGAAGGCAGGCATCGGCGTGTTCATCGGGCTGGTGGGCGCTTATTTTCTCAGCCGTTACATGACGACCATGCTCTTTGGCGTGAAACCCACGGATCCCGCGGTCTATGCCGTGGTCTCGCTGGTGCTGATCGCCGTGGCGGCGCTGGCCAGTTATCTGCCTGCCCGGCGCGCGGCGAAGATCGACCCGCTGGTGGCCCTGCGCGACGAGTGACGTTCAGGCCAGACGCGGGTCGAAGGAGAAGGACTCGGGCTTGCCGATCTTGATTCTGGTGAATTTGGGATGAGCCGGGTTGAGCAGGTAATTGAATTCGCCAGGCACCACGGCGCTGGGCACCCGCAGCGCCACACTGCGCTGGGCCTGCACCCACTCGGCACCGAAGGCCTGGGTATCGGCCGTGTAGGGGGTGTCGCGCCAGGTGTCCGGCACGCGCGCCGGGCGTTCCACCATCTCGTCCGGCAGGCCGACCTGGATCATCACCCATGGCTGGCTTTGGAGGAACGCCGGCCGCCGCAGATTGGCCAGGACCTCGACGAGGGCCAGCGAGCGGGAATCGGCACAATAGACCATGCGGATGCCGGGCGGATTCCACCGGCCGCCCCGGCGGTAGGAGCCTTCGCCGGACAGTGCCTTGTCCGCATGATAGGCGGGGCTCAGCCGCCAGAGGACCGGGTCGCTCACATCACGACTCCGTCTTCGATCCGCTCGATGACCGCCTCAACCTCGCGGGCCCCGGGCTCGGTCTGGGCGAAATCGAGGGGCGTGCGCCAGCCAAGGGCCGGCAGTTCTAGATTGAACCACTCGCGGGTGTTTTCATCGGTGCCCAGCAATCGCTTGGCCCGGTCAAAGACCCGCATGAGGCGTGCGGCCCGCTCGCCCTCGTGGATTTTCAGGCGGGCCTTGTCGGCCACGCGCCGGGCGTAGGTGCGGGCGGGGATCTGGATCAAGCGCGCCAGCTCCTCGTTGGTGAAGCCGGCCTGCTTGCCGAACTGCACGATCTCCATCACGGGCAGGCCCTCCTCGACCTTTTGCGCCGTGGCCTGATTGTCATGAATCTGCTCGTAGGTGGTGGGCTTCGTCTTCCGCGTTTTCATGCCTGGAATCTACCGCCGGGCTCCCGTTTCACAAGCCAATACTGCCAAATGGCACAACAAGATATGCCATTTGGCAAAGCTCAGAGAATCAACTGGAAGTGTCCTTGGGCCAGAATCCGGCCGTTGATCTGAATCTCGACGCGGTGGCGGCCGGTGTGGTGTTTGCGGGTCGTGAAGTTGCGGACCGTCTGGCGCTTGCGGATGACCTGCGTTTCACCGGCGGCAAGGGTGAGTTCGCGCAGCTTGAAGACCTTCGCCGACGTGCCGCCCGAGGCCTTCACATAATGGATCACATAGTCGACCGCGAGCGGCTGGGCCTGGCGGGAGGTCGAGGTCAGGGAGAACGAGAAATCCAAGGTCTGGCCGAGCTTGAGCCGGGCGGGTGCGACTTTGAAATCCGCGACCTTGAGCGCCGGTTTGCCGCCGAAGTTGAACAGGTGGAGCGCCGGCGGGTGGCCGGCTTTGATCAGCGTGCGGGCGGCGCGCTTGGCGATCCACTGGGTGTGCGGGTGGGCCAGGTCCCAGGACTTCAGGCGGGCGATCATCCAGCCGGGATGATCCTTGGAGATGTCGTTGAGGTGATTGGCGACGGATTTGCGGACGTAGAGGCTCGGGTCGGCGCGCAGGTTTTCCAGGATCGGCGCCGTGAGGGCCGGCGTAGCCACGATGGGCTCGATCCGGAACGACCAGGGCAGGCGCGGCCGGCTGCCCTCGCTGGCGAGACGGCGAACGTGTTCGTTTTCGTCGCGGGACCAGCGTTCCATCACGGCGAGCGTGCGGGTGAGGTCGCGTCTGAGGAACTCGCGGATGGCAAACTCGGCCGAGCTGAACGGGGTGAAAAACTTCAATGCCTCCATGGACTCGACGAAGTGACCGTGGCCGTGCTGGCCGACGTAATCGGGCAGGAAGATGCCGACGAAGCCGTGCTGCACGCGCGGCGCGATGCGTTTTAGGGTGACCACGGCCTGCGGGAAATACGCCGGCAGGGTGGCATGACAGGCCTCGGTGGCCCGGCGCACGCGCTGGATGAGGGTCAACTCGTCGAGCCCGGCGGTGGCGACGGCGAGGAACCGCTGGCGGTCAAAACCGGGCTGCACATCGGCCAGCAGGTCCGCGATCTGGCGGTAGCGGGCGACGTTGAACCAATCCTTCAGGGCAGGTTGGGCGTCGGCGGACATGGGTGTGCAGGTTGCGCGTTGGCGCGCACCGTGGCCCGCGAGCGAGCCACCAATATGGACTCGGTTACAATTTCAGCGCGTCCGCGAGCTTGGTGGCATCGCCGCCGCCGCCCTGGGCGTAGTCGGGTTTGCCGCCGCCCTTGCCACCGAGCTTGCCGGCGAGGGCGCCGATGAGCTTACCGGCGGCCTGGCCGGCCTTGATGGCCTCGGGCGAACAATAGGCGACGAGGCTGACCTTGCCGTCCATGACGGCGCCGAGCTGCACCACGGCGCCGGCCCCGACCTTGTGCAGCACCTGGCTGCCGAGCGAGCGGAGGGCGTCCTGGTTCTCGGCGGTGACGACTGCGGAGACCCACTTGAGGCCGTCTTTCTCCACGGGCTTGCCGGCGAGCTCCTCGGCCAGGCCGGCGGCGGCCTTGGCCTCGAAGGCCTTCAGCTTCTTCTCGAGTTCCTTCTGGTGATTGAGGACAGACTCGAGCTTCTGCTGCACATCGTGGGCCCCGGCGCCGAGACGGGCGTTCACCGCCTTGAGGGCGGCCTCCTCGTGCGCGATGAAGTCGAGGGCGGCCTGGCCGGCGACGGCCTCGATGCGGCGCGTGCCGGCGGCGATGGCCATCTCGGCGACGATCTTGATGACGCCGATCTCGCCGGTGGTGGTCACGTGCGTGCCGCCGCAGAGTTCCTTGGAAAATCCGCCGATATCGACGAGACGGACGCGTTTGCCGTATTTGTCACCGAAGAAGGCCAGCACGTCGGCCGGCTTCTTGTCATAGTCGATCTCGGTCATGGCGACCGGGGAGTTGTCGATGACCTTCTCGTTGATGAGCTGCTCGACCTCCTTGAGCTGGGCCTGGGTGAGCTGTTCGAAGTGGGTGAAATCGAAACGCATCCGGTCGGGGGTCTTGTGCGTGCCGAACTGACGGACGTGGGTGCCGAGGATCTTGCGCAGAGCCCAGTGGATCAGGTGGGCGGCGCTGTGATGACGGTTGATCGCGCGGCGGCGGGCGTAGTCCACGTGGAGGGTGGCGGAAGCGCCGGGAGCAGCGAGTGCGGAGCCGGGGGCGACCTTGTGCAGGTGGCGGCCGGACTTGTCCTTGATGGTGTCGACGATGTCGACCTTGGCGCCGTTGATGAGGGCGTGGCCGGCATCGCCGACCTGGCCGCCCATCTCACCGTAGAAAGGCGTCTGGTCGAACACGAGGTAGGTGTCCTTCTCGGTCTTCACGACGTCCACGAGTTTGGCGTGCGTCGCATGCGTCGCGTCGATGTTGTAACCGGTGAACTTAGTGGCCTCGGCGACGGTGTCGCCCTCGGTCGAGGCGACAATGACATCGGTCTTGCGGGCCGCGCGGCCGCGCTCGCGCTGCTTCTCCATCTCGGTCTCGAAGCCGGCCGCATCAACGGTGAGGCCAAGTTCCGTAGCAAGGAGCTGCGTCATGTCCAAGGGAAAGCCGTAGGTGTCGTAGAGTTCGAAAGCTAGGCTTCCTGATACAGAGGAAAGAGTGCCTTTGAAATGCACCCGTTCGTCACCTTGTTTGGGAATTCCGACACCGGCGTTGAATCTCTCGATGCCTTTAGCCAGAGTGCGGCCGAACGACTCTTCCTCGGCGCGGATGGCTTTCTCGACCATGACGCGCTGGGTCTTGAGTTCGGGGAAGACGTCGCCGAGGGACTCGATGACGGGCGCGACCAGGGCGGAGAAATCGCCGGTCTTCAGGCCGAGGTTCTTCTGTCCATACATGATGCCGCGGCGGAGGATGCGGCGGATGACGTAGTTGCGGCCCTCGTTGCCCGGCAGGATGCCGTCGGCGATGGCGCAGGACACGCAGCGGGCGTGGTCGGCGAGGACGCGGAAGGTGATGTCGATGGTCTGCTGCTCGGTCAGGCCGGTGCGTTCGGTCGGGACGGTGCCGGTGTAGCTCTTGCCGGAGAGGGCGGCGATCTTGTCGAAGGTCGGCTTGAAGACGTCGGCGTTGTAATTCGACGGCTCGGCGGAGAAGTCCTTGAAACCCTTCGTCGTGGCGTGGATGCCGGCGACGCGCTCGAAGCCCATGCCGGTGTCGACGTGCTTGGCGGCGAGCGGCGCGAAGGTGCCGTCGGCGTTGGCGTTGAACTGGATGAAGACGTGGTTCCAGATCTCGATGCAGCGCGGCGAGGAACTGTTCACGAGCTTGCGGCCCTCGGCCTCGTTGTCGTCGGGCAGGAGGTTGAAGTGGATCTCCGAGCACGGGCCGCAGGGGCCGGTGTCGCCCATCATCCAGAAATTGTCCTTCTTGTTGCCGTTGACGATGTGGACGGCGGGGTCGAGGCCGGCGGTCTTGAAGATGCCGGCCCAGATGTCGTAGGCCTCCTGGTCGAAGTCCGCCGGGTCGCCCTTCTTTTTGTCGGGTGAGTAGACGGTGGCAAAGAGGCGCTTCGGCGGGATGCCCCAGACCTTGGTCAGCAGTTCCCAGCCCCAGGTGAGCGAGTCCTTCTTGAAGTAATCGCCGAAGGACCAGTTGCCCAGCATCTCAAACATCGTGTGGTGGTAGGTGTCGAAGCCGACGTCCTCGAGGTCGTTGTGTTTGCCGCCGGCGCGGATGCATTTCTGGGTGTCCGCCACGCGCTTCCACGGGGCGGCCTGGTCGCCGAGGAAGTAGGGCACGAACTGGTTCATGCCGGCGTTCGTGAACAGCAGGTTCGGGGCGGTCGGCATCAGGGACGACGACGGCACGATGACATGCTGCTTCGAGGCGAAGAAATCGAGGAACGACTGGCGGATCTGGGCGGAGGTCATGAATCAGTGATAGGGAAGGACATCCTCCTTCGCATGGAGCGACGGAGGACAGGCAAGACAGAGGAGCGGGTGGGGGAAGGCAAGAACAGGAATCTGCGTCTGGCCCCGGTGCCTGCTGGGGGTTTTTTGATGAAAGCGGACATTGCAAAGTCTTGGGCATATGGCCTTACTGCTTGCGGGCCAAAGCCGGTTGTCACGCCAACACGGTTATGAGCATCACCCACGCCTACCCCCGCCAGAGGACGACCGTCAGGCCGCCGCGGCATCGCCTTGTTGCAATTTTGTCGCTCCAGCGCCGCCAAGGTGCCCGGTCCGGAAGGGAGGACGGCTGATGCCGCCGGACGACCTGCAACTCAAGGCGACGCTGAAGGAAGTCGGCGACCTCAAGGCGGCGCTCGACGAGCACGCGATCGTGGCGATCACCGACCCGCAGGGGCGGATCACCTACGTGAACGACAAGTTCTGCGCGATCTCCCAGTATGCGCGCGAGGAGCTGCTCGGGCAGGACCACCGCATCATCAATTCCGGGCATCATCCCAAGGAGTTCATTCGCGACATCTGGACGACGATCGGCCACGGCCGGGTCTGGAAGGGCGAGATCAAGAATCGCGCGAAGGACGGCTCGTTCTATTGGGTGGACACGACGATCGTGCCCTTCCTGAACGAGCACGGGAAACCCCGCCAATATGTCGCCATCCGGGCGGACATCACCTCCCGCAAGCTGGCCGAGGAAAAGCTGCGGACCTCGACCAAGGAGGTGCTCGACCTCAAGGCGGCGCTCGACGAGCACGCGATCGTGGCGATCACGGATTCGCGCGGGAAGATCACGTTCGTGAACGACAAGTTCTGCGCGATCTCGAAATATTCCCGGGAGGAACTCATCGGCCAGGACCACCGCATCATCAATTCCACGTTCCATCCGAAGGAGTTCATCCGCGGCCTGTGGACCACCATCGGCCAAGGCCGGGTCTGGCACGGTGAGATCAAGAACCGCGCGAAGGACGGCTCCTTCTATTGGGTGGACACGACGATTGTCCCGTTTCTCAGCGACGACGGCAAACCGCGCCAATACATCGCCATCCGGGCCGACATCACGGAGCGCAAAAAGGCCGAGGAGGCCGTGCACCAGATGAACGCGGAGCTGGAAAAAAGAGTGGCGGAGCGCACCGCGCAGCTGGAGACCGCCAACCGCGAGCTCGAGGCCTTCTCCTACTCGGTCTCCCACGACCTGCGCGCGCCCTTGCGGGCGGTGGACGGTTTTTCGCAGGCCGTCGTCGAGGACTTTGGCACGCTGCTGCCGGAGGAAGGGCGGCGCCAGCTGCAGACCATCCGCTACTCGGCGCAGCGCATGGGCTCGCTGATCGACGACTTGCTGACCTTCTCGCGCCTGAGCCGGCAGGCGCTGGCCAAGCGACCGATCGATACCGGCGTTCTCGTGCGCACAGTCCTGCACGAGCTGGGCTCCCCGTGGCCGGACCGGCATATCCAGGTCCGCACCGCCGGGCTCCCGCCCAACCGGGGTGACCCGGCCCTGCTCAAGCAGGTCTGGATCAATTTGTTGTCCAACGCGCTAAAATATACCCGCAAGCGTGATCCCGCGATCATCGAAATTGGATGCGAACAGCGGCCGGATGGCCCGGTCTATTATGTCCGCGATAATGGCACCGGTTTCGACATGAAATACGCCGACAAGCTTTTCGGGGTGTTCCAACGGCTGCACCGGATGGAGGACTATGAAGGCACGGGCGTGGGACTGGCCACGGTGCAAAGGATCATCCACCGCCATGGCGGCCGGGTCTGGGCCGAAGCGGCCGTCGACCAAGGGGCGGCCTTTTTCTTCACCCTTGAAACGGAGGCGCCGAACCATGCCTGACAGCCAGGTCATCGAACTGCTGCTCGTCGAGGACAACCCCCAGGACCTCGAACTGGCCCTGCGGGCGCTGCGCAAGGCAGACCTGGCCAACCGTCTCCATGTCTCCCGCGACGGCGCCGAGGCCTTGGAGTTTGTCTTCGGCACCGGGCCCTTCGCCGGCCGCCATGTCGCCGAGGAGCTCAAGGTCATCCTGCTGGACCTGAAGCTGCCGAAGGTCGACGGCCTCGAGGTCCTGCGCCGCCTCAAGGCCGATCCGCGCACCCGGGTGATCCCGGTGGTCGTGCTCACGTCGTCGAGGGAGCAGCGCGATGTCGCGGAAAGCTACGCCCTCGGGGTGAACAGCTACATCGTGAAACCGGTGAACTTCGAGCGGTATACCGAGGCTGTGCGCGAGCTCGGGGTCTACTGGCTGCTCCGCAACCAACCCGCCAAGGTGGAGGAATGAGATGCCCCAACCGATCAACATCCTGATTGCCGAGGACGATCCGAACGACGCGGAGCTGCTGCTGCGCGGCCTGCGCCGGGCCGGCTACGCGCCCGCCTGGAAACACGTCGACAACGAGGCCGACTTTCTGGCGGCCCTGCATGGCGGGCTGGACCTGGTTCTCTCGGACTACAGCATGCCGCACTTTGCGGGGCTGCGGGCGCTGGAACTGACCAAGGCCCTGCACCCGGAGACGCCGTTCATCATCGTGTCCGGCACCATCGGCGAGGAAACCGCCGTGGAGGCAATGCGCCTCGGCGCCACCGACTACCTGCTCAAGGACCGGCTCGGTCGGCTTGGCCTGGCCGTCGGGCGGGCGCTGGAGGAGGGGCGGCTGCGCCGGGAGCGCCGGCTGGGCGAGCAGGCGCTGCGAAGCAGCGAGGAGAAGCTGCGCATGGTCACGGACAACGCCCGGGTGGGGCTGGTCATGATCAATACCGGCCGCTGCTACACCTTCGCAAACAACACCTATGCCGAGATTCTGGGCCTGCCGTCGCCGGACCTCGTCGGCCGCCACGTGGCCGAGGTGCTGGCGCCGCTCTACGAGGAACAAATCCGCCCGCGGCTGGACCGGGCATTCGCCGGGGAGCGGGTGACCTATGAGTTGAAAAGACCCACCCCGGCCGGGACGCGGCACTACATCGTCAGGTATGAGCCGACCAAGGCGCCGGGGGAGGCTGCGCTCGTGGTGGTGGTCATAACGGAAATCACCGACCGGAGGCAGGCGGAGGAGTCGCTGCGGGCCAGCGAGGCGCGTTACTACACGTTGTTCGAGTGTGCCCCGGATGGCATTGTGATCGGCGACGCCCAGAGCCGCTACCTGGATGCCAACCCCAGCATCTGCCGGATGCTCGGCTACACCCGGGCCGAGCTGACGCGGATGAGCGCCACCGATATCATCATCCAGTCCGATCATCCCCAGATCGGCCCGACGCTGGATGCAATTCATAGCGGCTCCGATTATCGCCGGGAGTGGCTGTTCCGGCGCAAGGACGGCTCACAATTCCCGGCCGAGGTGCTGGTGACCAAGATGCCCGATGGCAACCTGCTCGGCATGATCCGTGACATCACCCAGCGGCGGGAAGCGGACCGGCAGATCCGCGAGCAGCTGGCGGAGCTGCTGCGCTGGCAGGAGGTGATGATGGGGCGGGAGGACCGCGTGCAGTCGCTGAAAGCGGAGGTCAACACCCTGCTGGGGCGGCTGGACCTGCCGCCTCGCTATGCCGCCCCGCCCCCGACATGAAAGCCCCGCTTCCCGCCAATGAAGCCCAGCGGCTCGCCAGCCTGCGCGCCTACGGGGTGCTCGACACGCCCGCGGAGGCCGCCTTTGACGACCTGACCCTGCTGGCGGCGCAAATCTGCGGCGTGTCCACGGCGATGATCTCGCTCGTGGATGAAAACCGACAGTGGTTCAAGTCGAAGCTCGGCCTGACCGCCACCGAGACCTCGCGCGACATCGCCTTCTGCGCCCACACCATCCTGCAGCCCCATCAGGTGCTCGAGGTGCCTGATGCCGGGGCGGACGTTCGTTTTGCCGACAGTCCCTTGGTGCGGGACGACCCGCACATCAGGTTTTATGCCGGTGCGCCGCTTGTGACCGAGTCCGGCCACGCGCTCGGGGCCCTGTGCGTGATGGACGCGGCGCCGCGCCGGCTGACGGTCGACCAGCTCGCCGCCCTCGAGGCCCTCGGCCGCCGGGTGGTCGCCCAGCTGGAACTCCGCCGGCAGGCCGGGGAGCTGGCGGCCCGCGAACAGGAGGCCTCCCGGCTGCTGGCGCTCGCCGAGAAATCGCGCCGCGCGCTGCTCAGCGTGCTGGAGGACGAGAAGCTGGCGGCCCGCAACCTGCGCGAGAGCGAGGAGCGCTTCCGCAATCTGATCGAGAATGCCTCCGACATGATCTCCATCGTCGACGAAGACGGGATCGTGCGCTACCAGAGTCCCTCGACGCCGCGCCTGCTGGGCTATGCCACGCAGGAAATGATGGGCCGGCCGGCCGCTGAATTCATCCACGCCGATGACCAGGCCAAGGTCGGCCAGGCCATCCGCCAGGCCGTGGCGGCGCACGACAAGCCTGTTACGGTCGAGTTCCGCATCCGGCACAAGGATGGCTCCTGGCGGGTGCTCCAATCCAGCGGCAAGCGCATGACCGGCGTCGGCGGCAAGCCGCAGATCGTGGTCAACTCCCGCGACGTCACGGAAAACCGGTCGCTGGAGCAGCAGTTCCTGCATGCCCAGCGGATGGAGGCGATCGGGACGCTGGCCAGCGGTGTGGCCCACGACCTGAACAACATCCTCGCGCCGATGCTCATGGTGGCCGGCATCCTCAAGCTGCGGACCGACGCCTCGGCCCGGGACCTTGAACTGCTCGCGATCATCGAGAACAGCGGGCACCGCGGGGCCGGCATCATCCGGCAGCTGCTGGCGTTCAGCCGCGGCCTTTCCGGCGACCGGGTGACGCTCCAGCCGAAGCATCTGGTCCACGAGATGGTGAAGATCATGAGCGAAACCTTCCCGCGCAACATCACCATCGCCGAGTCGGTGCCGGCCGATCTCTGGACGGTCGAGGCCGACGCCACCCAGCTGCACCAGGTCATCATGAACCTGTGCGTCAACGCCCGCGATGCGATGCCCGCCGGGGGCACGCTGACCATGGAGGGATCCAATGTCACCCTGACCGCGGGCGTGGAGACGACCCTGGACGCCGCGGCCCGGCCGGGGCCCTATGTTTTGCTGCAGGTCAGGGACACCGGCACCGGCATCCCGCCCGAGATCATCAACCGGATATTCGACCCGTTCTTCACGACCAAGGGCGTAGGAAAAGGCACGGGGCTCGGCCTGTCGACCGTGGTGGGTATCATCCGCAATCATGGAGGATTCGTGCAGGTGCATAGCGAGCCCGGAAAGGGCTCGCAGTTTCAGGTCTATCTGCCGGCCGTGGGGATCAAGGAATTGTTCCTCCCGGACGATCCGCTGCCGGAGCTCCCGGTCGGCCAGGGCGAAGCAGTGCTGGTGGTGGACGACGAGGAGCCCATCCGTGAGGCGGCGGGCGGCATTCTCCTGCGGCATGGCTACCAGGTGTTGGTTGCCGGTTCCGGTGAGGAAGCGATGAAGGTGTATCTCGATAATCAGGGTATCCTCCGACTGGTGATCACCGACATCATGATGCCGGGCATGGACGGGCTGGCCCTGATCCGCGCACTCCGGGCGCTCGATCCGAGCCTGCGGATCATTGTCAGCAGCGGCCTGATCCAGGGCCAGAACACGGCGGAGTTCGCCGCGTTGGATGTCGGGGGCGTGCTGGCAAAGCCGTTTGCCGCGGCCCAGCTGCTCAAGATGGTCGCCGGCGTGCTGGCCTCACCCCATCCCCCCGGGCGTTGAACGGGGAGCCAGTTTGCGTTTGCCGCCGGGGCCCCGCGTCAGCATCTAGGGGCGCAGTGAAAATCCATGTCCTGCCGTCCGGCCCAATCCAGACCATCGGCTACCTGCTGACCGAGCCCAGGTTGGGCGAGGCCGTGCTGGTGGACGCCCCTGGCGGCATCCTGGAGAAGATCCAGCCGGTGCTGACGAAGGAGGGCTGCAAGCTCAAGGAGCTGTGGCTGACCCACGGCCACTGGGACCACACACAGGATGCGGCCAAGGTCGTGCGGGAGACCGGAGCACTGGTCCGCGGACACCTGGACGACCGCGTGATGTTCGAGACGCCGGAGATCATGGAGGAACGGATGGGCCGCAAGCTGGGCCTCGAACCGGTCAAGGTCGATGCCTGGACCGGGCAGGGCGACCGTCTCACGGCGCTGGGCCGCGAATTCGAGGTGCGCCACGTGCCGGGACATTGTCCGGGCAATGTGCTTTTTTATCAGGCCGCGACGAAGTCGGCCTTTGTCGGCGATGCGCTGTTCAAGGCCGGCGTCGGGCGCTGGGACCTGCCGGGCGGCGACTTCGACGTGCTTGCGCAGGCCATCCGCGGGCAGATCTACACCCTGCCGGACGACACCATCGTGTTTCCCGGCCACGGCCCGCGCACGACCGTCGGCGCGGAGAAGGACGGCAACCCGTATGTTGCCGCGGTCGCGCGATGAACCCGCCGGTGCACGAATCCTTCATGCGGCGGGCGCTGGAGGCCGCGCGACGCGGCTGGGGTGACACGCATCCCAATCCGCTGGTCGGCGCGCTCATCGTCGAGGATGGCGTCGTGGTCGCCGAGGGTTTTCATGCCCGGGCGGGCGAGCCGCATGCCGAGGTTAACGCGCTCACGGCCCTCGGCCGGAAACCGGCGCCCGGCGCCACGCTTTATGTGACGCTCGAGCCCTGCTGCACGCACGGCCGCACGCCGCCGTGCACCGACGCGATTGCGGCCGCGGGCCTCACGCGCGTCGTGATCGGCGCCACCGACCCGAACCCGGCGCACGCCGGCAAGGGATTCGAGGTGCTGCGCGCCGGCGGGGCCGAGGTCATCACCGGGGTGCTGGCGGACGACTGCGCCGACCTCAATCTGGTCTTCAACCACTGGATCACCACGGGCCGGCCGCTGTTTGCCGCCAAGTCCGGCGTGACCCTTGACGGCAAGGTGGCGACGCGCACCGGCGACTCCAAGTGGATCACCGGCGAGGCCTCGCGTGCCGACGGCCACCGCTGGCGCCGGCTGTTTCCCGCCATCGCGGTCGGCGCCGGCACGGTGCGTGCCGACAACCCGCGCCTCACGGCCCGGGTGGACGGCAAGGAATGGTGCCCCTGGCGTTTCGTCTTCGACGGCCTGCTGCGCACCGTGACGGACAAGGCGATGCCGAATGTCTACACCGACGAGTTCCGCGAGCGCACGATCGTGGTGACGACGGCGCACGGCGGCATGGGCTACGTGCGCAAGCTGAACTCGATGGGCGTCAAGGCCTGGGTGCTGCCCGCGCAGTCGCCGAAGGTGAACCTCGCCGATTTTCGCCGGCGGTGCGCGGAGGAGGGCATCCCGGCGGTGTTCTTCGAGGGCGGGGCGCAGCTGCTGAGCGAGCTCCTGCAGGCCCGGGAGCTGGATTATCTTTTCACCTACCATGCGCCCGTGCTGTTTGCGGACGACAAGGCCAAGAGCATCCTGCGCGGACTGCGCACCGAGGCGCTGGACAACGCCATCCGGCTTGAGCGCGTGCGCCACGAGGTGCTGGGCGACGATTCGCTCATGCGCGGCTTCGTGAAGTATCCGGAGAAAATGTTCATCGACGAGGCGGTCTTCAGCCGGAAGCTTTACGGGGAATGAACGGACCGGCGGGACGTGCAGCGTCCGCCCAAAAACCGCAGCCTTGGAACCAGTCCACACCATCCATCTCGCAACCGGGAACGCCCACAAGGTCGCCGAATTCCAGCGCCTGGCCGATGCCTCGGGCCTGGGCCTGCGCGTGGTCGCGGCGGCGAAAATGCCCGAGGTGGCCGAGGATACAGGCACCTTCGCTGGCAACGCGCGCAAGAAAGCCGCGGCGCTCAAGGCCGTCCTGCCGCCGGACGCCTGGGTGCTGGCGGACGACAGCGGCGTGTGTGTGGATGCTTTGGGCGGGGCGCCCGGGGTTGAGTCGGCCTACTTCGCCGGACCGGAGCACGACGCCGCGGCGAACCTCCGCAAGCTCACCGAGGTGATGCGGCCCGTGCCCGACGGGGCCCGCGCAGCCCGGTTTGTGTGCGTGCTGCTCCTGCTGGGGCCGGACGGCACGGAGCGGGTCTTCGAGGGGCGCTGCGAGGGGGTGCTGGCCCGCGAGCCGGCGGGCGGCCAGGGATTTGGCTACGACCCGCTGTTCGTCCCGGCCGGGGAGAACCGCACCTATGCCGAGCTGACCGACGCGGAGAAAAACCGCCTCAGTCACCGCAGCCTGGCCTGGCGGCAACTGGCGGCCGCGCTCCGGTCGGAACGCGCTAGTTGACCAGCTCGAAGCCGGTGACCACGCGCTCGAACGCGCCCTTGAGACCGGCGACCTGACTGGCGTTTCCCTCCAGGGTGAAGAGATAGGCCTGTGTGTCGTCGCCGATTGCGACCAGGACCTGGCGCTGCGGCGGCAGGTCCGGATCGGCCGCGGTGATCTCCCGCTCGAAGACGCGCGTGCGCCAGCTCAGCGGCCGGAGCATGTTGCCGTTGACGGCGGAATCGTCGTTCACCAGCACGCGGGACACATCCTTTGCGTTGCGGGGCAGGCTGGTGGGAGTGCCGGCCCACGCGGCGCCGGCGAGGAGCCGGGCGGCCGCCGGGCCGGAATAGTAACTGATGCCCAGACAAGCGTCGGCGGCGAGCGGATGCACGAAGGCGATGGCGAAAGGTGCCCGGTCCCGCCTCTGCCAGTCGCCCAGGCGCGGCTGAGTGACCCCGATCTGCGCGCCCCGGTCGAAGGCCAGCACCAGCTTGGTGATGGTAAACCCGTCCGACTCCACGAAGCGACGGGACACGGTCACCGGCGCCGCGGGGCGGGCCGGAGCGGCGTCCCCACCGCGGGCGAGCGCGGTTTCGTTGGTCTGGTTGGCGCCGGCGGTGCGGGCACCGAGGACCTGGCCGCTGAGCGCGGAGGCGAGGGTAGGGAGGGCCACGAGGGGCAGGAGGAGATTTTTCATGGGTGGGTCACATGCTGGTGAAGTTGAAACTGGTATTGGCGAGGAGGGCGTCGAACTGGGCCTTAGTCAGGTCGGCGAAGCTCACGCGGCGGAAGGACCGGATGCGCGGCGTGCCCGGGGGCTGGCGGCCCTGCTGGAACATCTGGTTGAAGCCCCAGACGCGGTTTGGCGCACTGTAGGTGGCGTTGTTCCAGGTGCCGGTGGCCACGGTGCTGTTGAAGAGGGCGACCATGGAGCCGCGGTAGCGGAACTCATCGTTCGTCCAGTTCTCGTGAAAGCGCGGGAAGTTCTCCACGCCGCCGGAATAGGTGGAGGCGCCGGTGTTGGTGGCGACGTTGCCGGTGAGGATGGCGGCCGAGATCTCGGTCGCGGCGGCGTTGATCGGGGAGCCGGTGCTGGTGGCGTCGCCGGTGGGCAGGCCGCCGGAGACCCAGGCGTTGGAGAGGATGTTGACGGCATCGGCGATAATGGCCACGGGCGCCTCGCCGTCCTTGGGCAGGTTGACCTGGGTGACGGTCTCGGTGCCCACGGCGGTGCCGCCGCGGGTCCCGGCGTTGGGGCCGGGCGAGTTGAGGTTGCCGACAATGTAGACCGGGGCGTTGGTCGCGAGGGTGAAGCCGTCGGCGGTGCCGCTGACGGCGGCATTGCGATTCGGCACGGCGGCGCCGTTGATGAGCCGGACGGCCGTCTTGGTGCCGGTGCCGGAGCCCATGGTGCCGATGTCACTGGTGGCGGTGTAACCCTGGTTGGGGTTTTCGATGTCGACATAGACCGTGCCGTTCCAGGCGGTGTCCGTGGCGCCGTTGCGGGTGACGGTGGCATCGAGGTTGTGGTCGGCCGTGTAGCTTGAGGTGGCGCTGTTCCAGGCCTTGATGTTGCCGGCGGCGCCGGCGGTGGTGGAATTGACCGCCGTGCGGAGGACACCGAGATTGATGTCGATGGTGCTGACCATGGCGCCCTCGCGGTTGTCGCGCATGCGCCGGTTCGTGCTGATCGCGCCGGAGGGGAGGACGACCACCTTGTCCTTGTTGGCGGCGTTGGCCAGCCAGGTGACCCGGTTCGCGGCGGTGAGCGCGCGGTAGGTGGCGGCGTCGGTCGCGTTCTTGAAGGCCACCGGGGCCGGCGGCGTGCCGCCGGAGTTGGCGCCCTGGAAGATGTAGAGCCCGGCCTTGTTGGAATACTTCTGCGACTCCAGGTTTGCGTTGCCGGCGGAATCGGGCCGCTCGATGAGGGTGTGGGCCTCGGCGGAGTTGTTGGCCGTGATGGCCGGCAGGTTCTGGGCGACGATGCCCATGGAGGAGTCCTGCACGTTGCCACGCCACACCTGGGAGGCGATCTGGGCGAAGGTGTTGCCGGAGGACCGGCCGGCCAGGTTGCTGTCGGCATAGGTCCCGATATTGGTGCCGCTCGCGTTGGTGATGGTGGAGTTGATCGCGATCGTGTCGGGCACGTTGTTCAGGTTCACGTCGAGGCCGTTCGTGAACTGGACGTTGCGGCCGATGGTGCGGCCGGCGTCGAGGGCGCCGTTGATGAACTTGCCCGCGGTGGTCACGGTGCTCAGGAACGCGAGGGTGTTGCTCGTGTTGCTGGTCATGTAGGTGTCGACGTTGGAGTGCACGGGCCCGGTGATCGTCATGTTCGGCCCCGGGTGGACCTCCATGGCGATGTTGTAGAAGATGGCGTAGTTGAAGAGGGCGACGTCCCGGATCTCGATGGACTGGGTCGCATACTGGGTGACGCTCAGCCCGGGCGCCGCGCTCGTGGCCGAGGCCAGCAGGCGGATGGTCTGGGTGCGGGCAAACTGGCCGCGGAGGGGATCGTAGGCGTTGCCCGGGTCCGCGGGGTCGATGTAGCGGGTGGTGGGCTCGGTGTATTGGCTGGCCCAGAAGCTGAGGCCGGTGGAGGCCACGTTGTTGTAGCTCCCGCTGGTGGTGGTGAAGAGGGTCGCCTTGCGGTTGGCGCCGGCGGTCAGCGGGTTGGCCGTGAGCTCGCCGTTGGAGAAATTGAGGTTCTTCTGCAGGCGCATCATGATCTCCGAGGCGCCGTATTCGAGCATGGCCTCGGCGCCGTTCTTGGCCTGGAAGCGCAGGTTGTTGCGCTGGTTGAGCCGGAACTCCGAGCCGCTGTATTTGAGCAGGGCCGCGGCGGTGAGGCTCAGCAGGGTGGCGAAGATGAGCACGCTGGCGAGGGCGTAGCCCCGGTTGGGATGGAACGGTTGCATGGCGGGTGGATCAGCCGCGGGGCGTGATCGTGAAATTGTAGGTGTTGGTGATCCGCTTGGCCTGGTTGCCGTGGAGGATCTTGCACCGGGTGATGATGCTTTTGTTCTGGTAGTTGTAGAACGCGTAGTTGTTCGAGAGGCCGCTCAGGTCGTTGATCAGGATCGGGAACTCGATCGCCTTCGAATACGCGACGGTGGCCGGCGGCAGCAGCGACTCGATGGTGACGGTGCTGCTGAGCGTGGCGGGAAACGTGACGCTCCAGGAGGTGGTCCAGGTCGCGGAGCCGGTCTTGTATTTGTCGGTGTCGAAGCTGTAGATGGCGTTCTCGCCGGGCAGACGGCGGTTGGGGGCCACCCAGTAGCCGACGATGCGGTTCACCACGCCGCTGCTGATCGTCGGGTTGTTGCTGGCATTGCCGTCGTAGAAGCGGGTGTCGAAGTAGGGGTCGGAATAATAGACGAGCACCACGAAGTCGCCCGAGGCGCCGTTCTGGATGCGGTCGAAGAAATTGACCGTGCCGCTGGCGTCCGCATCGCGCGTCTCGGCGACCCCGTCCCAGCGGTTTTGCGCGCAGAAGGCCTGGTAGATGACAAAGCTGTTGGCCTCGCGCGCGTTCTCGACCATCTGGTTGGTCACCTTGCGGATATCGCCGTTGATGAGGAGCTTTTGCTCGCCGGCGAACTGGCTCTTCAGGTTCATGATGAAAAACGGGATCACCCCGGCCATGACCAGGCCGAAGATCGTGACCACGATCATGATCTCGGACAGCGTGTAGCCGCGGGCGCGGCGGAAGGTGGCGTGCATGGCGGGAATCAGTAGGTGGGAACCGAGGAGCGCACGGAGCGGAGCGTGCCGTTGACGACCCGGCGCACGCCGTAATCGTAGGTCACCTGGTATTGAATGACGATCTCGACGCCGGAGGCCAAATTGGTGGTGGCGGTCTCCAGGCTGGTGAGCACGGCGCGAAACCGGAAATCCATCGGCTGGATCGGCGTGCCTGTGGCGGTCTGGTCGAGGAACACGCGTTCCTTCGACCAGACCGAATTGCCAAACACGGTGCCGGATTCCGGCACCACGGCCGTCCCGTCCGTCTTGTCGAGCGGCAGCGCGACGCTCGCGCTCTGGGCGCAGGCCTTGAGCGTGGTGTAATCCAAGTGGCGCACCTGCTCCATGTAACCTTGGGCAAGTGTGAGCGCGGTGTTCTGATAGACCGTCTGCTCGGCCATCGAGCGGACCTGGAAGGTGACGCTGATCACGCTCGCCGAAAGGATGGAGAGAAGCCCCAACGCCATGATGACCTCGACGATGGTCATGGCCCGGCTGGCACCTCGGGCGTGTCGGGAAATGCGACCGGTAAAGACAAACGATCGGGTGGCACTTTCGCGGCACAGTCGCGGCGTGAGGCCCGACGATATCAAGGCGACTCGGGTGTTCTGCATACGGCCCTACAGTCGCAGAAATAGGCCCTAATCTCAATAGACCTAAGACTATGGCATAAGACTCTACTTAAAATAGAGTCTATAGACTCTACTATACGTAAGGCCCTTAGGGGGTATTATTTTTCCCGGCTTCTACAAAGAGAGCTGCTGCCTGGGTGCGCCGGGCGATGTTCAGCTTCGAGAAGATTGTAGCCAGGTAATTTTTGACCGTTTTCTCGGTAAGGCCCAGCCGGTCGCCGATTTCCTTGTTCGTCAATCCCTCGGCGAGATAGGCCACGACCCGGCGCTCCTGGGGCGACAACTGGTTGAGTTTGCCGGCCGCGGTCATCTCGCCGCGGTTCTTCACAAGGTTGAGCACCTGGCTGGCCATCGAGGGATCAAGCACGGGTTGCCCGGCCGCGACCGTGCGCAAGCCGTTAGCAAGCGCCGCACCGTCATTGTCCTTGAGCAGGTAGCCCCGGGCGCCGGCGCTGAGAGCCTCCTGAACGTTGCGCTCGTTGGTGCTCGAGGTGAGCACGAGCACCTTGGTCTGGGGGCGCTGCTTGAGCAGTTCGCGGCAGACTTGGAGTCCCGACTTGTCGGGCAGGTGCAGGTCCAGCAACACGACATCCGGCTTGTGCTTCGCCAAGGCGGCGAGTCCGTCCGCCGCCGTGCCGGCCTCCGCGACGATGGCGATGTCCGTGTAATCCTCCAGCGCGCTCCGCAGGCCAAGGCGGATGAGGGGACTGTCGTCGATCAACAGCACCCGGATCGGGTTGGTCACGGCGGGCGCGTTCATGCCGGTGAAGCAACGGGGAGGGTGAGCAATACGCGAGTTCCTTTTCCCGCGGCGGACTCGATGCGCAGGCTGCCGCCGAGCGCGGCGGCGCGCGCCTGCATGTTGCCGAGCCCGTGGCCGGCCGCGCCGGGCCCCGGAGGCGTGAACCCCCGGCCGTCGTCCTGCACGGCGAGCGCCACGGTCTGGTCGCTCCGGCCGGCCAGCAGGGTGATGTGCCGCGCCTGGCCGTGACGCAGGCTGTTGCTCACGGCCTCGCGCAGGATGTTCATGATCTCGGCGATGTGCACCGGCGCGATCTGCGCCACGGCCTCGTCGTCCAGCCGCTGCTCGATCCGCACGTCCTGTCCGGCGGCAAAAGAGCCGATCAGGTCGTTCAGCGCGCCGGCAAAGGACTGGCCGGTGACCCGCGCGGGCTCGAGGTCCTGGAGGTAGGCGCGCACCTCCTGGTTCAGCCGGCGCAGCTCGTTCATGCACTGGTCGACGCGCTGCTGGAGCTCGGGGACGAGCGCGCCTTTCTTCTGGACGCTCTCCAAGGTCAGGCACACGGCGTAAAGGGTCTGGCAGATGTTGTCGTGCAGCTCGCGGCCGAGGCGGACGCGCTCGGCCACCGAGTGACCAAGGAGCGCGCGGTTGACCTGCAAGTCCTCCTCGGCGCGCATGCGGGCGCCGTGTTCCTGCTCAAGGGCGGCGCCGCGCTCGTTGGAGATCTTGGCGAAATGCTCCATGCCCACGGCCTGGGCCCGGGTTGCGGCCCAGGGGGAGCGGGTCGTGCCGTCACCCGGCAGGCCGCGACGTCCGCCGAGGATCACCAGCAGGAGGGGCACCAGCGCGAACAGGAGCGAAAGCAGCACCATGGCCGCCAGCACGCGCTGGTGCAGCACCTGCACTTTGATCAAGGCGGGCGCCGCAAACACCACCCGGGCTTGCCAGCCCGGGGCCCCGGTCAACGCCTGGGTGAAGGTGAGCGCCGGATCCGTGGGGGCGTCGGCCGGCGGGTTTTCCGCCCGGTAAAGCGTAACGGTGCCGCCCAGCATGGCCCCGAGTTCGCGCTGGAAGGACTCGTCCCACTTCTCCGGCGGCCGGCCGCTGACGGCCATGACGCCCGCGAGGCGTTCCCGGGCATCCTGCACGGCGACGGTCTGCAGCTGACGGGTCTCCCGGCGCAGCCACCACTGAAGGGTCACGGCTGCCCCGAGGAAGAGCAGGAGGAGCAACAGGGCCAGACTCAGCGAACGGGTGGTGAGGTTCATCACGTCAAGGGACTTTCGGGCGCAGGATAGGGGGAAGGAGGCGGGCGCGTCAAAACCTTCGACAAACGCGCCGGAGCAGGTAGGTTTTTGACCCTTTTATGCAGTCCTTCTACATCACGACCGCCATCGACTATGTGAACGGATCGCCGCACCTGGGCCATGCCTACGAAAAGGTGCTGGCGGACGTCATCGCACGCTTCCGGCGGCAGATGGGCGACCGGGTGCACTTCCTCACCGGCGTCGACGAGCACGGCCAGAAGGTGCAGGCCAGTGCCAAGAAGAAGGGCATCGCCCCCCAGCAGTTTGTGGACGAGGTCAGCGCCGAGTTCCGCGCGCTGCTCCCGAAGCTCAACATCTCGAACGACGACTTCATCCGCACCACCGAGCCGCGACACAAAAAGGTCGTGCGCGCGATCCTCCAGCAGCTCTTCGACAAGGGGGAGATCTACAAGGCCGAATACAAGGGCTTCTACTCCACGCGGCAGGAGCAGTTCCTGCAGGACAAGGACCGCAATCCCGACGGCAGCTGGCCCGAGATCTTCGGCGAGGTCACCGAGATCGTGGAGGCCAATTACTTCTTCAAGCTCGCCCAGTATCAAGAGTGGCTGGCGCAATACCTGACGGACAACCCCGGCTTCATCTTCCCGGGCTACCGCCAGAAGCAGGTGGCGGAGTTCCTGAAGGAGCCGCTCAACGACCTCTGCATCTCGCGGCCGCGGGAGCGGCTGGAGTGGGGCATCCCGCTGCCGTTCGACGAGGGCTACGTCACCTACGTGTGGTTCGACGCGCTGCTCAATTACTACTCGGCGGTCGTCGACCGCCCGGAAATCTGGCGCGAGGCGCACCATGTCATCGGCAAGGACATCCTCGTGCCGCCGCACGCCGTCTACTGGCCGATCATGCTGCACGCGGCGGGGCTCCCGCTGCCGAAGGGCATCGTCGCCCACGGCTGGTGGCTGCAGCGAGGCGCCAAGATGTCCAAGAGCACCGGCAACGCCCTCAACCCGCTCGACCTCGTCACGGAGTTCGGGGCGGACGCCTTCCGCTATTTCCTCATCCGCGAGATGAACGTCGGCCAGGACAGCGACTTCACGCTCGAGCAGTTCATGGTCCGCTACAACAGCGAGCTCGCGAACAACCTCGGCAACCTCGTCAACCGCACGCTCAACATGACGACGCGGTTTGCCGGCGGCGTGCTGCCGGCGGCGGAGGGCGCGGAGGATCTGGAGAAGAATCTGCACGACCTCTGGACGAAGACGCGCGACGAGTTCATCCCCCTGTGCGAGGGCTACCAGTTCCATGTCGCGCTGGAGCGGGCGATGGTTTTCCTCACCGAGACCAACGCCTACATCGAGAAGCGTGCGCCGTGGAAGCTCGGCAAGTCGGCCGAGCCGAAGGACCAGGCGCTGCTCCGCACCTCGCTGGCCACGATGGCCGAGGCGCTGCGCCTTGCCGTCGCCCTCATCCAGCACATCACGCCCGGCACCACGGATAAGATCAACGCCGTGCTCGGCCACCAGCCGGGTGCCGTCTGGCGCGATGAACTGAACTGGGGCACGAAGCTGAACGGCGCGAAGGTCGCCCCGGCCCTCGTGCTCTTCCCGCGTCCGGTCCCGCCCGCCAAGCCGTGAAGGTTCTTCCGGTCAATCCGACCGAGAATGTCACGCCCGAGTCGCTGCGGGCGTTCCTGGGGCAGTGCTGCGCGCTGGCGCAGGCGGCCGGCCGGCCGCAGCTCGTGAGCATCAGCCTCGCGGTCGATCATCTCGATCCGCTGGCCGTGCTGGAATCCATCTTCGAGCCCACCGAGCTGCATTTCTACGCCGAGCGTCCGGCCCAGGGTTTTGCCGTCGCCGGCGCGGAGGCCGTGCTGGAATTCAGCGCGACCGGCCCGGGGCGCTTCACCGCCGCTCGCGACCACATCGCCCGCGTGCTGGCGGACACGATCGCGGTGGGTCCGCTCGACGAGCCGTTCGCCGGCCCGCATTTCTTCTTCGCCAACAGCTTCGCTCACGAGGCGCCGGCGGATGCGCCGTTCCCGGCGCTGCGGCTTTTCGTGCCGCGCTGGCAGGTGGCGCGCATGGGCGACAGCACCGTGGCCGTCGCCAACCTGTTGATGACGGCCGAAGCGCCCATCGACCTGATCGCCGCCAAGGTATGGAAGGCGCACACGAAGTTCCGGGCCTTCGACTACCGCAGCGCCCGGCGCAAGGACCGTCCGTCCGCGCCCAAGCAGGCCGAGGAGATCGGCGGGGAGGGGGCCTACCAGCGCGCCGTGGGGCAGGCGCTGCAGGAGATCGCGCACGGCGACTACCGCAAGGTCGTGCTCGCCCGCGCGCGGCGGCTCACGACGACCGAGGAATTCCACCCGCTGGGCGTGCTCAACCACCTGCGCCAGCATTACCCGGCGTGCTACGCCTTCTCGATCGCGAACGGCCGCGGCCAGAGCTTCATCGGGGCGAGTCCCGAGCGGCTGGTGCGCGTGGCCGGCGGCCGGATGCACACCGAGGCGCTGGCCGGCTCGGCGCCGCGCGGTGAGTCGGCCAGCGAGGACGCCGCCTTTGCCCGCGCGCTGCTGGCGAGCGAAAAGGACCTGCGCGAGCACCGGCTGGTGCTGGAGTCCATCGCGCGCCGCGTGGCCGATCTCAACCTCAAGCTCGAGCATGCCGGCCAGCCCCGCGTGCTCGGCCTGGCCAACGTGCAGCACCTGCATCTCCCGATCAGCGCCACGCTGCCGCCGGGCGTGCACATCCTCGACCTGCTGGCCCGGCTGCATCCGACCCCGGCCGTGGGCGGCACGCCGCGCGATCCGGCCGTCGCGGCCATCGCGCGGCTCGAGCCCTTTGCGCGCGGGCTCTACGCCGGTCCGCACGGCTGGGTCGACCACCGCGGCGGCGGCGAATTCTTCGTCGGCATCCGCTCGGCGCTGGTCGACGGGCACACCGCCACCGTCTACGCTGGCGCCGGCATCGTGGCCGGATCGTCGCCTGAGAAGGAATTTGCCGAGACCGACCTGAAGTTCAAGGCTCTCATCCAAGCCCTGACCACCACATGAGCCGCCTCGACTATCGCAACACCAACAGCCTGTGGGGCAGCGTGCTGGTCGAGACGCTGCACCGGCTCGGCCTGCGCGAGGTCGTGATCTCGCCCGGCTCGCGCTCGACCCCCCTGACCATCGCGTTCGCCCGGCATCCGGGCATCGAGGCCATCCCGGTGCTCGACGAGCGCTCGGCCGCCTTCTTCGCCCTCGGACTGGCCCGGCAGCATCACCGCCCGGTGGCGCTGCTGTGCACCAGCGGCACGGCCGGGGCCAATTATTTTCCGGCGGTCATCGAGGCGCAGGAAAGCGGCGTGCCGCTGCTCGTCATCACGGCCGACCGTCCGCCCGAGATGCGGGAGTGCCGCTCGGGCCAGACGATCGACCAGCAGAAGCTTTTCGGCAGCCATGTGAATTTCTACCACGAATTCAGCGCGCCGCAGGCGACCCTGCCGATGCTGCGCTACCTGCGGCAGACGACGGCGCACGCCTGGGAGCGCACCCAGTGGCCGAATTCGGGCCCGGTGCACCTGAACGCCCCGTTCCGCGACCCGCTTCCGCCAGTCGAGGACGGGCTGACCGGCCCGGTGCGCGCGGAGCTCAACGAAAAGAAATTCTTCGCCGCCCTGCAGCCGGCGCTCCCAATGACCCTATCGCCCGCCGTCCGGTTGCGGCTGGGCGGACGCGGTCTCATCATCGCCGGGCAGGTGCGTCCGTCGGATCCGGCGGTCTATGCCCGGGCTGTCGGCCGGATTGCCCGCAAACTGGGCTGGCCGGTGCTCGCGGACGCGCTGTCGCCGCTGCGGCACTACGCGCACCTCGTGCCGAACCTCGTCACGACCTACGATCTTTTCGCCCGTTCCGCGGCCCTGACGAAGCAACTGCGGCCCGATCACGTGCTGTGCCTGCACGACTGGCCGACCAGCAAGGCCCTGCGACAGTGGCTGCAAGCGGATGACACGGCGGTCACGCTGGTCAGTTCGCATCCGCAGAACCCGGATGCCCTGCACGGCCGGACCCGGCTGGTGCGCTGCCACGTGGAGACCCTGGCCGGTGCCATCACCGCCGGCGCCAAGCCGCGCGGATGGCTGGCGGCGTGGCTTGATGCGGACCGCAGGCTGGCGCGTCGGCTCGTCCGGGATGTCGCCGCGACCGAGGGCCTGTTCGAGGGGCGGGTGAGCGCCTCACTCCCGGGCCTGCTGCCGAAAAGCACGCCGGTGTTTGTCGCGAACAGCATGCCGGTGCGCGATCTGGAATATTTCTGCCCGGCGAACAGCCGCGGGCTGGCCGTGCATTGCAACCGCGGCGCCAACGGCATCGACGGCACGCTCTCCACGGCGCTGGGTCTCGCGCACCGCAACCGTCCGGCGGTGCTGTTGACCGGCGACCTGGCGCTGCTGCACGACACGAACGGCTTCCTGTCCGTGCCCCGGTTCAAGGGCAGCCTGACGATCGTGCTGATCAACAATGACGGCGGCGGCATCTTCGGTCACCTGCCGGTGGCGCGGTTCGAGCCGCCGTTCGAGGAGTTTTTCGCCACGCCGCAGCGGGCGGATTTCCGGCGGCTGGCCGCGGCCTATGGCTGCGGGCATGTGGCCGTGCGCGACTGGAAGCACTTTGACCGGCTGGTCTCGAGGTTGCCGGCGCGTGGCGTGCGGATCCTGGAGCTGCGGACGGACCGGAAGCGTGACGCGGCAACGCGGCAGGAGATGTTCGCGCGTCTGGCCGGAAGGTAGGACGGCGAGTCCCTGCGCCGCCTGGGCGGCTCGGAACGGAGTCCGCGCCCTGCCTCCGGTCACAGCGGCAGGTGGATCGTGAAGGTCGTGCCCTGCCGCGAGCTCTTGAAATCGATCATGCCGTGGTGGGCCTCGACGACCGCCTTGGCGATCGCCAGCCCGAGGCCGGTGCCGTTGACCTTGCCCTGGCTGACGAAGGGCTCGAAGAGGGTGGAGCGGATCTCGCGCGGGACGCCCGGGCCGTTGTCGGTGACGGAGATCACGCACTGGTTCTTCACGCGGCGGGCCGCGACGGTGATGCGGCCGCCGGGCCGCTTGGCGATGGCCTCGGAGGCGTTGGTGACCAGGTTCTGGAGGACCCGCAGGGCGCGCTCGTGATCGAGCGGCAGCTTGAGCGTGGTGGGCTTGAGCTGCAGCTTCACGCCGGCCCGGCCGAGCGGCACGACGTTGTTCTCCCGCAGCTGGGCGAAGAGGTCTGCCAGCGGCGTGACCTTGATCCGCAGGCGCGTTTCTCCGCGGGCGAAGTCCAGCACCTCCTCGACCATGCCGCCCAGCCGGCTGACCTGCCGGAGGATCATGGCGCAGAGCTCCTGCGTCTCGGGCTGGGGATCGCGCTTCGCCAGCAGCTCCGTCGCGAGCTTGATGGTGGAAAACGGGCCGCGAAAATCGTGGATCATGCTGTTGGCCATCTCGCCGATCAGCGTGATCTTCTCCTTGCGGACGACGGCGGTAACGTAGCGCTCGTTGGTGGCACGCAGGTTCTCGCTGACGTGGCTGAAGAGCCGCAGCACGGTGTGCCACGAGGACTCGGAGAGCAGGCGGAGGAACGCCTGCTGGGAAATGCGGCCGAGCTGGACCGGTCCGTCGGCGACCGCGCCGGTGCTGCGGTTGGAGCCGTCGAGCACCCCCAGCTCGCCGAAGTAGTCGTCGGGGCCCTTGTAGGCCAGGATCTGCGGGGCGCCGCCGGGCGACTTCTTGGTCAGCGCCACGCGGCCGGTGAACACGAGGTAGATGCAGTTCGAGGCGCTGTTCTCCTCGAAGATGACGGCCTCGTGCGGGAAGCGGACCAGCCGCACCTGCTTCGCCAGCTTCGCGCCCTGGGCGGCGGGAAAGTGGCTGATGAAACGGTGCGACCGGACGTCCTGGATCATGGAGCGCAGCAAGGCAGCTTCGCTGAAAGTATCAAGTATCAGGTATCAAGTAACAAGAGGCCGATTTCATGCCTTGGCACTTGTCACTTGCTGCTTGTCACTTGGCTTACAACTGAATCGGCAGGCCGACCTCGATGATCTGCATCGGCGGCAGGCGGTAATAGTCGCGCACCGGCCGGGCGTTGCGGCTGAGGAGCGAATAGAGGCGTTTCTGCCAGTGCCACATCCGCGTGTCGCCGCCGGTGATGACCATCTCGCGGTTGAAGTAGTAGGTGGCTTCGTTGAGCTTCACCGGCACGCCGGCCGCGCGGACCTGTTCCATGAGGTGCTCGACGTCGGGCGACTCCATGTAGCCGTAGCGGGCGATGGCGCGCCACACGCCGTTGCCGGAGCCGATCTCGCGCACCGCGAGCCGCTCCTCCGCCGGGACGGTGGGCACCTCGTCGGTCACGACGCTGAGCAGGACGACGGTCTCGTGGAGCACCTTGTTCGCCTTCACGTGGTGCAGCAGCACGAGGGGCGTGCCCGTCGGGTTGCCGGCCATGAAGACGGCGGTGCCGCGCACGCGCACGATGCGGTCGGAACTGGCCACGTTGCAGAGTTCATCCTCGGTGATCTCGTTGGCGTAGATGCGGCGGAAGATCTCGTCCTTGCCCTTCTTCCAGGTGTGCATGACGGCGATGACGCCCGCGGCGATCACGACCGGGAACCAGCCGCCGTCGGCGAACTTGTGGATGTTCGACGCGAAAAGCGGGATGTCGACCACCAGGAAGAGCCCGCAGAGCAGGGCGGCGGCCCACGGCGACCAGCGCCAGTGCTTGCGCAGGACGGTGAAGAACGCGCACGAGGTCACCACCATGGTGCCCGTCACGGCGATGCCGTAGGCGGCGACCAGCTTCTCGCTCGAGCCGAAGGCGAGCACCACGTAGATCGAGCCGGCGGCGAGCAGGCCGTTGACCAGCGGCAGGTAGATCTGGCCGGACTGGTCGGGGTTGGTGTAGGTGACCTTGAGGCGCGGGAAGAAGCCGAGTTGGATGGCCTGGCGGGTGATCGAGAACGTGCCGGTGATCATCGCCTGGCTCGCGATGATGGCGGCGACGATGGAGAGCAGGGTCAGCGCCAGCCGGGGCATGCCCTCCGGCACCATGGCGAAGAAGGTGTGTGCCGTGTCGTCCGGGTTCGCCAGCACCCGGGCGCCCTGGCCGAAGTAGTTCAGGATGAGACCGGGCCAGGCGAAGAAATACCAGGCGCGGGCGATGTGCTTGCGGCCGAAGTGGCCCATGTCGGCGTAGAGCGCCTCGGCGCCGGTGATGGCCAGCACGACCGAGCCGAGCAACGCGGCCGCCTGGCTCGGGTGGTCGGTCAGCAACCGCAGGCCGAGGAGCGGGTTGAGGGCCTCGATCACCTGCGGGGCGTTCCGGATGTGCCAGATGCCGAGGGCGCCGAGGACAAAGAACCAGACCAGCATCGCCGGTCCAAAGATCCGCCCGATGGTCTTGGTGCCGCGGGACTGAAAAAGGAAGAGGCCCGCCAGAATCAGGGCGGAGATGAACGGCACCTTCTTGGCGAAGCTGGGATCGAACGTGTTCAGGCCCTCGACCGCGCCGAGCACGGAGATCGCGGGCGTGATGATGCCGTCGCCATAGAGCAGCGCGGCCCCGAGCAGGATGAGCAGGGTCAGCGCGCCGATGCCCTGCATGGATTTGACCCGGTCGCCATGGCTCAGCGACAGCAGGGCAAAAATGCCGCCCTCGCCGCGGTTGTCGGCCCGTGTGACAAAGCACAGGTATTTGCCCACCACGACCAGCAGCATGGACCAGAAGACGAGGGAAAGGGCGCCCAGCACGCCGGTGGCCCGTTCGACGGGCGGCAGGTAATTCAGGCACTCGCGCAGCGCGTAAAGCGGGCTGGTGCCGATGTCACCAAACACCACCCCGAGCGCCCCGAGCGTCAGGCCGGCGCCGGCCGTGGCTTTTCCTGCTGTGCCTGTGACTTGCATGAAGTGGGGGAATGTTGGGGTGAGGACGCGGGCGAGCCAGCAGTTTTAGGTTTTGTCTGGAAAATGCCTTGACCCTCTTTGGTAAAAACCAGCTTCGCCTCAAAAACGGTTGCGGCCCAAGGCTTTTAGCACAGTCTCACGGTATGCCCACCGCCTGGAAAACCGCCAAGAAATACGACGACATCCTTTACCACAAGGCCGCCGGCATGGCCCGGATCACGATCAACCGGCCGGACAAGCGCAACGCCTTCCGGCCCCAGACGGTCGCCGAGATGCATGACGCGCTGCTCGACGCCCGCGAGGATCAGACCATCGGGGTCGTTTTCCTGACCGGCGCCGGTCCCGCGAAGGACGGCAAATATGCCTTTTGCGCCGGCGGCGACCAATCGGTCCGCGGCCACGGCGGCTATATCGACGGCCAGGGCGTGCCGCGTCTCAACGTCCTCGAGGTGCAGAAGCTCATCCGCTCGATGCCCAAGGTCGTCATCGCGCTGGTCGCCGGCTACGCCATCGGCGGCGGCCATGTGCTGCATGTCATGTGCGACCTCACCATTGCGGCCGACAACGCGATCTTCGGGCAGGTCGGCCCCAAGATGGGCAGCTTCGACGGCGGTTTCGGGTCCAGTTATCTCGCCCGCATGGTAGGACAGAAGAAGGCGCGGGAGATCTGGTTCCTCTGCCGCCAATACAACGCCACCGAGGCGCTCACGATGGGCCTGGTCAACAAGGTCGTCCCGGTGAAGGACCTCGAGGCCGAGGGCATCGCGTGGGCGCAGGAGATCCTGCAGCGCAGCCCGCTCGCCATCCGCTGCCTGAAGGCGGCCTTCAACGCCGAGCTCGACGGCCAGAGCGGCATCCAGGAACTCGCCGGCAACGCCACCATGCTCTACTACATGACCGAGGAGGCGAAGGAGTTCATGACCGCGCAGAAGGAAAAGCGGAAGCCGAAGGCAGAGAAATTCCCCTGGCTGCCGTGAGCGAGACCCGGCCGCATCTGGCCTTCGCGCAGACGGATCACCGGCCCTGGCCCCTGCCGGAGCCCCCCTGGGCCTGGCAGCAGGCCTGGTGTGATTTGCTGTTCATCCACTTCGAGGCGGATCCGGCGGCGATCGCCGCCCTGCTGCCGCCGGGCCTGCAGCCCGACCTGCATGGCGGCAAGGCCTGGATCGGCATCGTTCCCTTCCGCATGGAGGGCGTGACCAAGCGTGGCTGGCCGGCCCCGGCCTGGCTCTGCGATTTCGCCGAGATCAATGTGCGGACCTACGTCACGCACCGCGGCAAACCCGGTGTGTGGTTCCTGAGCCTCGACGTGATCAATCCGCTCATCGCGGGTTTCGCGCGGACTTTTTTCCATCTGCCCTACAAGCGCGCCCGGATCGGGCTCGATGCGACGCCGGAGGGACTGCGCTACACCGTGCAGCGCGGCGAACGACGGTTTGAGGCGGTCTACGCGGGCGGCGAACCGGTCTCCGCCGCTGCCGGCAGCTTCGCGGAATGGGCGACGGAACGCTACTGCCTCTACACGACGAACGGCGGTGGCCGGATCCTGCGCGCCGAGGTCCAGCATCCGCGATGGCCGCTGCAAAAGGCCCGGCTGGTCCTCAAGACCAACACGATGTCACCTGTGGCGCTGGGGGCGCAACACCCGGAAGTCTATTTTGCCCGCCGCGTCGACGTGGCGGTCTGGCCGCTGGTGGCGGTGGACTGACTCAACCGCGGCCCTTCACCTCGCCGGCCGTCGCCCAGACGACGAGCCAGCCGCTGTCCTTGTCCACGTAGACCATGGTGGAGGCATTGGCGTCGCCGGCCTCGACGAAGTCGGCGCTCGCCATCTCGGCGACCGCGGCCGGGGGCGTGAGGCTGGGAGCCTCGGGGAGGGGCGAACGGGTGACGAAAAAGGCGAAGGCCAGGGCCGCCGCGGCCGCGAGCGGGGCGCTGAACCAGATGATGGGAGCGAGCGGACGCTTCTTCGCGGGTTTGGCGCCTTCGCCGTGCAGCTGCGCGCGGATGGTGCGCCATTCCTTGTCCACGTTGGGCACCGCGACGTTGGCAGCGTCGGTTTTGAGGAAAGTCACCGCCTCACCGTAGACGGTGCGCGCGTGGCGGCAGGCCGGACAGGCCGCGATATGCGCCGAGAGGGCGGCGTGCTGCTCTTTGGTCAGCACGCCGTCCCGTTCGGCGAAAATCAGGGACTCGATGTCGCGGCAGTTCATGACGTCAGTCTTCAGCTCGTTCAGCGGCCGCGGCCGTAGTCCCGACCCCGGTCGTTGCGATCATGGCGATCGTGCCGGTCATAACGGTCGTTGCGGTCGTAGGACACCCAGACACGATCCGTGCGGAAGGTGTAGTGGCCGCCAATGTAGCGCCGGCTGGAGTGTCCATGCCGGCTGCGCTCGACCACCCAGCAGCCGGGCACCCAGACCTTCACGCTGACTTCCTTCCAGTAGCCGTCACGGTCGTCGCAGTCGTTGTCGCGGCGGCCGTTGACGATGACGGTGGTGCTGCGGTGCGGATAATCGGACGAGTGGCGGCTTTCGTTGATGGCGGAGCCGATGATGATTCCGCCAATGAGCCCGCCCACGATGGCCAGCTCCTTGTCACCGGCCTTGGCGGGCTTCGGCGCGAGGGAGAGGGCGGTGACGGCGATAAGAGCGAGAGCGGTGATTTTGTTTTTCATATGTCCTCCAAGGTTGCGGTTCATTCCTTGGGACGTGGCTCGCTCCGGCTTTATTCAAAAGACTGCCAGGAAACTTCAGCGAATGCCTAAAGCGTTGGCTGTCATTATCAACGGCCGATCAGAATCACCGCATAGACTTCGCCTTTGTTGCCCGTTGAGGGGCCGCCAAGCACGGCAGGGACGCCCGGGCGCAGGACAAGGCCGGTATTCATCAGGGTGCGACCGCCGGCGGACCAACGGACCTTCACGTGGATGGACTTGCCGTCGGATTTTTCGGTGGAGAGCGCGATTTCATGACCGTCGCCGAGCGACAGGCTGCCCTGGGCCGGCACATTGAGCGTGGCGCTGTCGTCGCCGAGGAAGCGGTAGCTCTCGAAGCGGAGAATGCGGCGCAGCGTCGGCTCGTAGGGCGCGAGGCGACGGTCGGTCTCGCCGCTTTCGTTGGAGGCGGAGACGAGAATGCCCCGGATGTTGGCGCTGTCGGCGCGGGCGATCGCACCCAGGCCCGCGAGCGCGGCGAGCAGAAGGATGAGGCGGATGGTCTTCATGGTTTGGCTCCTAGTTTTTGCGCCAGCAGGCGGCGCGCGTGATAAAGGCGGGACATGACCGTGCCGGTCGGGATGGCGGTGGCCTGGGCGATCTGTTCGTAAGAAAGCCCCTCGACCTCGCGCAAGGCAAGCACGGCGCGCAGCTTCGGCGGCAGGGCCGCGATGGCGGCCTGCAGGACGGCCTTACGCTCGCTGCCCTCGGCCTGACGGCCGGCATCCTCGGTCGTGGCCGGCTCGGGGGCGGACTCCACCGTGGTGTCGCCCGTGTCAAAGGGCAGAAAGCGGTCAAACCAGCGGCGGCGCTTGCGGAGGTGGTCGAGGGCGCGCCGCGTGGCGATGGGATGCAACCAGGTCGCGAACCGGGCGTCGCCGCGGAATTTCGGCAGCTCCCGCCAGACGGTGAGCCAGACTTCCTGGCAGACGTCGCGGGCATCCGCCTCGTGGCGGACGATCGCATAGACGAGCCGGAAAGTCCGCTCATAGTGGCTGCGCATGATCACCCCGAAGGCCGCCTCGTCGCCACCCTGGGCGCGCCGCAGCAGGTCGGGATCGGGCTCGGGGTGGGGCGGCTGGGTGTTGGGCACGGGAGCGGGGAGACAGCGCGGGCCTCAGGTCGGTTCCGCGCCGGGCTTGATGATGCTCGCATCGAACGGCAGGTCGACATGCACGAGGCTGCGGTTCAACGCGGCCGGGTCGGGCGGACGCTGGCAAAAGCCGTAGGCCTCGCCGAGGGCGATGTGGCTGGAGGCGTTCTCATCCAGCAGCGGGTGATAGAACAGGCGGTCCGCCCGGCCGAGCGAGGTCTGCTCCGGGACGATGGCCACCTCGCCGAGCCGGCCGGCGCCCTCGTCGGTGTCGAGCAGGCGGGCGAGCAGGTCGGCGCCGGTCCGGGCCGCGGCGGCCACCACGACGCCGCGCTTGAACTCGAGCTCGATGCCCTCGATGACCGCACCGCTGTAGCTGATCGGGCGGGAGATCCGCACGGTGCCCGTGGCGGAGTTGCGGTGCGGGGCCGTGAAGATTTCCTCGGTGGGCAGGTTGGCGACGAAGGGCAGGCCCGACTTGGTGGTGAGCTGCGCAGTGCACCAGACATGCCCCGGGGGCAGCGCGACGGACAGGTCGGTGCCTTCGCCCTTGTAACGCAGGGTGCGTAGCCGCTGCTGGTTCAGGCTGGCGCATTCCCGCTGCAGCAGGCGCAGGTGCAGCCTCCACGCGGCGACCGGGGAGGGCTCGTTGACGCGCGTCGCGGTGAACACGTCCTGCCAGAGAGCCGCGAGGCGCCGCTCAGGCGGCAGATCGGGATAGGCGGTGTGGGCCCAGGCGGGGATCGGGGCGGGGGCAGCGGTCCAGTTGGTGGCACCTTGGACGAGCTGCTGGGCGACGGGGCCGAAATGTTCCCAGCCGATCCGGCGCAGCTCGGCGATGCGCTCCGCCGGCAGGCCGTCGAGGAGGCGCGGCTGGCTGCTTTGCAGGAAGAGCAACGCGTCGCCCCGGCGGATGCCGTCGGCCAGGCGTTTCGCGTTGCCGGCTGCCAGCTGGCTGAAGCCGCGCCAGTCGGCCTTCTCGGCGAACTCCCGGAGCCGCGGTCCGTCGCCCCAGATGACCTCGGCGTCGGTGGCGGCCGCCTTGATGACGGCCTCGACGATCACCTCGGCGCTGCGGGCCACGCCCTGCAGCTCGTAGGGCTCGGCGATGAGCAGGCGCTGGCCGGGCTGCAGGTTCAGGCCGACCCGGACGATGACCTCGGCAAAGGCGTGGAGGCGTGGCTCGAAGTCCGGAAGCATCGGCCGCGATGGTGCCGGAAGGGGTTTCCGCGTCAACGGAAGCCTTACGGTCAGCATGCATCGGGCTTGTGCGGCACGGGCCGCCCCGGCAGAAAACGGCACCTCCCAGCGACCCTGCCGCGAACCCCACGCGCTGGTCTGGATTGCGCCGAGCCCCCGCCTATGAATCCAGCCTATCGAACAGGTATTGTTGCCGCGTTGTTGATCGCCGGTCTGGCCTTGACCAGCTCCGCCCCTGCCCAGGCCCCTGATCCCATGGAGCTGGGCTTCCGCACCCCGCCCGAGGCGGCCAAGCCGCGCACCTGGTGGCACTGGACGATGAGCAACGTCACCAAGGAGGGTATCACGAAGGACCTTGAGTGGATGAAACGCGTGGGGATCGGCGGCTTCATGCTGGCCGACGTCAACGCCGGGCGCGGCCAGACGGTGGAGCCGAAGACGCCATATGGCACGCCGGAATGGTTCGAGGCCGTGCGTCACGCAGCGGCCGAGGCCGACCGGCTCGGCCTGGAGATGTCGATTTTCAGCTCGCCCGGCTGGAGCGAGACCGGCGGCCCGTGGGTCAAGCCGGAGCAGGCGATGAAGAAATTGGTGTGGAGCGAGACCGCTGTCACCGGTCCGGGCCGGTTCACGGGCAAACTGACGCCGCCGCCGTCGAACATCGGCCAGATCCGCAATACCGGCGCCAGCTACTATGCCAGTGATTCCAAGGATGCGCCGTATTACGCCGACAGCGCGGTCGTCGCGTATCGCACGCCCGCCGGGGAGACGGGCGACGCCGCGGCCCGACCCACGGTCACGACCAACAACGGTCCGGTCGACGGCACGCCCTTGTTCGACGACCAGCTGAACACGCTGCTGACCGTGCCCGCGCCCAAGGAGGGCGGGGCGGCCTGGGTGCAGTATGAGTTTGCCCAGCCCTTCACGGCGCGAGCCATCACGCTCGGCGGCAAGGGGGGCAGTGCCAACGGCATCCCGGTCGGCCGCGTGCTCGCCGGCGACGACGGCGTCAACTTTCGCACGCTCGTCACGCTGCCCGGCACCCAGCTTTACCGGCAGGGCATGGTGCGGACCTTCGCGTTCCCGCCGGTCACGGCGAAATATTACCGCATCGAGCTCACCGGCGCGCCGCTCGGGCCGGCGATCACGATGAGCCAGGCTCCGGCGCAGCCGGCCGCGCAATATGTGTTGAGCGAGGCCGTGCTCCACGCCGGCGCGCGCGTCAACCGCTGGGAGGAGAAGGCCGGCTTCAGCTTCCTGTTTGAGTATGATTCCGTGCCCACGCCGGACGTGCCGGCGGACACCGTCCTGACCACGGGTGAGGTGGTCGATCTCACGCGTCGCATGAAACCGGATGGCACGCTCGACTGGGAGGCGCCGCCGGGCAACTGGACCGTGCTGCGCCTGGGCTATTCGCTCACCGGCGCCAAGAACCGCCCGTCTACGCCGGCTGGCTCGGGCTTCGAGGCCGACAAGCTCAGCCGGGAGCACATGGAGGCATATTATCATGGTTATTTTGATCCGCTGCAGAAGGCGCTCGGACCGCTGTTCGGGAAAAGCCTGCGCTACGTCATGATGGACAGCTGGGAGGCCGGCACGAACAACTGGACCGACCGGATGGCCGCGGAATTCAAGCAACGCCGCGGCTACGACCCGACACCCTGGTTGCCGGCGCTCACGGGCAAGGTGGTCGAGAACGCCGAGCTGAGCGACCGCTTCCTCTGGGATTTCCGGCGGACCCTGGCCGACCTATGGGCGGACGCACATTACGGCGTGATGGCGGAGAAACTTCGCGAAAAGGGCATCGGCATCTACGCCGAGGCAGCGGGGGTGTCGCTCGAGATGCCCGAGGACACGTTGCTCAACAAGAGCAAGGTCGAGATTCCGATGGGCGAGTTCTGGGTGCGCGACCTGCATCCGCGGCTGATGTATTTCCAGGATGTCCGCGGCGCGGCCTCGGCGGCCCACGTCTATGGCAAGCCGCTGGTGGGGGCGGAGGCCTTCACGGGCGGCGGCTACGAGTCCCCGTTCACGCTCAAGAAAGTCGCCGACTACTGGCTGGCGCAGGGCATCAACCGCCTGGTCTTCCACACCTCGGCGCACCAGCCCCTCGACACGAAACCCGGCAACACGATGGTCGGCACGCACCTCAACCGGAATATCACCTGGGCGGAACAGGCGCAGCCGCTGATGACGTATTTCGCGCGCAGCAGCCACCTGTTGCAGCAGGGCCTCTTCGTCGCGGACCTGGCCTACCTGTTGAACGAAGGCGCACCCTCGACCCCGCCGATCTGGGGCGCCGGCACGCAGCCCACGCCGCCGGAGGGCCATGACTACGACTTCATCAACGCCGACGTGCTGCTCAACCGCCTGTCGGTCGCCGAGGACGGCCGGCTGGTGCTGCCCGACGGCATGAGCTACCGCCTGCTGGTGCTGCCCGAGACCGACCGGATGCGGCCGGAATTGCTCCGGAAGCTCCGCGATCTCGTCGCCGGCGGCGCAACGATCACGGGCCGCCGTCCGCTGCGTTCCCCGAGTCTGGCCCGTTACCCGGCGGCGGATGCGGAGGTCGAGGCCCTGGCCACCGAGCTGTGGGGCGACCTCGACGGGGCCAGCCGCACGATCCGCTATTTCGGCAAGGGCCGTGTCATCTGGGGCCGCCCGCTGGCCGAGACGCTGGCGAGCATCGGCGTGGCGAAGGACTTTGACTATGCCAAGGACCTCGACGCCGCGGTTGCCTGGCTGCACCGTCGCACGCCGGCGGCGGACATTTATTATGTGGTGAACTCCAGCGACCGGGCCCGCGAGTTCGAGGCCCGCTTCCGGGTCGCCGGCAAGGAAGCCGAGCTCTGGCATCCCGATACCGGCTTGATCGAGCGCACGGCCTACCGCGGCGACGGCGAGCGGACGATCGTGCCGCTGCGGCTGGCGGAGCGGGAATCGGTGTTCGTGGTCTTCCGCAAGGCTCCGGCCGGCCCTGCGCCGACCCCGGCGAAAGACGAGAGCACCACGCTCGCGGCCGTGGACGGGGGGTGGGACGTGGGTTTTCCAGAGAACCTAGGCGCCCCGGCCAAGGTGCAGTTCGCCAAGCTCGAGTCCTGGACGGCCAATGCGGACGCCGGCGTGAAGTTTTTCTCCGGCACGGCCACCTACACGAAGACAATCCAGGCGCCGCGCGCATGGTTCAAGGCCGGCACCGGCCTGTTCCTCGACCTTGGTCGCGTGGGTGACATCGCCGAGGTCGCGGTGAACGGCCGCCCGCTGGGCCAGTTGTGGAAGGCGCCGTGGCAGATCGATGTCACCGGAGCGCTCAAGCCGGGCGAGAACACGCTCGAGATCAAGGTCACCAACCAGTGGACCAACCGGCTGGCCGGCGATCGGGATTTGCCGGCAGACAAAAAAATCCTGGGCGATCCCGGTCCGGCGTTTGGTGGCGGCCGCGGCACGCCACCGCCGCCGCCCGAGGCGGGGCTGCTCGGCCCGGTGACGGTGGTCAGCAAGCCGGTGCAGCGCGTGGCCGACGCGCCCGATGGCAAGGTGGCTGACATCCCGGTGAACTACACCGAGGCCAAGGTTGGGGCCTACACGCTGCCTGACCCGCTGACGCTGGCGAATGGCAAGCCGGTGAAGGATGCCAAAACCTGGACCGAGAAGCGCCGGCCGGAGCTGCTGCGCCTGATCGAGGAAAACCAGTTCGGCAAGGTGCCGGGGCGGCCCGCGGACATGAGCTTCGAGGTGTTCGAGCCGGGCACGCCGGCGTTCGACGGCAAGGCCATCCGCCGGCAGGTCACGATTTATTTCACCAAGGACAAGTCCGGCCCGAAAGCCGACCTGTTGCTTTATCTTCCGGCCAACGCCAAGGGACCGGTGCCGGTGATGCTGAATGCGGGCTTCACGGCCAACAACCTCGCGGTGGAGGACCCCGGCGTGAAGGTGGGCCGGATTTGGAATGCCCAGCAGATGCAACGAGTGCCGGCGACGGAGGGCCGGCGTTTCGGCCGGTTGAGCGTGGTGCCCACCATCGAGCGCGGCTTCGGCATCGCGGTGGTCAATTATGCCGACATCGATCCCGATGCGATCGGTGGGATTACCGGCGGCATCCGGCAGGTTTACCTGAAGCCGGGCCAGGCGGAACCGGCGCCCGACGAATGGGGCGCCATCTCCGCGTGGAGCTGGGGCTTCAGCCGGGTCATGGACTATTTCGAGACCGACAAGGACGTGGATGCCAAGCGCGTGGCGATCTTCGGGGTGTCGCGCCTCGGCAAGACCGTGCTCTGGACCGGCGCGCGCGACCCGCGTTTCGCGCTCGTCATCGCCAGCTGCTCGGGCGAGGGCGGAGCGGCCATTGCACGGCGCAACTACGGCGAGACCCTGGCCCATATGAGCCATCCGACCCGCTACCAATACCAGTTCGCGGCCAACTACGGCAAATGGGCCACCAACCCGGCGGAATGGCCGGTGGAGGCCAATCTGCTCGTCGCCCTGATGGCGCCGCGGCCGCTGCTGTTGCAGACAGGCAACACGGACATCTGGTCGGATCCGACCGGTGAATTCGTCGCCGCCCTCTCAGCCACGCACGTCTACCGCCTCTTCGGGCGCGATGGGCTTGAGACCGAGCAGATGCCGCAGGCCGGCCAGCTGGTCGGCGGCACGCTGGGCTATTACATGCATCAGGGCGGCCACGGCACGGTCCCGTCGGACTGGGAGGTGTTCCTGCAGTTCATGGAGCGGCATCTGAAGCCGGTGAAATAACGTCTGTGGTGGCGGTGGGCGCGGCTCCAGCAGGGTCGCTTGTGCGACCGTGATATCGTGTTCGCGGTCCAGCAGGAGCTGGACCCTCAAAATCACAGCCCGAACTGCTTCGCAATCTGCGCGGCGGCCTCGGCTGGCGCCGTGTCACCCGTGTCGATGCGCAGGTCCGTGCGCGGGATGAGCGGCGTGGCAAAGGCGCCGCTGGCGCGCAGCTGCCGGTAGAGCGTGACATCGGTGAGCTTGCGGAACTGCTGGCGCTGGGCGGAGCCCAGGCGTTTTTCCAGCTCAGCCTCGCCCGCCGTGAGCTCGACGGAGGTGAGCTTCACGCCGCGGCGCGGCAGCCCGGCGAACAGCCAGTCGATGAAGACCTGCGGGACGCTGTTCTCGGGGTTGAAGGTGAAGATGATGTTCGCGCGCCCGGGACCGGGGAACCGGGCGAAGAATTCGCGCCAGCGCCGGTCGCGCTCGGCCACGAAGCCCGGCGTGCCGAAGGCGTGCGTCTGCAGCACCTCGTCGACGACGAGGTGGTTGTGGTAGAGCTCGAAGCCGGTGCGGGCGGCGAGTTCCTTTGCCACCGTGTATTTCCCGGCGGCGGCCGGACCGTGGAGGAAGAGCAGGTGCACGGGCGCAATAAGGCAGAAATCGCGGAAACGCGGAAGAGCGGAAACACGAATACATCCTGACCGTGGCCATCATTTGATTCCGTGCCTCAGCTCTTCCGCGTTTCCGCGATCGGTTTGAAAAACAAAACGCCGCCCGTTGCCGGGCGGCGTTGAATTCAAGACAAGATGCGAGGCTTACTTGCCGAGGCTCTTGCGGAGGTCGTCGAGCTGGTTGGCGGAGCCGAGCAGCACGTTGCGGCTGGCGATGAACTTAGCGTATTCCTCGATGAACACCTTGCCCGGCGGGCGGAAGTCGAACTCCTTGGGATTGTCGCGGAAGAACTCGCGGTGCACGCGGGTCCAGACCAGGCGGCCGTCGGTGTCGATGTTGATCTTGGTGACGCCGAGCTTGGCGGCCGGCAGGTATTCGTTGACGTCGACGCCCATCGAGCCGGCGATCGTGCCGCCGGCGGCGTTGATGCGGGCGACCTCGTCCTGCGGGACGGAGGAGGAGCCGTGCATGACCAGCGGGAAGTTGGGCAGGCGCGCCTGGATCTTGGTGAGCACGTCGAAGTGCAGGGACTGCTTGCCCTTGAACTTGAAGGCGCCGTGCGAGGTGCCGATGGCGCAGGCGAGGGAGTCGCAGCCGGTCTTCTTGACGAAGTCCTCGGCCTCGGCCGGGTTGGTCAGCATGGCGTGGCCTTCCTCGACCTTGATGTCCTCCTCGACGCCGCCGAGCATGCCGAGCTCGGCCTCGACGGAGATGCCCTTCTTGTGGGCCGCATCGACGACGCGCTTGGTGATGGCGACGTTCTTGTCGAAGGGATCGTGCGAGGCGTCGATCATCACGGAGCTGTAAAAGCCCGAGTTGATGCAGTCATAGCAGGTCTCCTCGTCACCGTGGTCCAGGTGGACGGCGAAGATCGCCTCGGGGAAGATGTCACCCGCGGCGCGGATGATGGCCTCGAGCATCTTCTTGTCGGTGTATTTCCGGGCACCCTTGGAAATCTGGATGATAAAGGGGGCCTTCGAGGCGATGGCGCCCTTGAACAGGCCCATGGCCTGCTCGGCGTTGTTGATGTTGTAGGCGCCGACGGCGTATTTCCCGTAAGCGTGTTTGAAGAGCTGCGCGGTGGTGACGATCATGGCAGTGAATATTCAATTCCCGGCCCACGGGTGCCACAAGCCAATTCCCCGGTCTATTCGTGTCAAAAACCGTGCATGAATTGGCCTGCGCGGGGATGGAGGAGGGACCATCGGTCCCGCGATCTTACTGTGGGTGGCGGACTGGCACGCCACGTTGCGCGCAAGCTAACAACCTACATGGGCAAATCAGCCATCAACGCGCGGGACTGATGGTCCCGCCTCCAATCAATTGCCTCACCGCGGCGGGAACTCAAAGTCCGCCTTGTCCTGCTTCTGGGACATGACGAGGTAGGCGCTGAACTTGTTGCCGCGCTTGGAGACGAAACCCTCGATTAGGTCGCTGCGGCCGTCGGTCAGGAGCTTCTGCACCTGCTCGGCGGGCAGCTCGATTTCGCACAGCTTCTTGGAGAGCTTGAAGACCTGGCGGTTGTCCTGGTCCGGCTTGCGGACGTAGTAGGAGTCGCCGAGCTCGACCAGCTGGCCGCCGGGGTGGATCTTGCTCTCGCCGATGACGGTGGCCTTGGAGAGGTCGGCCTTGGCCTTCGCCTTGCGGACGATCGGGTTGCCGTCCTTGTCGAGCTTCGGCGCGCGCGGCGGGAACTCCCAGGAGAACTTGCCACCGTCGCGCTTGAGGAACGCGCTGAACGGCCGGCCCTTCTTGGAGATGAAATTCTCGATCAGGTCCGTCTTGCCCTCGCCGATGAGCTTGATGGCCTGCTCGGGCGGGATCGGCTTCTGACACATGATGCGGCCGACGCGGAAAGTCTGCTCCCAGGTGCCGTCGGGCTTCTTCTCGCGGACGATGTAACTGCTGCCGCTCTCGCAGATCTCGGCGCCGGTCTTCGGGTCGGTCCAGAAGGGGGTGAGCGTGGCAATGTCCACCTTGTCGCCAAAGTCGAAGGCGGTCTTCCACTTCTTGGTGGTGACGTTCTCCTTGGTCGCCTTGTCCTTCTTCGTCTCCTCGACCACCTCGAGCTTGAGCACGGCGGAGAAGCGGTTGCGGGTCTTGTTGGAGATGAAACCGTCGAGCGGGCCGACCTGACGCGTCTCGACCAGCTGCTTGACCTCGGCCTCCTCCATGCGGCGGCCGCCGACGATCTTGTAGACCATCAGCTCGCCGTCCTGGGACTTGTAGCCGCGGAGGGTCTCCTTGAGCGGCTTGCCGTCGGTCGGGGAGATGATGTCGGTGGTGCGGGCGACGGAGTCGTCCTCCTCGAAGCCCTTCACGCTTTCGACGATCTTCTTCGTCTCCTTGACGATCTCGGCCATGAACTTCTCGCGGGAGAATTTGCCGTGTTCCATCTCGCGGAGGTGAAACTCCCACTCGCCGGTCATGGCGGGGCTGGTGAGGTTGTCGATCTTGACGGCGTCCAGGAACTGGAAGAGTTGCTCGGCCTTGGTGGTGGGCACGAGCTCGCGCTGGGCGCGGTCAATGTATTTCTGGTTGATCAGACCCTCGATGGTGTCGGCGCGCGTGGCGGGCGTGCCCAGGCCGCGTTCCTTCATGGCCTCGGCGAGCTCCTCGTCGTCGACGAGCTTGCCGGCGCCCTCCATGGCGGAGAGGAGCGTGGACTCGGAGTAGCGCGGCGGCGGGCGGGTGCTTTCCTCGTGGAGCCGGGCCTCGAGGGTTTTCGCCTTCGCCTTGTCCTCGGAGGAAAGGGCGGGCAGGGCCTTGGAATCGGGGGAGTCGTCGTCCACCGTGTTCTTGCCGTAGACCGCGAGCCAGCCGGGGGCGGTGAGGACCTTGCCCTCGGTCTTGAAGGCGTGGCCGGCGACCGTGCTGAGGCGGGTGGTGATGTCGAACTCCGCGACGGGGAAGAAGGTGGCGACGAAACGCCGGGCGATCATGTCGAACAGCTTGGCCTCGGCCTCGTCGAGGTGCTTGGCCTCGTGCTGGGTCGGGATGATGGCGAAGTGGTCGGAGACCTGCGCGTTGTTGAAGATGCGCTTGTTCGGCTGCACCCAGCCGGACTCGAGGACGCGCTCGGCGTGCGGCTTGAGGTCGCCGTGGAGGTTGCCGAGGGTCTGGCGGACGAGCGGGATGTAATCCTCCGGCAGGGCGCGCGAGTCCGTGCGGGGATAGGTGATCATCTTGTGGCGCTCGTAGAGGGCCTGGGCGATCTGGAGCGTGCGCTTGGCCGGAAAGCCGTAGCGGCTGTTCGCCTCGCGCTGGAGGGTGGTCAGGTCGTAGAGCCGTGGCGGAGCGGAGGTGCTGGCCTTCTTTTCCTCGGTGACGGCGGCGACCGGCTGGCCCGCGCAGGCGGCGAGGACAGCCTCGGCCTTCGCCTTGTCCCAGATGCGGTCGATGCGGTCGTGCTCGTCGTCGCTCTTCTTGAAGTCGGGGCGCTGGTAAAGGCCCTCGTAATCGCCCTTGGCGACGCCGAATTTGGCCGTGACGCGCCAGTAGCCGCGGGGCTTGAAATTGCGGATCTCCAGCTCGCGGTGGTAGACGATGGCGAGCGTGGGGGTCTGGACGCGGCCGACGGAGGCCACGTTGCCGGCGCGGGAGCCGAACATGCGCTTGGTCAGGGCGCGGGTGCCGTTGATGCCGATGAGCCAGTCGCTCTCGCTCCGGCAGCGGGCGGCGTCGGCCAGGCCCTGCATCTGCTCGGCGCTGCGGAGGTGCTTGAAGGCCTCGGTGATGCCCTCGTTGGTCATCGAGGACATCCACAGCCGCTTGAAGGGCTTTTTGCACTTCGTGAGCTGGTATATATAAGTGAAGATCAGCTCGCCCTCGCGGCCCGCGTCGCAGGCGTTGATGACGCTGGTGACATCCTTGCGGGCGAGGAGTTTCTTGAGCTGGCCGAACCGGTCCTTGCCCTCGGGCAGGGGCTGGAGCTCGAACTCGTCGGGGATGATGGGCAGGGTCTCGAGGCGCCAGAAACCGTATTTCTTCTTGTCGATGTCCTCGGGCATCTGGAGTCCCACCAGGTGGCCGACGGCCGAGGAGATGACGTATTCGTCATTCTCGTAGTGGTCGGTTTTCTTGGGGATCTTGCCGAGCGCGCGCGCCAGATCGGCGGCGACGGAGGGCTTCTCGGCAATGATGAGACACTTCATGCGGGGGACGAGCCGTTAGCCGGCCTCCGGAGAATTTCAAGCAATACTTTTTTAGAAGCCTCCGGCTTCAGTCTGAAAAGGACGAGAAATCGCGGAAGCGCCGAAGAGCGAAAACGCGGAAAGAAACCCGAACTATTCGTCCTGATTTCGTGCTTCAGCTCTTTCGTGTTTCCGCGATGGATTCCCGGAGCGGAGTTACTTCACGCCCAGTTCCGCGAGCGCGGCGTCGAGCGCCTTGAGGAGCGCCGCGATGGTAGCGTCGGTTTCGTCGCCCATGTTCGAGATGCGGAAGGTCTTGCCCTTGAGCTTGCCGTAGCCGCCGTCGATCACGAGGCCGTGCTTGGTCTTCAGGATCTTGTTCAGCGCGGCCAGGTCGACGTTGAGCGTGTTGGCGAAACAATTGAGCGAGACGGAGCCGTAGCGCTCCGCCGGGAAAAGCTTGAAGCCCTTCGCGTAGGCCCAGTCGCGCACGGTCCGGTTCAGCCGGGCGTGGCGGGCGTAGCGGTTCTCCAGGCCCTCGGCGGCGAAGTCCTCGAGCTTGGACCTGAGCGCGTAGATCAGCGGGATGACCGGCGTGCTGGGCGTCATGCCGCCCTCGTGGTTCTTCTGGAACTCGAGGAAGTCGAAATAGTAGCCGCGGCCGGTGACGGTGGCGGCCTTGTCGAGGGCGCGCTTCGACACCGAGAAGATCGACAGGCCCGGCGGCAGGGCGAAGGCCTTCTGCGAGCCGGTAATCATGACGTCGATGCCCAGTTCGTCCTTTTTGATCTCCAGGGCGCTGCAGGAGCTGATGGTGTCGACGATGCTGGTGACGTCCGGAAAATCGCGCAACACGGCCATGAGCGCGGGCAGGTCGCTCATGCAGCCGCAGGAGGTCTCGTTATGGATGAGGGTGACGGCGTCGTATTCGCCGGTGGCGAGCGCGGCCCGCAGGGCGGCCGGATCGACCGGCTGGCCCCATTCGGCCCGGAGGGCGCCGGCGGCCAGGCCGCAGCGCTGGGCGACGTCGAGCCACTTGTCGGAGAAGGCGCCGTTCATGCAGCAGAGCACCTTTTTCTTCACGACGTTTCGGAGGGAGCCCTCCATCACGCCCCAAGCGCTGCTGGTGCTGAGATAGACCGGATCCTTCGTGCCGAAGACCGCCTGCAGCTGCGGCGTGAGCGACTGGTAGAGGGCGACGAAGTCGGTGCTGCGGTGGCCGATCATCGGCTGCGCCATCGCGCGCAGGGTTTTCTCGGAGACGGCGATCGGGCCGGGGATGAAAAGTTTGTAGCTCATGGCGGTGGATGAAGCCGGTGTTGCATGTGGCAAAACCAATGGCTAGCAAAGACTCACAACCGCCCCCTTCGTCCCGTCAAAGCCAATTTGCTCATGCCCAACCGCTGGTTCCGTCATAAAGCCGATGAATTCGAGCAGTTCGCGATCGATGTCATCATGGGGCGGCGCGAAGGGACGCTGGCGGCGCTGTTCGGGGCGTTCCTGCAGGTGTGCTCGTATCTCTTCAGCGGCATTGTGCAGCTCCGGCTCTGGCTCTACCGGAACCGGATCTTCCGCGACCAGCCGCTCGGCTGCCTCGTCGTGGTGGTCGGCAACCTGACCGTCGGCGGCACGGGCAAGACGCCCGTCGTCGAGATGTTCGCCAAGGCCCTGCGCGACCGCGGCCGCAAGGTCGCCATCCTCTCCCGCGGCTACAAGAGCAAGGCCCCGCCGCTGTGGCAGAAGTGGTGGTTCTGGCTCAACCACACCGCGGAGCCGCCGCCGCGCATCGTGAGCGACGGCCAGCAGGTGCTGCTCGACTCCGAGGTGGCCGGCGACGAGCCGTTCATGCTCGCGCGCAACCTGCCGGGCGTGGTCGTGCTCGTGGACAAGAACCGCGTGAAAGCCGGCGCGTTCGCGATCAAGCGGTTCGGCTGCGACACGCTGGTGCTCGACGACGGCTTCCAATACCTGCCGCTCAAGGGCCGGCTCAACCTGCTGCTGGTGGACAAGACCAACCCGTTCGGCAACGGCCACCTGCTGCCACGCGGCATCCTGCGCGAGCCGGTGAAGCACCTGAAGCGCGCCTCCTACGTCTTCCTCACCAAATCCAAGGGCGTGCGTGACGAGGAGCTCGAGGCGATGATCCAGAAGTTCAACCCCACGGCCGAGATCATCGAGTGCGCCCACAAGCCGCAGTATCTCCAGAGGATCGACACCGGCGAACGGCTGCCGCTCGCGGCGCTGGCGGGCAGGAAAATCGGCGCCCTCAGCGGCATCGCGGCGCCCGAAAGCTTCGAGGCCTTCCTCCGCGAGACGGGCGCCAAACTGGTCTATACCCGCCGGTTCCTCGACCATTACCGCTTCACGCACGAGGACCTGGGCGAGGTGTTTCGCGAGGCGGTGGACGCCGGCGTCGAGATCATGGTCACCACGGAGAAGGATGCGGTCCGCATCGAGGCCTCGGAGAAATTCCCCATGCCCTGCTATTACCTGCGGCTGGAGATCGAGATCCTGCGCGGCGCCGCGGACTTCCAGGAGGCGGTCGGCAAAATCTGCTTCCCGCGCGGCGAAGCGGTGATCGGGACCGTGCCGCCGGTGTAGGCGACCCGTCAGCAGGTTTGCTATTGAATGTCAGCTGGCAGGCCGCGTTAGATAGGCCCCATGAGTGATCCCCGTTTTACCCGGCTGGCCGAGGTGCTGACCGGTTTCTCCACCGAACTGAAGAAAGGCGAGCGTGTGCTCATCGATGCCTTCGATGTGCCGGATGCCTTCACCATCGAGCTGGTCCGCGCCGCCCAGGCGCGCGGCGCGCTGCCGTATGTGAACGTCCAGCGGGCCCGCATCACCCGCGAACTGCTCAAGGGCGCCTCGGTCGAGCAATACGCCACGACCTCCGAGGTCGAGCTCGCCCGCATGAAGCACATGCAGGCCTACATCGCCGTGCGCGGCTCGGACAACATCTTCGAGACCTCCGACGTGCCGGCCGAGCGCGTGCAGGCCGTGGCCAAGGTGATGAAGCCCGTGCTCGACCACCGCGTGAACAAGACGAAGTGGGTCGTGCTGCGCTGGCCCTCGTCCGCCATGGCCCAGCAGGCCGGCATGAGCACGTCGGCCTTCGAGGACTTCTATTTCCGCGTCTGCACCTTCGACTACCGGCGCTACGGCCCGGGCATGAAGGCGCTGGCCGACCTGATGAACAAGACCGACCGCGTCCACCTGAAGGGGCCGGGCACGGACCTGAAGTTCTCCATCAAGGGCATCGGCGCCGTGCCCTGCGGCGGCCTGCGCAACATCCCGGACGGCGAGGTCTTCTCCTGTCCGGTGAAGGACAGTGTCGAGGGTGTCATCCAATACAACGCCCCGACCGTCTACCTCGGCACCTCGTTCGACAACATCCGCCTCGTCTTCAAGAAGGGCCGGATCGTCGAGGCAACGTCGAACAACACCAAGCGCCTGAACGAGATCCTCGATACCGACGCCGGCTCGCGCTACATCGGCGAGTTTGCCATCGGCTTCAACCCGCACATCAAGGAGCCGATGCGCGACATCCTCTTTGACGAGAAGATCGCCGGCTCGTTCCACTTCACGCCCGGCCAGGCCTACGAGGAGGGCGGCAATGGCAACAAGTCGGCCGTCCACTGGGACATGGTCAACATCCAGCGCCCCGAATACGGCGGCGGCGAAATCTGGTTCGACGGGAAGCTCATCCGCAAGGACGGCCTGTTCACCACGCCGGCGCTGAAGAAGCTGAATCCGGACCAACTGCTCAAGCAGGGTTAACCGCTAATATTCGCTAATGACCGCTAATTTCCGAAACATTAGCGCAGATTAGCGTGAATTAGCGGTTCAAGAAATGCCTTCTGATCCTGCACTTCTTTCCTTCGTCCAGTCCCTCCCGAAGACAGAGACGCACCTCCACCTGGAGGGCGCGCTGCCGCTCGAGCTGCTGCAGCGCGTGCGGCCGGAATTCAAGGAGCCGCCCATGTCGTGGGCGCATAATTTCAAGTTCCGCGACTTCGCGCATTTCGAGCAGGAGCTTCTGGACATGGCGTTCTCGTGGTTCACCTCGCCGGAACATTATCACGAGGCGGCCAGGATAATCTTCGCCAGGCACGTCGCGCAGAACGTCAAATACGTCGAGACGAGCTTCGCGTCCGGTGTGATCGAATTTGGCGGCCTGAACGGGCGCGAGGTGCTGTCCGCCATCCGGTCCGCCGTGCCGGCCGGCTTGGAAGTGCGCGTCTTCCTCGGCATTCACCACAACGGCGCCGGTGGGAAAATGAAGGTCGTGTTGGACGAGGCCCTGACCTGGCCGGATCTCGCCGGCATTGATCTGCATGGTTTCGAGGACGTGCCAATCGAGCCGTGGACCGCGCCTTACTGGGCCGCGGCGAGGCAGGCCGGCAAATACACGAAGGCCCACGCCGGTGAGTTCATGGGCGCGGGGTTCATCGGTCGCGTGCTGCAGGACCTGCAGCCACAGCGCATCGAGCATGGCGTCCGCTGCATCGAAGACCCGGTCGTGGTGGAGGAAATCAAGCGCCGCGGCATTGCCTTGGACATGTGTCCCATCAGCAACCACAAGCTCATGCCGGGCATCAGCCTGGCAAATCACCCGATTCGGAAGCTGTTCGACGCTGGGGTCAAAATCACCATCAGCACCGACGACCCGATCTCCTTCGGCAACACGGTCACGGATGACTATGTCGCCCTGGCCGAGCGCAGCGGCTTCAGTCGTAAGGAGCTCGTGCAGCTGGCGCGCAACGGGTTCGAGGTGGCGCTGCTGAGTGATGGACGGAAAAAGCCTTGGCTGGACCAGCTGGATCAGTTTCTGCGGTAGGGGCCGTTGCCCCAAAGGCCCGGGCGCTTGAGGTTAAGCGCCCCTACCATGTGTAGGAGCCTGCTTGCAGGCGACGGCTTGCCATGCACCATCTGTCCGCTTGTCCGTCAACACCCACACCGTCCCCGAAGGCTCCCGCCGTGAACGCGCCGACAAGGTGCTGGCGCAGGCCTTTCCCGAGCACAGCCGCGCGGCCATCCAGCGCGCGATGGCGGCCGGGCTGGTCAAGGCGGACGGCAAGGTCATCGACCAGAGTCAGGACGTGGGGCCCGGCCAGGTTCTTGAGTTTTCCCTGCCCGAGATCGTGTCCGCCGAACTCCGCGCGGTCGACATCCCGCTCGATGTCATTTTCGAGGACAAGCACCTCATCGTGCTCAACAAGGCCGCCGGCATGGTCGTGCACCCGGGCACCGGCACGGGAGAGGACACCATGGTCCATGCGTTGCTGTCTCATTGTGCCGGCGGGCTGAGCGGCATTGGTGGGGTCGAGCGCCCGGGCATCGTGCACCGCCTCGACAAGGAAACCTCGGGCCTGCTGGTCGTCGCCAAGAACGACGCCGCGCACCGCGCGCTGGCCGACCAGTTCGCCTCGCGCACCCTGAAGAAGGAATACCTCGCCCTTGTGTCCGGCGTGCCGAAGAACGACAGCGGCACCATTGACCGCAGCATCGCACGTCATCCCGTGCACCGGCACCGGATGACGACCGGCGAGGGTGGCCGGCCGGCGCGCACCGACTGGGCGGTGGAAAAGAAATTCGGCGAGCAGGCCGCGCTGCTCCGCTGTCGCATTCACACCGGCCGCACGCACCAGATCCGCGTCCATCTGAAGTCAATCGGCCACCCGCTCCTGGGTGACGCGACCTACGGTTGGAAGCAAAATCCCGCGCTGCCGGTGCCGCCGCGCGTGATGCTGCACGCCGAGCATCTGGTGTTCACGCATCCCGTGAGCGGCAAGGTCATGGACCTGACCGCGCCGCTGCCCGCGGATTTCAAGAAGATGCTGACGGCGTTACGGAAACTGTAGAACGCTTTCCGGAAGGTGGAACCCGGCCTCCGGCCGGGTTTTCAGGGCACTCATTTCCTGCGGCCAGTCCCGCATCGCCATCGGGCATTTTACCAGCCCAGCCGGAGGCTGGCCTCCACCTCAGAGGTGCTCCAGCGCATCCGCCGCCAATCCCCAGCGGAGATTGTAGAATGAGTGATGAAACGAGCTGAGACCACCAAGCGCTGCTAGCACCAAGAAGGTGGTGAGGGCCGCCGGAAATACATCGGCGCGTGCCGCAGGCATGCCGGGGATGCGTTGTCGCTGTTCGAGCGACAGGGGGGAGAGCTGGTCGAGCAGGCCGCGCAGGTCGGCAACGTTGACCACCGGGGCCGTCTGCTCGGCCCGGAGCCGGGTGCGGGCCCCGAGGATGGCCCGGACGGTAGCGACCGTTCCACCGGTGCCGACCGCGACGGCGTCGGGCAGGGCAAACAGGAATCCCGATCGCGCCAGGGCGATGTGCGTGTGCTTGGCGATTTTTTCCATGGTTTCCGCGGCGAATGGCGCCGAGGGATTGGGGACAAACTTCTCCGTGAGCCGCACGCAACCAAGCGGCAGGCTGACGGCCTGCTGCACACGGCGGCCTTGGAAAGCCAGGCACTCGAGGCTCCCGCCCCCCAGGTCAAAGACGTAGAAATCCTGCAGCGCGGCGAGCGCCGGATCGGACGTGAGCCCCCGGCCAATGAGATTTGCCTCCTCGTCGCCGCTCAGGATTCGGATGTCGTGCCCGACCGCCGTCTTCACCTTGGCGCGGAACTCGGCACCATTGCCGGCATCGCGCACCGCGCTGGTGGCGACAAGGACGGTGCGCGCGGGCTTGAACGGCGCGGCATCCATCAACAATTCCTGGATTGCCGTGAGGCCGCGTGCCATTCCCTCCGAGCCGAGTTGCGGGTCGGCGCTGCTGATGCCGGCGCTGATGCGCGCGTCGATAGTCCGGGAGTGCAGCGACGCGACGTTGCCGGCCGCGTCACGCGCGGCGATCAGCACCTTGATGGAATTGCTGCCGATATCGATGACGGCGACGGAGGGATTGTTAGCCACGGATTTCACGGATGGGCACTAATGAAGCAGGCCGGTTCAGGGGATTTATCCGTGATCATCCGTGAAATCCGTGGCGGCAAGTCAGGGGACAAAATCCTTCGGGGCGATCAGCACCACGAACTCGCCCTTGAGGCTCATCTTCGTGAGCCGGGCCAGCACGTCGCCGGCGAGGCCGGTCAGGAAGGTCTCGTGCAGCTTCGTGACCTCCTTGGCGATGCAGACGACCCGGTCGGCGCCGAGCACCTCGACGATCTCCGCGGCGAACTTGTCGATGCGATGGCAGCTTTCGTAGAGCGCGAGCGTGTAGTCGAAGTCGCGGTGCTTCTGCAGAAACGCGATGCGTGCCGCCGACTTGGGCGGGAGGAAGCCGACAAAGAGAAACCCGTTGGTCGGCAGGCCGCTGGCGCTGAGCACGGCCACGAGGGCGCTGGCCCCGGGGACGGGGACGACGGACAGGCCGCGGCGGCGGCAGGCGCGGACGATGCGAAAACCCGGGTCGCTCAGGCCGGGCGTGCCGGCGTCGCTGACGACGGCGACGGATTTGCCGAGCGCGATCTGCTCGGCGAGGCGGTCGGCGACCTCGGCCTCGTTGTGGTCGTGATAGGCGGTGAGCTCGCGGTGCAGGCCGAGGCGCGTGAGCATCGCGCCGGTGGTGCGCGTGTCCTCGCAGGCGACCACATCAACGGCTCCCAGGATGGCGCGGGCCCGGTCGGTCAGGTCGGCGAGGTTGCCGATGGGCGTGGCCACGACATAGAGGTGGCCGGGCTGGGGGACCAGCGAGGGGTTGTCGGCAGGCGTGTTCATCGGCAACCACGGCCCGCCGGCAAGCGGCGGTCCTACGGGGCGCGTCAGCGGCCCATGCCGGGGATGCGGCCTTCCCAGTCGGCCGGACGGCTCCACGGAATCGAGGAGTCCTGCTTCGTGGGTCCGCAGCCGGTCAGGCCGACGAGCGCCAAGAGGGACAGCAAGAACACAAAAAGGGCTTTGCGAGGTGAGGGCATGCTTATTGGGTGAATACGACTAAATCGCCGGTCTGCAACTGTCCTTTCAGGGTGCCGGGCAACACCTGGGCGAGCGAGAAGCGGGGGCGGACATCGCTGATCTGAACCTGCGCCAGCTCGGAAGTTCCCCGCCGCAAGCGGATAATGGCGCGCGGCTGCGCGCCGTGCTCGGTCCCGTAGTCGAGCACCACAAAGGCCGCCGCCGGGCCGACGCGGACCACTTGGTGCGGCAGCGTCGCGTTGGCAGCGTCGGATTCCGCGGGTTCCGGCAGGCTTTCGGCGAGCGCCCGCGTCAGCAATTGGGTCAACTGGTCCTCCAACTCGGCGATGCGCTGGATCAGGGCGCTGGAATCGTTTCCGGCGTTGAGCGTGGCCGTCTGGTCGGTCGACTCCCCGGTCGGACTGGCGCTGTGGTCCGGCCGGCGCAAGGCGGCCAGTTCAGCCATCAGGGCGACCTCACGCTGCTCGCGTTCCGTGAGCTGCCGGACCAGCTGCCGGTTCCGGGTTTCCGTGGCGGTCGTGCGGACCTTGGCCGAGCCCAGCTGGGAATCCAGCTCGACGGCGCGCTGGCCGGCGGCGGTCGCCTGCCGGGTGGCCTGTTTCAGGTCGTAGCGCAGCCCGGCATTCTGGCGGGACAGGCGGGTGAGCTGGGCCTCGAGCCTGGCATTGTCACGCCGGGCGATGAACAGGGCCACACAGGCAGCAACAAGCAGGGCGCCGAGGATCGTGATTGGAATCGTTGACCTCATGGGCTTACGACCATGCTTTACACACCCCGCCCTGACGGGCACCCCTCTCCAGAGGGGATTTTAGCAGACGCAGATCCCCTCTGGAGAGGGGTGGCGCGCAGCGACGGGGTGTGTTGCGCGACCATACTGACGGCTCAGCCTTGCCAGGCGTAGGTCGAATCAGACCAGGGCTTCTGCGCGGTCTTGACGACCTTGCTGCCCGGATTGGCGGCGAGGTGCTCGAGAACCTTGAAGACGAGCTCGGTCTTGTTCGGCGCGCCCAGCTTCGCCGCGAGCGCCTCGGCGGTGAAGCCGGTGCCCGGGGCGGCCCGCAGCGCCGCGTCGATCTTGAGCTTGAGGGTGATGACGCCGCCGGCGGCCTTCTTGCCGGCCTCGACGCCGGGCTGGTGGTAGGCGTTGATGCCGACCAGCGAGGCGTAGAGCCCGACCGCGCGCTCGTAGAGGGCGATCAGCATGCCGATGGTCCGCGGGGAGACCTCGTTGACCGTGAGGGTGATGGAGTGGCGGTTCTTCTCGCTCAGCGCGTCGCGCGTGCCGAGCAGGAAGCCCTGCAGGAAATCGCCGCTGGTGACACCCGGCTCGACCTCGAGGGAGGTGTCGGCGCCGCGGTCCTTCAGGACCTCGATGAAGGTGACGAAGAAGTTGTTCACGCCCTCGCGGAGCTGTTGCACGTAGGCGTGCTGGTCGGTCGAGCCCTTGTTGCCGTAGACGGCGATGCCCTGGTTGACGACGTTGCCCTGCAGGTCGAATTCCTTGCCGAGCGACTCCATGACGAGCTGCTGCAGGTAGCGGGAGAAGAGGAGCAGGCGGTCCTTGTAGGGGAGGACGACCATGTCCTTCGTGCCCTTGCCGCCGGTGGCCCAATACCACATGAGCGCCAGCAGCGCGGCCGGGTTTTCGCGGAGGGATTTTTTGCGGGTGACGGCGTCCATCGCGGCGGCGCCGGCGAGCATCTGGTCGACCTTGATGCCCTGGAGGGCGGCGGGCAGCAGGCCCACGGCGCACAGCTCCGAGGTGCGGCCGCCGACCCAGTCCCACATCGGGAAGCGGGCGAGCCAGCCTTCCTTGATGGCGACCTGGTCGAGCTTCGAGCCCTCGCCGGTGACGGCGACGAAATGCTTCGGGTAGTCGAGCCCGGCGGCCTTGAAGGCGACCTGCGCCTCGAGCATGCCGTTGCGCGTCTCGGCGGTGCCGCCGGACTTGGAGATGACGATCACGAGGGTCTGTTTCAGGCGGCTGCCGAGGGTCTTGAGGACGTAGTCGATGCCGTCGGGGTCGGTGTTGTCGAAGAAGGAGACGCCCATCTTGTCGCGGTTGCCCTTGAGCCGGCCGAGGGCGTGGCTGACGAACTGCGGCCCGAGGGCCGAGCCGCCGATGCCGATCACAAGGACCTCCTTGAATTTGGCGCCGCCCGGGGCGGTGAGCTGGCCCTTGTGCACCTGGGTGACAAAGGTCTTGATGGCGTCGAGCGTGGAGGTGATGGCGGTGCGCAGTTCCTCGGTCGGGGCCAGCTCCGGCGCGCGCAGCCAGTAGTGGCCGACCATGCGTTTCTCGTCGGGGTTGGCGATCGCGCCGCCCTCGAGCGCGGCCATGTCCGCGAAGGCCTGCCGGAGCCGGGGCTCCATGGCGGCAAGGAAGTCATCCGGAAAGGGCATGCGGCTCACGTCGAGCGACAGGCCGAGCTTCGGGTTGGTGTAGTAAAGCGACTTGAAGCGGTCCCAGGTCATAGGGGGAAAGGAGTATCCGGCCGGGACAGGGGCGGCTAGCCCGAAAATTGGCATAAACCACGGAGGCCTTTTCGGGATTGCTAGGGCGGGGCGGCGGCTCAATCACTAAGGGCTTACCGCATGGCCTTTGATCTCAAACGTGTCTTGAAAGTGATGCTGTTCGCCTCGAACGGCCCCCTTTCGGTGAAGGATATCCAGACGGCCATCAGCCGTTTCCACGAGCAGGCGACCGTGCTGCCGCTGACCGGCGAGTCCGAGACCCCGGCGACGCCGGACGAAGCAGCCCCCGCGGCCGTCCCCGCCGAGCCCGAGGAGCCCGTGCTGCCCGCGCCGGTCGAGGACGATGAATTTTATCGCGACGTGCCGACCCTGGTCACCACCACGCAGATCCGCGAGGCGATGGACCTCATCTCCACCGAGCTGCGCGCGGCCGACAGCGAGACCCTGCTGATCGAGGGGCACAGCGGCTGGCGCCTGGTCACGCATCCGCGTTTTTCTCGCTGGGTGCGCCTGCTGCGCAACGAGCCGCCGCCGGTCAAGCTGAGCCCGTCCTCGCTCGAGACCATGGCCGTGATCGCCTACCGCCAGCCCGTGACGCGCGCCGAGATCGAGCAGATCCGCGGCGTGTCGGCCGAAGCCGGCCTTACCAAGCTGCTGGAGCGCGACCTCGTCTATATCGTCGGCCGCGCCGACCTGCCGGGCCGGCCGCTCCAATACGGCACGACCGACGCCTTCCTGGAGTTTGTCGGCATCAAGTCCCTCGACGAGCTGCCGGCCTCCGACGTCCTGTCGCCGCGGCAGATCGACGCCTGGCTCCAGACCTCCAACCAGCCCCGCGCCGCCGGCGATGCCGACATGGGGCTGGACGAGACCGAGGAGCAGCAGATGTCGCTCGAGCAGCCGCAGGCGGCGGCCCCGGAAGCCGACCCGGCCCAGACTTCATGAGCACCAAGCCCGTCCGCATCGGTATCATCGGCGCCGGTGGCAACACCCGGACGCGGCACATTCCCGGCTTCAAGGCCGTCCCTGGCGTCGAGATCGTCGCGGTCTGCAACCGGACCATGGCGTCCGGCGCGAAGGTCGCGCAGGAGTTCGGCATCCCGAAGGTCACCGACAACCCGCGCGAGATCATCGAGTCGCCCGACATTGACGCGATCTGCATCGGCACCTGGCCGAACCTGCACGGCAAGCTGACCGTGGCCGCGCTGCGCGCCGGCAAGCATGTCCTGACCGAGGCCCGCATGGCCCGCAACCTGGCCGAGGCCGAGCTGATGCTCGCCGAGGCGAAGCTGCACCCGAACCTGGTGACGCAGATCGTGCCCGCGCCGATGTCGCTGCCCTTTGACGCCACCATCATCGACCTGCTGGCGTCGGGCACGCTCGGCACGCTGCGGGAGGTCTGCATGACGGCGACAACGGACAGCCTCGCCGACAACTCGCTGCCCTTGAACTGGCGGCAGGACCTGACCCTCAGCGGCAAGAACACGCTCTACCTGGGCATCTATTACGAGATGGTGCTGCGCTGGCTGGGGCAGGGCGTCACCTCGCTGGTGGCGGACGCCGCCATTTTCTCCAAGGAACGCAAGGACGAGGAGGGCGTGCCGCAGCCGACCACGATCCCCGAGAGCGTGACCGTGCTCGGCAGCTATGCCACGCCCACGTCCGCGGTCACCAACGCGCCCTGGGCGGCCAGCTGGCAGCCCACCGGCGCCCGCTTGATCGCGCACTTCAGCGGCGTGGAGACCACGGCGCCGCGCGCCGAGATCCGGCTCAACGGCAGCAAGGCCGGCCTGCGGCTGGACCTCGCCAAGGGCGAGCTCTGGCTGGCAATGCGCGGCGAGGCGGAAAAGCCGGTGACGATCGCCCCGGAAAAACGCGGAGCCTGGCGCGTGGAGGCGGACTTCATCGAGAGCATCCGCGACGGAAAACCCGTGCGCCTGACCGATTTTGCGACCGGGGTGAAATACATGCAGTTCACCGAGGCCGTGTGGGAATCGTGGAGCAACGGCCGCTGGCGCGTGACGCTGTAGAGACGGACTTCATCCGGTTGGCTTGGGTGGGAGGGGCTTTATGCCCCGACTTTGAATCCGGCCTTGATCTTGTCGGGGCATAAAGCCCCTCCCACCAAACCCAAGACGCGGGCTACCCCCGACGCGTGTAGATGAAATACGCCGTCAGGAAGATCAGGACGACGGCTCCGAGGGCGAAGCAGAAGGCCAGGTAGCAGCCGCGCTTGACGTCCTTGGCGGCGGACTGCGGGTTGTGACCGTCCTCGTATTGCGCGATGATCTCCTGGGCGGCCCGGGCCGCCGCCTCGTCAGCCGCAGCCGCGGTCGGGCGGGGAATGACGGGAACCGCTGCCGGGATCGCGGGCGTAACCCGCGCTGCCGGCGGGGTCACATGGCCGGTTTCCTTGGCGATCTCACGGTCGAACCACGCGACCTGTTCCTGGGCGAGGGCGCGCTGGCGTTGGAGATCGGCGAGGCGGTCGGACACGGGGGCAGAAAAGGGGATTGAGCAGGGGGCGGCAAGGGGGAACCCGGCGTCCGGCCGGCTTGGCTCCGGCGGGCGAGCGCGGCCCACGGAAGTTTCGCCGTTTCATGCGCGATCAAAGTGCGTATGGGCCGACATGGCCGGCGTGTGTCCTGCAAACCCGGCCGGAGGCCGGGTTCCACCGCAAATAAAAAAGGCGCACCTTGCGGGTGCGCCTGGAAGTGAGTGGCTCGTCCGATCAGACCACGTTCACCTTGCGGTGGGCCTTGTCGAACTGGACGGTGCCGTCGCGGAGCGCGAAGAGCGTCCAATCGCGGCCGGTGCCGACGCCGGTGCCGGCGTGGTGCTTGGAGCCGCGCTGACGGACGATGATGCCGCCGGCGAGAACCTTCTGGCCGCCATAGAGCTTCACGCCGAGACGCTTGGAAGCGCTGTCGCGGCCGTTGCTGGAGGATTTCTGACCTGTTTTATGTGCCATGGTAGTGGGTCCTTAAGCTTTGATGGTCTCGATCTTGATGACCGACAGCTCCTGGCGGTGGCCGCGCTTGCGCTTCGAGCCCTTGCGCTTGCGCATCTTGAAGACGATGACCTTCTTCCCGCGCTTGTTCTCGAGGACCTTGGCCTTGACCGAGGCGCCAGTGAGGAAGGGGGTGCCAACCTTGAAATTGTCGCCTTCGCCCGCGGCGAGGACTTCGTTGATTTCGACCGTGGAGCCGGCTTCCGTCTTGGGATAGCGGTCCACGATGAGGATATCGCCCTCGCTGACCGAGAACTGCTTCCCCTGTGTTTTGATAGTGGCTTTCATAAGTTCAAAGGGGCGAAATAAGGGGAGTCGGCGAGGGGTAATCAAGGCTTTATTTTACGGTTCGCCTAGAAACGCGTTCCGCCGGGCTGACAAAGAGATAGTTCACGAAAAAACTCAAGCCCAGCACCCCGCTCAGGGTGCGGATGTTGCGCATGGCGCCGACCACGCTCGAAAGGGGGCTGGAAGCGGGTTCCTCTATGCGCAGCAACAAGATACAACCGAGCAAGCTGAGCACCGGTTGGACCAAAAACACCAAGTGGTAGGCGTCCAGCGGCGCATAACCTTGAGCGAGCAGCCGGGCCAGCACTTCGCCGCCAATGATGGGTGACAGGGCTGCTACTACCGAGGTCACGGCGAGGTTGAGGCCGATGGCCAGGCTGCGGGCTTCGGCCGGGATCAATTTCAGCAGGATGGTGAACTGCCCGAGGATGAAACCCGCGCTCAGGGCGCCACCCCAGAACCACATGCCGTAAAGAATCGAGCTGTTGGCCGGGGTGATGATGCACCAGAGGAAATTCTGCGCCTGCCACAGCCCCAGCGCCACCGCCATGCAGGCCTTGTTGCCGTAGCGGTCGAGCAGGCCGCCCCAGACCGGCAGCGATACGATGCCGCCGAGCGCCGTGAGCGTGGCGAGGATGCCGACCTGCATGCCGGAAAAATCCAGCTGCTCGAACATGAACACGTGATAGAAAGGCCCGAAGCAGTTCGAGGCGAAGGACCACACCGCGCCGAACCCGATGAAGAGCAGCAGGGAGCGGGACCGGCGCAGCACGGCGATCTGCCCCGCCAGGGGCAGGGTGGCCGCGTGCTTTTCCTGCGTCCGCGGCCGGCGGTCGGGCATGCGGGCGAAATAAAACAGCGATGCCACGCGGCAGGCGCAGGCCAGGGCGATGATAACCTGGAAGGTCCGCGCGGAATATCCGCCCCACGACAGCCCGCAGCCGGCACCCAGCACGAAGACGAGCGTCGCGCCCTGGATGAAGCGGTTGCGCTGGCCGAAATAACGGCCGCGCAGCCGGGCGGGCACGAGATCGTGCATCCAGCCGTTCCAGACCACGGCGAGCACTGCGTTGAACAGCGACGCGACGAACACCCAGATCAGCAGGAAGCGGCCGGTGGCGACCGGGTCGGCGGGTGAGAGCGAGGGCAGCATCCAGCCGAGCCAGGCCCAGCAGGCGGTGTGCAGCGCCGCGGCGATGATGGCGGTCGGCCGCGCCCGGGCCCAGCGCGTCACCAGCGGCGTGATGAACACCTGCAGGAAATTGCAGGCGAACGGCAGCGAACTGGCCGCCCCGATGTCCGGCTTGGACAAGGGAAAACCCTTCGCCACGAGCGCGGTCATGAAAATATTCACCGGCAGCGACATCGTCACGATCGGCGTGGCCAGCACGCCCTCCGCCACGCTGGCCCGCATGCCCAGCCGCAGGATCTCGCGGTTCTGGGCCAGGGTCGGCCGGGCGGGAGTTGCATTCATGGGATCGGTGGGAGATATCGGAACATGGCTCGCGTTCTTAAAGCGAAATCGGTCCGGCACCGGCGCACGGTGGCCCTGGCGCGGCACTTGGTCGGCAAGATCCTGGCCCGGCGACGCCCCGACGGGACCGTCGCGCGGCACCGGATCACCGAGGTCGAGGCTTATGACGGGGAAAACGACCGCGCGTGCCACGCCAGCAAGGGCCGGACGAAGCGCACCGAGGTCATGTATCGGCCCGGCGGCGTCTGGTATGTCTACCTCTGCTACGGCGTGCACGAGATGCTCAACCTGGTCACCGGGCCGGCCGACTATCCCGCGGCGGTGCTGATTCGCGGCGTCGAGGGCATCAGCGGTCCGGGGCGGCTGACCAGGCGACTGGCGATCGACCGGCGGCTGAATGGCGCGGACGCGATCCGGGTTTCCGGCCTGTGGATCGAGGACGACGGTTTGAAGCCGCCGCGCGGTGCGCTGCGCACCGGGCCGCGCATCGGCGTGGATTATGCCGGCCCGGAGTGGGCAGGGAAACCGTGGCGGTTCTGGGTGGAGGTAGGGGCGCTTGCCCCCAAGAGCCCGGGCCGTTGAGGACAACGGCCCCTGGCAACCGGCGCGGAGCGCAGGTTATGCCTTCACTTCGCGGCGACGGTGGTCGCTTTCTGGTAGTCGCTCAGCGACAGCGTGGCGGAGCCGAAGCGGAGCTTCAGCTGCATCTTCACCGGGAGGCGGGTGTCGTCCTGCGCGATCCAGACCTTGATCTCGCCGCCGCGTTTGAAGAGTCCCTTCGGGTCCTTTTCCATGCGGGGCACGAGCACGAGGGTCTTGTAGCGTCCCAGGGGCGTGCGGACCTCCTCATAGGCCTCCGCGTAGATGGAGATGGAATAAAAATCCCGCGCGAACTGCACGGTGATGTCACGTTTCTCGCCGGGCTTCAGGTTCCACTCGCGGGTCTGGATCAGGGCGCTGATCAGATCGAGCGGGTCGCCGCCCTCGGGGAGCGGGAGCTCCGCGCTGCGGCCGGTGCGCACGCGGTCGGTGTAGGTGGCGAGGCGCTTTTCGTAGTCGATCTTGAAATCGTTGTCGATGGGCCGCTTGGGGTCCGCGCCAGTCTCGTGCACGGTCAGCAGGCGGCCGGTGGGGCGGTCGATCACGGCCTCGGCCTTGCTGTCGAACTCGTAGAGACCCCGGACGATGCCGCGGGAGCGGGTGTCGACGGTGACCCGGGCGAGGTCCTTGCCGTCGGCGGCTTCGTTTTTCCCGGCGATGGTGATGTCACCCGCGTGGCTGAAGATGGCGAAGCCCACCTTGTAGGTGAGCTTCTCCCCGTCGCCAATGGCCGTGAACGGAGCGGCGGCGGCGAGCAGGGGCAGGCAGAGGAGCAGGAGGGCGGAAAATTTCACGGGGATGCTGACACCACGAATGGGCGAAGGTGCGCCGGGCGTCGAGATTTAGGTAGGGCAGCGATTGGCGGAATCAAATTCATGTTTAGCCATGAAAGGGCGCAACAAGGCGCAAGAATACAACTAGGTGAGGGCCACGGTATCGTGCTTTTCGCGCCTTTTGCGGCTAAAGGATCTCACCCCAGCGTCAGGTCCATCTGGTTCTGCTGGCCGATGGCCCAGGCCTCGATGCCGCGGGCGCGCAGGGTGGCGGCGAATTCCTTGGCGAAGCCGTGCAAGGTGTAGACGAGTTTCGGCTGCACCTTGTCCACGAAGGCCAGCAGGTCGGGGAAATCCGCATGATCGGACAACGGGAAGGCCGCGTCGCACCGGTTCTGGTAGATGGCGCCGCTGTCCATGGCCCAGCCCGAGGCGATGGCGGTGCGCTTGGGGTTGATCCATGTCAGGGGCGCGAGGTGGTTCTGCATGGGCGGGGCAATGACGACGTGGCCGGCGTGGTTGCGCGGATCGAGCAGGGTGTAGGGCGGGAGCTTCATGCCGAGCTCGGCGTAGCGCCTGGTCATCTTGAGGCTGTTCTGGTGCAGCATAACCGGCAGCCCGGCGCCGCCGACGATCTGCAGCAGTTCCTGCGTCTTGCCCAGGCTGTAGGCGTAAAGCACCGGCGTGACCTTGTCGGCCAGTGCCTGCCGGCAGAAGGCCACAATATCCGCCTCGATCTTCTCCTGCGGCGGAAACGCATAGCGCGGCAGGCCGAAGGTCGTCTCCATGATGAGCACGTCGGCGCGGGGCGTCGCGCACGGCTCGGCCGCGAGGCTGGGCCGGAGCTTGAAGTCGCCGGTGTAGAGCAGGGTGCCGTGTTCCGTCGTGGCGTGAAACATGGCCGAGCCGAAAATGTGGCCCGCCGGATAGAGCCGGACCTCGCAGCCAAAGTCGGCCGAAAAGGGCTCGCCGAAACCGAGGATGTGTTCCTCGCGCCGGCCGCCGACGCGGAGGCGCATGAGGCTGGCGGTCTCGCGGGTGGCGATGATCTCCCGGTGCGAGGCGATGTGATCGGAGTGGGCGTGCGAGACGAAGGAGCGAGCCTGGGATTTCTGCGCGTCGAGCCACCAGCCGATCTGCGGCAGGTTGACCCCGTGCTTGAACTGGACGTCCCAAGGCATGGCCCCACACAAAGGACGCAAGGGTCGCGAGTCAAAGCCCGGGCCCGGTCCTGCTGACAACCCTGTGTCAGGAGAGATAGGCGCGCGAGCGCTCCACCCAAGCCACTATTTCTCCCGCGAAGGAATCAGCGGCAGCAGGTAGTAGGTGCCACCGCCGTATTTCCATTCCTTCGTGCCGGGTGGCATGTTGTCGGGCAGCTGCCCGGAGCCGCCATGGTTCGGGGCGTCGTAGATCTTGTCGCGCGGAACAGGCCCCCAGGGCACGAGCGACTTTCGTCTGGCTTTAGGAGGGGACTGGGAAAAGGCATCCGATTTCGGCAGCGCCTGGTCCGCGATGGCAGAAGCAGCGCGCAAATCGGCCGGCCCGGCCAAGGGCAGCGTCGGTTTCGCGGCAGCGTTGAATTCACGGGCGACCTGGGCGGGATCCTTGAGGTCGGCGGCGGCGGCCGTGGCGGCAACCGCGAAGCTGGCGAGCAGGTGGGGCGTCTTCATGGCCGGGGGTGGCGAATGTGACCCGCGGGCGCGCGGAAGGTTGCTCAGGCGGCAAAATATTTCCGCCGGACAAAACGCCAGGCGGTCACGAAGAAGGCCGTCAGCGGCACCGCCAGCATCATGCCGAGCACGCCGCCGAGGGCCTGGCCCCAGAAGAAGACGGCCACGATGATGGCCACCGGGTGCAGGCCGGTCTGCTGGCCCATGATGCGGGGAGTCAGGAGCCAGCCCTCGATGAGCTGCACGGCGATGAAGATGGCCACGCAGATGGCCAGCAGGGGCAGGCCGCCGCCATCGGGTTGCAGGAAGGCCAGGGGCAGCGCGACGCTCAGGCCGAGGATGCTGCCGAGATAGGGGATGATGTTGAGCAGACCGGTGAGGAGGCCGATCGCCAGACCGAACTTGAGGCCCGCGATCGAGAACCCGGTGGCCAGGAGGACGCCCATGATCAGGCCGATGAGCAGCTGTCCCCGGAAGAACGCCACGAGGATGCCCAGGAACTCGCGGATGAGAAACACGACGTCGTCGCGGTGCTCCTTTTGCAGGAAGGGCAGGTGTTCGGGCAGGGACTTGGTCGGGTCGTTGTTCGAGAGCAGGAAGAAAAACAGATAGACCGGGATGACCGCCAGCGAAGCCACAAGGCCGAAGATCCCGAAGATGCCCGCGCCGGCTGACTTGAGGGTCGGGGCGATGTGACCGAGCAGGTCCTGCGCCTGCTGGGTCAGGCCGTCGAGCGCGGCCTTGACCGTGGGGTTGTCGAGGTAGGGACGGATGATGGCCAGCCACTCGGGGAAATGAGTCTCGCTCCACGCGACGGTCTTTTGCCAGAGCGTCGGCAGGTAGGCGATGAACTCGAGCAGTTGCGACACCAGCGCCGGCAGGAAGGTGACCAGCAGCCCCGCGACGAGCAGGATGAAGACAAAGTAGAGCAGCACGACGGCCACGGGCCGTTTCACCTTCAGCCGTTTCTCGAAAACGGTGACCACCGGCCGCATCAGCAGGGCAAGGATACCGGCGACCGCCAGCGGCCAGATGACGCCCGAGAAGGTGCTGATGAAACGGGCCACGCCGGACAACAGCACAAACAGCAGCCAGCCGATGGCGCAGATCGCGGCGAAACCGAGGGCAAAGCCGACGAGCTTGCGCTGGGCAGGGGTCAGGAGCGGATCGGGATCAACGGGCATCGGGACGCACGACAGAAGACAGAGGACGGACAGGGGAGGCAAGCCCGGGGATGGTGGAAACAAGCAGCGATTTTTGACTGCAGATAACGCTCATGATCACGGATAAATTCCCGGACGACCGGACCACTTGTCAGTCGGGAACGCCTGAGTCGCTGGCAGGTTCACCACAAAGACACTGAGTCACAAAGAAGGTCACTGGTTCGGACTCCGTGCCTCTGTGCCTTCGTGGTTAGGTTGCTCCCGTGATTGCCTTGCCGACGGAGCGAGAAAGGGAGTGAAAGTGAGGACGAAGGTGACAGGCTGGCAGACATGAAAGAGCATGCCGCGCTGCGCCTCATCGTTGGGGTGTCGCTCGTGGGTCTGGCTGGTTGCCGGCACGCGCCGACGGGTGAAGCGGGCACGGGAACGAGCTCATTCGCGTTTGTGGAGCGGCCGGTGGCGCCGCCGCCGGCCCGGACGGTCACCACGGAACCGGTGGACCAGAAGCCGATCGAGGAATACCGCGAGGCGCGGCCGGTCTATCCACTCGTCAATCCCGTGTATCCGCCGCCCGCCTTGAAGGCCAGGGCGGGGCGCGCGACGGTGGGCGTCCGGATCACCGTTGATGTCACGGGGCAGGTCACCGATGTCGCCCCGAGCATGCTGGTGTTTTCCTCACCAGGGCCGTTCGCCGATGAATTCCGGGCGGCGGTCGAGACGGCGGTGCGGCAGTGGCGTTTCCGGCCGGCAGAGGTAGAGAAGATCGAATTCGTCCAGACACCCACCGTATCCTACAGCCGGATCGTCGGCCGGCAGAAGGTCGAGACGCACCTGGACGTGGCCTTCAATTTCACGGCATCCGGGGGAGTGGAGCTAACCCGGTAGGGCGGGCCCGCCAATCAGGCCCCGGGCAAGGCGGCGGGCTTGAGGCGGTGCGCGAGCTTGGAGTGGAACAGCCAGCGGCCGAGGGCGGGCATCAGCAGCATCGCGCCGAGCATGTTGAAGAAAAACAGGAAGCTGAGCAGGATGCCCATGTCGGCCTGGAACTTCAGGGCGGACCACGCCCAGGTGCCCACGCCGACGGCCAGCGCGCTGCCCGTGAACATCACCGACGTGCCCATCGTCGCGAAGGCGAAGCACAGCGCATCCTCGAAGCTTTCACCCTCCTCCAGCCGCTCCTGAATCGCGGAGAAAAGGTAGATGCCGTAGTCCACGCCGATGCCGACGCCGAGGGCGATGACGGGCAGGGTGGAGGTCTTGAGGCCGATGTTGAGGTAATATTTCAGCGCGTAGCCGAGGTAGGAGACGACGACGAGCGGCACGATGACGCACAGCGCCCCGCGCCAGGAGCGGAAGGAGATCAGGCAGAGCACGATGACGGCGGCATATACCCACATGACCATCGGGTTCTGCGCGGCCGACACGACCTCGTTGGTGGCGGCCATGACGCCGACGTTGCCGGTGGCGAGCTGGAACTTCGCGCGGTCCGTGCCGTGGATGGCGCGGAACTCCTTCACGGCGGCGACGACGCGCTTGATGGTCTCGGCCTTGTGGTCGCGGAGGTAGATCATCACGGGGATGACGCTGCCGTCGTCATTGAGCAGACCGCTGGCCGTCTCGACCGGCGAGACGGACTGGGCCAGCATGGCCGGGTTGCGCGGGATGATGCGCCACTTGAGGCTGCCCTCGTTCCAGCCGGAGTTGATGGTCTTGGCCACGTCGGTCAGGGCCATGGTGGACTGGACGCCCTCGATATTGCGCATGTGCCAGCCGAAGCGGTCGACCAGGGCCATGATGTCGTGGTCGATGACGCCGTTGGGCACGGTCTCGACGAGCACGGTGATGACGTCCACGCCGATGCTGAACTCCTTGGTCACCATGGCCGTGTCCTGGTTGTAGCGGGAGTCCTGCCGGAGCTCGGGCACGCCCGCGTGCAGGTCGCCGATCTTGACCTGCGAGGACTTGACCCAGCCGAAGACCAGCAGCGCGAGGGAGACGACGATGATGACGACCGAGCTGACGGGCCCGGTGGTGAAGTTGGTCAGCCGGCGCCAGTAGGGCTGCAGGGCGAAGCGGCGGAAATTCACGCGCTTCCGGAAGCTCACGCTCATCTTCGTGTAGGAGATCAGCACCGGCAGCAGGAAGCGGTCGGTGAAGATGATGAGAAACACGCCGAGGCTGGCGGTGATGGCGAGCTCCTGGATGGTGGGCACGGCGACCAGGTAGATGGTGCTGAAGCCGACGGTGCCGGTCAGGATGGCCACGCAGCCGGGGACGAAAAGGTTGCTGAACGAGGCGCGCGCGGCGGCGGGCTCGGCCTTGCCCATGTTGATCTCATACCGGAACGAGCGGAGCATCTGCGTGGCGTGGCTCAGCGCGATGGCGAAGATCAGGAACGGCACGAGGATCGAGAGCGGGTCGATGCCGAAGCCCAGGAGGTTGAGGATGCCGAACTGCCAGATGACGGCGCAGAACGAGGTGAGCAGCGGCAGCACCGTGAGCATCAGCGACTGCGAGAAATAAAAGAGCAGGACCGCCGAGATCACCAGGGCGATGCCAAAGAAGACCAGCACGCCCTTGGCGCCGTCGGTGATGTCACCGATGACCTTGGCGAAGCCGATGATGTGGATGCTGATCTGGTCGCTCTGGTATTTTTCGCGGATGTTGTGCTCGAGGGCGGCGGCCACCTGGGCGTAATCGAGGCGCTTGCCGGTGGCCGGATCGACCTCCAGGAGCGAGGCGATGACGGCCGCGCCCGTAAAATCATTGGCCACGAGCATGCCGACGCGGCCGGACTTGATGACATTCTGCCGCACCCGTTCCAGGCCGAGGGCGTCGGGGGTGAAGTCAGCGGGAATGACGTTGCCGCCCGCTAGGCCGTCCTCGACGACCTCGATGTAGCGGACATTGGGCGTGTAGAGCGAGGTCACCTGCGCCCGGTCCACGCCGGGCAGGTAGTAGGTCTCGTCGGTGACGGCCTTGAGCGTCTTGAAGAATTCCGGGGTGAAGATGTCGCCCTGCTTGGCCACGAGGGCGATGACCACGCGGTTGGCGCCGCCAAACTGGGTGCGGTGCTTCTTGAAGTTCTCGATGTATTCGTGGCCGGTGGGCAGCTGCTTGTCGAAGCTGGCGTCAATGCGCGTCCGCGAGGCGAACCAGCCCAGCACCACGGTGATGACGACAAACACCCCCAGGGTGACCGGTCGGTAGCGGAAGACGAGTTCCTCGAGGCGCTTGATCATGGCAGGGTGACACGCACGGCGCCGGCCTCGCCGACGGTCAACAGGGCGCCGTCGCCGGTCTCAAGGACCGCGGCGACACTGGTGCCGAAGTCTGCGGGTTTCCAATGGTCGAAGGTGACGCCGCGGTCGCGGCTCACGAAGAAATTGCCGCCCTGTCCGGCGAGCACCACCCGGCCGTTGGCCAGGTGGACGCCAGCCATGATGAGCACCTGCAGCTGGTTGCTCTCGTCCGTCCAGGTGTCGCCCTGGTCCTCCGAACGCAGGATGTGGCCGCGCAGGCCGAAAACAATGACCCGGTTCTTGTCGAGGGGCAGGGCGCCGAAGAAGGATCCGTCGTAAGGGACCTCGGACCGGGTCCATTTTTTGCCGCCGTCCCGGGAGACCAGCAGCAGGCCGCCTTCCCCGGCGAGGTAGAGCGTGCCGTCGCCGCCCGCGGTGAGGCGGTTGTAGTGCACCTCGTCGTCAGAGGGGTGCGCGGCCGTCCAGGTCAGGCCGCCGTCGGTCGTGACCATGAACTTGCCGTAGGCGCCGACCGCAAAGCCGTTGGTGGCATCGCGGAAAAGCACGTCGAGGTAAACGGTCTCGAGGTCGCGGCCGGCATCCTGGCGTTTCCAGGTCTGGCCGCCGTCGGTGGTGGCGAGGATGACGCCGTCGTGCCCGACCGCCCAGCCGTGCCGGTCATCCGGGAACGAGACTCCGGTCAGCATCGCCCGGGCCGGCACCACGCTCTGCGTCCAGGTGCGGCCCTGGTCGGAGGAAAGGAGCACATGGCCGCGATCACCCACGGCCACCAGGCGGTCCCCAGCCTTGGCGACGGCGAGCAGGAGGGATTTCGGGGCGAGCGGAGCGAGTTCGGAGGTCTCCGATGCGGAGAGAGTGAAAGGGAGAGTGAGGGTGATGAGCGCGAGCAGGGAACAGCTCAACGGTGGGAGGGGCTTTACACCCCAACGGTCGCGCGTGCCGACAATCTTGTCGGGGCGTAAAGCCCCTCCCACCAAAAACACGAAAATGCGCCGAAGAACGGCGGCGAAGGGACTCGCCGCCCTACCAACTGAATGTCGTTCGGACATCATGTGCGGAATGGATTCTTCGTTCAGCGACGAATGACAGGCAAGAAAAAGGGCGGCCGTTTCAGGGCCGCCCTTCGTCGCAAGGCTGGTCAGCGGACGCCTTCCTGGCGGAGGGTCGCGGCGGTGTAATCCGCCGGGGTGCGCACGAGGCTGAAGTCATACATCTTGGCCTCGTTATCCAGACCGATGGCGAGGTAGCGGCCCGCGAGCAGGTCGGTGTGGACCTCGAGGGTGCTCCAGAAGCTCTGGGCATCATAGTAGTTGATGCAATGGGCCTCGGAGACGCGCCAGAGCTGGCCGCGGCCGTCGTATTGGTCGACGGCGAGGATCTGCCAGCTGTCCTCGTCGATGTAGAACGTTCGGCGGGAGTAGACGTGGCTGGTGCCGGCCTTGAGGGTGGCGTCCACGACCCACACGCGGTGCAACTCGTAGCGGGTGAGGCTCTGGTTGATGTGCAGCGGGGTGAGGATGTCCTTATATTTCAGCGAATCGCTGTGCAGCTTGTAGCTGTTGTAGGGGACATACATTTCCTTTTTGCCGACGAGCTTCCAGTCGTAGCGGTCGGGCGCGCCGTTGAACATGTCGAACTGGTCGGAGGTGCGCATGCCGTCGGCGGCGGTGCCGGGATTGTCGTAGGCGACGTTCGGGGCGCGACGCACGCGGCGCTGGCCGGTGTTGTAGAGCCAGGCGCGGCGGGGTTCCTTCACCTGGTCCATCGTCTCGTGCACGACGAGGATGGAGCCGGCGAGGCGGGCGGGCGCGGTGACGGCCTGCTTGAAGTAGATCAGGACGTTGTCGAGGTCCTTCTCCTGGATGCCCTCGCGGACGTAGTTAAAGAGGAACTCATCCTCGAAATCCACGAGGGTGTAGCTGCCGTTGCGCTGCGGGGCGGCCTGGCTGATGTTGCGGTTGGCCGCGACGCCGCGGAAGCGGGTGAGGTGGTTCCAGATCACCTCGAGACCGTTCTGCGGGATGGGGAACGGCGTGCCGATGACGGCGCCGGTGATGCCGTTGCCGCCCTCGGCGAGGGCCGCGGTGGTGGCATACTGCTTCGTGGCGTCGTAGATGCGCTGCGGGTTGGAGGCGCTGCGATGCGTCGGGTAGACGGGCATCGAGTAGGTCGGGTAGGCCTTGAGCAGCGCCAGGTGGCCGGCGGTGAGCTTGTCGGCATACTGGTCGGCGTTGGCCCCGGTGATGGTGAACTTCGCCGCGTCGCCCGCATACGGGTCGGGGTGGTGCATGCCGGGCTTGTAGCCGGCGGGGGCGGTGACGCCGCCGGTCCAGGCCGGGATGGAGCCGTCGGCATTACCGGCCTTTTCGCCGCCGAGCGGCGTGAGGTCGTTGCCGAGGCGGCTGGCGTCGGCCGCGGAGAGCGCGGCGGACGCGCAGAGGGCGGAGGACAGGAGGACGAGGACAGACAGAAGGAGTTTCGTTTTCATTTAAGTAAGGGGTAGGCGCGGGGATTAGAACGAATACTTCAGGTTGCAGGAGACGTAGTCGCGGTCGCCGAGGAGGTTGTAGCGACCGGCGCCGAAGAAGTTCACGTAGCGGAGGTCCAACGCCCAGGCGTTCTGGAAGGTGAACTCCGCGCCGACGGTGACCGACTTGCGGCCGTGGAGGAAGTTGCCCATCGGCAGCGGGGTGTTGCCGCCGACGTCATGGGAGTAGACGAGAAGCGGGGACACGTTCACGCCCTTAAAGGCGTTGTTGTAGTCGAGGCGGGCGACGACCTGGTAGCCCCAGGAGAAGTCGTCGGCGAAGGCCGAGGCGGGCTCGGAGGCGGGCAGGGTGCCCGCGGCGATCTGGGCGGCGACGCTGGTGTTGCTGCCGGAGTTGTTCATGTAGTTGAGGTCGCCACCGACGAAGGTGCCGGCGCCGTCGTAGCGCAGGGTGCTCTTGGAGTTGAGGTCGGCGTTCACGAAGCCCGCCTCGACGAGGAAGGTGCTCTGGTCGGCGCCGAAGAAGCCGCGCGTCACCTTGGTGGCGGTCATCTGGCCGGTCACGACCTTGTGGCGGCGGAAGCCGGGGATGTAGGTGTTGAGCGCGAAGGCGCCGATCTGGTTGTTGGCGGCGAAGCGCGAACTCAGCGGGGAGAGCGCGGCAAAGAGCAGCTCGACGTCGTCCACCTGGAAGGGCTGGTTGCTGCGGTAGCTCAGCTCGCCCTGGAGCGCGATGCCCTTGATGCTGGTGTTGAAGCTGGCGCCCCAGAGGTGGATGTCCCGCGGGAACTCGATGAGGTAGCGGCCGGTGGCGGCCCGGGTGAGCAGCTCGAGCTGGGAGAACTGGCCGCTGGCGCTCGCGACGGTAGGCAGCAGCCCCTGCAGCGGGGTGAGGACGTTGAGCGTGGCCGTGGCCGTCGGGTCACCCAGGGAGGCACCGATCAGCACGGTCAGCGCGGTCGTGGGTGGCACGCCCGCGGCGGTGGAGGCGGCCACCAGTCCGCCCATGAAGGTGGCGTTGGCCTGCAGGGCGGCGGCGGTGTTGCCGGTGATGTTGGTGACAACGATGCCCTCGGTCGGCGTGTTGGCCGAGATGACCGGCAGCCGGCTGTGGTAATTCATGTAGTAGAGGCCGAACTCCGTGTCAGCGAGGCCCTGGGCGACCCAGCGGAGGTTGACGCCATATTGGCCGGAATCACCCGGCTCGCGGTCGATGCCGCGGCTGATCGCCCCGATCGACGCGCTGTCGGCGATGGCACCGAAGCCGAGGTAGACCTTCTTGCCGCCTCGGGCCACGAAATCGTTCGTGCTGAAGAAGGTGCCCGGGGGATCGACGCGGGTGCGCTCCCAATCGAAGAGGTAGAAAGCCTCGAGGCTGAGGTTCTCCGAGATGTTGACGGAGCCGGACGCCATGAAGAGGGGGCGGAGGGCCTCCTTGAGCTCGGAGCCCGGCGTGCGGAGCTTGGCGACATCGATCGGGTTCACCGAGTTGACGCCGTTGGGGATGAAGGTGCTCTCGCCCCAGCTCAGCACCTGGCGGCCGACGCGGAAGGTCATGGCCCGGCCGCCGAGCTCGCCGTTGAGGTAGCCGTAGGCGTCGAGCAGCTCGGCGCCCTCGGACACGATCTTGTCCGCCTCGTCGCTCAACGGGGTGCGGGCGCGCGTGCCGTTTGAGTTGACGAAGTCGTTGAAATAGAAACCGCGCACGAACACGCCGGCGTTATGGTATTTGATCAGCAGGTCGTGATTGGCCTTCACGAGGAAGGAGGCCGTGCCGGCCTTGTAGTTCAGGTTGCCGTCGTCGGCGTTGACCGACCGCTGCAGGCCGCCGTTGGCGAGGCCGTAGAGGGTGGGATCCGGGTCGTTCAGCCGGTAGAGGCTGCCCACGGAGATCGTGGTGTCGAAGCTGCCCTTGGCATCGCCAAGCTCGAACAGGAAGGCCCGGGCGGCGGGAGCGAATCCGAGGACGAGGCCAACGCTGGCGACGACCGGAAAACGCAGACAATGGGGGATGACATTGCGTAATTTCATGACGGGTGTGCTAGAGGCACCTCACGGTGCGCGAGGTGGGGTTAGGGTAGGGGAACAAGCCGGCGGCTTGGAGTTTACTGGCCGGCATGAAGCCCGTTTTGAGAGGCGACTTCAAGTGCTAAACCGCAGTCAGGCAGGAGCTTTCTTTTTGCATTAGCCTTTTGACGCCCGGGCCAAAACGACAACTTTGGGGCCATGGACGCGGCGCCACACATCCACATCAAGGGAGCCCGGGAACACAATCTCCGGAACCTGGAACTGCGCATCCCGCGGGGCAAGCTGGTCGTGCTCACGGGGCCCAGCGGCTCCGGCAAGTCCTCGCTGGCCTTCGACACGATCTACGCCGAGGGCTACCGCAAATACATGGAGAGCCTGTCTGCCTCCGCCCGCCAGGTGCTCGAGCAGCTCAAGCGGCCCGACGTCGACTTCATCCACGGCCTGTCGCCCGTGCTGGCGATCGAGCAGCGGACCGGCGGGGGTTCGCCGCGGAGCACGGTGGCCACCGTCACCGAGGTCGCCGACTACGCCCGCCTGCTCTGGGCGCTCTGCGGTGAACAGCGCTGCCCCAAGGACGGCGGCCGCGTGCAGAAGCGGTCGCTCGACGACTGCCTGGCGCAACTCTTCCGCGACGCGCCCGGCGAGCGCGCGATCATCCTGGCCCCGTGGATGAAGGCCAAGCCTGCGGTGCTGCGCGACGAGCTGCCGGGACTGCGGCAACGCGGCTTCCAGCGCGTCCGCATTGCCGGCGAGATCAAGTCCCTCGATGAACCCCGGCTGGTGCCGAACGGTTCCGGGGAGCTGGTGGTTGAGCTCGTCGTGGACCGCGTGCAGGTCGCCGCCGAGCAGCGCAGCCGGCTGGCGGACTCGCTTGAGCTCGCGTTCCGCGAGGGCCAGAACCGGGCCGTCGTGCTGGCGCAAAAGGGCCCGGATGCGCCGTGGCGTGAGATCAACCTCAGCCAGAGCCTGAGCTGCGTCGTCTGCGGCGACGTCTTCGAGCCGCTGACCCCGCGGCATTTTTCCTTCAACCACGCCGAGGGCGCCTGCGGGACCTGCGGCGGGCTCGGCCGGCAGCTGACCTTCAGCGAGGAACTGATCGTGCCGAAGCCGGAGAAATCCGTGCGCGAGGGCGCCATCAAGCCCTGGCGCATCGGCGGCCGGAACCTCATCATCCGCCACAGCTCGATCCTCAAGCAGCTCGCCGAGCAGCTGCCCTACGACGCCGAGACCCCCTGGCAGGACCTGCCGGCGGAGACACGGCACACGCTCCTGCACGGCGCCGGGGAGCGTTTGTTCAGCTTCCGGGTGCGCAAGACCCAGAAGGCCGAGGCGCGGCCCTTCCCGGGCGTGATCGCCCTGCTGGAGGCCGGCCGGCGCGAATCGCGCAGCGACGGCTATCGCGCACGTCTTGCCACGTTCATGGCGAGCGGCGAGTGTCCCTCCTGCCACGGCCTGCGGCTGAATGCGCGGAGTGCGGCGGTTTTGCTGGGCGGCAGGAGTTTCGCCGAGTTCACGGCGTGCGACATCCGGCGCGCGCTGGAATTCATGCAGGGCCTGCGGGCCGTGCTGCCCGCGACCGACGCCGTGCGCGAGGTGCTCGAGGGCGTGACGCAGCGACTGCATTTCCTCAGCGAGACGGGTCTGGGTTACCTGACCCTCGACCGCGAATACCCCACGCTCTCCGGCGGTGAGGCGCAGCGCGTGCGGCTGGCGACCCAGCTCGGCATGGGGCTCGTGGGCGTGATCTACGTGCTCGACGAGCCGAGCATCGGATTGCACGCCCATGACAACCAGCGGCTGCTGGCCACCCTCCGCGAGCTGCGGGACCGCGGCAACACGGTGCTCGTGGTCGAGCACGACGCCGACACGATGCGCCTGGCCGACGAGCTGATCGAGCTCGGCCCCGGCGCCGGCACGGAGGGCGGACAGATTCTTTTCCACGGCTCCCCGGCGGATTGCGCCCGGCTGCCCGCGTCCGCCTCGCGCACCGGCGCCTATCTCGCCGGCAAGCTGGGCGTGGTGAAGGACGGCCCGGCGAAGCCGCCGGATGATCGCTGGCTGATCGTCAAGGGGGCCACCGAGCACAACCTGAAGGGCGGGGACGCGCGCTTCCCGGTCGGCCTGCTGACCTGCGTGACGGGCGTGTCGGGCTCGGGCAAGAGCTCGCTCGTGAACGACATCCTCGCCACGGCGGCTGCGCGAAAGCTCAACGGGGCAAAGACGCTGCCGGGCCGGCATCGCGGGCTGACCGGGCTGGAGCATTTCGAGAAGGCCGTGGTCGTCGACCAGGAGCCGATCGGCCGCAGTCCGCGCTCGAATCCGGCGAGTTACGTCGGCCTGCTCGACCTCCTGCGCGACCTGTTCGCCAAGCTCCCGCTCGCCAAGGTGCGCGGCTACAAGGCGAACCGCTTCAGCTTCAATGTGCGCGGCGGCCGCTGCGAACGCTGCCAGGGCGACGGCCAGATCAAGCTGGACATGCAGTTCATGGCCGACGCCTACACGCCGTGCCCGAGTTGCGACGGCCGGCGCTTCAACCGCGAGACCCTGGAGGTGCGCTTCCATGGCCGGAGCATCGCGGACGTGCTGGCCATGACGGTGGCGGAGGCGATGACGCTGTTTCGCGCCGTGCCACGCATCATGGAGAAGCTGGCGACGCTCGACGCCGTCGGTCTCGGCTACCTGCAGCTCGGGCAGTCGGCCACGACGCTGTCCGGCGGCGAGGCGCAGCGCATCAAGCTGTCGCTGGAGCTCAGCAAGCGGGAGCAGGGGACCACACTCTACATCCTCGACGAACCGACGACGGGACTGCACTGGACCGACATCCAGCGGCTCATGGACCTGCTCTTCAAGCTGCGTGACGCCGGCAACACGCTGGTCGTCATCGAGCACAACCTCGATGTCATCAACCTCGCCGACTGGGTCATCGACCTCGGCCCCGGAGGCGGCCCCGACGGTGGCGAGATTGTCTATGCGGGCCCGGTGGAAGGCCTGCTGCAGGAGCCGCGGTCGCTGACGGGGCAGGCGCTGAGTGGGGAAAGGAAGAAGCAAGAAGGAAGTATTAAGAATCCGGTCCGCAGACAGGATTCTCTTACTTCCCGATTCTTACTTCATGATTTCTGCGCAAACTGGGGGTGGCCCTCGATGCGCTGCGCGATTGCGGCCCGTTGCGCCTCGTCCAGGCCGGGCGGGTATTTCGAGTCGCTGCGCCGCCAGCGGGTGAGCCACTCCGCGCCGAGCAGCCGGGGAAAGTCGGGTCCGGTCCCCGGGCCGGGCGGGTGCGTGAAGGCGACCGTGGTCGTGGCCTTGGGCCCCGTGCCGGCGCCTTCCGCCACATGGAAGCCCGCCAGCAGCAGCGCGACGCGCACGGCCGTGCCCGCGGCGTAGGTATAGAGTTCGGCCGGTCCGTTGTGGCAGTGGCGGTGGATGCGGGCAAAGACGTCGGTGTGCCACAGCGCGGTGTCCGTCTTGCTCGAGAACGGGTCGTAGAAGATCAGGTCGGGCGGCGGCGCCGCTTCCAGGTGCTCGAGGAAATCGCCGCGGAGCAGCTGCCAGTCGATGAGGCCGGAGGCATGGCCCCAGCGGCCCTTGTTGAGCAGGCCGTGCGGGGCCCCGTGCCGGAGGTGGGGAAAATGCGAGGCGTGGCGCGCCGCGAGGATCAGCGGGTCGAGGTCGCGCTCGAAACTGACGAGCTGCAGCGGACGCAAGGCGTCCGCGCCGCCGGCGGCGAGCTCGCGTTCGACACGATGGACCGCGGCCATGGCGTTGGACGCCGCCCCGAGGCCGACATCCCAGACGACGAGCGGCCGGGTGTCCTCGGGCGCGCGCCGGCGCAGCCGCGGCGCGAGGTTGGATTGCTCGATGTAGAGACGGTTCGCCTCGTCCTCCGGCGCCGAGACGGAATGCATGACCTCGCCCGAGCTGAGCTGGCGGATGCTGGAGAAACCCTGGGGGGAGACGAGGATCTCGTAGTCGCCCCGCCGCGGGGTCGACCGCGCCTTGGCCGGGGTGTTCTGCACGGACGGGTTGGCGGCGTCCTCGCGCACCAGCGCCGCGCGCTGGCGTTCGTAGTAGGCGGCAAAGGTGCCGGCCAGGATCGACGCGCGGATCTCCGCCATGAGCTGCTGATAGAACGCCAGGTTGTGGATGGAGAGCAGCTGCCAGCCGAGGACCTCGTCGGACTTGACGAGGTGGTGCAGGTAGGCGCGCGAATAATCGCGGCAGGTCGAGCAGGCGCAACGGGCGTCGAGCGGCTCCTCGGCGAACTTGTAGACCGCCCGGCGGATGTGCATGCGGCCGTGCGAGGTGAACGCCGTGCCGCGCTGCGCCAGCTGCGTGGGGATGATGCAGTCGAACATGTCCACGCCGCGGTGCACCGACTCGAGGATGTCGATCGGCGTGCCGACGCCCATGAGGTAGCGGGGCCGGTCCTTGGGCAGGTGGGCGGTGGTGACTCCGGTGAACTCGTAGCGCTGCTCGTGGGTTTCACCGACCGCCAGACCACCGATGGCCAGGCCGTCAAAGGGCAGGGCGCGCAGGAACTCGGCGCTGCGGAGGCGCAGGTCGCGGTGGCAGGCGCCCTGCACGATGCCAAACAGGGCCGCCGGCGAATCCCCGCGGGCGCGCAGCGAGCGTTCCGCCCAGCGGTGGGTGAGATGCATGGCGGCCTCCGCCTCGGCCAGCGGCGCGGTGGAGGCGATGCATTGGTCCAGCACCATCATGATGTCGCTGCCGATGGCCCGTTGCATGTCGATGCTCGACTCGGGCGAGAGGAAATGGAGTTCGCCGTCCACGTAGCTGCGGAAGCGCGCGCCGGCCTCGGTCATGACGCGGGACTCGGGCAGGGAAAAGATCTGGAAACCGCCCGAATCGGTGAGCACCGGGCGGTCCCACTGCATGAAGCGGTGGATGCCGCCGAACTTCCGGAACACGGCGGGGCCGGGCCGGAGCAGCAGGTGGTAGGTGTTGGCCAGCAGGACCTGGGCCCCGATGGTCTTCAGGCCGTCGACGGTCATGTTCTTGACCGTGGCCTGGGTGCCCACGGGCATGAAAACAGGGGTGCGCACCTCGCCGTGCAGGGTCTTGAAACGGGCCGCCCGGGCCTGGGAGCCGGGGGCCTCTTGTTCGATGGTGAAGGAAAGCCGGGACATGCGGGTGCGGTGGAGCGCAATCACTTGGGGGCGGATCGGACGGATGGCAAGGCGGCGCGCAACTCCCTGCAACTTTCCCGCCGTCCGCGGTGTGCTAGGGGAGTCGTCCGTTCCTCCAACCATTCCCCCCATGAAAAACCTCATCCGCTCCTCCCTCGCCGCCGCGACCCTGTCGCTGGCGTTGACCACGTTCGCCTCCGCCGCCGATGCCCAGGCCGGCGCCATCGACATCGGCCAGCTGATGCCCTCCGCCAAGGGCGAGTTCGTCGAGATCAACCTTTCCTCCGCCATGCTCAAGTTCGCCGCCCGCATCGCGGCCCGGCAGGAGCCCGAGGCCGCCGAGCTTATCCGCAACCTGAAGAGCATCCGCGTCAACGTCGTTGGCCTGGACGACTCCAACCGCGCCGGCACGATCGAGCAGATCGAGGGTGTCCGCCGTAAGCTCGAGACCCAGGGCTGGACCAAGATGGTCACCGTCCGCGAGAAGAACGGCGGCGACAACGTCGACGTCCACGTCATGCAGCGCGGCGAGGAGGCCATCGACGGCCTGGTCGTCACCGTCCTCGACAAGAAGGGCGAGGCCGTCTTCGTGAACATCGTCGGCAACATCAACGCCGACCAGATCGCGCAGATCGCCGACAAGTTCGACATCGAGCCTCTCCGCAAGGTGCACCTAAAGATCGAGGCCAAGAAGAAGGCCAAGGAAGTCTGATGCTGGATTCCTGGGGTGGGAGCGGCTTTACGCCGCGACATCGGGTGACCGCCGCGAAAAGTCGGGGCATAAAGCCCCTCCCACCTACGAACTCAAAAACCAACCTCTCCCATGGATGCCACGTCCCAAACCCCCGCGCCGCGCCGCCATGTCTGGCGGTGGGTGCTGCTCGGTGCCGGCCTCTGCCTGACACCTTTTGTCCTCCTGGCGGTGGTCGCGGTCAGCTACGTGACCCTCGACCGCGACGTGCGCGTGCTGCGCAACCACGTCATGGACGCCACCGACGCCGGCTGGAACACCAAGGTCCAGATGAGCGTCGGCCGCCTGACGCTCGGGGCGATCGGACAGGGCCTGCGTTTCGTCGACCACAAGGATATGGATGACGCCCGCCTGGCCCTGCGTTCCGTCAAGCACGCCAGCGTCGGCGTCTACGAGCGCCGTTCCGGCGGCAAGGACTGGTCGCGCGAGCAGCTTTTTAGCAAGACCGACCGCGCCATGCAGGAGCGCGGCTGGACCCGGATGGTCGGCGTGGCCGACAAGAAGGACACCGTGCTGATCTATGTGCAGGACGACGCGGACGACGACGAGCCGATCGAGCTCTGTCTGGCCGTGGTCAACAGCAAGGAGATGGTCGTCGTCTCCACCTCCGTTGACGCTGCGACCCTGGGCGAACTGGTCGCCCGGCACACGGGTGACGATGTGAAGCACCATCTGCGGTCGGCGAAGTTCAGGTTCTGACCAGAATCAACCGCGAAGGACACGAAGTTACGCGAAGGTCAGTCATTGTAGGGCGGGGTCGCTGACCTCGCCTTTTGCCTTTGGTAGGGGCCGTTGCCCTCAACGGCCTACTGAGGGCGCTGAGGGCATCAGCCGCCGCCAAGCCTATGGCCGACAAGAGCGCCCTTACCTTGATATCTTGGGGCATCCGTGTAATTCGTGGCAGCGATGTCCCGCCTGCCGCTCATCGCCCATCTCGACGCCGACGCATTCTTCGTGTCGTGCGAGCTGTCGGTGAATCCGCAGCTGCGCGGCACCAAGTGCGCGGTCGGCGGCCGGGAGCGGGGCATCATCTCCTCCGCCAGCTACGAGGCCCGGGCCTGCGGCGTCTACACGCCGATGCCGACCAAGCTGGCGCTGAAGGTGTGTCCCGACCTGATCCTGCTGCCGCACACCTCCGGCATCTACAGCCGGAAGTCGCGCGAGATGTTCGACCTCTGTGAGACGGTCACGCCGGTCGTGCAGCGCAACTCGATCGACGAGGGCTACCTCGACCTCGGGCCCTGCGGCTTCAAGAGCGCCGCCGAGATCGAGCGCCGGATGCGCGCCCTCCAGCAACGCATCTGGGACGACCTGCAGATCCCCACCTCCTTCGGCGTCGCGGCCAACAAGCTGGTGTCCGCCATCGCCAGCAAGGCGCGCAAGCCCCGCGGCTTCACGGTGGTGCCGCCGGGCGACGAGGCGGCCTTCCTGGCGCCGTTGAAGATCAGCGTGATCCCCGGCGTGGGCAAAAAGAGCGAGGAGCGGCTGGCGGCGCAGGGCATCCGGCTCGTCAGCGACCTGTTCACCCGGAGCGAGGCGGAGCTGAAGAACCTGTTCGGCAGCGGCTGGCCGGAGATGCTGGCCATGGCCCGCGGCGAGGACGACCGGCAGGTGCACACCGACCACGAGGACGCGAAGTCTTATTCGGTGCAGGAGACCTTCGGGGAGGACATCAGCGACTTCGCCGCGATCGAGCGTTTCGCCAAGGGGATGATCGATGAATTGATGCCTGCCATCCGCGCCGACGGGAAGCGGGTGAAGACGATGACGGTGAAAGTGCGTTATCCCGGCATGGAGAACAGCACGGCCGGCCGCAGCCTGACCGAGGCCACTGACCTGGAGGCGCCGTTTTATCCGCTGGTGCAGCCGCTGCTCAAGGCGGCCTGGACCCAGCGACGGCCCTTGCGGCTGGTCAGCGTGCGGTTTTCCGGCGTGGAGGAGAAGGGCGCCCAGCTGGAGATGTTCGGCCAAACCGACGAGAAGAAGCGCCGGCTCGCGGCGGTTTTGGACAAGCTCAACGACAAGGGAAAAAAAGGCGTCGTCCGCCACGGGCACCAGCTGGGCAAAGACTAGGCGAACCACAAAGACACGAAGACACAAAGAATGAGGTTTTCATTCCCAATTCTTCGTGCCTTTGTGCCTCCGTGGTTAATGAATTAGATCAACGCATCGCCGTCGCCAAGCAGGCCGTCCTCGCCGAGACGGCGCTGATGCACCGGGAATTCGGGCGCGCCAAGCCCGTCATCAAGCACGACGGCTCCAAGGTGACGCCGGTGGACATCGCCATCTCGCAGCACCTGCAGGACGCGATCACGCAGGCGTTTCCCGCCGACCAGTTTTTCAGCGAGGAGCTGGCGCCGACGGCCGCGCCCGTGCCGCTGACCTCCCGTTTCTGCTGGGTGTGCGACCCGATCGACGGCACCAACAATTACGCCAACGGCATCATCTACTGCGCCATCTCGCTCGCGCTGCTGGAGAACGGCACGCCGGTTTACGGCATTGTCTATGACATGGCGCGGCGCGTCCTCATCCATGGCGGACCCGGCCGCGGCGTGTGGGACGGCGACAAGCAGGTCCGCGTGAAGCCGGAAGCCCCGCACAGCCACAGCCTGATCGGCTTTCATTCGCCCGTGGAGAAGGTCTACGCGATGGAAGGCAAGAAGCTCATCGAGAACTTCAAGATCCGCGGCCTCGGCAGCAGCACGCTGCATCTTTCCTACGCCGCGATCGGCCTGCTCGACGGGGTGGTGGACCACAACAACAAGGTCTGGGACATCGCCGCAGCCTGCGCCTTGCTGGCCGAGGCCGGCGTCGAGATTCATTACCTCGAAAACCCGCCGTTCCCGATGACCGAGTTCACGCTGAAGGCGAAGCGCATCCAGTATGCGGCCGGCAATCCGGCGATGAAGACCCGGTTGCTTGAGGTGCTGGGCCGTCAGACCTGATAGGTCTGCAGCGGCACCGGATCGAGGATCTTCGAGTTGGGCATCCTGGCCGTGAGCTGTTCCAGGAACCAGGCACGGGCGTGCGGGTCGCCGTGGGTCAGGACGACGGAGCGGGCCTGGGTCTTCACGGTAAAGTCGAGCAGCTCGTCGCGCGTGGCGTGGCCGCTGAACTCGAAGCGCTCGATGTGGGCGCGGATGCGGGTCTTCACGTTGACGGCGGCGAAGAGGAACTCGTCGCCGTTGTTGGCCGCGAGCAGGTGGCCGCCGGGGGTGTCGGGATCGCAGTAACCGACAAAGCACAGGCTGTGCTTTGCGTTGCCGGCGAGGCAGGAGGCGATGAGGTAGGAGGGCGTGTTCTCCACGACCATGCCGGAGCTGACCATGTAGATGCCCTGCAGGGGCGGCTCCTTGCCGGGGGTGAGGTCGCGGGGGGATTTCCTGACCTTGAGCTCCTTGAGGATGCTGCGGGTGAAATGCACGAGGCCCGTCTTCTTGCTGATCTGGTCGAAATAGTCGGCGAGGTCCATGCCGAGGCCGGAGACGAAGATCGGGCACTCGGCGAGGCGGTTGAATTTCCGGGCGTCGTGCAGGATGGTCGCGATCTCCTGCATGCGGCCGAGGGCGAAGACCGGGATCAACACCGAGCCGCCGCGCTGGAGCGTGGTATTGATGGTCTCGATGAGGCGGATCATCTCCTTTGATCGCGTCAGGCCGGGGGGCTTCTCGGTGGCGCCGTGGGTGGTCTCCATGACCAGCGTGTCGAACCGGCCCTGTGGGAACTTCGCCCCGGCGAGGATGCGCTGGACCTGGAAGAGGACGTCACCGGTGAAGAAGATGCGGCGGTGCTTGTGGTGGATCTCAACACCGGCGGCGCCCGGGATGTGGCCGGCCGGGTGGAAGGTGAACTCGATCTCGTCGTGCGCGCCGGAGAACTTCTTCGGGCTGTTGAAGGCGAGGGGATACATCCGCGGGGCGCAGCGGTCGATCTCGTCGTGGGTGAACAGCGGGTAGTCGGCGATGCCCTTCTCCTCGCGCTCGCGCATCATGACGTTGGCGGAGTTGTGCAGCATGCGCTCGATCAGCATCTGGCTGGGCGGCGTCATGATCACCGGCGTGTCGGGGAAGGCCCGCATCAGCAGCGGCAGCGACCCGATGTGATCGAGGTGGCAGTGCGTGATGAGGATGAGGTCGAGCTTCACTCCCTCCAGCGGGCGCAGGTTCGGAGCGGCGAGCCGGCCGACCTTCTTCGGGTGCAGGCCGCTGTCGATGACCAGGTGGAAGTCGCCGAGCTGGACGTAGAGCGAGTTGGCCCCGATGCCGCCGTCCGCGTTGAGATCAATGAGCTTCATTCGGTTGAGGCCAGTCAGCCGGCCGGAATCTCCATGTCAAACGCGGGGATGCGGACGAACACCCGGCGCCCCTGCTCGTCGAGGCCATGGAAGCTGCCCTCGACCCGGCCGTTGCAGCCGGTGACATGATAGCTGTTGTAGGAAAAGTGCCCGCCGGGGGCGAGGGTGGGGGTTTCGCCCACGATCTTGTCGCCCTCGACCACCAGGCTGGTGCCGTCGGCGTGCTCAATGACCCACTTGCGGCCGAGGAGGGTGACGGTGCGGTCGGAATCGTTGTGGATCGTCAGGTAATAGACGAAGGCATGCGGCTGGTCCGGGGGCAGGTTGCCGCCGTGGTGGTAGACGAGCTTGTCCAGTTCAACCCGGAGGCCGGGCAATTCGAGCGGAGCGGGCATGCGGTGGAAGTAAGAAGGAGGAATGAAGAATTAAGAAGGCTGAATTCCGGCCGGCGAGGCGTTTGGGCAGGTTTTCTTAACTCATCCTTCTTCATTCTTACTTTCTCCGGCATGACGGGCTTTCGCCTTGCCGCGGAAATGTCCGGGGCGCACAAAGGCCTGATTCTATGGAAAAGCTCGCCCTGCTCTCGGTCAGTGACAAACGCGGCCTGGTGGAGTTCGCCACGGCCCTCGTCCAGCAGCACGGCTACAAGCTGCTGTCGACCGGCGGCACGGCCAAGCTCCTGGCCGAGGCCAGGCTGCCCGTGACCGAGGTCAGCGCGCACACCGGTTTCCCCGAGATGATGGAGGGCCGCGTGAAGACTCTGCACCCGAAGATCCACGGCGGCCTGCTGTGCCGGCGGGACAAGGCCGACCACCTCGCCGCGGCGAAGCAGCACGGCATCGACCTGATCGACCTGGTGGTCGTGAACCTTTACCCCTTCGAGCAGACCGTCGCGAAGCCGCACGTGGAGTTCGAGGAGGCCATCGAGAACATCGACATCGGCGGACCGTCCATGCTCCGCAGCGCCGCCAAGAACCACGAGAGTGTCACCGTGGTGTGTGACCCGGCCGACTACGGTGCCGTGCTCACGGCCTTTGCCGAACCGGCCAAGCTCGGCGACCTCCGCCGCCGGCTCGCGCTCAAGGTCTTCCAGCGCACCGGCGCCTACGACACCGCGATTGCGAAGTATCTCGAGGGCCAGCAGGCTGAGCCCGACCTCGAGGCGCTCAGCGGCTTCCCGGCGAACTACAGCGTGTCGCTCAAGAAGGCGCAGAGCCTCCGTTACGGCGAGAACCCCCACCAGAAAGCCGCGCTCTACGGCACCTTCCACGAGCACTTCTCGCAGCTGCAGGGCAAGGAGCTCAGCTATAACAACATCCTGGACATCACCTCGGCGACCTACCTGATCGGCGAGTTCGAGCGCCCGACGGTCGCCATCCTGAAGCACACCAACCCCTGTGGCGTCGGCAGCGCGGACACCCTGATCGAGGCCTGGCACAAGGCCTACGCGACGGACCGGCAGGCACCCTTCGGCGGCATCATCGTCGTCAACCAGACCCTCGGCCTGGACCTGGCCGAGCAGATCAAGGACATCTTCACCGAGGTGATCATCGCCCCGCGTTTCTCGGACGAGGCCCTGGCCATCTTTGCCAAGAAAAAGAACCTGCGCCTGATGATCGCCAAGGAAGGCATCGGCGCCGACGCCCTGCAGGAGGTGCGCTCCGTCGTCGGCGGCGTCCTCGTCCAGGACCGCGACCGCTCGATGGAAAAGCCCGCCGGCTGGAAGGTGGTCACCAAGCGCCAGCCGACGTCCGAGGAGATGGCGGCGATGCTGTTCGGCTGGAAGGTCGGCAAGCATGTGAAGTCAAACGCCATCGTTTATTGCCGCGGCGAGCAGACACTCGGCATCGGCGCCGGCCAGATGGCCCGGGTGGACAGCTCGCGCATCGCGGTCTGGAAGGCCGGCGAGGCCAAGCTCGACCTGAAGGGCTCGGTCGTCGCCAGCGAGGCGCTGTTCCCCTTTGCCGACGGCCTGATCGCGGCGGCCGACGCCGGCGCGACCAGCGCCATCCAGCCCGGCGGCTCGGTGCGCGACGAGGAGGTCATCAAGGCCGCCGACGAGCGCGGCATGGCGATGGTCTTCACGGGCGTCCGGCACTTCAAGCACTAGTCCTTGTATCCGGGGGGAGGGCGCTTGCCCTCAAGCGTCCGGGCCGTTGCGGGCAACGGCCCCTGCCTGCTGCGAACTAAGTCTTGGCCGCGTCAGGGTTGGGAGTATGGTTCGCGCCATGAAAAAGATCCTGCCGCTCCTGGGGGCCGTGCTGCTCCTGTCGCTCGCCGGTTGCTACACCGTGCCGGAGACGGGCCGCACCTCGATCATCCTCCCGGTGGTGAACGACGTGCCGCAGGGCGCCGCGGCCTTCGCGGAAATCAAGTCCAAGGAAAAGATCGCGAGCGATCCGGTGCAGAACGAGCGGGTGCGCCGCATCGGCCAGCGGATCGCGGCCGCCGTGGGCGACGCGCTGCCCGGCGCCCAATGGGAATTCGTGGTCTTCGACGCACCGCAGACGGTCAACGCCTTCGCGCTGCCCGGGGGCAAGGTGGGCGTCTATACCGGCCTGCTCGACCTGTCCGCCTCGGACGACGAGGTCGCCATCGTGATGGGCCACGAAATCGCCCACGTGACGGCCCGGCACGGGGCCGAGCGCATCTCGCAGGGCGTGCTGGTCGCGCTGGGTGGCGTGGTGCTCGACGCCTCGACGCAGGGGAAGAAGAACCACGACCTGATGCTCGCGGGCTACGGTCTGGCGGCGGCCGGCGGCACGCTGGCCTTCTCGCGTTCGCATGAGAGCGAGGCCGACTACATCGGCATCCGTTATGCCGCCAAGGCGGGCTACAATCCCATGGCGGCGGTCTCCTTCTGGCAGAAAATGGCGAAGGCCAGTCCCGGCGGAAAATTGCCGGCGTTCCTCTCGACGCACCCCTCCCACGAGCGCCGCATCAGCGACCTGCAGGGCTGGATGCCGCAGGTGCTGCCGCTCTACGAGGCCGCGAAGCTGCGGTATCGCTAGCGAGTGGCGGCGGGGCCAGCAACCCCGCGCGGCGTCGACCACTTATGGGGTCAACCCGCGGGACTGATAGTCCCGCCTCCACAAAAACTGCTAGCGCCTTGTCATAAACTGGGTCAACGTGCGGCATGTTTGACCCCGTTGAAAAGCTCAAGGAATACGTCCGCCAAGGCAGCGTCTCCGCCGACCCGCAGTTCAAGGCGGGCATGGAGGGCGCCCAGAAGTTCCTGACCGGCCTCCTGACGGAGATCGGTTTCAAGGTGGAGCTCGTGCCCACCGCGTTGCACCCGGTGCTGCTGGCCAAGCGTGGCGACAACCCGGCCTGGCCGCACGTCATCATCTACGGGCACTACGACGTGCAGCCGCCTGACCCGCTCGACAAGTGGGACACGCCGCCGTTCGAACCGACCATCAAGGGCGAGCGCATCTACGGGCGCGGCACGGCCGACAACAAGGGCCCGCTGCTGGTGCACATCACCGCCGTCGCGCGGCTGCTGGAGAAAAACCCGAACCTGCCGCTGCGCCTGACCTTCGTCGTCGAGGGCGAGGAGGAGATCGGGAGCAAAAACTTCAAGAGCTTCCTCAAGGAGAACAAGGACAAGCTCCGCGGCGACTTCATCTACATGTCGGACAACGGCATCTTGTCGCCCGACCAGATGATCATCACCGTCGGCCTGCGCGGCATGCTGGCCTTCGAGGTCGAGCTGACGGGCCCCGGCTCCGACCTGCACTCCGGCATGCACGGCGGCGTGCTCATGAACCCGCTGCAGGCGCTGGCCGAGCTGTGCGCCTCGCTCCACACGCCGGACGGCCGGGTCAACATCCCGGGCTTCTACGATTCCGTCGTCCAGCCCGAGCCGTGGGAGCGCGAGCAGCTCGCCAAGGTCGGTCTGAAGGAAAAGGACTACGCGGCATTCCTCGGCATCAAGGAATTCCACACGCCCCCGGGCTACACCCCGTTCGAGGCCATCCGCTTCCTGCCGACGCTCGAGTTCAACGGCTTCAGCGGCGGTTACCAGGGCGAGGGCACCAAGACGGTCATCCCGAGCAAGGCCCGGGTGAAGATCACCTGCCGGCTCGTGCCCAACCAGACGCCGGACAACACCAAGGAGATCGTCTTCAACGCCATCAAGGCCCGCTGCCCCAAGGGCGTGACGCTGAAGATCACGCCGCAGCACAATGCGACGCCCTACGTGGTCATCCCGCCCGACCGCTCCAACACGCCGAAGGACCAGTCCCCGGCGCTGGCAAAGTGCTTCCGCGCCGTGGACAAGGCCGCGGCCGAGGTCTGGGGCAAGCCGCCGATCTATCTCCGCGAGGGCGGCAGCGTCGGCCTGCTCGCCGACCTGAAGGAAGTGCTCGGGCTCGACGCCGTCATGATGGGTCTCTTCCTCCCGGAGGACAACCTGCACGCCCCGAACGAGAGCTTCCACCTCGGCGTGATGCAGCGCGGCATCGAGACCTCCGAGCGCGTGCTGGCGGAACTGGCGAAGGGGTAGGGCGCCTCTATCTCAAAAATGCAGGGCCTGCGCTCGTCGCCGGGCTTGGCTCGTTGTAGGTTGCGCGCTTGCGCGCAACGTGGCGTGCAAGCACGCCACCTACAGGTAAAACCACGGGACTGATGGTCCCGCCTCCAAAAACAAAAAGGCCGCGGATTTCTCCGCGGCCTTTGAAATTTAATTGAGCGAGCTTACTGTTTGCGCAGCTCGACGAAGTCGACGCGGCGGTCCTTGCTCCAGTCGGCCTCGCTGCCGCCCTGCTTGGCGTCGGTCGAACCCTTCGAGAGGGTCTCGAGGCGGCGCGGATCGGCGCCGAGGGACTCGAGGAAGCGCTTCACGGAATTCGCGCGACGGTCACCGAGACCGAGGTTGTATTCGGCGGTGCCGCGCCAGTCGCAGTGGCCGACGAGGACGAGGTTCTTCTCGGGATTGTCCTGCAGCCACTTGATGGCGTTCTGCAGCTTCGGGCGCTCGGCGGCGGCGACCGCGGCGCGATCGAGGCCGAAATAGACGGGCTCGACGACGCTCTGGTTCTCGTTGACCGGGGTGCCCTCGTTGCGAAGCGAGAGGGTGGTGTTCGGGTCCTCGGCGAAGGCGACCGCGTTCGGATCGATGGTGTTCTGGCCCGTGGCGGGCAGCGTGGAACCGTCACGCACCGGCTTCTTTTTGCAGCCGGAGAGGACGAGGGCGGAGAGGGCCAGCGTGAGGCCGAGGAGTTTGAAAACGTTCTTCATGATGTGACGGTGAAAGGGAGCAGCCGCCGTTAAAGGTTAATCCCCAAGGGCGCGCAAGAACGAAACTGACGGCAGGCGAGGACTTTCAGTCGTTTCACCAGGTCTGGGCGCGGTGGTCGATCAGGCCGATTTCGAGGGCGTAACGGGTCAGGCTGGCGACGTCGTGCAGGTTGAGCTTCCGCATCAGGTTGGTGCGGTGGTTATCCACGGTCTTGACGCTGATGCCCAGCTTCTGGGCGATCTCCTTGGTGCTGTTGCTCTCGGCCACCAGCTTGAGGATCTCGCGCTCGCGGTCGGTGAGGGTGTCGACGCCCGAGGCCGGGCTGTTGTTGGCCACCACGGTGCGGAGCAGGGCGGCCACGCCGGGGCCGAAATAGGTGCCGCCGTTGGCGATGGTCTCGAGGCCCTTCTTGAACTCGCCCAGGCCGGCCGTCTTCTCGACAAAACCGTGGGCGCCGGCCTCCAGCATCTCGCGGACGAGGGCGGGGCTTTCGTAGGCGGAAAACACCAGCACGCGGGTGCTCTTGAGCTGCTTGCTGATGCGGCGGAGGATGTCGACGCCGCTCAGGCCGGGCAGGCGGGCATCGAGCACGAGCAGGTCGGGTTTCAGGTCCAGGCAAAGCTGGCAGGCCTGCTGCCCGTCGCCGCTTTCCCCGACGATCTTGTAGGCCGGATCGATCCGCAGGATTTCCGCAAGCATCTCGCGGATGGCGGTCTGATCCTCGATGATGACAATGCGTTTGGCTGAGGTGGTGACGGTAGGCACGGTGGGCAGGAGGGGACGGCGTGGATGGAAACGGAACGGGGAAGACCTTTGTCCTTCCGGGTGAAAACTCAATCCCGATTAGGTAAAAAGGCCGTATTCAACCGATTGAAAAGGCTAGCTGGTGGGGCGACTGGGATTCGAACCCAGAACCAATTGCTTAAAAGGCAACTGCTCTACCATTGAGCTATCGCCCCAGCTAGAACCCAAGGCGGAGATAGTTTTTCGCTTGGGCGGCAAGGCAAGGATTATTTGCGCCCGCAGGATCCGGCGGACTGGCGGACAGGCCAGCATTGACCGCCGGCTCCGGGTTGGTCCAAGCTGCCGGCCCTCTACCGACTTTCGTGGGAACAATCCTCAAATTTCCGGATCAGAACGAACCTGATCCTATGACCGCCAAAGCTCAGGAAGTAGCCCTGGACCGCATGCTGGTTGACCGCTTCAAAGGCGGCGACCCGACGGCATTTGACCAACTGGTAACCCGGTATTGGGACCGCATCTACGCGATGACCAACCAGCTCCTGCGCAACCAGCAGGACGCCGAGGAAGTCACGCAGGACGCCTTCATCCGCGCCCACCGCGGGCTGGTGAACTTCCGCGGCGACTCCGCCTTCTCGACCTGGCTCTACCAGATCGCCACCAACCTCGCCCGCAACCGCTACTGGTATTGGTGGCGCCGCAAGCGCGACAAATCCATCTCGTTCGAGGCCCCGGTCAGCGGGGACAACGAGACCACGCTCGCCGAGCTCATCCCGGCCGAGCAGGAGACCCCGGAGGACGCGACCGTCACCCAGGAGTTCGTCAACCGCGTCGCCGAGTGCATGGAGGAGCTCAACGAGAAGCACCGCGAGATCCTGATCCTGCGCAACGTCCAGAACCTCGCCTACGAGGAGATCGCCGAGATCCTCGGCATCAGCGTCGGCACCGTCAAAAGCCGCATCGCCCGCGCCCGCGAGAGCCTGCGCGAGAAGCTCGGCACCGAATTTCAGCCATGAAAGACCATCGTTTCATCGAACTGGTGAACCTCTACATCGACCGCCAGATCTCGGCCGCGGAAACCGCCGAGCTGGAGGCGGAGATCCAGGCCAGCCCGCAGCGCCGCGCGATCTACCGGCAGTATTGCCAGCTGCACAGCGCCACCAAGCAGGTCTACGAGAGCTTCCGCACCAACGCCGAGCCGCAGGCCGGCACCTCCGCCGGCCGTGTGATCAGCGGCGATTTCGTCCGCCGCCCGCGCTCGAACTGGATTCATTATGCCGGCGGCCTGGCCGCGGCCGCCTGCCTGGCCGTGGTTTTTGTCCGCTACAATGCCGGCTCCACGCCGGCCACCGGGGAACTTGCCCAAGCCGGGACGAATCCGGCCGTGCAGGTGGCGACCGTCACTCCGCCGGCCCCGATTGCGAGCGAGCGGGTCGCGGCGGCCCCCGCGGCGACCCTGGTCAGCCTGAAGGACAATCTTGCCGCCGAGCCCGATTACGCCGCGATGCTCGCGGCCCTGCGCCGCGAGGAGCAGCGCGCCTTCGCCAACGGCGAGATCCAGTCCAGCCGCCTGCCGTCGCTCTTTGACGACGGCGTGTTCGAGGCCCGCCAGTTCGCCCCGGCGAACAACCAGCGGACCTTCCGCGGCAAGCAGGCGCCGGCGCAGCAGGCGGAATTCACCGCCTTCCAGTTCCAGCGCTGAGGTCTCACAGAAACTTGACGCGACGAAGCCCGCCACCTCGGCGGGCTTTTGTTTGGGGTGGAACCCGGCCTCTGGACGGGTTGCTGGGATGATAGAAGCGCGTCCGGCCTGCCGGCCATAGCCTTGGCGGAGGCTGGAGGCCGCGCTCCACCTGGAGCCATCTCAGCCCAGCGCTTTCTTGATCAGCGCCTCGGTCGAGGCGCCGGCCCCGAGGGCCACCCAGGCCTGCCGCACGGCCTTGTCGGCATCGGCGGCCTTGTAACCCAGCGCCGTGAGCGCCAGCACGGCGTCGCGGATCTTGTTCTCGCCGGGCGCGGGCGCGCTGCCGGAGACAGGAGCAGGGGCGGCCTGCCCCAGGTCGGCCGGGTTGAGCTTGTCGCGCAATTCCATGACCAGGCGCTCGGCGGTCTTCTTGCCGATGCCGGGACACTTGGCCAGCAGGCCGACATCGCCGGCGACGATGGCGCCCTTGAGACTGGCGAGGGAAAGCTTGCTCAGGACGCTCAGCGCCATCTTCGGACCGACGCCGGTGACCTTCTCCACGAGCAGGCGGAAGAAATCGCGCTCCTCCTCGGTGGCGAAGCCGTAAAGCGTCGCCGAGTCCTCGCGATAGACCGCGAGCGTGTGCAATTTGGCCGGCTGGCCGGGTGAGGGGAGGCGCTCGGCCGTGGTGACCGGGATGTGGATCTCGTAGCCCAGGCCGCCGGTTTCGATGACCGCCGTCAGCGGGGTCGCGGAGACAAGGGTGCCGGAAACGCTGGTGATCATTTGAGGCCGAGCACGTCCTGCATGTCGTAGACGCCGGGCTTCTGCTTGACGACCCAATGGGCCGCGCGAACCGCGCCGCGCGCGAAGATGCCGCGGTCGCTGGCCTTGTGGGTCAGTTCCAGGCGCTCGCCGAGGGCCGCGAACATGACGGTATGCTCGCCGACCACGTCGCCGCCGCGCAGCGCGTGCACGCCGACCTCGGTGGGCGTGCGTTCGCCGGTGATGCCGGAGCGGCCGTGGCGCAGGGCATTGGCGGTGAGCTTGCGCTCCTCCAAAATGATCTCAAGCAGGCGGGCGGCGGTGCCGCTGGGAGCGTCCTTCTTGAAGCGGTGGTGCATCTCGACGACCTCGGCGTCGTAGTCGGCGCCCAGCACGGCGGACGCGCGGCGGGTGAGGGCGAAGAGCAGGTTGACGCCGACCGAAAAATTACCGGCCCACACGCACGGCACGCGGGCGGCGAGGGCGAGCAGGTGCTGCTTCTCCTCGGCGCCGTGCCCGGTGGTCCCGATGACGATCGGCTTCTGCTGCGCGACCGCCAGTTCGATCATCCGGCCGGTGGCGGAATGGGCGCTGAAATCAATGATGACGTCACAACCGGCGAGGTGCGCGGCCGGGTTGTCGCCCGCGTCGGTGGCCGCGCGGATGGCCGCGTCCATTTCACCGGCCACGCCGGCGATGGTCCGGCCCATGCGACCCTTGGCGCCGTTGAGGAGGATCTGGAGCGGCATGGCGTCAGGCCTTGCGGAAGGCGGCCAGCGAGGCGAGGAGCGTCTTGCGGCTGGCGGGACTGAGGGCGCACAGCGGCGGGCGCACTTCCTCGGAGCTGATCAGGCCCGCCTCCAGCATGGCCAGCTTCACCGGCGCGGGGTTGGACTCGATGAAGATGCTCTTGAACACCGGGTAAAGGCGGCGGTGCAGGGCGCGGGCCTTCGGATAGTCCTGGGCGAGGGCGAGCGAGACGAGTTTGCCGACCTCCCGGGGGTAAAGGTTGCTCGCCACACTGACGACACCCTGGGCGCCCACGGCCATGAAGGGCAGGGTGAGGCTGTCATCACCGCTGAGCACCGTGATGTCGCGGCCCAGGGCGGCGATGATCTGGTCGACGCGATCCACGCTGCCGCCGGCCTCCTTGATGTGGGCCACGTGCGGATACTTGGCGCGGAGGCGCTCGATGACCGGCACGCCGATCTCCACGCCGCAGCGGCCGGGAATGGAGTAGAGGATGATGGGCTTGTCCGTCACCTCGGCGACCTGGGCAAAGTGCAGGAACAGGCCCTCCTGGGTCGGGCGGTTGTAGTAGGGCGCCACGAGCAGGAACCCGTCGGCGCCGGCGGCGTCGGCGGCCTTGGTCATGTCGATGGCCTCGTGGGTGGAGTTAGAGCCGGTGCCCGCGATGACCGGCACGCGGCCCTTAGCGGCGTCGATCGTGCAACGGATGATGTCGAGGTGCTCCTCGTGGGTCACGGTGGGCGACTCGCCGGTGGTGCCGACCGGCACGAGGCCGCTGATGCCCGCCTTGATCTGGGCGGCGACCAGTTTCCGCAGGTCGTCATAGGCGACGGCCCCGTCGCGGAAGGGCGTGACGAGGGCGGTGTAGGTGCCGGTGAAGGAACGGGGACGATTCATAGGAAAGTTACCTTGAACGATGCAGCGAGAGGCTCTATCGAAAGCACAGCTTCAACACCGGTTCACGCATAAAATTCCATGAGCACGACACTTCATACCGAAATTATCAACGATCTGCTTAAGCTCGCCGTGGAAAGCGGCGCCAGCGACATCGTCATCAAGTCCGAGAAGCCCGGCTACCTGCGCCTGGGCGGCAAGCTGCGGCCGGTCGAGATGGACCCCATCACCTGCGACACGGCGCAGGCCTGGGTCGACGAGCACGTGCCCCGCATCTTCAAGCCCAAGTGGGAGAAGGACGCCCAGGTGGACTTCGCCTACGCCGCCGACGACGTCGGCCGCTTCCGCGTGAACGCCTTCCACCAGCGCGGCCTGGTCAGCATCGTTCTGCGTCATATCAAGAGCCGTCCGCCCACCTTTGCGGACCTGAAGATCGAGCCCGACACCTTCATCAAGATGGCGCAGGCCAAGGACGGCATCCTCCTCGTCTGCGGCGCCACCGGCTCCGGCAAGAGCTCGACGATGGCCGCCATGCTCAACTGGATCAACCAGAACATGGACAAGCATATCGTGACGATCGAGGACCCGATCGAATACACGTTCAGCGACGAGAAGTCCCTGTTCCAGCAGCGCGAGATCGGCCTGGACGTGCCGAGCTTCGAACTGGCGATCAAGTCCGTGCTGCGCCAGAACCCCGACATCATCCTGATCGGCGAAATGCGCGACCGGGAAACCTTCGAGACGGCCATCTCCGCCGCCGAAACGGGCCACCTGGTCATCTCCACGATGCACGCGGCCACGGTGAAGCAGTCGCTGACGCGCCTCTTCGAGTTTTTCCCGCCCGAGCAGATCGAGCAGGCCCGCCGGCAGATCGCCGGCACGCTCCGCGGCTTCATCTGCCAGAAGCTCATCCCGGCCCTCGAGGGCGGCGGGCGCTACGCGGCGCATGAGATCCTCATCGCCGACGCCACAGTCAGCAACCTGATCCTCGACGGCCACAACGACAAGATCCAGCAGCTGCTGGAATCCTCCAGCGAGCAGGGCTCGAAGTCCTTCAACAAGGACCTCTACCGCATGATCAAGGAGGGCAAGATCAGCAAGGCTGATGGCATGCGCTTCTCGCCCAACGCCCCGGCGCTGGAGATGAACCTGAAGGGCATTTTCTTCAAATCCTGACGAGGTTTCCGCCCGCGGTCCGCCCGATTTCCGGGCGTCTGCGGCGCGGGAAATTTTAGGGCTTGGTTTTTGGACGGTGGACCGGTTTAACCCCACCTTTCATCTATGTCTCTCGCGCTTATTTTTGCCGGTCAGGGTGCCCAAAAGGTGGGCATGGGTAAGTCTCTGTATGAGGGGTCGGCCGCGGCCAAGGCCCTCTACGACGAGGCTAACAGCGTGCTGGGCTGGGACTTGAAGAAGATCAGCTTCGAGGGCCCGGAGGCCGAGCTGACCCAGACGAAGGTCTGCCAGCCGGCGCTTTTCGTGCACGGCCTGGCCGTCGTGGCCGCCCTGCGCGAGGCCGGCAAGCTGCCGGCGGTGAAATTCGCCATGGGCCTCAGCCTCGGCGAGGTCACGGCGCTGACCGCGGCGGGCGTGTTTGATTTCGCGACGGGCCTGAAGGTCGTCGCCGAGCGCGGCCGGCTGATGCAGCAGGCGTGCGAGAAGTCCGTCGGCGGCATGGCCGCCATCATCGGCGAGGAGCGCGCCCGGGTCGCGGAGCTTTGCGCCGAGTTCGGCATCGAGGCCGCCAATTTCAACGCCCCCGGCCAGATCATCGTCTCCGGCGAGAAGGCGAAGGTCGACGCGCTCGTCGCGGCCGCCAAGGACAAGGGCCTGAAGCGCGTCATGGCGCTCAATGTCGCCGGCGCCTACCACAGCCGCCTGATGGAGCCGGCGCGCGCCGAGTTCGCGACCTACCTGGCCGGCATCACCTTCAACCGGCCGGCGTTCACCGTGTTCAGCAACACGACCGGCCAGGTCGTCAGCGAGCCCGCGCAGATCCGCGAGGCGCTGGTGAAGCAGGTGGTCTCGTCGGTTCTCTGGGAGGACTGCATGCGCGCCTGCGCGGCGGCCGGGGCCAGCGAGTTTTGGGAGTGCGGTCCGGGCGGCGTGCTGGCCGGCCTGGCGCGGCGCACCGAGAAGGCGTGGGTCGTGAAATCATTCGCGGAGTCCGCCGACACCACCGCCTGAGATGTCCGCCAAGCTCACACGCAATTTCTGCATCATCGCGCACGTCGACCACGGGAAGACGACGCTGTCCGATCGCCTGCTCGAATACACGAGCACGATCACCAAGCGCGAGATGACCGACCAGCATCTCGACGCGATGGACCTCGAGAAGGAGCGCGGCATCACGATCAAGATGCACCCGGTGGTCATGCACTACCCGGCCAAGGACGGCCAGACCTACAAGCTGCACCTCACCGACACGCCGGGACACGTGGACTTCGCCTACGAGGTCTCGCGCTCGCTCGCGGCCTGCGAGGGCGCGCTGCTGCTCATCGACGCGGCCCAGGGCGTCGAGGCCCAGACCGTGGCCAACGCCCACCTGGCCGAGCAACAGGGCCTCAAGATCATCCCGGTCATCAACAAGATCGACCTGCCCAGCGCCAACCTCGAGCTGTGCATGCGCCAGCTGGAGGACATCCTCACGATTCCCGCCGAGGAGGCCATCCTCGCCAGCGGCAAGTCCGGCATCGGCATCCAGGACATCCTGGAGGCCGTGGTGACGCGCATCCCGGCGCCGCGCTGGACGGATTACCCGACGCTGCGCGCGCTGGTGTTCGATTCAAAATACGACGCCTACCGCGGCGTGATTTCCTACGTCCGCGTCTTCTCCGGCACGATCCGGGCCGGGGAGATGATGGCCCTGATGAGCACGGGCCAGCGGTCCGAGGTCAAGGAGGTCGGCGTATTCCGGCCCGGCATGGAAAAGATCGCCAGCCTCGGCCCGGGCGACGTCGGCTACGTCATCAGCAGCATCAAGAGCACCGACGACATCAAGATCGGCGACACCATCACCCACGCCAACAAGCCGGCGGAGGAAATGCTGCCCGGTTACAAGGAGGTCCGCCCGATGGTGTATTGCGGCCTCTATCCGCTCGAGTCCGACGACTACGAGAAGCTGAAGGTGGCCCTCGGCAAGCTGCGGCTCAACGACTCCGCGCTGATCTACTCGTCGGAGAGCTCGGTCGCCCTCGGCTTCGGCTTCCGCTGCGGCTTCCTCGGCCTGCTGCACATGGAGGTCGTCCAGGAGCGCATCCGCCGCGAATACGACGTCGAGATCATCTCCACTTACCCGAGCGTGGTCTACAAGGTGAAGAAGCACAACGGGGACGTCATCGAGGTGGACAACCCGGTCAACCTGCCGGACCCCGGCACGATCGAGGACATCTCGGAGCCCACCATCAAGGCGGCCATCCACATCCCGAACGAGTTCCTGGGCGACATGATGAACCTCATCATGGAGAAGCGGGGCAGCGTCGACCACACGGACACCCTTGACGGCGCCCGCGTCATGCTCACCTGCACGCTGCCGCTGAACGAGATCCTCGTGGATTTCAACGACCGGCTGAAGAGCATCACCCGCGGCTATGGCTCCATGGACTACGAGCTCGGCGAATACCGCGTCTCCGACCTGGTGCGGATGGACATCCTGGTGAACCAGGATCCCGTCGACGCCTTCGCCAGCATCGTGCACCGGACCAAGGCCGAGGGGCAGGGCAGGGCGCTCTGCGAGAAACTGGCGGACATCATCCCGCCCCAGATGTTCAAGATCGCCGTCCAGGCCGCCATCGGCGGCAAGATCATCGCCCGCGACAACGTCCGCGAGATGCGCAAGGACGTCACCTCGAAGTGCTATGGCGGCGACATCTCCCGCAAACGAAAGTTGCTCGACAAGCAGAAGGAGGGCAAAAAGAAGATGAAACTTATCGGCAAGGTTTCGATCCCACCAGATGCCTTCATCCAGGTTTTGAAGACCAACAGCTAATCCCGCTTCATCCCCGTGTTCAGCTTCCTTTACTCCCAGGAAAAGAAAATGCGGCAGAACGCCGCCAACTGGCTGGAGGTGGCGGACCGGGTCTACAAGTTCCGCCGGGACCAGCTGACGGACGCCCAGAACCAGCGGTTGCTGGGGGCGGCCACCGCGGTGAAGCTGCGGCTCAAGGAAAAGGCGGACGTCAGCAAGCTGAAGCTCGCCGTGGAGTCGCTGGAAGGGGTGCTGCGGGACACGGGCGGGCGGATTTATCCGCAGTCGTCGCTGGTCGAGAACGTCGAGTTTTTCCTCGTCGCGGCCATCGTGATCCTCGGGCTGCGCGCGTATTTCATCCAGCCGTTCAAGATCCCGACCAATTCGATGTGGCCGAGCTATTACGGCATGACGGCCGAGGTCTTCCAACCCGGCGAGGAGCCCGGCGCCGTGCGCCGGCTGGCCCGGCTGCTGACGCTGGGCGCGAGCAATTACACCGTGAAGGCGCCGGCGGACGGCGAGGTGATGGTGCCGGTCTTTCTTTACGGCCGGGGCGGGGCCGCCGTGGCCTTCACCCAGAAACCCGGCCGCAGCCTCGGCATTTTCCCGACCCTGATGCGCGAGTATACCTTCATGGTGGGAGGCCAGCCGGCCACGGTTTCCGTGCCGGCGGATTTTCAGGGCGAATTCGAGCAGGTGCTGGACGAATCCTTCAAGGGCACGGCGCCCAGCTTCTACAGCGTCCTGCAGGACGGGCTGGCCCGGCGGTCCGGGCTCGAGCGTTCCACCTTGCGCGACACCTCCGGGGCGCAGCCGGTCGAGCGGACGGTTTATTGGGTGCCGATCGGGAAGAAGGTGAAGAAGGGCGAATCCGTCATGTCGTTCGACATCCTGACCGGCGACCTGCTGTTCGTGGAGCGGATCAGCTATAATTTCGTCCAGCCCAAGGTCGGCTCGGGTTTCGTGTTCAAGACCGGCAATATCCGGAGTCCCGAGATGCAGGACGTCGCCGGAAACCAGATCAGCCAGTATTACGTGAAACGCCTGGTCGGCACGCCGGGCGACACGCTGGAGATCAAGGCGCCGGTGCTTTACCGCAACGGCAAGCCGATCGAGGGCGCGGATGCCTTCGGCAAGAACGCGCGCCGCGAGGGCAAATATCCGGGCTACACGAACAACACCGGCGGCCCGGTGATATCCGACGGCGTCGTGGTCAGCGACGGCACGCTGCCGCCCGGCGGAAAGGTCACGGTGCCGCCCAATTCCTTTTTCGCGCTAGGGGACAATTCGCCCCGCAGCAAAGACAGCCGCTATTGGGGCTTCGTGCCGGAGAAGGACGTGGTCGGGCGTCCGCTGTTCATCTATTTCCCTCTGACCAGCCGCTGGGGCCCGGCCCGATAACCCTCGGTTCGGGCGCTTTGCATATCTCATCCCATATTTGATATTCGCACAATATATATTATGTCTATAATATATATTGCCTTATTATCAGCTACTTAAATCAGTTTAGGAACGCCTCTATCTCCCGCAGGCATTCCTGACCTGCGTCCTCGAGCACATAGTGCCCTGCCTCCGCAAAATAGTCGGCCTGGGCCCCCGGCAGGAGCACCTTCCAGCGATTGTAGTAATGCCGGTTGAAGCAGAAATCCTGACCACCCCACAGGATTCGAACCGGGCGGTCGCGCAGCAAACCGAGCTTGGATTCCACCTCGGCCAAGGCCCGGTCGCTGGCCCTGCCCTTGCCGGACGGGATATCGACCACGAACCGGTGCGTGGCAATCCGGTTGGCCCAGTTGTCGTAGGGATAAATAAAACCGCGTTTGACGTCCGGCGCCAGCGGCCGGGTCACGGACATCCAGGTGGTCGGCCAGGCGAAGCCGTTGAAACCGCGCACCAGCCACTCCCCGATGACCGGCGCCCGGCACAGCCGGATGCGCCACGGGACGACCGTATCGGCAAAGGCGGCCGTGTTCAGGATGACCACCCGGCCCAGCTGTTCCGGCCTGGCCAGCGCCGTGCCCAGCCCGATCGGCCCGCCCCAATCGTGCACGATCAGGTGGATTTTGCGCAGATGCAGGCTGTCGAGCAGGCCCCGCAGGTTCCGGATATGCTCCGCCAGCGTGTAATTGAAGTCCTGCGGCTTGTCCGAGAGCCCGCAGCCGATGTGGTCCGGCACGATGCACCGCAACTTCCCGCGCAACCCCAGCACCAGGTTCCGGTAATAAAACGACCAGGTCGGGTTGCCGTGCACCATCACGACGGCCTCGTCGCCCGACCCTTCGTCCAGATAGCTCATCACGCCCCGGCCGGTATCGAACCGCTTCGGCTCGAACGGATACAGGGCCTTTAACCAGGCTGGTAGCGGCGTGCTCATCACCAGTCGACCGCCAGCATGAGACTGTTGATGCCGCTGCCGATGCCCAGCAAGGCGGCCTTGTGGCCCGGCTGGACCACACCCCGGTCCACCGCCAGCGCCAGGGCCATCGGCAGTGCGGCGGACCCCGTGTTGCCCAGCGTCTCGAAGGTCGAAAAATCCTTGGCCAGGTCAAGCCCCACGGTCTCGTAGAGCTTGCGGCGGTGCGTGCTGCCCACCTGGTGACAGATGATGTGATCCGGCGTCGCCCGGTTCCAGCCGGTCTCCTGTTCGAATTTCTGCCAGGTCGCGCGCGCCACTTCCACGCCGGCGACGAGCAACTGCTCCGAGTCGGTCTCCATCTGCAGGCCCTGCCCAGAGGTGTCACCCTGGCAAAGTTCGCTGTGCTGCGTGGCCGAGAGATATGCTCCCGCCACCAGCCGGTGCTTCGGGCCGGCGGGCAGCAGATCCTCATGGCACACGATGGCCGCCACGGCGCCCGACCCGATGGTCAGGTTGGCGAAGAAGGGCTTGATCTCGTTCCGGTTCAGCGGCGCGGTCAACAGGTGTTGCACAGTCTGCTCAACCAGCGGTCGACCGTTCTCGCCCGCCACGACCATGCCGCACCTGATCTGGCCGGAGTCGATCATGGCGCCGAGCGTCACGAGCCCGTTAAGGAAACCCAGGCACGCGTTCGACAGGTCGAAGACCTGGCAATGCGCCCCCAACCCGATCTTGTGATGCGCAAACGACGCCGTCGCCGGCTCGAGCATGTCGCGCGACACGGCGCAATGAATGAACGCCTCCACCTGCTCCGGCTTGAAGCCCGAGCGCTGCAACACGGCCTTCCCGGCCTTCGCGCTGGCGTCGGACGGCCTCGTGCCCGCGGGCCATTGGCGGCGTTCCTTGATGCCCGTCATGAGCTCCAGCCGCCCGGCCGGCAGCTTCAGCCGGTCATACAGCGGCCGCAACCGCTCCTCGAGCGCGGCCGAGGTCCAGATCTCCTCCGGCAGCACCGTGGCCAGGGACTCAATGCAGGCGTGGCGGAAACGCATGGCTCACTTCTCCGGCCGCATGGCCAGCCGGATGATGTCCTTGTCGAAGAAATTCGAGCCGAGCCCGGCATCAACGACCAGCGTCGTGCCGTTGACGCCGCTGCTGCGCCCGCTGAGCAGGAACAGCGTGGCGTCGGCCACCTCCTGCGTGTCGAGGTTGCGCTTCCGGAAGGTCAGTTTCTCGGCATAGAGGTAGCTTTCGATGTAGCCCGGGATGCCGGCCGACGCGCTGGTCTTGAGCGGTCCCGCCCCGACCACGTTGAACCGCACCTCGCTGTCGGCGCTGAACGACTTCGCCAGGAAACGGCTGCTGGACTCCAGCGCGGCCTTGATCGGGCCCATGTAGCCGTAGTTGTCCGGCGTCACCTGCAGCGACGAGATGCCGATGGTGACGACCGAGGCGTTGCGCGCCAGGTGCGGCTTCAGGGCGTTGGCGAGCTCGACCAGCGAGAACGCCGAGATTGCCGTGGCCTGCAGAAAGTCCTTCCGTTTCGTTCCGTGGAACGGCTTGAAGCCCTCGCTGTAGTTGGCGAACGCGATCGAGTGCACGACGCCCTGCAGCGGGGCCAAACCAGCCGCCGCGATGTCAGCCGCCAGCTTCTCGCAGGCCCCCTCCTGCTCGACGTCGCAGAGGAACACCGGCTTGCCGGCCAGCAGCGTCTCCAGCGACTTACGGCGGGATTCGGAGCGGACACTGTAAACAACGCGCGCGCCCTGCTCCTCGAGCGACTTCGCGATGAACCACGCGACGCTCTTTTTGTTCGCGACACCCATCACGAGGAAGGTCTTCCCCGAAACCTGGAGGAAATCGCTCATGTGGTGACCTGCCCCTCGGGTTTCTTCCAGGCGACGGAGAAATCGACGTTCAGCACGCGCTTGTCGCCGTTCTTGACGCTGCCGCTCATGAAATGGAAGTCACCCATTGTCTCCTTGCGCCGGACCTCGATGGTGACCGTGTCACCCGGGTAGACCGGCAGGCGGAAACGCACATCGGTCACCTTGGTCAGGAGCGGCACCCCGCCCTGCCCGCCGGTTTCGCCGCTCAGCAGCTTGGCCATGAGCAGCGCGCCGGTCTGGAACACCGCCTCGCACAGCAGCACGCCGGGCGTGATGGGCGCACCGGGATAGTGCCCTTGGTAGAAATATTCGTCGGCCCGCCAGGTGCGCTTCGCGACCAGGACCTCGCCGTCGTGCGAGACAATCTCGTCGACGAACAGGAACGGCGGGCGGTGCGGGATGAGCTTTTCGACTTCGGTCATGGGAAAATCAGGCGGAGGCCACGGCGGCCCGTTTCTTGGCCGCGAGGGCCTTGTCGATCTGGTTGGCGACGATGACGCCGTAATTGATGGTGCCGAGCCAGCCCGACATGATGATGCCGACCGAGCCGGCGTGGTAGAGCCCGGGCAGCTGGGCCGGCAGGTCCATCGAGACCTTCAGCCCCTCGAACTTGGTGCCGAACGACGTGCCCGCCCAGTGGCGGGTGTAGCGCTCGATGGTGCGCGGCGTCGCCGCCTCCATCCACTCGATCTTAGCACGCACGTCGGGGATGTATTTTTCCAGCGAGGCGATCGACTCGTCGATCAGGCGCTGCTTCTCCGCCGTGTATTGTTCCGGCGTCAGCGCGTTCCAGTCCTCATACTTCGCGTTGATGGAGACCACCACCGTGTAGCGGTCCGAACCGGGCCGCGTGTCCGGATAATACATCGAGAAGGTCCGGCTGGTCGTGTGCAGGTCCACCAGCTTCTCGCTGGAGAACACCGGCTCGTCGGACGTGAAGACCAGGTCGCCGATGTGCGGCAGGGTCTCACCCTTCTTGATGCCCAGGTAGACCTGGCAGGAGCTGCTGTTGACGCGGACGGCCTTGGTCTGGGCCGCGAACTCGGGGGTGAAATTCTCCTCGCCGGCGAGCCGCAGGACCGTGCTCTTGATGTTCGCGTTGGACAGCACCACGTCGCAGCGGATGGTGCGGCCGTTGGCGACCACGCCGGTCACCTGCTTTTTGCCTTCCCGCTCCTCCGTCAGGATCTTCTCCACCACGACGTGCTTGCGGATCTCGACGCCGTTGGCCTTGAGCTCGGCGGCCATCTTCTTGATCAGCACGTCGCTGCCGCCCTGGAAGGTGTAGACGCCCTTGCTCATGAAGTTGGAGAAGACGATGCCGAAGGTGATGGCCGGGTCGTCGAGCGTGGAGCCGTTGGCGTAGGCGATCGGCTCCATCAGCAGGCGCTGCACGTCGTCGCGCCCCGGGAAATACCGGGCGAACATCTGGCCGGTCGTCTCGGGGTTGTTGTCGTAGAAGTTCATCGCCCGCAGGTCGGTGAAGAACCGCTCGACCGTCTCGGCCGGGACCTTGAATTTTTCCACCAGCTGGCGCGTGAAGTCCTCGCGGTCGAAGGTCGTGTCGATCGAGAACTGGGGGTTGATGAAGCGCACGCCCTTCAGCTGCACGATCGAGTCGGCGATGTCCTGACTCCAGTATTTGCGGACGGACTTGATCATCCCGATCGGGAATCCGTGGAGGGAAATGTCGAAGATATGGCCGCCCTTCCGGGTGAACCAGGTGGCCAGGCCGCCGAGCTGGTAATGATGCTCCAGCAGCAGGACCTTGTGGCCGCACTTGGCCAGGACGTTGGCGCCGGTCATGCCGCCCAAGCCGCTGCCAATCACCACGATGTCGTAGTGGTCTTCGATTCCTTTGAGCCAGTCGTAAGCCATGCGAGCCGCCCAACTAAGTTTGGCCCCTGGCAAAGCGCAACGCGGAATTGTGGATGCCCGGCGGCGGAGCGGCCGTCCGGTGGATTCGCCCTAGCCCTTGCCCTGCAGCACGTGGTAATTCGCCATCGAGATGCCGCTCAGCATCGCCCCGACGATGCCCAGAAAGCCCTGGTCCGTGCCGCACAGGGAAAGGTTCGACAGGTGCGTGCGCCCGTTGCGGATCTTGCGCGGTGCGCCGTAGATCGCGCCGTTGAAGTGCCCGGTGAACTTCTTGATCGTGCGCGGCGTGAACATGTCGGTCGTGAGCTGCGCCGACGCCAGCACGGCCTCGTCCACCGCCGGCAGGAAGCGGCGCGCGCTGCGCCCGGCCGCCTCGAACCAGCGTTTCTTGTCCGTCTGATACTGTTCCTCCGGCAGATGCGCCCAGCGGTCGTAGTTGGCCAGGCACGTCACGCGGAAGATTCCCTCCGGCAGCCGGTCGCCGCCGAAGTCGAAGTTGTTCGGCAGGCAGATGACGCCGCTGCGCGTGTCCACCTGCTCCCGGGCCTGGGCATACTCGAAGCGATCCGAGTCGTTGAAGAAAATGATCGTGTCGTCGCCCCACCCCCACTCCGCCGGCTGCCGGTTGAAGATGCTGATGGTCTCGATGAACGACAGCGCGCCCGTGTTGGCGTCGGCCTCGACCGCGTGCGCCGGGGCGCAGAGTTTCATCGTCTCGGGGAAGCCGATGGAGGAAATCACGTGACCGGCGGTGACCTCCGTGCCGTCGTCCAGCACCAGCCGCGCGGCGCGGCCCTGCTCCTCGATGATCTGGCGCACCCCGCACTTCATCCGGCGCTCGCCCCCTGCCGAGCGGAACTTGTCGAGCAGCACGCGGATGATGACCCGCACGCCGTCCAGCGGCCGGGCGAAACCCTCGAGGAAGAGCGCCTTGAACATGATGACAAACTGGCCGAACTCCATGTCCCGTTCCTGGGCGCTGCCGTAATACATCACCGGGCAGAAAATCATGTCCGTCAGCAGCGGATCGCTGATGTGCCGGCCGACGACCTCGCGCGCCGACAGCGGCTGGGCGTCGAGGGAGACATCGTCGTAGGTCCTGACCAGCCCGACCAACTTGCGCCAGCCGTCGGCCTGGGCGGGAAATTTCGCCGCGACCTCCGCGTCGAGCACGGCAAAGTCGTTCGTGAACCTCAGGACGTGCTCCCCGCGTGGCCCGAAGGAAATCTTGGACTGCTTCTGCGGGCACAGGGCGAATTCCTCGCGCTCGATGCGGAGCTGGCGCAGCAGCTTGCCGAGCGGCGTGCCTTTCACGCCGGGAGCCACGTAGTTGGTCATGGCGTGCAGGCCGACGTCGTATTTGCGGCCGGCGAGGCTGTAGAAACTGTTCAGGCCGCCCGGGGCGTTGTGCCGCTCGAAGATGCAGACCTTCCGGCCGAAGTGGGCCAGCCGGATGCCGGCCGCCAGCCCGGACATGCCGGCGCCAATGATGGCTACGTCGTAGTGGGAGGATTTCAAAGCGAAGGTCGGCGTGGGAGGGGCTTTATGCCCCGACAAAGGATGGCGATGACTGGAAAAGTCGGGGCATAAAGCCCCTCCCACCTTCGATTATCAAAATAAAAAGGGCGGGATCAGCGATCCCGCCCTACAAATAAAGATGCGCTAAGTTCAGGCCTTGGCGGCGAACTTCGGGGTCAGGTATTCCGCGCAGCTCTCGAGCGAGGCGAGATGGGCATAATCAGCCTCGGGCACCTCGATGCCGTGGCGCTTGCGGAGCTCCATGACGATGTCGAGGAAGTCCATCGAATCCAGCTGCAGCTGGTCGCGGAGACGGATCTCAGGCTTGATCGCACTAAGGTCCTCGTCCGGGGCAATGTCGGAGATGATGTCGATAACCAGCTTCTTGCAGTCTTCTTTCGTCATGATGTGTGCGGGAGTTATGCGGCGAATCGTTTGATAATCAACGTGGAATTTATGCCCAGCATGCCGAACGAATTGTTCAGGATGACGTCGATTTTCACCCCGGTCTTCGGATGATTAATCACCAGGCCCGGTATATCACATTGCGGATCAAGCTCATCGACATTGATGGTCGGATGCACGACCCCGTCGTCGAAGCTCGGCAGGTTGCCGGCCAGCTCCAGCGCCCCGGCGGCGCCCATGGCGTGACCGATGAAACTCTTGGTGTTGTTGATGTGCGGGGGCGTGCTCCGTCCCTTGAAAACCTCCGCAATGGCCTGGCACTCCTGGATGTCACCCTGCGGCGTGGAGGTGGCGTGCGTGTTCACGAGGTCGATGTCCTCGATGGTCATGCCGGCGTGGGCGATGGCCTTGCGGACGCACTCGGCCTGGCGCTCCGGGTTAGGGAGCACGTAGTCGGTGGCGTCTGAATTCACATGATAGCCGGCGATCTCGCCGTAGATCTTCGCGCCGCGCGCCTGGGCGTCCTCGAGCCGTTCCAGCGTGTAGATGCAGCCGCCCTCGGAGATGACGATGCCGTTGCGGGCCTTGTCGAAGGGGCGGCTCGCCTTCTTGGGGTCCTCGTGCGCCGCGAGGGCGTTCTGGCTCTTGAAACCGGCAAAGATGCCGAAGGTCTGCGGGCTCTCGCTGACGCCGCCGCCGAGCGCGAAGTCGATCTCGCCGAGCCGCAGCATCTGCGCGGCGTGGATCAGGCCCATGTTGCCCGCGGCGCACGCGGCGCCGATGGTGTAGGCCGGGCCGGTGATGCCGAGGTTGAGCGACACCTCGCCCGCCGGGTTGTTGGCCACGGTCCGCGGGTTGTGGTGATGGGTCCAGAACTTCGTGTCGTATTTGAACTGCGAGATGTTGTAGACCTCGTTCTCCGTCTCGACGTTGCCGTGCTCCGTGATGCCGAGGTAGATGCCGACGCGGCTGCGGTCGCGGGCCTCGAGGTTCACGCCGGCGTCCGCCAGCGCCTCCCGGGCGCAGTAGATGCTGATGCCGCCGGCGCGCGTGCCGATGCGGACATCCTTCTTTTTCTGGTATTTGAGCGGATCAAACGTGCACATGCCCGCGGGATGCCGGCCCATGTAGCGGACATCGACCGTGGTGATGCCCGACACGCCGTGCAGCAGGTTCTGGCGGAACTCGGCCAGCGAGTTGCCGTTGGGGGCGGTGAGGCCGATGCCGGTGATGACGATGCGCGTTTGCTTCATGCGTATGATGCGGAAAGGAACCGATTTACCTAGCCATGGGAAATCGAAAAGCAATAGAAGTCTGCCCCATGAAAGTGCTTGTCGCCGGCGGAGCCGGATACATCGGAAGCCATTGTGTCCGCCAGCTTATCGCCGCGGGCCACGAACCCGTCGTCCTCGACAACCTCGCCTACGGCCACCGCGCCGCCGTGCCGGCGAACGTGAAGTTCATCAACGCGAACCTCGGCGACGCCGCGGCGCTCGACCGGATCTTCGCGGCGGAAAAATTCGACCTCGTCATGCACTTCGCCGCCTTCTGCTACGTCGGCGAGTCGGTGAAGACGCCGCTGAAGTATTACATCAACAACTGCTCCGCCACCTACACACTCATCGAGACGATGATGCGCCATGGCGTGATGAAGTTCGTCTTCTCCTCCACCTGCGCGACCTTCGGCGTGCCGGCGAAGCTGCCCCTGACCGAGGACATGCCGCAGGCGCCGATCAACCCCTATGGCCAGACCAAGCTCGACGTGGAGCACGCCCTCAAGGCGCTCGCCCACGGCCAGGGCCTGAGCTTCGCCGCCTTCCGCTACTTCAACGCCGCTGGCGCGGCCGAGGACGGCAGCATCGGCGAGGACCACGACCCCGAGACCCATCTCATCCCGCTCGCCATCTGGGCCGCCCAGGGCAAGCGCCCTGCCCTCGAGGTCTTCGGCACCGACTACCCCACCCCCGACGGCACCTGCCTGCGCGACTACGTGCACGTCGACGACCTGAGCCGTGCGCACATCGCCGCCTTCGACCACCTCGCCAAGCCCGGCACCGCGCTCTTCTACAACCTCGGCACCGGCCAGCCGACCTCCGTGCTGGAGGTCATCCGGGCCGTGGAGAAAGCCACCGGCCTCAAGGTGCCCGTCAAATACAGCCCGCGGCGCGAAGGCGACCCCCCGGCGCTGTATGCCGATTCCACCAAGGCGCAGCGCGAGCTCGGCTGGAAGCCGAAGTTCAAGACGATCGAATCGCTCGTGGAGACTGCGTGGCGCTGGCACCAGGCCAAGCCGGGTGGCTACGGGGATCGGTAGCACTTGATGAAAGCGGGACCATCCGTCCCGCCTCCACCGGCTATTTCTTTTTCGCCGCTGGTTTCTTCGCCTTTGCGAGCGGAGCCGTTGCCGGGGCCGCTTCTGACGCCGGCTTGCCGCCTGCGGCGTCCCGTGCTTCAAGCGCGGCCTTCACCGCCCCGAGCATGTCACCGGGATGCGTGACCTTGAGCTGCGCATAAAGCTGGTCGAAGAGCGTCTCGAGCCCCGCGGGTTCGCCGCCGGCCACCACGCCGGCCACCACGCCGCGCACCTCGTCGGGCAGGTCCTTTGGCAGGATCGTGTCGCTCTGCGCGATGACGGCGCTGCGGTAAATCATGTTCTCCAATTCGCGCACGTTGCCCGGCCAATTGTGCCGGCAGAGGATGGCCAACGCCTCGGGCGAGACCTTGCGCGCCTTGGTCTTCTTTCCCTTTGCGAGGCTCTGGATGAAATAGTCCACGATCTGCGGGATGTCCTCCACCCGCTCGCGGAGCGGCGGCAGGCGCAGGCGCACGACGTTGAGGCGGTAATACAGGTCCTCGCGGAATTCCTTGTCCTTCACCAGCGTCTCGAGGTCCTTGTTGGTCGCGGCGATCACGCGCACGTTGACCTTCAGCGTCTCCGAGCTGCCGACGCGCTGGATCTCGCCCTCCTGCAGGACGCGCAGGATCTTCGTCTGGGTGGCGGGCGTCATGTCGCCGATCTCGTCAAGGAAGATGGTGCCGCCGTCGCAGACCTCGAACTTGCCCAGCCGCTGCGCCGTCGCGCCGGTGAAGGCGCCGCGCTCGTGGCCGAAGAGCTCGCTCTCGATCAGGTTCTCCGGGATGGCCGAGCAATTGACGGCCACGTAGGGCCGGCCGCCGCGGTGGCTGTGACGGTGGATGCTGCGCGCGATGAGCTCCTTGCCGGTGCCGCTCTCGCCGGTGATCATCACGGTCACGTCGCTCGCGGCGACCTGGCCGATGACCTTGAACACCTGCTGCATCGGCGCCGAGGTGCCGATGATGCCCTCCTTGTGTTCCTCGGAATTGATGACCGGCTGCACGCCGCCCGCCGAGCGGATGTCGGCCTGGGTGCGCAGGGCGCTGTCGACCAGGGCGAGCAGCTTCGGCGGGTCGAAGGGCTTCACCACGTAGTCGAAGGCGCCGAACTTCATCGCCTCGATGGCGGTCTGCGCCGTGCCGTAGGCCGTCATCAGGATGACCAGCTGCTTCGGGTTGGCCGCGCGGATGTGCTGGAGGGTCTCGAGGCCGGTCATGCCGGTCATGCGGTTGTCGAGCAGGACGACGTCGGGCGGCTGTTTCTTCACGGCCGCCACGCCCTCCTCCCCGCTCGCGGCCTCCTGGACCCTGTATTGCCGGGACGAAAGCACGCGGTTCAGTGAATAGCGCACCTCCGTGTCGTCATCGACGACAAGAATGTGCGGAACTGGCGCGGTCTCGGACATGACTTAGTGGCGGATGGTCAAAATGATTAGCGCTTTGCGCAAAGCTCGTTCTACTTACCGCCCATGTTAGGGTGGTCAATTAACTTGTTTAAGGTGTTCGGCATCCAGCTCGCGGTGCACGCGAGCTTCGTGCTGCTGCTGGCTTATTGGGGTTATCAAGGCTGGCTGGAGGGCGGCGTGCTGGGCATGGCGTGGAGCGTGGGTTTGATCGTGCTGTTTTTCGTGTGCGTCATACTGCACGAACTGGGCCATTCGCTCACGGCCCGGCGTTATGGCATCAATGTGCCGCGCATCATGCTGCTGCCGATCGGTGGCATGGCCGAGATGGACCGCATCCCGCGCAAGCCTTCGCAGGAGCTGTTGATCACCGTGGCCGGTCCGGCCGTGAATTTCCTGCTGGTGGCCCTGCTGCTGCCGCTGGTCTGGCGGGATTTCGTCCAAGGCGAGGGCGTTGCCGCCTACTCACCCGCCGGCGTGGCGGTCCAGCTGGTGTATGCAAACCTCATCATGGGCGTCTTCAACCTGGTCCCCGTGTTTCCCATGGACGGCGGCCGCATCTTCCGCGCCCTGCTGGCCATGAAATTGCCCTACCTGCGCGCCACCTGGTGGGCCGTCATGGTCGGCCGGGTGCTGGCCATCGGTTTCATCGCCTGGGGGCTCTACGCGGACCGCCTCATGCTGGCCGTGCTGTTCACCTTCATCCTCTTCGCCGGCAACAACGAATATCAGGTCGCCCTGCGCCGGGAACAGGAGGAGGCCTACTGGCGGGAACTGGCCCGGCAGGCCGTCGCGGCGCCCCGCGACGGGCCGGATGAGCCGCCCCTTATCCTGCACGGACGGAACTAAATGGGCCGGGCTCGAAATCCTCGAAAAATTCCTTGCGTTCGTCCGCCAAAAGCTACTTTTAGGCCCTTCTTTTAGTTCAGTTAGGGCTCTTAGCTCAGTTGGTAGAGCGCCTCAATGGCATTGAGGAGGTCATCAGTTCGAACCTGATAGGGTCCACCACTTTGAAAGCCACTCCCTCGGAGTGGCTTTCGCCTTTTCAGGCCTCGTCGCGCATCTTGAACGTGACGGTCCAGGTGTCAGGGCGGCGGTTCGGCGTGGGGCCGATGGACCGCATGTTCCGGAAGGCTTCCAGCACCGACTCGTCGAACTCCCGGTTGCCCGAGGACTTGACGATCCGCGGGTTGAGGATCGCTCCGCTGGCGGTGATATCGAACCGCACCTTGGTCTCCAGCTGGTCGCTGACACCCGGCGGCGGCTCATGGGCGCGCTTCAATTCCTGGATGAGGAACGAAATATAGACGCTCAGCTGGTCGGCCTCCTCACGGGTCAGCGCCTTGCCCCCCTGCCCGCCCGTGGTGTTGGCGGTCGAGCCGCCCCGGACCCCCTTGAGGATGCCCTGGGTGTCGATCTTTGGCACATTCGCGGCGCGGCGCGCGGTGCTGGCGGCGGACTGCTTGGGGGTCGGGTGCTTCTTGAGATATTCCTGATAGGACACCTTCGCGCTCTTGTTCATCTGTTTCGCGATGCTGTTGTCGACCTTCGCCTTGGTCGGGGGCGGCTTCACCGGCTCGGCCTTCACGGGCGGGGCCTTGGTCGACACCGTTTCCTTGACCGGGGGCTCCGGCACGGCGGCCGTCTCCTCCACCTGCGGCTCGGCCGGCAGCTCGATGCGCGGCACGTTCATCTTCACCGGATTGGGCGTGTTGCCCAGGGCGGGGGCCTCCAGGGCGTTCATGTCCGTCGCCTCGCCCGCCACCAGCTCGATGATCTTCGGCGCCGCATCCGTCGTGCGCGCCACGTAGATCGTGGTCACGAAGATGACCGCCGCCACGAACGCGTGGAGGATCAGCGAGGTGAAGAGGGCGCTGGAGGAATTCGGCCGCATCGCGTCATTTGGACTCGGTATCGAGGGATATACGCACCAGGTTGCGTTTCATTAGCTCGTCCATGATCCGCACGATCTGCTGGTATTGGAGCGTCATGTCGCCGCGCAGGCGGATGACCGGCGGCTTAGGGCGGGCGGCGAACTCGTCCAAGGCCTTGCCGAGCTCCGCAAAGGTGACGCGCTTGCTGCCGACATACAGGTGGGAGTTCTGGTCGATCGAGACGGTCTGAAAGTCATCCTTGGGCGGCGTCTGAGGCTTCTTGCTCTCGCCGGGAAGGTTCAGCGGGATGGTCTGCTCCTGCTGGATGAGCGGCGTCGTGATCATGAAGATGATCAGCAGGGTGAACCCGAGGTCCACCATGTTGGTCACGTTCAGCTCCGCGACCGGGTGCAGCGAGCGTTGGCGGCGGAAGATCTTGGCCATGGCGCGTCCTTATTTGGCCTCGAGCTCGATGCGGTCGGCGAGCGTGCTCGCGTAGTTCTCGAGCTCGGTGATCATGGTCTTCACGTTTCCGAGCAGGATGTTGTAGCCGAAGACGGACGGGATCGCGACCACGAGGCCGGCGATGGTGGTCAGCAGCGCGGCGGAGACGCCGGGCGCGAGCGTGGCCAGCGTGGCGGAGCCCTGCTCGGCGATGGCGCCGAAGGCCTCCATGATGCCCCACACGGTGCCGAACAGGCCCATGAACGGCGCGCCGGACACGAGCGAGGCGAGGATGATCATGCTGGCCTCGTAGCGCAGCGACTGGCGGGCGAGCGCGCGCTGGATGGCGTTCTCGGCGTGCTCGAGCCGCGCGCGCGGCGTGTCGTCGCCCTTCTCCTTGCCGATGGCGGCGGCGCGCCAGTAGGCCTCGAGCGCGTCGGCCAGCAGGTCGGCATACGGGATGTCGCGGCGGTTCTTCAGGTTCTCGGGCAGGTCGAGGATGTGCCGCTGCTCGCCGAGCCGGCGCTCGAAGGCGAAGTTCAGCTCGCGCAGCTTCTTCAGCTCGGAGTATTTGCCCATCATCAGCGCCCAGGCGAAGATGCTGAAGACCGCCAGGAGGGCGATGACCGCCTGGCCGACGCGGTCGGTGATGAGGAAGACCTGCCAGACGTTCAGCGTGGCGAGGATGGGCGAAAAAAGAAGGCTGGGCATGTGGTGCGAGTGTTGGCGCGTTTGGCGCGGCCAATCAATGGGAATTCTCGTCTTTCGCGCGCCGGTTGCGGGCCATCTCCCCGACCCGCGCGCCTGATTCTGGTTGCGCGCCGCCGCCAACCTTTTTTCGTGTGGACTGTCCACCCGTTCATGCCCACCCCGACCAAATCCGCCGGCAAGCTCATCTCCTTCGAGGGGTCCGAGGGCAGCGGCAAGTCCACCCAGATCGCCCGGCTGCTCGCCCACCTCCAGCAGGCCGGCCGCGAGATCGTCTCCACCCGCGAGCCGGGCGGGACGGACCTCGGGGAACGCATCCGCGAGATCCTCCTGCACAAGGACGAGGGCCAGGGGATGTGCGCCGAGGCCGAACTCCTGCTCTTCACCGCCGCCCGGGCCCAGCTCGTGCGCACGGTCATCGCCCCCGCCCTGCGCCGCGGGGCGATCGTGGTCAGCGACCGCTACCTCGACTCCTCCACCGTCTACCAGGGCGCCGCCCGCAACCTCGCGGCGGGGCCGGTGGCCGCGGTCAACGCCTTTGCCGTGGGCGAGGTCATGCCGCACCTGACCGTGATCCTCGATGTGCCGACCGAGGTCAGCCTCGCCCGCGTCCGCCAGCGTTCCGCCGGCCGGCCCGACCGCATCGAGCGGGAGGACGCCGCCTTTTTTCAAAAGGTCCGGGATGCCTACCTGCAACTGGGTCGGGACGCACCGCAACGGGTCATCGTCGTCGACGGCACGCAGCCGGCCGACGCCATCGACCGCCAGATCTGGGCCGAGGTCCAGCAGCGCCTCGCCTGACGCCATGAGCGAAATCCTCCCCTGGCCCGCCGCCCTGTCCGGCACCCCCGCCGTCGCGGTCATCGAGCGCGCCATCGAGCGCTCGCGCCTGGCCAACAGCCTGCTCCTGCACGGCGAGAACCTTGGCACCCTGGCGACCGTCGCCCACGCCATCGCCGACCGCCTGCTCAACGACCCGCGGCACCGGGCCCAGCATTTCCCGCCGAAGCAGCACCCGGACTTCTTCGCGCTCCGGCCCGCCGGCAAGATGCGGCAGATCTCCGCCGAGGTCACCCGCGACCTCATCGGCTCGATCCAGGTCTCGCCCCAGGTCTCCCACCGGAAGGTCGCCGTGGTCTACGAGGCCGACCGCATGAACACGGCCGCGGCCAACATCTTCCTCAAGACCCTCGAGGAGCCGCCGGCGAGCACGACCATCCTGCTGCTGACCACCCGCCCCTACTCGCTCCTCGCCACCATCCGCAGCCGCTGCCTGCACTTTCGCTTCACCGACGCCGGCAGCGAGGCCCTTGCCGGCGCTGACGAACCGACCCGCGAACAATGGCGGTCCGCCCTGGCCGACTACGCCGCCTGGCTGCAGCTGCTCACCGCCGGCGTCGTGGAGAAACGCGCCGTGGCCGACCAGCTGATGGGCGTCTACGGCCTCGTCACCCGCTTCAACGCCGTCCTCGCCGCCGCCACCGACCAGGCCTGGAAGCAACAGAAGGAAAAGCTGCCCGACGACATCGACGACGACGAGCAGGCCGCCATCGAGACCGGCATCGCCAACGGCATCCGCCTGAAGCTTTTCTCCGAGCTCGAGCACGCCACGCGCGACTTCGCGCAAAAGCGACTACTCGAGGGCGACGACTCCGCCCGCCGCTCCCTCGTGGCCGCCGTCGGCCAACTCGAACACGACATCGGCCTGCTCCGCCTCAACCTGAACGAGGCCGCCGCGCTCGAACACTTCCTGCTCTCGTCGCTGCGACTGTGGGCGAAGCGGTAGGGCGCGGACTCCGTTCCGCGCCGCGGCGGTGAAGGGACTCGACGCCCTGCCCGCCCGTAATTCCGCTTTACTCGGCACGGGGTTGGCTGTGAGTGAGGTCCTTCCGTGACGAAACCCGCCGCACCCAAGCTGACCCTGCTCGCGATCGCCTGGCCGATCTTCATCGAGCAGACGCTGCGCATTCTCATCGGCACGGTTGATACGTTCCTCGTCAGCTACATCTCCGATGGGGCCGTGGCCGCGCTGGGCATCGCGCACCAGTTCATCGTTCTTGCCCTGATCTGCTTCAACTTCGTCGGCATTGGGGCGAGCGTGATCATCACCCACCACGTCGGCGCCAACGACCGCGCCGGGGCCGAAAAGATCGTCACCACCGCGATCGCCGTGAACACCTGGATCGGTCTCGTGGTGAGCGCCCTCGCCTTCTTTGGCGCCGAGCCCCTGCTGCGGCTCATGCATCTGCCGGCGGAGCTCATGCCGTATGCGCGGCCGTTCCTCGTGCTGCTCGGCGGCACGCTGTTCATCGAGGCGATGAACACCTCCATCGGCGCTGCGCTGCGGGCTTATGGGCATACGCGCGACGCCATGGTGGTCACCGTCATCCAGAACGTGATCAACATCGTCCTCGCCTGCGTGCTCTTGTTCGGGTGGTTGGGCGCACCGAAGATGGGTGTGACCGGCGTGGCCCTGGCCAGCGTGGCGAGCCGCGTGGTGGCGGGCATCATCCTGTGGATCCTCCTCGACCGGCGTCTGAAGCTCATGCTGCGTGCCCGCGATTTCTTCGACCTGCCGCGGGCGCGTCTCGGGCGCATTCTCCACATCGGTCTCCCGGCGGCAGGCGAGCACATGAGTTACTGGGTCTCGCTCATGGTCATCACCAGCTTCGCCGCCCGCCTGGGCGGCGACAGCCTCGCGACAATGACCTACACGATTAATGTGCAGCGGCTCGTCATCCTGTTCAGCCTGGCGCTCGGCCTTGGCACCGAGATTCTCATCGGCCGGCTGATCGGCGCGGGTGATTTCGAGGAGGCCTACCGGCAGGTCATGCGCAGCGTCCGGACCGGCCTGCTCATCGCGACGGGTGCGATCATCGTCGTCGCCCTGTTCGCCGAGCCCCTGCTCGGGATGTTCTCCCATAACGCCGTCGTGATCGCCGGCGGCGTGTGGCTGTTGCGCCTGTCCATCGCCTTCGAACCCGGTCGGGTCTTCAATATCGTCATCATCAACGCGCTGCGGGCGACCGGAGACGCACGTTATCCGGTCCGGATCGCGGCCTGTTCGCAATGGCTGCTCAGCGTGCCGCTGTGCTGGCTGTTCGGCCTCACCTTGGGCTGGGGCCTGACCGGCATCTGGGTCGCGATGATGTTCGAGGAATGGCTGCGCGGCCTGCTGATGTATCGGCGCTGGGTGCGCCGCGACTGGCTCAAGTTCGCCCACCGCAGCCGCGACCAGGTGTCGGCCAACACGCTGCCGCTGATCCCGGAGGGCTGACGGCCTTGTGGGTGGGAGGGGGTTTACACCCCGACTTCAGGATGCGCATGTCGGGGTATAAAACCCCTTCCACCAAAACACCACGATCAGGCCCCCAGCACCAGCCGCACGAATTCCTCCCGCTTGTCCATGTGCGGATTGTGGCCGGAATCGGCGATTACCTCGATCTTCGCCGCTGGGAAATGCTGGCGGATCAGACCGTGGTCGCGTTCCTCGGCATAGCGTGAGCGTCCGCCCAGTATGAAGAGCGTTGCGCCGGTGAAACGATCCCCGGGTTGCAGGCTGTTCTTTTCCATCGCGGGCAACGCCTCGGTCAGCACCGGCACGTTCACCTGCCAGCGCCAGCGGCCGTCCTCCTGCACCAGGTTGGTCGCGAGGAATTTCCTCATGCCGAGGTTGTCCACCCGGGCCTCGAAACGCATCTCCGCCTCCGCGCGCGAATGCAGACTGCCGAGGTCGAGCTCGGTCATCGCCAGAAACTCCCCGCGGTGTGCCACCCAGAAATAGTCCTTCGGCGCAATGTCCACGACTACGAGCCGCTCCACCCGCTCCGGGTGCCGGCAGGCCAGCAGCATCGCGGTCTTGCCGCCCATGCTGTGGCCCGTGATCACCGCCTTGGCCAGGCCCTGCGCGTCCATCCAGCCGATGATGTCAGTCATCATCACCTCGTAGGACATCTCCGGGGCATGCGGCGACTTGCCGTGGTTGCGGGCGTCGAGGGCGAAGACATGGAAGTGCTTCGCCAGGTCGCGTCCCGTGCTCAGCCAGTTCCGGGACGAGCCCAGCAGGCCGTGCAGGACGATCATGGGCGGCTTGCCCGCCCCGCCCAGGTCCGTGTGATGAAGAGCCAAAGACATCAGCAGTCAGATGTCAGAGGTCAGAGCGGATAAGCCAGCCCATTTCGCGTGATTTTGCCTTGCTGACCTCTGACGTCTGACCTCTGACTTCAGCCTCCCATGGCAGAAAAGCTCACGCCGATGATGCAGCAGTATTTCGAGGTCAAGCGCGGCCTCCCGGCGAACACGCTCCTGCTCTTCCGCCTGGGTGATTTCTACGAGATGTTCTTCGCGGACGCCGAGGTCGCCTCCCGCATCCTCGGCATCACCCTGACCAAGCGCGGCGACACCCCCATGGCGGGCATCCCCCACCACGCGGCCGACAACTACGTCACCAAGCTCCTCGCCGCCGGCAAGAAGGTCGCCATCTGCGACCAGGCCGAACCCGCCCAGGCCGGCAAGCTCGTGAAACGCCAGCTCACGCGCATCCTCTCGCCCGGCACCACCCTCTCGGCCAACCAGCTCGACGCGGCCAAGAACCACTACCTTTGCGCGCTGGCCCTCGACAAGGCCGGCCTCCACGCCGCCTGGCTCGACCTGTCCACCGGCGAGTTCCGCATCGCGACCGACGCGCATGCCGAGAACCTGCTGCCCGTCCTGACCGCGCTCGACCCGGCCGAACTCGTGCTCATCGAGGGCGACCTCGCCAAGTGGCAGGCCGCCCCGCACGAGCAGCACGCCGTGCATGCGCTGCACCAGTTCTGCGCCCCGCGCCTTTCCTCGGAGCTGCCGGGTTATCACTTCGAGACCGCCTGCGGCGCCAAGACCGTGATGGACGCCCTCGGCGTGCTCAACCTGCAGGGCTTCGGCCTGGCCCACAACCACCCCGCCCTCGGCGCCGCCGGGGCGGTCGTCTACTACGCCACGGAGAATCTCTGCGCCAAGCCGCAGAACCTCCGCTCGCTGCAGGAATACCGCAGCACGCGCACGCTCCTCCTCGACCCGGCCACGCTGCGCAACCTCGAGATCTTCCAGTCCACCCGCGGCACGCGCACCGCCTCGCTGCTCGGCGCCATCGACCGCTGCACGACCGCCGCCGGCTCGCGCCTGCTCGAGCGCTGGCTCGCCGCCCCCACCCTGGACCTGCCCGAGATCGTCCGCCGCCAGACCGTTGTCGGCGAACTCATCGCCCAGCCGAGCGACCTCGCCGAGCTGCGCGAGCTGCTGAACAAGGTCCGCGACATCCCGCGCATCCTCGGCCGGCTCCAGAACCGCCTTCGCAACCCGCGCGAGCTCGGCGGCGTGAAGGACACCCTCGCCCAGATCCCGGCCATCATGGCCTGCCTCGACCTGCTCGACGCGCACCTCGTCGGCTCCCATGGCGGCGAAACCTCGAAGGTCCGCGCCCGCCTGACCGACCTGCCGAAGCTGCGCGAGCTGCTCGCCGGCGGCCTGGCCGACGAGCTCCCCAACGACCTCGCTGACGGCAACTACATCCGCGCCGGCTACGACGCCGAGCTCGACCGCCTCCGCAGCCTGACCACCGACAACAAGTCCTGGCTGGCCGAGCTCGAACGCAAGGAGCAGGAGCGCACCGGCATCAAGAGCCTCAAGGTCCGCTTCACCTCCGTCTTCGGCTACTACATCGAGGTCACCAAGGCCAACCTGGCCAGCGTTCCCGCCGACTACATCCGCAAGCAGACGACCGTCAGCGGCGAGCGCTATGTCACCGAGGACCTCAAGCTGAAGGAGAAGGAGATCTTCTCCGCCGAGGAAAAATCCCTCGCCCGCGAGCTCGAGCTCTTCAACCAGCTCGTCGCCGCCGTGCTCGACGAGTCGATGACCCTGGCCCGCACCGCCGACGCGCTCGCCGAGCTCGACGTCCTCGCCGGCTGGGCGGTGCTGGCGCGCGAATGGGACTATTGCCGCCCGCAGCTCGACGACGGCGAGGTGCTCAGCATCACCGACGGCCGTCACCCTGTCGTCGAGCAGATGATGAAGCAGGAGCGCCTCGGCCTCGCCGGCAGCTACACCTTCGTCCCGAACGACACCGCGCTTTCCGCCGACGACTCGCAGATCCTGCTGATCACGGGTCCCAACATGGCGGGCAAGTCCACCTACATCCGGCAGGTCGCGCTCATCACCCTGCTGGCCCAGATCGGCTGTTGGGTGCCGGCCAAGGCCTGCCGCCTCGGATTGGTCGACCGCATCTTTTCGCGCGTCGGCGCCAGCGACGACCTCGCCCGCGGCAACTCGACCTTCATGGTCGAGATGAACGAGACCGCCAACATCCTCAACAACACGACCGACCGCTCGCTCATCATCCTTGACGAGATCGGCCGCGGCACGTCGACCTACGACGGCCTGAGCATCGCCTGGGCCGTGGTCGAGCACCTGCACCGTTCCGCCGATCGCGGTCCGCGCACCCTCTTCGCCACGCATTACCAGGAGCTGACCCAGCTGGACAAACACCTGCCCCGCCTGAAGAACTACTCCGTCGCCGTGAAGGAATGGAACGACGACATCGTCTTCGTGCGCCGCGTCGTCGAGGGTGCCGCCGACCGCAGCTACGGCATCCAGGTGGCGCGGCTGGCCGGGCTGCCCTTGTCGGTCATCGACCGCGCGAAGACCATCCTGACCCAGCTCGAGTCGGAGGACGTGAGCGTCACCCTGCCCGCCGCCCCGCAGGCCAAGCCGAAGAAGAAGATCACGGTGACGCCAACGGATGACTCGCAGATGGATTTGCTGTAGAGAACGACCCGCAGGGACGCGGGCTCTCCACCACCCTCCTCAATACACCGCGGTGAACTCGCGCGGCAGCGGCGCGACGGCTTTGAAATCATTGGCCCGGCCCGCGAAGGTGTAGCTGAAACCGGTCTCGAGCGAATGCAGGAAGAGCCGCTTGGTCTTGTGCAGCTTCGCGAATTCCCGGTTCAGGCCGAAGTTGCCGTAAGTCTGGTCGCCGATGATCGGCAGCTGGCGCTTGGCGCACTGCACCCGGAGCTGGTGGCTGCGGCCCGTGCGCGGCTCGAGCCGGATGAGCGAGGTCGAGAAGGTGCTCTGCGTGTGCTTCACGAGCTGGAAGACGGTCTGCGCGGGCACGTTGCCGATCGTCGCCGTGCGGATCTGTCCGCCCTTCTTCTGCACGGCGAGCTGGTCGTGCCAGTGCTCGAAGTTCTTCTGCGGCCGGCCGAAGACGAGCGCCTGGTAGACCTTGTGCACCTGCTTCTTCGCGTAGTGGTCGCGCACCGCGAGCGCCAGCTTCTCGCTGGCCGCGGTGAGGATCACGCCCGAGGTGGCGGAATCGAGCCGGTTGAGCAGCCAGAGATGCCGCTCGGTGCCATCCGCTGCTCTCCAAGTGAAGCGCTGGGCCTCCTTGTCGTAACGGCAGGTCAGCAGCGAGCGGGCCTCGTCCTGCGAGTCATTCGGGTGCGAGAGCAGGCCGGCGGGCTTGTTGAAGGCGGCCAGCCCGTTCGCGTCGCGGGTGAGCGGCGTCACGCCCCCGCCCAGCGGCAGCGTCTCCCAGAAGTCTCCCGGCAGCGCGCTCACTGATGGTAGAAACTGAAGGTCAGTTCCTGGGAGTCGCCGAGCACGGCGACCATCTGCTCCGTCCACTTGCGGTAGGGCTGCGGATAGGTGATGGCGTTCTGGCAGGAGAACACGCCCTGCTTGCCGCTGCCGAAGTCCTCGACCTTGACGATCTCCGTCTCGCCCTTGGGGTTGATCTTGAAGGTCACGACGACGTGCGAGCCGCGCGGCGGGGAGACCCGGCTTTCCCGCAGGATGTTATACCATGACATCTGCACGATCTCGATGAGCTCGTTCAGGTATTCGCCGTATTCGCTCCAGCGGGCGTCCATGCCGATGATGCCGATGTTGGTCACGCCTGAGGGACGGTTGGAAAGGATCGTGGTGCGGTTCAGCGACACGGAGGACAGGCGCGGACGCTCCTTGGGCTGTGCCCGCTGGGTCTGGGCGACGTTGACCAGCCCGCCCGTCGGGTCGGTGGCATCCTTGGCGCCTTCCAGCGCCTCCTGGGCGTTGTTCGTCGGGCTCTTTGACTTGGCGATGTTCGTGGCGATACCGTCCTCGGACAAACCCTCGGTCTTGTCGAAGCCGGACAACGGCACCTGCTCGGCGCGCGCCTTCTGCTCGACGCGTTCCTGCGCATCGTCCTGGGTCTTCTCCGGGGTCGTGACGTTCGGCAGTTGCGGCGGGGCCATGTCGCCGGAGACGATGGCCATCTCGTTCTTGATCTCATCCTGCCCCTTCACGGTCGGGCGGTTCTCCGGGTCCTTTTCCGTGGCGGCGACCTCCTGGGCGGACTGCTGGTTGCGGTTGCTGAAGTTGGTCGTCTTGTCCGGGATGTTCTCCGGCGCGGCGCTGTTGGTCTCGACGAAACGGAAAGGATCTTTCTCCTTCTCCTGCACCGCGGATTGCGCCAGCTCGAAGTCGAAGGTCTTGCCCTTGTTCGCACTCGTGACCGAGATGCCGCTGTGGCTGCCCGAGAACTTGTCGAAGGCGAACTGCGGCGAGAGCCACACCAGCAGCAGGTGGAACAGCACCGTGCAGGCCAGCCCGATGGCGATGGAATAGTCCGCGCTGTCCTTTTCAGGCACGCTGGGCGGCGGGTTGAGCTGGGCGGACCGGGTCGTCACTGGGTTGAAATCAACGCGTCAGACCCGCCCTAGTCAAAAGTTGTTTCATTTCTTCCACTGGGAGGCCCACAATATTTGTCAGCGACCCGGTAAAACCCGCCACGATGAGCTCGCTCGACTCCTGGATGGCGTAGCCGCCGGCCTTGTCGAGGGTGTGCACGCGGCTCAGGTAGAGCTCGATGGTGGCCTCGTCGTAGGCCTTCATGGTCACCTCGCTGGCCACGCCTTGGTCGAGCTTCAGGCCGTCGCGCTGCCGGCGGATGGCCAGTCCGGTGAACACCGTGTGCGTCCGGCCGCTCAGCATCCGCAGCATGGCGCGGGCCTCGGCGGCGTCGCGGGGCTTGTTCAGCACCGTTCGGTCGATGAAAACCGTGGTGTCGGCCCCGATGACCGTGGCGTCGGGATGCCGGGCGGACACCCAATCCGCCTTCAGCGCGGCGTTGTGCCGCACCATCTCGCGTGGATCGGCGTCGGGCGCCTCATGTTCGACGACCTCGGCCGGGATGATGTCGAACGTCACGCCCAGTGACGCCAGCAGCTCCTTCCGGCGGGGCGAGGCGGAGGCCAATATCAGTTGAAGCACTTTTTTGTCGTCTGGCATACCGGGCTATGTGGTTGCAGTCCGGCGCTTTGCCGGCAAGTTGTCTAATCCTATTTTCCCATGCGCATCGGCCTGGCCCAGATCAACACCATCGTCGGCGACCTCGCCGGCAACTCCCGCCGCATCCTGGAGGCCTACCAGGCCCTCGTCGCCCAGGGCGCCGAACTGGTGATCTACCCCGAGCTCGTGGTCTCGGGCTACCCGCCGCGCGACCTGCTCTTCAAGAAACGCTTCGTCGCCGACGTCGAAAAGGCCACCCGCGAGCTCGCCACCAGGATCGGCGCCGTGCCCGCCTTGATCGGCTACACCGAGGCGAACACGACCGGCACGGGCCGCGCGGCGTTCAACTCCGCCGCCTTCTGCCATCAGGGCAAAATCCTCACCTCGGCCCGCAAGTGCCTCCTGCCGACCTACGACGTCTTCGATGAGGATCGCTACTTCGAGCCGGCCTCGGCCCCCATCGTGATTGAGTTCGGCGGCAAGCGTATTGGCATCACGATCTGCGAGGACATCTGGACCCACGCCATGATCTCCACCCGCCGCCTCTACAACGGTGCCGAGCCCGTCCGCCAGCTCGCCGCCCAGCGGTGCGACGTGATGGTCAACCTCTCCGCCAGCCCGTGGAATTACGGCAAGGGCGACGTCCGCCACAAGCTCGTGGCCGATACCGCCCGCCAGCTCGGCTGTCCGGTCGCCTACGTCAACGCCATCGGCGGCAACGACGAGCTCCTCTTCGACGGCCGCAGCGTGGTCTGCGACGCCCAGGGCAAGGTCATCGGCGGCCTCGCCGCCTTCCGCGAGCAGTTGCTTGTGGTGGAGGCGGGGCCATCAGCCCCGCATGGCGCAACCCGCGGGACTAATGGTCCCGCCTCCATCTCCCCCAGCTTCGAACAGGAAGACCTCGCCGACATTTATGACGCCCTCGTGCTCGGCGTGCGCGACTACGCGCAGAAGACCGGTTTCAAAAAGGCCCTCCTCGGCCTCTCCGGCGGCATCGACTCCGCCCTCACCGCCGTCATCGCCGCCGAGGCCCTCGGCCCGAAGAATGTCATCGGCGTCAGCCTGCCCTCCGTCATCTCCAGTCAGCACTCGAAGGACGACGCCCGCATCCTCGCGGCGAACCTCGGCATCGAGTTCCACACGATCTCCATCGCCGACACCGTCGGCGCCGCCGAGCAGACGCTCGCGCCGATCTTCGCGGGCCGGCCGCGCGACATCGCCGAGGAAAACATCCAGGCCCGCGCCCGCGGCCTGCTGCTGATGGCTATCTCCAACAAGTTCGGCGCGCTGCTGCTCACCACCGGCAACAAGAGCGAGCTGGCCGTCGGTTATTGCACGCTCTACGGCGACATGTGCGGCGGCCTCGCGGTCATCAGTGACGTCTTCAAGATGCAGGTCTATGCCCTCTCGCGCTGGATCAACCGCGCCAAGGAGATCATTCCGGTCTCGAGCATCGACAAGCCCCCGAGCGCCGAGCTGCGCCCCGACCAGACCGACCAGGACAGCCTGCCGCCCTACGAGACACTCGACGCCATCCTCAAGGGTTACGTCGAGGAAGGCCTGTCGCGCGCCGACCTCGTCGCGCAGGGCTTTGAGCAGGCCGTGGTCAACGACATCGTCCGCAAGGTCGACCTCAACGAATACAAGCGCAAGCAGGCCGCCCCCGGCCTGAAAATCACCCCCCTCGCCTTCGGCGTCGGCCGCCGCATCCCGATCGTGCAAAAATACGTGAGCTGATTTCCAATTCATAGGTCCTATGTGACCTATAAGACTTACAGGACCTATATGTCTTCCTCCTCCGATCTCTTCACCCGCGCCCAGCAGCTCATCCCCGGCGGCGTCAACTCGCCCGTCCGCGCTTTTCGCTCCGTCGGTGGCACGCCGTTTTTCACGCGGTCGGCCCAGGGCGCCACGCTCACCACGGCCGACGGCAAGGAGCTGATCGACTTCGTCTGCACCTGGGGCCCGGCCATCCACGGGCACAACCACCCGCGCATCAAGGCCGCCATCGCCGCGGCGCTGGACAAAGGCACCTCCTTCGGCACGCCGAATCCCTACGAGGTCGAGATGGCGGAGCTGATCGTCGATTTCTTCCCGTCGATCCAGAAGGTCCGCATGTGCAGCAGCGGCACCGAGGCGACGATGTCCGCCATCCGCCTGGCGCGCGGGTTCACGAAGCGTGACAAGATCATCAAGTTCGCCGGCTGCTACCACGGTCACAGCGATTCCCTGCTCGTCGCGGCCGGCTCCGGAGCCCTCACGCACGGCAATCCCGACAGCGCCGGCGTGCCGGCGGCCTTTGCCCGCGAGACCGTCGTCCTGCCCTACAACGATCCCGCCGCCCTCGATGCCGCCTTCGCCGCGAACCCCGGCCAGATCGCCTGCGTCATCCTCGAGCCCTACATCGGCAACGTCGGCTTCATCAAGCCTGACCCCGGCTTCCTGCAGCACGTGCGCAAGGCCACCGCTGCGCACGGCACGATCCTCATCTTCGACGAGGTCATGACCGGCTTCCGCATCTCGCGCGGTGGCGTGCAGGAGGTCGAGCAGATCGTCCCCGACCTGACCTGCCTCGGCAAAATCATCGGCGGCGGCCTGCCGGTCGGGGCCTTCGGCGGCCGGGCCGACATCATGGACCACCTCGCTCCGCTCGGCCCGGTCTACCAGGCCGGCACGCTCAGCGGCAACCCCCTCGCCATGGCCGCGGGCATCGCCCAACTGCGCCTGCTCGACGAGGTGAAACCCTACGCCCGGCTCGACGCGCTCGGCCGGCAGATCGTCACCGCCGCCGCGGCAGCCGCAAAGGCCAAGGGACTCCCGCTCCAGGCCCCGCAGGCGGGCTCGATGTTCAGCCTCTTCTTCACGCCGACCGTGGTCCGCGACATGCCCACAGCCCTGACCTCGGACGCCAAGCTGTTTGGCAAGTTCTTCCACGCCTGCCTCGCCGACGGCGTCTACCTGCCGCCGAGCGCCTACGAATCCTGGTTCCTGAGCACCGCCCACGAGGGCCCGGCCGTTGCCCGGGCTTGCGAAGTCATTACCAAGGCCATTAAATCGCTCTAAGAAACCGGCCGGTCGGGCCGTCGTCATGCTGTCGATGAATTTCCTCCGCCTCCTCGCTCTGTTCGCGTGCTGCTCCCTCCGGCTCTCCGCCCAGCCGGCCGACGCCCCGGTGCTGCCGCTCGTGGAACTGCAGCCGGGCATGAAGGGCGAGGTCTGGACCGTCTTCAAGGGGCGCGACCCCGAGCCGTTCACCGTGCAGGTCACCGGCGTCCTCCGCAACGCCCTCGGCCCGGGCAAGAGCATGATCCTCTGCGAGCTCACCGACCCGCGCGTGCAGGGCATGGGCGCCGTCGCCGGCATGAGCGGCAGCCCGCTTTACATCGACGGCAAGCTGGCCGGCGTCCTCTCCTACCAGATCCAGCGCTTCGAGACCGTGCGCTACGCGGGCTTCACGCCGATCAGCGACATGCTGGAAATCAGCAGCCTGCCCGCCGGCAAGGACGGCCTCACGCCGACCCCGATCCCGATCAAGGGCGAACGCCAGGGCGCGCGCAGTTCCGACGGCTTGGGCTCGGGTTTCAGCCCGATGACGCCCGCCTTCTCGCTCGGCGGCCTCTCGCCCGACGTGGCCGCGATGCTTGAGCCACAGTTCAGCGCCCTTGGGCTGAATGTCACCGCCTTGGGCGGCAATGATTCCGGTTCCGACAATCCGCAATCCGCGACGCCCAATTCCCCGTCCCTCCGCCCCGGCGGCGTCGTGGCCGTCGCCCTCGCCACGGGCGACATCAGCCTCGCGGGCACCGGCACGGTGTCGCACGTCGACGGCAACCGCATCCTCGCCTTCGGCCACCCGATGCTCTCGCTCGGCGCCACCGAGCTGCCGATGGCGTCCGCCGAGGTCGTCACCATCCTCCCGAGCCAGCTCAACTCCATCAAGGTCGCCAACACCGGCGGCATCATCGGCTCTTTCAGCCAGGACCGCCTCTCCGGCATCTACGGCGAACTCGGCCGCAAGGCCCCGATGGTCGCCGTCGATGTCGTCTTCCCCAACCGCAGCAACCGCAAGTCGCTCCACTTCGAGGTCGTCCGCCACGAACAGCTCCTGCCCGCCATCGCCGCCACCGGACTCGCGCAGGCGGTCATGGGCTCGAACGAATCCGGCTTCGCCCGCGGCTTCAAGGTCACGACCACCGTGAACTTCCCCGGCACGGCGCCGGTCGAGATGAGCCAGCTTTACCCCGGCCCGCAGGGTTTCCGCCAGGGCCTGACCGAGTTTGTCGGCAACCTCTCCCTCTGGCTCTTCAACCCCTACGAGCGCGTCTTCCCCGACCACATCCGCTTCAGCGTCGAGGACACGCCGGAGACGCCCTCCGGCTCCATCGAGCAGATGCTGGTGTCGCGCACCTCCGCCGCGCCGGGCGAGCGCGTGGACCTCACCGTCGGCTGGCGCGCCTTCCAGCGCGACGCCGAGAGCGAGCTCGTCAGCCTCGCCATCCCGGCGGACTGGGCCGGCAAGGAGCTCGAGGTCATCCTGACCACCGGCCCCGCGCTCGACGAGCTGACCGGCCGCTCGCACTCCGTGCCCATCGCCCAGCTGCGCAATTTCGAGGAATACATCTCCGCCCTGCGCGAGTTCCGCGAGACCGACGGCCTCTACCTCGCCGTGGTCGAGAAGGCCCGCCTCATGACCGACCAGCGCGCCACCACGACCGACATGCCCGGTTCGCTGGAACGCATCGCCCGCAGCGCCGACGAGGCGCGTTTCCAGCGGCGCGACGCCTTCACCCCGCTCTGGGAGCAACGTGTGCTCCCCGGCCGCCTCTTCAACATCATGGTCCGCCGTCCGCTGAACATCACGGACTGAGCATGGCCGGCATATTTTTGTGGGAGGGGCTTTATGCCCCGACAACAGGTCGGCGAACCCGCTCAGTCGGGGCATAAAGCCCCTCCCACCCCTCCTACCAACTTCCCATGTCCCTCCGCCTTTCCTCTCCTTTCGTGTGTTTCGTGTGTTTCGTGGTGACCAGCCTCGGCCTTCGCGCCGACCCGCTCACGAAGTCCCTCGACATCGACTTCGGCCGCGACGTCGCCAGCCGCAATCTCAAGGGCCTCGCCACCCGCTCCGACGGCCGGATCCTGCCCGGCCCCGTCTTCACCGATCTCACCGGCCCTAAGATCGGCGACATCCTCTGGGTGATGAAACCCGCCGGCCCGGGCAAGTTCCTCGTCGGCACCGGCCCCGACGGCAAGGTGCAGGAAGTCAGCTTCAATCCCAAGGACAGCTCCTACACCGTGCGCGAGGTCGCCGACGTCGCCGAGACCCAGGCCATCGCCCTGCTGCCGCTCAAGGACGGCTCGCTCCTCATCGGCACCTCGCCGACCGGCGCCCTCTACCTCTTCAAGGACGGCAAGCCCGTCGCCCGCGTGCCACTGCCCGCCGATTCCGTGTTTGATTTCCTGCCGCAGCCGGACGGCAGCGTCCTCGCCGCCACCGGCAACCCGGGCAAGATCTACCGGCTCGACCTGAAAAAACTCGCCGCCGCCGGGCTCATCGAGGGCAAGGCCGGCGACGACAAGCTGCTCGCCGACAAGGGCGTCACCCTCTTCGGCGAGATCCGCGACCGCAACGTCCGCCGGCTCGCGCGCCTCGCGGACGGCAGCGTCCTCGCGGGTTCCTCACCCAAGGGCAATATCTACTCGTTTGACTCCGCCGGCGGTTCGCCGCTCGTCCTGCAGGAGAACCGCGACGCCGAGGTCGTGGACCTGCTGCCCATGGACGACGGCAGCTTCTACGCCGCGCTCGTCTTCACCACCGAGTCCACCAGCCGGCTCAACCGCCCGGTCGACCCGAAGGCCGCTGACAGCAAGGACAAGCCGCCCGGCCTCGAGGAGAAGCCCGGCTTCACGGGGCGCTCCAGCGTCGTGCGTTTTCCCGCCGACGGGTTCCCCGAGGCCGTGCTTGCGCGACCCAACGTCGCCCTTTACCGCCTCGCCCGGCACAACGGCTGGCTGCTGCTCACCGCCGGCGAGCTCGGCGACACCTTTGGCTACGACCCCGTGGCCCGACGCTCGCTCACCTTCGCTGGCAGCGCCTCGAGCCAGCTCAACGACATCGCCCCGCTCGGCGACGGTCGCTTCCTCCTGCTCCGCAACAACGCGCCCGGCCTCGCGCTGCTGACCTTCGCCGCCGCCACGGGGCGCGAGCTCGAGACCAAGCGCCTGGACCTCGGCTCCGCCGCCGGGCTCGGCGCCCTGCGTTTCGCCCGCCTGCGCGGCGTGGAGCCCAAGGATCTCAAGGTCGAGGTGCGCACCAATTTCGGCAGCGACGAACTCGAGGGCTGGACCCCGTGGACCGCGATGACCGTGCGCGACGGCGCCTTTTATGCCGAGGGCCTGCGCGGCCGCTACGCGAAGTTCCGCCTGCAGGTCGCGGACACGGCGAAGGACTTCCAGCTCGACAAGGCCACGCTCTACCACCTGCCCCAGAACCGCCGGCCCGCGCTCACCGACTTCCGCATCTTCTCGCCCAACCTCGGCCTGCTCCCCGCGGGCGAGCGCGCGCCCGCCGCCTCGGTCACCCTCGGCCAGATCCTCGCGCCGGGGCGTGATACCAAGGACGACAGCGACCGTCGGCGCGAGACCCTGCTCGGCAGCCAGGTCGTGCCCCAGCCCGGCACGCAGATCGTCTATTGGGCCGTCAACGATCCCGACAGCGACAACGTCACGCACACCTTCAGCATCCGGCCCGAAAACGCCGACACCTGGACCGACCTCGCGGTCAACACGCCCGAGAACTACGTCCAGTTCGAGACCGGCGGCCTCGCCGAAGGCCTCTACTTCACCCGCCTCGCCGTCGCCGAACAGGCCCCCCGCCCCGCCGCCCAGCGCCTGAGTTACACCTTCGAGACCGACAACCTCCTGATCGACCGCACCCCGCCCGTGCTCGCCGCCCCGGTCGTCACCCGGACCGACGGTCTCCTGCGGATCTCCGTGTCGGGCCGCGACGCGCTGTCATTGCTGGAGGGCGCCGAATTTTCGCTCAACAACGGGCTGAAGTCCGCGGTGACCCATCCTGTCGATGGCATCCTCGACGGCCGGGAGGAAACCTTCGTGGCGGAGATTCCGGAGGCCCAGGCTGCCGGTGCGACCTCGGTCGAGGTCATCCTCTACGACCGCGCCGGCAACACCGCCTCCACCCGCGTGCCGCTGAAATAGGCGTTAAGCTGTAAGCGCTAAGCTTTAGGCTGGAATGCAGCGGTTGTCTTCAGCCTAAGCCTTACCGCTTATTGCCTACAGCCATCAGGCCCGTGGGTGGGCCTTGGCGTAGATTTCCTTGAGGCGGGCCACGCTGGTGTGCGTGTAGACCTGCGTCGTGGTCAGGTTCGCATGGCCGAGGAGCTCCTGCACCGTGCGCAGGTCGGCGCCGGAATTGAGCAGGTGCGTGGCGAAGGAATGCCGCAGCTTGTGCGGCGAGAGGTCCATCGGCAGGTCGGCCAGCGTCAGGTATTTCTTCACCAGCAGCTGCACCGTCCGCACCGTCAGCCGTTTGCCGGGCGCCGAGACCAGCACGGGCTCGCCGGGCCCCGCGCCGGTCGCGAACTCCTCCCGGAAGCGCCGGAGCACCTTCATCGCGGTGGCGCCGAGCGGGCAGATCCGTTCCTTGCGGCCCTTGCCGAGCACCCGGGCGCTGCCGGCCCCGAAGTCGATCGCGCCGTAGTTGAGCGCCACCAGCTCGCTCACCCGGAGCCCGCCGCCGTAGAGCAGCTCGAGCGCGAGCCGGTCGCGCCACGCCTCCGGCGCGGGGATGGACTTGTTCTGCAGCAGCTGCAACGGTCCGTCGAGCAACCGCGCCACCTGCGCCTCGGTGAGGAACTTCGGCAGGCTCTTCTGCAGCTTCGGCAGCGGCACGCCGGCAAAGGGGTTCCGTTCCAGCCGCCCGCGCTGCATCCAGTAGCGGTAGAAGGCGCGCAGGCCGGACACGTGGTTGTGCAGCGTCCGGCGGTCGAAGCGGCGCTGGGCGTCGACGACAAAGCTGCGCACGTCACGGGTCGACAGCATGTCGAAGCCGCCCTCGCCGAGCTTGTTCCGGCGCAACCAGGCGAAAAAATCGCCGAATGCCTGCGCGTAGTTGCGCGCCGTGTAGGCGGAGTAGCGCCGCTCCTTGCTCAGGTGGTCGAGGAACGGCTGCAGCCACGCGCCGGCGATGTCCGCCGGCAGGCGCTCAGGCGCGGGCTTGGACGCGGGCTTCGACATCGTGCATCACGCGGTCGCATTCCTTGCGCAGGGCGGACTCGGGATCGAGCCCGCGGGCCCGGCAGGCCGCGACGAGTTCGTAGAGCTGCCGGCCGGCCGTGGCCTCGGTCAGGCCGGCGGCCAGGGCGGTAACGCGCGGCTGGTCCACGACACCGTCCGCCGGCAGCTTCTGCTTTTCGATCCGCTTGGCGACCTCCTCGGCGAACATCAGGGCCGGCAGGCGCGGCGGCAGCTGCTTGAAGAGCGTGGACTCGGTCTTGCCCGCGGCCGCCTTCTCGCCGGCCTTCACCTTTTCCCAGACCTCGATGACCTCGGCGGAATTGTCGGCCCGGCCCGTGCCGAAGACGTGCGGGTGCCGGCGGACGAGCTTCGCGTTGATCTCGCGGGCCACGTCGTCGAAGTTGAAATCCCCGCGCTCCGCCGCCAGCTGGGCGTGGAACACCACCTGGATCAGGACGTCGCCGAGTTCCTCGCGCATGTGCGGGATGTCGTTCCGGTCGATCGTGTCGAGCAGCTCGCTGCATTCGTCGATCAGGCAGCGAGTCAGCGTCTGGTGGGTCTGCTCGCGGTCCCACGGGCAACCGTCGGGCGCGCGGAGCCGGGCCATGGTCTGGCGGAGTTCTTCGATCGGCGTCATGGGGTTTTGCGTAACCACGAAACCCGCCAAAGACACTAAAAAAGCTCGGTATTTTCCTGTTCCTTTCGCGGGTTTCGTGTGTTTCGTGATGTCGCATCCATGGACAAGCTGACCGAAATCATGGCCCACAAGCGCCGGGAGATCGCCCCGCTGCTGCGGCCCGTGTTCCCGGACGAACTGGCCGCCCTCAACCGCGACCTGCCGCGCCCGCCCTCCTTCCGGTCCGCCCTCCGCCGGCCGGACGGAAAACTCGCGGTCATCTCCGAGATCAAGCGCCGCTCCCCTTCCGCCGGCGCCATCAAGGAAAACATCTCCGCCCTCGACCAGGCGCATCGCTACCGCGCCGCCGGCGCCGCCGCCCTGTCCATCCTGACCGATGAAAAATATTTCGGCGGCCGCCTCGAGGACCTGCAGGAGGTCACCGGCGACTTCGCCGCCGCGGGGCCCGCCCTGCCCTGCCTGCGCAAGGATTTCATGGTCCACCCGGTCCAGGTGCTGCAGGCCCGCCTGGCCGGCGCCAGCGCCATCCTCATCATCGTCCGCGCCCTCAGCGACGAGGAGATCGAGGCCCTGCATCACGCCGCCACCGCCGCCGGCCTCGACGCCCTCTTTGAGATCCACCACGAGGACGAGCTCGCCCGCGCCGTCCGCCACGGCGCGAAGATCATCGGCGTGAACAACCGCGACCTCGCCATCTTCAAGACCGACCTCGGCCTGTCCGAGCGGCTGATCCCGCTGTTCCCCAAAAACGTCATCGCCGTCAGCGAGAGCGGCATCGCCACCGCCGCCGACGCCGCGCGCGTCAAGGCCGCCGGCGCCCATGCCGTCCTGGTCGGCGAGTCCCTCATGCGCGCCGCCGACCCGGCGGCCGTCATCCGGGAATTCCACCGCCATGTTTGAACAGCGCAACGCCCGCCTGCTGCCGCAGCCCGAGTTCATCCGGCGCATGGGCTGGAGCGTGGCGGTCGGCGGCGCGCTGATCGCCTTTTCCCTGACCCTGGGAATGTGCGGCTACCACTGGCTCTGCGGTCTCGCGTGGATCGACGCGTTCGTCAACGCCGCCATGATCCTCTCGGGCATGGGCCCGCTCTCGCCGGTCACGACCACCGCCGGCAAGGTTTTCGCTGGCGGTTACGCGATTTACTGCGGCATCGCCCTGATCGGCACCACCGGCGTGATATTCGCCCCGGTCATCCACCGGGCGCTGCACAAGTTCCATCTCGAGGACGAGCAACGCTGATGAGCACGCCGCTGACCCCGAAGTCCACGCGCGACCTGCTCACCCAGCTGGGTCACGAGCCGAAGCGTTTCCTCGGGCAGAATTTCCTCGTCGATGGCAATATCGTCCGCAAGTCCCTCGAGCTCGGCGGCGTCAGGGCCGGTGACACCGTCGTGGAGATCGGCCCCGGCCTGGGCACGCTGACCAACGCCCTGCTCGACGCCGGCGCCGAGGTCTGGGCCGTCGAGCGCGACTACGGCCTGCACAAGCATCTCGCCGCCACGCTCGCCGCGGCCAACCCGCGCCTTCACCTGATGGAGGGGGACGGTGTCGAGCACCCGCTGGCCGGCCTGCCCGCCGACCGCACCGGCTCCTTCAAGATCGTCGCCAACCTGCCCTACGCCATCGCCACGCCCTGGCTCGACGGCGTGCTCTCGGGCCCGTTGCCCGACCGCATGGTGCTCATGCTCCAGCAGGAGGCCGCGCAGCGCTACGTCGCCCAGCCGGGCTCCAAGGCCTTCGGGGCCATCTCCATCACCCTGCAGGCCGCCTACGCGGTCGCCCCGGGCCACAAGGTCGACGGCTCGTGCTTCTATCCGCAGCCGGACATCGAGTCCTACCTGCTTCACCTCACGCGGCTGCCGGACCCCTTCGTCTTCCCCGCGGCCGTCAAGGCCGTCATCCGCGCGTGCTTCCAGCAGCGCCGGAAGCAGATCGGCGGCCTCCTGCGCCACAAGCTGCCGGACGGCGGCGCGGCCTGGCTCGCGGAGCTGGCGGCCGCCGGCCTCGGCCCGCACACGCGGCCGGAGCAGATTCCCGTGGCACTCTGGCGGCGGCTGACGGTCTGAGCCGGCGCCGCTTGAAAATCATCCCCGTCTCGCTAGTTTCCGGCCCCATGTTCCGCCTGTCCCTGCTCCTCGCCGCCGGCGCCCTGGTCCCGGCCGCCGTGTCGGCCCAGAGTCCGGTGCTGGCGGGCCGGCTCGAGGGCGACACCTATTTTTCCGCCACCGGCGAGTTCAGCCTGCCGCTGCCCGTGCTGCGCGAGCTGGGCGGCACCGTCAGCGACACGGAGAACGTGGTCACCTTCTCGGACAGCTTCAGCACGCACATCAGCATCGCCTGCTTTCCACAGGACGCCCTGCAGCGCTGGGAACTCGATACGCGCGGCCGGCGGGACTACCTGCTGTATTTCTTCACCGACTTCGTGCTCGCGGACTTTGACCGCCGGTTTCCCGGCTCGCGGATCGAGAGTGCCCGGTTCGTGCCCGAGCTGCATGATGGCGCCCTCATCACCTACGCGGAGCTGCCGGGCGGCTCGCACTTCGAGCCGAAGGAAGGCGTGCTCGGCGCCGCGCCGGCCAAACGCATCACCGCCAAGCGCGGCACGCTGCTCTTCGTGCGCAACCGCCACGTCTATGTGCTGAGCACCGAGCTGGCCGAGCGGGCCACCCAACGCGGCACCTACGAATCCACCCCCGAGAAGGAAAACGCCCTGCTGACCACCCGCCTGACCGAGCTGGCCAACCGGCTGGTCTTCCCGGCGCCCCGGCCGCGCACACCCTGAGCCCGCGCGCATGTTCGATTCCTACGAGGAAGTCATCCAGGGCGAGACCGCCAGCCGCCGCGCCCCACCGGCCGCCCATGAGATCCTCGTCGGCCGCCTGCACCGCCTCGTGGCCGCCGCCCTGCCGCCGGACGCCCCGCTCCAGCTCCTGCCCCGGCGCTCCAGCCTGCAACTGGCCGACGACTGCATCCTGCGGCCGGACCTCACGGTGGTCCGCACCGAGCCGGAGCTGACCGGCCCCGCCCGGCTCTACCTCGTCGCCGAGGTCCTGTTGCCGGGGGATCACCACATCGACACCGTCCTCAAGAAGGAGCTCTGGTCCGCCCTGCGCCTCCCGCGGCTCTGGATGGTCGACCCGCGCTACCTCAACGTCGAGGTCTACGGCCTCGGCGAATTCGGCTTCACCCTCACCGATATCCTCGCCCACCACCACCCGCTGACCGACCCCCGCCTGCCGGGACTGGGTTGCAGTATGGACGAGCTCTTCGCTAAGGTCTGATTTTCATCCCCCCCATCCCATGCTCCGCCTCCTCGTTCTCATGTCCCTCGTCACCCTGTCCGCCCCGGCCTTCGACCTGGTCAATCCCAAGCCGCCCGTCGCCGCCAAGAAGCCCAAGGATGTCACCGTCCACGAGGACCGGCGCATCGACGACTACTTCTGGCTCCGCGAGAAGGGCACGCCCGAGGTCGTCGGCTACCTCGAGCAGGAGAACGCCTACACCGAGGCCGTCCTCGCGCCGGCCAAGGCGCTGCGCGCCGCGCTCTACCAGGAGATGGTCGGCCGCATCAAGGAGGACGACTCGTCCGCCCCCGTGGTTTTCAAGGGCTACGCCTATTACACCCGCACCGAGAAGGACCGGCAGTATCCGATCTATTGCCGCAAGGGCACGGCCGCCGGCGCCGCCGAGGAGGTCCTCCTCGACCTGAACAAGATGATTGGCACGAACACCTACATCGCCGTCGGCTCCTACAAGGTCAGCGACGACGGCGCGCGCCTGGCCTACTCGATCGACTGGACCGGTTACCGCCAATACGAGGTCTTCGTCATGGACCTCGCCACCAAGACGCTCGTCCCGCAGGCCATCGGCAAGGTCTCCTCCCTCGACTGGGGCGCCGGGCACGATGTCCTCTACTATGTCACCGAGAACGAGGCCAAGCGCTCGGACAAGGTCCACCGCTGGACCCTCAGCACCGGGAAATACGAGCTGGTCTACGAGGAGAAGGACGAGCTCTACAACGTCGACGTCTTCCGCACCCGCGACGGCAAATTCATGGTCTGCCACACCGAGAGCAAGCTCACCTCCGAGTCGCTCGTCCTGCCCGCCGACAGCGCGGGCCTGGCGCTGCGCAGCCTGCTCGGCCGCACCGAGAACGTGAAATACTTCACCGAGCACCGCGACGGCCGGTTCTACTACGCCACCAACCACGGCGGCGCGAAGAACTACAAGGTCGCCTCCGCTCCGGACGCGACGCCGGGCGAACTCACGGACGTCATCCCGCACAACCCGGCCATCAAGGTCGATGGCCTTGACATGTTCGCCACGCACCTGGTCGTCACCGAGCGCGAGAACGGCCTGCCGCAGCTGCGTGTTTATGATTTTGCGACCGGCCGGTCGAAGCGCCTCGAGATGCCCGAGGCCGCCTACGAGGTTTCCACCGGTGGCAACTGGAGCTACGACGCCACCGCGGTGCGCCTCAACTACCAGTCGCTCGTCCGCCCCCTGACCACCTACACGGCCGATCTCGCGACCGGCGCCCTCACGCTGATCAAGCAGACGGAGGTGCTCGGCGGCTTCGACGCGAAGAACTACAAATCCGAGCGCCTCTGGGCCACGGCCCGCGACGGCACGAAGGTCCCGCTGTCCGTCGTCTACCGCGCCGATCTCGACCGCACCAAGCCGCAGCCGCTCTGGCTCTACGGCTACGGCTCCTACGGCATCAGCATGCCGGTATCGTTCAATTCTTCCCGCGTCAGCCTGCTCGACCGCGGCCTGGTCTACGTGATCGCCCACATCCGCGGCGGCGGCGAACTCGGCGAGGAATGGCGCGAGGCCGGCCGCATGGACAAGAAGATGAATACCTTCAACGACTTCGTGGACTGCGGCCAGTGGCTCGTCGACCAGGGCTGGACCACGCCGCAGCAGATGGTCACCTCCGGCGGCAGCGCCGGCGGCCTGCTCATGGGCGCCGTGCTCAACCAGCGCCCCGATCTCTTCCAAGCCGCGCTGATCCAGGTGCCCTTCGTGGACGTCCTCAACACCATGCTCGACGCCACCCTGCCGCTTACCACCGAGGAATACATCGAGTGGGGCAACCCGAACAACAAGACCGAGTATGGCTGGATGCGCGCCTACAGTCCCTACGACAACCTCAAGGCCGCCAACTACCCGCACGTGCTCGTCAACGTCTCCTACAACGACAGCCAGGTGCCGTATTGGGAGGGCGCCAAATACCTCGCCAAGCTCCGCACGCTCGACACCGGCCGCAGCGCCACGCTGCTCTACTCCACCATGGGCGCCGGCCACGGCGGCGTCGCCGGCCGCTACGACGCCCTCAACGACACGGCGCGAAATTACGCCTTTTTCCTGCAAGCGCTGGGTCTCTCTAAATAGGTCCTATACGACTTATAGGACCTATACCTCAAATGAAACCAATCAGCCTCCTGCTCCTGCTTTCCGTGCTGACCGCGTATGGGCAGCCTGCCCCGCGCCCTCACGGCCTCGTCATCCACGGCGGCGCCGGTGTCATCGAGCGTGCTTCCATGACCCCCGAGCGCGAGGCGGAGTATCGCGCGCGGCTCACCGAGGCGCTCAACGCCGGTTACGCGGTCCTCGACCGGGGTGGCCCCGCCCTCGAGGCCGTCACGGCCGCGATCAACGTCATGGAGGACTCCCCGCTCTTCAATGCCGGCAAGGGTGCCGTGTTCAATGCCGACGGCATCTGCGAACTCGACGCCTCCATCATGGACGGCCGCACCCAGGCCGCCGGCGCCATCGCGGGCGTCCATCGCATCAAAAATCCCATCAACCTCGCGCGCGACGTCATGCTCAAGTCGCCGCACGTCATGATGGCCGGCGAAGGCGCCGAGAAATTCGCCCAGTCCCTCGGCTACGAGCTGGTGCCGAACGAGTATTTCCAGACCGACTGGCGCCGGGAACAGCTGAACAAGGCCCGGGCGAAGGAGCAGGACGGCAAGGAACGCACCGCCGCCGTCCCCGCGGACTATTTCACCCGCACGCTTCGCTGGGGCACCGTCGGCTGCGTGGCGCTTGACCAGGCCGGCAACCTCGCCGCCGGCACCTCGACCGGCGGCATGACCAACAAGAAATTCGGCCGCGTCGGCGACGCCCCGATCATCGGGGCCGGCACCTACGCCAACAACGCCACCTGCGCGGTCAGCGCCACCGGCTGGGGTGAGTATTTTATCCGCGTCGGCGTCGCGCGCGACATCGCCGCCCAGATGGAATACCAGGGCACCCCGCTCCGCGAGGCCGCGGCCGCCACCATCGCCAAGGTCGGGAAGCTCGGCGGCGACGGTGGCGTTATCGCCCTCGACGCCCAGGGAAACATCGCCCTGGAGTTCAACTCCCCCGGCATGTATCGCGCCGCCCGCTTCTCCCACCGCCCCGCCTTCGTCGCCATTTACGGCGATGAAACCACCCCATGATCCCCGCCGCCCCATCCCCCGGCTCTGCGCTCGGTTCCACCGTCTTCGATTGGGCGAAACTGCCCGCGACCGCGACCCAGGTCGGCGAGGTCCGTCCCTTTTTCGATGCCGCCACGCGCACCCTTGCCCGCCTTGAGTCCCATGTGACCACCCTCAACCCCGGCGAGATCTCCCACGCCGCCCACGCCCACGCCGACGAGGAACTCGTCATCGTTCGCGAGGGCAACCTCGAGGCTACCATCAACGGCGTGCCGCACGTCGCCGGCCCCGGCTCGGTGTTTTTCTTCGCCTCGCACGACCTCCACGGTCTCCGCAATCCGGGCACTGTCCGCACCAGCTACCACGTCGTCCGCATCTTCCCGCGGGATCTTGCTTCATGAACAAGCGCGACCTCCTCGCCCGCATCATCGCCAAGCTCGCCGACGAGCTGGAGCAGATCACCAACGCCGCCCTCGCCACCCACGCCGAGGCGACGGACGAGGAGAACAAGGCTGAGGACAAATACGACACCCGCGGCCTCGAGGCCTCCTACCTCGCCCACGGCCAGTCCAAGGCCGCCGAGGAGGCCGCCCAGGCCGTCGCCCAGTTCCAGGCGCTGCCGGTCCGCGACTTCGCCGCCGGCGAGCCGATCAGCCTCGGCGCCCTCGTGCGGCTCGAGGGCCGCGGTGGCAGCCACTACTTCATCGGCCCACGTGCCGGCGGCACCGAAATCGAGGCCGGCGGCGACCCGGTGCTGGTCATCACCCCGCAGTCCCCGCTCGGCCGCCAGCTCATGGGCCGCAAACAGGGCGACACCCTCCAGCTCGACCTCGGCGGCAAACGCAGCGAGTTCCGCGTGTCCTCGGTCGCCTGAGACGAAACACTGGGCGGCAAGCAGCCAAGGAGTCATCGGCTGCATGGTTGCACTTTGCTGCTTAGCTGCTTTGTGTTTTCGCCATCCCATGACCACCTACGAGACCCTCCGCGCCGATATCATCACCGCCATGAAGGCCCGGGACACGGCCACGGCCACCGCCCTTCGCACCATGGACGCCGCCATCCAGCGCGCCGCGATGGATTCCAGCAAACCGATCGACGAGGCCCTCGTCATCGCCACCTTTCGCAAGGCCGTGAAGAACCTCACCGACGCCCGCACCGAGTTCGAGAAGGGCGGCCGCGCCGACCTTGTCGCCGCCAACAGCGCGGAGCTCGCCATCCTTGAGAAATACCTGCCCAAGGGCCTCGACGCCGCGAAGCTCGAGGCACTCGTGGCGGAGGTCATCGCCGCCACCGGCGCCACCTCGAAGAAGGAGATGGGCAAGGTCATCGGTGCCCTCAAACAGCGCCCCGAGGCCGGTCTCATCGACTTCGGCGCCGCCAGCAAGCTGGTCCAGGCGAAGCTGCCGTGATGCGCCCGGCGCTCCACGCAGTTGAAAGGTGAAAGTTGAAGGTTGAAAGACTGTGTCCGTCTCCCACCTCCGAACTTTCAGCTTTCACCCTTCATCTTTCAACTAGTCCGCATGTCCCTCATCGATCCCCTCTTTTCCGTCGGGTTTCTCCGGAAGGCCATCTGGAAGCTGTGGTATCCGTTCCTGACTCGCCGGCTGCAGGCCGAGGAAGTGCTGTTCCTCAATTATGCCTTCGAGACCGACCCGCCGGTCGGCCTGCCGCTCGACCCCGCCGACGAGCCGAACCGCGCCTGCATCCAGCTTTACCACCATGTCGCCACGCAGGTTGACCTGAAGGGCAAACGGGTCCTGGAGGTCAGCTGCGGCCACGGCGGCGGCGCGTCGTTTCTGACCCGCACGCTGCAGCCGGCCCGTTACACCGGCCTCGATCTCAACCCCACCGGCATCAAGTTCTGCCAGCAGCGGCATCAGGTCGCGGGCCTGGACTTCGTGCAGGGCGACGCGGAAAACCTGCCCTTCCCGATGCGACCTTCGACGCCGTGATCAGTGTCGAGGCCTCGCACTGCTATCCAGATTTCCCGCGTTTCCTTGCCCAGGTGGCCCGCATGCTCAAGCCGGGCGGGCATTTCTGCTACGCCGATTTCCGCTTCGCCGAAGGCCTGGCCGACTGGGAGCAGGCGCTGGCCGGGGCGCCGTTGCAGCAGGTCGGGACCCGCGTGATCAACGCGGAGGTCCTGCGCGGCATGGACCTCAACTCCGCGCGCTCGCAGCATCTGCTCGTGCGGCACCTGCCGCAGTTCATGCACTCCCTCGGCCGCGACTTCGCCGGCATCCAGGGCTCGCGCATCTACAACGCCCTGAAGGAAGACCGGCTGTCGTATCGTTCCTATTGTTTCGTGAAGTCGTGATTGGAGGCCCCGCCTCCAAGGAAACTTCCTCACTCCTCCACCACGTCCACGCCCTCGAGTTCGCCGTCGTCGTCGACTCGCACGCTGACCGTCATCGGCCGGCAGCAGACCTCGCAGTCCACGGTGAACTCGGCACTCCCCTCGCTGAGGTCAAGCGCCAGCGAAAAGGACTCCCCGCAATGCGGGCACTCAATGGAAATGGAATCTTGCATGGGTTCGTTCTCTCAACCCTCAACTCTCAACTTTCAACTATTTGGCCGAAGGCCAAATCATGGCGCCGCCCAGTTGAGCAGCGCCAGGAAGATGCCAACGATGGCGGCGGACAGCGAGCAGCAGGCGATGAAACCGATGGTGTCGACCCGGTCCCATTTGCAGAATTCCCACCACGAGTTGCGGCCAAAGAGCTTGGTGTCGTCGAAGCGGCCGGGGTTGCGCTCCGTCTCGGCCATGGCCGCGGCCTCGAGCTCCGGCGTGTCGCCGACCGGCGTCTTCATCTTGCCGTAGAAGAACGCCACGCGCGCCGGGTCCGTCGGCCGGGTGACCAGGCTGACCAGGATCAGCGTCGCGAACGGGAACAGGGCGTCGAAGAAGAACTGCAGTGTGAACCGCTGGGTCGGGGACAGGGCGACGACGTCGACACCCGCCCGGCCGACGATCCAGGCCTCGAAGTTGAAGCGGTTGGTGCGGGTCGGGGCGGCGATGTAGGGGCTCGAGAGGTCGTTGGCGTCCTGGTGGACGACCTTGGAGAAATACACGCCCGTGCCGGGCTTGCTGCTCGGCTGGGCCAGCTCGGCGCTGGTCGCGATCGCGTCGAACTTCGAGGCCGTCCAGGGGATCACGAGGATGACCAGCGTGGACAGCACCACGCAGGCCCAGACGGCCGGCGCCGTCACGCGCCGCCACCAATAGGTCAGGAGCACGGCGGCGCCGAAGGGAATGTTCACCGTGAGCACGATGTTCACGATGTCGTAGAAGCTGCCCATCATCGTCGCGGCGACCGTCCCGAGCACGAGCACCACCACGATGGTCCAGCGCGCGTAGAACACGCCCTGGGCCTGCGTGATGTCCGGCCAGATCTGGCGGTAGACGTTGCGGACGAAGAGCGAGGAGATGGCAAGGGCCTTGGCGGCCAGGGTGGACATCGTGCCGGCGAGCACGCCGGCCAGCATCAGGCCGACGAGCCCGGGCCCGAGCAGCTTGTTGGACATGGCGCCCCAGACCGCGTCCGGGTCCGACATCCCGCCGGCGCCGAACATCGCAACGGCGATCAGGCCGGCGAAGGCCCACATGATGATCATGAGGCGCTTCAGGTAGGTGCCCGACACGCCGGAGCGGGCGGCGAACTCGTTCTTGGCCGAGCCGCAGATGCCCATGTTGTGGCTGAGGCCGCCGTTCTGGACGATGCTCACGAGCAGGATGCCGACGAGGCTCCACACCGTGAACTGCGCCCCGCCGGCCGCGCCGAAGAGGTTGAACATCTCCTTCGGCACCTTCTCCGCCAGCGCGCCCCACCCGCCGACGGCCGCCAACCCCGTCGGGATCAGAAGCAGGGAAAACACGATGATGAGCACGCTTTGCAGGCCCTCGTTGACCGCCGCGGCGGCCATGCCGCCGAGCACGATGTAGGTGCCGACGACGACCGTGAAGATGGCATAGAAGAGCAGGTCGTTGAGGACCGTCACGTAGCTGCGCAGCTCGCCGCGGGCGTTGCGGTCGCGCAGGGCGTCCAGCACGGGCTGCTGGTCCGCCGCGAGCGTGCCGGCCGCGGCCAGCTTCTCCATGGCCTTGAGCTGGTGGTAACCCTCGACCGCCGCGCGTTCCGGGGCGGTCCATTGCACCTCCTGCTTCACGACGAGCGACGAGGCGATCTTGTAGGCCGTGACGTTGCCGAAGCCCAGGAACACGCAGGCCACGAGGATCTGGAAGCAGGCGTAGAACAGGCTCAGCTTCTTGCTCGCATAGCGGTCCTCAAAGAGATCGGACACGGTTGTCAGGCGCACGCGGCGGAACCAGACGTTCATGAACCAGAAATACGGGTTCATGAACACGGTCTGGAAGGACAGCCACGCGCCCGGCGCGCCCTGCTGGTAGACGAAGCTCGCGGTGCTGACGGCGCCCTGCGGCTCAGTGGCGTTGCCGAAGTTGAGGAAAAACTGGTAGAGCTTGCCGAGCTTGCGGCCGGCGAGGAAGAAGCCCTCCTCGTTGCTGGTGCCGCCGGCGGCCCGCCGGCCGATCCAGACGACCGCGGCAAGGTAAAGAAGGACAACGGCGAGATCGATGGGGTGCAGGCTGCCAAGCATGGGATAATGGGGGCTGAGGGGTAACGTGGAAACCGGGACCAATCCAACGGGCCGCGGCGGGGCTAGCAGGGCCAAATCCTACTGACAGTAAGATTGTCAGCGCTGCCGGGGCCGAGGCAAGGAGCGTTTGGCGGCGGCCGGATAGTCTATCCGGGTAAACCCGGCGTCAAAGCAACCGGTGGCCCGGACTGCGGTTGCTTCGGTCACGTTCCCGGGATGGAGTGTCGGCATGAAGCCCCGCCTGTTTTCCTGCCTGTGTCTCGCCGGCGCAATCGCGACCGCCGCCTTTTCCGCCGAGCCGGCCGCGGTTCCGGTGCACGTCACCACCATCACAAAATCCGCCATCAAGATCGGTGGCGGCTCATTCGCCCTCGTAAAGGGCACCAAACTCGAGGTCCTCGGCCGGGAGGGTGACCTGCTCATCGTCAAATTCCGGTCCACCCAGGGCAGGATTCCGCTCGCTGAAACCGACTTTGATCCCGCCACCGAACTGCCCGAGGCGGCAGCCGCGGCTCCGGCTGCCCCGGTAGTCAAGAAGCCGGCCGCCCCCGCGGTGACCAAGCCCGCCGCGCCGGCGCCAGCCACTCCCGCCACACCGCCTGCTCTGGCCGTCGATGGAAAACCCGCAACGAATTACGGCAAGGCCGTCCAGAAAGCCAAGCAGGTCACCGAGGCGAACAAAGCCACGCACGTCGAGCCGACAAAAGACATCATGGACGAGCAGCCGAAGAAGTAGGCCCGGCAGAGTCACGTCCCGCCGGCTTGTCGCCGAGGTAGATCATGTAGGTGCTGCGCTTGGCCTTCGCGTAAAGCTTCGCCGGCACCGCCTGCACGGTGAACCCGGCCTTCTTCAGCCGCTGCTCGATGGCCGCATCCGCGCACGCCGACCAGATGGCCGCCCGGCCGCCGGGCTTCAGTGCCAGGGCGATCTGCTGCATGCCGCGTTCGCTGTAGAGCTGGTTGTTCTCGTCCTTCACCATCGCCGTCGTGCCGTTGTCGATGTCGAGCACGATGGCGTCGAATGGCGCCCGGGCCGCCCGCCGGATGATCGCGCGCACGTCCTCGGCGAGCACCGTGACGCGTGGGTCGGCGAGCGCGCCGCCGTTGAGCCCGGCCAGAAACGTGCGGTTCCAGGTCACGATCTCGGGGAACAGTTCCGACACCTGCACCGTTGCCTTGGGCCCCGTGTGTGCCAGCACGCTCTTCAGCGTGAAGCCCAGTCCCAGGCCGCCAATCAGCACCTTCGCCGGCAGCCCGCGGTTCACCAGCCGCTCGACCCCGAGCCGGCCGAGCTCGATCTCGGAGGTGGCCACGGAGGAGTGCATCAGCTGCTGCCCGTTGACGCGGATGCAATAGCTGCCGTCGTGCTCGACCAGGGTCATGCGCGCGCCGTTGGGCGTCTTGGTCTCGGCGAGGGTGATATTCGGTTTCAACGCCCCACGTTGGCGTGAATCAGCCCCGGTTGGAAAACACAAAGAAGCCAGGATGCCGTTCTTTTTCCACCTTCGCTTCTTTGTTTCTTTGTGTTTTCCGCCGCGAACCTCCGTTCTGGGGGACCATGTCAGCCGTGCCCGCTCCCCTCGCCCCGCTGCCCGGATCACCCGATCCGGACGCGGTGCTGGACGCCTTCCTGAAGGCGATGGCGGCACGCGGCCTGACGCTCTACCCGGAGCAGGAAGAGGCGATCCTCGAGCTCTTCGCCGGCCGCAACATCATCCTCAACACGCCGACCGGTTCCGGCAAATCCCTCGTCGCAGCCGCCCTCCACTTCAAGGCCCTCTGCGCGGGCCGCCGCTCCGTCTACACCTGCCCGATCAAGGCGCTGGTGAACGAGAAATTCCTCAGCCTCTGCCGTGACTTCGGCCCGGAACACGTCGGCATGATGACCGGCGACGCCGCCGTGAACCCGCAGGCCAAGGTCCTGTGCTGCACCGCGGAGATCCTCGCCAACATCGCCCTCACGCGCGGCGAGCACGCGGACGTCGCCGCCGTGATCATGGACGAGTTCCATTATTACTCCGACGCCGAGCGCGGCTACGCCTGGCAGGTGCCGCTGCTCACGCTGCCGCAGTCGCGCTTCCTGCTCATGTCGGCCACGCTGGGGTCTACCGAGTTCTTCGAGAAGGATCTCACCCGCCTGACCGGCGCCCCGAGCCTCACCGTGCGCAGCGACCGCCGGCCCGTGCCGCTGGCCTTCGAGTATTCCGAGGTCCCGCAGGCCGAGCGGGTCGCCGCGCTGCTGGCCGACAACCGCGCGCCCGTTTACCTCGTGCATTTCACGCAGCGCGCCGCCGCCGAGGCCGCGCAGGCGCTGATGAGCCTGCCGGTGTGCACCAAGGACGAGAAGGCCGCGCTCGCGACCGCGCTCGAGCGCGTGAAATTCAACAGCCCCTACGGCAAGGACATGAAGCGCTGGCTGCGCCACGGCATCGGCGTGCACCACGCCGGCCTGCTGCCCAAATACCGCATCCTCGTCGAGTCGCTCGCCCAGCAGGGCCTGCTCAAGCTCATCTGCGGCACCGACACCCTCGGCGTCGGTATCAACGTCCCGATCCGCACCGTCCTCTTCACCCAGCTGTGGAAATACGACGGCCAGAAGGCCGCCATCCTCAGCGTCCGCGACTTCCGCCAGATCTCAGGCCGCGCCGGACGCGCGGGCCACGACACCCAGGGCTACGTCGTCGTGCAGGCGCCGGAGCACGTCATCGATAACAAGCGCGCCGAGGAAAAGGCCGCCGCCGACCCGGCGAAGAAAAAGAAGCTGGTCAAGGCCCGCGCCCCCGAGGGGTCGGTCGGTTGGGACGCGAAGACCTTCGAACGCCTCCGGACCGCCTCGCCCGAGGAACTGTCGTCCCGTTTCGACGTGTCGCACGGCATGCTGTTGCTCGTGCTCAGCCGCGACAGCGACGGCTGCCGCGCAATGCGCCAGCTCATCAACGACTGCCACGAGACCCCGGCCAGGAAGCGCGCCCTGCGCAAGCGCGCCTGGCAGCTCTTCCGCGCCCTGCTTGACCGCAAGATCGTGGAGATCATCCCGCGCCAGCCCTCCGGCCGCCGCCTCCGCGTCAACGTCGAGCTGCAGGACGATTTTTCCCTGCACCAGGCGCTGTCGCTCTACCTGATCGACACCCTGCCCCAGCTCAACCGCGAGTCGCCGGATTACCCGTTCGACGTGCTCACGCTGTGCGAGGCCATCGTTGAGGACCCCGAACAGATCCTGCGCCGGCAGGTGGACAAGGAGAAGGGCCGCAAGATCGAGGAATGGAAGGCCGCCGGCATTCCCTACGAGGAGCGCATGGCGAAGCTCGAGGAGGTCGAACACCCGAAGCCGCTGCGCGAGTTCCTCTACGAGACCTTCAACGCCTTCGCCGCCGCCCACCCCTGGGTCGAGCAGGAGAATGTGCGCCCCAAGTCCATCGCCCGCGAGATGTTCGAGCGCTACCAGTCGTTCTCCGACTACGTCCGCGAATACGGTCTCGAGCGCAGCGAGGGGCTGCTGCTGCGCCACCTGATGCAGGCCTGGAAGGTCCTCGCCCAGACCGTGCCCGATTCCGCCAAGACGCCCGAGGTGGTCGAGATGGAGGACTATTTCCGCGAGCTCATCCGCGGCATCGACTCCAGCCTGCTCGACGAATGGGAACGGCTCAAGAACCCCGATTTCGTCGCGACCGAACTGGACGGCAAGCCCGCGCGACCTGCGAGCTTCGACATCACCCGCGATGCGGACGCCTTCCGCCGGCTCGTGCGCACCGCGCTGCTCGGTTTCCTGCAGGACGTCGCCGCGCGCGACTGGGAAGGCGCGGCGGAGCGTGTGGCCGCCGCCGGCATCGACGACCCCGGCCTCCTGGTCACCGAGTCGCGCCGCATCGAGAAGGAGTTCACCGCCTACTTCGAGGCCCGTGGCCGTTTCCGCCTCGACCCCGAGGGCCGCGCCGCAAAGCACACGCACATCTCAGAGGACGGAGGACAGACGACAGAGGACGGCGAAAAGACCTGGCAGATCGCCCAGGTGTTGGCGGATACCGAGGAGCAAAATGATTGGGAGGCCCGGTTCGAGGTTTCGCTGACCGAATCCCGCAAGGAAAACCGACCCGTGTTCCGCTTCCTCGCAACCCGCCCCGTCGGCGCGGCATGATTGGAGGGTCGGACTCCCGGCCGACCGCGGCCCGCAGAGACGCGGGCCCTCCCGCGTTTGAACCATCTGAATTTTCAGGTTTCAGGTCTCAGGTTTCAGGTTTTCTGAATTTCCCCAGATCCCCATCTGGCTTCAGGGCCCGATTAGCCCCGCTGCAAGGTCCGCCCCGCCCCACAATGCTTTTGACCGGGCGTAACTCACCCGCTTAGCTGACGGGCTCGTTTACAGCTGTAAGCAGTAAGCTATAAGCTTTAAGCGACCATACACCGAAACATCCCGCTCATTCCCCAGCCCAACGCTTAAAGCTTACAGCTTATCGCTTACCGCTCCCTGCCATGCGTCCCACCATCATCTACACCAAGACCGACGAGGCCCCGGCGCTCGCCACCTATTCCCTCCTGCCGATCGTGCAGGCTTTCACCAAGCATGCGGGGATCAACATCGAGACGCGCGACATCTCCGTCGCCGCCCGCATCCTCGCCGCCTTCGCCGACAAGCTCCCGGCCCACCAGAAGGTCGCCGACCATCTCGCCGAGCTCGGTGCCCTGACCCTCAAGCCCGAGGCCAACATCATCAAGCTGCCCAACATCTCCGCCTCCGTCCCGCAGCTCAAGGAGGCCATCGCCGAGCTCCAGGCCCACGGTTATGCCGTCCCCGACTTCCCGGACAGCCCCAAGACCGACGCCGAGAAGGACACCCGCGCCCGCTACGACAAGGTCAAGGGTTCTGCCGTCAACCCCGTCCTCCGCGAGGGCAACTCCGACCGCCGCGCCCCAAAGGCCGTCAAGGACTACGCCCGCGCCCACCCGCACTCCATGGGCAAGTGGGCTCCCGACTCCAAGACCAGTGTCGCCACCATGGGCCGCCACGACTTCTTCTCCAACGAGCAGTCCGTCACCGTCCCGGCCGCCACCACGGTGAAGATCGAGTTCGTCGGCGCCGACGGCACCACCAAGGACCTCCTGCCCAAGCTCAACCTCAAGGCCGGCGAGATCATCGACGGCACCTATTTCAGCAAGTGGGCCTTCGAGGCCTTTATCGGCGACCAGATCGCCCGCGCCAAGGCCGAGGGCGTGCTCTTCTCCCTGCACCTGAAGGCCACCATGATGAAGGTCTCCGACCCCATCATCTTCGGCCTGGCCGTCCGCGTGTTCTTCAAGGACGTCTACGCGAAGCACGGCGCGACCTTCGCTAAGCTCGGCGTCGACCTGAAGAACGGTTTCGGCGACCTCGTCGAAAAGATCGCCACCCTGCCCGCCGCCGAGAAGGCCGCGATCGAGGCCGACATCGCCGCCGCCTACGCCGCCGGCCCGCAGATCGCCATGGTCAACTCCGACCAGGGCATCACCAATCTCCACGTCCCGAGCGACGTCATCATCGACGCCTCCATGCCCGCCATGATCCGTGCCGGCGGCAAGATGTATGACACCGCGGGCAAGCTGCAGGACGCACTCTGCGTCATTCCCGACAGCTGCTACGCCGGCGTCTACGCCACCACGATCGACTTCTGCAAGAAACAGGGCGCCCTCGACCCGAAGACCATGGGCTCCGTGCCCAACGTCGGCCTCATGGCCCAGGCCGCCGAGGAATACGGCTCGCATAACAAGACCTTCGAGGCCCCCGCCAAGGGGAAGATACGCGTCGTCGACGCCGCCGGTGCCGTGCTGCTTTCCCATGATGTGGAGGCCGGCGACATCTGGCGCGCGTGCCAGACGAAGGACGCCCCGGTGCAGGACTGGGTGAAGCTCGCCGTCAACCGCGCCCGCCTCAGCAACACCCCCGCCGTGTTCTGGCTCGACGAAAAGCGCGCCCATGACGCCCAGATCCTCGCCAAGGTGAAAGCCTGCCTCGCGCAGCACGACACCAAGGGCCTGGACATCCGCATCCTCCCGCCCGCCGCGGCCTGCCAGTTCAGCCTCGAGCGCATCGTCAAGGGCCTGGACACCATCAGCGTCACCGGCAACGTCCTCCGCGACTACCTCACCGACCTCTTCCCGATCCTCGAGGTCGGCACCAGCGCCAAGATGCTCTCGATCGTCCCGCTGATGAACGGTGGCGGCCTGTTCGAGACCGGCGCCGGCGGCTCCGCCCCGAAGCACGTCGAGCAGTTCGTGCAGGAGAACTACCTCCGCTGGGACAGCCTCGGCGAGTTCTTCGCCCTCGCGGCCAGCTTCGAGCACCTCGCCATCACGCAGAAGCACGCGCAGGCCAAGGTCCTCGCCGACACGCTCGACCAGGCCAACGGCAAGTTCCTGGAGAACGACAAGTCCCCCGGCCGCAAGCTCGGCACGATCGACAACCGCGGCAGCCACTTCTACCTGGCGCTGTATTGGGCCCAAGCCCTGGCCGCGCAGACCGCGGACCCGAAGCTCCAAGCCCTCTTCAAGCCCGTCGCCGAGAAACTGACCGCCAACGAGAAGCAGATCGTCACCGAACTCCTCGCCGTGCAAGGCAAGCCCGCCGACATCGGCGGCTACTACCAGCCCGACGACGCCAAAGCCGGCGCCGCGCTCCGCCCCTGCCCGACGCTCAACGCCATCCTGGCCGCCATCTGACGACGGCCCCCAGTCCAACTCCCCAATCCCGCCGCGCTCACGCAGGCGGGATTTTTCTCGGGCGAATTAGGAATGGAATAGTGAGGATTCAAGGCATGACTCTTCATGCCAATGCGCCCGTATCATTCTCCTAATGTTATATGCAGATGCTGAGCAAATCTTGAGGAATCAGCGAAGTAATTAGGATACGCTTCTTTAATACCACCCACTGCGGTCGACGACACTAGCGCAACTACGATACCCTCCAGCTTTGCGGTTTCAGCCTCCAATCGAATATACTCCGCTTCCGCCTCCTTGGTGGCAGTTTTCGCGAAGATCATGCTTTCAACGCGCTTTATTTCTAAATTTATCTTAAGCAGCACAAAACCAGTTTCTACTTTAGCTTGGGTCAATTTACTATCCACCACACGCAGTGATCCGGCGAATGCTTCGAACTTCTCAAGAACACGAAGCCGTTTGCTGCATTTTCGCAGTTCCTCAGCAGAGGACTTTAGCTTGGGATGCTTTTTTAAACGTTGCTGGTAAGCAATGCGCCGTGCCGGAAGCGACATGTTTTCGAATAGATGAATATCATCCATCAGCGCAAAATGTTCACTTAGGAGCCTAAAGAAAGTCCGCCATTCTTTGTCTCCTTGATTAGACTTGAGCGCTTGATCTGTAAACAGGTCGACGATTTCAAGCGCCGTGGCCCAGTAATGCTGAATGTAGGTTCTTAATTGAACCTCTATGCGCCGGATAGGTGATCCTTTTTCGGCAAAATCTCCAATTACATGGACACTCCTATAGCCATCTTCTTTAGGGCATTCGATGTAGTCTTTGATTTTAAATTTAACATCTTTCCACCTGAATTCTGGTTGTCGCTTAAGCTCACGAAGTATCTGCGTAAGTTTTTTCTGATTGGTCACGATCGCCCGACAACCACCAATATCCTGCATGTTCTTTAAATCCATGCTTCTGAAGCGGCGGAGTTTTCGCGCTATTGAAACGATGCGTTTTAGTCTTCGTGCGAATATTGCCTTTCTATCAATCTGCAGAGCAATTTTCTGAACCAGTTCATAGGCATTGGTCAGAGGAATTTCATGCTCAGAGCGCCAGAAAGACACCACGGTCAAAACAGCTGCAAATTCATTCTGATGCTCGAAGAAATCCTCGTTCAGCAGTTTTTCTCCTGCGCGATTAACTTCTTCTCCCGAGTATTTCATTAACCTTCCTATCTCACATATGCCTCTGATAATAGTCTATTTATTTCTGCGTTATCGGTGCAGGGATCCGGCATAGTAATACTACAATTTGTAGCCTGATGGAGCCGATGCAGCAGAGTGCAGGCATACGACGACACCGCTGGAGCCGGTGTTGCCAATCATCTGGCTCCGCGGTTGACTTGCCTCATGAAAAAACTGCTGCCCGTCCTGGCGTCTCTCCTGCTCCCCCTGGCTGCCCTCGCGGACACGCCCGCAACGGATCCGGCCCAGGAGAAGGCCGCCGTTCTGTCGGTCGTGCAGCGGTTCTTCGATGCCCTGCATGCCAAGGACGGTGAGGCCTTGCGGGCCACGTGCCAGCCGGGCGCGCAGATTACCGCGGGGCGGCTCGCCGACAGCGGCTTTGTCACGCGACAGCGTTCAATCGAAGCCGACATTGCCCAGCTCGCGGAGGCGAAGGAAGTCTGGCTGGAGCGCATGTGGTCACCCACCGTGCATATCAACGGACGCATCGCGATGGTCTGGACGCGTTACGATTTTCACCGGGACGGAAAGTTGTCCCACAACGGGACAGACTGCTTCACCCTCCTCAAGACCGACACCGGCTGGAAGATAGCCTGCGCCGCCTACTCCGTCGAACCCGCCACCCAGACCGAAAACCCGGCCGGTCCGCCGCAATGAAACCGGTGCGGCCATGGGTAGCTAGGGTGTGTTTGCAAAATCAGAAACGAT
>DASWWD010000012.1:0-240730 GCA_036401015.1 Lacunisphaera sp.
CATCGAGTTTCGATCCCTCGCTGAACTTGAAAGCGATCCCACCTCCCTTTCGCCGGAACTCGCGGAAATCCTGCGCCACATCGAGCCTTTCCTCATCGAGATTCCGTATCTCCACCTCGGCGAGAACGACTACATCTACAAATTCCGCGTGGAGAAGGACCGGAATCGGGGCATCTATCAGCAGGATCCCGCTGCGCGCGCGCTTTACCAGAGCAAGCTATGTGAGGCCATCAAAGCCCTCGCCCGCACCAACGAGCGCTCCGCCTCCCAGCCGGCGACTCTGAACTTCGGGGCCGTGCAATACGTCATCCCGAGCCATTTCGGCTTCTGTCTCGGCGTGAAGAACGCCATCGAGCGCGCCTACGAGACCCTCGCCGAGAACCCCGGTCGCCGCGTCTTCATGCTCAGCGAGCTGATTCACAATCCGTTCGTCAATGAGGACCTGCACCGCCGCGGACTCCGCTTCCTGCAGACCGACAAGGGCCAGCCCTTCGACGCCCGCGGACGGGTCGCGACGGCGGGCGGCGCGGAGCCCCTGCTCTGGGACACCCTCACCAGCCGGGACATCGTGATCATCCCCGCCTTCGGCGCCACCGACGAGGACAAGAAAAAGCTCATCCGCAAGGGCATCCGCGTCGCCCAGTTCGACGCCACCTGCATGCTGGTGGAAAAGGTCTGGAAGGCGGCCCGCACCTTCGGCCGCGAAGGCTATACCGTCGTCATCCATGGCAAGAGCGAGCACGAGGAGACCAAGGCCACCTTCTCCAACACCCGGCGCCACGCACCCTCGATCATCATCCGGAACCTCGAGGAGGCCCGCGTGCTGGGCGACTACATTGCGGCGCCGACCGAGGAAAAACGCGCCGCGCTGCTGGCCCGGTTCGCCGGCCTGCACACCCCGGGCCTGGACCCGGCCCGGCACCTCGACCGCATCGCCGTCGTCAACCAGACCACCCTGCTCATGAACGAGACCGCCGCGATCATCGACTACTTCAAGTCGGTCTTCGTGACCAAATACGGAGAGGCCGCCGGGCCCGCGCACGTCGGCGGCGCCGGCAAGAAGGACACCCTGTGCTACGCCACCCAGGTCAACCAGGACGCGCTTCAGCGCGCGCTTGCCGAACCGCTGGACGCCGCCTTCATCCTCGGGGGCAAGAACAGCTCCAACACCTACCAGCTCTACCGGCTGTGCGAGCAGAAGCTCGGCAACCGCGCCTTTTTCATCCAGTCGGAGGCCAACATCCGCTCCCGGGACGAGATCGAGCACTATGTCTTCCCCACCGGCGGCCACGGGAAGGGCGGCCACACGGAGATCCACCCGCTCTGGCCGCGGGACGATGCGCCAAAGCGCGTGCTGATCACCGGCGGCGCCTCCTGCCCCGACGGGCTGGTTCAACAGGTGGTGACCCGGATCAACTCCTTCTTTCCGCCCTCGCAGCTGCACGGCATCGAGACCGTGCTGGCCGGGCTGGATCCGCTCAGAACTTGATGCTGACGCCGCCGCGCACGCCGACCGAGCTGCCCAGGTCGATGCGCGCCGTGCGGCTGCCGACCGACTGGTCGAAACCGTCGAACTTCTGGGCGGTAAAACCGCCAAACAGGCCGGTGCGCTCGGTGGCGACCCACTCCAGGTTCAGGTCGGCATAATAGCCGCTGAGAAATTTGGTCTCTGACGTCTGCTCGGTGCCGATCACGGAACCGATGGTGATGCCCTCGAGATCGGGCACCCGGAAGGTCTCGGTCACGCTGTAGGTGGTGCCGGTGTAGGCGCCCGCCACGCCCAGGCTGGCGCTCACGCCGAGCCGGGTGCTCAGCTGCGTGCGGATGGTCGGCCCGAGGCGCACCATGAAGTAGGCGCCCTTGACCTGCCAGTTGCCGTCCACCTCGACGCCGTGGGGCGTGGAACTCTCCTCGTGCGAAAGCGGAGCGGCGACGATCGGGACCGTGGTCTCGAGCCCGTCCGTGCGCAGCACCTCGCCGGAGCTGCTGAGGTAGTCGTCGAATGACGGCGCAAAATACGGTGCCGCCGGCACGGTCGCGCCGCCCAGCGAGTAATAATCGGTCCGGGTGTTGAGCGTCGAGGTGACGGTGCCGGCCGTCTTGCTGTTGATGCCGTTGAGCGTGATGCCGGCGAGAACACCCCACTGCAGGCGGTTGGCTGGCTTGGAAAAATGGCGGACATACTGGAACTCGACGCCCGCCGAGGCGCCGGATTCCTTCATGGCGCTGGCCCCCTCGCTGGTGGCGCTGTAGCTGCTGAAGGCGATGCGGCCGTCCCCGGTCAGCTGCTTGTCGGAGCCGTAGCCCCAGTTGCGGGTCAGGCCCGGGGTATAGGAGAGGAAATCACCCGTCTGCAACAGGACATCCTCGGTGACATTTGTGCCGTCGGGGTTGAGGACGGGGTTTCCGGACGAGTCCGTGACGTTCACCTTGATCGTGCTGAGAATGGGGTAACGGCTGCCCGGGGTGGTGATCACGTTGCCGTCAGCATCCTTTTCATCGATGCGGGGCACGTCGGCGCGCACGGCGCCGTTGTCGTAGACGCGGTCGACGGAACCCGCGGAGATGGGCGCAACTTCTGACTCAAACGCCACCGTGCCAAGGTTACCGAAGGCCACCTTGCCGCCGGAATTCAGCATGCGAAAGCCGACGGAAACCGTGGTCCTCGGAACATACCACTGGGCGGAGTCGGCCATGAGCTTTTCGAGACGCTCCTCCTCACTGCTGCTGGTCTGCGCCGTAAGCACGGCCGGCGCGGCGACGAGAGTGAGGGCGACGAGGGTGAGGAGCGAACGTAGGGTCATGAAGGGAAAGGGCATAGGGTCGGGCTGCGCTCTTGGAAAGGCCAAATTGGCCGGGGTTCCATCCTCAGGCCTTTTCCATCGGGGCCTTGCCATCCGCCTGGATCATCCCGGCCTTGATCATGCCCTTCTTGAGATCCTCCGCCTTCTGCTCGAGCTCGGTCTCCTTCTCCTGCTGGGCCTGCATCTTCTCAAAGAGAGCGGCTTCGCTGGCGTTGAGGAAGTCCTCGCGCTCCTGCTGGGCGGCGCGCTGTTCCTTGATGGAGGCCTCCTGGCGGTCGAGTTCCTCCTTGAGCTTGGTCAGGGCGGCGAGTTCCTCGGCGCTGCCCGAGCCACCGCCCTGCGCCGGCTTCTCCTTGCGCATGGCGTCGATGACCTTCTCGCGGGCCTGCAACAATGCCTCGGTCTCGGCCAGCGCCCGGTCGCGCTCGGCCAGCTTGTTCTCCGCCTCGGCGAGGGCCATCTCGCGCTCGGCCGCCTTGGCCTCCAGGGCGCGCAGGGCCTTTTCCAGTGACTCGACCTGCGAACCGCTCAGCGTCGGCGTGCCGCCCCAGGGCGGCCGCGACTGCGACATGATCGTGTTGATTGACTTGCGCGCCTCGGCCGTGGCCTGGCTGGCCTCCTGGGCGCGCTGGAGCGGACTGGGTCGGCGCGGCAGCACGAGCGGCTTGATACCGCCGGGCTTGGGGGGAAACTTGATGTCACCGGGCGGCGGAAAGGCCGGGCCGGGCATCGCCGACTTCGGCGGCGGCGGGAAGGAAGGAGGCGCCGGAGGCGTGGGCGCCCCGGCAGGTGATGGCGTCTGCGGATCCACGAAAGAAATGAGGCCCGATCAGCCTCTGCCGAAAAGCCGGCCAAAGAGTCCGCCCTTCTTCGGCTCGCCGGCCGCCGGGGTGGCGGCAGCCTTGGCCGAGACCTTGAGGACCGCCGAGGTCAGTTTCACGGCGATGGCCTCGCGGGCGGGATCGTTGATCACGACAAAATAGCGTTCGTAGGTGCCGCCGTCCTCGAGATGTTTCACGAGGGCGGGCTGCTGGTCCTTGAACCAATCCAAGGCGGCGTTGAGGGTCACCCGCAGGCCGGACTCGAGCTTCTCGATCTGGTCTTTCGTCAGGGACTTCGCCGCGGCGGCGTCGGCCGGGCTGAGCTTGGCGCCGTAGGCCTTGGCGAGGCCGAGCTGCTCGGGCCGCGGCAGGCCGGCGGAGATCAGGCCGATGGCCTCGGGCAGGTGCAGGCCGGTGGAACCCTTGCGGAAAGGCAGGAACTGGCCGATGCCTTCCTCATCGCCGTGTGTCAGCGCGTTCAGGGCGTTGCGGAAATCGCCGCCGAGCACCACCCGGGTGGCCATCTGCTGGCCGAGGTTGGCGAATTCGCCGATCGTCTTGACACCCTCGGAGGCGCACACGACGCGCGTGCCCTCGCTGAAATTGGCCAGCGCCATCGGGTAGCCCGCGGGAATGTTGAGGCGGGCCAGCGTCTTGAGGATGGGGTTGTCCTTGGCCGCGGTCTTCTCGACCTCGGCCACCATGTCGCCAAACGGATCGTCGAAGGCGAGCGTCTCCTTCAGGATCCCGATGAGGTGGTCCGCCTTGTCGGCGCTGCCCGCGATCTCGGGCAGCATCAGGAGCTCCTCGTAGGCGAACTCGATGTATTTGGACGGCTTCTCGTCCTCGGCCTTGTGCGGCCATTCCTTGGTGTCGAGGTTCTGCGCGAGGCTGATCAGCGAGGTGTCCGCCATGATGGAGTGGCGGAACTTCTTGCGGATATCATCCCATTCGGAGCTGGTGAACTTGGCCATGGTGACGGGTGTGGGGTTGTTGTTAAAATCAGGCCGGCGGGGCGTTCTCGATGATCTCGGTGGCGAGCTTCATGTAGTCGTTGGCAACGCTGTCCTCCTCGTTGCCCTCGGTGCCGACAAGGAACACCGGGAGGCCGAGGGTGACGGCGCGGCGGACGATCATGGCATCGCGGATCTGCGTGGTGCAGATCTTCGCCGCCGGGGCGCAGCCGCGCTTCTGGGTCTTGAATTGGTTCAACCGAAGCTGCATGCGCATCTTCGGCACCTCGATGTCGGTGTTCGCCTTGATCGAGTTGAAAACGATGCCGTAGATCTGCGCGGCGGGGCCCATGGCCGTGGTGCGGAAGCTGGCCGAGGCCTGCTGGAAACGCAGCATCTTCTCCACGAGCAGCGTGAAGCCGATGAGGCTCAGCGCGTCCGGATTGGAGGGCACGTAGATCTCGCCGGCGCAATACACGCCGTTCTGCGAGGCGCGCAGGACGTTCGGCGGACAGTCGAAGAGGATGAAGTCGTAGTTGCCCTCGATCTCGGCCAGCTGCTCCTGGAAGATCACGTAGGACGGACGCTTCGGGTCGGGTTTGTATTCACCCTCGAGGTCCACCAGGTTGAAGGTCGTCGGCACGAGGTCGAGACCGGGCAGCAGTTTCTCGCCGTCCTTGCCCTCGACCACGTCCTTGATGATGCAGTCCTTGAGGCGGGCCGTGCCGGGATCGAAGATCGAGTAGACCGAGCCGGTGCCGGTGGCGTTGATCTTGTTCCAACGCTCCAGCTTCATGAGCCAGATGCTGGCGTTGGACTGCGTGTCAAAATCCATCAACAGAACACGCATGCCGCGGCGTGCGAGACTGGCAGCTGTATTTACGATCAGCGAGGTCTTGCCGACACCGCCCTTGTAGTTGAGGAAGGCTATCTTGCGCGCCATTGGTGTAGTGGTATTATGCGGCGATACCATGGCACCGGACACAACGGGCGCGAGTTAAAAATCTTACGAAGTTTAGGTTTCCCCCGGAACCGTATTTTCCCCTCACTTCCGGCCATGAACGAACCCTGCCTGCAGGAGCAATACTCGCCCGCCAGCAGCTGTTTTGGCTGCGGTCCGGCCAACGCCAAGGGGCTGCGCATCCGGAGTTTTGTCCGGGGTGACGAGGTGGTTGCCTCCTGGCAGCCCGAGCCCCACCACGAGGCCTTTCCCGGCATGTTGAACGGCGGCATCATCGGCTCGCTCCTCGACTGCCACTGCAACTGGACGGCCGCCTGGCACCTCATGCAACAGGGCCGTTTGGAGAAGCCGCCCTGCACCGTCACGGCGGACTACGCCATCAAGCTCCTTCGCCCCACCCCGACCAACGGCCCTGTTGAACTGGTCGCCCGGGTCGTCGCCTCAGCGGCCGATCGCGCCACCATCGAGGGCACGCTCACGGCGGGCGGCAAGCCGCGCGCCACCTGCCGGGGCACCTTTGTGGCCGTGACGCCCGGCCATCCCGCCTACCACCGCTGGTAAGCCGCCGGTCGTTGCCCAATCGTCACCTGCCGCTCACCGGACCGTCACGCGGGGCTGGCAGGCTGCCGGCATGCCCCCCGTTGCCAAGATCCTCGCCGTTGATGATGAACCCGAGCTGACCGACCTGATGCACTATCACTTGGTGCGGGCCGGGCACGAGGTCACCACCGCCGCCAACGGCTGGGAGGCCATTCACGCCGTGCGCACCGCGCGGCCGGACATCATTCTGCTCGACCTCATGCTGCCGGACCTCGACGGCTTCGGGGTCTGCGAGATCCTGCGCCGCGATCCCGCGACCGCCACGATTCCAATCATCATCGTGTCCGCCTGGGCCTCGACCGACTCGCGCAACCTCGGCCTGGAACTCGGCGCGCTGGACTACATCACCAAGCCTTTCAGTCCCACCGAGCTGGTCGCGCGCGTGAACCACCTGCTCCACGCGCGCGCCAGTTGAACCCACCAAAGCCTCAGTTGTTCTCGATGCCGAACTCGATCGGCACCGTCATGCGGAAGGGCACGGCCTTGCCGTTGCGCCGGCCGGGCTCAAACCGCCATTTCCGGACCGCGCGCACAGCCGCCTCGACGAATTCACGATCGGTGTAGTTGATCGCTTCCGCCCGCACCACCTGTCCCGCCGTGTCCACGTCGAACTCGACCACCACCGAGCCGCCGGTGCCGGTTTGTTTCATCGCGTGGGGATAGTCGGGCGGGATCTGCACCTTGGCGCGGGGAACGCGATCGAGTTTCCCGATGTCGAAAATGCCCGGACCGATCCGGCCGATGCCGCCGGTGTCAGGTCCGCCCGGGCCAACGATCCCGGGGATGCGATCGAAGGCTGTTTCCGGCCCTTTAGGCCGCTCTTGAATAGGAATAGAAAACTCGGTCTTGGTGATGGGCGGAGCCGGTTCGTCGAGATCGGGCAGCGCGGGTCCGCCCGTCAGCGTCTTGACCGGATCGACATCGGGATCCTGTTCTTCCGGCGGCAAAGGCGGCGGATCATTGGTGACCACTGGGAGCGTGCATCCCGGCAGGAGATCAACCGGCCGGGAGACCATTCTGGCGCCCTCCGGCATGAGCCAGAGCAACGCGACGTGCATCGTCGCGGCAATCGAAGCAGGGAGCAGGTATTTGTGGATGTTCATGAGTGCCTCCACTCCTTCGACGCGCAGGCGTGCTCTTTATTAGAACACCGTTGCCATCGGCCGCGGGAGCCCGCGAACATCACGCCGTGAAAGCCACCGACCTCGCGCTCAACCGGCTGCTCGGCATGGTCGTCGCGCCGGTGGGCGCGGCTCATCTGCTGGAGATGCCCTTCACGCCGCAGCTGCGCAATCACCTCGGCACCATGCATGCCGCGGCCCAGTTCGCCCTCGCCGAGGCGGCCAGTGCCGAATGCCTCCAGCGGGAGTTCGGCGCGGCGGTCGGGCCGGTGTTCGCCGTCGTGCGCGGGGTGGAAGTGAAATACCGCCAGCCCGCCACCGGGGATCTCCTCGCCCACGGCGCGCCCGACGAGACCACCCGCGCGCGGCTGGTGGCGGACCTGGCGGAGCGCGGTCGTTGCAGCGCGGTGATCCTGGTTGATCTCAGGGACCGCGCCGGCACCCTGACGCTCCATGCCAAGTTTGACTGGTTCATCTCCCGTGTGCCGCCGCCCTCGCCGTAGGGGCGTCCGGCTGGCCTTGGGCGCCTTGTTTGTCGTCGCCTCCGCCGCGGCCGTCGTGCCGGATTACGTGCGCGAGGCGCTCGGGAAATTCAACCCCGAGGTCCCGGCGGGCTGGGCCTACACCCTGACCACCGTGCGCAACGAGGACGCGCGGAGCACCGCCCGTTTCGATCCGACGCGGCCGCCCGCCGAGCAGTGGACCCTGCTTGAGCTCAACGGCCGCCCTCCCACGGCCAAGGAGGGCGCCCAGTTCGCCCGCGCCCGCGCCACCGGGGGCGGCTCGGCCACCCCGCAGGGCACCTTCCAAAAAGGCGACATCGACCCGGCGAGCATCACGCTCGTCAGCGAGGACGCCGAGCGCGGGGAGTTTGCCGCCGGTTTCCGCGCGGAGGCGACCGGCGCCGACAAGATGCTCGGGCACCTCACCCTGCGTCTGACCGTGACCAAGCACTCGCCGCACATCGAGAAATTCGTGCTCCAGCTGAAGGAGCCCTATTCCCCCGTGCTCGGCGTGAAGATGCGCGAATTGCTCGTGCAAATGACCTTCACCCCGCCCTCCGCCGGGCGACCCAGCCTGCCCGCGGTGAACTCCTCGCATTTCCTCGGCCGCATATTCTTTGTCGGCGTGGAGGAAAACCTGACCCTCACCTACACGGACCTAGTCCGGGTGTTGTGACCGCCACCCGGCCGGCCGCGGAGCTATCCCGTTGACTTTATACCGTAATCCTTTGGCTTGGGGTTTGTTGCAATCCCACTTGTGAAAAGCCTCTCGTTTCGCTGGCAACTGATCCTGTTCATCCTGCTGACCTGCGGCGTGACGCTGTCACTGGCGTTTGTCGGGTTCTACCTATACGACACGCGCCAGTTCAACAACGAGCTTCAGTCCCGTCTGGAAAACACCCAGATGCTGATGCTGGAGAATCTCGTGCCGCGACTGGAGCAAAACCCCAACGCCGCCGACTTGCAGCTGAACCAGCTTGGGGTGGACGGACAGATCGCCGCCGCCGCGGTTTATTCCGCCGACGGCAAGGTCCTCGCCCGCTACGTCCGGGCCGGCCTCAGCGAGGTCATCCCGCCCCTGCCCCGGGTCACCCGCCTCCTTGATGTCAGCCAGCGCGGCGTGCTCTGGACCCCCATCAGCTCGGGCGCCCGGCCGCTCGGCACCCTCTACCTCAAGGCCGAGTTGAGCGCCGCCGATCGCGACCGCCTCTCCAATCTCCTCCGCGGCTCCGCCATTGTCTTCATCGCCGCGACCCTGCTGGCCGTGGCGATGGCCTGGCGCTTCCAGGGGCGCATCACCGAACCCATCACCGAGCTCGCCCGCGTTTCCGGCACGGTGCAGCGCGAGCGCGACTACAACGAGCGCGTGCAGACCACCGCCAGCGGCGAGATCGGCGAGCTGATCGACTCGTTCAACGCCATGCTGGACACCATCCAGTCCAACACCTCCGAGCTGGAGCGCGCCCGCGTCGCCGCCGAGGACGCCCACGAGAAGATCATCCAGGCGCACGACCAGCTCGAGGAGGCCAACCGCACGCTCGAGGCCCGCGTCGACGACCGCACCCGCCTCCTGGCCAAGGCCGTGAAGGACGCCGAGGAGGCCAGCAAGGCCAAGTCCAGCTTCCTCGCCAAGATGAGCCACGAGCTCCGCACCCCGCTCAACGCCATCATCGGCTACTCCGAGATCATGAAGGAGGACGCGGAGGACGACGGCGACACCCGCCGCGCCGAGGATCTCGACAAGGTCCTCAACGCCGCCCGCCACCTCCTCGGCCTCATCAACGACGTGCTCGACATCTCCAAGATCGAGGCCGGCAAGATGGAGCTCTTCGTCGAGACCTTCGACCTCACCAAGCTTATAAACGAGGTCATCGCCACCGCCTCGCCGCTCGTCTCCAAGAAGGGCAACACCCTCGCCATCGACTGCCCGGCCGACATCGGCGCCATGCACGCCGACGCCACCAAGCTGCGGCAGATGCTCCTCAACCTCCTCAGCAACGCCAGCAAGTTCACCGAGAAGGGCACCGTCACCCTCAAGGCCGTCCGCCACATCGAGGAGGACGCCGACTACATGGAGCTCTCCGTCATCGACACCGGCATCGGCATGACCGCCGAGCAGCTCGGCCGCCTCTTCCAGGCCTTCAGCCAGGCCGACGCCTCCACCACCAGCAAGTATGGCGGCACCGGCCTCGGCCTCGCCATCTCCAAGCAGTTCGCCCAGATGATGCAGGGTGACATCACCGTCACCAGCACGCCGGGCGTCGGCTCCACCTTCACCATCCGCATGCCGGCGAAGGTCCTCACCAAGCAGCCCAAGGTCGTCAACAACACGACCAACAAGCTCACCCGCTCGCCCTTCCCGAGCGCCAACCGCCCCAAGATCCTCGTCATCGACGACGACAAGGAGATCCGCACCGTCATCGCCGAGCTGCTCAGCATGAGCGGCTACGACGTCGTCGAGGCCGCCTCCGGCCAGCAGGGCCTCGACCACGCCAGTCGCTTCGTGCCGGACCTCGTCCTGCTCGACGTCATGATGCCCGGCATCGACGGCTGGACCGTGCTCTCCAAGCTCCAGGACAATCCCAAGCTCGCCGACGTCCCCGTCATCGTCCTCAGCGCCGTGGGCGACGTCGAGATGGCCATGTCCCTTGGCGCCGCCAGCGTCCTGCTCAAGCCGGTGGACGCCAGCCGCCTCACCGCCGAGATCGCCACCCAGCTCAGCCCGCTGCCCAAGTGCTACGTCCTGCTTGTCGAGGACGACGCCGACTCCCGCACCCTCATCACCCGGATGCTCGAGCGCGAGGGCTGGCAGTTCCGCGCCGCCATCAACGGCAACGCCGCCCTCCGCATCCTCAAGAAGAGCCTCCCGGCCATGATCGTGCTCGACCTCAAGATGCCGGGCATGAACGGCCTCGAGCTCCTCGAGGTCCTCGGCAAGAACCCGGTCTGGGCGAAGATTCCCGTCGTCATCGTCACCTCCATGGACATCACCCAGGAGATGCGCGACGTCCTCACCGCCCGCACCCTCGGCATCCTGCGCAAGGGCCAGTTCACCCGCGAACAGCTCGCCGAGCACATCCGCCCGGCCGTGCAGGCCTGCGCGCTTGCTGAAACCTGAATTCCCGTCATCTAATCCCTCCCTGCCATGCCCAAGATCCTCCTGGTTGAAGACAACGAGATGAACCGTGACATGCTTTCCCGCCGGCTCGAGAAGCGGGGCTACACGCTCGTGATCGCCGTGGACGGCGGCCAGGGCGTCGCCTTGGCCAAGAGCGAGCTGCCGGACCTCATCCTGATGGACATGAGCCTGCCCGTCCTCGACGGCTGGGACGCCACCAAGCAGGTCAAGGCCGACGCGGCCACGAAGGGCATCCCCATCATCGCGCTGACGGCGCACGCCATGGAAAGCGACCGCCAGAAGGCCCTGGAGGCGGGTTGCGACGACTTTGACACCAAGCCCGTGGAACTGCCGCGTCTGCTCACCAAGATCGAGGAGCTGCTGAAGAAATTCCCGCCGAAGGCATGAGCGTCCCCGCTTCCAGTTCCTCCGAGCCGGCATCACCCCCGGGCTCCCTCACCCCCTTCCTCAAGGCGCTCAAGTCGGGCGACCTCGAGACGCTGTCCAAGCTCCGCCACGCGCTGCGCACGCCGCTCAACCAGATCATCGGCTACAGCGAGATGCTGATGGAATCCGCCGAGGAGAACAACGCCACGGCCATCGTCCCCGACCTCAAGCGCATCCACTCCTCCGGCGGCCAGCTGCTGGCCGTGATCAACGACGCCCTCGCCCCCTGGAAGATCGACACCGGCAAGATCGACTTTCCCGCCATGCGCCAGGCCATGCGCGCCCCGCTGGCCGCCGTCGTCACCCAGGCCGGCCTCTGCCTCGACAAGTCCCGCGCCAGCGGCCACCACGAGCTCGTCAAGGACCTCGAGAAGATCCTCACCGCCGCCAAGAACCTCGAGCGGCTCTTCGAGAGCGACGCCTATTCCGAGGAGCTTATCGTCGGGCGGTCTTCCACGACCAATCCCGCCGAGCCCGGCGCCGACTCCGGCCCGCTCGCGGCCGTCGCCAGCGGCAGCGACGACTTCGGTCTCTCCGCCCAGCCCATGCCCAGCGCCAAGCTGCTGGCCGTGGACGACGACCCGATGAACCGGGACATGCTCTCCCGCCGTCTGGAGAAGCTCGGCTACGAGGTCACCGACGCCTCGAACGGCCGCGAGGCGCTCTCGAAGCTCAAGGATGGCAACTTCGACCTCGTCCTGCTCGACATCCTGATGCCCGACCTCGATGGCTTCCAGACCCTCGAGTTCATGAAGGCCGACCCGCGCCTCCGCCATGTGCCGGTCATCATGCTCACCGCGCTGGATGACGTCGCCAGCACCGTGCGCTGCATCGAGGCCGGCGCCGAGGACTACGTCCCGAAGCCCTTCAACCCGACCATCCTCCGCGCCCGCATCACGGCGTCGCTGGAAAAGAAGCGCCTCCGCGACCAGGAACAGGCCTTTCTCGCCCAGCTGCAGATCGAGCGCTCCAAGTCCGAGCGCCTCCTGCTCAACGTCCTGCCCAAGGCCATCGCCGAGCGCCTCAAGGCCGGCCAGCGCACCATTGTCGACAGCTTCATCGACTCGACCGTCCTCTTTGCCGACATCGTCGGCTTCACCCGCATCGCCGCCCGCCAGTCGCCGCACCGCACCGTCCAGCTCCTCAACGAGCTCTTCTCGGGCTTCGACCGCATCGCCGAGACGCGCGAGCTGGAGAAGGTGAAGACCATCGGCGACGCCTACATGCTCGCCAGCGGCGTGCCCGTCATGCGCACCGACCACGCGGAGGCCTGCGCCGAGGCCGCCTTCGAGTTCATCGAGGCCGTGCGCGTGTTCAACCGCCGCCACTCGCTCGACTGGGCCATCCGCGTCGGCATGAACAGCGGTCCCGTCGTCGCCGGCATCATCGGCACCAAGAAGTTCTCCTACGACCTCTGGGGCGACACCGTGAACATCGCCAGCCGCATGGAATCCCACGGCCAGCCCGGCAAGATCCAGGTCTCCGAGGCGACCCGGAAGCTGCTCGAGGGCAAATACGACTTCACCCCCGTCGGCGTCATCGAGATCAAGAACTCGTCCCCGATGCCGACCTACCTGCTGAACAAGAAGGCGGCGAAGTAGGTTGCCTGGAGGCGGGACCATCAGTCCCGCGGGTTGCGCCAGTTTTCTGTAGGTTGCGCGCTCGTGCGCAACGTGGACCGCGAGCGGGCCACCTACATAACGTTCAAGCCTTCGCCACCCACTTGAACACCAGCGTGGACAGGCCGGGCAGCGTCAGGTTCAGCGAGTTCTCGTAACCGTCGGCCGGCTGGGTCGCCGACTGCTTGCCGCCGTGGTTGCCGAAGCCCGTGCCGCCATAATACGTCGAGTTCGTGTTCAGCACTTCTTTCCAGTAACCCTGATAGGGCACGCCGACCGTGTAGCGCGTGCGCGTCATCGGCGTGAAGTTGCCCATGATCAGGTAGGCCGACTTCCCCGCCTCGTCCAGGCGGAGAAAACTGATGACGCTGTGGTCGCCATCATTGCAGTTCACCCACCGGAAACCGCTGGAACGAAAATCGTTCGAACTCAGCACCGGGTCGCCGGTGTAGAGTTTGTTCAGGTCGCGCACCAGGGCGCGCAGGCCCTCGTGCTCCGGCTCCTGCAGCAGGTGCCAGTCGAGGCTCGCGTCGTGGTTCCACTCCGCACGCTGGCCGAACTCGCTGCCCATGAAGAGCAGCTTCTTGCCGGGGTAGGTCCAGATGTAGCCGTAGAGCGCGCGGAGGTTGGCGGCCTTCTCCGCGATGCTGCCGGCGGCCATCTTGCCGAGCATCGAGGCCTTCAGGTGCACGACCTCGTCGTGCGAATACACCGAGACGAAGTTCTCCGAATACTGGTAGATCATCCCGAAGGTCAGCTTGTCGTGCGACCACTTGCGGTGGATCGGGTCCTTTTGGAAATAGGCGAGCGTGTCGTGCATCATGCCCATGTTCCACTTGTAGTCGAAGCCGAGGCCGCCGTCCTTCGTCGGCCGGCTCACCATCGAGAACGCCGTGGATTCCTCCGCGATCGTCACCGCGCCGGGGTAATAATGGTGCACGAGGTCGTTCACCTGCCGCAGGAAGGCGATGGCCTCGAGGTTCTCGCGGCCGCCGTAGCGGTTGGGGATCCACTCGCCGGCCTTGCGGGAGTAGTCGAGGTAGAGCATCGAGGCGACCGCGTCCACGCGCAGGCCGTCGATGTGGTAGCGCTCGAGCCAGGAGAGCGCGCTGGCGATCAGGAAGCACCGCACCTCGTGCCGGCCGTAGTTGAAGATCAGCGTGCCCCAGTCCATGTGGGCCCCGAGCCGCGGGTCGGCGTGCTCGTAGAGGTGAGAGCCGTCGAACTGCGCCAGCGCGAAGCTGTCGCGGGGGAAATGCGCCGGCACCCAGTCCACGATGATGCCGATGCCGCGCTGGTGCAGGTGGTCGACGAAGAACTGGAAATCCTCCGGCGTGCCCCAGCGGTGCGTCGGCGCGAAGAACCCCGTCACCTGGTAGCCCCACGAGCCCGTGAAGGGAAACTCGGACACCGGCAGCACCTCGACGTGCGTGAAGCCCATCTCGCTCACGTAGTCCGCCAGCAGCGGTGCGAGCTCGCGGTAGTTGTAGGGGCGGTTCGCCTCCGCCATGTTCCGCTTCCACGAGCCGAGGTGCAGCTCGTAGATCGACATCGGCCGGTCGGCCTGACCGGCCTGCGCCGCGCGCTTCGCGAGCCATGCCGCGTCGTTCCACCGGTATTTCGTCGTGTCGCAGACGATGGCGGCGTTGTTGGGCGGCGCCTCGAAATACGTGCCGTAGGGGTCGGTCTTCAGCCGCATGTGGCCGGCCTGGTCCCAGATGGCGAACTTGTAGAGCTCGCCCTGCCCCACGCCGGGCACGAACAGTTCCCACACCCCCGAGCCGCCGAGCGGCCGCATCGGGTGGTAGCGGGCGTCCCAGCCGTTGAAATTGCCGACCAGCGACACGCGCGAGGCCGCCGGCGCCCACACCGCGAACGCCACGCCGGGCACATCGCCCATCAGCCGCTCGTGCGCGCCGAGCTTCTCGTAGATGCGGTGCTCGTTGCCCTCGTTGAACAGGTAGAGGTCCTGCTCCGACAGCGACGGCAGGAACGAGTAGGCGTTGTGCACCTGGTGGATGTCGCCCCACGAGGTCGCGTAGCGCAGCTGGTAGCGGAAGACCTTCTTGCCGGGCAGGAACAGCTCGAAGAACCCCTCGGGCGCGATCATCGTCATCGGGTGCGACGGCGTGCCGGCCGTGTCGAGGTCCACCACGGCGCAGTTCAGGGCCGCGCGGACGAACGCCCGCACCACGACGCCCTCCTTCCCCTCATGCGTCAGCGGATGCATCCCGAGCCAGCCATGCGGGTTGGCCTGGTGATTGCCGAGAAACGCGTTCAGCTCGTTGGCGGGTATGATCACGTGCCTCCACACTGCCGCCCTGCTTCCCGGCGTCTAGCCGAAAGCAGCCGCCTCCCCCGATTGGAGGAGCCTGCCCCCGAACCATCGAACCGGATCCGTGTCCCATGCGCGCAACCCGTGGGCCAGGGCCTTGCCCCTTCACGCCCTTCGCGGCAGCCTTGCTTCGGGTTTGCTCCCTGAAATCTCATTGCCCTCGCCCGCCCTGCCCGCCACTTCAAGCACCATGCCTTTCGCCCGCCGCCTCCCCGCCTTGCTCGGCACCCTGTGCCTGCTCGCCGGGCTCGCCCACGCCCAGCCGGCCGCCCCGGCCCAGCTCCAGGTCACCGGCGACCGCACGGTCTATGATGACACGACCAAGGAAACCGTGCTCACGGGCAACGCCCGCCTGGTCAATGCCGACACCGTCCTGACCGCCGACGAGATCCGCTACAACACCGCCACCGGCATCGCGTCGGCCCGCGGTCATTTTGTCCTCACCTCCGGCCGCCGCCGCCTCGTGGCCGACGAAGGCACCTACAACCTCTCCACCCGCGAGATCGACGTCCGCAACCTCCGCATCGGCGAGTTCCCCGTCTATGTCTCCGGCGAATCCGTCACCGGCACGCTCGACGTCCTCGTCTTCACCAACGCCACGGTCTTTTTCCGCGAGGACGCCGCCTACACGCCTTCCATCAAGGCGACCAAGCTCACCTACGCCCGCGGCCGCATCATCCGCGCCGAGGGTCTCGGCGTCGGCCTGCTGGGCGGACACTTCCTCTCCTTCCCGCACTTTGAGCACGCGCTGAACACCGACTTCGTCTCCTTCATCAGCGCCCACCTCGGTTACCGCGGCAACCTCGGCGTCCTCGCCGAGCTCGGCCTTCACGTGCCGGTCGCCGAGGGCGTCCAGATCGGCGCCGATGTCGGCCTCTACTCTTCCCGCGGCGTCATGGTCGGACCCTCCGGCAGCTACGACCGCCGCTCCGACACCGGCGCGGTCCGCGGCTTCTTCCGCTCGGGCTGGATCCATGACGGCGGCGACCGCGACAACGACTTCCTCGGCCGCCCCGTCCCGCGCGACCGCTCCTACTTCTCCTGGCAGCACCGCCAGCGCGCGGGCGAGCACTTCACCCTCGACGGCGAGTTCAACTACTGGAGCGACTCCGAGGTCCTCCGCGACTTCCGCCACAAGGAATTCGACCGCGTGCAGCAACCCGATTCCTTCCTCGAGGCCGCCTACACGGCCGACAACTGGTCCCTCAGCGCCTTCGGCCGCTTCCACCCCAACCAATATCATCGCGTCCAGGAACGCCTGCCCGAGCTCCGCTTCGACCTGATGCCGCTCGCCCTGCCCGGCGGCTTCTCCGAGCGCGCCAGCGCCAGCGCCGCCGTCCTCCAGGCCGACGCCTACGGTCTCGACCCGGAGGTCCGCACCAAGCGCCTCGACGCCTACTACGGCCTCTCGCGCCCCATCGCCCCGACGCCGTGGTTCACCTTTACGCCCGTCGCCGGCGGCCGCGTCACCCACTACACCGACGCCCTCGGCGGCAAAAACGACTACACCCGCACCCTCGGCGAGATCGGCTTCGACGCCCGCCTCCTCGCCAGCGGCACCTTTGATTACAAGAACAAGGTCTGGGAGATCGACGGTCTCCGCCATCTCGTCGAGCCGACGCTCTCCTACCGCTACGCCCCCGAGACCGAGCGCGGCCGCGCCTACATCCCGGCCATCGACCGCCGCGCCTTCTCGACCTACCTCCAGCCGCTCTCGATCGGCGACTCGCGCTTCATCGACGACCTCGGCCCGCTCAATACCGTGCGCCTCGCGCTCAACAACACCCTCCAGACCCGCGACCCCGCCTACGGCTCCCGCAACCTCGCCTCGCTCAACTTTGCCGCCGACTACCGCCTCGACCACCCCGGCCAGCGTCCGCTCTCGGACATCTACACCGAGTTCACCCTCACGCCCGCCCCGTGGCTGCGCTGGGAGGTCTTCCATCGCGTGGACCCGCACGCGCCCCGGCAGCAGGAGGTCAACACCGCGCTCGAGATCCACGATCAGGAATGGTGGTCCGCCCGCCTCGCCACCCACTACCTGCGCAACGACTACCAGGAATATTACCTCGAGTGGCGCCAGCGCCTCAACGAGGTCTACGACGTCACCGCCCTCTGGCGTTACGACGCCCGCAACCACCGCTTCAACGAGCAGAGCTACGGCGTCTGGCAGCGCCTCGGCCAGACCTGGGCCGTGAAGTATGAGGTGTCGTGGTTCAACGGCCCCCGTCGCGAAAGCGCCTTCGCCCTCAATATCGAGGTCGAACTACTCAAATTTTAACGCAAAGACGCCAAGTCGCAGGGACCAAGTCTTCGCGTCTTTGCGTCGTTGCGTTAATTGTCTCCATGAATCCCAACATCGCCGCCAACCAGCAGCGCCTGTTCCTGGATTTTGTCGCCCAGCTGCGGCCGCATGTCCGCCGCGACAGCTCCCTGCCCCGCCGCATCAAGGAACTCATGGCCCGCCACCGCGCCATTGGCTCCCGCGACCGCAAGCTCTACCGCGAACTCGTCTACACTTGGCTTCGCTACCTGCCGTGGATCGACCCGTTGTTGGACACCGACCCCGCCACCGCCGCCAAGATCACCGCCTGGCTGGCCCCGGAATTAAAACCCACCTCGCTCTACCGCGCCGCCCACACCGCCGACTGGCCCCCGGTGCCTCCCACGCTCGCCGGGAAGGCAGCGTATCTCAAATCTCAGATTTCAAATTTCAAATCCACGCCGGAAGACCTGCTTCCGGCGTGGTTCCAGGAGCATTGCCCCGCCGCCTTCACCTCCCCCCACCTCGACGCCCTCAACAGCCGCGCCAACGTCTGGGTCCGCATCCAGGCCAACGATCGCAACCTCGTGCTCGACGAGTTCAAGGCGCAGAACTGGACCTTTGAGTCGCCCGCCGGTTTCCCCGACGCCCTCTGCCTGCCGCCCAATGCCGAGGTCGCCGCGTCCGACGCCTACCGCCGCGGTTTCGTGGAGATCCAGGACCTCGGCTCGCAGCTCGTCCTCGCCCATGCGCCGCTGCCGCTGACCGGCCGCTGGCTCGACGCCTGCGCCGGCGCCGGCGGCAAGACCCTCCAACTCGCCCGCCTGCTCGGCGACGCCGGCCACGTCGACGCCACTGACATCCGCGTGGAAATTCTCGAGGAGCTCGCCGACCGCGCCAAACGCGCCCGCCTCGACAACATCACGATCGTCCGGCAACCCGCCGAGCAATACGACGGCATCCTCGTCGACGCCCCCTGCTCCGGTTCCGGCACCTGGCGCCGCCAGCCCCACCTCAAGTGGTATGTGAAGCCCGAGACGATCGCCGCCTTCGCCAAGACCCAGCTGGAAATCCTCACGCTCAACGCCCCCCGGGTGAAACCCGGCGGTCTGCTCATTTACGCCACCTGCTCGCTCAGCCACCACGAGAACCAGGACGTCGCCGCCGCCTTCCTGAAGGCCCACCCCAATTTCAAAGCCGAGCCACCCCCACAAAACCACGGCGGCACCTTCGACGGCCTTGGCACGTCCCTCCTCCCGGGCACTTTGAACACCGACGGTTTCTACGTCGCACTACTCCGCAAGTCCGCCGCGCCCAGCGGGCAGGGCTAAGCTCAAAGGTCAGACGCAATGCCATCGCACGACGCCTATCAGCTCATGGCCGATATTGCTTCTGGGGATGACATTCTTTCAAGAGAGGCAACTGATGCAATCATCCGGTTGAGCCCGGACAGCGAGGTTGACGAATTCGCGTTCATCGCCGCCTTGGAATCGGCGGATGACAAGGTCGTTTACTGGGCCGGAGTCGCGCTCAAACGGCTCGGTCCACGGGGCGCGGGAGCGATTCCCTTGCTGCTGACCTTACTGCGACGTGAGCAGTTATTCCTGCGTCAGTCGGCAGTGAAAGCCTTGGCCGGCGTCGGTCCCCACGACCCGGACGCCCGCGCGGCGGTCTTCGCATTGCTGGGAGATGAGCATGCCTTCATCCGCCGCGAAGCGCTGCACGCCTGTATCACGCTGCCCGATCTGACAGACGAGGATCTCGCCGCCATCGCCGGCATGGTGACGGACTCAGATGAAGAGGTGCGAAACCTCGCCCTTAACCGCATTGGCATGCGAGAGAAGTAAGCAAATGTGTCAGACGGCGGACACAAAGTCAGCCATCCACCCAAACGAAACACCTCACTTCGCGGCATCTAGTTTGAGCTGCACATAGACCGCCCGGTGGTCGCTGGCTTCGCGGGTGCCGGGGCCGTCCCAGATCGTGGCCTTGTTGCCGGCGACGAAGGGCTTCAGCGCGGGTGAAACCAGCAGGTAGTCGATCCGGCTGTAAGTGTCCTCGCGCCGGAAAAAATGCGTCCAGAGTTCGCCGCGCGAATCGGTGGCCTGGACCAGTTCGCCGATGACCGTGTCGCCGCGCTTCTGCAGGGCGCGCACCGGCCGCGTGCTGCGGGTGTCGTTCCAGTCGCCGCAAATGATGAACTTCCCCTTCGCCGGGTCGGGATAACGCGTCAGCACCAGGTCCCGCACCGCCTCGGCCTCCTGTGCCCGCTGGATTCCGCCCTCGGGATCGTCCTTCCGTTCCGTGCGCTTGCTCTTCAGGTGGATGACAAACACCGAGAAATCCCCCTCGTTCGTCGCGAAGATCACCTCCAGCACGCCACGCTTCACGACGTCAGGCTGGCCGAAATAGGTGAAACCGACGTTCGTGTGCCGCTTCACCTCCTTGAAAGGCAGCTTCGACAACACCGCCACATGCCGGTCCGCATCCGCCGCCTCGAGCACGACCGTGTGCGGAAAATCCTGCCCGGCCTGCTTCAGCTCGCGCTGGAAGTCGGCGAGATACGGCGGCCCGCCCATCTCCGCGACGGCAAGGATGTCGGGATTGATACCGGAGATAACCTGCCGCAGCGCAGCCTTCTCGGCCTCGGGCTTCGGGTAGGCCTGGCGATAGACGCCCTCCACCATCCGGTCGGCGAGCGTGTAGTTCTCGACATTGTAAGCCGCCACCGTGATCGCCGCCGAGGCCCCAACAACCAAACCAAGGCAGCAGCAGTTTATGGCCACGAAAAACACAAAAAACCGACGGCATGCGAAACCTACAAGGCGCCTATAGGCGCGCGGAACATTCTGATCAGCAGTTGAAATCATCTTTGTGTTTTTCGTGGCCAAAAATCAATTGCTCAGCCCTGCAGCGCGCGTTCGCGCTCCACGAGCGTCGGGTGCGAGTAATACATCGCGCTGTAGAGCGGATGTGGCGTGAGGTTCGAGAGGTTTTTCTGCGACAGCTTCCGCAGCGCGCCGACCAGCGGCGCGGCGCCGTTCATCGCGTCCTTGGCGAAGGCGTCGGCCTCATACTCGTGCTGGCGCGACACGCGGTTGCCGATCGGCGAAAACCAGAACGTCACCAGCCCGCCGAGCAGGCCGAAAAGCAGGAACGTCGCCGCCGTGGCGCCGGCGGGCAGGCCGAAGGCGGCGTTGAACCACGGAGCGTTGCTCAGCCAGGCGATGGCGCCGAAGGCCGCGAGCTGCATCAGGCCGACCGTCACGAGGCGCTTCGGGATGTGCCCGCGCTTGTAGTGGCCGATCTCGTGCGCGAGCACGGCCTCGAGCTCGTCCTGCGCGAGCTGCGCCATGAGCGTGTCGAAAAGCACGATGCGCCGGAAGCGGCCGAAGCCGGTAAAGAAGGCGTTGGAGTGACCCGACCGCTTCGAGCCGTCCATCACCTCGATGGTCTGCGCGCGGAAACCGGTGCGCTCGGACAGCGCCAGGAGCCGCGCGCGGGCCTCGCCCTCGGGCAGCGGCGTGAGCTTGTTGAAGAGCGGCAGGATGAGCTTCGGATAAAGGACGATCATCAGCAGCTGGAAGCCGAACAGCAGCACGAAGCCCCACACCCACCACCCCGTCCCCACCCAGCCGACGAGCGCGAGCAGGCCCCACGCGAGCGGAAACCCGATGGCCAGGCCGAGCAGTGTGGACTTGATCTGGTCCGTAATCCACAGCCCGAGCGTGCTCTTGTTGAAGCCGAACCGCGCCTCGAGCCGGAACTGCGACCACCACGCGAACGGCAGGTTGGGCAGCCCGAGCAAAATCATCGTGCCGACTAGGAACAGCGCCCCGCTCCACGCCGCGCCGGGCGCCAGGCCGTTGAATTTCGCCCACAGCCACGGCAGCAGGCCGCTGAACAAAACCGCGCCGAGCACGGTGACCTCCCACATCGTCTCGAACGAACTGAACCGGCTCTTGGCGAGCGTGTAGTCCACGGACTTGGCGTAGGTGGCGTCGTCCATGACCCCGGCGAGGGCCTCCGGCCGGGCATCGGCATGACGCCGCACCTCGGTGCGGTTGAGGGCCTCGAGCGCCAGTTGGGCGGCAAGACGCAGTAAAATGAGCGCGACGACCGTGGGGAGCAGCCAATCCATGACCGCTGAACAGAGACAACTTTACGGCAGCGTGCCAGCACGAAGATGAGATGGAGAAATCGCGAAAACACGGAAGGACGGAAACACGGAACCCTTTAACCCACAGTTTCTTTCCGTGTTTCCGCTCTTCCGCGTTTCCGTGATAAACTCCGTGCATTCTTCCAGCCAAAGATTGGTTGAAATCGTCGTCCCTCGGCCCACATTGGCGGCGTGGATTCAGACAAGACCGCCAAACTCAGTTTCGAAGCAGCGCTCGCCAAGCTCGAGACCATCGTCGACTCGATGGAATCGGGCGAGGTTCCGCTGGCCGAGCTGCTGGCCAAATACGAGGAGGGCAGCAAGTTGCTCAAGGTCTGCGAAGGCCGCCTCAAGGAGGCCGAGCTCAAGATCGAGAAGCTGAAGAAGGGCAAGGACGGCAGCGCCGCCTTTGAGCCGTTTGAATCCAGCCGCAGCGAATAAGCGCGGTTTGCGTCGTCCCCGATGAGTTCTTCACCGTCCGTCCCCACCCTGCTCTCCCGCATCGCCGGCCCCGCCGACGTCAAGGCCCTCGCGCCCGCCCAGCTGCCGCAGCTGGCCCAGGAAATCCGCGACGAGCTGATCGAGGTCACCGCCCGCAACGGCGGCCACATCGGCCCCAACCTCGGCGTCGTCGAGCTGACCATCGCGCTGCACCGCGTGTTCAACTCGCCGGACGACCAGTTCGTGTTCGACGTCGCCCACCAGGGCTACGTGCACAAGCTCCTCACCGGCCGCCAGGGCGAGTTCTTCGCCAAGCTGCGCAAGACCGGCGGCGCCTCGGGCTTCCTCTACCGCGCCGAGAGCCCGCATGACGCCTTCGGCGCCGGCCACGCCGGCACCGCCCTCTCCGCCGCGCTGGGCATGGCCACGGCGCGCGACCTCCGCGGCTCCAACGAGCACGTGGTCGCCGTGTGCGGCGACGCCGCCTTCACCTGCGGCATCACCCTCGAGGCGATGAACAACGTCGTCAGCTCCACCAAGCGCCTCATCGTCATCCTCAACGACAACGAGTGGTCCATCGCCAAGAACGTCGGCGCCATCTCCGGCTACCTGAACCGCCTCAGCACCAGCCCGACCTACAACAAGCTGCACCACGACGTGGAGGCCTTCTTCAAGAGCTTCCCGACCGGCGTGGAGATGAACAAGGTCTACCACAAGTGGAAGCGCGAGACGAAGGACTTCTTCGTCGAGTCCTCCCTGTTCGAGAAGTTCGGCCTGCGCTACCTCGGCCCCGTCGACGGCCACAACCTCGACGCCCTGCAAAAAAACCTGGAGTTTGCCCGCCACTGCGACGTGCCGGTGCTCATCCACGTGCTGACCAAGAAGGGCAAGGGCCTCGACGCCGCCGTCAACTCGCCCGAGAAATTCCACGGCGCCAGCCCCTTCGACCCCGAGACCGGCGAGAGCGCCAAGCCCATCCCCGGCACGCCGCCGAACTACCAGGACGTCTTCGGCGCTGCCCTTGCGCGCCACGCCCGGGCCAACCCGAAGGTCCTCGGCATCACCGGCGCCATGCCCGCCGGCACCGGCCTCTCGCAGCTCGCGAAGGAGGTCCCCGGCCAGTTCTTCGACGTCGGCATCGCCGAGGAACACGCCGTGCTCTTCGCCGCCGGCCTCGCGACCAAGGGCTTCCGCCCGGTCTGCGCGATTTATTCGACCTTCCTCCAGCGCGCCTACGACCAGGTGATCCACGACGTCGCGCTGCAGAACCTGCCCGTGACCTTCTGCATGGACCGCGCCGGCCTCTCGCCCAACGACGGCCCGACGCACCACGGCCTGTTCGACCTCTCCTACCTCCGCTGCGTGCCCAACGCCACGGTCATGCAGCCCAAGGACGAGGACGAGCTCGTGGACATGCTGCACACCTCGCTGCACCTGCCCGGCCCGGGGTTCATCCGCTACCCGCGTGGCGCCGGCACCGGCGCGCCGATCAAGCCCGAACCCGCCCTCATGCCGATCGGCCAGGCCGAGGTCCTCAAGGTCGGCACGCAGATCATCCTCTGGGCCCTCGGCAACATGGTGCCCGAGGCCCTCAAGCTCGCCGCCCGCCTCGAGCGCGAGGAACATGTCTCCGTCGGCGTCGTCAACGCGCGCTTCGTCAAGCCGCTCGACCGCACCCTGCTCCTCAGCCAGGCCGCCGTGGTGCCGCTCATCGTCACCCTCGAGGACCACGTCCTCGCCGGCGGTTTCGGCAGCGCGGTGATCGAGGCCTTGCAGGAGGCGCATTGCCCGACGGCCGTCGAGCGCATCGGCTGGCCCGACAAGTTCGTCGAGCACGGCAGCAGCGTGGAGATCCTCCGCGCCAGCTACGGCCTGGCCCCTGACGACATCTTCCAGCGCGTCAGCGACCGCTGGCGCGGCCTGCAGACAGGGCAGAAAGCCACGGCGGATCTGCGTTAAGCCGCCTCCAGCAAACAAAAAGCCGCGCCCCTCACGGGTGCGCGGCTCGGTCAAACGGGCAGGCGAGCTTACTTCTTATGCTCGTGGGCAGCTTCCTTCTTCTCGATCTTGCCGCTGCCCTTGCACTTTTCGCAGTTGTTGCCGTCCTTGGCGGCGGCAGCACAGCACTCATGCGTGCATTTTTCGCCCTTGGCCTCGGCCTTGGCGCAGCAGCCGGCGGCCTTGGATTCCTTCTTGTCATCGCCGGCAAAGGCCAGGCCGGTGGACAGAAGCGCGAGAACAACGAGAGCGAGGATGGATTTAGGGGATTTCATGGTAGGGTTGGGGATTGAGTTCGGCGGTAGTTGACAGGTTTTCCGGCAAATTCGCCAGCCCGTTCTGACTGGATCCCTGACCGCTGGTTCCCGGCAATCACCCGTCGCACCGGGGCGAGGTCAAAGCAGGGTTGAGTTTCCCCCGGATGTGCCCAAGAATTTGTTGTCCTTCCCCCCTCCGTGCGCGCCGCAGCAAAGCTTCCAGCAAGACTCCGACACCTGGCCGTCCTGGCCGGGGCGTTTGCTCTTCCCGGGGTGCTTGCGGCCAAGCTCAGTCCCACGACCCGTTTCACCCTGCAGGAACTCGAGCGCGAGCCCGGGCTGAACCCGAAGGAATTCGCCGACCTGTTCGCGAACTTCCGCTTCGAGGGCAGCCCGGTCATCCGGCCGCCGGAGCAATTCCTGGGGGAACGCCGGGGCGATTGCGACGACTACACCGTCCTCGCCGACCTCGTGCTGGCGAAACGCGGCTACCAAACGCGCTGCATCCAGGTGAAGTTCGCGGGCGACAACGTCGGCCATGCGGTGTGCTACGTCACGGAGAACAAGGCCTACCTCGACTACAACAACCGCCGCTACTTCGTGAACCTGGAACGAAGCGGCCAGACCATCCGCCAGATCGCGAAGAAGATCGCCGCGTCGTTCGAGCTCGATTGGACCACCGCCGCGGAATTCACCTACAGTTACGAGACCATGCGGAAGAAACTCGCCTTCGTCGTCGTGAAGACGGATCCACCGGACCGGGACCCCGACCGGGGCCGGTATGAAGGGCACAACTGACCCGGACCCGATGAAAGACATCACACTCAGCCGCATCCTCGGCTTTTTCGGCGCCATCTTCGCCGTGGTCGTCACCGTCGCCGTCGTCGCGGTGGTCAACATCAACCGCGCGGGCGCCAGCCGCGACTGGGTCAACCAGACCTACGCCACCATCTCCGCCTTCGAGGATATCCTCGCCACGGCCCGCGCCGGCGACACGGACACGCGCATGTTCGCCCTGAGCGGAGACGACCGGGACCTCACGGCGGCGCGCGAGGCCTTTGGCGCGATGGACGAACACCTGCAGATCGCCGAGGCCCTCACCCGCCACACCCCGGCGGTGCAGGCGGCGGTCAGCGAGGTGGCAGTCCTCGCGCGACAGCGGGTTACGCTGGCCGAGGCCGTCTGGCAGGCGCGCCGCGAAAACCAGCCTGAGCGGCTCCGCCAGCTGCTCGCGGACGACGCCGGTTCCGCCGCCATCAGCACGATCAAGCGCCGGTTGGAAAAGCTGCGCGACGACCAGTTTGCCCTGCTGCGCGAGCGCGAGCAGGTCGCCTACCGCCAGGCGCAGACCACTCGCTGGGTCGTCGGCACCGGCGTGGCCGGCAACCTCGTCCTCTTCTGCGCCGTCGGCTGGCTCATCCGCGACGATCTCCGCACCCGTCGCCGGGCCGCCCTGGCGCTGGAGGAGGCCAACGCCCGGCTGGAGGAGAAGGTCCGGATCCGCACCGCGGACCTGACGGAGGCCAACCGCCGCCTCAGCGCCGAGAACCTGGAGCGCAAATGGGCGGCCCAATCGCAGGACCACCAGCTCCGCTACAACCAGGCCATCGTCAAATCCGTCAATGACCTCGTCTTCGTGCTCACCCGGACGCTCACCATCACGCGCCTCAACCCGGCCGTGCTCCGCGCGACCGGCCGGGAGGAGACCGACCTGCTGAGCCAGCCGCTGGCGAGGGTCGTCAGCCTGCCCGGCACGCCCGATCCGGCGCTCTCCGCCCTGACCCGGGCCCTGGCGGAAGGCCGCGACCTGCCCGACGTGCAGGTTGTGATTGCGGGGCGCCCGGCCCGGCTCAACCTCTTCCCGCTGCGCGACCGCGACAAGGTCGTCGGCGGCATCGCCATCGCCCAGCTCGAACCGCTGCCCGGCCCCACCCACTCTTGAGCCAAGCCACCCGACCGATGAAACGCATTCTTCACATCGACGACGAAGCCGACATCCGCGAGGTCCTTGGTGCCTACCTCCAGTGCGAGGGCTACGAGGTGGTGTCGGTTGCGAGCCCGACCGAGGCCTTCCAGGCCATTCAGCAGGCAAAGCCGGACCTCGTGATCTGCGACCTGCAGCTGGACGAGAGCGACGGCCTGCAGACCATCGACCGCCTGCGCGTGATGCTCCCCGACGTGCCCGCCATCCTGTTGACCGGCGTCCTGCTCGATCCTCACGTCGCCCAGGCGACCGTGCAGAAGCGCAACCTGGTTTACCTCGAAAAAACCCAGCCGTTGCAGCGGATCCTGGGCGAGATCCGCCGGCTGCTGGCTTAGGCCGGCCTTCCCGGCGAAAATTGGTGCGGGCGGCGGGAATCGAACCCGCCTCTCATGCTTGGGAAGCACGCATAATACCGATATACTACGCCCGCAAGGAACCGAAGCCGGACTAAAAGCGGGCCACGCCCCCCGGGCAAGCCATGAATCACCGGTTCCGACTCTTACTGTAACCCTTTGCGCCGGTTGCCGTCTGCGCCACAACTGCTGGGCTTGCTCAATCCGACGGCCCTCGCCCCCACCGTTTCCGCCCCGGCACACCCCATGTCCAAGGCCCTTCTCCCCGTCTGGCTGCTGCTTGCCTTGGCGAGCCCGCTCGCCGCGCTGACCACCGACCAACGCCGCGCCCACGTCGACTGGATGCGCCAGAACTTGCCGGAAGTCCCGGCCTGGAACGAATGGCAAAAGACCACCGGCACCCTGCCGCCGGACTTCGACGCGCTGCCTTCCGTCAACGCCCTGCCCGACCCGCTGCGCTTCCTCGACGGCCGCCCGGTGCGGAACACGAAGGATTGGACCGCCCGCCGCGCCGAGATCCGCAAACTCTTCGAACAATACGTCACCGGCTCCTTCCCGGCCAAACCGAAGATCGACCGGGTCGTCGTCCTCGACGAGACCGGCGGCGCGGGCTACGTCACGCGCAACGTCCGCCTCGAGTTCGGCCCGCAATCGCGGGGCACCCTGCGCGTGCAGGTCACCCTGCCCGACGGCCCCGGGCCGTTCCCCGCGCTGATCTGTCCGAACCTCGCCGGCTGGGCCCCGGCGCTCATCCGCCGCGGCTACGCCTCCGTCGGCTTCGCGGGCAACGACTTCATGGATGACGCCACCGCGCTGAAGGACCTCTATCCAGAGCACGACTTCGCCGCCCTGCCGCGCCGCGCGTGGACGGTGCAGCTGGTGCTCGATTACCTTGAGACGCTCCCGGCGGTGGACATGAAGCGCATCGGCCTGTTCGGCTACTCCCGCGACGGCAAGATGGCCACCATGGCCGCGGCGCTCGACGAGCGCATCGCCGCCCTCATCGCTGGCAGCACCGGCGTCGGCGGCATCCTGCCCTGGCGGCTCGCCGGAGAAAGCGGCATGGGCGAAGGCATCCAGTCCACCACGATGATGTTCCCGACTTGGTTCGCGCCGCAGCTGCGCTATTTCGTCGGCCGCGAGGACCGCCTGCCGGTGGACGCGAACTCCCTCGTCGCCCTCATCACCCCGCGCGCCGTGCTCATGGAATACGGCCTAAACGACGAGGTCTCGAACGCCTGGGGCAGCGAGCAGGTCCGCCATTCCGTCAGCCGCGTCTATGAGTTCCTCCAGCAACCCGTCCGGCTCGACCTGCTGCGCGTGCCGGGCTTCCACGGCGCGAATGACCAGGAGGCTTGCCTCGACTGGCTCGATATCCAGTTCGGGCGCTCCAGCCGGCCGTGGGTGAACAGTTTTCTCTTCCCCTGGAGCCACGCCGACTGGCGCAAGCGCAGCGGCGAGCAGGTGGACGCGAAAAAATATCCCGTTCAATCCGGCAAACTCGCGGCGGCTTCGTCCGCCGACTGGGAAAAACAGGCCGTCGCAACCCGTCAGTCCATCCAGTGGATGCTCGGCGACCAGCCGCCCTCGATGCCGATGCCGCCGCCCCGCACCTTTCCGGGCCGCGCTCCGGCGCCCGGGCCGACCGTCGTCGCCAAGGGCGCGACCGGCAATCCGGGCCAGCTCGCCCCCGACGTGCCGGCGTGGGTCATCTCGCGCGGCGGGATCCAGGAATTCGGCTGGCTTGAGCCCGAGAAAAACTCGGTCGAGTCGCGCAAGGTCCGCTTCGGTTACGGTGTGAGCGGCGATCTCTATTATCCGGCAGGCACCGCAGAAGGCACGAAGCTCCCCACCGTGATCTGGCTCCACGGTTACAGCTACCCGCTCGGCTACATGTGGGTCTATCGCCGCGACCTGCACCCGATCCTCGCCCTCGTGAAGGCCGGCTACGCCGTGCTCGCCTACGACCAGACCGGCTTCGGCAGCCGCCAGCATGAGGCCGCGCCGTTTTACGACCGTCACCCGCACTGGTCGCAACTCGGCCGCATGGTCGATGATGTGCGCGGCGCGATCGACGTCCTCGAAAAGGACGCCCTCGTGGACCCGAAACGCATCAGCCTCTTCGGTTACACCCTCGGCGGCACCGTCGCGCTGCACGCGGCCGCGCTCGATGCGCGCGTGCACGGCGTCGTGGCGATCAGCGGTTTCACGCCGCTGCGCACGCCCGGCGGCACCGCTGCCTACAGCGAGAAACTCGGCTTGCTGCCGCGCCTCGGCTTCTTCGCCGGCCAGGAAAATCGCATCCCCTATGATTACGACGCGCTGATCGCGACCATCGCGCCACGCGCCGTGCTGGTGGTGCAGCCGCAGATGGACCGGCTCGCCGATCCCCCCGGCGTGCGCGCGGCGGTCAACAACGCGCGCCAGGTTTATTCGCTCCAGAACGCCGGGCCCAAACTCGGTCTGCTCGAACCGGACGACTACCGCCGCTTCCCGAACGCCACCCAGGACGCCGTCATCCGCTGGATGGCGGAGAATCTGAACCCCAAGCCCTCGCCATGAAATCCCTCCTCCGCACCACGCTCTGCGGCCTGCTCCTCGCCGCCGGCCCGCTTGTCGCCCGCGCGAAACCCGCGCCCGTCACCCTCACCGAGGACGCCGAGACCTACACGCTCGACAACGGCATCGTCACCGCCCGCGTGGCCAAGGCCTCGGGCGACCTCGTGTCGCTGCGCTACAAGGACCTCGAGATGCTCGCCACCTTCCTGACGCCCGAGGGCCAGCCCGACCTGAAGAAGGATCCGCCGGGCCAGCACCTCAACGGCGTGAACCGCAACATGACCGACCATCAATATGGTTTCTGGTCGCACGACGCCATGGGCGTGCGCGGCACGGGCGACGCGGTCGCGCGGATCACGATCAACCCGCAGGCCAACGGCGGGGCGCGCGCCGAGGTTTCCGTCAAGGGCAGCTCCAAGGGCCGCAAGATGGGCACCGGCCCGGGCGTGACCGGCGAGGGCCAGAAGACCGGCCAGTTCGCCGCCGACATCGAGATTCGCTGGGCCCTCGGTCGCGGCGACGCGGGCGTCTACACCTACTGCCAGTTCGAGCACCTGCCCGACTACCCGACCACCGCGATCGGCGAGGCCCGCTTCTGCGCCAAGTTGAACGAGTTCTTCGACTGGCTCAGCGTCGCCCAGATGCCGCATCATTTTAAGCACTACCCCAAGGAACTGCGCGAGGGTGACAAATACGTCTACACCGTGCCGCTGACGGACAACCCCGCGTTTGGCTGGTCGAGCACGACGAAAAACGTCGGCTTCTTCATCCTCAACCCCTCGATGGAATACATGAGCGGCGGCCCGACCAAGGTGGAGTTCCAGGGCCACCGCGACACCAACGCCATCGCCGCGCCCTGCGTGCTGAATTACTGGCGCAGCAGCCACTATGGCGGTGCGGCCGTCGACGTCGCCGAGGGCGAGCATTGGACGAAGGTCATCGGGCCCTTCATGCTCTACGTGAATTCCGCCGCCAACCCGCAGGCCATGTTCGACGACGCCAAGGCCCAGCAGCAGAAACAGGCGAAGGCTTGGCCCTACGACTGGGTCGCGGGGGTCGATTACCCGACCGCCGCCGGGCGCGCGACCGTCCGCGGCCGCCTCGTGCTCACCGATCCGCTGGCGCCGGGCAAGGCGGCGATGAGCAACGTGCGCGTCGGTCTCACCGCCGCCGCCTGGAAATCGGCCATGCCGCCCGGCCCGAACGGAGTTGTCCGCACCATCGACTGGCAGCAGGACGCGAAATTCTACCAGTTCTGGGTCCGCGCCAGGGACAACGGCAGCTTTGAGATTCCCGATGTCCGCCCCGGCACCTACACCCTGCGCGCATTCGCCGATGGTGTGCTCGGCGAGTTCCTGCAGGCCGATATCAAGGTCACGACCGGCAAGGTCGACCTCGGCAAAATCACCTGGCAACCGGTCCGCCGGGGCAAGCAGATCTGGGAGGTCGGCACCCCAAACCGCAATGGCAGCGAACTTTTCAAGGGCGAGTCCTACTGGATGCCCACCATCCCGCTCGACTACGCCAAGCTGTTCCCCAACGACGTGAACTTCATCGTCGGTCGGAGCGACCCCGCGAAGGACTGGTTCTTCCAACAGGTGCCGCACAACGAAAGCGCCGATGCGAAGGTCGAGCCGTTCTACGGTATCCGGTCGGCCGGCCGCGCCACGCCCTTCGCCGTGAACTTCGACTTCGCCGCCGCGGCCAAGGGCCGGGCTATCCTCCGCCTCGCCCTCTGCGGCACGGCGACCCGCGAACTCCAAGTCACGGTCAATGACCAGCCCGCCGGCACAATCACGCTCGGTATGGGCGACGGCGCCATCGCGCGTCACGGCCGGCAGGGCCTCTGGTATGAACGCGAGCTGGCCTTTGACGCCGCGCTGCTCAAGACGGGCACCAACGTGCTGAAGATCATCGTTCCCGCTGGCCCGATAAACAACGGCATCCTCTACGACTACGTGCGTCTCGAGCTGGATGAAACAGCCATCGCCCCCACCAAGCTTTAACGCCATGCTCGACACACCCCGTCGCTGCGCGCCACCCCTCTCCAGAGGGGATTCAGTCCAGCGCCAACCTAGATCCCCTCTGGAGAGGGGTGTCCGAAGGACAGGGTGTGTTGGGTTTTAACGGACAATTCCTCCCCTATGAGCAAATCCCGATCGATCATCGCTTTTATTTCACTGGTCTTGGCCACCTTCGCGCAGGAAACCCCGCCTGCCGCCGCCGCGCCCGAACCCGCCCCGCCGCCGGCGTTGCCCACGATCTTCCTCGCCGGCGACTCCACGTCGCAGAACGGCAATCCCGTCGCCACCGGCTGGGGCAAGATGTTTTCCGATTACTTCGACGCCACGAAGGTCCGCATCGTCAACCGCTCCCTCGGCGGACGCAGCAGCCGCACCTACATCACCGAGGGCCACTGGGACAAGCTCGTCGCCGAGCTCAAGGCCGGCGACCTTGTCATCATCCAGTTCGGCATGAACGACGGCGCCGACCGCAACGGCCCGCGTGTCGCCCGCGGCTCGATCGACGGCCTCGGCGAGGAAATCGAGCAGATCGACAACGTCGTCACGAAGAAGCCCGAGACGGTGCACACCTTCGGCTGGTATCTGCGGAAAATGATCGCCGACGTCCGCGCCAAGGGGGCCACGCCGGTTTTGTTTTCGCTCACCGTCCGTGATTTCTGGAAGGACGGCCGCGTGGAACGCGGCGCGGGGCGTTATGGCGAGTGGGCCCTGGAACTCGCGAAAGCCGAGAAGCTCGCCTTCGTGGACCACACCAAGCTCATCGCCGATCGCTACGAGCAGCTCGGGCACGTCACCGTGAACTCCTTTTTCCCGCGCGATCATGTCCACACCGGCGAGGACGGCGCCCGCCTCAACGCCCAGCTGGCGGTCAGCGGCCTCAAGGGCCTGCGCGAACAATGGCTCATCCAGAGCCTGTCGCTCATGGGCCGCATGGTGCCGACCGCCTCGCCCGACAACGTCTATGTCTTCCCCCAACCGCCGCCGAAGGGCGCGGCCCGCGAGGTATTCACGACCTGGCTCAACCTGCCCGAGGCCGCCGACCCGAAGCTGCCGACCGTCTGGCTGATCGGCGACTCCACCGTGCGCAATGGCCGTGGCAACGGCTACGACGCGCAGTTCGGCTGGGGCGACCCGTTTGAGAAATACTTCTACCCCGGCAAGACCAACGTCGTGAACCGCGCGGTCGGCGGCACCGGCGCCCGCACCTTTGCCGCCCAGTGGGTGAACATCCTGCCGCAGGTCAAGAAGGGCGACTACGTCCTGATCCAGTTCGGCCACAACGACAATGGCGCCCGCGGCGCCCTCAAGGGCATTGGCGAGGAGACCGAGGAGCGCGAGAATCCCACGACCAAGGAAAAGGAGACCGTCCACACCTTCGGCTGGTATCTGCGCCGCTACATCGCGGAGATCCGCGCCAAGGAGGCCACCCCCATTCTCTGCACGCTCGTGCCGCGCAACAGCTGGAAAGACGACCGGATCGCCCGCGCCACCGACAGCCACGCCGACTGGACGCGCGCCGTCGCCGCCGCCGAGAAGGTGTCGCTCGTGGACTTGAACGAACTCATCGCGAAGAAATACGACGTCCTCGGCCAAGAGGCCGTCACGGCGTTGTTCGCCGACAAGAGCGTCCACACCGGCTGGGCCGGCGCAGAGCTCAACGCCCTGACCGTCGTCGAGGGCCTGCGCGCGCTCGACCCGAACCCGCTCGCCGGCCACCTGCGCCCCACCATGGGCATCGTCACACCCAAGCCCGACGATATCGCGCCGCCCGGAAAATGAATCCTTGTTTCGCCTTCATGAAAATCCCCCTCTCCATACTTGTGGCGCTGCTTCTGGGCGCGGCCGTATGCCCGCTCCGCGCCGCCGTCCCAGCGCCCGACGGCAAGCCGCACAGGTTCGAGTATGGCGAAAAGCAGTTCCTGCTCGACGGCCAGCCCATGCTGATCGCCGCGGGCGAGATGCATTTCGGCCGCGTGCTGCCGCAGGACTGGGAGCACCGCATCAAGCAGGCCAAGGCCATGGGCCTGAACACGCTCAGCTTCTACCTGTTCTGGAACCTCTGCGAGCCGCGCGAGGGCGAGTTCACCTTCACCGGCCTGACCGACGTGCGCCGCATGCTCCAGCTTTGCCAGGAAAACGGCCTGTGGGTGGTTCTGCGGCCCGGCCCTTATTGCTGCGCCGAGGTCGAATACGGCGGCATCCCGTGGTGGACGGTCAAATATCCCGACGTGAAGATCCGCAGCACCGACCCCAAGTGGCTGGAATGGAGCCGGCGCTACGTCGAGCAGGTCTACCGGCAGGTCGGCGACCTCCAGGTCACGAAGGGCGGCCCGCTGCTGATGGTGCAGATCGAAAACGAATTCGGCATGGTCTCCGGCGGTAACTTCGAACATCTGCACGCCCTGAAGGACATCTTCGTGAAGGCCGGCTTCGAGGTGCCGCTGTTCACCTGCGATCCGTTCCTGATGCCCGCGCCGACCCCGACAACGCACCCGGCCGGCGTGCTGCGCGGCCGCAACGGCCTGCGCAACGATCGCGACTACCAGAACACCGTCGCGGCCATCGGCAACTCGCCCGTCTTTGTGCCCGAGCTCTACACCGCGTGGTTCAGCGGCTGGGGCCAGCCCATCGCCACTCGCAACGCCTCGCTCGATCAGGTGGTCAGCTGGACGACCTACCTCCTCGATCAGAATATCTCGTTTTGCTACTACATGTTCCATGGCGGCACGACCTTCGGCTTCTACACAGGGTCCAACGAATACCTGCCGCTCCAGACAAGCTACGATTACAGCGCCCCGGTCGACGAGGCCGGCCGCACCACCGAGAAATACCGCGCCCTCCGCTCGTTGCTGAGCACGCGCCTCGGGGTCCAGCCGCCTGCGCCGCCACCGGAGCCGGTCGTCGCCCCGCTGCCGGTCATCAAGCTCACCGCCAGCCGGCCGTTGCTCGAGACCGTCGGGCGCAAGCCAACCAGCCGCACGGAGAAACCGGCCACGATGGAGTCGCTCGACCAGGACTACGGTTTCGTCCTCTACCGGAAGAAATTCAAGGACGGCCTCAATGGCACGCTCGAGCTGCGCAACGTCATGGACTATGCCGTCGTGATGGCGAACGGCCGCACCGTCGGGAAAATCTACCGCGGCTACGGCGAGGACAACGGCAAGCTCACGCTCAACGAGACCGGCCCGGTCACGCTCGACATCCTCGTCCACAATCTCGGCCGCATCAGCGTCATCACCAGCTCCCGCAGCCAGGACCGCGCCCGCAAGGGCCTGATCGGCGGCGTCTGGCTCGACGGCAGCGAGGTCACCGGCTGGGAAAACTTCACACTGCCCCTCGCGGAAATGAAGGGCCTCAAGGCCTCGAAGTCGCCGCACACCGGCCCGACCTTCTATCGCGGCACCTTCGACGTAAAGGACCCGGTTTCCACCTACCTCGACCTGCGCAACTGGAGCTTTGGCGCCGTCTGGGTCAACGGCCACAACCTCGGCCGCTATTGGGACCGCGGCGCGTTGCGCGCCCTGTTCCTGCCCTCGCATTTCCTGAAACGCGGCAAAAACGAGATCGTGGTGCTGGAACTGCACGACGCCCCGAAGGCGCCCGAGATCGCCAGTGCCACGCAGATCATCACGGAAAAGGAAGTGCCCTGGGCCGTGCGCCTCGACCGGAATCCCAATCCTCCGCCGCGTCCGCCCCGGCCGGTGGCTCCGGCCAGCGAGGCGCCAAAGCCGCCTCAGGAATAATCCCGCCGCGCCTCGAGCGCGCTCTTCAGCGTGACGGCGTCGGCGTAAAGCACGCCGCCTCCGCTGGGCAGGCCGAAGCCGATGCGCGTCACCTTCACGCCGGCCTTGGGCAGGCGTTCCGTCAGATAGTGGCAGGTCGCCTCGCCCTCGACGTCGTTGGAGAGCGCAAGGATCACCTCGGTGATCTCGCCCGATTCGATGCGCGCCAGCAGCGCCGCGAGGTTGAGATCCTCCGGCGCGACCCCGCGGATCGGCGAAAGCTTGCCGTGCAACACGTGGTAGCGGCCGCGATAGGCGCCGGAACGCTCGATGGCAGCGAGATCGGGCACATATTCAACCACACACACCTGGCCGGTGCGGCGCCGCTCATCGGCGCACACCGCACAATGTTCCTCCTCCGCGAGATTGCCGCACACGGCACAGCGCCGGACATTCTTCGCGGCCGACTCCAGCGCCGCGACCAGCTCGGGCAGGCGGCCCGGCTTCTCCACCAACAGGTGCAGGGCGATGCGCTCGGCCGAGCGGTAGCCGATGCCGGGCAGCTGCTTCAGCGCCTTCTGCAGGGCTTCAAGGGCGGGAGTCATGGAATTGCCGATTGCCGATTGGCGATTGATGATTGCGGATTGGAGGACGATCCGCGGGGTTCAGCGGCAGGATAAATCCGCAGTCCGCAATCCGAAATCATCAATCAAAACATTCCCGGCATCTGGAATGCCGACGAGATCTTCTGCATCTCGGACTCGTTCAATTCCTTCGCCTTGGCCGCGGCCTCCTGCGTGGCCTGCAACAGCGTCTCCTCGACGAGCTTCGGGTCCTCCTTGAGGAACTCCGGGTCGAGCTTGAACGCCAGGAACTTGCCGGCGCCGTTGATCTTGATCTGCACGGCGCCGCCGCCGCTGGACACGTCGATCACCTGCGTCTCGAGCGATGCCTGCATCGTCTCGATCTGCTTCTGCATTTTCTGCGCTTGTTTGAGGAGTTTGCCTACGCCGGCCATGGGATGGGAAAAGTTGAGGGTTGAGGGTGGCACCGTTGCGGCGTGCTCGCCGCCCGGTGTTTGTCCTCAGTTCTCGCTGAAGCGAAACTGAGGCAAAAGAGTTGAGAGCGGCACGGCGCTATGGCGACAAGATATTTTCGTAGCCGGCGCGGTAATCCGGATACCGCGGCCGCCAGCCGAGGACCCGCTGGATCCGCGCATTGCTGATGATCCGGTCGGGCATCGGCGCTCCGCCCCGCCGGGTCGTGGCCGAGCCGTCGAAACCGGGCGCCGGGCGGCCCAGCCGCGCCGCCAGCCAGGCCACGACCTCGGCGCGCAACGCCGGGGTGGAATCGGCCACGTTGAACAGATCGCTGCCCACGGTCGCCGGCGCCGCGAGGCAGGCCAGGATTGCCGCGACGATGTCGTCGCGATGCGCCAGGTTCAGCCGGTGCGTCCCGCTGCCCCCGAGTTGGTCGGCGCCCGCCCGCAACTGGTCGAGCAGGTGATGCCGGCCCGGGCCGTAGATGCCGGCCAGGCGCAGGATGAAGTGACGGCGGACGGTGGACGCCGCCGCGCGCTGCAGCAGCACCTCGGATTCCCGGATGATGGCGCCGTTGGGTGTCGCGCCCTCGGCCGGGACGGTTTCGTCCACGACCATTCCCTCACCCTGCGGATAGACGGACGTGCTGCTGGTGTAGACCAAGGTGCCGACCGGCACCGCGCCCTTCGCCGACCAAGCCAGCACCGACTGCATGCCCCCGACGTAGGATTGGCGGTAGGCTTCCGGTCCGCCGGAACTGACACAATTGACGACGAAATCCGCGCCCCCGGCGATCTGCCCGTGCCAGGCTTCGGTGGACAGATCCGCCACCACCACCTTGGCCAGCCCCGCCGCCCGCAGCGCCGCGGCCTTCTCTGCGTTGCGCGTCAGGGCCTCGACTGACGCGCCGGCCTCCACGGCCGCCCGCGCCAGTGCTGAGCCGACATAACCGCAACCGAAAATGACGAGACGTTTGCCGTGCAGATTCATAGACAGGAAAGGCAGAAGGAAGCCACGGATGGCACAAATGGCACGGATAAAACCGCTCGGATCCGTGATCATTCGCGTGATCCGTGGCCAAAAATTCATGTTCATTCACTCTGATTCGTGGTTACCCTTTCAGCATGCCTACCGTGCTCGTCCCGCTCGCCGATGGTTTCGAGGAGATCGAGGCCTTCGCGCCTGTCGACCTGCTGCGCCGCGCCGGCGTCGAGGTCACCGTCGCCTCGCTCAATGACAACCGGCACGCCACCGGCCGCAGCGGCATCACCGCGCACGCCGACGTGGCGCTCTCCACCGTGACGGACCAGGCCTTCGATCTGGTTTTCCTGCCCGGCGGAGCCGGTGTGAAACACCTGCGGGCCGATCCGCGCGTAGGCGGGATTGTCCGCGCCCAGCATGCCGCCGGCCGCTGGCTAGCGGCCATCTGCGCCGCGCCCACGGTGCTGCATGATGCCGGGTTGCTCGCCAATCGGCGGTATACGGCGCATTTTTCCGTCGCGAACGAACTACCCGCCATCCTCGCCGGTGAGCGCATCGTCACCGATGGCAAGATCACCACTTCCCGGGGCGCCGGCACGGCCGTGGAATTCGGCCTGCATCTGGTTGCGCTGCTGACCTCGCCTGACCAAGCGCAGGAAATCAGCAAAGCCATTTGCCTCTAGGACTTTGCGCAAAAATCGGCATTGCCACGCTTAGGACCCTGCGGTTGCATGGGCACGGCCGATATTCGGCCATTGTTTGCGTGTGGATGGACTAAATGCCGACTTTGCCGCCTCCGTGAGCTGGAAGCGACGCGGCGAAGCCGTTCCTAGTGTGTTTCCCTTATGTGCGGCATAGCCGGAATGGTCTCATTGCGGAGTGACCTCGCCGTCCGCGAGGACGCCGTAAGCCGCATGGTGCAGCGCCAGCAGCACCGCGGTCCGGACGATCGCGGCCTGCACTCCGAAGGCCCCGCGACCCTTGGCATGTGCCGCCTGGCCATCATCGACCCGGCCAACGGACACCAGCCGATGCGCAGTCCGGACGGGCGCTTCACCCTCGTCTTCAACGGCGCGATCTACAACTACCGCGCGCTTCAGACCGAGCTTGCGCTGGGCGGCTGGAATTTCCGGACCAACTGCGACACCGAGGTGCTGCTCGCCGCCTATGCCCTGCATGGCGCCGCCTGCCTGCCGCGGCTGCGCGGCATGTTCGCCTTCGCCGTCTGGGATGCCCGCGAGCAAACCCTGTTCGCCGCCCGCGATCCGCTCGGGATCAAGCCGCTCCACTACGCCCGCCTGCCCGACGCCGGCGTCATCCTCGCCTCCGAGCTCAACGCCCTCCTCGCCAGCGGCGTTGTCCCGCGTGAGATCGACCCCACCTCCGCCGGCGAATACCTCGCCTGGTTCAGCGTGCCTGCCCCGCGCACGATCTACCGCGGCATCGCCAACCTGCCCCCGGGCCACCAGCTGACCGTGGACGCCGCGGGGCGGGTGAAAACCGGCCCTTGGTGGCAGCTGCCGGCCCCCACCCGGCCGGACATCGCGGCGAACTACCACGATTTCGTCGGCGGACTCCGCGCGCAGCTCGACGACTCCATCCGCGCCCACCGCGTGGCCGACGTGCCGGTCGGGGCCTTTCTCTCCGGCGGCATGGACTCGACCGCCGTCGTCGGCCTGATGACCCGCAGCGGCGCCACGAAGCTCAAGACCTTCTCGCTCATCTTCGGCGAGGCCGGTTTTTCCGAGCAGGCCAGCGCCCGGCTCGCCGCCCGGACGTTCGGCACCGAGCATCACGAGGAGCTGATCACCGGCGCCCGCGTCGCCACCGACCTGCCACAACTGCTCGCGAGCTTCGACCAGCCGACCGGCGACGGCATCAACACCTACTATGCCAGCCAGACCGCGCGCCGCGGCGGCGTGACGGTCGCCCTCTCCGGCCTCGGCGGCGACGAGCTGTTCGGCGGTTATCCCTCCTTCCGCGACCTGCCGCGCCTGCAACGCCTGCTCCCGTTGTGGCGCCGGCTGCCCGGTGGCCTGCGCCGGTCCGTCGTGGAGCAACTCCGCGCCCGGCCCACGGTGCGCGCCCGCAAGCTGGCCGATTTCCTCGCCCACGCCCGCGACCTGCATGAACTCGCCTCCCTCCAGCGCCGCGTGCTGCCGGAGGTGGCGCGGCTCGCGCTGCTCGCGCCCGAGGCCCGCGCGCAGGCGGAGCGGCTCGGGCCCAACCACCCGATGCTCGAGGACTTCGCCTTCGAGCTGATCGGCGCCGATCCCTTCCAGGTCATCAGCGCGTGGGAGCTGCGCACCTACATGGCCGACGTGCTCCTCCGGGACAGCGACGTCTTCAGCATGGCGCATTCACTGGAACTGCGCGTGCCCTTCGTCGACCGCCAGCTGCTCGAGTGGCTGTGGCCGCAGCGCCACTGGTTCAAATACGACCCGCGCCGCCCCAAGCGCGCGCTGGCCGACGCCACCGCCGACCTCGTGCCCGCCGCCATCCGCAACCGCCGCAAGCAGGGCTTCGCGCTGCCCTTTGCCCACTGGATGCTCGGCGAGCTCCGGCCATTCCTCGACGAGACTTTCTCCACCGCCTCGCTCGGCGCCTGCCCTTGGCTGCAGCCGGCCGAGGTCCAGCAGGTGTGGTCGGACTACAAGGCCCGGCGCGACACGCGCGCCTGGTCGCGCGTCTGGACCCTCGCCGTCCTCATCGCGTTCGCCAACCGCCGCTCCGCGCCATGAAGGTCCTCCTCCTCTCGCCCGAGCTTTTCCTCCACGAGGGCGGCATCGCGCGCATCATGCGGCTCTACCTCAAGGCGCTCTGCGAGATCGCCGGGGCCGGGGGCCGCGTGGACTCGCTCGTGCTCAACGACGAGCCGGGGGTCGACGTCCGCGTGGCGCGCTACGCCAATGAGCGGCTGGGCGAACAGGTCGGCTGCCGCCGCGGCAAGCTGCGGTTCATCCGCGAGACCATCCGGCTTGGCCGGCGGGCCGATGTCCTCGTGTGCGGACATCTCCACCAGCTCGCGATCGCCCAACTCGCGCGGCTGTTCAACCCGCGCCTCCGCTACTACCTCGTCGCCCACGGCATCGAGGTCTGGCGGCCCTACAGCCTGATCGAGCGCCGGGCCCTGCTTGGTGCCCACCGCATCCTTTGCATCAGCGAATACACCCGCCGCTCGATGCTGCGGTTTTTCCCGGAGCTGCCGGCGGAGCGGCTCGTCGTCGTGCCCAACACGCTCGACCCCTATTTCTCCCCGGCGCTCAACGACCAGGTGTCGCAGGCGCCGTTCGCCACGCCGCGCATCCTTACGGTTTCGCGGCTGTCGTCCACCGACACCTACAAGGGCGTCGACACCCTGATCGAGGCGATGCCGCAGGTGCGCCGCGAGTTTCCCCTGGCCCGGCTGCGCATCGTCGGCCAGGGCGACGACCGGCCGCGCCTCGAGGCGCTCGTCCAGCGCCTCGGCGTCGGCTTTGCGGTCGATTTCACCGGCCCGCTGAGCGACGAGGCGCTGCGCGCCGAATACGCCGCCTGCGACCTGTTCGCCCTGCCGAGCCGCAAGGAAGGCTTCGGCCTGGTTTTCCTCGAAGCCATGACTTACGGCAAACCCTGCCTCGGCGCCCGTGCCGGCGGCACGCCCGAGGTCATCACCGACGCCACCGGCCAGCTGGTCGAATACGGCAACATCCCCGACCTGGCCGCCGCCGTGGCCGACCTGGTCCGCCACCCGCGCGATTCGGAGGTTGTGCGGCGGCATGCCGACTCGTTTGCTTTTCCCGCCTTCACGCGACGCCTCGTCGCCGCCCTGGCCTGACCGAATGGAGAAAACCGACACCCCCGAACTCGTCCTGGCCGCCGGCCGCTCCAGCCGCCACTATTGGGGCGATCTCTGGCGCTACCGCGAGCTGCTCGGGTTCCTGGCGTGGCGCGACATCAAGGTCCGCTACAAGCAGACCACGCTTGGCGTCCTCTGGGCCCTGATCCAGCCGGCGGTCACGCTCGCGGTGTTCACCTTCATCTTCGGCAAGCTCGCGAGCATGCCCGCGGGCAATGTGCCCTACCCGCTGCTCGTGCTGTGCGGCCTGCTGCCGTGGCAGCTCTTCTCCGCCGCCTTCTCCAACGCCAGCGGCAGCCTCGTGGCCAACACACACCTCATCTCCAAGGTCTACTTCCCGCGCCTCATCGTGCCGCTGTCCTCCGTGGCGGTGGCCTTGATCGACTTCTGCGTCGTGCTCGTGCTGCTGACCACGCTCTGCCTGTGGTGGCAGTTCGTGCCCGACTGGCGCATCGTGCTGCTGCCGCTGTTCATCCTGCTGACGCTCGTCACCGCGATCGGCACCGGGCTGTGGCTCACCGCGCTCACGGTGAAATACCGGGACTTCCGCTTCGTCGTGCCGTTCCTGCTGCAGGTGGGCCTGTTTCTCTCCCCCGTCGGCTTCAGTTCCACCAACCTGCCCAACTGGCGCGCCCTCTACTCGCTCAACCCGATGGTCGGCGCGATCGACGGCTTCCGCTGGTGCCTCTTGCGCGGGGAACCGGCGCTGATGCCGGCGAACCTCGCGCTCTCCGTGGGCATGGCCCTGCTGCTGCTCGTCTCCGGCCTCTGGTATTTCCGCCGCACCGAACGCACCTTCGCGGACATCATCTGATCATGGCCGCCCCCGTCATATCCGTCAGCAACCTCGGCAAGCGCTACTACCTCTCGCACGAGAAGCGCAACGATACGCTGCGCGATTCGCTGACCCAGACGTTCCGCCGGCTCGTGGGCCGCGCCGGGCCGGACGCCGACGCGGAGGAATTCTGGGCGCTGCGCGACGTCAGCTTCGACGTCAACCAGGGCGATGTCGTCGGCATCATCGGCCGCAACGGCGCGGGCAAGTCCACGCTGCTGAAGATCCTCTCGCGCATCACGGAGCCCACCGCCGGAACGGTGCGCCTGCGCGGCCGCGTCGCCAGCCTGCTGGAGGTCGGCACGGGATTCCACCCGGAGCTGTCGGGCCGCGAGAACATCTATCTCAACGGCGCCATCCTCGGCATGTCGCGCGCGGAGATCACGCGGAAGTTCGACGAGATCGTGGCCTTCGCCGAGGTCGAGCGTTTCCTCGACACGCAGGTGAAGCACTACTCGAGCGGCATGTATGTCCGCCTGGCCTTCGCCGTCGCGGCGCACCTCGAGCCGGAGATCCTCATCGTGGACGAGGTGCTCGCCGTGGGCGACGCCCAGTTCCAGAAGAAGTGCCTCGGCAAGATGCAGGACGTGGCCCGCACCTCGGGCCGCACCATCCTGTTCGTCAGCCACAACACCGCCGCCCTGCAGGCGATCTGCCGCACCGGCCTGTGGCTGCAGCAGGGCCGCGTCGTGCAGGCCGGGCCGATGAACGACTGCCTTTCCGCCTATCTCGGGGCTGGAACCGAACCCGTGCGGTTCGCCGCCAACGCGGCCAAACCGCACATCACCTCGGCCGAGGTCGATCAGGCCGCGCTGGCGAACGGCCGCCTGCGCATCACGGTCGGGTTCAGGTCGCCCTTCCCGCTCCAGCGACCCGTGGTCGGCCTCATCCTCCACAGCAAATACGGCCAGCCAATCTCCGGTTCCAACGGTCGCATGCAGGGCGAGTCCTGGAATCCGCCCCCGCTGGCCGAGGGTCGAATCACCGCCGAACTCACCCACCTGCCGCTGCACAGTGACACCTACCGCGTCTCTGTCTATCTCGGTGACGCCGCGCAGGACTACGACGAGAAGCGCGACGCGCTCGAGTTCGACTATGTATCCGCCCGGTTCCAGCCGCAGACGCCGCGGCTGGATGTGATCGGCTCCGTCGACCTGCCCTGGCAATGGTCCATGGAACCCCGTCCGACGCAGAAGCCATGAGCCTGTTCGACAAGTTTACCCATGCCCGCCGCCGCTGGCGCCTCCGCCGGCAAGGCGCCATCATTGGGGTCAGCGATGTCGGCCCGGGCGTGGTCGTCCGGCCCGGTCGCGGACGGATCATCGTCGGCGACACGTGCACGCTTGAACAGGGTGTCATCCTCGATGCCTATGACGGTAGCATCGAGATCGCGCGCTGGGTCTTCGTCGGCCCCTACACCGCCATCTATGGCCATGGCGGCGTCATCATCGGGGAAGGCTCCCTGATCGCGATGCATTGCTGCATTCTCTCGTCCAACCACACCGTCGCCCCACAAGGCACGCCGATCCGGTCACAACCCGACATCCGCCTGCCCACCAGAATCGGCCGCGATGTTTGGCTCGGCGCCGGGGTCACGGTGCTGGGCGGCGTCACGATCGGCGACGGTTGTGTCGTCGGCGCCGGCGCGGTCGTGACCAAGGATCTGCCGCCGGGGGCCATCGCCCATGGCGTCCCCGCCGTGGTCAAGGGTTGGCGCGAGGGCGCCGCCCCGTAGTTTCCCCGGCCCGGCGCAACCGGGTTAACCTTGACCCGATCCCCCTCCCTCACCGACCGCCTTCTGGCCGGTTATGCACGCCGCGGATGGCGCGGATTTCTTACTTTGCAAAAGCTTCTGGACCATCCGTTCATCGAGGTTCGCACGCGGGACGGGGCGCTCGTAGGCCTCAAGCCGGGCGATTACATCGACCGCATCGTGCTGCGGGAAGGCGCCTATGAACCCGAGGTGTTCGCGGCGTTGGCGGCATCGTTCGCTCCGGGACTGATCCTGTGGGACATCGGCGCCAACTTCGGCCTGCACGCGATGTCCGCCGCCGTGCGCGAACCGGCGCTGCAGATTCACGCCTTCGAGCCAAATCCCGCGATGTTCGCCCGGCTGGAGGCGAACGCCCGGCGGAACGGCACCACCATCCGCTGCCGGCCGCTCGCGCTCGGGGACCACGACGGCACGGCCACGCTCCACATCAACGACCGTGGCAATCCCGGCATGACCACCCTGACCCCCTGGGTCGAGGCCGGCTACGATGCGCAGGTCGAGGTCCGGCTCGCCCGCGCGGACACCCTCATCGCCACCGGCGAGATTCCGGCGCCAAATCTGATCAAGCTCGATGTCGAGGGGGCCGAGGCCGCGGTGCTCGCTGGCTTTGGTGAGCGCTTGCGCGATCCGGGATTGCGCGCCGTGGTATTCGAGACGCGCGCCGACCTGCTGGACGACCCCGCGGCGTGCCCCGCCGCCGGTCGGTTACAGTCCGCCGGATTTCAGTTCCAGGCCCTGCCCCGCACGGCGGGCAGCGCACATGCACTGGGCAACTTTCTCGCCCACCGGCCGGCATGAAGCTTTCCGTCGTCATTCCCACGCACAACCCCGACCCCGAACGGCTCCGGCGCACCCTGCTCGGCCTGCGTGCCCAGACACTGCCCGCCGCCGCCTGGGAGACGCTGCTGGTGAACAATGCCTCCACCCGCTTCCCGTCGCCGGATTTTCTCGCCGGCTGCGCGCCGGCGAATTTCTCGGTGCTCCACGAGCCCGAGCTCGGCCTGACCACCGCGCGCCGGTGCGGGCTGGGCGCGGCACGCGGCGAGTTGCTCGTGCTGGTCGACGACGACAACGTCCTGGCACCCGACTACCTGGCCCAGGTCGCCACGCTCTTTGCCGCACACCCCCGGGTCGGGGCCGCGGGAGGCAAATCGTGCCCCGAATTCGCCACCGAACCCGCCGCGTGGACCAAGGAATTTCATCCCTTGCTCGCACTCCGCGATCTCGGCAACGCCTCCATCGTGGCCTCCACCCTCCGGCCGCCCGGTGCCATCCGGAACGAATACCCGGCTTGCGCGCCGATCGGCGCGGGCATGGCGCTGCGGCGCGCCGCCTGCGAAACCTGGTTGCAGGCGGCGGCCTCGTCCGCCCTGAGCGACCGGCGCGGCACCTCCCTTTCCTCGAGCGGTGACAACGAGATCGTCCTGCACGTGCTGCGGGCCGGCTGGGCCGTGGCCTATTTCCCGGAACTGGTTCTCACCCACTTGATCCCGGCCGGCCGGCTGGAGCCCGACTATCTCGCCCGGCTCAACCGCGGGATCCAGGAATCGTGGATGCAGGTGCTGATCCGGCACGATGCCTGCCCCTGGGCGCCGCTCTCGCCGCTGGGCGCGACACTGCGGCAGTGGCGCGCGTGGTTTGTCCACCGCCCCTGGCGTTCCCCGGCCGCGCACATCCGCTGGCAGGGCGCCTGCGGCCATTTCGCCGGCCGGGTCGTCCGCTGAAGCCATGAACACCTCGCTCCCCGGTTACCTCGGCCTGATCGTTCTCAGCGGCGTGGCCCTCGCCGGTCTAGCGCGCCCGCTCACCGGTGCCTGGTGGCAGGGGCGGTGGTTTTTTGCCCTCCTGCTTGGGCTGACGGTCGTGGCCGCCCACGCCCCGGTCCTGGGCTTCGCACAGGCGCTGCCCAATCCCGACGAGGCGCAGCTCCTGGCCGGCGCGCTCACCCTGCGCGAACACTTCGCCCCGTGGCTCAGCGTGGACCTCTCGACGGCCGGGCCGCTCTCGGTTCTGCCCTTGTTGCTTTTGCCCGCGGACTTTCTGGGCGCACGGTGGGGCGCGGCCCTGTGCTCGGCGGCCGCGCTGACCGGCTGCTTCCTCGCCCTGACGGCCGCCAACAACAATCCTTCCGCCCGGATCGCCGCCCTGCCCGTGGTGGCATTTTACGTCTTCATGCAGAGCATCGAGCTTTTCCAGTTTTCCACGGAACACGTGGCCATCGTCCTGCTGGCCGCCGCCGGGTGGCTCTGGATGTCCGCCACGGGGCGGGGCGAGATTTCCCCGGGGCCGTTCCCGCTGTTCGTGTTCGGATCCTGCCTCGGGGCGGCCATCATGGCCAAGCTGCAAAGCAGCCCCTGCGCCGCCTGGTTGGCGGCGGTTGCGGGTGTGCTCCTGCTGCTTGATGCGCGGATGCGTTGGCGCCGCCGTCTCACGCTGCTTGGCGTGCTGGCCGCCGGGTGCCTGAGTGTTCCGCTGGGGTTTGGGCTGCTCGCCCTGGCGCAAGGCGTTCTGTCCGACCTCCTGAACAGTTATGGGCTGAACAACGTGCATTACGTGACCACCATCGGTTTTCCGCGGACCTTCAGCTACCAGCCCGCCATGGTCTGGGGGCTGAATTATCTCCTGAAACCGGTCGGCGCCGTCCTGCTGGCCACCCTGGTCCTGTTCCCCTGGTTCTCGACCGCGGAGCGGCGCGCGGTCCTCGTCACGCTCGGCTTGCTGGCCAGCGCGGTGCTGGCCGTGACCCTGCCCGGCCGCGACTCAAGCCACTACTGGCTTCTGGTGCTCGGCCCGGTGTTGCTCGCCAGCGGCGTGTTGCTCCAGGCCGCGGCGCGAATTGCCGAAATCCGCGCACCCTCCCTCTCCCGGCCGGGGCTTTTTCTGATGGGCCTGGCACTGCTGAGCCTGCCCGTCGCCCATCGTTTCACCTCCGGTCGGGATGACGCGATCGCTCGCGATCTGGCCGGCGTTGACACCGTGCAGGGTGCCGGCGAGAAATTGCGGACCCTGGCGCGTCCGCACGACCGGCTCACCGTCTGGGGCTGGCGCGCGGAGCTGCATGTCCACAGCCGGCTGCCACAAGGCACCCGCGAGGCCCACACGCAATGGCTGATCGAGCCGATTCCCCAGCGCGATTATTACCGCCAGCGCTTTCTCGCCGACCTCGCGCGGGTGCAGCCGCGTTTCTTCGCCGACGCCGTGGGTCCGCGCGGTTTCGCCTACACCGACCGGACAACGGCGGGGCACGAGACCTTTCCGGAGCTTCGCGATCTCCTGGCGCGCGACTACGCCAGCCTCGGGGAAATAGAGGGTGTCCGGCTTTACATCCGCCATGACCACTGAACCCGAACCGGCGATCAAGCCCCGCCGCCCGGGGTGGCAGGTGCCCGGCATCGCGCTGCTGGCGCTGGGCCTGAGCCTGCTGTTCTTCGCGCCGCGGCTCTGGCTGATGCAGGAGCCGGTGCCTGGCTCGTTCCAATGGGATCGCGCCCTGACCTTCCTGCGCCAATGCGAGGAGCCGTTCCGGCGCGACATCGAGCCGGCGATGCTCTGGCGCCTGCTGCCGCCGTTCGTGGCGCACATGCTGCACCTGCCGGGCCGCACCCCGCTGGCCCTGCCCTGGCTCGGCGTCGTGGCGGCAACCGTCTACGCCGCCGTGCTGCTGCGCCGGCGGCTCGACGACCTGCGTTTCGTCTTCGGCGGCACGCTGCTTTTTGCGACGACCTCCGCCGTCCTTGTGCCGGTCGGCTGGCTCGGGATGAACGATGCCTGGGTCTGGCTTGGCCTGCTGGCCGTCGCCTTCGGCCGGGCCCATTGGGCGTTGCCGCTGGCCTGCCTGCTCTGCCCGTGGGTGGACGAACGCTTCATCATCGGCTTCCCGCTCGCCTGGCTCGTCGCCCGGTTCGACCGGAACGAACCGGTCTTGAGCCGCGCCGTGCTCTCCGGCCTGTGGCTCGTGCCGTATGCCGCAATCCGGTTAGGCCTCTCCCGGCAGGATGCCGCGACCGGGGCCGTCACCGCCGGTTTCCTCCAAGGACAATTGCAGGACAGCCTGAAGCTTCTCCCGCTCGTCCCCCTCGGCTGGTGGATGGGACTGCGCGCCGCCTGGCTCGCCGCCGGGTTTGCGCTGTGGAACTGGCCGCGCCCGCGCGCGGCGTTCGCCGGGGCCGTGCTACTCGGCACCCTCGCCGTTTCCGTGCTGCTCGCGTCGGACCTGAGCCGCTCGGTCGCCATCGTGTCGCCGCTCGTGCTTGCCGGCTGCTTCGCGCTGGCGCGCCGCGACCCGCTCCGGGCCCCGGCCTGGTTGCTCGCCCTCGGCGTGATCAACCTGCTGATTCCCGCGGCCCACCTGACCTACGTGCACATCGATCCCATCAGCCCGCTGCCCCTCGAGCTGATCCGGCTCCTTCGCTGAAATCGCGCCGCACCCATGACTCCCGGCCAGTTCCTGCTGAAGTTTTACCACACCCCGCTCGGGCGGATGCGTGATTCGCTCCGCAATGGCGGTCCGTGGCAGGAACGCCGCACCGAGCGCGGCCGTCAGGCCATGGAGCTTGCCGCTCGTTCCCTGCCCCCGCCCCCGGCCGGCACCGGCCGGCCCGTTGAACTTCATCTGCTCACGGGCCGGCGCTTCTGGTATCAGACCGCATTCTGCCTGTGGACCTTTGCGCAGCAAAGCGGCCGGTCGCTGGCGCCGGTCATTTACGACGACGGCACCCTGACGGAGGAATACCGCACCCTGCTGGCCCGGCTTTTCCCGGCGACACGGTTCGTCACCCACCCCGAGACGGTTGCGCGCCTGGACGAGCACCTGCCCGCCACAAAATTCCCCGTGCTCCGCGAGCGCTGGCTCAACTACCCCAACATCCGCAAGCTCACCGATCCGCACGTCGGCCGCACCGGCTGGAAACTCGTCCTGGATTCCGACCTGCTCTTTTTCCGCCGGCCGGACTTTCTGCTCAACTGGCTCGATGCGCCCGACCATCCGCTCCATGCGGTGGATTGCGAAACCTCCTACGGTTATGACCGTGCCCACATGAATGAACTCGCCGGGGCCCGGGTCGCCGATCTCATCAATGTCGGCCTCACGGGTCTCGACGGAACCGGCCTGGACTGGGAGAAACTCGAACACTGGACAAGGACGCTGCAGGAGCGGGCCGGCACCAGCTATTACCTTGAGCAGGCCCTGATCGCCATGCTCGTCGCCGGCCGGCAATGCGCCGTGGCGCCCGCCGCGGATTACGTGACCCTACCACGACCACCCGAGGCACGGGACTGCCAGGCCGTGATGCACCATTACGTGGCCCACTCCAAGCGTTGGTATTTCCAACACAACTGGCGGCGCAGTCTGCCTCCCGCGCCATGAACCGCCTTCCCCCGCTGCTACCCTGGCTCCTCTGCGTCCTGCTGCTTGCGTGGTCCGCCCGCGGCCTCACCCCGGTGGTGCCCGTCGAGGGCGACGAACAGGGTGTGCTGCTGGGTGTAGCCGGCATGGTGGGACGCGATGCGGAGCTGCTGCAGGCGCGCTACACCTACGAATTGCAGCCGGGCTACTACCATCTGCTGGCCGGCTTGGTGCGCCTCACCGGCGCCGCCCCGGAACCGGTGTTTGCCGCCACCACGATTCTCGGGGCCCTGGCCTTCGCCACCGCCGGTGCGTGCCTGCTGCAGCGGTTGCTCGACTGGCCGCCGGGCTGGACGCTTGCCGCCCTCCTCTGGTGCCAGGAGGTGACCTCCGCCGCCTTCTACCTCAACACCAGCACTCTGGGCGGCGCCGTCGCGCTCGTCGCGCTGCTGCTCGCGCTCCAGCCCGGACCCCGCTTCGCCGTGGCCGCCGGCCTCGCACTGGCCGTGGCGGGCTGGCTGCGGGCCGACAGCCTGCTCGTCGCACCGGCCTGCCTCGGTCTGCTCTACTGGCGCGACCGGCAGTGGAAACCTGCGGTCCGCCGCACCGCCCTGATCGCGACCGTCTCCGTCACGGCCTTCCTGCTGCTGTATTTTCTCAGCGGTGCATCCGTCGCTCAGTCCCTGACAACCTACGAGGAACGCGGGTTCTTTCAGACCAGCCTCCGCGCGCTGCTGGAGAGCTTTCCCCAGCTGCTGTCACCGTTCTTCGCACTCGCCGCACTCCCCGGACTGATCCTGCTTTGCCTTCCCGCCCGGTGCGCGCTCGGGGTGGTCTTCCTCACCGGCGTGACCGCCTCCCTCCTGGCCCACGGCAGCCTGCTGGCCACGCCAAAATATTTCTATCATATGCTGCCGTTCCTGCTGCTGCCGGCCTTGGTGGCGCTTGATGCGCTGTTCCGGGCGGCAGCCCGCTCGCCCGTCGGTCGTTGGCGGGCAACGCTGACGGCCCTCGTCATCGTGCTGGTGGCCGACGGATTCATCGGCGTGCGCACGCTGGCCCCGGATCAGCGCTTTTTTCTTCCGACCCCGACGCTCGTCACGCTGGCCTCCACCCCTTGGCAGGACCGCAGTCTGGCCCTCGTGATCGGTCCCGGCGAGTTGATCCTCAACAGCGACGGCTTCCGGGTCCGCACCGGCCATCTCTTTGCCCCGCTTTGCTGGCGTCGGGAAAAGCAGCGCGTGCAGACCGATCTCGCCTCGATCCGCGCATGGCTGGCCGGCGATCGCGACCTGACGCTTTACTGGGCCAACTGGCTGCCGTTGCAGGCCGCCACGCGCGAGTTGTTTGCGGCGGGCTTCCGGCGCACGGCCCGCGCGGCGCCATGGGAAGAATGGCGGCGCGGCACCCGGCTGGTGCGCCTGGGCTATCTGGGCTATGCCGGCACAAGCTACCAGCCGCCCGGCCCCGCCCCGGCCAGCCTGACCGGGCCCGACACCTATTTCATCGGCGATATGGCCAACCACCCGCTGACCGAACTCGCCGACCACGGACAATGGCGGCGGCTCTCCTCCGTTCCGGAGGGGTTCATCACCCTCTATCAGCGTCAATGAGCTTCGACCCCAGCGCCGTGCGGCGCAACGGCTGGATCGACACGCTCCGTGCGGCCAGCGCCCTCGCCGTGGCCTTGTTTCACTTGAACGTAGTCCCCCTGTCCGTGCCGCCGGGCCCGCTCGCCGGCGCCTGGCACGGACTGTGGCAACATGGCCACCTGGGCGTCGCGGTCTTCTTCGCCCTCGGCGGTTATTGCCTTGTGCCCGGCTGGAGCCGCGCCTCGGGTCCGCGCGAGTTTCTGCTGCGCCGGTTCCGCCGCATCCTGCCCCCGTATTGGTGCAGTCTCCTGCTGGTGGTCGCACTCGCGGTCATCATGAAGCTGGCCACCGGGGTCAACGACGTGGCCGCTCTGCCGCACACGCCTGCTGCGCTGCTCGCCACCCTGACGATCATGACCAGCCCGGTGACCGGCATCGCCGCCATCAACTGGGTTTACTGGACGCTGTCATGCATGCTGGCGTTCTATCTGCTGACCGGCCTGTCCCTCGTCGCCGATCACCGGCACAGGGCAAACCTTATTGCGGGCCTGCACGCCGCGCTGTGCCTCGTCGATGTGCTCCTCCACCCTCCCGCATCCGGCGCCCTGTTCTTCGTGCGGCACTGGCCCGTCTTTGGCCTCGGTTTCGCGGTGGCGCTGTGGTCGCTCAACCGGCCGGTCGCACAGCTGATGCTGACCACCTCCGTTTTGCACGGAATCGGGCTGGTGGTCCGTTCCGCCGACGATGCGGTCTACCTCGCTGTGGGCGCGCTGAGCGCGGGGCTCCTGATATTGACGGATTCGCGGCGCCTGCCCGGGATGCTGCAAGTGCTCCGTCCGGTCGGCCGGATCGCCTACAGTCTCTACCTCGTTCATGTCCCGGTGGGGATCTATGTGCTGCTGCGGTTCCTGCCGGCCGGCTTCGACCATGCCGCCACCTTCATCGGGGCCCAGTTGCTTTGGCTGGCCGGCGTCGTCGTCGCCGCCGCCTTGTTCTATTTCGCCTGCGAGCGTCCGTTCAGCCCGCCGCCCATGCCCACCGCCTGACCCGCCCATGCCCACCAGGCTTTATTTCGAACTGGAACATTACGACCGCTACCATCGCGAGGACTGGGAGGGCCGCCTGGCGGGTTGGCTCAGGGGCGCCGCCGGCGCGGTGGATCGGGTCGCGAACCCGGACGACGCTGACTTCATCATCGAGCCCGCCCAGACTCACTCCTTTATCGGCGGCCGCGTTTTCAGCGTCGCCCCGGAGTCCCACTACCACCGCCGACCGGAATCAACCTTCGCGTGGGACCAGGGCGACCAGCCGACCGGCCGGCTGCCCGGGCTGTTCTGCTCGCTCAGCCGGCGCCTGGCCGATCCGGCGCGGCACCGCGGTTTCTGTTATCCGCTGCGCATGAACCGGCTCGTGCGCGAGTGTCCGCAGGACGAGGCGCGTTATCTCTTCGGCTTTTCCGGGAATGTCACCTCTCCGCTGCGCGCCCGGCTCTTTGCCGGGCTGCAGGACGCCGCCAGGTCGGGCCAGGCCCTGCTCCGCGAGACGGAGAGCCTGTTCCTGCGCATTTACAGTCCGGAGACCGACATCGAGCGCGCCCGCTTCGTCGACGACCTGCGGCAGTGCCGCTTCATCCTCTGCCCCCGCGGCAACGGACTCTCCAGCATCCGGCTCTTCGAGGCGATGGAGGCCGGCCGCGTGCCCGTGATCATCAGCGACGAGCTCCAGTTGCCGCAATGCGTGGACTGGACCGCGTGCGCCCTCCAGGTGCCGGAGCGGGACATAGCACGGATCCCCGCACTGCTGGCGGCCCGCGCCGGCGAATGGCCGCGCCTGGCGCGCAGCGCGCGGCGCGAATGGGAACGCTGTTTCGGGGACGCCACCCTGCTCCCGACCGTGGTGGCCGAGCTTCGCACCATCCTGGCCAGACGCCGCGGCCGCGAGTCCCGCCAACGTTATTTCTTCCCCTGCCGAGTCCTGCCGGCCTATACCCTCGTGCGTGCCAAGGCCGTCGCCCGCCGGCTCCAGGCCCTGCGCCGCAAATTCACCTGACGCCATGCCCGATCTCCGTCCCGTCATCCTGACCGTCGCCTGCGGCTACCGGCCCGAGCAGATTGCGCCGTTCGTCGAGAGCTGGCGGCGTCACGTGCCCGGCAGCGACCTCGTGGTGATCGCGGGCGACCTGCCGGAGGAGACGGACCGCTACCTTGACTCGGCGGGCGTGCGCGTCGTGCCGGCCGAGTTCAACCTCGGCCGCCTCGTCGGCTGGCGCAAGGCGTGGTATCGGGTGCAGCTGGCCGGCTGGCTGGGCCTGCTCCGGCGGTCGCGGGGGCTTCTCGGCCTCGGGGCGGAGGGCGATGCGTTGCATGCGCGGATCGCGGAGGCCTCCTTTCACCTGTTTTCCCAGCGCTTCTTTCATTACCGCCGCTATCTTGCCCACTTTGGCTGGAAACATTCGCACGTGCTGCTGGTGGACATCCGCGATACTGTTTTCCAGGCGTCCCCGTTTCCCTGCACCGGCCTGCACGTCTTTGCGGAAAACGAGTCGATTGGCACCAATCACTTCGCCCGCCGCTGGTTCCAGCTCTCCTATGGCGCCGCCGCCTTCCGGCGGCTGGGCCCGCGGCCGCTGCTGTGCGCCGGCGTCACGCTGGGCGACCTGCCCGCCATGCGCCGCTACCTGGACGTCAACTGCACCGAATCCCTGCGGGTCTCCACGGTGAACGACGTCGATCAGGCCGTGCACAACTACCTGATCCACGAACATCTCGTCCCGAGCGTGCTCCATGCCTACGGGGAGGGTCCGGCGATCAATCTCAACGCCGTGCCGCTTTCCGGACTCAACGTCGCCGACGGCCGGTTGCTCGACGCCGGCGGGCGCCCGTTTGCCATCGTGCACCAATACGATCGCGTGCCGGGGCTGCGCCTCACCCCATGAGCGGGCCCGTCGTCAGCATCATCATCCCCTGCCACAATGCCGCCCCGTGGCTGCGTCCGGCCGTGGAGTCGGTCCTCGGGCAGACCTGGCCGCTCACGGAAATCATCGTCATCGACGACGGTTCGACCGACAACAGCCTCGCCCTCGCCCGGCAGTTCGAGTCCCGCGGCGTGCGCGTCGTCGCCCAGGCCAACGCCGGGGCCAGCGCGGCGCGCAACCACGGCCTGCGGCTCGCCCGCGGCGATCTCATCCAGTTCCTCGATGCCGACGATCTCATCTCGCCCGAGAAGATCGGCGCCCAGGTCGAACTGCTGCACGAGCGTCCCGCCGGCACCGTCGCCACCTGCGCCTGGGGCCGCTTTCAGGAGGATCCCCGCACCGCCCGCTTCGTGGATGACGCCGTCTTCCGTGATTTCGCCCCGGTGGACTTCCTCGTGCTCGCCGGCGACACCGGCGCGATGATGCATCCGTCCTGCTGGCTGCTGCCCCGCCCGGTGGTGGAGCGTGCGGGGCCGTGGGACGAATCCCTCTCGCTGAACGACGACGGCGAATATTTTGCCCGCGCGCTGCTGGCCAGCGCCGGGATGGCGTTTTCGGCGACAGGCCGGAGCTATTATCGCTCCGGCCTGCGCGGCAGTCTCAGTCAGCAACGCGGGGAGCGGGCCCGGCGCTCGCAGTTCCGCTCCCTCGAACTCATCACGCAACATCTGCTGGCCGCCGAGGACACGCCCCGCACGCGTCGCGCCGCGGCCAATTACTTCCAGCGCTTCATCCACGACTTCTTTCCCGCCCCGGCCGATCTGATGACGGATGCCGCCGCCCGCATCCATGCCCTGGGCGGGGCCAGCATCGGGCCGCCACCCATGGGAGCCAAGACCGCCGCCCTCGCCGCGATCATCGGCTGGCGGAACGTCTGGCGGCTGAAACATCTTTGGGGCCGATGAATCGCACACCTGTTATCCTCCCCAGCCTCTGCCTCGCCCGTCCCGGCTGATCCCGATGCCGCCCGACTACGCCACCCTGACCGAAGCCTACCGCAACACGGCGGAGCACAACGACAGGCTGCACCGCGAGTTCACCGGATTTACGTGGGCCGACCCGGTGCTCGGTCCGCACCGGCGGCACGTGTTGGATCAGAACCTCGGGTTCGGCGACGACGCCTTTCACGCTCTTTGGGCCGTGCTTTTAGCCGAGGCGGTCGTGCGATTCGGCGAGGTGCGCCTGCTTGAGATCGGCGTGTTCAAAGGCCAGGTCATCTCCCTTTGGTCGCTGCTTGCCCGGGAATACCGCTGGCGCGTTCAGATCAGCGCCCTGTCCCCGCTCACCGGCCAGCCGCTGCCCTCCAGCCGGCTGGTTCGCTGGCTCCGCTACCGTCTCGACGGGCGGTTCCGCGAACGCGCCGAGAACGGCGACTTCTACGAAGCCGGTGACTACGAGCCGGCCACCCGCGCTCACTTTGCCCATCCCGGGCTGGACTTTTCCACCGTGCGGCTGTTCCGCGGCTATTCCACCGACCCCGCGCTGCTGGCCCGCCTTTCCGGCGAGACTTTCCACCTCGTTTATGTGGACGGGGACCACACGTTCGCCGGCGCGCGCCATGACTTCACGACCTTCGGCCCCAAGGTTGTTCCGGGGGGCTGGCTGGTCGCGGACGACGCGAGTTGCGAACTGCCCGGCACCGCCTTCTGGAAGGGTCATCCCGCGGTCTCCGCCGCGGTCCATGTCCTGCCCGGGCTTGGCTTCACCAATGTGCTCAACATCGGCCACAACCGTGTTTACGAGCGCACGCGCACCGGCTACGAGGACCCTGCCGATGTCTAAACGTATCCTGATCCTCACCTCCGCCCACCTCTGCCGCAACCCGCGCGTCGTGAAGGAGGCCACCGCCCTTGGCGCGGCGGGTTACGACGTGACCGTGATGAGCGTGTCGGCCCAGGCGCGGTTCGAGCGCATGGACCTCGAGTTGATGCGCGGCCTGCCGTTCAAGCGTCTCACCCTCGACTATGCCGCCAACACCGTCCGCGCCCGGCTGGCGGATTTCGTCCAGCGCAGCGCCACGTGGGCCGCCCGGCGCGCCTGCAGCGAACTGGAGGTCGAGACCGCCCAGACCCTCGGCCCGGCGTCGGCACTCCTGCGTTTTGCGCGGCGCTTTCCCGCGGATCTCACCATTGTGCATACCGAGATCCCCATCTGGGCCGCTCAGCACCTGATCAATGACGGCCGCCGCGTCGCCGTGGACGTGGAGGACTGGTATTCCGAGGACCTCCTCTACGCCGACCGCCAGAGCCGTCCCATCCGGATCCTGCGCCATGCCGAGCAGTTCGCCCTGCGCCACGCCGTGTATTCCTCGGCCACCGCGCAAAGCATGGCCGACGCCCTGAGCGACGCCTACCACTGCCCGCCCCCGATCGTGCTCCGCAACAGCTTCCCGCTGCAGCCGGTTTCCCGGGCGGACCGCCCGGCCGCGACCGGCGCCCCGAGCTTCATCTGGTTCTCCCAGACCATCGGCCCCGGCCGCGGCCTGGAGCTTTTTTTCGCCGCCTGGGCCCGCACCACGGCGCCGAGCAAGGTCTACCTGCTCGGGGACGAGCGCCCCGGCTACCGGCAGAAGCTGCTGGACCGGCTGCCCGCCGCCCGGCGCGGCGACCTGCACTTCATCCCGCTTGTGGCCCCCGAACAGCTGCCCGGCAAACTGGCGGAATTCGACATCGGCCTCGCCCTCGAGCCACGCTGGCCGCTCAACCGCAACATCACCATCACGAACAAGATCCTCCAATACATGAACGCAGGCCTCGCGATCATCGCGACCGACACCGCCGGCCAGCAGGAGGTCATGGCCGCGGCCCCCGACTGCGGCCTGCTCATCAGGGCCCACGAGACGGCGGAATATGCGACCAAACTCGATTCCTTGATCACTGACCACACCCGCCTGCGTGCGGCCCAGCTGGCATCGCGGGCCGCCGCCGAGCGCGAATTTTGCTGGGAACGCGAGACCCCGCGGCTGCTGGCCGCCGTGGCCCGCGCCCTCGCCTGACCGCCATGCCCGCCGCCCCCGAAAAGCGTCAGTCCGCCAAGGAGTTTCTCCGGCAGATCGCCATCGAGCTGTGCGGTGGACTCCTCCAGGCCGGCAGCCGTCCCTACCAGATGCGGGAGTCGCCCGCCGTGGTCATCGCGCCTCACCAGGACGACGAGACCCTCGCCTGCGGCGGCATCATCGCGCGCAAGCGCAACGAGGGCCTGCCCGTCCACGTCATCTTCATCACCGACGGCTCCGCTTCCCATCCCGGCCATCCCCGGCTCGCTCCGCCGGCCATCGCGGAACTCCGCCATAGGGAGGCGATGAACGCCATGGCCTGCCTCGGTGTCGAACGCACCGCCGTGCATTTCCTGAACGAACCCGACAGCACGCTCAAGACCATCAGCGCCGAGCGCCGGGAGGCCCTCGTGCTACGGCTGGCCTACCTGCTGCGGGCCATCGTGCCCGGCGAGATCTTCCTGCCCTGCAACCCCGATGGCAGCAGTGAGCACGACGCCACCTTCGGGTTCGTGATGGATGCCATGGACCGAGCGCACCTGCGGCCGGACATCTGGCAATACCCCGTCTGGTCCTGGTGGAATCCCGTGCTCCTGCTGCGCCGCTGGCTCGCGAGCAAGGACTGCCGCCGGCTGCCGCTCGAGGACTACCGCCAGCACAAGCAGCAGGCCATCCGTTGCTACCAGTCGCAGATCTCCCCGCTGGCACCCGATCCCGTCGCCGCCCTGCCCACGGAACTCGTGGACATCTTTCTCGCCGACACGGAGTTCTTTTTCCGCTACCAACCGCCGGACCAAGCGCCATGAACCTCTTCCGTCGCGACTTGCTCGGCCGCCTCCGCCGCAAATTCGTCCTGGAACCCGCCGGCTTCGGCCGACCGGTCGACCAGGCCGCCGTCGATGGCGAATACCGCAGCGGCGCCTGGGCTCATTTTCACCAGTTGCCGGAGCTCCCACGCCAGAGCGTGATCGTCGGCTATGTCAGCCAGCTGCACCCCAACCCGTCCATCCTCGACCTTGGCTGCGGCAGCGGCCGCCTCGCCCAGCTGTTCCAACCGCACCCCTTCCGCCGCTACCTCGGCGTGGATCTTTCACCGGAAGGCATCCGTCAGGCCCGGGAACTGAAGCTCAGGGGCTGCGAGTTTACCGCGGGGAATTTCGAGACCTGGCGCCCGGCGGAAAAATTCGACGTCATTATCTTCAGCGAGTGCATCGGCTACGCCCATGACCCGGGGGCGCTGGTCGCCGCCTTCCTGCCCTCGCTCGCCGCCGGCGGCACGGTCGTGATCTCGCATTTTCGCTTCGGCCACTGGGCGGCGCACTGGCGCCGCGTTGAGCAGCACCTGCAGACGTTCGAGGCCACCACCGTGGCCAACGCCCGCGGCCAGACCTGGGACATCCGGCTGCTCCGGCCGCCTGCTCCCGTCGCATGAGCAAACGCGTCCTCGTAATCAGCCCGCACTTCCCGCCGGTCAACGCGCCCGACATGCAAAGGGTGCGCGTGGCCCTGCCGTATTTCGTCGCCGCCGGCTGGGAGGTGACGGTGCTCACCGTCGCTGATCCGACACCCACGGCTCCGTCGGAACCTGAGCTGGAGGCCACCGTGCCGGCCGCGGTGCGGGTGGTGCGCGCCCACTGCTGCTCGCGCCGCTGGACGGGCCTGCTCGGCATCAACAACGTCGCGCTGCGCTCCCTGCCCTTCCTTTTTCTCGCCGGGTGCCGGCTGCTCGGGGGCCGCCGCCACGACGTGGTGTATTTCTCGACGACGATGTTCATCGTGCTCCCGCTCGGCCGGCTCTGGAAGATGCTCAGCGGCGTGCCCTACGTCATCGACCTGCAGGACCCCTGGATCACCGACTATTACGAGCGACCCGGCGCGCCGCCGCCGCCGGGCGGTTGGAAATATCGCTTCGCGCAGGGCCTGGGACGTGTCCTCGAAGGCTGGACCATGCGCGGCGCCGCGAGCTTGCTCGCCGTTTCGGACGACTATCTCGGCACGCTGCGCCGGCGTTATCCCAGCCTTCACGGCACGCCTGCGACGGAACTGCCTTTTGGGTCACCCGATCCCGACCTGGCGCACCTGCGCGCGACGCTCGCGCAACGCCCCGCGCTGCTGCCCGCCGGCGGGGTGCGGCTCGCCTTTGCCGGCGCACTCGGGCCGGGCCAGCTCGCGGCGGTGGAGGTGCTCTTCGCCGCGCTCGCCGAGGCCCGCCGTGCCGGCACACGCGTGAGCGTGCATTTCTTCGGCACCAGCTACGATCCTGCCGCCCGGCCCGTGACGCTTGCGCTGGCGGCGCAATATGGTTTGCAGGACTGCGTGCATGAGCAACCGGGCCGTCTCCGTTATTTCGAAGCCTTGCAGGTGACCTTGGAGGCCGAGGCCAACCTGCTGCTGGGCTCGACCGACCTCGCCTTCACGCCCTCCAAGATCCTCGCGGTGCTGGCGGCCGCGCGCCCGGTGCTCGCCATCGCCCCCGCCGGCAGCGCCATGATCAACCGCCTCGCCGGGTTGGAACAGGGCTGCGTGTCTTTTCCGAACGGAAAACCGGAGCCTGCGAGTGTCCGCGCCATTGCGGAGTGGCTGCAGGCGCTCGCCACCGGCCCTATCGCGGCGCCCCAAGCGTCTGTCCTGCACCAGTTCGGCGCCCGCGCCGTGGCCGCCCGGCAGCTGGCCATTCTCGCCGCCGCCGGCTGATCCCATGGAATACGTCAGTCGCACATCCCTGCCCGGCGAAGTCGCCACGGACTACGGTCTGCTCGGTGGCGCCGATGTCGAGCGCGGCCGCCGGCTTTTCATGACGGGCTCGCTCGTGCTGGCGGCGATGCTTTGTTACCTCGCCTACAAGGCGAACGTGGACGATGTGCTGCACCTGGCGCTGGGGCTGGTCATCTTCGCCCTCGCGGTGCTGCCAGCGCTGCTTTGGGCCCGCTCCGGCGGCAGCCGCTTCCCGGTCTTCGAGACCATCCTGATCCTTTGCGCCAATGCCTATGCGATGCCGGTGCTCAACGCGCGCGAGCAGCTCGCCGACTACTCCCCGGGCGTCATCACTCAGTCCTGCCTGGCGGTCATCCTGTATCAGGTCGCCGCGATCACGACTTATCAGATCGTCCGCGGCCTGCCAGGCCGGTCTCCCTTCTGGCGCGAATCGCTCATCAACGACCAGGTGGAAAAGCTCATCGTCTACGGCCTGGTTTTATCCACCGGCTACATCGCGATCAGCACCTTCACCACCTGGGTGCCCCGCGAGTTGGAGAGCATCCTGCGCGCCGTGTTTTACGGAGTGGGCATCCTTTGCACGTTCATCAGTGCCCAACGCTGGGGCCGCGGGCAGCTGAGCCAGAACGAGAAAATTGTCTTTCTCTGCACCCTGATCCCCCAGCTGGTCATCATGAGCATCGGGCTGATCCTGATCGGCGCGATCAGCCTCATCGGCATCGCCCTGCTGGGTTATGTTTCCGGCGGCAAACGCATCCCGTGGCTCGTCCTCGCGCTGGCCTTTGCGATCCTCGCCGTGCTGCACACGGGCAAGACCCGGATGCGCATGAAATACTGGGACGACCTTTACCCCGCCCCGACCTTCACCCAGCTCCCCGCCTATTTCGCCGAATGGATCGATTACGGCCTGCAGCCGACCAGCGGCGGCAAGACCGTCAGCCAGAAGATGCTCGAGCGCACCTCGCTCATGCACATTCTCTGCCTGATCGTGGACTGCACGCCGGAGCGTCAGGATTACCTCTACGGCAAGACCTATGGTTATGTGCTGCCCCAGCTCATCCCGCGCTGGTTCTGGCCGGACAAGCCGCGCTCCCACATCGCCACCTATGAGCTGGCGATCTACTACGGGCTGCAGCGCGAGGAGGACACCAACACCACCACCATCGCCTTCGGGCTCGTGACCGAGGCCTACGCCAATTTCGGCATGTTTGGCACCATGCTGCTCGGCGTGTTCTGGGGTTTCTGGCTCAAGAAGCTGCAGATCTGGTCCACCTTCAGCCCGATGTTTTCGTTTGCCGGCCTGCTCATGGTGTTGCTGACCGCCTGGGCCTTTTCGGCCGAGCTCACCATGGCCGCCTGGGTGTCATCCTTACAACAGGCCGTGGTCGTGGTGCTGGGCATCCCGATGATCCTGCGCAGCCTCTTCGGTCTCTGATCGCCGCATGCGCCGCCTCGCCATCGTCCTCTCCCACCCGGTGCAATATTACAGCCCGTGGTTTCGCTGGCTGCGCACGCACACGGCCCTGGAATTCCGCGTCTTTTATCTCTGGGAATTTGGCGTCACCCCGCAGCGCGACCCGCAGTTCGGCACCTCCTTCCAGTGGGACGTGGACCTGCTCGCCGGCTACGACTCCGAGTTTGTGCCCAACGTCGCGCGTGATCCGGGCACCCACCATTTCGGCGGCCTCGACAATCCGGAGTTGACCGCCCGCCTCGCGGCCTGGCAACCGGGCGCCGTGCTGCTCTTTGGCTACAACTGGCGCTCGCACCAGCGCGTCGTCTGGTGGGCCCGTCGTCATGGCGTGCCCCTGCTCTTCCGCGGCGACTCCCACCTGCTGGGCCGGACGCAGCTGCCCTTCCTGCGCCGGCTGCTGCTGCGCTTTCTCTACCGGCAGTTCGCCGCCTTCGCTTATGTCGGCGCGGCCAACCGGGATTATTTCCGTGCGCTCGGCGTGCCCGCGGAAAAACTATTCTTCTCCCCGCACTCCGTGAACGCGGATCACTTCAATCCGGCCGATCCCGCAAACCGCGTGGAAGCGGACCGGTTGCGCGGCGAACTGGGGCTCAACGGCAAGCGCGTCGTTCTCTTCGCCGGCAAGTTCTCCGCCGCCAAGCAGCCGGTCGCCCTGCTGGAGGCCTTCCTCGCGACGGCCACCCCGGCCGACGCCCTCGTTTTTGTCGGCGACGGCGCGGAGAAGGCCCGCCTCACCGCCCTGGCGGCGACCCGGCCGGACGCCCACGTTCGCTTTCTGCCCTTCGCCAACCAGAGCGAGATGCCGGCCCGCTACCTGCTCGCCGATATCTTCGCGCTGCCCTCGCGCGGACACTACGAGACGTGGGGTCTCGCGGTCAACGAGGCCATGCACCTCGGCGTGCCCTGTCTCGTCTCGGACCTCGTCGGCTGCCAGCGCGATCTCGTCACGCCCGGCGAGACCGGCTGGGTGTTCGCCGCGGAGGATCCGGCCGCGCTGGCCGCCACGCTGGGCGCCGCCCTCCGCACTCCGCCGGAGGAGATACGCCGGCTCGGGCGCAACGCGATCGCCACCGCCGGCCGCTACACCTACCGGCAGACCGGCGGCGGTCTGCTCGCGGCCCTCGCCAGCCTGCCACCCGCCTGACCCATGCGCATCACGATTGTCAGTGGTTTTTTCCTGCCCGTGCCGCCCGTCAGCGGCGGTTCCACGGAGAAATCGTGGTATAACCTGGCCCGCGAATTCGCCGCCCGCGGCCACGAGGTGACCTTGATCTCCCGCCGCTGGCGCGATTTTCCGCAGGAGGAGACGCGCGAGGGCATCCGGCACCTGCGTCTACCCGGCTGGGACCACCAGCGCAGCCTGCTGCGCAACCTGCTGCTCGATTTCTGGTGGAGCTGGCGGGTATTTTTCGCCCTGCCCTCCGCCGACATCGTGGTGGTCAACGCCGTGGCGCTGCCGGTCTGGCTGGGCTGGCTGAAACCCCGCGCCGGCCGTGTCGTGATCATGACCGGCCGCATGCCCAAGGGTCAGTATCGCCGCTATCGCACCATCGCCCGCGTGCTGGCGGCCAGCAGCTATGTGCGGGACCGCGTGGTCGCGGAGAATCCCGCCCTGACCCCGGTCGCCCGCGTCCGCGGCTACCCCATCGACTGGCGCCTGCTGAGCGTGAAAACCGGCATGACTCCGGCCGGACTGCCCGAGACCGGCTCCGGCGAGGTGGTGCTCGGTTATGTCGGGCGTATCCACGAGGAGAAGGGCCTGATCCTGCTGGCCGACGCCCTGAAGCTTCTCGCCGGCAAATCCGGCCTGCCCCCGTGGCGCCTGCTGCTGTGCGGCCCCGCCGACGTGGCCCGCGGCGGCTCGGGCGTCGTCTTCCGCGGGCAGTTGCTCCACCGGTTCTCGACGGCGATGAAACCTGACCGCTTCACCCTGCTCGACCCGCAGTTCAACGAACGCACGCTCGCCGGTGTCTACCAGCGCATCGATATTTTCTGCTACCCGAGCCTGGCGGAACAGGGCGAAACGTTCGGCGTCGCCGTCGCCGAGGCCATGGCCGCCGGTGCCGTGCCCGTCGTTTCCCAGCTGGCCTGCTTCACGGATTTTGTGCGCGACGGACAGAACGGCCTCGTCTTCGACCACGCCGCGCCCGATGCCGCGGCGCAACTGGCCGCCGCCCTGGCCCGCCTCCTTGTCGAGGCCGGCCTGCGGGAGCGCCTCGCCGCGGCGGCACGAGCCGATGCCCGTGCCTACGACTACGCGACCTACGCGGAGGACCTGCTCGCCGACTTCGCACAGTTGACCGTTTCCGCAAAGCCCGCATCCTCCGCCCCGTGAGCGCCCCCTATCTCGGCCAAAACTGCACCACGCCCTACCCGAAGTCGGCCGTGCTGGGCCGCTGGCTGTGGTTACTGGTGCAATCCACGCTCTTCCGCTGGAGCCCGCGGCCGTTCCACGGCTTCCGGGCTGCGCTGCTCCGTCTCTTTGGCGCCGACATCGCCGGCCCGGTCGTGATTTTCCCGACCGCCCGGATCGTGTTTCCGGGAAATCTCTCGCTGGCGCCGCACAGCATGGTCGGCCCGCACGTCAATCTCTACAACCTCGCCCGCATCCGCCTCGAGACCGGCGCCAACCTCAGCCAGCATTGCCACCTTTGCGCCGGCACGCACGACTTCACCCAATGGTCCATGCCGCTGGTCACGCGGCCGATCACGATCGGGCCCAACGCCTGGCTCGGGGCGGACGTGTTTGTCGGGCCCGGCGTGACGGTCGGCGAGCTGTGCGTCGTCGGTGCCCGCTCGGTCGTCGTGAAGGATCTGCCCTCGCGGAAGATCTGCGTCGGTTCGCCCTGCCGGCCGGTCAAGGACCGTCCTGAGCCTGTTTGATGCGCGTCTGCCATATCGTGCCCAGCCTGGAGGAGCGCCACGGCGGTCCCTCGAAATCGGTGCGCGCGCTCGCCAACGCCGAGGCCGCGCTGGGCGCACAGGTCGAGCTGCTCGCCACGCTCGAACCCGGCCAACCGCCGCTCGCAGCCGCCGCGGATGCCGCGAAGATCCAGGTCTTCCCCCGCGAGGCGCCGCAATGGCTCTGCCGCTCGACGGAACTCGCCGCCCATCTCGGCGCCACCGGGTGCGATATCGTTCACAACCATGCGCTGTGGCTCCTCCCACTGCGCCATGCCCGCAACGCCGCCCGGCGCCAGGATGTGCCGCTCGTGATCTCCCCGCGCGGCATGCTCAGCGGCTGGGCCTACGAACACCGGCGCTGGCGCAAACAGCTCGCGGGTTGGGTGGTCCATCCGGGCGCTCTCCACGCCGCCGCCGGCTGGCACGCCACGAGCACCGAGGAACGCGACGACATCCGGGCCCGCGGTTTCAAGCAACCCGTCTGCGTCTCGCCCAATGGCGTGCCTCTGCCCACGGAGGAGGAACTGGCCGCCGCCCGCGCCGCGTGGCACGGACTCTGTCCGGCGACGAAATCACGCCCGGTCGCGCTTTTCTATTCACGCTTTCACCGGAAGAAGCGCCTGCGCGAGCTGATCGACCTGTGGCTCTCCGCCCCGCGCGGCGACTGGCTGCTGCTCATCGTCGGGGTCGCGGAGGACTACTCCGCCGCCGAGCTGTCCGCGGTGGTCAACGCGGCGGGCGCGGCCGATCGCGTGGCCGTCTTCGATGGCACGGGCCGGCCGCCCCCCTATGCCGTGGCCTCCCTCTTCGTCCTGCCGTCCCACTCCGAGAACTTCGGCCTCGTGATCGCCGAGGCGCTCGTCGCCGGCGTGCCGACGCTGGTGACCGACACGACCCCTTGGTCGGGCCTCGCCGGCAGAGGCAGCGGCTGGTGTGTGCCTTGGGAAAACTACGGGGCCACGCTCGCCACTGCGCTGGCTACGTCGCCCGCGGAACTGGCCGGCATGGGCCGGCGGGGCCGCGACTGGGCCGCGCGCGAGTTCTCCTGGGCCCGGGCCGCCGGGCTGCTCGTCGAGTTCTACCGTCACCTCCGCGATGAGCGACGCTGAATCCTCCTCCCGCCCCAGCCGCGGCGCCAGCCTGCTCGCCAAACTGGTGCTGTTCCATTTCGGCAGCCTGCTGGTGTTCACCACCTGGGCCTTCGGCGGCCAGGCCCCTTGGGTCCGGCAGGGCATCGCACTCTGGGGCACCGTGGGGGTGGGACTGTTCATCGCCGCCTGCTGGACCCGCGCCCGGTCGTCCGGCGACACCTCGTGGCCGGCCCTGCGTTATCTCTGGCCGCTCTGGCTCTATGATCTGCTCGTGGTCGCCAGCTGCTTCAACCCGGGTTTCAAGGAGGTCGTGCAGGCAGGAGAGCCCGCCCTGGTCATGGGCGACCCCAATCCCTGGCTGCCCACGGCCGCCCGGCCGCTGCTGGCGGCCAAGGAACTCTGGGTGTTCAACGTCATCGTGCTCTCGACCTTCAACCTCTTCCTCGTTCTCACGCGCCGCAGCCAGGTGCGCACCGCGCTGTTCCTCATGGCGGCCAACGCGGTCGTCCTCGCGGTGTTCGGGACGTTTCAAAAGCTGGCCGGGGCCAAGGGCCTCTGGTTCGGCCTCGTGCCTTCGCCGAACAGCCGGTTTTTCTCCACGTTCATCTATCACAACCACTGGGGCGCCTTCGTGGTGCTCAGCACGGCCGTCTGCCTCGGCCTGTTGTTCCATTACCTGCGCCGCGGCGGACCGCGCGACGTCTGGCACTCCCCGGTCCTGCTGGGGGCGGTCGTCACGGTGCTGCTGGCCGCCTCGGTGCCGCTGAGCGCCTCGCGCTCCTGCACCATCCTCATCGGCCTGCTGCTGCTGGGCGCGCTGACCCATTTCCTGCTGCGGCTGGTGCGTCTCCGGCGCGAGCAACGCGCTCCTGTGCTGCTGCCGGTCGCCGGTATCGTCCTCGCCGCGTTGCTGGCCGTGGCCGCCATCAGCTGGCTCGGCCGCGCCTCCATCGCCCAGCGCCTGCAGCAGACCACCGCGCAGCTTTCGCCCGAAGCCCGCGCGGCCACCGTGCAGTCCCGCCTCACGCTGTATCGCGACACCTGGACCATGGCGGCGCAGAAGCCGTGGTTCGGCTGGGGCCTCGAGAGCTACGCGCACGTTTTCCGCATCTACAACACCCAGCGCGCCGCGGAGCTGTGGGTGTGGATCCCGTTCTACGCCGAGGCGCACAACGACTGGCTCCAGTCCCTCGCCGAGACCGGATTCGTCGGCACCGGCCTGCTGGTCCTGCTCGGCCTGCTGCCGCTGCTCGCCATATCCTGGCGCCGCGTCGAGGCGATGCTGCCGCGCTACCTGCTGGCGGGCTGCGCCCTCGTGCTGCTCTACGCCTGGGTCGAATTCCCCTTTGCCAACCCCGCGGTGGTCCTCACATTCTGCGCGTCCTTCTACTGCGCCCTCCGCTACGCCGCGCTCGACCTGCGCGCCCAGGCGGAGGCGCCGCGCTGACCATGGCCAATCTCGCCCCCATCTCCGTCCTCATCCCCGCCAAGAACGAGGCGGCCAACCTCGCGGCCTGCCTCGCCTCGGTCGCGTGGTGCGACGACGTGGTCGTGGTCGACTCCGGCAGCACCGACGGCACGCCCGACCTCGCCCGGCGCGGCGGGGCGCGCGTGGTCGACTTCAAGTGGGACGGCAAATTTCCGAAGAAGAAAAACTGGGCCCTGGCGAACGTCCCCTGGAAAAACGAGTGGGTCTTCATCATCGACGCCGACGAACGCGTGACCCCGGAGCTGCAGGTCGCCCTGCGCGCCGCCCTCGGCCAGGACCGGCACCAGGGCTTTTATGTGAACCGTCGCTTCTGGTTCCTCGACGGCTGGCTCAACCACTGCGGCTATTTTCCGAGCTGGAACCTGCGCTTCTTCCGCCATGCCCTCGGCCGCTACGAGCAGCCGGCCGGCGGGGCGGGCGCCGGGTCCGGCGACAACGAGGTGCACGAGCATGTCGAGCTGCAAGGCTCCGCCGGTTATCTCGACGGCGAAATGGAGCACTACGCCTTTCCCGACGTCGCCACCTGGGTGGAGAAGCACAACCGCTACAGCAACTGGGAGGCCCGCCTCCAGGTCGAGGCCCAGTCCGGCGCGCACAGCGGTGACGCGGATCTCGACGCCGGCCTCGCGCGCAAACGCCGCCTGCGCCGTCTCGCGTGGTCGCTGCCCTGCCGTCCCACGCTGCGCTTCCTCTACCACTACGTCTGGCGCGCCGGCTTCCTCGACGGCTACCGGGGACTCGTTTTCTGCCGGCTCATGGGCTGGTATGAGTTTCTCTGCGCCACCAAGGCCCGGGAACTGCAACGAAACAGTCAGTCCAAATCGTGAGCGCTGTCCTGCCGCGCGTCATCCTCGTCAACCGGGTCTACTGGCCTTCGACCGCCGCCACGGCGCAGCTGCTCACCGACCTAGCCGAGGGACTGGCCGCGCAGGGTTGGGAGGTGCACATCATCGCCGCCGGCGAAGCCTCCACCCGGCACAACGGCGTCACCATCCACCGCACCGGCGGCGGCGACCGGCACGGCGGACTCCTTTCGCGCACCATCAATTACGGGCGGTTCCGGCGCGACGCCCAGCGCCTGCTCACGGACCTGGTGGTCCGGGGCGATGTCGTGGTGGTGATGACCGACCCGCCGCTGCTCGGCGCCGCCGTGACCGAGCTCGTTGTGCGGCGCGGCGGCCGGGTCGTCCACTGGATCCAGGATATTTATCCCGAAATCCTCACCACTCATCTCGGCGCGCTGGCCGCCCTCCCGCTCAGCCCGCTGCGAGCCCTGCGGGATGTTGCCTGGCTCGCCGCCTGCCGGTGCGTGACCCTCGGCGAGGACATGGCACGGGCCGTGGCCGCCCGGGGCGTGCCGGCGGAGCGGATCACGCTCGCGTCGAACTGGGCGCCGCGGGAACTGCACACTCCGGCTGAGCCGGACGCCATCGCCGCGCGTCGCGCAGCCTGGGGGGTGGCGGACAAGTTTGTCGTGGCCTATTCCGGCAACCTCGGCCGCGTGCACGAGTTCACCGCCGTGCTCGATGCCGCGGAGCGACTCAAGGCGCGGCCGGACATCGTCTTTCTTTTCATCGGCACGGGCGCGCGCTTCGCGGAGCTCCAGGCCGCCGCCCGGACGCGCGGACTCGACAATCTCCGCTTGCTGCCGCCCGAAACCCGCGCCGACCTGCCGGCAGCCCTCGCCGCAGCCGATGCCCAGCTGGTGACGCTCAAGCCCGGCTTCCAGCGACTGGTCTATCCCAGCAAGCTGGCCGGCGTGCTCGCGGCCGGACGGCCGGTGCTTTTTGTCGGACCGCCCGACGGGGAGATCGCCCGGCTGCTGGCGGAGGATCAATGTGGCGTCGCTTTCGGGCCGCGCGAGGGCGGACGCCTGGCCGACGCCATTGCTGCGTGGCAGGCGGACGCGACCCACCGGACCCAGCTGGGGCGGAACGCGCGCGCCACCTATGAAAGACGTTTCACCCTCGCGAGCGCCCTTATCCGTTGGGATGCGATACTGCGCCAGGTTTCGTCAGGGCCGTAAGTTCAGTTTGCTTTAGGTGAAAACCCCCACGTAATGCATCTTCCATGACCCAGGGAAGAACCGTCACCTTCGCCCTCGTGCTGCTCGACGCAGTCGCCGTGGTGCTGGCGTTCAACCTGGTGGCCTGGATTTGGGGCATCATCAAATGGGAAGGCCTGCTGCTGCTGCCCCTTACGTTGCCGGTGTTGATGCACTTCCTCGCGATCTACCTGATCGACGGCTACAATGCGCGCACCGACATGATGTCGGTTACCTACACCAGCCTGCACGCCATCGCACTGGTCTTCGTGCTGCTTTTGACGCTGCTGCTCACCTACGCGTTCATCCCGGCGGGCTTTGCCCTGCAGGTCAGCCGCCTGGTCATCACCTTCACCTGCCTGCTGTTGATTCCGGTCACCCTGAGCTACCGGCGGTTCTTCTACCAGCGGGCGCAGGCGCGGAAACAAAAGCGCTATTTCCTTTTCCTGGGCAGCCCGGAAAACTGCGTCGCCTTCAAGGAGGAGTGCCAGAAGACCGGGATGCAGCAGTCCGTGCTTTATGCCACGCATGCAACCTTCGCCCGCGAGCTTGCGGCCCCCGACAGCGCGGCCTCCGTCCCGCCTTTCGGCGACGTGGTGCATTATCTCGAGGAATACAAGGGCGCCATTGACGCGATCATCCTGCGCGAGACCAGCCGGGAGCTCCCGCCGGCCGTGGCCCAGAAGCTGATGGAACTCCACTTTTCCGGCGTGCCCACCTACACGCTCGAGCTGTTTCATGAGGTCTACTGGCGCAAGATCCCGCTCTACCGGCTGAACCAGACCTGGCTGTTCCAGGAAGGATTCCAGATCGCCCGCGAGCCGGTGTTCGAGCGGCTCAAGCGGATCAGCGACATCGGGCTCTCCGCCTTCGGCCTGCTGCTGGCCCTGCCCTTTCTCCCGTTCGTGGCCCTGGCCATCTGGCTCGATGACCGCGGGCCGGTGTTCTTCCGCCAGCCTCGCGTCGGCCGGAACCGCGTGCTCTTTGACATCATCAAGCTCCGCACCATGCGCGCCGATGACGGCGGCGGCGACGCTTACACCCGGAAGGGCGACAGCCGCATCACGCGCCTCGGTCGCTTCCTGCGCGCCAGCCGGCTCGACGAGGTGCCGCAGCTTTGGAATGTCCTCATCGGTGACATGAGCCTGATCGGCCCCCGCGCCGAGTGGGTGCGGCTCGTCGAGGACTACGAAAAGCAGATCCCCTGCTACCATTTCCGCCACCTGGTCAAACCCGGCATCACGGGCTGGGCGCAGGTCAACTACCCCTACGGCGCCAATCTCGAAGACACGCTCCGCAAGCTGGAATACGACCTCTACTACATCCGTTATTTCTCTTTCGTGCTCGATGCCTCGATCGTCCTGAAAACCATCCACGTGATGCTGTTTGGCAAGGGTCGCTAGCTTGGATTCCACCGTTTACGTCGCGCCGTCATCGGATGCCAACCGCTTCTGGGACCGGCTGATGATTGCGACCGCACTGGCGTGCATCGTGATGTCGGTCGCCGTTTTTCTGCGGCGCGGTCACGCCGTGATGCGGGCCATGAACGAGCCCCCGGGCGTCGCCATCACCTCCGGCTACGAGGCGGAGAGCTTTTTCGCCCTTTGGCGCGCGGTTCATGGCCAGCCGGTTTATGCCGACGTGACCCGGATGCCCTACGCCTCGGCCTACTTCAACTGGTTCTTTTATGCCGGCTACGCCGTTCCGGTCGGTGCCGCGGTCCGGCTGGGCGGTGACGACGCCATCATCCCGCGCGCGGGCCGGCTCACGACAGCCGCGGGCTCGCTGGCCGGAGTCGCGGCTCTTTTTTGGCTGCTGCGTCGTGTGCTCGATGGCCGGAAACTCGTCGCCGCCGCCTTGGCGACCTTCGTGTTTTTCGGCCCGCTGGTCGGCTGGTGGTCGCACACCCTGCGGCCCGATGTCTGGGCGCTGGCCTTCGAGACCGGCGCCGTCCTGGTGCTGTTGTTGCACTATCGCTCCCGCCCCCTGGGCTCCGTCCTGATCGCCGGTCTGCTCTTCTATGCCGCCTGGTCCTGCAAGCAGACCTACTTCTTCGGGCTCGGCGGCGCGTTTTTCTTCCTGCTGTGGCGCCGCCAATGGCGGCCGGCCGCGTTGCTCGCCGCCGTGAGCGTCGGCCTTTGGCTTTTCACCTTTCTGCTCCTCGGTCCCGGCTATCGCGGGGCTTTCCGGGACACGGTCACCACCAACGTCTATTTCCTGGACCTCGGCCTTCGATGCCTGCGCGACATGCTCGTGAAGAGCGCCCCGCTCTGGCTGCTGTTGACGGGCGCATTCCTGCTCCCGTGCAGGACCCGTCTCCCTGGTTCGGCCTCCCCTCTGGCCCGTGACGCCATGGCACTGGGCGCGCTCGGCCTGCTGTTCGCCGTGCCGCTGGCCTTTGCGGCCAGTTGCAAGCTCGGCGCCTCCACCTATTATTACTTCACCACTCTGCTCATGCTGTCCCTCCTCGCCGCCGGTCTGATCGCCACCCTCGCCTGCACGCGCCTGGTCGCAGCTGGCCTGGGCCTGGCCGCCGGATTGCAGGCTCTCTTGCTTGCCGGGCAGGCCGGCAAGATCGACCTCGCCGACCAAAGCCGGGAACTCGCGACGGTCTGGTCCGTCTGGCAACACCAGCCCGAACCCCGCTTCGCCAGCTACGCCAACCTGAACCTGCCGTGGCTCAGCGCCGGTTCCCCTTCGCTCGTGATTGCGTTTAACTACGGCCTGGACCGCGCCGCCGGCCGCGCCTTCGAGCACGACGGCCTCGGCGGCCTGATCGCCCGGGGCCATTTCCGCACGCTGCTGCTGCCCTCGGCCACCGGGACCGACTATGATGGCGGCTCGCTCCGGCTTTATTCCCGCGGGGAAACCGTCGCCGACATGACGGTCTATCACCGCAAACCCGATCCCCTACCTTGAAAACCTACGACTTCATCTGTCTCGGCGGCGGCAGCGCCGGCTTCAACGCCGCCCGCGTGGCTGCCGGCCTCGGGCAAAAGGTCGCCGTCATCGACGGCGCAAAACAGCTCGGCGGCCTCTGCATTCTGCGTGGCTGCATGCCGTCCAAGACCCTCATCTACGCGGCCGAGGTCCTCCACCACGCCCGGCACGCGGACCGCTTCGGCCTGAAAGTCACCGGCGCCCGGGCCGACATGACCGCCGTTCATGCCCGCAAGAAACGGATCATCGCCGATTTCGCCCGCTACCGGGTGGATGCGCTGGAGGGAGGCAAATTCGACCTGTATCGCGCCCACGCCCGCTTCCTCGACCCGCACACGGTGGAGCTCACCGACGGGACCAGACTGCGGGGCCGGCACTTCCTCATCGGCACCGGCTCCAGGGTCAGCGTGCCGCCCGTGCCCGGCCTCAAGGAGGCGAAAACCTGGACCAGCGATGAGGTGCTCGATCTGGATTTCCTGCCGAAGAGCGTGATCGTGCTCGGCGGCGGCATCGTGGCCTGCGAGCTGGCCCAGTATCTCAGCCGCATGGGCAGCAAGGTCACGCTCGTGCAGCGCAGCCCGAACATCCTCCGCGATCACTCTGACGACGCCTCCCGCGTCGTGCAACAGGCCTTCCGCGACGAGGGCATCGAGCTCTTCACCGACACCCGGCTCGTCGCGGTTTCCACCGGCCGCTCGGGCCGGGCCATGGTGCAATTCCAGCACAACGGCCGGCTCGTCACCCGGCGCGCCGCGCACCTTTTCAACGCCCTGGGCCGTGAACCCAACACCGCCGGCCTCGGTCTCGCCGCCGCCGGCGTGAAAACCCGCCCGAACGGCCAGATCATCATCAACCGCTGGCAGCAGAGCAGCGTGCCGCACATCTATGCCGCCGGCGACTGCTCCGGCCCGCACGAGATCGTGCACATTGCCATCGCCCAGGGCGAACTCGCCGCGCGGCACGCGGCCGGGGTGCAAAAACTCCAGCCGGTCGACTGGTCGCTGCTGCTCAATGTCGTCTTCACCGATCCGCAGCTCGCCACCATCGGCGTTCTCGAACGCGACCTCGACGCCCAGGGCGTCAAATACCTGACGGCTTCCTACCCCTTTAACGACCACGGCAAGTCCATCCTGATGGAAGCCAATTACGGTTACGTGAAGGTCATCGCCGAGCCGAAGCGCGGGCGCATCCTCGGGGCCGAGATCGTCGGCAAGGACGCCGGCGAACTCATCCACGCGTTTTCCACGCCGCTGGCCCTGCGCGCCACGGTCCGCGACATGCTGCGCGCACCCTGGTATCATCCCACGCTCGCCGAGATCATCACCTACCCGCTCGAGGAGATCGTCGAGCAGCTGGACCGCTGACGGATGGATACCCCCTTCGGGAAAAAAATCGCCCGCCTGACGGGCAGCCTGCTCAGCCACCCGGCGCAAGTGCCCCGCTATGTCTCGCACCTGCCGGTCTGGGCGCGGTCACCCATCGACCTGGAGCTGCCCTGGTTTAGCTACGGGGCGATTGATTTTCTGCGCGATGCGGTGCGACCCGGGCACATGGTGTTCGAGTTTGGCAGCGGCGGCTCGTCGGTGTTCCTCGCCCGCCGGGCGCAGCAAGTGCAGAGCGTCGAGAACGACCCCGCCTGGCACGCGATCGTCACCGCCCGGGCGCAAAAACTGGGGCTGGCGAACCTGCATTGCGAGCTGCACGCCTTCGGCGATGAGGACGCCCACCGCTACGCGGAGCTGCCTTATTTCCGGGCCATCGAGGGCCGGCGGTTCGACCTGATCGTCGTCGATGGTTTCTGCGGCTTCAGCACCGGCACCTATGGCGCCCTGCGCCCCCATTGTTTCCGGCTGGCCCTCCAGGCGGTGCGCCCGGGCGGTATGATCGTGGTGGATGATTATTGGATGTATCCGGAGTTCGCCGCCCTGGCCCCGCAGGCGCAGCTCACGGTCTTCGAGGGCCCGGGTCCCTGCCGCTATGGGGTCACCTCGACCGCCGTCTTCCGTTTTTAAGCCCGATCCACCGGTTTTTCCGGTTGCAGGCCGCCCCGCCGCCCCCTCGACTCGCCCCGTGGTCGCCGAAGCTGATTATCGCATCAAACTGCCCGTCTTTGAGGGTCCCCTGGACCTGCTCCTCTTCCTCATCCGGAAAAGCGAGCTGGACATCTACGACATCCCCATCTCGACGGTGACCAAGCAGTATCTGGATGTCATCTACGCGATGAAGGAACTCCAGATCGAGGTCGCCGGCGAGTTCTTCGTCATGGCGGCGACGCTGATGGAGATCAAAAGCCGGATGCTGCTGCCCAAGCACCAGCAGGCCATCGACCCCAACGCCGAGGAGGACGACCTCGACCCGCGCTGGGAGCTCGTCCACCAGCTCCTCCAATACAAGAAGTTCAAGGAGGCCGCCGGCAATCTCGGCCAGATGTCGCTCGATGCCCAGAACCAGTTCGGCCGTTCCGCCTCGGCCTTCGCCCCGGCCTCCGAGCGCCCCCTGAAACACGTCGACCGGATCGACCTCTGGAATTCCTTCAACCTCGTCCTCCGCCGCCTCGCCGAGAAGCTGGTCGTCGGCGAGATCCACGCCGAGCAGGTCACGGTCGCCGACCAGATGGAATACGTGCTCGACCGCATCAAGACCGAGAAATCCTTCGTCTTCTCCGCCCTCTTCCCGGGCAAGATCACGCTCCGTCGTCTCGTCGCCACCTTCCTCGCCGTGCTCGAGCTGACCCGCCTCAAGAAGCTGCAGCTGCAGCAGACCGAGGCCTTCACCGACATCCTCTGCACCGCCGTGGAGGAAATCCCGCTTGAAACTCCCGCCGACCCGCACACGGTGCCCGTTTCAGATGAAGAAGACTCCCCGCCGCCGTCCAGCTAAGTCCGCCCACCTGCTGGGCCTCGGCCTCGACAACTCGGACGGCCACAAGCGACTCACCTCGGCCGAGCAGTTCACCATCGTCGGCGGCTCCGACGAGACCCACACGCGGATGACCGAGACCGTCATCAAGACCTTCGAGGAGCTCAAGAGCCGCGGCAAGGCCCTCCAGGCCGTCGAGCCCCAGGAACTCGCCGAGATCATCCACAAGTCCACGCCGCGCTGACCGCCCGCTTGCCTTTTCCCGCCCGCCACCTTAACTCCTCCGCCATGTCCGACAAAATCGCCCATCTCGACAACGCCACCTTCGCTTCCGCCGTCGCCGGCGCCACCCCGGTCCTCGTGGACTTCTGGGCCCCCTGGTGCGGGCCCTGCAAGGCCATCGCCCCGATCCTGGACGAGCTCGCCACCGAGCTCGACGGCAAGCTGAAGATCGCGAAGGTCAACGTGGACGACAACGGCGACCTCGCCGCGCAATACGGCGTCCGCGCCATCCCGACCATGCTCCTCTTCAAGGGCGGCCAGCTCGCCGAGCAGTTCGTCGGCATGATGGACAAGGCCTCGCTCAAGGCCAAGCTCGCCGGCAAGATCTGAAGCAGTCCCCGCCGCTTCCCCCCTCACGGCGCCCACCCGGGCGCCGTTTTTCTTTTGGCTACCGGACGCTTGCCGGCAGGCGCCCCTACCGTCCCAAAATCAACCCCGCGCTCAACAGCGCGCCAAACGCCGCCAGGTATTTCGCCGTGCTCCCCAGCAACACGATCTGCTCCCCCGGCTCGCACGATGCCGCCAGACGGTGGGTGAGGCGCACCGCCCACGGGGCCAATATCAATGGCAGGAGCACCGGCCAGCGGTAACCGTAAATGATCAGGGCCGCCGGGCACAGCAGCGCCACGAGGTGTGACAGCCCATACTGCCAGACGGCGAACTTCCGGCCGAAGCGCACGACCAGTGTCTTCTTGCCGGCCCGGGCGTCGGTCTCGGCGTCGCGATAATTGTTCGCGACCAGGATGTTCGCCGCGAGCAGGCCGATGGCCGCGCCACAGGAGGTTGCATCCGGCGCCAGGCCGCCCGCCTGCACGTAGAAGGTGGTGTCCACGGCCACGAGGCCGAAAAAGACGAAGACGAACACGTCGCCGAGCCCGTTGTAGCCCAGCGGAAACGGCCCGCCGGTGTAGGCGATTGCGCAGAGGATGCTGACGATGCCGATGGGCAGCAGGATCCAGCCGCCCTCGCGCACCAGGAGCAGGCCGACGAGAAACGCCACGCCCAGCACCAGCCACGTGGCGGCCAGCATGGTCCGCGGGGCAATCAGGCCCGCCGCCACGGCCCGGCGGGGACCGACGCGCGCCGGCGTGTCGGCGCCCTGCACGAAATCAAAGTAGTCGTTGGCAAAGTTGGTGCCGATCTGCACCAGCAGCGCGAACAGCAGGCAGATGGCGGCCTTGCCAAAATCCGCTGTCCGGTGCGCGGCCGCCAGCGCCGTGCCGACGAGCACGGGAATCACGGCCGCCGGCAGCGTCTTCGGTCGCGCCGCCTCGGCCCAATGACGCCATGCGGACGGCCCCATCAGGCGGAGGACTTCGCCGCGGTCTTCGCCTTTTTGGTGAAGATGACCAGCGGCCGCTTGGACAGCAGGCTCAGCAAAGGCGGCAACAGGATCAGCCCGGCATTCGCGGCGAGCAGGTCAAGGGGTGCACTGAAAACCAGGCCGAACGGCAGGAGCAGCAGCCCGTAGGCCGTCAGGAACATGCGGGGATTCGGAATGACCGGGTTGATCGCCAGCACGAGGGCGAAGGCAAACAATCCCGTATAATGCCCGCTCGCACCCACGCTCATGCCCACGAAATAGAAGATCGGTGCAAAGAAGCTCAGCCGCACATCGTAACGGACGGATTGGATCAGCACGGCAATGAGCAGAATGATACACTGGATCGCGAACGCCGCCGTCCCGGCCTCCTCGGTGCCGGCGGTGAACGCGAACTGGGACAGGCTGTAGCCGCCGGCGAGCGCCCGGAACAGGTCGATGTAGTTGCGGAAGTTGGCGAACTCCCGGCCGGGCTGGACGGACTTGTCCTCCGGGTCGCGCGCGCCCATGCCGGCGAGCCGTTCCATTGCGCCGTCGGGCTTGCGGCGCTTCTTCAGCACACGGGCGCCGGTGCGGAGCCATTGCCGTGGGAACCAGAGCATGGCCACGGCGATGAGCAGGTAGGGCCAGTTGATGAGGAGATCGGCAGGCATGCGGTGGCCGGCAGTCCAAGCGCCCCGGCCCGTCATGTCAAAGGCATCGTCACCGCCCCGCCAGCTCCTCCTCGATCTCCCTGATCCGGGCCTGCACCACCTCCCGCCGCGCCGCCGGATCGTCGCCCGGGAGCGTCGGCAGGACCTGCCGGAGCCAGGCCAGCGCCTCCCGCGGCCGGCCGAGCTCCACGAGCAGGTTGGCGTGCAGGCGGGCGGCGTAGTAAGGCGCGCCGGGCTGTCCCGCTGCGAGCCGGTAGCAATGCGCGGCGCTTTCGAGGTCGCCGCGCCGGCGCAGATGGATGTTGGCCTGCTCCACATACAGGTCGGCATCGGGCCCGTGCCAGCGAAGTCCCTTGGCCAGAAAAGCGAGCGCCCGCTGCGCCTGCGTTTCACGGACCTGCCGCCGGACCACGGCCGGCGCCGCGGCGGGCAGCCACTCCGGGACATCGTAGGCCAGCATGCGCGCCCCGTTCAGCCAAAAATAGGCCGGTCGCTCGTCCGCCGCCACCGTCAGCCCAAGCAAGGCGGCCGTGGCCTCGGCGTCCCGCCGTTCCCAGGCAAGGTTCGCCTGCAGCCATAAGCCTCCGGCCACGGCCGGCCGCAATCCGCCCAGCACCGCCGGCAGGCCGCCCTGCCCTGCCATCACCGCGAGTTGCTCGCCTCGCAGGGCCGCCGGTGGCGGCGGCTCCAGCGCCCGCAGGAGAAATCCTCCCGCGAGCAGCAGGCCCGCCGGCAGCACCCACGCCACCGGCCTAGAACTCCCGGTGCTTGAATGCATAGGAAGCCAAGCCGCCAAACATCAGCATGCAGACCAGCCAATAACCCGCGAGGCCGAGCAAGGGCACGCCGGCCATCGTCTGACCCGACGTCAGCAGTCCCTCGGCATCGAACCGCGCGAGATTCGGCCAGATTCTCAGCCACTGCAGCATCGCGCCTTCGGCGAACGGTCGCAGATGCCCGATCACCGCCCCCAGCAGGCCCGCGCAGCCCGCAAAGAGCGCCGAGCCAGCGTAACTGGCAATGAACAGCGTCACCGCCGCCACGACAGTGAACTTCATCCACTGCAGGGCGCACGCGTTCAACAACACCGGCAGGCTCGCGGGCACCACCCCGAGTTGGTGGCCGCGCCATAGCAGCAGCCCGGCCAGCACCAGTCCCAGCGTTGCGGTGAACAGCGCCAGCAATGCCGCCACGCCCGCGAGTTTGCCGGCTACATATTCCCAACGGCGCACCGGGCGCGTCAGCACGCAGGCCGCCGCGCCGCCCGTGAGGTCGGCGAAGAACAGCTGCGCCGTGGCCAGCGCCGCCAGCACCGTGCCCGCCAGCCCGATCGCGCCGAGACCGAGGTCGCCGATGAACTTCAGCTCCGCCGCCCCGAAATTGAACACCTGCAGCCAGCGCGAACCCAGCACCAGCAGCGCGGCCACGGCCGCGAGCAGCAGCGTCAACCGCATGCGCAGGGCCCCGGCGAGCGTGTGCCCCGCCATCAGGCGAACCCGGCACCACGAAGGCGCGATCCCGTGGTGACGCGCCTCACTCATGCGGGTGCAATTTCTCAAGATACAATTGTTCCAACCGCGAAAGCCGCGGCGCCGTCTCGGGCCGGACACCGAGCAGTTCCGCCGGCGTCCCGGCAGCCAGCAAACGACCCCGACCGAGGATGGCGATCTGGTCGCACAGCTCCTCGGCCTGGGCCAGGAGGTGCGAGCTGAACACCACCGCCTTGCCGCGGCCGGCCAGGTCGCGGATCAGCCGGCCGAGACACAGGCGTCCCTCCGGGTCGAGTCCGCCGGCCGGCTCGTCGAGCAGCACCACCGCCGGGTCGTGCAGCACGGCCTGTGCGAGGCCGATGCGCTGGATCATGCCTCTGGAATACGTCGAGAGCCGCCGCTCCGCCGCGTCGGCCAGCCCGCTCCAGGCCAGCACCCCGGCCACGCATCCGGCACCCACGGCACTGAGCCCGGCGCAGTAGGCCAGGAATTCGCGGCCGGTCAGGTGCGGGGCGAAGACCGGCGACTCGGGCAAGTAGCCGACCAACGCGCGAGCGGAGTCGCTGCCCGCGGCGTGACCGCAGACCAGGCACTGGCCGGCGGTGGGCTCGAGCAGTCCCGCCAGCGCCTTGAGCGTCGTGCTCTTCCCGGAACCGTTGGGCCCGAGCAAACCGAGGACCTGGCCGGGCGCGAGCCGCAGCGACAAGCCGGCAACGGCGTGGACGTTCCGGCCGGACCACGACGGGCGGAAACTCTTGCAAAAATCTGCGAGCTCAACGGCCCACGGGGCCTCGGCGGACGGAATCAACGGATGGAAAAACCCTGAAACTGTGCGGCCCGCTGTGTTTCAGTCTGTTCGACCTTGCGGATATATCCTTCCATTCGTTCGCGGACGGCAATGATGAAATCCCGCACCTCGCCGGTCGCTCCCTCGGCCTCCAGCTGCACCCGCCCGTCCGGCAGGTTCATGACGAAACCCGATACTTCAAAGCCCTTGGCCACCTGCAGCGCCTGATAGCGAAAGCCCACGCCCTGCACCCGTCCCGTGAAAAAGACCGTGGCATGATGCACTTCCGTCATGTCCGCAGGAAAACCGGCCCCGCGCGCGACTCAACCTCAACCTCCGCCACGTGGGACCGGAATTTTATTTGCCAGCAGGCACGGTCTGAGCACTGTCGGGCCTGACGCTGCAAGGCGCCTTCATTACATGACCAATTCTGATTCCGACGGGTTGTTCGATAACGACTGGGAAGACCGCGGCGAGCTCGCCTGGACCGAGCTGGATTGGCAGAAGTATCTGGACACGCAGGAGGCGGCGGTCCGCGATTACATCAAGCACTACGACCAACTGCCCGAGGCGGTCGACCGCGTCGACGAGGCCGCCCGCCGCATGGGCTGGGAACTGGCCGAGACGCCCGAGAGCCTGGTCAGCGAGGAAGCCGGGGACGACGAGGCCGACGACGCATTCGACGGCGAATGGGATCCCTACACGCTGCACCGCAACCCGGTTTATATCTCCACCCGCGCCCTCTACGTCAGCCTCCTGGCCCACTGGGAACGCGTGGCGGCCCAGCCCGACCGCGTGCCTGCCGCCCTCGGCATCACGCTGCAGGCCCTGCTTTACCGCGGCAGCGAACAGGCGCTGCAGGCCGTGCAGGCGCTCGAGATGGGCGACTACACGCTCGCCGTGTGCCTCTTCAAGCGCGCCCTGCGCGAGCACAACCTGACCCTCGCCCGCCTCAGCCAGCCCGACGTGGCCGAGAACCCGCTGGCAATGCGCTACCGCGAATACGCGATGCCGCGCCTTTTCGACCTCCGTGAAATCTGGCTGCGCGTCATGAACGAGTGCCGGCAAAGCGGCGGCGATTCGCTGCCGGAGTGAAATGGCGGCGGGGCTGATGGTCCCGCCTCCCGGAGTTACTTCCCCTTGCGGCCGGTCTTGCGCCCGTAGGCCGCTTCCTTCTTTCCGGTGCCCTTGTAGTCGCCCGACTTCAGCGAATTGATCTGGTCGCGCAGCAGCGCGGCGCGCTCGAACTCCAGCCGGTTGGCCGCCGCCTGCATGTCTTCCTCCAGCTCGGCGATGACCGCCGCCACGTCGCCGGCCGACTCGGCCACGGCCAGCTCCGCGTCGTTCCCGCTGCCATCATAGGTGTGCAGGCTGGCCTGGACCCCGCGCTTCACGCTCCGCGGGGTGATGCCGTGCTCCGCATTGTAGGCCAGCTGCTTGGCCCGGCGGCGCGTGACCTCGTCCACGGTCCGGCGGATGGACTCGGTCACGACATCGGCATAGAAGATCACCCGGCCCTTCTCGTGGCGCGCGGCGCGCCCCGCCGTCTGCATCAGGCTGGTGGCGCTGCGCAGGAATCCTTCCTTGTCGGCGTCGAGCACGGCGACCAGCGCGACCTCCGGCAGATCGAGGCCCTCGCGGAGCAGGTTGATGCCGATGAGCACGTCGAAGTTGCCTTGCCGCAGGTTCCGCAGGATCTCGACGCGCTCCAGGGCGTCGATGTCCGAGTGCAGGTATTCCACGCGGATCTTCGCCTCGCGCATGAACGTGGTCAGGTCCTCGGACAGCCGCTTGGTCAGGGTCGTCACGAGCACGCGCTCGCCCTGCTCCACCGCCCGGCGGCACTCGCCGATGAGATCCTCCACCTGGCCCTTCGTGGGCCGCAGCGTGATCTCGGGGTCGAGCAGGCCGGTCGGCCGGATGACCTGCTCGGCGATGACCTTGGAGCGCTCCAGCTCGAAGGGCGCCGGCGTGGCCGACACATAAAGCGTCTGGCCGGTGATCGACTGGAACTCGGCAAAGCTCTGCGGGCGGTTGTCGAGCGCCGACGGCAGCCGGAAGCCGAAATTCACGAGCGTCCGCTTGCGGGCCAGGTCGCCGTTATACATGCCGCCGATCTGGGGGATGCTGACGTGGCTCTCGTCCACCATCAGCAGGAAATCCTTCGGAAAGAAGTCGATCAGGCAGAACGGCCGGTCGCCGGGCTTCCGGGCGGTCAGGTGCGCCGAGTAATTCTCGATGCCGCTGCAAAAGCCCATCTCCTGCAGCATCTCGAGGTCGTAGTTCGTCCGCATGCGGATGCGCTGGGCCTCGAGGTATTGCTGGTTCTTCTCGAAGAAGGCCACGCGCTCGTCGAGCTCGGCCTTGATCGCCGCGATGGCGTGGTCGAGCCGGCCCTTGGTCGTGACGTATTGGTTGGCGGGATAAAGGTCGAACTGCTCGATCTTGCGCAGCACGGCGCCGCTCACGGGCTCGAACTCGGTCAGCGCCTCGATCTCGTCGCCGAAGAACTCCACGCGCAGGCCGTGCTCCAGGTAGGCCGGCATCACGTCGACCGTGTCACCGCGCACGCGGAAGGCACCGCGCTTCAGCTCGTAGTCGTTCCGCTCGTAGAGGTTCTCGACGAGCCGCTCGAGAAACTTGTTGCGGTTGAGGCTGCCGCCGCGGGTCAGGGCGATACGCATCGCCGCAAAGTCCTCGGGCGAGCCGAGGCCGTAGATGCACGAGACGCTCGCCACCACGATCACGTCGCGCCGGCTCACGAGCGAGCTGGTCGTGGAGATGCGCAGGCGCTCGATCTCCTCGTTGATCGACGAATCCTTCTCGATGAAGGTGTCGCTCGAGGGCACGTAGGCCTCGGGCTGGTAATAGTCGTAGTAGCTGACGAAGTATTCGACCGCGTTGTCCGGGAAAAAGCCCTTGAACTCAGAGTAGAGCTGCGCCGCGAGGGTCTTGTTGTGCGAGATGATCAGCACCGGCCGGTCGAGCTGCGCGATGACGTTCGCCATGGTGAACGTCTTGCCCGAGCCCGTCACGCCGAGGAGCGTCTGGTCCTTGTTCCCGTCCCGGAACGACTGCACCAGCTTGGCGATGGCCGCCGGCTGGTCGCCGGTGGGCTGGTAATCGGACTTCAGCTGGAAAAGGGCCATGAGCGAAAATTCGTCGTAGGTTGCCTGCTTGCAGGCAACGTGGCGAGCAAGCTCGCCACCTACAGCCTATTTGCAAGCAGCACGTTACAGCCCGAAGATCCGCAACACCCCGCCCCACAGGCCGGCCCAGAACTTGCGGACCTCCTCCTGCGGCCCCTTCGCCGAGGTCTCCTGACAGAGGAACACGCCCTCGCCCTCGAACAGGTCGTCGAACAGCGGGTTCATGCCGCGGAAATACGCCCAGAAGGTCTCCGCCCGCACCGGCCGGTAAGCCAGACCCGGCGTAAAGCCGATCGTGGCGTCCTGGTTCGTGCGCCGCGCGGGCGACGGGTTGCCGGCATCGGCCGTCAGCACTTCCGCCCGCACCCCGCGGCTGCCGGAAACCAGCAGCCGGCACGGCCCGACAAACTCGAAATAACGGAACTGGCCCGTGACCCATGACTGCATCGTGAACAACCGCCAGTGCCGCCGGATGCGCACCTTGCCGCCGCCCGGCCCGACCGCCCCGGCCAGGAAACTCGGCCGCATCACCAGCGAAGCGCGGGCCGGCACGGTGACCAGCACGAGCTCCGTGTTCGGGTTTTCCTGGCTCGAGAAGGTCGCCCGGTAGGTCACGTCCTTTGTCCGGTTCAGCATCTCAACCAGCTCCGTCAACCCGGCGGCCACGCAGGTGAGCGGCATGCCCCAGTCGAGCACCGACTTGGTCCGCTTCGTGAGCCCCTCGTCCGAGGACTGCAGGAACTTCTCCTTCACCCACAGCGTGTCGCCCGGTCCCAGGGTCAGGTCCAGCGACGACCGGCTCGCCGTGATTTCCGGCAAAACCTCCGCCGCCGGTCCCAGCACCACGGGCGCGCGGGCCGAGACAAAGGGGGCGAAAACCAGGTAGGCGAGGATCCGCGCCAGCGGCGGGCCGAGAAAATACAGCCCGACGACCAGCAGCACATACGGACCGTGCCGGGCCCAGGCCTCGCGGACGTAGTGGACGACCTTGGACTTGTTTTCCTCGGCCGCCTTGAGCTGCAGCTGCATCCGGCCGAGCGCGATCTCCAGGCCGTCCTTCTCCCACTGCGTGCGCTTGAGGTTTTCCTGCAGCTCGGCCGCCCGTTTCAGCGAATCGGCCTGCATCTGTCGCATTCGCGCCAGCCGCTCCTCGTTCTCGCGCAGTTGTGCGGAGTCCGTGGTCAGGCGGTTCAGCCCGCCCCCAAGGCTTTCGAGCTCATTCGCGACCTTGCCGGCTTGCGCGGCCCGCTCCTGCTGGGCCGCGGCCTCCACCCGCATCGCCGCCAGGCGGGCCTCGACGTCGGACAGCGCGGCCCGGAGCTTGGCGGTCTCGCCGGTCAGGGCCCGCACGATCTCCAACCGGCGCAGGTCGAAGTCCACCTGGTCCCGGAAATAGACCCAGAAGCCGAGCCCGCCCAGCGCGACCACGGCGAGCACCGCGCCAAAGATGAGCTTGTGCGACAACCACGAGATAATTCGGCCAAAGGTCCCCATAAATCATGCAGACTTCATGGGGGATTAGATTGTTTCATTGAATCCCGAAGCCAATTGCTAAACGCCCGCGGATGCCGCAACCTCTGACCAACAAAAAACGGGCTCCCCGCCCCCATACCCCATGGCCCTTCATCAATCGATCTACCACTCGCCTGTCTATCAACAGGCCTGCAACCAGTTTGACGCCGCCGCCGACATCCTCGGCATGGACGCCGGACTCCGTGACCGCACCAAGCGCCCCCGGCGCTGCGTCGTCGTCTCCATGCCCGTCCGGATGGACGACGGCCGCATCGAGATCTTCGAGGGCTACCGCGTGCAGCACAACCTTTCGACCGGCCCGGCCAAGGGCGGCATCCGCTTCCACCAGGACGTCACGCTCGGCGAGGTCGCCGCGCTCGCCATGTGGATGAGCTGGAAGTGCTCCCTCGCGGGCCTGCCCTACGGCGGCGGCAAGGGCGGCGTCATCGTCGACCCCCGCAAACTCTCCGCCAACGAGCTGGAGCGCCTCTCCCGCCGCTACATGCAGGAAATTCTGCCCTTCATCGGGCCCAACGTCGACATCCCCGCCCCCGACGTCGGCACCAACGAGCAGGTCATGGCCTGGATGATGGACACCTATTCCAACCACCAGGGTCACTTCGACCCGGGTGTCATCACGGGCAAGCCGATCGCACTCGGCGGCTCCCTCGGTCGCCGCGAGGCCACCGGCGAGGGCGTCGCCTGGGTCGTCAAGGCCTACCTGCAGGACCTGCACATCGAGCCCGAGAAGACCACCGTGGTCATCCAGGGCTTCGGCAACGTCGGCAGCGAGGCCGCCCTCGCCCTCTACGAGTGGGGCGCGGAGATCATCGGCATCTCCGATTACACCGGCGGCATCCACAACGCCAAGGGCATCGACCTCAAGGCCGCCCTCGCCTGGGTGGAGAAAAACAAGACCCTGCAGGGCTTCCCGGGTGGCGACGCCATCAGCAACGAGCAGCTGATGGAACTGCCCTGCACCGTCCTGATCCCCGCGGCGCTCGAGCGCGTCATCACCGAGAAGAACGCCGGCAAGCTCAAGTGCCGCATCCTCGCCGAGGGCGCCAACGGCCCGACCACCAACGAGGCCGACAAGATCCTCAGCGAGCGCGGCGACATCCTCGTCATCCCGGACGTCCTCTGCAACTCGGGCGGCGTCATCGTCTCCTACTTCGAGTGGCTGCAGAACCTGCAGAACTACTATTGGACCAAGGGCGAGGTCTTCGACAAACTCTACCGCATGCTCGCCAAGGCGAAGGCCTCGGTCGACGAGACGCAGAAGAAATACAAGTGCAGCCACCGCACCGCCGCCCTCGTCCTCGGCATCGCCCGGGTCGCCGAGGCCAAGGCCAAGCGCGGCTTGTTCCCGTAAGCGCGGTCTTCGTCTCACTCCTGTAGGTTGCTCGCTCGCGAGCCACGTGGCCCGCGAACGGGCCACCTACAGCACCATGAACGAAAACGCCACGATCAGCGTCGGCACCAGGGCACCGAGGAGCAGACCGAGCGGCGACACGCCGTCCGGGAAATAACGCTGCAGGATCGACTGCCCAGCCGGGTTGGGCGCGTTGGCGATGACCGTCAGGCCGCCGCCCGTGACGGCGCCGGACACGACGGCAAATTTAAGTTCCTCGGTGAAATTGGGCACCAGCGTCGCCAGGTAGGTGATCAGGGCGTTGTCGTTGAAGGCCGTGAGGATTGTCGCGCCGGCAAAGAGCGGCACCGCGCCGAGGCTGCCGAGCACCGGCTGGATCCACCAGCCCTGCAGGCCGCCGTGGATCACCAGGCCGGCGAGAAAGAAGCCCACCAGCAGCGGGCTGCGGAGGTCCACCTTGGTCTGATGGTGCGCCGTGGCCTGGGCAAAGGCCAGGAAGAAGAGGAACCCGCCGATGAAGAGCACGGGATGGTGCGCCGCCCACACCGTGAAGCCGAGGAAGGCCAGATGCACGGCGGTGACCCAGGCTGGCACCGGTTCGCCCTCCTCCCGGTCCCCACCGGCCGCAGGCTGTAATCCGAGCAATTCCTTCCGGAAGACGAGGAAGTAGACGGCGTTGGAGAGCACGATGCCCGTGATCGCGTGCCAGCCGAAGTGCGTGAACATGTAGGCCATGTCCCAGCCCCAGGCCGCGGCCACCATCAGCACGGGCGGCGCGGCGAAATGCGTCAGCGTGCCGCCGATCGAGATGTTCACGAAAAGCAGGCCGAGCGTCGCATACATCAGCTTCGGGCCGGGCTTCAGCTCGTAGAATTGCTTGGCCAGCAGCAGGGCTGCGATGGTCATCGCCGCCGGCTCGGTGATGAAGGAGCCGAGGATCGGCGCCACGGTCAGGATCGCCAGCCACCAGGCCCAGGGCCGGCCGCCACCCAGCGAGGCCACCCGTCGCAGGCTCTGCTCCGCCAGCCGCATGACCGGCCGCGTCGAGGCCAGCGCCATGATGATCACGACGAACATCGGCTCGGTGTAGTTGACCGTCTCGGCGATGTAGTGCGTCGCCGTGTCGAGGCCCTTGAACCACACGATCGCGGCGCCCAGCGCCACGGCCCAGATGCCGAACACGGCCTCGATCTCGCCGAAAAAGTGCAGGACCTGGCCCCAGAAGCTCACCTCGTCCGGCTGGCCGTCGCTGTCGCGGTCGCCGCGTTTGATCTTCAGGCGCTCACAATGCCGCTCCTCGACCAGATGCCCCCAGTGCCGGATCTTCGGCGCCACGAAGGTATGCAGGACGGCGAGGATGAAGATGATCGTCGCCACCACGTTGAACGGCTCGGCGGCGGCGCGGGCCTGGATGACCGGCCAGATGCCGGCGTCCGCCGGATCCTGGTAAGCGGCCAGGTCCCGGGGAAACGGTCCGGTCGGCGCAGCAGCCGCCGCCGCCCAGGCGGCGGGAGCAGCCAGGAGCAGACCAAGGAGCATAACGCGGCGGATCATGACAAAAGGGCGGGCAGGTCGGACAGGCGGTGGATGAAGGCGTGCGCCCCGGCCTTGACCTTGGCGCGCTCCGTATAGCGGCCAAAGCCCACAAAGAGGTCAACCACATCACGCGTCTCCAGGTCGCTCACGCCATCCCCGACCATCACGGTGCGGACCGGCGCCAGCTCCCGCTTGAGCGCCGCGATCAATTCGGGCTTCCCGCCGGAGCGCGTCGTGGGGAAGGCCGTGTCGTAGCCCGTGTAGTTGCCCGCGGCGTCGAAATACAAGTCCACCGCCTCCACGCGCGCGATGCCGAGATGCGCGGCCAGCGGCGCGATGACCTGGCGGAAGCCGCCGCTGAGGATCAACGGCGTCCAGCCCGCGGCCCTGAGCCGGTCCAGCGTCGCGAGCGCGGTGGGCTCCACCTGCTCCACATACTGCCGGCCGACGGCCGCCACATCCGCCAGGCGCGGACGGATGATGTCGAGCCGGCGGGCAAAGACGTCCTGCACGGCGATCCGGCCTTCCATCGCCGCCGTGGTCATGGCCTCGACCTCGGCGAAGACCTGCGGACCGCGCACGCGCGCCAGCTCGTCAATGCCCTCGATGGCGCTGAGCGTCGAGTCGCAGTCGAAGATGACAAGTTTCAAGGGTGTTGCCACGGAGACACGGAACACACGGAAACGGCCGGAGGGAAGATTTTTTGCCGGTTCGGCCGCTGAAGGCGATCCGGCCAATAAAAAAGCCCTCCGCAACGGGAGGGCTTCGCGAACGCGGCGCGGGGCCGGCTTACTTGACCTTGGTGGCGCGCTTGAACTTCGTGGTGAACTTCTCCACGCGGCCGGCGGTGTCGACGAGGCGCTTCTCGCCGGTGTAGGCGGGATGCGAGTCCATCGTGACGTCGCGCACGATGACGTAGTAGTCCTGGCCGTCGATCTTCTCGGTGCGGGCGGACTTCATCGTGGACTTGGTCAGGAATTTCTTGCCTGTTCCGATGTCGAGGAAGCAGACGTTGTTGAGAGCGGGATGGCCTTCGGTCTTCACGGTAAGGAGGGGGAAGTTAATTAGCCTTGGCGCGCCTTGTAACGCGGCTCGACTTTGTTGATGACGTAGATCTTGCCCTTGCGACGGACCACCTGGCAGGCCGGGTGACGCACCTTGGCGGATTTGATGGAGGAAACGACTTTCATAAAAACGACAGAAGAAGATGGCGGCAGCCTACCCTGTCAAAGGAAAAGATTTTTCCCGCCGCGCCATTAGCCAGCGTGGTCGACGGCAGTAGCATAAACCGCTGATAACCCTAGTTTACCGTCGGATCCTCCGGTTCGCCGGCCTGCAGCTTCAGCTCGGGGTCGATCGAGCCCAAAATCTGCCGCCAGAGCCCCACCCCGTCGCTTTTGCCCAAGATCTCGCCCTCGACCGTCGTGACCAGCCACGTGTCGTGCTTCAACTCGTTCTCCAACTGGCCTTGGCTCCAGCCGGCATAACCGAGGAAGGCGCGGAGCGTGACCCCGGGCAGGCCGACGAGGTCCGCCGCCTGCGCGGGCTCGATGCCGAAATGCAGCTGGAACGCGCTTTCCTGCTCCAGCCACTGCCAGGAGACGATGATCAGCTGCCCGGGCTCGACCGGCCCGCCGGCGTAAACCGGCACCCCCGCCAGCGGCCCTAGGGCGAACTCGGAATTCAGCTCGCCGAGCTGCTTGTCCAGCGGCCGGTTCAACACGACGCCCATGGCCCCCTCGGCGCCGTGGGCCGACAGGAGGATGACCGTGCGCCTGAAAGTGGCCTCCCGCAGCGCCGGGTGAGCCAGCAGCAGCTGACCGGCGAGCGTGTCGCTCTTCTTCGAGGTGCGCCGTTCTTTCATGGTGATTCGGAGGCAGGATGCGCGCTCACGCAACGTGGCGCGCCGGCGCCACCTAAAGCTTGATGATCTTCACGCCGGCATCCTTGAGGATGGGGCGCACCAGCGGGTCGTTGTGGTAATCCTGGTGGTATTTGACCTCGGCGATGCCGGCGGCCGCGAGGATCTTGGCGCAGTTGATGCACGGATAATGCGTCACATAGGCCGTGCAGCCGTCCACGCTGGAGCCGCGGCGGGCGGCGTCGGCGATGGCGTTCTGCTCGGCGTGGACCGTCGCCTGCTCATGGCCGTCGCGCATGCGCGAGGCGTGCGGCGTGCCCGGCAGCCAGCCGTTGTAGCCGGCGGCGATCAGGCGGTTCTTGCGCGCGCCGGACGAGACGATCACGCAGCCGACGTTGAGCCGGTGGCAGTTCGACCGCGAGGCGATGAGCTTGGCCGTGGCCATGAAATACTCGTCCCAGCTCGGCCGGTGCGGGAAAGCCTCGGTGGCCTGCGTGATGAGATCGATCGGGGTCTGCTTTTTGCCGGCTGCCATGGCGTCAACGGTGGGAAGGACCGGCCGGCTGGCAAGGGGGAACCGGCGCGCCACCCCCGGCTTGCACGCGCCTGTCCCGGCCCTCAACCTCCGCGCATGGCCTCGCTCTCGCAACTCGTCGACTACTGCGACAAACGCACCCGCCGCCCGGCGTTCAAGGACTTCCCCGGCGCGCACAACGGGCTGCAGGTCGCCAACGACGGCCGCGTGACCCGCATCGGCGCCGCGGTCGACGCGGGGCTCGTGCCCTTCGAGACCGCCGCCGAGCGGGGCGTGGATTTCCTCATCGTGCACCACGGCCTGTTCTGGGGCGGCGTCCAGCCGCTGGCCGGCCCGGTCTACCACCGCTTCGCCGCCCTCGTCCGCGGCAACTGCGCCGTTTACTCCAGCCACCTGCCCCTCGATGCCCACGAGGAGATCGGCAACAACGCCCTCCTCGCCCGCCAGCTCGGGCTGAAGCCCCGGCGCCGCTTCCTGCCGCACGAGGGCGAGTTCATCGGCTGCATCGCCCCCAACCGGCTCAAGCGCTCCCAGCTCTGCGCGCGCCTCGAGGAGCTCTATCCGCGCGTCGTCGCGATCGACTGCGGCGCCGCCACGCCGAAGCAGGTCGCCTTCTGCAGCGGCAGCGGCAACAGCGCCGTGCCCCAGCTGGTCGCCGCCGGCGTCGACACGCTCATCACCGGCGAGCTCCGCGAGGAGTGGTTCAACTACGCCCAGGAACACCGCCTCAACCTCATCTGCTGCGGCCACTACGCCACCGAGGTCCACGGCGTGAAGGCCCTCGCCGCCGAGCTGGCCAAGAAATTCCACCTGCCCTGGGAATTCATCGAAACGGAAAACCCGCTGTAACCTGACAGGTGGGAGCTGAGGGTTGAGCGCTTCAAACAAGCAAAACACCTGCACTCTCATCCGGCATTCGGACCCTCAAGTCTCGGCACTCAACTCTCAACCCAATGAAACGCATCGCCATCCTGCACGGCCCCAACCTCGACCGCCTCGGCAAACGCGAGCCGGCGATCTACGGCACCGCCACGCTCCGGGACCTGGAGAAACTCATCCGCACCGAGGCGCGGCAGCTCGGCTGGTCGACCGTGTTCTTCCAGTCCGCCCACGAGGGCGCGCTGGTGGACAAGATCCACGCCCTCACCGACCGCGGCATCGACGCGTTCATCGTCAACTTCGGCGCCTACTCCCACACGAGCATCGCCCTGCACGACGCCCTCGCCGCCTCCGGCCTCCCCGCGGTCGAGGTCCACATCTCCGACATCAGGAAGCGTGAGAAATTCCGCCACAAATCCATGACCGCCGGCGCCTGCATCGGCATGGTCTGCGGCAAGGGTTTCCCGGGCTACATCGAGGCCCTGCGGCTGCTCGCGAAGCTCTGAGCGCATGGGCCAGCACCTGCCCGATTTTGCCGAACCGCGCTGGTTCGTCTGCCACACGAAGCCGCGCTGCGAAAAGAAGTTCGCCGACCTGATGGCGCGCGAGCGCTTCCCGCATTACCTGGCCCTCATCCAGAGCGTGCGCCGCTACGGGACGCAGAAGAAGACCTTCACCAAGCCGCTGTTCGCGGGCTACGTGTTCGCGCGGCTCGAGCCGGCCCGCAAGGACCGCATCTACCAGCAGGACCTGCTGGTCCGCGCCATGCTGGTCGGGAACGAGGAGGTCTTCCTCCGGCAGATCGAGGACGTGAAAGCCATCTGCGCCTCCGGCCTGGAGGCCGCCCTCCACCCGCTGGTCCGCAAGGGCACCCACGTCCGCGTCCAGGGCGGCCCCCTGCACGGCCTCGAGGGTTATGTCGACGATCCGGCGAACCCGCAGGGGATTGTGGTGTCAGTCGACGTGCTGCAACAGGGCCTGCTGGTCCGTTTGCCGCTTGAAAGCCTCCAGCTTCTTCCCTGACTCCCCACGCCATGCTCCGCCGCGCCCTCCTGCTCCTGACCACCGGTCTCATCACCGTCCCGGCTCTGGCACAGACGCCCGACACCCCTGCCCCCGGCCAGCCGCGCCCGATCCTGTCGCGCATCCTGGACGGCGACCTGCCCCAGCTGGACATCCCCGGCACCTTCAAGATTCTCCTCCGGCCCCATTTCGGCGACCTCGTGCGCCGCGACTACATGCGCACCGAGGCCGGCCTCCGCTGGGCGCTCAACAAGAATTTCGACATCAGCGCCGAAGGCTCGGTGTATTTCAACCACGGGCTCGGCGACACCGACGAGGGCTACGGCATCGGCCGCGTGCGACTGGGCTCGCGCTACCTGCTCGATGAGTGGCCCCGCGCCGGCTACGACACCAGCCTCGCGCTGACCATGGAGGCCCCGGTGGGCGACCCGCCGGTCGACATGACCGACGGTCAGTATCACCTCACGCCCAGCTTCATCATCCAGCGGCCGTCGGTCAGCCACCCCAAGTTCACCGCCTTCGCCGGCCTCGGGCTCGACCTGATCGACCCGAGCGACATTCCCGGCCAGTTCGGCACCAACCAGCCGCACGAGGACTCGATGAACGGCACGGTCGGCGCCATCTACGATCTGGGCCAGCTCAAGTATATCGTCTCCGCCACTTACGCGACCACGGCCATGCTGGGCAACAACACCGAGCACTTCTATTACCTGCAGCCGAGCGTGCAGTGGTATGTGCCGCGCAAGTTCACCTTCAAGTCCAAGACCCAGTGGATCGTCGGCCTGGGCGTCCGCACCAGCTGGGGGCCCGACGGCACCGACTTCAGCGTGCGCACGCGCGTGCGGGCCGAGATCACCTTCCGCCAGCTGATGCGCAACATCCGCGACCTCAACAAGCCGAAGGTGCCCGCCGCGCCCTAGCGCAGCAGCACCCAGAGCCACGCGCCGAGGTGCAGCGTGCCGCAGGCCGCGAGCGCGGCGGCAAAGTCGTCCGCCACGATACCCCACCCGCCGGGCCAGCGCTGCAGCCGGGAGATGCCGAGCGGCTTCAGGATGTCGTAGAAGCGGAACAGCCCGAACCCGGCCAGCAGCGCCACCCAGTCGGCCAGGTTGGCCGCGTAACCCGCACGCCAGCCAAGGAACACCAGCGGCATCACCGCGAACTCGTCGAGGATCACCGCGCCCGGGTCCTTCTTCCCGAGCCGGCGCGCCGCGTCGCCGCAGAACGCCACGGCGACGTAGCTGAGCAGCACCGACCAGGCGAAGATCACCTCCCAGCGCGAATGCCGGAACAACAGCGCGAAATACAGCAGGCCCGCCAGCGAGCCCCAGGTGCCGGGCGCCGGCAGCCGCGCGCCGAGCGGACCGAGCGTGGCCACGGTCACGACGAACCGGGTGGAGAAGATCCGCGGCCAGCGTGGCTCCGGCAGTTCCATGGTCAGTCCTGCACCACGTGCCCGTGCCGGCGGAAATACGAGTAGCCGGAGGTGACGGTCAGCACCGCGGCCAGGCCATACAGGCCCAGCCCGGTCCAGTGCACGACCCGGACCACCGTGTCCTCGCTGCCGCCAAAGAGGTCGCCGAAATCCTTGGAAAACATCCGTGCCCCGAGCAGCCAGCCGATGGCGTTGAGTTGCACGAAGGTCTTCACCTTGCCGCCCGCATCCGCCTCGACCACGAGGCCCTTCGTCGCCGCCGCCATGCGCAGGCCGGAGATCGTGAACTCCCGCGCGATGATCAGCAGCAGCAGCAGCATGGCCGTGATGCGGAAGCCCTGGAAATAGCCGCCGTTCACCAGCGCGATCATCAGGCCGATGACCATCACCTTGTCGATCACCGCGTCCATGAACCGGCCAAACGCCGAGACCTGGTTCGCCCGGCGCGCCAGCAGCCCGTCCAGCCAGTCGGTCAGGGCCGACGCGATGAAGAGCCAGAAAGCCCACGTCGCCGCCCACTGCCAGTCCGAATACATCAGGGCCACGACGATAAACATCATCGGCACGCGCGAGATCGTCAGCACATTGGGCAGGGTGAACTTCACCCGGCCAGTCCAGACCACCGCCCCGGCGTTGGCAATCCCCGGCTTTTGGCGGTTCGTGTTGGGCGGCAGGGGCTTTGCGCCCCGGCCCGGCGCGGGCTAAACCCGCACCCACCGTGACACAAAACGTCCTCGCCATCCCCGGGCGCCCTGCAATCCTGTCCCCGGCCCGCCGCATGAAACTCTGCATCTACCCCGGAACCTTCGACCCGTTCACCAACGGCCACCTCGACGTGCTGCAGCGCGCCGCCAAGCTCTTCAAGCACGTCCGCGTCGCCGTCGCCATCGACTCGACCAAGAAGCCCCTCTTCAGCCCCGAGCGGCGCGTCGCCCTCATCCGGGCCAACCTCCGCGGCCTGCCCAATGTCGATGTCGTGAGCTTCGACGGCCTGCTCGTCGAGTTCGCCCGCAAGGAGAAGGCCGTCGCCATCATCCGCGGCCTGCGCGCCCTCTCCGACTTCGAGTTCGAGTTCAACATGGCCCTCATGAACCGCCACCTCGAGCCCAAGGTGGAGACCATCTTCGTCATGCCGAAGGAATCCTACAGCTACACCAGTTCCTCGCTCGTGAAGCAGATCGCCAAGCTCGGCGGCGACGTCTCGAAGTTCGTCCCGACCAACGTCGCCAAGGCGCTGCGTGGCGCCTACCCGGGCAAATAGCCCGAAAGACGGACGAGGTTGGGATTGCCCCGGGTGCGCGCCGTGGCAGCTTGGCGGGAGTTTACTCCCCCTATGCAAACCGCCCCGTTCCTTCGCCGGCTGCTGCCGGTGGTCTTCGCCGCGCTGGGCCTCGCCGCCCTCGCCTCCGCCGCCGAACCCGCCCCGGGTTACTATCGTTTCCCCGCCATCCACGGCGACACCATCGTCTTCACCGCCGAGGGTGACCTCTGGCGCGCCAGCGCGAGCGGCGGCGCCGCCCAGCGTCTGACCACCCACGCCGGCTTGGAATTCGGCGCCGCGATCTCGCCCGACGGACGCTGGGTCGCCTTCTCCGCCCAATACGAGGGCCCGACCGAGGTCTACGTCATGCCGCTCGGCGGCGGCCTCCCCAAACGCCTCACCTACGAGGGCGAAACCGCCCAGGTCCGCGGCTGGACGCCCGACGGCAAGGTGCTCTATTCCACGCAACATTTCGCCACCCTGCCCGACGCCGCGCTCGTGACGCTCGACCCCGTGACCGGGGCCCGCACCTTCCTGCCGCTCGCGCAGGCGGACGAGGGCGTCTATGACGACGCGGGCAAGACGCTGTTCTTCACCCGCTATTCCTTCCAGGGCAGCCACGCCAAGCGTTACGCCGGCGGCACCGCGCAGAACCTCTGGCGCCTCGATCCCGGCGCGCAGGAGGCGGTCCGCCTCCAGCCCGACTACGCCGGCACCGACCGCTGGCCGATGTTCTGGTCGGGGCGCGTTTATTTTGCCAGCGAACGCGACGGCACCAGCAACCTCTGGTCGATGAAGCCCGACGGCTCCGACCTGAAGCAGCATACCCGCCACGCCGACTTCGGCATCAAGCGTCCGATGCAGCAGGGCGGCCGCATCGTCTATCAGAACGGCGCGGACCTTTATCTCCACGACATCAAGTCCGGCCAGTCCACCAAGCTAGCGCTCAGCCTCGCCTCCGACTTCGACCAGATGCGCGAGACCTGGGTGACCAAGCCCGCCGACTTTCAGACCGGCTTCAGCTTCTCGCCGGAGGGCGACCGCGTCGCCCTCGTCGTGCGCGGGCAGGTGTTCGTCGCCCCGGTCGGCGCCGGCCGCCTGGCCGAGGTCACGCGAGCCGGCGGCGTCCGCTACCGCTCGGCCAGCTTCAGCGCCGACGGCAAATCCCTGCTCGTGCTCTCGGACGAAAGCGGCGAGGTGGAATTCTGGCGCGCCCCCGCCAACGGCATCGGGGCCCGCGAGCAGCTGACCCAGGGCAGCCAGGTCCTGCGTATTTCCGGCCTGGCCTCGCCGGACGGCAAATGGATCGCCTCCGCCGAGCGCGACCAGGAGCTCCGTCTCTTCAACACCGAGACCAAGGAAACCCGCTCCATCGCCCGCTCGCAGGACCGCGACTTCGACGGCGCCACGCTGGACTGGTCGCCGGACAGCCGCTGGCTGGCCTACACCCTCACCGCGCCGAGCGGCAATTCCCAGGTCCAGCTCTACAGCGTCGACTCCAACCAATCCACGCCCGTCACCAGCGACCGCGTGATCAGCGACGAAGGCACCTTCAGCCCGGACGGCAAGTGGCTGTATTTCCTCTCCGACCGTTCGTTCTTCTCCCCCATCGGCGCGCCGTGGGGCCCGCGCCAGCCCGAGCCGGTGCTTGACCGCACCACCAAGATCTACGCCCTCGCCCTCGGCCGCGAGACCCGCTCCCCCTTCCAGCCGGCCGACGAACTCGTCGAGTCCGACAAGAAACCCGCGGCCAAGGAGGAGAAGAAATCCGACGCCGCCAAGCCGGCCGAACCCGCGAAAAAATCCGAGAAACCGAAGACCGAGGTCGTGCTCGAGGGCATCATGACGCGCCTCTGGGAGGTTCCGGTCCCCGCCGGCAATTACCAGGGCCTCAGCGTGACGGACAAATTCCTCTACGCCCTCGACCGCGAGCCCGTCACCCCCGCGACCGCCGGCGGCCCCACGCGCCGCCTGGTGGCCGTGGAGATCAAGAACAAGGACGTCGAGGCGGTCACGGTCGCCAGCGGCCTGGCCTCCTACCGGGTATCCGCCGACGGCAAGAAACTGCTCCTCCTGCAGAAGGAGGACTTCCACGTCGTCGACAGCGCCGCCAAGGCCGCGACCCTCGACGCCAAGTCGAAGGTCAACCTCGGCGCCCTCAAGTTCGCCTACTCGCCCCGCGAGAGCTGGAAGCAGATGTTCACCGACGCGTGGCGGCTGCACCGCGACTATTATTACGACAAGAAGATGCATGGCGTCGACTGGTCGGCCAACCTGGCGAAACACCTGCCGCTGGTCGACCGGGTGACCGACCGCTCCGAGCTCAACGACGCGCTCAACTACCTCGTCAGCGAGCTCTCCTCGCTGCACACCAACGCGGCCGGCGGGGAGCTCCGCAAGGTCGAGCCCGAGATCGGGGTCGCCACCCTCGGCGCCCGCTGGGCCCGCGACGAGGCGGCCGGCGGCTACCGGCTGGAGCACATCTACCAGGGCGACCCGGACTTTCCCGACAAGCTCGGGCCGCTCCTGAAGCCCGGCCTCGGCATCAAGGCCGGTGATGTCGTCCTCGAGATCAACGGCGTGGCCACGCTTTCCGTGCCCGACGCGGCCGCCCTGCTCCGCAACCAGGCCGGCCGGCAGGTGCTGCTGAAGCTCGCCCCCGCCGCGGGCGGCGAGACCTTTGCCCGCATCGTCACCCCGCTGGCCGCCAGCGAGGCCGCCAACCTGCGCTACGACGACTGGGAGCACTCGCGCCGGCTCAAGGTCGACGAGAAATCCACGGGCTCGATCGGCTATGTCCACCTCCGCGCCATGGGCACCGCCAACTATTACGAGTTTGTCCGCAACTACTACGCCGCCGCCAACAAGGGCGGGCTCATCCTCGACCTCCGCCACAACCGCGGCGGCAACATCGACAGCTGGCTGCTCTCCCGCCTCATGCGCCCGGCCTGGATGTGGTGGGCCCCGCGCGACGGCAACCCGGCCACGAACTTCCAGAATTCCTTCCGCGGCCACCTCGTCGTGCTGGTCGACGCCTTCACCGCGTCCGACGGCGAGACGATGGCCAACGGCGTGCGCCACCTGAAGCTCGGCCAGAGCATCGGCACGCGCACCTGGGGCGGCGGCATCTGGCTCCGCGGCGGCATCAACGCCCTTGTCGACAAGGGCTACGCCCGCGCCGCCGAGACCGGCTCCTTCATCCCCGGCGAAGGCTGGGTCATCGAGGGTCCCGGCTTCACGCCCGACTTCATCGTCGACAACACCCCCGTCGCCACCTTCCGCGGCGAGGACGCCCAGCTCGACGCCGCGATCAAATACCTCCAGGAAAAGATCGCGAAGGAGCCGAAGCACCTGCTGCCCGAAATCCCGCCGTATCCGGACAAGACGATGAAGAAGTGACTTTGTTTTAGGTGGAGGCGGGACTATCAGTCCCGCGGGACATGGGGCAGACTGGCGGGACATCCCACCGTAAACCTGCCCCATGCACTTGCCGCATCTCCTGCCTTTTCGCTCCTCGGCCGTGGTTTTCCTTACCACTTGCATCCACCAGCGTCATTCGGTGCTCGCCTGTGCACAGGTCCACGAGGTTCTGCATGATGTTTGGTCGAAATCCGCGAAATTGAATGGCTGGTATGTCGGTCAATATCTGCTCATGCCGGATCACGTTCATCTCTTTGCCTGTCAGGCGCCCGATGCCCGCCCCTTGGCGAGTTGGATGCGCCTTTGGAAATCGATCAGTGCCACCCGCATCAACCGGTCTTTGCTGCGCCATGGCCCGCTCTGGCAGGCGGATTATTTTGACCGGTTCATCAGGTCGCATCGCGACCATCAGGAGAAATGGGATTACGTCACACTGAATCCCGTGCGCAAAGGCTTCGTCGCAAAGACCGAGGACTGGCCTTATCGTGGAATCATCCACGATTTGCGGCATCATGCCTCGCGGGGCTGATGGCCCCGCCTCCAACGAAGGCAGTTCCTTTGGAGGCGGGACCATCAGTCCCGCAGGTTATCAGCCCAATTCCGGCGTCGCGCCTTACTTCACCCCGGCGCTTTTCAGCGTGGTCTCCATGTAGGCCGTGTAATCGGCCTTCAGCTTCTTGAGCGAATCCATGTGGATATACATCATGTGGCCGGCCTCGTAGTAGCTCATGGTGATGTTGCCGCGCACCGCGGGATCAAGGCCCATGTGCTTCACGGTGTAGTCGGTCGCGAAATAGGGCGTGGCCAGGTCGTAGTAGCCGTTCGCCACCCAGACCTTCAGGAACGGGTTCTTGGTCATCGCGCGCTTCAGCGTCTCGGCGACGTTGAGGTATTCGTTCTCGACGTTGGCGTAGCTCCACGGCTGCACGCGGCCGGTGAGGATCTCGTAGGACAGGTCGTTTTCGTATTTCAGGTCCCGGCGGGCGTAATCGTTCATCGCCGACGTGTAGCCGCCGAGGATCGCCTCCATGCTGGGGTCGAAGAACCCGCCGCCGGAGCGGGCGCCCCCGCCGCCGTCGTTGTCGGCGATGCCGACGATGCGGCTGTCGAGCCGGCCGATGTTGCGGTTCTCCTGCTTCATGAGCTCGGTGACGAAACCGAAGATGTTGATGCGGAGGTTCTGCTTGAGCACGTATTCCTCGGTCAGGCCGGTGAGTGCGACCAGTTCCTTCGCGATGCGGCTGCGCTCGGCGGCCGGCAGGGCGTCGCCCTGCATGAGCGCGAGCGAATAGTCCTTCAGCACGAACTGCTCGGCGCGCGCGAGGGTTTTGGGCAGGTCCTTGGCGAAGTCGCCCTTGAGCTTGCCGTGATACCAGGCCGACGCGGTGTAGGTCGGCAGGAAGAGCTGGTAAGGCAGGTCGTTGCCCGGGGCGAAACGCGCCGTCTGGAAGTTCATGATCGAGGAGACGAGCATGATGCCGTTGAGGTAGAAGTCGTATTTCTGCTGCAGGTAGTCCGAGAGCCCGGCGGCGCGCGTGGTGCCGTAGCTCTCGCCGACGAGGAACTTCGGCGAGGCCCAGCGCTGGTTGCGCGTGGTCCACAGGCGGATGAACTCGCCGACCGACTCGATGTCGCCGGTGAACCCGTGGAACTGCTTCGCGTCGACGTCCTTCGCCGCGCGGCTGTAGCCGGTCGAGACCGGATCGATGAACACGAGATCGGTCTGGTCGAGCCACGACCATTCGTTGTCCACCCACTTGTAGGGCGGCGGCAGCGAGTCGCCCTTGTCGGTCATCACGACGCGCTTCGGGCCGAGGGCGCCGAGGTGCAGCCAGACGGACGACGAGCCGGGGCCGCCGTTGAAGGAAAAGGTCAGCGGACGCTTCGCGGGGTCGTTCTCGCCGAGCTTGGTGTAGGCGACGAAGAAAATGTTGGCGCGGGGCTCGCCCTTCTCGGTCTTCAGCACGAGATAGCCGGCCGTGGCCTGATATTTGATCAGCTTCCCGCCGACGGTGATCTCGTGCTCCGTGACGGACAGCGCCGGGTCCTTGTCCTCATTCCGGGCGGCCGGCGCGGCCTTCTTGTCAGCGCCCTTATCCTTGGGCTCTTCCTGGGCCTGGGCCAGCGAGACGGAAAAGGTGACGGTGCAGAGAATCAGCCAGAGACAGCGGACCATTTTCATGGGTAAGGGGAGTTGGGGGATGAACGGCAGGCAGGGAACCGGCCGCCCCTATGACACGCAACCCGAAATCGGTGGATTGTAACCCTCGATGAGCCACGGCGTCTCAGCGACGGCGGCGCGCATCCACGACACCGGTTGGACCGTTGGAATGGGTTGCACCCCAATCTCCTTCCCGCATTTATCGCACCACTCATGGCCTCCTCCCGCCTCGCCTCTGTCACCGTTGCTGTCGCCGTCCTCGCGGCCGCCGGCGGTGGCTATTATTATTACCAGCGTGCCCGCACCGCGGAACAGCCGCCGGCCTATAACACCACCCAGGTCGCCCGCGGCAGCATCCGCCAGGTCGTGACGGCCACCGGCCAGCTGGACGCGGTGCTCTCGGTCGACGTGGGCAGCCAGATTTCCGGCCTCATCATCAAGCTCCACGCCGATTTCAACACCGTGGTCAAAAAGGACCAGGTCATCGCCGAGATCGACCCGGCCACCTACCAGCAGCGCCTCCGCCAGGCCGAGGCCGACCTCGCCTCCACCAAGGCCAGCAACCGCCTCCAACAGCTTAACACCGAGCGCACCCGCGAGCTGGCCGCCAAGTCCCTCGTCACCCAGCAGGAACTCGACCAGGCCGAGGCCCAGCTCGCCCAGTCCAACGCCTCGCTCCTCACCCGCCAGGCCGCCGTCGAGAACGCCAATGTCGACCTCGCCCGCTGCACCATCCGCTCGCCCATCGACGGCATCGTGATCTCCAAGCAGACCGAGGAGGGCAAGACCGTCGCCGCCAGCCTCAACGCCCCCACCCTGTTCACCATCGCCAACGATCTCGCCAAGATGCAGATCACCGCCGCCGTCGCCGAGGCCGACATCGGCTCCGTCGCGCAGGGCCAGCCGGTCACCTTCACCGTCGACGCCTTCCCGAACCGCTCGTTCACCGGCACCGTCACCCAGGTCCGCAACGCCCCGAAGACCGTCAGCAACGTCGTCACCTACGACACCATCATCAGCGTCGACAACCGCGACCTCAAGCTGCGCCCGGGCATGACGGCCAACGTCTCCATCATCGTCGCCAGCCGCGAGAACACCCTGCGCATCCCCAACTCCGCGCTCCGCGTCCGCCTGCCGGAAAACTCCGGCGTCAAGACCGAGGCCGCCGCTCCCGCCATGGCGAGCACTGCGCCCGTGGCCGCTCCGGCCGCCCCGGGCGGCGGCAACAACCCCGGCGAGCGCCGCACCCGCGAGGGCGGCAACGGCGGCGCCAACGCCGAGGGCGGCGGCCGCCGCGGTGGTTTCGGGGGCGACATGACGCCGGAGCAGCGCGAGAAGATGCGCGCCGTCATTGCCGAGCTTGGCATCACGAGCATGCGCGAGGCTTCCCAGGAGCAGCGCGAGCAGCTCCGCAAGCTCCTCGTCGAGCGCGGCATCATTGCCGCTCCGGCCGCGCCGGGCGAGGTGGTCGTCACCACCCGCACCATCTACCGCCTGCCGGGCGGCAACAAGACCGCCACGCCCGAGCCCGTCTCGGTCAAGGTCGGCATTACCGACGGCATCGCCTCCGAGATCATCGACGGCAGCGGCCTTGCCGAGGGCGATGTCATCATCACCGGGATCGCCCCGGTCGGCGGCGTCACGGGCACGCAGCCCGCGGCCAATCCCTTCGGCGGCGGCCGGCGCTTCTAAGGCCCCCATGTCATCCGTCGTCCAGCTGGAGGAGATCCACAAGATCTACGATTCGGGCGAGGTGCCCGTGCACGCCGTCCGCGGCGTCACGCTCACCATCGGCGCGGGCGAGTTTGTCGCCGTCATGGGCGCCAGCGGCTCGGGCAAGTCCACCATGATGAACCTGCTCGGCTGCCTCGACCGGCCGACCCGGGGCCGCTACCTGCTCGGCGGCACCGACGTCTCAGCCCTCGACCGCAACGCGCTGGCCGACCTGCGCAACCAGAAGCTCGGCTTCGTCTTCCAGGGCTTCAACCTCCTCTCCCGCACCACCGCCCGCGAGAACGTCGAGCTGCCCATGCTCTACGGCCGCCGCCACTTCAGCTCGAAGGAGGTCCGCGACCGCGCCCTGCACAGCCTCGACATCGTCGGCCTGTCCAAGCGCGCCGACCATTTCCCGAGCCAGCTCTCCGGCGGCCAGCAGCAGCGCGTCGCCATCGCCCGCGCCCTCATCAACGAGCCGCAGATCCTGCTCGCCGACGAGCCGACCGGCAACCTCGACTCCAAGACCTCCGTCGAGATCATGGGCGTCTTCCAGAAGCTCAACGAGCAGGGCATCACCATCGTGATGGTCACCCACGAGCTCGACATCGCCCACTACTGCAAGCGCAACCTCATCATGCGCGACGGCCGCCTCGTCAGCGACGTGCAGGTCGCGCACCGGCTCAACGCCGCCGACGAGATGAAGAAGATCCTCGACGCCGAGACCGCGGCCAAGCTCACCGCCTGATCCCATGCGCTTCGCCAACATCATCAAGGTCGCCCTCCGCGCGCTGCGCCGCAGCGCCATGCGCTCCGTCCTGACCGCCCTCGGCATCATCATCGGCGTCGCCGCCGTCATCGCCATGGTCAGCATCGGCAACGGCGCCAAGTCCCAGGTCGAGGCCTCCATCGCCAGCCTCGGCCAGAACCTCATCAACGTCTTCCCCGGCAGCATGACCTCCGGCGGCATGCGCGGCGGCTGGGGCTCCGCCAGCAGCCTCACGGTCGAGGACGCCCTTGCCATCCAGCGCGAGGTCGCCGGCGTGGCCAACCTCACCCCCGAGATGCGCGACCGCTCCCAGGTGCTGGCCAACGGCCTCAACTGGAACACCCAGGTCTACGGCGAGGATATCAGCTACCTCGACATCCGCCTCTGGAGCCTCGCCGACGGCGAGATGTTCACCGAGGCCGACGTCCGCTCGGGCACCAAGGTCTGCGTCATCGGCAAGACCGTCGCCACCCAGCTGTTCCCCGACATGGACCCGATCGGGCAGAACATCCGCGTCCGCAACATCCCCTTCAAGATCGTCGGCGTGCTCACCGCGAAGGGCTTCAACTACTTCGGCCAGGACCAGGACGACATCATGATCATCCCCTACACCAGCTTCCTCAAGCGCCTGGCCCGCCGGCCCAACCTCAACTCCATCCTCGTCCAGGCCGTCTCGCCGGAAGTGATGGAGCGCGTGCAACAGGACATCACCGACCTGCTCCAGCAGCGCCGCAACGGCCGCGAGCCCGACTTCACCGTCCGCAACCAGCAGGAACTGGCCGAGGCCGCCACCGCCACGACGAAGACCATGACCGTCCTGCTTGGCGCCATCGCCGGCGTGTCGCTCATCGTGGGCGGCATCGGCATCATGAACATCATGCTCGTCTCCGTCACCGAGCGCACCCGCGAGATCGGCATCCGCCTCGCCGTCGGCGCGCACGGCCGCGACGTGCTCACCCAGTTCCTCGTCGAGGCCATCATCCTCAGCGTCATGGGCGGCGTCCTCGGCGTGCTGCTCGGCATCGGCGCCTCGAAGCTCGTCTCGCATCTCAACAACTGGCCGGTGCTCATCTCCACCAACGCCATCATCGGCGCCGTCACCTTCAGCGCGGCCATCGGCGTCTTCTTCGGTTTCTACCCCGCCCGCAAGGCCGCCCAGCTCGACCCGATCGAGGCGCTGCGGTATGAGTGATTCCTTGTTGGAGGCGGGGCCATCAGCCCCGCGGGAAACAGGCGGCGCCAGCCAAAACCCGCGGGGCTGATGGCCCCGCCTCCAAATTCCTACGCCGCCGCCCGTCCCATTCTCGGGAATCGTGACTCCCGCCACCGGCGGTTTCGGCCTTATTTGGCCTTAGGCGAAGGGCGTAGGCATTTGCGTGCGGATTATTTATCTGCCTGCCGGCATGCGGGTTAGGCGCGGCCTCCGGAAGTTGGCACGACGCAAGCAACAGGGACCGGTAACAACTGATCCGCCATGAATAATTCCAACAAGCTCCTCACTCTCGCCCTCGTCGCCGCCACCGCCGGCCTCGCCGCCTTCGGCCTCACGAATACTGAGTTCGCCGCGCGCCTCCCGCTCGAAAGCTTCCTCGCCGCCACGGTCTCCCTCGGCCTGGTCCGCGTCGCCTTCTCGGACTACGCGCGCCGCCCGAAGCCGCTGCACGTCCCGGCCGCCGCCCTCCTGCGCCCGGCCATGCGTCGCACCGTCCGCGTGTCCGCCCAGGTCGAGCGCATCGCCGCCTGAGTGTGTTCCTGTAGCGGCGCTCGCTGAGCGCCGTCCGGCGGTCGCAGACCTCCGCTACCGTCCCACCCCGCGCCGGCGCTCTTGACACTTGTCACCTGTCACTTGTCACTTCTCCTGCAATGGCAGCCAATGATCCCGCGCCCCACCGCATCTTAGTTGCGGACGACCAGCCTGATGTGCTCGAAGCCCTGCGCCTCCTCCTGAAGGCCGAGGGTTACCAGATCGAGACCGCCAAGTCACCGGCCGCGGTGCTCAAGGCCATCGAGGCGCGCGACTTCGCCCTCGCCATCATCGACCTCAATTACGCGCGCGACACCACGTCCGGCCAGGAGGGTCTCGACCTGCTCGCCAAACTCCAGGCCGCCGACGCCACCCTGCCCGTCGTCGTCATGACCGCCTGGGCCAGCGTCGAGATCGCCGTCGAGGCCATGCGCCGCGGCGCCAAGGATTTTATCACCAAGCCTTGGGAAAATCCGCGCCTGCTGACCATCGTCAAGACCCAGATCGAGCTGGCCGGCGCCGTGCGCGCCTACCGCCGCCTCGAGCAGGAAAACCAGATCCTCCGCGGCAAGGGCGGCCCCAACCTCATCGCCCAGTCCGCCGCCATGCGGCCGGTCCTCGAGATCATCTCCCGCGTCGGCCCCTCCGACGCCAACGTCCTCATCACCGGCGAGAACGGCACCGGCAAGGGTGTCGTCGCCCAGGCCCTGCACGCCGTCTCCGTCCGCGCGGGCAAGGCCTTCATCGCCGTCAACATGGGCGGCCTCCCCGAGGGCGTGTTCGAGAGCGAGCTCTTCGGCCACGTCCGTGGCGCGTTCACCGACGCCAAGTCCGACCGCGCCGGCCGTTTCGAGCTGGCCGACAGCGGCACGCTGTTCATGGACGAGATCGGCAACATCCCGCTGAGCCAGCAGGCGAAGATCCTGCGCACGCTCGAGACCGGCGAGTTCGAGCGCGTCGGCTCCTCCCGCACCAGCCGCACCAACGTCCGCCTCATCTCCGCCACCAACTCCGACCTCAACGCCGAGGTCGCCGCCGGCAAGTTCCGCCAGGACCTCCTCTTCCGCCTCAACACGATCCACGTCCACCTCCCGCCCCTGCGCGAGCGTCGCGAGGACATCCCGCTGCTGGCCCAGCATTTCCTCAAGGCCCACGTCACCCGCTACAACAAGCCGATCACCGGCTTCGACGACGGCGCCCTCGAGGCCATGAAGAACTACGCCTGGCCAGGTAACGTCCGCGAGCTCGACCACTCCGTCGAGCGCGGCGTGCTCATGACGCAGGGCAAGGTCGTCCGCGCGCCCGACCTCGGGCTCAACGCCGGCCAGTCCGCCCCGCGCCTTGAGGACATGAGCCTGGAGGAGGTCGAGTCCTTCCTGATCAAGAAGACCCTCGCCCGCTGCGACGGCAACGCCCGCAAAGCCGCCGAGGAACTCGGCCTGAGCCGCTCGGCGTTCTACCGGCGCTTGGAGCGCTACGGGCTGTAAGCCCGTAGCGGCTATAGGCGATAAGCAATAGGCTTTAAGCTCAGACATCGTCCGCTAAACCGACTGCGTGAAAGACTACCGCGAGCTTGAGGTTTGGAAACAGGGCCACGCGCTCACCTTGGGAATCTACCAGGTCACAAAATCCTTCCCGAAGGATGAGCTCTTCGGGTTGACCGGCCAGATGCGCCGCGCGGCTTCATCCATCCCGGCCAACATCGCCGAAGGCTGCGGCCGCGACGGTGATGCCGAACTCAAACGCTTTCTCAACATTGCCCTCGGGTCGGCCAGCGAACTGGATTATTTCATCCTGCTGGGCCAGGAGCTGCGCTACATCCAGCCCGAGCAGGCCGGGTCTTTGGCTGCCGAGTGCCTCCGCCTGCGCCGCCAACTTGGCGCCTTCATCAAGAAGCTGAAAGCCTAGTGCCTTGAGCCTAAAGCCTACCGCCTAATGCCTAAAGCTCCACAGCGCCGCACCGCCCACGAGCAACGCGTGTTCTACTACACGCTCCTCGGCGGCCTGCCGGCGGTGCTCATCGTCCTCTGGATCTTCTGGACCGGCGTCTACGAGCCCAAGGAACAGTGGACCGTCTCGCTCGTCATCATCCTCACCTGGCTCGGCTTCGGCCTCGCCGTCCGCGAGCAGGTCGTCCGCCCGCTGCAGACGATGGCCAACCTCCTCACCGCCCTGCGCGAGGGCGACTTCTCCGTCCGCGCGCGCGGCGCCAACCGCGACGAGCCCCTCGGCGACGTCCTCGCCGAGATCAACATGCTCGGCGGCGTCCTCCAGGAGCAGCGCCTCGGCGCCCTCGAGGCCACCGCCCTCCTCCGCACCGTCATGGAGGAGATCGACGTCGCCATCTTCGCCTTCGACGCCAACGAGACGCTCCGCCTCGTCAACCGCTCCGGCCAGGAACTCATCGCCCAGCCCGCCGAGCGCATCCTCGGCCGCCAGGCCGCCGACCTCGACCTCGCCGACTGCCTGGTCGGCGAGCCCACGCGCGTGCTCAGCCGCACCTTCGCCGGCGGCGCCGGCCGCTGGGGCATGCGCCGCACCAAGTTCCGCGAAGGCGGCCTGCCCCACTCGCTCGTCGTCATCGCCGACCTCAGCCAGCCGCTCCGTGAGGAGGAGCTGAAGGCCTGGCAGCGCCTCGTGCGCGTCATCGGCCACGAGCTCAACAACTCCCTCGCCCCCATCAAGTCCATCGCCGGCTCGCTCACCACCATGCTCAAGCGCCCGGCCCGCGCCGCCGACTGGGAGCAGGACATGCTCGGCGGCCTCGAGATCATCGAGTCGCGCTCCGAGGGCCTGAACAAGTTCATGCAGTCCTACGCGCGCCTCGCCAAGCTGCCCGCCCCGAGCAAGCAGCCCTGCGAGCTCGCGCCGCTGCTGCGCCGCATCGTGACGCTGGAGGGCCGCTCCAGCGTGCAACTCGTCGAGGGCCCGGAGCTGACCGTCTCGCTGGACGCCGCGCAGGTCGAGCAGGTCCTCATCAACCTCATCAAGAACGCCGTCGAGGCCGCGCCCGAAGGTGACCAGCCCGGTGCGCCCACCTGCTGCGTCCGCGTCGGCTGGCGCAAGGCGCCCGGCCAGATCGAGATTTACGTCGAGGACGACGGCCCCGGCATCGCCAACCTGCAGAATCTCTTCGTGCCCTTCTTCACGACGAAACCCTCCGGCTCCGGCATCGGGTTGGTCCTCTGCCGCCAGATCGCCGAAAACCACGGCGGCAGTCTCACGCTGGAAAACCGCGAAGGCGCAACCGGATGTATCGCCCGCCTTCGTTTGCCCACCTGAAGCAGGGCGCGTTATCCCTAACCTGACCCGGTCTCTTCTAGAATGTGGAAACCACTGACTCGCGATCAGCTAGAACAATCGCGCTCGGACTTTTCTGGCGAGTCCGTGGAGGTTCAGTGTCAAGTGATGGCGCACGATGTAATTATCGCCACGCTGGGTCCTGATTTCTGGAAGAGACATTGCACCCGACTTTCCGACAAGAATTCATATTTCAATCCCAAAGGGGAAACCACTCTCGAGCTTAATTTTCACAGAGACTGCGTGCTACGCCTTGGCGATATGTTGTATTCGATGCGTGAAACTCCTGGATACAGCCATTTCATTCATACCCTAGGAAAGCAGGATCTTGATTCCGCTTTTTTTGAACTTAAGGCAGCGCATGCGTTTCACTTTAATGGGCATCCCATTGTGTTTGTTCAACGAAGTGGCACCAAGAGCGAAGATTACGATCTGAGTAGCACAATTTCAGACAAGACGACTGCTATTGAGGCCAAATTTGCACGATCAAAGATAAATGATAATGCTGCAACTGTTCGGAACCAACTCTCTAAAGCTAGAGGCCAATTACCCAGAGATAGACCGGGCATAATTTGCCTCTACACGCAGACCCACATCGAAAGCTCAGAGAATATTCGATCCACCATCGACCAATTTCTAAAAAAAGAAACTAACGTTACGCATGTAATTCTATTTCGAGATCAATTTAATATCGACCAAGCTGGCAGCAGAGTCAGCTCTGTTGAAGAAATGCCGAATCTAGCTTCGCGGCATAGTGTCCAAAACAAACCCCTTCTCGGAGTTACGAGGGTGCTCGATTTTAGAAATCCAGACCGCGGTTTGCTACCATCGTTCTGGTAACTGAAGCCGGCGGACCGAAACAGGTTCAGGCTTTGTAGTTTGTGGTCCCGTTCAGGGGGACCCACTTCATGAGCGGCGGCGATCTTCTAACTGGGATCGAACAGGCGCCCAAGTGATTAACAGTCACTTGCTCGCACCATCCCATTTCCGGGACGCCTATATCCCGGCTTCGCTCTGAATCGGGAAATCGGCGATATTCGATAATTAGGCTTAAAGCTTACAGCCAACAGCTTACAGCTCCGCTCTGCGGTTGGCACGGTCGTTGCAATTGGGGGCGGGAACTTACCACCGCATGGACATCGCCCGCCCCAACGCCGCCAAGGAAAAACGCAAGAAACGCATCATCTACGCCTCCATCGCTGGCGTCGCCTTGATCGGCATCACCGTCGCGCTGTCGCAGCTGAAGCCCGCGGCCCCCACCGTCGAGCGCAACTTGGTGTGGATCGACACCGTCAAGCGCGGCCCGATGGTCCGCCAGGTCCGCGGCCTCGGCACCCTCGTCCCCGAGGAGATCCGCTGGATCGCCGCCCGCACCCAGGGCCGCGTCGACAAGATCGTCCTCCGCCCCGGCGCCCTCGTCGAGCCGGGCACCCTCATCCTCGAGCTCCGCAACCCGGACGTCGTCTCCGCCGCCGCCAACGCCAAGTCCCAGCTCGCCGCCGCCGAGGCCCAGCTGGCCAGCCAGCGCATGACCCTCGAGAGCCAGCTCCTCGCCGCCGAGGCCGCCGCCGCCCGCGCCAAGTCCAACTACGAGACCACCAAGCTCCGCGCCGACGTGCAGCAGGAACTCTTCCGCGACGGCCTCGTCTCCGAGCTCGACCTCAAGCTCGCCCAGGCCACCGCCGCCGACGGCGCCACCAACAACGAGATCGAGCAGAAGCGCTTCGCCTTCGCCAAGGATTCCATCAAGCCTCAGCTCGCCGTCCAGGAAGCCGAGGTCGAGCGCCTCCGCTCCCTCGCCGCCCTCCGCGACGAGGAGCTCGACGCCCTCAAGGTCCGCGCCCCCATGGCCGGCGTCCTCTCCGCCCTCCCGGTCGAGGTCGGCGCCCAGGTCCAGCCGGGCACCAACATCGCCCGCGTGGCCGACCCCTCCAAGCTCAAGGCCGAGATCCGCATCGCGGAAACCCAGGCCCGCGACATCGCCTTCGGCCAGACCGCCCAGATCGACACCCGCAACGGCATCGTCGAGGGCAAGGTCGCCCGCATCGACCCCGCCGTCCAGAACGGCACCGTCCTCGTCGACATCACCATCGTCAACGAGCTCCCCCGCGGCGCCCGCCCCGACCTCTCGGTCGACGGCACCATCGAGCTCGAGCGCCTCGACAACGTCGTCTACGTCGGCCGCCCGGCCTTCGGCCAGGAGAAGAGCACCGTCGGCATCTTCAAGCTCGCCGAGGGCAGCAACGACGCCGTCCGCACCCAGGTCCAGCTCGGCCGCAGCTCCGTCAACACCATCGAGATCATCAACGGCCTCCAGCCCGGCGACCGCGTCATCCTCTCCGACATGTCCCAGTGGGACTCCAACGACCGCGTCCGCCTGAACTGATCAACCCTTCCGCGACGCTCTCTAACGCCACCCGTCCCATGTTCCTCCCCGCCCTCATCCTCGCCCTCCTGACCGCCCTCGTCGCGACCGACGAGCACACCCAGGAATAATTTCTGTAACCGCCGCGCCTCCCCGCGTGTTAGTAACCCACAACCCTCCCCCTGCCCACACTCCCATGACCACTGATAATCCCTCCCTGATCAAACTCGACGGCGTGACCAAGGTCTTCCTCACCGACGAGGTCGAGACGCACGCCCTGTCCGGCATCCACATGGACATCCGCAAGGGCGAGTATGTCTCCATCGCCGGCCCGTCCGGTTGCGGCAAGTCCACCCTGCTTTCCATCCTCGGCCTGCTCGACACGCCGACCGACGGCACCTACATCCTCAACGGCCGCCCCGTCCAGGGCCTGACGCTCCCCGAGCGCGCCCGCATCCGCAACCGCGAGATCGGCTTCATTTTCCAGTCCTTCAACCTCATCGGCGACCTCACGGTCTATGAGAACGTCGAGCTGCCCCTCACCTACCGCGGCATGCCCGCCAGCGAACGCAAGCAGCGCGTGACCGAGGCCCTCGAGAAGGTCGGCATGGGCCACCGCGCCAAGCACCTCCCCTCCCAGCTCTCCGGCGGTCAGCAGCAGCGCGTCGCCGTCGCCCGCGCCCTCGCCGGCTCCCCGGCCGTCCTCCTCGCCGACGAGCCGACGGGCAACCTCGACTCGAAGAACGGTGACGCAGTGATGGAGCTCCTCCACTCGCTGCACCGCGCCGGCTCGACGATCGTCATGGTCACGCACGACACGCGCTTCGCGCGCCACGCCGAGCGCACCATCCACGTGTTCGACGGCCGCGTCGTCGAGGAGCAGGTCGAGGCCGGCTCCGCCCACTGAGTTCCTTTCCGGGGCGCCTGCCAAGGCGCCCCTTTTTTGTTGGTAGGGCGCGGATTCCGCTCCGCACCGGATCAATTTCTGTAACCTCCGCCGGTCGGCGGGGTTCTTTTCTTGCCGGCCCGGCACGCCCCGCGGGCCCGGCACCACCCCACCCGCCCTCGCCCATGCTCTCCGACCTACGCTTTGCCCTCCGCAGCCTCGGGAAGGCCCCCGGCTTCACCTCCGTCGCCGTCCTCACCCTCGCCCTCGGCATCGGCGCCAACTCCGGCGTCTTCAGCTTCCTGAGCACCATGCTGGTCAAGCCCCTGCCCCTCCCGGAGGTGCGCGAGCTGGTCTTCATCAGCGAATATTCCCAGCAGGTGCCGGGCATGTCGGTCTCCTACCCCAATTTCCTCGACTGGCGCGACCGCCAGAAAAGCTTCACCCACCTCGGCGTCTTCCGCGGCCAGAGCTTCAACTACGTCGGCCCGGCCGAGACCGAGCGCGTCAACGGCGCCCAGTTCACGCACGACATGTTCCCCGCGCTCGGCGTCGCGCCGCGGCTCGGCCGCTGGTTCAACGCCGACGAGGACAAGCCCGGCGCCGCGCGCACCGTGCTGATCAGCGAGGGCTTCTGGTCGCGCAACTTCGGCTCCCGGGCGGACGTGCTGGGGGAAAAGATCACCCTTAGCGGCGAGATCTACACCATCATCGGCGTCATGCCCGCCACCTACAAGTTTCCCACCAACGGACCGGACATCTGGATGCCGTTCGGCCTCTTCGCCGACCAGAACATGGAGCGCGGCAACCACCCCGGCCTCTACGCCGTCGGCCGCCTGAAGCCGGGCAGCACCCTCGAGACCGCCCGCGCGGACCTGGCCGCCGTGGCGAAACAGCTCGAGCAGGAATATCCGCGGACCAACACCGGCAACTCCGTCACCCTGACGCCGGTCGTCGACCGCATCATCGGCCAGGCGCGCAGCGCCGTGTGGATCTCCTTCGCCGCCGCCTGCGGCGTGCTGCTCATCGCCTGCGCCAACGTCGCCAACCTGCTCCTCGCCCGCGCCGCCGTCCGCTCGCGCGAGTTCGCCGTCCGCGCCGCCATCGGTGCCAGCCGCGGCCGGCTCATCCGCCTCGTGCTGCTGGAGAGCCTCCTGCTCGGCCTCGCCGGCACCGCCCTCGGCCTGCTCGTCGGCTACGCCACCATGCAGGGCATCAAGACCCTCATCCCGCCCAACTCGCCGTTCGTCACCCAGGTGGGCATGGACGCCACCGTCTTCGCCTTCGCGGTGTTCGTCGGCGTCGGTGTCACCACGCTCTTCGGCCTCGTGCCCGCGCTCACGGGTTCCAAGGTCAACCTCAACGAGGCCCTTCTGGCCGGCGGCCGCGCCGGCGGCGGCCACGTCAACGCCCGCTGGCGCTCCATCCTCGTCTCGGGCGAGTTCGCCCTGACCCTCGTCCTGCTCTTCGTCTCCGGCCTGATGATGCGCACCATCTTCAACCTCTATCGCGCCGACACCGGCCTGAAGACCGACCACGTCATTTCCTTCGGCTACGTCATGCCGGGTCGCGACTGGAGCGAGCCCGCCAAGCGCGCCCAGCACCTCGACCGCGTGTTGGAACGCCTGCGCAGCCTCCCGGGAGTCACGCACGCCGCCCTCACCAACCCGCTGCCCCTCTCCGGCGGCGGCAACCAGACCAGCTACCTGCCCGAGGGCCTGCCGGATCCCGGCCCGGGCAAGCGTTTCTCGACGGAAAACAACGCCGCCAGCCGCGACTACTTCGAGACCATGCGCATCCCGCTGCTCCGCGGCCGCATGTTCACCGACCAGGAAAAGGCGGATGAACCGCGCGTCGTCCTCATCGATACCAAGTTCGCCGAGACGCACTTCGCCGGCGAGGATCCCCTCGGCAAGCGCATCATGGTGGGCGACCCCGCGAACCCGACCGCGCTCACCATCATCGGCGTGGTCGGCCACGTGGAGAACTACGGCATCGGGCAGGACACCCGCGTGCAGATGTATTCGCCCTACCGCCAGGTCCCGCCGGGCTTCGTCTCCTTCGTGCTCCGCACCACGCTCGACCCCGCCGCGCTCACGCCGTCCATCCGCACCGCCATGCGCGAGCTCGAGCCGACCCTGCCGGTCTTCGCCATCCGCACCATGGACGAGATCTTCGACGTCACCGTCACCAACCAGCGCATCATGCTGACCCTGCTCTCGATCTTCGCCGGGCTGGCTCTGCTGCTCGCCGCCATCGGGCTTTACGGCGTGCTGAGCTACATCGTCGGCCAGCGCACGCGCGAGGTCGGCATCCGCATGGCGCTCGGCGCCACCGCCGCCTCGGTCCGCCAGCTGATGCTCGGCCAGGGCCTCCGCCTCGCGGCCATCGGCCTTGGCCTCGGCCTGCTGGCGTCGCTCGGTCTCGCCCGCCTGATGGGCAGCATGCTCTACGGCGTCTCGCCCTACGACCCGCTGAGCCTCGCCGCGGTCTCCGTCGTGTTGGTCGCCATCGGCCTCTTCTCCAGCTGGATGCCCGCGCACAAAGCCACGCGGGTTAATCCCACTGAAGCGCTGCGCACGGAATAAATGGAGGCGGGACCATCAGTCCCGCGGGTGGCCGCCTCCAGGATTTTCCTGCAACTCACCGCCACGCCGCCGTGTTAACCGGGGAAGCACCACTGTCTTCCCCTATGAACACTCTCCTGCAGGACCTGAAATTCTCGCTCCGCCTCCTCTCCAAGACCCCTGGCTTCACCCTCACCGCCATCGCCGTCCTCGCCCTCGGCATCGGCGTCAACACCGGCATCTTCAGCGTCGTCCACGCGCTGGCGTTCAGCGCCCGGCCCTTCCCCAAGTCCGCCGAGATCGTCCAGCTCTACACGCAGGATACCAAGAACCCGAAGGACTACCGGCTTTTCTCCTACCCGACCTACCGCGACCTCCGCGACCAAACCGGCACCTTCAGCGGCCTGTTTGCCCACAACCTCGCCATGGTCGGCATCGGCGAGGGCGCCGGCTCCCGGCGCTCGTTTGTCAGCATCGTATCGTCCAATTATTTTGATGTCCTCGGCGTGAAGCTGGTCCGCGGCCGGGCCTTCACCATGGCCGAGGAAGCTCCCGGCGCCGCCGCTCCGGTCGTCATCGCCAGCCACCTCTACTGGAAAAAGACCGGATTCGACCCCAATCTACTCGGCTCCACCATCCGCGTCAACGAGCGCCCCTACACCGTCATCGGCATCGCGCCGGAGGGGTTCACCGGCACGATGATGCTCTTCGGGCCGGAACTTTATTTTCCGCTGAGCTTGCTCGACCTGCTCAGCAATGACTTCCAGACCGAGGTCAAGCGCACCCTCGACAAGCGCGACGCCTACAGCATCTTCGTCGTCGGCCGCCTCGCGCCGGGCGTGACCCTCGCGGCCGCCAACGCCACCCTCAAGGGCGTCGCCGCCAACCTCGAGCAGGCCTGGCCGGTCGAGCAGAAGGACAAGACCTTCCTCGCCGGCCCGCTGCCGCGCCTCAGCACGAGCGACGGGCCCGCCAGCGAGGGCGAGCTGACCATCGTCGGTTTCCTGCTGCTGGGCATGTCCGGCATCGTGCTGCTCATCGCGAGCCTCAACCTCGCCAACATGCTCCTCGCCCGCGGCGCCGCGCGGCGCAAGGAGTTCGCCATCCGCCTCGCCCTCGGCGGCGGCCGCGCCCGCATCATCCGCCAGCTGCTGACCGAGGGTCTCGTGCTCGCCCTCGCCGGCGGCACCGTCGGCCTGGCCCTCGCGCTCTGGTCCTCCGACCTCCTCATGGGCTCCCTGAGCGTGCTCATGCCCGTGACGATCTTCTATTCCAGCGCCCCGTCCGCCGCGATCGTCGGCGCCACCCTCGGTTTCTCGCTGCTCGCCACCTTCTTCTTCGCCCTCGGGCCCTCGCTGAAGCTGTCCCGCGCCGACGTGCTCACCGACCTGAAGGAACAGGCCGGCGAGGACACCGTGCCGCACCGTCGCCGCTGGCTGCCGCGGAATCCCCTGGTCGTGGCGCAGATCGCCCTGTCGCTCGGGCTGCTCACCTGCGCCGGGCTCTTTATCCGCGGCGCCCTCAAGGCCGGCGGCGCCGACCTTGGCTTCAACGCCGAGAACACCGTGATCGTCGAGGCCGACGCCTCGCTCGGCGGCTACGACGAGGCCCGCGGCCTGCAACTTTACCGCAACGCCGTCGAGAAACTGGCCGCCATCCCCGGCGTGCAGTCCACCAGCATCGCCTCCACCGTCCCCTTCGGCTTCATCAGCCTCGGCCGCCCCGTGCAGCGCGCCGGTCTGCGTCCCGCGAAGGATGCCAAGCCGAGCACCGCCGCCGAGGGCCTCGCCTACGACGCGCGCTACAATTCCATCGGCGCCGATTATTTCCCGACGCTCGGCCTGCGCATCCTGCGCGGCCGCGCCTTCACCGCCGCCGAGTGTGAACAGCCGGGCGCGCCGAAGGTCGCGATCATCGACGAGGCGCTCGCCCAGAAGCTCTGGCCCGAGGGCGACGCGCTCGGCCAACGCATCCAATACGCCAACGCCGACGCGGCCCGCGCCCCGGGTGGCGCCGCGGGCGGCGGCGCCGTCACCGCCAGCGAGAGCATCGCCGCCAAGCCGGGCGACACCGAGACCATCGAGATCGTCGGCATCGTGCCCACCATCCGCACCTCCCTCTTTTCGAAGAACAAGGGCAAGGCCATCTACGTGCCCTTCGCCCAAGGTTACCAGAGCACGGTCCAGTTCCACGTGCGTCCCGCCAGCACCGCGCCGGGTTCCGCCGCCGCGCTTCTTGACGCTGTGCGCCGCGAGATCCGCGAGGCCGCCCCGGGCCTGCCGGTCTTCAAGGTCCGCACCTTCCGCCAGCACCTTGATGCCTCGGCGGATCTCTGGATCACGCGGATCGGCGCTCTGCTCTTCGCCCTGTTCGGCGGCCTCGCCCTGCTGCTCGCCGTCGTCGGCCTCTACGGCGTCAAGGCCTACTCCGTCACGCGGCGCACCCGCGAGATCGGCATCCGCATGGCCCTCGGCGCCGAGCCGGGCAACGTGCAGCGCATGATCCTGCGCGAGGGCCTCGCCATGACCGTCACCGGCGCCGTCCTCGGCCTCCTGCTCGCCTTCGGCCTCGGCCGGCTCTGCGCCGGCCTGCTCTACGACGTCAGCCCGATGGACCCGTTGACCTTCACCCTCGCCCCCGCTGTGCTGTTTGTCACCGCCATGGTCGCCTGCTGGCTGCCGGCGCGAAAGGCCACGCGCGTGAGCCCGCTCAAGGCCCTGCGCAGCGAGTAACCTTTCGCCTTTCCCGCGGTTACATCCCTCAACTTTCAGCTCTCAACTTTCCCTCCCATGACCCTCAAGGAACTCCGCCTCCCCGCCCTCGTCCTCACCAGCCTCCTGCTCGTGGCCGCCGCCCGCGCGTCCGTCACCGAGTCCTTCAAGCAGACCTACCCGTTGAACGCGGACGGCACCGTCCACCTGGAAAACGTCAACGGCGACATCGACATCGTCGCCTGGGACAAGGCCGAGGTCTCCCTCGACGCCGAGAAAAAGGGCAAAACCGACGCTGACCTGGCCAAGGTCACCCTCGAGATCGACTCCACCCCGGGCAAGCTGCGCATCAAGACCAAGTATGCGAAGACCGGCCTGTTCGGCAACGTGAACGCCTCCGTCCGCTACAAGCTCATGGTGCCGGCCGGCGCCCGCCTGGAGAAGATCGATACCGTCAACTCCGACATCACCGTCACCGGCGTGCGCGGTCCCGTGAACCTCGACATCGTCAACGGCAGCATCACCGCCACCGGCCTCGCCGGCAACGCGCGCCTCGATTCCGTCAACGGCAGCCTGCGCGCCGAGTTCGCCTCGCTGGAGGGCGTGACCGAGGTGAAGCTGGATTCCGTCAACGGCAGCACATCCGTCACCCTGCCCAAGGACGCCGGCGCGCGGATCGACGCCGACACCGTCAACGGCCGCATCAGCGTCGACCAGCCCGTGAAGCTCGGCAAGGTCGGCCGCCGCACCTTCACCGGCCAGATCGGCACCGGCGGCCCCGCGATCGACCTCGAGACCGTCAACGGCAGCATCTCCATCAAGGAGAAGTGAGGAGGCACTTGTAGGTTGCGCGAGTCTCTTGGTGGGAGGGGCTTTATGCCCCGACTGATTGACGCAGCCGAAACAAAGTCGGGGCATAAAGCCCCTCCCACCGGTCGGTTCCACCATCCCACTATCGGGACACCTCCATCCCGCCTTCGCACTCCGGGTTATTTTAAGCCTAATCAGATTATATCGCTTATAGCTTACAGCCAATAGCTTAAAGCTATTCTTGCACTTGGCATCACACGTGCAATCAGCGGGCGATCCCCGCATGCTCGGCACCGAATATAACTGGCTGATTACCACCTCCCGACCGGACGAAGGCGCCCCGCGCGTGCGCTTCGCGAGCACCGGGTTGCTCACCCTGGCGGTGGCCGTGTTTTGCTTTTTGTGCGTCTCGCTGCGCGCCGAACCCGCGCACCGGCAGTTGCTGCAGGAGGCGACCGCCGCCGCCAAGGCCGGCGACACCGCAACCGTTCTCGCCAAGCTTGAGGCCGCTCGCGCCCTGCGCCCCGACTACCCGCGCGTCCGCATCAACCTCGCCCGCTTTTATGTCCAGGCCGCCCGCTTTGACGACGCGATGCAGCAGCTCCGCGATCTCGCTGCGATGGGGCTGCGCATGGACATCGAACGCGACGAGGCCTACGCGCCGCTCCGCAATCGTCCTGGTTTCGCGGAACTCGTGTCGGCCTTCGCCACCAACCTCGCGCCCACCGGCCGCGACGAGACCGCGTGGGGCATCGCCGGCATGGACGGCATCATCGAGGGCCTCGCGGTGCATCCCGCCACGCTCGAAACCTTCTTCAGCGATGTGCATAACCGGTGCATCTGGTATCGCGACGTGAGCGGCGCCAGCGCCGTCATGAAGAAATTCTCCGCGGATGCCGACGGCCTGCTTGGCGTTTTCGCGCTGAAGATCGACGCCGGCCGGAACACGCTCTGGGCCAGCTCGTCCGCCCTGCCGGAGATGAAGGGCTACACCAACGCCGACAAGGGCCGTGCCTTCCTCGCCGCCTACAACCTTGCCAACCGCCGCCTCGCCGCCACCCACCCCGTCCCGCCCGACGGCCGCGCGCACGTGCTCGGTGATTTTGTCTGCGCCGCCGACGGCACCATCTACGCCAGCGATTCCACCGCGCCCGTCATCTGGCGGCTGACGTCCGGTGCCGCGGCGCTGGAGAAGTGGCTCGAGAGCGATGAGTTCGTTTCGCTGCAGGGCCTCGCGCTCAGCGCCGACGGCCGGCACCTCCACGTCGCCGACTACGCCAACGGCCTCTGGCAGGTCGACCTCGCCACCCGCACCCCGCGGCTGCTGGCCGCGCCGGCCCGCGCCACCTTCTTCGGCATCGACGGCCTCTACGCCGTGCCGGGCGGCCTCATCGCGGTGCAGAACGGCATCAATCCCCAGCGCATCATCCGGATCGACCTCGCGGCCGACGGCACGCCGTCCGCGGTGCGCGTGCTCGGCGCCGGCCATCCGGCCATGAGCGACCTCGCGCTCGGCCAGGTGGTCGCCGGCCACTTCGACTTCATCGGCAACGCCGGCTGGGCAGAATTCGAGGGCAAAAAGGGCCCGGCCCCCGCCCGCACCGTCACCATTCTCCGCACCCCGCTCAACTGAGCGATCAGCATTCAGCTTTCAGCCATCAGCCCAACCAACATTCCCAATCCAGCTGACAGCTGATCGCTGATAGCTGACCGCTTCACCACCATGATCATTGAAACCTTCTTCCAGGACCTCCGCATCGGCTTCCGCGTGCTCGTGAAGGAAAAGGGCTTCTGCGCCCTCGCCGTCTTCGTCCTCGCCGTCGGCATCGGCGCCGTCACCACGCAATACGCCGTCGTCAACGGCGTCCTGCTCCGCGGCTTCAAGTTCCGCGACGCCGACCGGCTCGTCGACGTGCAGCTGGCCGACCCGGCCAACTTCCAGCCGAACAACTTCAACTCCCGCATGACCACGGCGGACTTCGCCGACATCAAGGCGCAGCAAAAATCCTTCTCCGACTGGGTCGGCTATCTCAACGGCTCCACCGTCAACCTCACCTACAACGGCCAGCCCAACCGCTACACCGGCGGCTACATCACCTGGGACTTCTTCCGCGCCCTCGGCGTGGCGCCTGTCCTCGGCCGCGACTTCCTCGAGGAAGAGGACCGCGCCGGCGTCGACAAGGCCATCATCCTGAGCGACCTGCTCTGGCGCCGAGATTTCGGCTCCGACCCGGGCATCATCGGCAAGGCCGTGCGCGTCAACGGCCGCTCCGGCACCATCGTGGGCGTCATGCCGCCAAAGTTCCAGTTCCCCGCCAACGAGGAACTCTGGATCCCCGTCAACTCCGAGTTTCCGGTCAAGCCGCGCAACGACCGCGGCATCAATTTCATCTCCGTCATCGCCCGCCTCAAGCCGGGTGTCAGCCCCGAGCAGGCCGAGGCCGACCTCTCGGCCATGGCCAAGGGTTTCGCCGAGGCCTACCCGGACACGAACAAGCAGTTCACCAAGGGCTATGTCCGCCCGCTCATCGCCGCGTTCACCGGCGGCCAGCTCAACGGCCTGCTCTACACCATGCTGGCCTTCTGCGTCGGCGTCCTGCTCATCGCCTGCGTCAACGTGATGAACATGCAGTTCGCCCGCGCCACGCTCCGCGCCAAGGAACTCGCCGTCCGCTCCTCCCTCGGCGCCACCCGCGGCCGCCTCATCCGCCAGATGCTGACCGAGAGCCTGCTCGTCGCCGCCCTCGGCGCGACCATCGGCATCGGCATCGCGTTCTGGACCACCGACTACCTCGACGCCTACGTCCACCAGGGCACCAACGCCATCCCGTCGTGGATGCGCTTCGACATCGACGCCATGGTCCTCTCCATCGTCGTCGCCGCCACCATGCTGTCGGCCCTCGTCTCCGGGTTCGTGCCGGCGTGGCTCTCCTCCCGCGCCAGCGCCATGGACGCCCTGAAGGAGGGCGGCCGCGGCAACACCGGCCGCACCGTCAACGCGATCACCAAGGGCCTCGTCGTCTTCCAGATCCTCGTCACCTGCCTGCTGCTCATCGGCGCCGCCCTCACGGTCCAGTCCATCATCAAGCAGCAGACGATCAATTACGGTTACGACACCAACGCCATCCTCGGCGCCCGCATGGGCCTGATGGAGGGCGACTACCCGACTTCCGAGCGCCGCCAGCTCTTCTACGAGAAGCTCCTCCGCGAGCTCCGCGCCTCGCCCCAGTTCGAGGCCGTCGCGCTCACCAACCGCTTCCGCATGGTTTTCTCCGGCAACGGCCCGGTCGAGATCGAGGGCAAGGACTACAAGGTCGACAGCGACCGCACCGTCTCCGAGTTCGAGAACATCACGCCGGGCTACCACGAGGTGCTCGGCCAGAAGATTCTCGAGGGCCGCGCCCTCACCGACGACGACAGCGACCAGAAGCTGCCGGTCGCCGTCGTCAACGCGACCTTCGCCAAGAAGCACTTCGCCGGCGAGTCCCCGCTCGGCCGCCGCTTCCGCACCATCAACCAGAACGGCACCCAGCCCGGCCCGTGGCGCCAGATCGTCGGCGTCGTCTCCGACGTGCGCATGGCCGGCCCCTTCAACAACCGCACGGACGGCACCGGCTTCTACGTCCCCTACTTCGCCGCCGCCTTCGGCCCCGTCGCGCCCACCCCGGTCGCCAACCAGTTCGGCACCGCCGTGATCCGCCCGCGCGGCGGCCAGCGCCCGGAAGCGCTCGCCCAGGCCGTCCAGGATGTCGTCAAGAAGGTCGACCCGAACCTGCCGCTCTACTTCGTCAGCACCCCCAAGGCGGCGATGGACACCTTCCTCGCGCAGGTCCGCCTCACCGCGGTCATGTTCGCCGTCTTCGGCCTCATCGCCATCGTCCTCGCCTCCGTCGGCCTCTACGGCGTCATGAGCTTCTCCGTCAACCAGCGCGCCCAGGAGTTTGGCGTGCGCATGGCGCTCGGCGCCGACGCCCTGCGGATCCTCCGCATGGTGCTCGGCCAGGGCGTCTGGCAGCTCGCCATCGGGCTGGGCCTCGGCCTCGGCCTCACGCTGCTCATCGCCACCCTCGCGCGCGACGGCATCAACAACTTCCTCTTCCAGACCAATCCCCGCGACCCGCTCTCCTATGCCGCCGTCGCCCTGCTGGTCGTCGTCGTCTCCGTCCTCGCCATCCTCATCCCCGCCCGCCGCGCCACCCGCGTCGACCCCATGGTCGCCCTGCGCGCGCAATAAACTCTCCCCGCTCTCCGCTTTTCCCCATGACCGACCTCAGGTTCGCCCTTCGCAGTTTGCTCAAGACCCCCGGCTTCACCCTCGTGGCCATCCTTACCATGGCCGTCGCCATCGGCGCCTGCACCTCGCTTTTCAGCGTGCTGCAGGCCGTCGTGTTGCGTCCGCTGCCGTATCCGGAGCCCGACTCGCTCGTGAGCATCTGGGCCGTCAACCGCGAGCGCAACCTCGAGGCGCCCGCGCTTTCCTGGGCCAAGTATGAGGCCTACCGCGGGCGCACGGACGTCTTCCGCGAGATCAGCATGTCCGCCGGCAACGGCTTCACGCTGACCGAGGGCACCGGCGAGCCCGAGCAGGTCTTCGGGCTGCACGCCTCCGCCAACTTCCTGCCGGTGCTCGGCCTCGCGCCCGCGCGCGGCCGGTCCTTCACCGCCGACGAGGACAAGGAGGGCGGAGCACCCGTCGTGATGCTCGGTTACCAGCTCTGGCAGACCCGCTTCAACGGTGACGCCAACATCATCGGCCGCGTCGTGCAGATCGACGGTGTCGCCCGCACCGTCGTCGGCATCCTGCCGCAACGGATGCCCGTTCCCTTCAACAACACCGCCATATTGGTGCCGCGCCCGCTCGAGCTGCCCTACCTCAACCCGCAGCAGCGCAACAACGCCATCGTCCACCAGGCCATCGCCCGCCTCGCCCCGGGCGTGACGGCCGCGTCGGCCAGCCTCCGCGTCGCGGAGATGAACGCCCAGTTCAAGGCCGCGAACCCCGCCCACATCGACGCCCAGAACGCCAACGAGGTCCGCACGCTCACCCAGCAGGTGCTGGGCAACCTGGGCCGCACGTTCTGGACCCTCGCCGGCGCCGTCGCCGCCGTGCTGCTCATCGCCTGCGCCAACATCGCCAACCTCTTCCTCGCCCGCGTCAGCGCCCGCCAGAAGGAGATCGCCGTGCGGATGTCCCTCGGCGCCCGCCGCGGCGAGGTCATCCGCCAGTTCATCGCCGAGAGCACCGTGTTCAGCGTCGCCGCCGGCGTCGTCGGCGTGCTGCTGGCCTGGTGGAGCCTGCGGGGCATCCAGGTGCTCGCCGGCAACCAGATCCCGCGCGCCGACGAGATCGCGCTCGACCCGGGCGTCCTCGCCTTCTCCCTCGTCGTCTCCCTTGTCGCCGGCCTGCTCATCGGCCTCTATCCCGCCCTGCAGGCCTCGCGCACCGACGTGCAGCTGGTCCTCAAGGACACCTCGCGCGGCTCCGGCGGCGGCGTCGCGGCCAAGGCCTTCCGTCACCTGCTCGTCGTCGCCCAGGTCGCCATGTCCCTCACCCTGCTCATCTGCGCGGGCCTCCTCGTGCTGAGTTTCTACAAGCTGCAGAAGTCCGAGCTCGGCTTCGACCCCGCCGGCCGCGCCTACGGCATCGTCAACCTCCCTGCCTCCAAATACAACAAGCCCGAGCTCACGCGAGACTTCTACCGCCGCCTCGACGAACGCCTCAACGAGGCGCCCGAGCTGGCTCGCGGCGGCGTCATCACCGGCCTCCCGCTCAGCGGTTCCGGGTTCTTCTCCCCCTACGGCGTCAAGGGCCGGCCCGTCCCGCCCGTGACGGAGCGCGCCATCGCGGGCATCCGCACCGTCACGCCGGGCTACTTCACCGCCCTCGGCCTCCGGCTCAAGGCCGGCCGTTTCTTCACCGGCGAGGACCGCTTCGGCGGCGAGCAGGTCGCCATCATCAACGAGACCTTGGCGAAGAAACTCTTTCCCAACGAGAACCCGCTCGAACAGGCCTTCCTCATCGGCCCGAATGGCGACATCGCCGTCCGCATCGTCGGCGTCATCCAGGACGTCAAGTCCGCCGGCCTCGCCGCGCCGCCGCCGGATGAGATCTATTACCCGCGCGACCAGCGCGGCGGCGCCTTCACGCAGGTCGTCGCCCAGGCCCGCCCGGGCCTGGCGTCCGCCGCCGTCATCCCCGTCTTGCGCCGCATCCTCGCCGAGCTCGATCCCAACGTCGCCCTCGCCACGCCGCAGACCATGGAGGACCTCGTCAGCCAGTCGGTCGGCGTCCAGCGCGTGACCATGGCCCTGCTCATCTGCTTCGCCGGCATCGCCGCCCTGCTCGCCGCCGTCGGCGTCTACTCCGTCATGGCCTACTCCGTCGCCCAGCGCACCGGCGAGATCGGCGTCCGCATGGCGCTCGGCGCCAGCGCCGGCAACATCCTGCAGCTCGTCCTTCGCGCCGGCGCCCTCCAGGTCGGAACCGGCCTGGTGGTTGGCTTTGTCGGCGCCTTCGCCGCCAGCAAGCTCCTGCAACAGGCCCTCTACGACGTGCAGCCCTTCGACCCGGCCGTCTTCGCCGCGGTCGGCGGCCTCTTCGCCCTCGTCGCCGCCCTCGCCTGCCTCATCCCGGCGCGCCGCGCCGCGCGGGTGGACCCGATGGTGGCGTTGCGCACGGAATAAGCTCTCAGCATTCAGCGTTCAGCGATCAGCCCAAACATAGGATCAAACAAACGATAAACCCTTCCCAAGCTGACAGCTGATCGCTGACGGCTGATTGCCTCCCGCATGCTCTCCGACCTCCGCTTCGCGTTCCGGCTGCTCCTCAAGAGCCCCGGCTTCAGCTTCGCGGCGATCGGCGCGCTCGGCCTGGGCATCGGCCTGTCCACGGCGATCTTCAACGCCTTCAGCGGCATGCTGCTGCGGCCGTTCCCGCACATCCGCGACGAAAACCGCCTGGTCTTCATCAACTCCAGCCAGCTCAACGAGCCGGGCTCCTTCTACGATCTCGCGCTGCCCGACTTCCTCGACCTGCGGGCCGAGACCAAGACCCTCGAGGGCCTCACCACCACCGTCAACCGCACGATGATCTTCACCGGCGGCGAGACGCCGATCCGGGCGCTCGGCGCCGACGTCTCCACCGAGGGCTTCGCGATGCTCGGCACCAAGCCGCACCGCGGCCGGCTCTTTGACGCGGCCGACGCCCGGCCGGACGCCCCGCGCGTCGCCCTGCTCGGCTACGCGCTGTGGCACCGGCTCTACGGCGGCCGGGAGGAGATCATCGGCCAGACCGTCACGATCAACGGCCATCCGCACACGCTGGTCGGGGTCATGCCGCCGGGTTTCGCCTTCCCCGACCGCGCCGAGCTGTGGACGCCGCTGGGCTATTTCGGCAAGCCGGAGCAGCGCGGCTCGCACTCCTTTCCCGGCTGGGCCCGCCTCAAGCCGGGTGTGACGCTGGACGCCGCGCAGGCCGAGGTGGCCACCATCGCCGCCCGGCTCGCCCGCGAGCACCCCACCACCAACGAGGGCAAGACCCTGACGCTGCGCCTCGTGCGCGAGGAGGCGACCGAGGGCATCGGCCTGCTCATGAAGCTCATGCTCGGCGCCGCCATCTGCGTGCTGCTGATCGCCTGCGCCAACGTCGCCAACCTGCTCCTCGCCCGTGCCGCCGCCCGCGGCCATGAGATCGCCATCCGGGTCTCCGTCGGCGCCTCGCGCTGGCAGATTGTCCGCCAGATCCTGGTCGAGAGCCTCCTGCTCGGCGTCATCGGCGGCACCTTCGGCCTGCTCGTCGCGGCCTGGGCCGACTCCCTGCTCTTCTCCTCCGTGCCCGAGGTCGAGATTCCCTTCTGGATGACCTTCGACTTCGACTGGCGCGTGTTCGCCTTCGCCGCGGGCGCCGCCATCGGCTCCGCCCTGCTGTTCGGCCTTTTCCCCGCGCTGCAGGTCTCGCGTGCCACCGCCCTGGTCCTGCGCGAGGGCGGCCGCACCACCACCGGCAGCCCGCGCGCCCGCCTCGTGCGCCAGGGCCTCGTCGTCGCCCAAGTCGCCCTCTCCGCCGTCCTGCTCATCGCCGCCGGGCTCTTCGTCCGCAGCTTCCTCAAGCTCCACGCCGTCAACCCGGGCTTCGACCCGAGCGGGGTCATCACCTTCCGCGTGGGCCTGCCGCCGACGCAATACCAGGACAAGGCGCAGATCCGCCGCTTTTTCGAGCAGCTGGAGCCCGCGCTCGCCGCCCTGCCGGGCGTCAAGGCCGTCGGCTCCACCACGATACTCCCGGGCGACGGCGAAAACCGCAACGTCTTCCTGCTCGAGGGCCAGCCCGAGCCGGCCACGATCAACGCCGCGCCGCAAGCCACCGTCCGCACGGTCTCCGCCGGCTATTTCGCCGCGATGCGCATCCCTCTCGTCCGGGGCCGGTCCTTCACCGCGGACGACCGCCCGGACACGCCGGCCGTCGCGCTGGTGGACGAGCAGTTTGCCGCCCGCTGGTTTCCGGGCGTCGATCCGGTCGGCCGCCGGTTCATCCTGGGCCTGCCGGAAAAGGGTGAGACGCGCCACTGGATCCAGATCGTCGGCATCGTCGGCAATGTCCCGCAGAAACTCGACCGGCCCTACGAGCGCGGGGGCATCTACATGGCGCACGGCCAGAACGACCAGAACTTCGTCAACTACGCGGTGCACGTCCAGGGCGACCCCGCCACCTACGGCCCGGCGCTGGCCAAGGCCGTGCTCTCCGTGCAATCGGACATCCCGATCTATAACGTCGAGACCATGGAGCGCCTGCAGGCGCTGGCCTATTGGGAGCGCCGGTTCTTCAGCCAGATCTTCGGCGCCTTCGGCCTCGGCGCGCTCTTCCTCGCCGCCCTCGGCGTCTACGGCGTGATGTCCTATGCCGTGCAGCAGCGCACCTCCGAGATCGGGGTGCGCCTCGCCCTGGGCGCGACCGAGGGCGAGGTCATCCGGCTCATCGGCCGGCAGGGCGCGTGGCTCGTCGCCCTCGGCATGGGCACGGGCCTTCTCTCCGCGCTCGGCGTGACCCGTCTCATGGCCGGCCTCCTCTACGGCATCAGCCCGAGCGACCCGCCGACCTACGTCGCCTTTACCCTCGTGCTCGCCGTCACCGGCCTCGTGGCCTGCATCCTCCCCGTGCGCCGCGCCGCCAAGACCGACCCGATGGTGGCGCTGCGCTCGGATTGACGGAACCACCGCGCCGGCCAACCCTCTCAACCGCATGCACCGATTCTGCGCCGTCCTGGCGTTCTCCGCCCTCGCCGTCCTCGCCTCCGCCGCCGTCGATCCCGCCGCCTTCCGCGCCGCCGTCGAGCTTTACGGCCAGCGCAAGCCGCTCGAGGCGCAAAAGGCCTTCGAGGCCCTGGCCGCGACCGACGCCGCCAACGCCGACATCCAGTTCTACCTCGGCCGGATCGCCCTGCAGCGGGATGACCATGAGAAGGCCGTCGCCTGCCTGGAGAAAGCCGTCGCCCTCTCGCCCGCCGACGCGCGTTACCATCACCGGCTCGGCGACGCCTACGGCCGCTCGGCGCAGAAGGCCGGCATGTTCTCCAAGATGGGCCTGGCCGGCAAATGCCGCACCGCCTACGAGAAGGCCGTCGAACTCGATCCGAAGAACATCGACGCCCGCTTCAGCCTGCTCGGTTTCTATCAGCAGGCCCCGGGCATCGTCGGCGGCGGCCTGGACAAGGCACTGGCCCAGGCGCAGGAAATCAAGCGCCTCGACGCCGCCCGCGGCCGCATGGCCATCGCGGGCGTGTATGTCATCGAGAAAAAATACGCCCAGGCCTTCGCCGAGTTCGACGAGGCGCTGCAGGAGCGGCCCGGTGACTACGCCGCCCTCTTCCAGACCGGCCGGCTCGCGGCCATCACGGGCGAGCGCCTCGCCGGCGGTCTCGCCGCGCTCCAACAGTGCCTGGCGCAGACCCCGCCCGAGAACCAGCCCGGCCATGCGGCCGCCCACTGGCGCATCGGCAACATCCTGGAGAAGCAGAACGACCCGGCCGGCGCCCGCGCCGCCTACGAGGCCGCGCTCAGGATCGATCCGAAGTTCCCCCAGGCCCTCGAGGCGCTCAAGAAACTCTGAGCCCCGCCCGGCTTCGCGGCTCGCAATCGCCGGGTTTTCGCTATGCTCGTGCCGATGACCGCCCCCCCGCCCCGCGAGGATTTCCTGGCCCAGCTCGGCACCAGCGTGCGCGACGGCAGCTTCGTGAAGCTGACCCTCGGCAAGCCGCGCGGCGCCGACCCCACCCTGCGCAGCCTCCATGTGCGCCCCGTCACGCTGCGCGGCGCCCCGCATGTCTCCTTCGTCTGGCGGCACGACCGGCAGGACATCACCAAGAACCACGCGCCGGAGGACGCCCTCACCGAGCTCGCCGCGCTGATCGGGGGCGACTTTCACAGCGCCCACCTCTTCACCACCGCGCGGATGGCCCAGCTCGAGTTCAACAAGAAGGGCGAGCCGCGCCTCACCTACGGCCCGGCCGCGGCGGACAAGGCGGACGGCGGCCACGACCGCGCCAAGCAGCGCCTGCTGACCGACGAGAGCCAGGCGTGGCTGGAGAAACTCGGCGTCACCACCGCCGCCGGCACCGTGCGCGAGGGCCTCGCCGACAAGCACCGCCAGATCCACAAGTTCACCGAGATCCTCAGCCACCTCGCCGCGGATGCCGCCCTGCCCACGCACCGCCCGCTGGAGATCGCCGACATGGGCTGCGGCAAGGGTTACCTCACCTTCGCCACCCACGACTATTTCAACCTCGTCGCGCAGCGCGCCGCCCACGTCCGCGGCCTCGAGGCCCGCGAGGAACTCGTGACCCTCTGCAACCGCCTCGCCCGCGAGACCGGGCGCGCGAACCTCAATTTCGTCCAGGGCACGATCGAGTCCGCCCCGCTGCCCGCACTCGACGTGCTCATCGCACTGCACGCCTGCGACACCGCCACCGACGACGCGCTCGCCAAGGGCGTGCAGGCCGGGGCCGCGCTGCTGGTGGTCTCGCCCTGCTGCCAGAAGGAGCTGCGTCCACAGCTCACCGCCGCCCCGGTGCTGGCGCCGGCGCTGCGCCACGGGATTTTCCAGGAGCGCCACGCCGAGTTCGTCACCGACGCCCTGCGCGCCCTCCTGCTCGAGTGGGCCGGCTACGACACCAAGGTCTTCGAGTTCATCTCCACCGAGCACACGGCGAAAAACCTGATGATCGCCGCCACCAAGCGGGAGGGCCCCGCCCGCACCGAGGCCGCCGCCCGCAAGGTCCGCGAGCTGGCCGCGTTCTACGGCATCAGGACGCAGGCGCTGGCCCGGCAGTTCTACTTCGATCTCGGCGCATGAACTGGGAAACCCTCGACTGGGAGATCCTCGACCGGCTGCGCGAGACGTTTCTCTCGGACGCGAAGTCCGCCGGCCCCTACTGGCACACGATCACCGACCTCGAGTGCTACAACCTCACCTACGGCGAGCGCATCGGCTGGAAATGGGATGCCGTGCTCGCCGAGTTGCGGCAGCGGGGCTGGGCCCCGCCCGCCGGTGGCACCGTGCTCGACTGGGGCTGCGGCAGCGGCGTGGCCGGCCGGCGCGTCCTCGATTTTTTCGGCCCGGCGCATTTCAGCGCCCTGCGCGTGCACGACCACTCGGAGCTCGCCATGGACTTCGCCGAGCACCACGGGCGGAAACACTACCCGCGGCTCGACGTCAGCCGGGCCGACACGCGGTTGCTCCGCGGGAGCGAGCCCATCGGCGTGCTCGTGCTCAGCCACGTGCTCAACGAGCTCGACGAGATCGCCCGCGCCGACCTTGCCGGACTCTGCGCGCGCGCCCAGACCATCCTGTGGGTCGAACCGGGCACCCACGAGGTCAGCCGCGCGCTCGGCGGCTGGCGCGAGCAGCTGCGCCCCGCCGGCCTGCACGCGGTCGCGCCCTGCCCGCATGACGCCGCCTGCGGCGTGCTGGCCGCCGGCAACGAGCGGCACTGGTGCCACTTCTTCGCGTCGCCGCCCGCCAGCCTTTACGCCGACTCCGACTGGGTGAAGTTCGGCCAGCGCGCCGGCATCGACCTGCGCTCGCTGCCCTACTCCTTCCTGGTGCTCGACCGGCGGCCCGTCAGCCCCGCCCCGGGCCTCGCCCGGATCCTCGGCGAACCCCGCCACTACAAGGGCTACGCCAAGGTCTTCGCCTGCGACGCCGCCGGCGTGGCCGAGCTGATGCTCCAGAAACGCGACGCCCCGGAATTGTTCAAGGCCCTCAAACAGGGCACCGCGCCGACCCTGCACCGCTGGACGCACGCCAACGGCCGCATCAACCCGGTCACGCAACCCTGAGTAACATTCCGTAACTTCCCGCTGAAATGAGTGTTCAATAGTGGCCAGTAGTCGTTCAAAATCCCTCCCCTTCCTCCCCATGATCACGCTCCGTAACGTCGAAAAGGTCTACCCGCTCAAGGGCGGGGTCTTCTATGCCCTGCGCAACATCAGCCTCACCATCAACGAGGGTGAGTTCGTCTCCATCATGGGCAACTCGGGCTCCGGCAAGTCCACGCTGCTGCACATCCTCGGCCTCCACGACAGCGCCTGGGGCGGCGAATACACGCTCAAGGGCGAGGCCGTCCACCGGCTCGACAAGAAGAAGCGCTTCGAGCTGCAGAAAAGGCACATCGGGTTCGTCTTCCAAAGCTACCACCTGCTCGACGATCTCACGGTCTACGAGAACCTCGAGATCCCGCTTTCCTACCGCGACATCCCGAAGAAGGAGCGCGAGTCCGTGGTCTGCGACGTCCTCGACAAGTTCGGCATCGTCGGGAAAAAGGACCTCTATCCCAGCCAGCTTTCCGGCGGCCAGCAGCAGCTGGTCGGCGTCGCCCGGGCGCTCATCGCCAAACCCTCGCTCATCCTCGCGGACGAGCCCACCGGCAACCTGCACTCCGACCAGGGCCGCGAGATCATGAAACTCTTCAAGCAGCTCAACGCGGAGGGCACGACCATCATCCAGGTCACGCACTCCGCGGAGAACGCCACCTACGGCAGCCGCGTCGTCCGGCTCGCGGACGGCCTGCTGGTGGGTTAGGCGCCGGTGCCGGGCGCGCGGCTCACCGCGTCAGCACGAGCCCGTGCATCTCCAGCTTCGGCCAGCTCTTCCAGGACCACGGACTCTCGCTCGCCGTGCCGTCCTGGAAGGGATTCCAGACCTTGAAGAACTTCTCGTCGAACTGGACCGCCAGCACGCAGTGCTCCACGTGATCGAGCCGCCGCGGATCGTCCGCGCCCGGCCAGCGCTCGAGGAAAAGCAGCGCCCCCACGTAGCCCGGCTGCTTGGACTCGCGAATGATCTCGTCGGGATCGATCGAGGTGCGGGCCGTGCGGGCCAGGCCGAGTTCCCGGATGAGTTCGCACGCCACCAGCAGGTCGGCGCTGCCCGGCGCCTCCGCCCAGTGCGGGTATTTTGCCAGATGCTCGGCCACGAAGCGGGCGGGGTCCAGGCGGCGATGCTGCGTGCGATGCGCCAGTTCCAGCAGGCAGCGGCTGACCGCCGCACACTCGTTCCACTTGGAGATATCGAAGCTCATGCCGCACACACTCTGGCCGCGCCCTGCCGCCGGTCAATCCTCGCGCCGCAGCCTTGCCTGGCCGGCGGGACGACGATAAGCCACGAGCATGAATCCCACGCTCGGCTATGCGCTCCTCGGGCTTCTGGCCGGTTTTGCCAGCGGCTGCTTCGGCATCGGCGGCGGTATCATCATCGTCCCCGTCCTCGTGCTGCTGTTCAAGATCGACTACCACATCGCCGTCGGCACCTCGCTCGCCCTCATCATCCCGATCTCGCTGGCCGGCAGCGCCACCAACTTCAGCCTCGGCAAGATCAACTGGCCCGTGTTCTGGGCCTGCGCCCTCGCCGGCGCCATCGGCGCCGTGCTCGGCTCCCTCTTCATCCAAAAAATCCCGGCTCTCTACGCCAAGCGCACCTTCGCGGTCTTTCTCGTGTATGCCGCCGCCCGTCTTTGGGTGAAATGACCTGTTCCGGGCCGACGGCCCTCAAGCGGGTGAGCGACTCACGTAATAGAGCCATATGGTTCTATTAAGATAAGGCCTTTAGGTCCTCGCGACTGAATACTGTTGCCCAGGTGATTCACCCGTCGTCCAGTCGCCAACCGTCTGCATGAGCCTCAAAGTCCGAATGACCCTATTGTTGGGAGTGCTGCTTGTGGCATTTCTGGGCGTGATGCAGCTCCTGCGGCAGGCGGAAAAAGCGCGCGCAACCGAACTGCGGCGCGAAGCGGTGCAAATGAGCATCCAGTCCCTGCAGCAATGGATCAACCTGAGCAACCAGCCGCTGCAGCGCTTTGTCCGCGATTTCAGCGAGTGGCCGGAAATGCGCGCGTTCCTCGAAAGTCGCGACCAAGCCTGGGCCGAGACCAACCTCAGGCAGAACCTGGGCACCTACGAGGCCCACGCGCTGTGGGTGCTGGCCGAGGGGGGCGAACTGCTTTATTCGGCGCAGCAGAACCCGGGGCCGCCGTTGCCGCCGCCGGCCACGCCGGCCAGCCTGACCGCGGCGGGATCAGGGCCGCATCTTTTTGCCGAGACCCGCGACGGCCTGCTGCAGGTCTGGGGCGAACCCATCGGCCTGGACTCGCAGGGAAAAAATCCGCGCGGCTGGCTGCTGGTCGCCCGTTGGTGGGGTCCGCGTTTCCTCGCGACCCTGAGCCGCCTGTCCGAGCTGCGCGTGCAGCTCGTGCCGGCCGAGAGCCCGGCCGGGGCCGCGCAGCTGCAGCTGCCCCTGCGCGACCCGCAGGGCACGACCCTGCGCCAGCTCCAGACCACCCTGCCCTCGCTCGATTACGCCGAAAGCCTGGCGGCCGACACGCTGGCCGTCCGCCTGTTGTTATTGTTCGGCCTGCTCGTCATCGCGACCGTCTGGCTCGGCGTGCACCAGTGGGTGCTGCGACCGCTGCGTCAGATCAGCCGGACCCTGGCACACGGGGACGTCGCCTACATCGCCGGGCTGCAGCAGGAGCCGAACGAGCTGGGCGGCATCGCCCGGCTGATCACGGCCTCCTTCGAGCAGAAGCGGGCTCTCGTCCATGAAAACGAGGAGCGCAAACGCGCGGAGCAGGCGCTGCGCAAGAGCGAGGAACTCGTCCGCCGCTCCCTTGAGCTGCGCGCCCGCCTCGCCCGCGACCTCCACGACGGCGTCATCCAGTCGATCTACGCCGCCGGCCTCGGGCTGGAGAGCGCGATGTCCGAGCTCGAGCGCGACCAGCCGGCCGCGCGCACCCGCCTCGCCCACTGCCGGCAGAGCCTCAACGGGGTGATCCGCGAGGTGCGCGGCTTCATCAGCGGCCTCGAGCCCGAGCAGATGCAGCGGCACGGCTTCGCCCAGGAACTCACCGCCCTCGCCCGCACGATGCAGGACCTGTGGCCGGTGCGGATCGTCCACAAGGTGGACCCGCAGGTCGCCGGCCGGCTCAGCATCGGCCAGGAGGTGCACGCCCTCCAGATCGCCCGCGAGTGCATCAGCAATGCGCTGCGGCACGGCGAGGCCAAGAAGGTCCTCATCACGCTCACGCACGCCGCTGAACGCGGCGTCCTGACGGTGAAGGACGATGGCTGCGGCTTCGACCCCGCCGCTGTCACCGGCCAGGGCAGCGGCCTGCACAACCTCGCCGCCCGGGCCCGCGAGATGGGCGGCTCCCTGCGCCTGGATTCCGCGCCCGGCCGCGGCTCCGCGGTCATCATCACCTTTCCCCTGACGGAGGTGCCGTCATGATCCCCGCCTTCCTCCGGCGCCGCTCCGGCGGCTTCACCCTCGTCGAGGTCATGGTGGCATCCACCGTGCTCGTGTTCGGCATCGTCACCGCCGTCACCACCAGCCAGCGCGGGCTGCAGGCGCTCGACACGGCGCGCAACCTCACCGCCGCCTCGCAGATCATGCAGTCCGAGATGGAGCGCATCCGCCTGCTGAGCTGGAGCCAGCTCTCCACCCTGCAGCAGTCGGGCGACACCCGGGTGGCCGCGGCAACCGCGGCCGGCCTCGCCCGGTTCACCTGCACGCGGGAGATCACCGACCTCAAGACGGACATGAAGCAGATCACGCTGACGGCGGCGTGGCGCGGCTACGACGGCCGCGAACACACCGCGCGCCTCATCACCCGCTACGGCAAAAGCGGCCTCAATGACTATTTCTACACCACACACTGACCGGACGCCGTTGCCGGCGGCGGCCGGCCCGGTGCTTGTCCCGAACGCTCCGTCCTTCGGCGGCCGCTCAGGCAAAGCCTTCACCCTCGTCGAGGTGCTGATTGCGGCGACCCTGAGCACCTTCGTGCTCGCGGGGGTGCTGAGCGCCTTCCTCTTCCTCGCGCGCACGAGCTTCCGCTCGAGCGGCTACAGTGAGCTGGAGGCGGAGATGCGCCGCGGGCTCGACACCTTCGCGCGTGACACCCGCAGCGCCACGGACGTGCGCTGGAACGGCACCCAAAGCATCACCCTGACCGTGAACGGCCGGGCCGTGACCTACGCCTACGACGGTTCCGCTGCGGGCCCCACCGCCGGCTGCTTCTACCGCCTCGAGGGCGACGACGCCTCCGGCCGGCCCCGCGCCGTTCTGGTCCGCGGCGTGACCCCGGACTTCGCCTTCCAGCGCTACAAGCTCGCCCAACCCGGCGTCGGCGAGAATACCGCCAGCAACGACCGCGAGACCAAGCTGCTCTCGCTCACCCTCCGGGCCGCGCGCACCAGCGTCGCAACCGCCGGCGCCAGCAACTCCGCCATCTCCGCCCGCTACCTGCTCCGCAACAAGCGGGTCGCCAACTGATGCGCCGCCGTCCTCCAGTCCCCCTTCCCCGGACCGCCCGCGGCGCGGTGCTGATCGTGGCGTTGCTCATCACGGCGCTCATCGCGCTCGCGCTCGGCAGCTACCTCACGCTGAACCTGAGCACCGCCCGCCTCGCCCGTCAGAGCTACCAGCAGGGCACCTCCTTCCACCTCGCCGAGGCCGGCGCCGAGGAGGCCGTGTGGTCGTTCAACCAGGCCAACGCTCGCAACGCCGCCGCCTGGGCCGGCTGGTCGACGGAAAACGCCACCGCCTGGCGTAAGTTCGCCGGTTTCGACTTCGGCGGCAACACCACGGGCACGGTCAAGGTCTACGTGAACAACACCAGCCCCGCCGGCGCGGACAAACCCACGGTCGTGGCCATGGCCGTCGTCGAGTCGCCCGGCACGCCGCCGACCACCCGCATGGTCTCGGTCACCCTGGCCCGCCGCTCCTACTTCGCCAACGGCATCGTCGCGAGGAACACCCTGCGCTTCTCCGGCCTCAACACCTCGGTGGACAGCTGGAACTCGGATCCCGACAACGATGCGGCGACCGCGCCCGTGGCCTACAGCGAGGATGTCCGCCGCGACAACGGCAGCATCGCCACCCTCGCGGTCGAGAGCAGCTCGATGCTCGTGAACCAGGCCCACATCTGGGGCTACGTGGCCACCGGCGGCGCCGAGCCCGAGGTGGGTGTGCAGGGCTCCATCCGCGGCGCCGGCACGGCCGAGGGCGTGCGCATCGACCCGGCGCGGGTCTCCACCGACTTCGTCGCGGACCTGCCCGTCGTCACCGCCCCGGTGGACGGCACGCTGCTGGACCGCGTCGGCGACACCCTCGGCACCGCGGGCACCGCGACCAAGTGGCGCGTGCCGAGCATCACCCTTAACGGCAACAAGACCCTCACGATCCTGGGCGATGTCACCCTCGTGCTCACCGCGAGCACCGGCAGCGCGCTCGATGTCACTGGCAACGCCTCGATCATCATTCCCGACGGCTCCAGCCTCGTGGTCTATGTCGAGGGCAACGCCAAGATCGCCGGCAACGGCCTGGCCAACGCCAACCGACGGCCGGCCAGCTGCCAGATCTGGGGCACGAGCACCAGCCCCGCCGGCCAGACCATCCAGATCGCCGGCAACGGCGCGCTGAAATCCGTCGTCTACGCGCCCAACGCCAGCACCACGATCAACGGCAACGGCGACGTCATGGGCGCCGTGGTCGCCCGCGACATCACCTTCACCGGCAACGCCGCGTTCCACTACGACGAGTCCCTGGCGAACTTCGGCGACAACACCGCCTTCGGCATCAGCCGCTGGCGCGAGCTGACCGGCGCGGAGGAACGGGCCCGCTGGGCGGGCGTCTTCGCCGGCTGGTGAGCGCGGCCGCTTGCCTTTGCGCCCGCCCTGCGGAAAACTGCGGACCGTCACCCTCCGCCTGCGCATGAAAATCCGCCTCCGGCTCCTCCTCCTGCTCGGCTGCCTGCTGGTCCTGTTCGCGACGGCCACCTGGCTGTTGCAGGACGCCCACCGGCGCGAGGCGGAGAGCATCCGCGCCAGCGTCGAAAAGCAACGCAACGGCCTGCTCGACCGCCTGATCGCCCTGACGGGCCAGTCCCTGCGCGGCTTCGCCAGCGACTATGCGCCGTGGGATGAGATGGTGGACTTCGTCCAGACCGGCGACCGCGCGTGGGCGAAGATCAACATCGACGCCAGCCTCCCGAACTTTGGCATCCAGGCCGCCTGGGTCCTGCGGCCCGACGGCCGCGAGCTCTACCGGACGGGCATCCTCGACCCGTCCTCGCTGGCCGTCATGCCACTGGGTCAGCCGGCCTTTGTGGACGCGCTGCGGCGCGAAAAGACCATGCATTTCTATCTCGAGTCGCCCGCCGGGCTGCTCGAGGTCCGCACCGCCCCCATCCAGCCCTCGGACGATCTCACCCGCACCAGCCCCGCCCGCGGCTGGCTGGTGGTGGCCCGCCTCTGGGGCGACACGCACTTGCGGACCCTGGCCGAGGCGCTCCAGGGCGAGGTGGATTTCGCCCCGCGCCCGGCGCAACCGAACAACCGCGCCGTCGTCCACTTGCAACGCGACCTGGCCGACTGGACCGGCCGCCGGGTGCGCACCCTGCACGTGCAATACCAATCGCTGGCCCTAGAACGCCTGCTGGAGGGCAACCAGGATGAGACCGCCGTGCTCTTTCTTTTCGGACTCGTGATGATCGTGGTCACCGGCCTGGGCTTGTCCCGCTGGGTGCTCACCCCGCTGCGCCGGCTCGGCGAGAGCCTGGAAAGCGGCCGGCCGGAGCCGCTCCAGCCGCTCCAGCGCGAGCCAAACGAATTCGGCCACCTCGCGCGCCTGGTGGAACAGTCGTTCAGCCAGCGCACGGCGCTCGAGCACGAGGTGCGGGAGCGCAGCCGCATGGCCGCGGCGCTGCAGGAGGCTGGCACGCGCCTGCGCGAGTCGATCGAGCTGCGCAACCGGCTCGCCCGCGACCTCCACGACGGTGTCATCCAGTCGATCTACGCCGCCGGCCTGGGCCTCGAGGGCGTGCGCAGCGTGCTCGCGTCGGACCCCGCCGCCGCCGACCGCCGGCTGGCCGCCAGCCAGGCCGCGCTCAACGACACCATCCGCGACGTCCGCACCTTCATCAACGGCCTCGAGTCCGAAACCGCCCCCACCCGGCCCTTCCGGCACACCCTCGACACGCTGATCGCCACCATGCAGTCGATCCAGCCGGGCAACATCACCCTGGCCGTGGACGAGAACGTCGCCCGCCGCATCAGCCCGGCGCAGGAGATGCAGGTCCTCCAGATCCTCCGCGAGTCCATCAGCAACGCCCTGCGGCATGCCGCGCCTTCCTCCATCCATCTGTCCCTCCAGGCCGACGCCGAAAACCGGGCCGTCCTCTCCATCGCCGACGACGGCTGCGGCTTCGATCCCGCCGTCCAGACCGGCCGCGGCCACGGGCTGGTCAACCTCGGGATCCGGGCGCGCGAGATGGGCGGCGCCCTGCAAATCGACTCCACGGCCGGAAAAGGAACTCGTATCACGCTGACCTTCCACCCAACCTACCCGCCATGACTACGACGGCCCTGAAATCCATCGACATTCTCATCGTTGACGACAGCGAGCTGGTGCGCACCGGCCTGAAGACCCTCCTCGACGCCCATGCCCGGACCGCCGGCACCCACCTCCGCATGGTCGGCGAGGCCAGCTCGGCCAACGCCGCCGTCTCGGAAACCGTCCGCCTCAAGCCCGACGTGGTCCTGATGGACATCCGCCTCCCCGACGGCTCCGGCCTCGAGGCCTGCCGCAAGATCCTCGCCAGCGACCCGGACACGAAGGTCCTCATCCTCACCTCCGTCATCGACGACAATCTCGTCTACGACGCCATGAGCAGCGGCGCCCACGGCTACCTGCTGAAGGAGATCAACGCCCAGGGCCTCTGCCAGGCCATCGTCGACGTCGCCGCGGGCAAGTTCATCCTCGACCCCACCGTCACCACCCACGTCCTCAACCTCGTGCGCAGCGGCAGCAACCCGCCCAACGAGCAGGACAAGCTTGCGACCCTCTCGGCCCAGGAACGACGCGTCCTCGCGCTGGTCGCGGAGGGCAAGACCAACAAGGAAATCGCCGAGTCGATGAGCCTGAGCGACAAGACCGTCAAAAATTACCTCAGCAACATCTTCGAGAAGCTGAAAATCAGCCGCCGCTCGCAGGCCGCCGTGCTCTACACCTCCAGCCGCAGCGCGGCACGGTGACATTCGGCCCTAGTCATCAGGGCCATTAATCGGGGTCCATCGACTGTTACGGGCGGGACTTTGTTCCGCTAGAGTGGCGGCATGCAACCCGCACCGCTATCCCCGTCCGGCCGCGCCCGCCGGCGCCGCGCCGACTCGGGCTTCACCATCTTGGAGGTGGCCATGTCCGCCTTCGTCATGGCCTTCGGCATCGCGACCTCGATCGTGGCCATGCAGACCGGCTTCAAGGCCATCGATCTGGCCCGTGGCACCACCATGGCTTCCCAGCTCATGCAAAGCGAAATGGAACGTGTCCGCATGCTGAGCTGGACGGCCATCACCGCCCTGCCCGAGAAGGAGGAGGTCGACCTCAGCACCTACTTCTCCACCAATCCCGAGATCATCAACAAATACCAGGTCGTGCGCGTGGTGGAGATCGAGGCCGCCCGGCCCGACGATGTGCGGGAGATCACGATCTACGTCATCTGGAGCGGCTATGATGGTCGCCGCCACCAGCGCTCCTTCAAGTCAATGTATGCCAAAAACGGACTCTATGACTACTACTACACTCTCGCCCGCCCGTAATCGTCTCGCCCGCGCCGGTGGCTTCACGCTCGTGGAGCTCATGATCGGCGCCTCGCTGGCCTCGTTCATCCTGGCCGCCGTGCTCTCCACGTTCCTGTTCATGGGCCGCAGCGGCGCCAACGTGCAAAATTACAACGACATGGAAGCCCAGGCCCGCAAGGCGCTCGAGTATTTTGCCGAGGACACCCGCCAGGCCAGTGGCGTCGTCTGGGGCGCCGACAGCAATTCCGTCGGCCTGACGGTCGGCGTCAACCGCGTGACCTACACCTACAACCCGACCGCGAAGAACTTCACGCGGACCGAGGTCGTGATCGCCACCAACGCCGCCGTCTCCTCCCGTGTGCTGGTCACCGGCATCACCACGTTTGCCTTCAGCGCCTACAATATCGCGGGCAGCAACATCCTGCTCGACACCGCCGCCCGCCGCACCGCCGCGAACGGCACCACCAAGCAGCTGCAGATCTCCCTCGAGGCCGCCCGCAACAACGTGACGGTGGTGGCCGCCACCAACACCGTGCTCTCCGCCCGTTTCGTCCTGCGCAACAAAAAGGTCACCGCCTGAGCGGCCCGTCATCCCCATGAAAACCTCTCCTTCCCGCCTTTATTCCCAGCGTGGCTCCCTGCTCATCGTCTCGATGATCATGTGCGCCGTCATCGGCATCTCCATCGTCAGCTACATCAACCTGGGCCGGGCCAGCCAGAACATCTCCAACCGCGCCCTCTACAACAACGGCGCCATGAACATTGCCGAGAACGGCATGGAGGAGGCGATGTATTCCATCAACAAGATGGTCGCCGACGACACCTACAGCTGGACCGGCGACGGCTGGACTTCGGCCAACTCGGGGGAGGACGCCCAGCGTCGATGGACCGGCTACACCTTTGACCAGAACGCGACGGGCGTGGTCCGTGTCTATGTCCGGCATGCCGACGGTGCCCGCGCCCCCATCATCCTGGCCCGCGCGACCGTCACCCTCGGCGGCGTCACCAGCGCCCCGATCGAGAAATGGATCAAGGTCCAGCTGGCCATGACCTCCAAGTTCGCCAACGGCCTCGTCGCCAAGAACACCATCAGCTTCTCCGGCACCAACGCCAGCGTGAACAGCTGGAACTCCGATCCGGATAACGATCCTACCACCGCCGCCATCCCCTACAGCACCGCCGTCGACAATGACAACGGCAGCGTGGGCAGCGTCTCCGTGACCGCGGCGGTCAGCGTGAACAACGCCGACATCTGGGGCTACGTCGCCACCGGCGGCACGCCCGCCAGCATCGGGCCCAACGGTCTTGTCGGTCCCTTCGGCACCGCCGCCGGCACTGTAGCGCCGGGCCACTCCTCGACCGATTTCACCGCCAGTTTCGACAATGTCACGACCCCGGTCGCCACCTACACCCCGATCGGCTCCATCACGAGCACCATGAAGTTGCCGAGCGACGCCGGCGTGACCGCCTCGGCCGACGGCAAATATTACATCGAGTGCCCCAGCATCGCCTTCAACAACAAGACCCTGACCATCGAGGCCGGCAAGGAAGTGGTCCTGAAGCTCACCGATGCCACCACCGCCATCAACATCGGCGGCGGCAGCGGCGCCCTCAATATCGAGAGCACCGGCAAGTTGATCGTCTACGCCGCGGGCGACATCAAGATCGCGGGCAACGGCATCCTGAACGGCGGCTCGTCCACCGCCACCGCCAACCAGCCGGCCAATTGCCAGTTCTGGGGCACCAAGACCTCCGGCACGCAGGACATCCAGATCGCCGGCAACGGCGTGCTGAGCGCCATCGTGTATGCTCCCTTCGGCTCGGTGACGATCAACGGCAACGGCGATGTCTGCGGCTCGGTGGTCGCCAACGACATCAAGGTCACCGGTAATGCCGCGTTCCACTACGATGAGTCCCTCGGCAACTTCGGTGGCAATCCCTACCGGGTGGCCTCTTGGGCCGAACTCACCACCGCCACGGCGCGCGCCGCCGCCTGCACCGAATTACTGACGACCATGACGTTCTAATCTCGCCGTCCCACTTCCGGGACGGAAAAATTTCGAGAGCGGACAGTTCATTTTTTAAATACCCGCAGTCGCCGCGTAACCCGCTGGCCGACTGCGGGTTGTTTTTTGTCCGGGCGCTGGCATGTCCAATGCAGAATGAGCCGGACCCACGGGTCACCCCGAGCCACACAACCGGGTTGCTACGAACACCCAACCCATGCTCTCCGACCTGCGCCTCGCCCTTCGCCTGCTCCTCAAGTCGCCCGGCTTCACGCTGATCGCGGTCCTCACCCTGGGCCTCGGCATCGGCGCCAACACGGCGATTTTTTCCTTCATCAACACTTTCTTCTTCAAGTCGCTCCCCTTCGAGCGGCCGGAGGAACTGGTGAGCGCCTACACCATCGACGAACGCAACCCGGGCTTCCTGCCCGTCTCGCCGCTCAACTACGTCGACTTCCGCGATAACAACCAGGTGTTTGCCGCCATGGGCAGCTACGGCTTCGTGCCGGTGAGCATGATGATCGGCGCCGAGCCGAACTCGGTCCAGGGCGAGCTGGTCTCCGGCAATTACTTCGACCTGCTCGGGATGAAACCCGCGCTGGGCCGCACCTTCCGTCCCGAGGAATACCAGGCGAGTGGCTCCGGCCCCGTCATCGTCCTCAACCACAGTTTCTGGACGACCCGCCTCAACGCCGATCCTGAGGTCCTCGGCCGCACCTACACCATCAACGGCACCGGCTTCACCGTGATCGGCGTGATGCCACCGGGCTTCCGCGGCCTGAACACCTTCAACAACCCGGCCTTCTGGGTGCCGAGCACGATGCACGACCAGGTCTACACCGGCCTGCTGAAGGGCTTCTACACCGAGCGTCGCGCGCTCATCTGGAATGTCTTCGCCCGCCTCAAGCCGGGCGTCTCGCTTGCCGCCGCCGAGGCCGGCCTCAAGCCCCTCGCCGCCAAACTCGCCTCGGATCATCCCGCGGCCAACACCGGCCGCTCCATCCGCCTCGTCGGCCTGGCCGAGTCGATGATCGGGCCGAACTTCCGCGACAACGTCGTCCAGGCCGGCGCCCTGCTGCTTTCGCTCTCCGGCCTCGTGCTGCTCATCGCCTGCGCCAACGTCGCCAACCTCCTCCTCGCCCGCGCCTCCGCCCGCTCGCGCGAGATCGCCGTGCGCCTCGCCATCGGCGCCAGCCGCGGCCGGCTCATCCGGCAGTTTGTCACCGAGAGCGTGCTGCTTTCCCTGCTCGGCGGCCTCGCCGGCCTCGCCCTCGCCTTCTGGACGAAGGATCTCCTCTGGTCGCTCCGCCCACCGTTCCTGCCGGACGGCCTCACTGTCTCCCTCGACGGCCGCGTGCTGGGCTTCGGCCTCGTCATCTCGCTCGTGACCGGCGTGCTCTTCGGCCTCGCCCCCGCGTGGATCACCACCAAGCCCGAGCTCACCACGATGCTCAAGGAGGAGAGCAAGGGGTCCTCGCCCACGCCGCTCTACAGCTTCCGCAATTTCCTCGTCGCCGCCCAGATCGCCCTCTCGGTCATCGCCCTCGTCATCGCGGGCCTCTTCATCCGTAGCCTGCGCCATGCCCAACAGGTCAACCCGGGCTGGAACACGCAGAACGTCGCGCTCTTCGGTGCCAACCTCGCCGCCCAGGGCTACACCCCCGAGCGCTCCCTCGCCTACTACCGCCGGGCCGTCGAGCTCGTCCGCGGCCTCCCCGGCGTGACCGACGCCACCGTCGCCACCACCGTCCTGCTCAACGGCGGCGGCGCCCTCCGCACCATCCGCCCGCAGGGCCCCGACGACAAGCTCCGCACCACCGGCCAGCTCATGAGCTACGGCCACGTGCTGCCGGGTTACTTCAAGACCATGGGCATCCCGTTCGTGGCGGGCCGCGACTTCACCGAGGCCGACGACGAGCGCCACCCGCTGGTTGTCGTCATCAATGAGAACTTCGCCAAGCTGTGCTGGCCGGGCGAGAATCCCCTCGGCAAGACCGTGAAGGCCTTCGGCTCGGAGACCCTCATCGAGGTCGTCGGCGTCGTGCGGGATGTCACCTTCGACAACATCGGCGAGGACCCCAAGCCCTACATCTTCTTCTCCATCGCCCAGGAAGGCAGCCGCGGCAGCGGCTTCGCCAGCATCCACGTCCGCACGCAGACCGACGCCACCGCGCTGATCCCCCTCTTGCGCAAGCAGCTCCAGACCATCGACACCTCCCTGCCGTTCGTGAACGTCACGACCATCGAGGAGAACATATCGCAGGGCCTCTGGGCCCCGCGCACCGGCGCCGCGCTGCTCGGCGCCTTCGGCCTCCTCGCCGTCCTCCTCGCCTCGCTCGGCGTCTACGGCGTCATGTCCTACACCGTCAACCGCCGCGCCCGCGAGATCGGCATCCGCATGGCCATCGGCGCGCAGGCCTCCGATGTGATGGCCATGATCCTGCACCGCGGCCTCGTCATCGCCGTCGCCGGCCTGGTCTTCGGCCTCGGCGCGGCGTATTTCGTCGCGCGTTACTTCCAGAATTTCCTCATCGGCGTCGCCGCCGGCGACCCGCTGACCTATGCCGTCATCGCCGTCATCCTCGCCGGCGTCGCCCTCCTCGCCTGTTACCTCCCAGCCCGCCGCGCGACCAAGGTCGATCCGCTCGTCGCGTTGCGCTCCGAGTAACCCTTTTCCCCATGCAAACTTCCCTCAACCGCCGCCGCTTCCTGCTCGGCTCCGCTTCGCTGGTGGCCGCCGCGCCGCTGGCCGCGTTCATCTCCCCGCGCTTCAACCAACAGGCCGACACCCCCGCGCCCGCCGTTCCCGCGGCGCCGCGCCCCAAGGCTCCGAAGCCGCCACCCGCCCTGCCGCCCGACAAGGTGCAGGCCGCCGTCGGCCAGTCGCACCGCAGCCTGGAGAATGTCATGAAACTGGTCGACGAGACACCCCTGCTGGCCAACGCCTGCTGGGACTGGGGCGGGGGCGATTTCGAGACCGCCCTGCAGGCCGCCGCCCACACGGGGCAGCGGGCCATCGCGGAATATCTGCTCAGCAAGGGCGCGCGGCTCGACGTCTTCGCCGCCGCCATGCTCGGCGAGCTCGGCTTCGTGCAGGCCGCCTTTGCGCTTTACCCCAACGCCCACGAGATCCACGGGCCGCACGGTTTTACCCTGCTCCACTGCGCGCGCGAGGGCGGCGAAAAAGCACGGCCCGTCGCCGACTGGCTCATCGCCCGCGGCGTGCCCGATGTCTCGCGCCGCCCGCTGCCCTTCATCTGGCCCGCCGGCACCGGCCCGGAAACGGAGGAATGATGAAATCGCTGCTCCTCTGGCTCCTGCTCGCGGGCTCACTCGCGGCGCAGGCCACCGAGACCGGCCCGGCGCGGGCCGAGCGTTTTCTCGCGGCGATGGGCGGACGCGTCGCCTGGGCACAGGTCAAGTTTGCCCACGTCGAGGCCGTCCACGACGACGTCGCCTTTGCGGAAACCTTCACCAACAAAATCTGGAACGACTTCTCCGCCCCGCGCGTGCGCTTCGAGGCGAGGAACGCGCAGATCGACCGCCGCCGTGCCATCGCCGGAGGCACCGGCTGGCGCCAGCGCGACGGCCAGCTCCTCCCGCTGCCCCCCGAACAGGTCGAGGGCGACCGCCGCTGGTGGGAGGCGAACATCTACCGCACGCTGCATCGCCTCGCCGTCAACGACCCCGATCTCACCGCCCGCGCCGTCGGCGAGCACCGGCTCGAGATCTTCCGCGCCGACGGCCGGCGCCTGAACTGGTTCATCCTCAACCCGCGCGGCGAGCCCATGCTCTTCGGCACCTGGGACAGCGAGACCGGCGGCACCTTCGGCCCGCTCGCCAGCAACGGCTCCGTCAAATACCCGAAATGGGGCGCCATGCCCGACGGCTCCTGGCGCTATGAGGTTGTGCGCCTCGTCACCGCCGACGCCGTGCCCGCGGACATTTCTTTCACCGAGCCCTGATCACGCCACCTCGCCGGCCTCGCCCGGATGGCGAAGTAAATTCGAGCTGCAGGGCGGCATCGCCGTTCCCGCCCAGCCTTGTCGGTGCTGCGCTCGCGCACGACGTTGTGCGCAAGCGCGCCACCTACAGTCCCCTCTCTGCGCACCCTGCGTTCTCTGCGGTTAAAATCCCGTCTTCCCATTTCCGGGATTGTGAAATCCCGATGCTGAGGCGAACCCGCCGGAAGACACTTTCAGGGACTGGCACAACTCACTGCATTGCAGGTATTTGTTTTTATTTTTTCCGCTGGCATGCGGGTTGCAAAGTGGGGTGGCAACCCAACCACCATGCTTTCTCCCCGGCGCCTCATCGCCCTGCTTTTTTCCTCGGTCCTCGCCCTCTCGGCCTTCGCCCAATCCGCCCCGGTGGTGGAGGAGCTGGGTGAGAAAATCTCCCTCGAGGACGCCATCCAGCGCGCGCTGGCCAAGAACTTCCTGATCAAGGTCGAGGGCTTCGACGCCGCCATCTCGTCCGCCCGCCTCACCGAGGCCTACGGCAAGTTCGATCCCGTCTTCAACGGCAGCTACACCTACTCCGAAAGCTTTAACCCCGCGCTGGCCGACGCCACCACCGGCATCCGCCCGGCCGCCAGCTTCAGCAAGACCGACAGCGCCGACCTCAGCCTCGGCGGCCTCCTCCCCTGGGGCATGACCTACCGCCTCGGCGCCAGCAGCCAGAACACCCGCGGCACCTTCAACAGCTACGCCGACAACTACGACACCTTCGCCGGCATCTCCGGCACGCAGCCCCTCCTCCGCAACTTCGGCTTCGGCCCCACCCTCGCCTCCATTCGCATCGCCCAGGCCAACCGCGGCATCAGCCACTGGGCCTTCCGGCAGTCCGTCATGGACACCATCACGCGCGTCATCTTCGCCTACCACGACCTCAACTTCGCCTACGCCAACCTCCGTTCCGCCGTGCGCTCGAAGGAACTGGCGCTGAACCTCCTCGAGGAAAACCGCAAGCGCTTCAAGGTCGGCAGCATCTCCGAGTTCGACGTCACCTCCGCCGAGTCCCGCGCCGCCACCCGCGAGGAATCCATCCTGCTCGCCCAGAACCGCGTCCGCGAGGCGGAGAACCTCCTCAAGCAGCTCATCACCGACGACCAGACCACCGGCCTGCTCGCGCAGCGCATCACCATCGAGCCGCCGCCGCCCGCGCCGATCGTGATGGTCGACGCCGCCACCGACTTCCGCACCGCCTTGGAAAAGCGCCCCGACTACCAGCAGGCCAAGCTCGCCCTCAAGCGCGACACCGTCGGCGCCCGCCTCCAGCGCAACCAGCTCCTGCCGCGCGTCGACCTCGTCGGCAGCTACGGCTACAACGGCTACGACACCGACCTCGGCGTCAGCCGCCAGCAGGTCAAGGACGAGGATTACCGCGCCTACAGCTGGGGCGTGGTCGTCTCCGTGCCGCTCACCTTCACCACCGAGCGCGGCCGCTACCGCGCCGCCAAGCTCCAGCAGCGCCAGTCCGAGACGGAACTCCAGCGCGTCGAGCAGGACATCGTCGTCCGCGTCGGCAACGCCGCCGGCCAGATCGAGACCGCGCAGAAGCGCGTGCAGGCCACCCGCCGCGCCCGTGAGCTGGCCCAGTCCACGCTCGACTCCGAGGTGCAGCGCCTCCGCGCCGGCGCCAGCACGACGTTCTTCGTCTCGCAGCAGCAGGAAATCCTGTCCAACGCCGAGGTCCGCGAGGCCGGCGCGCAGTCCGACTACGCCAAGTCCCTCGCCGAATACGACCGCCAGCTCGGCCTGACGCTCGAGAAGCTCCGCATCAACGTCGAGCCCCCGAAGTAATCTTTTGGTCAGTTACATCCCCGAGGGGGCGGCGCTCACAAGGCGCCGCCCCCGCTTTTTGTGGAGACGCACTGCGATGACCGTTGCCAGCCCCTGTAGGTTGCGCGCTCGCGCGCAACGTCCGTGCTTTAGCACAGGCTCCTCTCAACCTCACCCGCACGCTCCAACCGAAAGGATAAGATTGATTCGATCCCCCGAAAAAATACCGTCCCCAGCAGAGCGACAAAACAGGTCTGGGCCGGACCTGAGTTGCTTCAAACTCCACGCGTGCCTGACCCAGCCCATTTGATTGAGCCACTGCCAGTGCATAAACAACGTCGGGTGAAGAAAAGAACCATGGCGAAATATCGAGTCAGAATAAATGGGCGCGGGCTTTTGATCCCGATCGATTCAAGGGCACTCCTTCCCAAGGGGTTCACTGAAGTGGTTATAGAAGCTCAAACGAAAAAGAGTGATCGGTTTGTTTGGCTCGGCTTTGTCACCAACATGCACCTCGAAGCGAGTTCTCCTCGAGAAGCCAAACTGAAAGGGCTGCGCCTTATCAAGAAAGACAAGGAATTGAGGCAGCTCATCAGAAATCCTCGCCATCTTTGCCCTCAGATTAGTGCGGACAAGACCGATGAGATTTCCAGTTTTCGCGGGCTCAAACGTCCGAGGGAAGGCCTGGCGTTCTATCCCTCTCGCGCTCCTCGTAAGGTTAGGAAGCAGAGGCGCTCAGCCAGCCGCCACAGCCAATGCCGCTAAAGCGGCATGGCTCATCTTGAACGTTCGATGTCTCATGAGTGCCATCACTAGTCGCGTTTCGCTTCGACCGATTGAAACCGGTGATTTGGAGACGTTCTTCCTGCATCAGCTGGATCCCGAAGCGGTGCGCATGGTGGGGTTTCGCTCGCGCGACCGCGCGGCTTTCTTTGCTCATTGGACCAACAATGTCCTTGGCAATGCGACCGCCACCAACCGGACGATCCTTTATGATCAGAGCATAGCCGGGAATATCGGGACATGGACGGATGCAACCACCCAGGAGCGGCTCATCGGATATTGGCTCGGCCGGGAATTCTGGGGCCGCGGGGTGGCTTCGGCCGCCGTGCGTCAGTTCCTGGAAGCAGAATTGACCCGTCCGCTGACGGCCCGGGTTGTCCCACATAACCGGGGTTCCATTCGCGTGCTGGAGAAGACCGGCTTTGTCCGTAAGGGCGAAGAGTCGCTTACCTTGCCGGACGGAAGCCTGCACGAGGAGTTTGTCTATGTGCTCTCCGCAAAGAATTCATGACCGATGGCACCGATGCATTTGCCCGAAGGCTTGATCCAAGAGGCGCATCGTCCGGTCTGAAATTTCACCGCGCAAAGCCGGCTTGCGCTATGCAAAATTTCTCCGGAGCCTGAGCCTCCATGCCGCGCATCCCTCTCGAAGACAATTTCACCGACATCATCGGCAAGACCCAGCGGGGGCTCAAGCTGACCGACGAGGCCCTCGCCGCGGCCGCCAACATCCCTGTCGCCGACCTGCAGGCCGTCAAGGGTGGCGAGATCCGCGAGAACACCCTCCTCGCCCTCGCCAAGCCCCTCGGCCTCGAGCGCAACGCCCTCCTGGCCATCGCCCGCCGCGAGTGGTATCCCGAGCAGCCGATCTTTAAGCGCGGCTTCGCCATGTTCAACACGGCCTTCGAGGACATGACCGTGAACAGCTACCTCGTCTGGGACGCGAAGACGAAACACGCCGCCGCCTTCGACACAGGGGCGAACTGTCAGGCCATGCTCGACACGATCGCCGCCGAGGGCCTGACCCTGCGCAGCATCTTCCTCACCCACACCCACCCCGACCACATCGCCGACCTCGCCCGCCTCGCCGCCACCGGCGCCGAGGTCTGGGCCAGCGAACTCGAGCCAGTTGACCACCCGGGCGCCAAGACCTTCCAGGAAAACGCCCACTTCCACCTCGGCGAACTCTCCATCAAGACGCTCTTCACCTGGGGCCACTCGCCGGGCATGACCACCTTCTTCATCTCCGGCCTTTCCTGGCCGCTCGCCATCGTCGGCGACTCCATCTTCGCCGGCTCCATGGGCGGCAGCCCGACGCATTTCGAGATGCAGCTGCGCAACAACCAGCAGAAGATCCTCAAGCTCCCCGCCGACACCGTCCTGGCCTGCGGCCACGGCCCCCTCACGACCCTGAAACAGGAAAAACAACACAACCCCTTCTACGCGAACCGACGCTGATTATTCGCCACGGATGGCACAGATGAACACGGATAAAGCCTCCGGACACTTGAATCCATCCGTGCCCATCCGTGTAATCCGTGGCTAAAAAATCCCGTCCTCTCTCACCCTTCACCCTCTCCCTCCATCATGAATCCCACCATCGCCTTCGTTGGCACCGGCCGCATGGGCGGCAACATGGCCCGCCGTCTCAAGGACTGCGGCTACAACGTCACCGCCGTCTATGACGCCCACGCCCCCATCGCCGCCGAGCTGGCGAAGGAGCTCGGCGCCGCGCATTGCACGACCCTCGCGGCCGTCACGGCGAAGGCCGAGCTCATCTTCACCGTCGTCACCGACGACGCGGCCCAGCTCAAGGTCTTCGCCGAGACCGGCGACTCGCTGCTGACCGGCGCGAATGGCAAGACCTTCGTCAACTGCGCCACGCTCACGCCCAAGGTCCACGCCGAGTGCGACCGCCGCGCCCGCGCCGCCGGCGCCGCCAGCCTCGAGGGCTGCATGGCCTCCAGCATCCCGCAGGCCCGCAACGGCACGCTCTACCTCATGTGCGGCGGCGAGCAGGCCACCTTCGAGCGCGTGAAGCCCGTGCTCGAGAAACTCAGCACCGCCCTCCGCTACATCGGGCCCGCCGGCACCGCCGCGCAGGTGAAGGCGCTCGTCAACATGGTGATGAACATCAACACCGCCGGCCTCGCCGAGGGCCTCGGCCTGGGCCAGGCGCTCGGCCTCGACCTCAACATGCTCCGCGAGGTCTTCCTCCAAACCGGCGCCAACTCGCAGGTCCTCAAGACCGACGGCGAGGACATGCAGAACCGCGCCCACGACTGTTATTTCTCCGGTGCCCACGCCGCCAAGGACTCCGGCATCGCCTACCAGCTCGGCCTCGATGTCGGCCTCAACCTGCCGCTCGCCCAGGCCACGAAGGCCCAGTTCGACCGCATGGTCACCCTCGGTCTCGGCGGCCTGGACAAGTCCGGCGTGGCCGAGCTGACCTTCAAGGGCCGGCACGGGTGAGTTGGCTTCTCCCCGGCGGGAAGGATTTCTCTTGGTGGGAGGGGTTTTACACCCCGACATGGTGGACGCCGGCTTCCAGTCGGGGTATAAAACCCCACCCACCTACAAGCCCCCCACCAAAGGGTTGATTTACCCCGTCGGTTGCTATCACTCAGCACCATCGCATGACCCGGCCAGTCAGACTCATTCCGCTTCTGCTCGCGCTCGCCCTTCCGCTCTGGGGCGCCGAGCCCCCGCCCCTGCGGGTGATGATGGAGCACGCGAGCCCGCCCTTTTCGACCTTGAATGCGGCGGGCCAGCCCGAGGGCTTTGCGGTGGACCTGCTCAAGGCGGTCGCCGCCGACCAGAATCTGCGGCTCGAGTTCGACCTGCGCCCGTGGCAGCAGGTCTATGCCGAGTTCCAGCAGGGCCGGGGCGACATCCTCGGCCTCGTCGCCTCCTCGGACGAACGGGCCGCGCTGATGGATTTCTCCCTGCCGTTCGAGAAGCTGGTCTGCGGCGTGTATTACCACCGGGACCGCGTGGAGATCCGCACCGTGGCCGACCTCCGCGGGTTGCGGCTCGCCGTGATCAAGAACGCCATCACCCACGAATACGCGCTCAAGCAACCCTGGGGCGTGATCATCCACCCCTATGATTCGCTCGGCGAATGCGTGGAGGCGGTGGAACGCGGCGACGTGGAGGCCGCCCTCGGCACCCAGCTCGTGACCGACTATCAGGTTCAGGTCATGGGCCTCACGCACGTCACCCGCAGCGAGCTGAGCTTCCCCGACATCAGCTACAACCTCTGCTACGCCGTGCAGCCCGGCAACAAGGCGCTCCTCGCCAAGATCAACCTCGGCCTCCTCCACCTGCGGCTGAACCGCGAGCACGACATCCTCCATGAAAAATTCCTGGGACCCCTCGGGCCCCAGAAACTCCGCTGGCGGGACCTGCAGCGCTTCCTGCCGCCGCTGGCCGCCATCATCCTCTCCGTGCTCGGCGTCCTGCTCTGGCAGCGCCGGCTCCTGCGGCGCGTGTCCAGCCAAGCCCGGGCCATCAAGGAGAACGAGGAGCGCCTGCAGCTCGTCTTCGAGGGCAGCCAGGACGGGTTCTGGGACTGGGACGTCGCCTCCGGCCGCATCCTCCGCAGCCCGCGCTGGGCGGGCATCCTCGGCTACACCCTGGACGAAATCGAGCCGGGCCGGAAGGCCTTCCTGGGCCACATCCATCCCGACGACCTGCCGCTCATCGTGGCCGACGAGGAACGGATGTGGGCGGGTCAGGACCAGTTTGCCCACGAGTTCCGCATGCGCGCGAAGTCCGGCGAGTGGAAGTGGATCCTCGACCGCGGCAAGGTCGTCGCCCGCGACCCGGCCACCGGCAAGCCGCTCCGCATCACCGGCACCCACAGCGACATCACCGCGCGCAAGCTGGCCGAGGAGGCCGCCGACCGGCTGGAGCAGAAGATGCAGGAGACGCAGAAGCTCGAGAGCCTCGGCGTGCTGGCCGGCGGCATCGCCCACGATTTCAACAACCTGCTCAGCGTCATCCTCGGCAACGCCTCCCTCGCCCGCCTCGAGGCCGCCGAAACCCCGGCCAACGCCGCCCGGCTCGACAGCATCGTCACCGCCGCCAACCGCGCCGCCGACCTCTGCCGCCAGCTGCTCGCCTACGCCGGCAAGGCCAGCTTCTCCCTCTCCCGCCTCAACCTCAACGAGCTCATCACCGAGACCACCCGCCTCCTGGAGCTCTCCATCAGCAAGCAGGCGCGGCTCGAGTTCGCCCTCACGCCGGTCCTGCCCCCGATCGAGGCCGACGCCTCCCAGCTGCGCCAGATCATCATGAACCTGGTGATCAACGCCTCCGAGGCCATCGGGGACCAGAGCGCCGGCACCATTCGCCTCGCCACCACGGTGGTCCGGCTGCCGCTGCCGGGTTCGCCGGAGGCCGGGCCGGACGCCAGCCTGCCGCCGGGCGACTACGTCTGCGTGGAAATATCCGACACCGGCTGCGGCATGCCGCCCGAGGTGCTCAACCGGATCTTCGATCCCTTCTTCAGCACCAAGTTCACCGGCCGCGGCCTGGGCCTGGCCGCCGTGCTCGGCATCGTGCGCACCCACGGGGGCGCGCTGCGGGTCTTCAGCACCGCCGGCAAGGGCTCCACCTTCCGCATCTACCTGCCGGTCTCGCAGTCCCAGACCCAGCACCCGTTCCCGACGGTGTAGGCCGGCGGGGAGCGAAAACCTATAGGTCCTATACGGCTTATAAGTCCTATACTTGGCTGCCGCCGACTCGTCAGGCTGGCTCGCCAGCCGTAGCGGCCTCGCCAGTGAAATACCCTCCTTCGCCCGTTGGGCTACGGAGGGGGCACCTTTCGGCTTTCGAAAGGTGGAGGCGCGGGGCGGAATCGGCCGTCTATCGGGTGCTTACGGCCTCAAATTGGCCACTTCTTAGAGCTAACCAAGCCTAAACTAGAACTACCCCGGGACTGCCTTTTTTAGCCATTTGGTGTCCGTTTTGGTGTCCGTTAACTCGTTGCCCGTCGACGCCGTTAGTTCCGCTTGCGCGGAAAGGCAATCGGCACGCTGAACTTAATGCGACTGACCTGAGAGGATTTGTCTGCGGTGCTCGCGCTGCCGCCCGCGTCGCCAACGGCGAAAACTTTGATACCTGCGCCAACCTTGCCTTCTGATGAGGATTCGACGGTCACTGCCACGTCGAATTCAACCATGTGAACGACACCACCGCCGCGAACTGCGAAATGCGTTCGCGGAGCGTGGTCTGCCTGATACAAAGCGTCGGGATTGATCAGCTCGGCGGGGGACTTCCCCTGCGCGTCCGCCACGCCGTCTATGATTTCGCAAATCGTCGATGATATGAAATCTTTAAGGTTCATGGAATATGCGGAATCGAACCGCATACGGTAGCGGAGCTCAAATTCTTTGTTTGCCTAAATTCAGGCTCGGTCCGCTCTTGCCTTGCTTTGCTATCATCAGACCATTGCCGGTGATCCTGAGAGGAATATATGGACCCCAAAGCGCCTACTATCGCGTATCTCGACAAGCTCATTGCTGAAGGCGAGAATCTCCTGGCTAACAAGTTTCAGGTGGCGACAAGCAGTTTCACCCACGAGGATTATGTGCCCGTTGACCCGTTCCAACGTTGGCGCGGCAATTGCCGAGTTCTTGAAACAAAACTCGGTGGAGCGATTTCCCCTTGGAAAGGAATACTTTTGGGGGATGGACCAAACAAGACAACCGTTGTGATGAGCTTGTTAGGCACGGTGCGCTCGATCAAGGACGCCGTTGATGGCGGGCACCTAGCCACGTTTACCGATCTGGTAATTGCAGAATCATTTTCGAACTTGCTTGATCAAGCTGACTACCTTCATGCCAAGGGCTACTGGCTAGCCGCAGGCGTCCTCGGTAGGGCGGTTCTTGAGGAAGACTTGCGCCGCCTTTCACAAAAAGCCGACTGTTTCCCAGAAAAAGAGCGTCCGACGTTGAATGATTTGAACACCGCGCTCTATAAGGCGGGCCGTTACGACAAGCTTGAGTTCAAACTGATCGACAGCTTGGCCGCGATCGGAAACGACTGTGCTCACAATTTGCCGGGGGCAACTTCTGAGAGGGTGAAACATTTCTTAGAGCAGTTGGCTGCCTTGTTGTCGCGGTTGAAAACCTAATAGAACGGGCGACCACGCAAATGAATCCGGCACAGAGGAAGCGTGCTCTCGAATCCTTCAACGGCTACCTTCATCATGATTGGGTTCCACTCCGAGTCGCAGTGACCTGCGCCAACGAATCTGTTGGATTTGACGACTTGCTGGTCGTTACTCCTCACGTGCTCGAGTTTGTTAGCGCATTAATAGATGAAGAAAATCTTTCGGTAGGTTGCTTGGATGAAGCGGGTAAATTCACGCAATGGCCTGGCTCTAGAGCAGAAATTAAGCACCGCGTCCTCGATGCAATGCAGGAAGGCCATATTGCGCCAGAATGCGAAACCGTTTGGTTTGATCGTCCAGTGGAGAACTAATATGCTTACGAAGGAGCAAAAGATTGCTGTCATCCAACGTGGTATGGCGCGATTGCCTGCGATGGGAGAAGAAGCGAAATGGGCATTTGGTGCCTCGGTGAGGCCTGATTTCGGAGTCCCTCCGCCGTGGGTGCGCCGTGTGGTGTTACTCTCGTTCGACGTTGACCCCGATGCGCCTATAACCAACGAGCCCACCGATTCTCTGAAGCTAAGCAAGATGCTGGGCTCTATGGTGGGCCTCGGGGAAGCAGCGAGCATCGTGCTTCGGCCGGACGCCAAAGCGAAAGTCTGCTCTTCCGATGCGCTAGACGAAGAGAAACTGAAACAAAGCATGGCAGCCGCTGCTCAGCCGCACCTGGCTAAATTCACTGAACAATCCGGACCTGTGCGCCAAGCGTTCGTGCAGCGATCGGCGGACCATTATGCAGCATTCACAGCTGGGCAGAGTGATGCAGCCCAGGCCATCGCGGCCGAAGTAAATGAACCTGGCAGCACATCCGACATGACCCAAGATTTGCTCATGTTTTTATGGATGTTCTGGCCTGAAATCCCTCTGAGCGGAAGTGTTCGGTTATTGCATCAATGGATCACCGACTTGAATTATCTCCACTGCAGCGAAAAGCTCGTAGGCAAGATTTGCCGCAAGGCCGAGCTTCGGCTGTCCGACTTGGGTGCAGAGAAGCGGTCTCCTACTAAATAGACTGCAAGAGTAGGAGGACGTTGCGGATCTGGCGTTGGTATAGTCCGCCCGTGCCTGCCAACTCAAACGAGAAGCAACGTCGCGGTCCCGGGGGATATTCCTGCCGAGAACGGGGCTTGGCAGCGCACCCTTTCCCCGCCCGTCCAGCGGGAATCGAGAGGGTAACGGATAGATCGTTGGTATCTCCAACGGCGAAGGCCTTGGCGCCGCTTGTCGCGTAGTGAAGCCGAAAGAAGAAAATGAAACAGCAGATCGCAGTCGAAAACTTCCTGGCTGGCCGCCGCGTGGTCATCGCCAAGTTTGTAGCTCACCGCTTCAAGGAAGTTCAGAACAAGTCCAAGCATGTCGTCGGCATCGTGAACCTTTACGAAGTTCAATGCGCCGACGGGAAGGCCCCCACCGTCCAGGTGTGGTGCCCTCGCAACATCCAAACCATCGAAGAAGCCGCCAGGGTTTTCCCGTGCCCGTTCAAGGACGGACAGAAAATCGTGGTCGAATTCGATCTGATGGAGCCGAACACGTTCGATGCCAAAAACGGCGTCATCATCCGTGCCGGTTCGGTGGTGCCGCTGGAGTAGTTCGTAACGTGGCCACGCATCGCGGCCCCGTGGTTGGGTTTGACGGCGGATGGGCGCGTAGCGCCCGCCGCCGTCAACCCATCCTTGTCCGAGAGGTGTGTCCAGATGCCAACAACCAGAATTGAAACATGAACAAAGCCAGAAAACTAGAACCCGAAGATCGCCTGAAAGTCGCTGCCCTGAATGTCCAGATGGGCGATTGGGTGCATTCCTTGGCCCCGTGGCAGGTCATTTCGCATATGACCTTCTCCTGGGAGGCGTCCATTGATTCGGCCCAGCGGTGTTATGAGAAGTTCATGCGGTCGGAAATGCGCGGGGTGTCCTATTTCTATGCTCTGGAGCAGAACCCTAGCCGGGACGGGTATCATGTCCATGCCCTCTGGTGCGATTGCCTGGGCAAGTCGCGGCGGGAGGTGTGGCAGACGTGGTTTAATCGCTATGGCCGTGCCAGAATCGAGCCGGTCAACAATCGGGATGACGTAGCCGACTACTGCGCCAAATACGTAGCCAAGGAGCGCTCCTGGTGGAACGTAAAGCTTCTGGGCACCCGGCATCCTGAATTCGCCAGCTTCAAGCTTTCGGGCGGCTGAGATGAGAGACGACCAACACCGCTTCCTGGCCCTTCTAGGGCAACTGCCGGCCCGGCTGACGGCCGAGCAAGCGGCTTGGGTGCTGAACTGCCAGGCCCATGATGTGCCGGTTCTGGTCGTGGCCCGGTTGCTCAAACCACTGGGCAATCCCCAGCCCAATAGCGTTAAGTATTTCGCTACCGTGGAGGTATTGGAACAGGCCAAGGACCGCACTTGGCTGGCGAAGATGACCAACGCAGTCAGCCAACACTGGAAGCAAAAGAACCAACACAAAGCCACCCGGGCCGATCTTGGAAAGCAGGAGCAACCTCAGGTGACCTTATCGGCCTAGCTCTTGCCTAATGAGTCAATTCGCGTCTAACTTACTCTCTATCGAATCTATGATCGACAGAGCCGCGAGAGATAGCCTTGCAGAGCACCTGCGTCAGCTGGCGAGCGGGACAATAAGTAATTTCGCTTTTGAAGAACGCCCAAAGAACACTTCAGGCGACCCGTCAATTCACGCCATCGGATACGGATTAGCATGGCCAAATTATGACGACTTCAAAGAGCACCGATTAGACGGTGGATTTAAGTTAACCGATGGCCAGAAGAAGGATTTCGCCAGAGCGGTTATGTTCTTAAAGACCGATTTGGAATTCAGATGGCCGAAGCAATCCTTCAGTAGATCGCTGCGTAATTACTTTGGGCGCGTATTCTCATACGGAGCATGGATGCCTGAACCCGATGGTGGAGACAGGGCCGTCTGGCCTTTCTGGACGAAAGATGAATATGAGTTGGCGTTAGAAAATCCGCCATATTTGGCCGGTAAACCTGAAACCGATCTTCACCGTTAGCCCGTCGCCGGCAGTGGTAGCAAAATCACCTGCGCGGCCTTTGCGTCCCTTTCGTAATCCTCCAGCGGCGGCAGTGTGACCTGTGCTCGCTTCGCATAGGCCCTATGCACGGCCTTGCTGTTATGGCCCAAGGCGAGCTGCGCGAAGCGTTCGGGGTAGCCGACCACCTTCGCCCGTTCCGCCCAGGCATACCGGTAGCTGTGCAAGGTCACACCGTGAATCCCCAGCCCAACGCAACGCTGTCTGAACTCCGTGGCCCGGTGTCCAGGCAAACGGTCTCGCAGGTAAGGAAACAGCGGCCCGGTCTTGGGTAAGGTGCTCAGGATCGCTTCGACCTCTTTTCCAAAGCGAATCTGTGGCGGCTGCTGGTTGTCCCGCCAACGGGTCTTCATGCGCACAAAGGTGATGATCCGCGCCGCCCAATCCACGTCCTCAGCCTCTAGGTGCGCCAAGTCGGACTGTGATGCGCCGATATGCCAGGCCAGTTGATAGAACGCCTTGCGCTCGGCGTTGCCCTCGCGGGCGATTATCCGGCAATGCTCGTCCCAGGTGATCGCCCGCTTGTCCTTGAACCGAATGACGGGCCATTGCCGTTTCGGAATCAGCGGCCAGGGCAGCCAGTTCATGTCCACGCAGAAGTTATGCAGCCGGCGAAGAAAGTTGTTGGTCGAGACCGTGCCCGCCTGGAGCACCTTCAAAAGCAGTTCGTTCGGGGTCTGGATGATGATCCTAGGCAAAAGCGGGATGAACGCCTTGTCCTTAGCCGCCCGTTCCCAGCGTTCCTTATTGGAGCCCTGTTTTAGGTTGGTGAGCGTTTCAAGGGCCTCCTGCCAGGTGCGTCGGTTGACCTCGCGGTCCGTGCCGGCCAGGTAGGCTTTCGCCAGCTGCAGGTTAAGCGCCGGCTGGTGTTCGGCCTCGTTCTTGGCGTCAACGATGCGGCGGGCCTCCCGAGGGTTGCTGGTGTTCAGGCTGGTGCGCTTCCTGGTCTGGCTGTCCACGCAATAAAACGTGTCTCCCCGGCTGCCTCGGCGTGTGATGCGGAATCGTGCTTTCATGGTCGTGTGGGCAAACACGACGATAGCCGGAAACGGTGCCGCAGGGTTAGCGGGTAGTCGGCGGGTTAGTTCCGATTACGCCCAGTTCTCCCAGAGTAGGAAAACGGGTGTCCGTTTTGGTGTCCGTCTCCTCCTCGAACTTCCAGAACCCGTAGTGAAACACTCACTTGGATTTGGAGGCGCGGGGCGGAATCGAACCGCCGATAGAGCTTTTGCAGAGCTCGGCCTTACCACTTGGCTACCGCGCCGGGACCAAACGAGCGCGCAACTTGGGTCAATTTTTCCGGTTCGGCAAGAACTGAAATGGGGGTCACTTAGCGCTAGACTCCCCCCCTCCCTTTCCGGTTAATCCCGCATGGCCTGCACCGTTTTCACCATCGCCAACCAGAAGGGCGGCGTCGGCAAGACCACCACCGCGGTCAACCTCGCGGCCGCCCTCGCCGAGCGCAAGATCCACACCCTCGTCGTCGACCTCGACCCCCAGGCCAACGCGACCAGCGCCCTCGGCGTCGAGAAGTTCGAGGGCAAGAGCCTCTACCGCCCCCTCCACGGCGAGGGCAGCGCCTTTGAGATGCTCACGCCGACCCAGTGGCCGCACCTCGCCCTCATCCCCTCCGAGGTCGACCTCGCCGCCATCGAGATCGAGCTGGCCCAGCAGCCCAACTACCTGATGAAGCTGCGCTCCGTCCTCGAGCCGATCCGCAACTCCGGCGGCTACCGCGCCATCATCATCGACTGCCCGCCGGCCCTCGGCATGCTCTCGATGAACTCCCTCGCCGCCGCCGACCACCTCCTCATCGCCCTCCAGTGCGAATACATGGCCCTCGAGGGCCTCGGCCAGATCCTCAAGGTCGTCGACCGCCTCAAGGCCGCCGGCGTCAACCCCCACCTCGATGTCGGCGGCATCATCATGACGATGTTCGACAGCCGCATCAACCTGGCCAAGCAGGTCGTCGAGGAGGTGCGCTCGCACCTGCCGGACAAGATCTTCAACACCCTGATCCCGCGCACCGTCCGCCTCAGCGAGGCCCCGAGCTTCGGCAAGCCCATCTTCGCCTACGACCCGCACGGCCCCGGCGCCACCGCCTACCGCGCGCTCGGCCAGGAAGTGGCCGAGCGCTTCAACCTGAAGGAGAACGGGACGGCCTGATTCGGCAGGGGCCGTTGCCCGCCACGGCCCGGGCGCTTGCGATTTTGCCCGCTGTCATCTGACTTCTGTCCTCCGCCATGCTCGCCACCCTGAACAAATACCGCGCGGCCTTCTCGGTCGGCCTGCAGAGCAACCTGGTCTACCGGGTGAACTTCGGCATCCGCGGCTTCTTTTCGTTCTTCCACCTGATCGTGGTGTTCATTCTCTGGAGCTCCGCCTACGCGGGCAGCCCGCTGATCGGCGGCTTCACCTTCGCCCAGACCTTCACCTATTTCACGGCGCTCATCGTCGTGCAGTTCATGATCGGCGCCTTCAACGAGGACTACCAGATCAGCGAGGAGATCCGCAACGGCCTGATCAACCAGTTCCTCCTCAAGCCGGTCAACTACTTCGCCTACCGCTTCAGCATCTACCTGTCCGCCCGCCTCGTCACCGGCGCGCTCATCCTGCTGCCGCTGATCATCCTCTTCCCGCTGCTCAAGGACCATCTCACGCTGCCGCTCGACGGCTGGCGCCTCGCCGTCGGCCTGCCGGCGCTGGTCATGTCCGCCCTCATCCAGTTCGGCATCGCCTACTGTTTCGGGATGATGAGCTTCTGGTTCCTCGAGATCCAGGGCCTCGTCATCCTCTCCATGGCGATCGAGTCCGTGCTCGGCGGCCAGATCTTCCCGCTCGACCTGCTCCCCGACTGGCTCTTCCGCCTGTCCCAATACCTGCCGTATTACTACCAGATGTATTTCCCGGTGGCGATCTTCACCGGCCGGCTCAACGACCCCGCCGCCGCCGTCACGGGCCTCGGCATCCAGGCCTGCTGGGTCGTGATCATCCTCGCCCTCGGCCAGCTCCTCTGGCGCCGCGGCCTGCGCCTCCACACCGCCGTGGGCGGGTGAACCAATTGCGGATTTTTTGATTGCGGATTGCGGAATGAAATCACGACTCCACTCAGCCTGTCTTTCAGCTTTTCCAGCCGGTGATGTCCCGGTAACCCCCTCGTGCCTTGGATCGGCCAATCTCCAATCCAAAATCCGCGATCCGCAATGAATCTGTCCCACTACGCCCGCATCTGGCTCACCGCCGCCCGCTACTCGATCGTGCGGACGTTGATGTTCCGCGGCGATTTCTTCATCTGGGCGCTGGTCGAGCTGTTCTGGATGACGGTGAACCTGCTCATGGTCTCCGTCATCTACCAGCACACCGACTCGGTCGCAGGCTGGAGCAAATACGAGATGATGCTCCTCGTCGGCACCTCGCTCCTCATCCAGCGCTACCTGATGGGCTTCTTCTGGAGCAGCATCTTCGAGATGGGCCGCAACATCCGCAGCGGCAACTTCGACTTCTTCCTCGCGCAGCCGGGCAACGTCATGTTCATGGCCACGACCCGCAAGCTCGACCCCGACGGCCTGATCAACTCCTTCGTCGCGCTGGGCGTCGTGATCTACTCCGCCCGCCAGCTCGGCCTCCAGCCCGGCGCGGCGGACCTCGCGCTCTACGCCCTGCTCGTCGCCTGCGGCGTGATCATCCACTACAGCATGCTCGTGCTGTGCATCGCCCCGGCCTTCTGGATCACCAGCGCCCAGGGCATCGAGGGCAGCTATTTCACGCTCAGCGAATTCTCCCGCCTCCCGCGCGCCGCCTTCAAGGGCCTGGCCCAGGTCGCCTTCGTCTGGGTCCTGCCCGTCGTCGTGGTGAGCAACGCCCCCGCCAGCACCCTCCTCCACGGCTTCGACCTCGGCACCGTCGGCTGGCTGCTGGCCATCACCGTGATCTGGTTCACGCTGGCCGTCGTCGTCTTCCACCGCGGCCTCCGCCGCTACACCAGCGCCAGCTCCTGAGCCCATGCCGCAGAAAATCGCCGACCTCCAGCAACGCCTCGGCTACGAGTTCCGCTCGGCGCCGCTGCTGCTCGAGGCCCTGACGCATCCGTCCTACCTGCAGGACCACCCCAAGGCCGGCCCGCACAACCAGCGCCTCGAGTTCCTCGGCGACTCCGTGCTCCAGTTCATCCTGACCGAGGCGCTTTTCGGCGAGTTCACCGCCGAGCGCGAGGGCGTGCTCAGCCGCCGCCGCGCCGTGCTGTCCAAGGGCGGCTTCCTCACGCAGATGGCCCGCGACCTTGGCCTCGACGCAGCGCTGCGCCTCAGCAAAAGCGAGGACGACACCGGCGGCCGCACCCGCGCGTCGATCCTCGAGGACGCCTTCGAGGCGCTCGTCGGAGCCGTCTACCTCGACAGCGACCTGCCCACGACCCGCGCGCGCGTCCTCGCCTGGTATGGCCCGCTCGCCGACCGGCTCGCCCAGTCGGAGGACGCCGAGAATCCCAAGGGCCGCCTGCAGGAACTCGTCCAGCCCGAACACGGCAACAACGCCCTCCACTACGAGGTGATGTCCACCTCCGGCCCGCGCCATGCCCGCGAATACGAGGTCGCCGTTTTCCTGAACGACCGCCAGCTCGGCTCCGGTTCCGGCCCGTCCAAAAAGGTCGCCGAGGAGGTCGCCGCCCGCGCCGCGCTGACGGCCTTGCGCGGCGAGCAATAGGTGGAGCCCGTGCCCCGCGCGGGCCAACCTGCGCGGGGCGCAGGTTCCACCTTGTGCCTGACCGCACATCCCGAATTGCGCTGGCGGGAAATCTGGTCTTCTTTCCGCCGTTCCGCGTTTCCGCGATAGTTTTGTCCTCCGTCAATTCCGCTTCGCGCACCAAACTCACCGGAATTTGTCCGGCAGCGCAGAGTCATGCCCTGGCGGAACTGCTCGGCCGGCACCCGGCCCCGGTCTGGCTCGTCGTCCACGAGGAGGCCCGGCAGACCGACGCCCTCGCCGAGGACATCGCCCTCTTTCACGCCGCCAACCCCGGGAAGTCGAAGCTGGAGATCCTCGCTTTCCCCGAGGCCCAGACCGGAGAGATGCGCGAGGCCTTCAACGCCGCCAGCGACCGCCTCGCCGTGCTGAGCCGGCTGCGCGGCCTGCGCCCCATCGCTCAACTCTCAGCTCTCAACTCTCAGCTGCTTATCCTCACCACCCCGGCGGCCCTGCTCCAGCCGGTGCCGCCGCTGGCGGACTTCGCCAACCGCGAGGCCGCACTGGTGCGCGGCGAAGGCCGCTCCTTCCAGGCCCTCCTCGATCTGCTCCGGTCGTTTGACTACGACAGCGAGGCGGTCTGCGAGGCCCCCGGCCAATACGCCGTGCGCGGCGGCATCGTCGACGTCTACCCGATCACCGCCCACCAGCCCTACCGGCTGGATTTCTTCGGTGATACGCTCGAGGAGATCCGCACGCTCGATCCCGTCACCCAGCGCTCGGGCGAACCGGTCGAGCGCATCACGCTGACCGCCGCACCCCGGCTCCACACCTCCGGGTTGTCCGCCACGCTGCTGGATTACCTCCACCCGGCCACGCACACCGCGCTGCTCGAGCCCAAGGGCATCGAGGAGCTGCTCGACCTGGCCGAGGGCAGCACACCTTCTTTTCTGCAGAAACTCACGCAGGCCGCGGCCCGCCTTTTCGGCGTCAGCGACCTCGACCTCGCCACCCGCCTGTTCGATGCCGCCGGCGACGAGGAAACCTGGGACACCGAATCGCTTTCGCACCATCGCTCCTACCCCGAGGAACACCTGCTCGCCCACGAGCGGCTCACCGCCGAGGAGGACGCCCGCCGGCAGTTCCTGGAGAAGGTCGCCGCGTGGAAACAGGAGGGTTACGCCGTCGACTTCGTCGTCTCGAAGGAAGGCGAGGAACAGCGCATCCGCGAGCTGCTCGACGAGCATGCGGCCCTCAAGAAAATCAAGCCGCGCTACCTGCGCGGCCCGCTGAACGAGGGGTTCCGGCTCACGACCCGGGACGGCGCCACCAAGGGCCGCATTGTCGTCTCCGAGACCGAGATCTTCGGCCGCCAGCGCGCGCGCCGCGCCATCGCCAAGCGCGCCGTGGCCGCGACCTCCGCCGTGGACCAGCTGCTCGACTTCTCCGAGCTGGTCGAGGGCGACTTCGTCGTGCACCTGCAACACGGCATCGCGCAATACCGCGGCCTGACGCGGCTCGAGTCGGGCGACGGCATCCGCGAGGTCATTTCGCTCGAGTTCGATGACAAGGTCACGCTGCACGTGCCGCTGCAGGAATCCCATCTCATCAGCCGCTACGTCGGCCTGACCAAGGCCAAGCCGCAGCTCGGCCGCGTCGGCTCGGGCCGCTGGGAAAAGGCCCGCCTGTCCGCCGAGCGCTCCACCCTCGATCTCGCCGCGGAGCTGCTCCGCATCCAGGCCCAGCGCGAGGCGCAGCCGGGACACGCCTTCGCCCCGGACAATGTCTGGATGCGCGAGTTCGAGGCCGCCTTCCCCTTCACCGAGACCCGCGACCAGGCGAAGGCCATCGCCGACCTCAAGGCCGACATGGAGCGCACGCGCCCGATGGACCGGCTGGTCTGCGGCGACGTCGGCTTTGGCAAGACCGAGGTGGCGATCCGCGGCGCCTTCAAGGCCGTCATGGGCGGCAAACAGGTCGCCGTCCTCGTGCCGACGACCGTGCTGGCCCAGCAGCACCTCAACACCTTCCGCGAGCGCATGGCCGGCTACCCGGTGGCCGTCGAGATGCTCAGCCGCTTCCGCACCCGCAAGGAGCAGGACGGCATCCTCGCCGCCGTGGCCGAGGGCAAGATCGACATCCTCATCGGCACGCACCGCCTCATCCAAGACGACGTGAAGTTCAAGGAGCTCGGCCTCGTGATCATCGACGAGGAGCAGCGCTTCGGCGTGAAGCACAAGGAGGTCTTCAAGCGCTGGCGCGCGCACGTCGACATGCTCTCGATGAGCGCCACGCCGATCCCGCGCACGCTCTACCTCGCCCTCACCGGCGCCCGCGACCTCAGCACGATCGAGACCGCCCCGGCCAACCGCCTGCCGATCCAGACGATCGTGAAGAGCTACGACGAGAAGCTCGTCGTCGAGGCCATACAGCACGAGCTCCGGCGCGGCGGCCAGGTGTTCTACCTCCACAACCGCATCCTGAGCATCGACCTCGTCGCGGCGCGCCTGCGCGAGCTCCTGCCGGGCACGACCGTCGGCGTCGGCCACGGCCAGATGGGCGCCGAGGGCCTCGAGCGGGTGATGACCGATTTCGTCGCCGGCCAATACCAGGTGCTCGTCTGCACCACGATCATCGAGAGCGGCCTCGACATCCCGAACTGCAACACGCTCATCATCGAGGGCGCGGACCGCTTCGGTCTCTCGCAACTCTACCAGCTCCGCGGGCGCGTCGGCCGCTTCAAGCACCAGGCCTACGCCTACCTGCTCCTGCACCGGCACACGCGGCTGCTCGACCTCGCCCGCCAGCGCCTGACCGCCATGCGCCAGCACAACCAGCTCGGCGCCGGCTTCCGCATCGCCATGCGCGACCTCGAGCTGCGCGGCGCCGGCAACCTCCTCGGCGCCGAGCAGAGCGGCCACATCGTGGGCGTCGGCTTTGAGCTTTATTGCCAGCTGCTGCGGCAGAGCGTGGCCCGCCTGAAGGGCGAGAAGCACGCCGCGCTCGTCCGCGCCGGCGTGAAGCTCGACTTCGTGTTCGTCGGCGAGGGCGCCGGCGCCGAGACCCGCCGCGAGGCGACCGACAGTTTCAGCGCCCTGAAGCAGGCCGAGCGCATCGAGGGCGAGATCGACCGGATCCAGGCCCGGCTGCCCGCCGCCTACATCGGCGAGACCCGGCTGCGCATCGATTTCTACCGCCGCCTGGCCATGGCCGAGAACCCGAAGCAGGTGAAGGACCTCGAGGCCGAGCTGCGCGACCGCTTCGGCAAGTTCGGCGAACCCGTCAAGGCGCTGCTGCTGGTCACCGAAATCCGGGTTCGCGCGGAACAAAAGGGCGTTTTGTCAGTCGAGACGCAGGGCAGCCGGCTGAAATGCCTCCGCAACTCGGGCCGCCGCGACGACTTCATCCAACTGAGCAGCCGCTTTCCCCGCTTGACCGCCCCCACCCCCCTTGCAAGGTTGAGGGAAATAATTATTTTCCTGCAAAATCTACCCGCTCCATGAGTCTCCGAGGTTCCCGCGTTTCCCCTTCATCCCTGCTCGCTTTCGCCGGCCTTTTCCTGGGCCTGATCGCCGCCCGGGGACAGCTCGCGACCACCCCGCCGGACAATCTTAACCTGCGCTACGCCAACGGCATAGTGGCCATCGCCGAGGACAAGATCATCACCGTCGACGACGTCCGCCGCGAAATCGGCCCGCTGGTCCCCGAGATCCAGAAACAGAGCCGCAACGAGCGCGAATTCAACGAGAAGCTCGAGGCCCTCCAGGAGGACGTCGTCCAGAACCTCATCGACCGCGTCCTGATCGTGAAGGACTTCTACTCCGACGAGAAGCGCCAGGTCCCGGCCAGCTACGTCGACAACGCCGTCGCCGAGACCATCATCACCCAGTTTGACGGCGACCGGAGCAAGTTCCTCGCCTATCTCCGTTCCCGCGGCATCTCCCAGAAGGATTACCGCAAGGAGCAGGAGGAGGACATGATCTACGGCTACATGCGCCAGCAGAAGGCCAAGTCCGCCAGCACGATCAGCCCGGTCAAGATCGAGGCCTTCTACGCCGAGAACAAGGACCGCTTCTACCAGGAGGACAGCGTCCATCTCCGCCTCATCCAGGTTTCCCGCGGCGCCGACGACACGGACGACACGCTCCGCGCCAAGGCCTCCACCATCATGACCGAGCTGGCCGCCGGCGCCGAGTTCGGCGACGTCGCCCGCAAATACAGCCAGGACTCCCGCAAGGGCAAGGGCGGCGACTGGGGCTGGCAGCGCCGCTCCGACCTGCGCAAGGAATTCAGCGACGTCATCTTCACCCTCGAGAAGGGCCAGCGCAGCGAGCCCCTCATCATGCCCGAGGGCGCCTTCATCTTCTACGCCGAGGACCGCAAGCACGCCGGCGTGCTGCCGCTCGACGAGGTCCGCCCCGACATCGAGCGCACGCTCGTGCAGCAGGGCTCCCGCCAGGCCACCGAGCGCTGGCTCGAGAAGCTCCGACGCAACGCCTACGTGAAGCACTTCTAAGTGCCTAGCTCGCGGGCCAGCGGGCGAAGCCCCCGGCCCGATGAGCGACGAATCCTCCTACCCGCCCCTCCGCGTCAAGGACCTCGCGGTCAGCGACCGGCCGCAGGAACGCCTCGAGAAACTCGGACCCGCCGCGCTCAGCGACACCGAGCTGCTGGCCATGCTGCTCCGCAGCGGCAGCAAGGGCCATAACGTCATCAGCATCGCCCAGCGCCTCATCGCCGAGGCCGGCTCGCTGGCCGCGCTCGTCCGATGGAACGAGGCCGACTTCCGCCGCCTCACCGGCATCGGCCGCGTCAAGGCCCTGCAGCTCGTCACCGTCATGGAGATCGTGCGGCGCGGGATGGCGGCCGGGGCCTCCCCCGAGGACGGGGTCCTCAACCGCCCCGAGCTCATCCACGCGCATTTCAAGCCGCAGGTCGCCGGACTCGCCGTCGAGAAATTCTGGGTGCTCTGCCTCAACCGCAAGAACCGGCTCCTGAAGCAGGTCGAGGTCACCTCGGGCACGGCCACGAGTTCCCTCGCCCACCCGCGCGAGGTCTTCCGCGAGGCCATCCGGCAGGGCGCCACGGCCGTCGTCTGCGTCCACAACCACCCCAGCGGCGACCCGGCGCCCAGCGCGGCCGACGTGCAGGTCACCCGCCAGCTCCGCGACGCCGCCAAGGCCGTGGACATCGAGCTGCTGGACCATGTCATCCTCGGCCGCCCCGGCGCCGACCCGCAGGGCCGGGGTTATTACAGCTTCCGCGAAGCCGGGGTGATCTGAGCGACCGCCGCAACTTGGAGGCGGGACCATCAGTTCCGCGAGGTATCCGCAGCGTGGCCGACAAGTCGCGGGACTGATGGTCCCGCCTCCAAAAATCAGTAAACAAAAAGTCCCGCTAACCTTTCGGCTAGCGGGACTTAGTCGTTAAATTGGTGGTGGAGACTGGAGTCGAACCAGTGAACGGCAAGAGCCGAATTGATTTACAGTCAACGTCCTTTGGCCACTTGGATACTCCACCATCAAAAGAACGAACGGTGAAGGTATGGGGCGGTTTCCCGCTTTGCCAAGAGGTTTTTTGCCGTCGGGCGGAATCCGGCCCGCGGCCCGTCCATCCCGTCGGTTCCGCCCGCTTGCCAATCGCCCAATCCACGCAAACCTAGGGTCGCGATGGAGACGCTGCAGAAATACTACGACGCGCTCGTCGAGCACCCCTTCACCAACGGCGTGGTGCCCCACCTGCTCACGGTCGCCGGATTCCTGCTGGCCTTCTTCGCCATCGCGCGGCTCATGAGCCAGCGCAAGCAACCGGGCAACACCTTCGCCTGGCTCTTCCTCATCGCCTTCGTGCCCTACGTGGGCGTGCCGCTTTACCTGATGTTCGGCGGCCGCAAGGTGCGGAAGCTGGCCGAGAAAAAGGCCCGCTTCTACCCGACCCCGACGACCACCCCCTTTGAGACCGCGGAGCAGAATTTCGCCTCCCGCGTCTTCACCCGCAACGGCGCCTGCCCGCCGGTCGGCGGCAACCGCGTGAGCCTCCTCACCTCCGGCGAGGAATCCTTCGAGCGGCTCGAATACGGCATCCGCCACGCCCAGCACAGCATCCACCTGATGACCTTCATCCTCGGCCGGGACGCCGTGGGCCGGCGCCTCGTCAAGCTACTGGCCCAGCGGGCGAAGGAGGGCGTGAAGGTCCGGCTGCTCCTCGACGGGCTCGGCTGCTTCCTCAGCGCCGGCCGCTTCTGTGATCCCATCCGGCAGGCCGGCGGCGAGGTCGTGCGGTTCATGCCGGTGATGCCGCTGCAGACGCCGCACTCGGCCAATCTCCGGAACCACCGCAAGATCGCCATCTTCGACCACCGCGTCGCTGCGCTGGGCGGCCGCAACCTCGCCGTCGAATACATGGGCCCCACCCCGCTCAAGCGCCGCTGGCGCGACCTCGGCGGCGTGGTCGAGGGTCCGGCCGTCCGCCTGCTCGACGAGATCTTCCTGGCCGACTGGGCCTTTGCCAGCGGCCAGCCGCTGGCCGCGCTGCAGCGGGAACTCCCGCCTGACGTGCCGGCCGCGGCGGGAGACAGCGAGGTGCAGATCGTCGCCAGCGGCCCCGACGTGTCCGGCGACCCGCTCTACGAGGGCATCCTTTCGCTCGTCCAGCAGGCGGAACGCAGCATATGGATCGTCACGCCGTATTTCATCCCCGACGAGGTGCTCTTCCGCTCGCTGCTGGTGCAGGCGCGCGCGGGCATCGACGTGCGCCTGGTGGTCCCGGCGCGGTCCAACCACCCGATCACCGACCTTGCCCGCCGCCACTACCTGCGCGGCCTGCAGGCGGCCGGCGTCAAGGTGCTGCTCTATGCCCCGGGCATGCTCCACGCCAAGATGCTGCTGGTGGACGAACAGACCGGCCTCTTCGGCTCCGCCAACATGGACCTGCGCAGCCTGTTCCTGAACTTCGAGGTCGGTGCCGTCACCTATTCCCCCGCCGAGGCCACGGCCATCGGCGGCTGGATGAAGGATATCTTCGCCCACTCGAAGCCCATGCCGGAACAGCAGCCGGAACGCCGGCTTTTCCCGCACCTCGGCGAGGAGGTCGCCCGGCTGCTCGCGCCGCTGTTGTGATCCGGACAGGTAGGGGCGCCTGCCCCCAAGCGCCCGCCTTGGGCCGTTGAGGGCAACGGCCCCTACCGGATGGCTGCGCCCATAAAAAAGGCGGGGTCAGCGACCCCGCCCTGAAACCTTCGGATTAGCCGGACCTCACGCCGCGACCGCGGCGTGATCCAGCAACTCGAGCGCCTGGTGCAGTTCGCGACGCATCTCGGCCAGGGCGGCCCGCGCCTCTTCGATCTGCTGGTGGGCACGCTCGGCATATTCGGCCTTCTTCTCGGCGTATTCCGCCTTCATCGCGTCGGCCTTGACGGCGTATTCCGCCTTGAGCGTGGCCCAGCGTTCGCCGAGCTCGTGGAGCTTCGCGTCCTTGGCCTGCAGCAGCGCGTGCAGCCGGGCGTTGGCGCTGACCTTCGGGCAGGCGATGTGCTCACCGAGGCGGCGGCGGGCGTCGGCCACCTGCGCGAGCAGGATCTTGTCCTCCGGCACCCGGCGCAGGCCGCGCACGAGGCGCACCTTCTCCAGGGTCCAGATCGTCCACTTGGTCGGATCCCACTGCCACCACTTCACGCCGTTGCGGTAGTCATGTTGGAACTCGTGGTGATAGTTGTGGTAGCCCTCGCCGAACGTGAAGATCGCCATGAACCAGCTGTCCCGGGCGCTGCACTTGTTCGAGTAGGGCTGGTTGCCTACGGTGTGGCAGAGCGAATTGATGAAAAAGGTCATGTGCTGCACCGCGACCACGCGGGCCACGCCGGCGATCAGGAAACCGCCGAGCGCCCCGATCGCCCCGGCGTGCCAGTAACCCAGGGCGGCGGGCAGCACGAAGCTGGCCACCACCGCGATCGGCACGTAGAAGCGGTCCTGCCACATCACGAGCGGATCCTTGCGGAGGTCGGCGACGTTGTCCCACGGCGGCTCGGGATCGAGCTTGAACAGGATCCAGCCGATGTGGGCGTGAAAGAAACCCTTGGAGATGTCGTAGGGATCCTCGTCGTGGTCCACGTGCTTGTGGTGCCGGCGATGGTCGGACACCCAGGCGAGCGCGCAGTTCTCGAAGGCGGCGGCGCCGAAGATCAGCGTGAGCAGCCGCACCGGCCAGCTGGCCTGGAAGGCCATGTGCGAGAAGAGGCGGTGATAGCCGAGCGTGATGCTCAGGCCGGTCGCGATGAAGAAAAGGAAGAACATCGACACCTGGAAGGCGTCGACGCCGTAGTTCCAGAGATAGAACGGCACGGCCGTGAGGGTCACAACGGTCGTCCCGATGAGGAACGAGCTGTTGGTCCAGTTGATGCGGTCGAACGGGATGCGAAGTTTCACGAGCACGGAAGATGCGCAGGCCCAGCCCGGGCGCGAGCGAAAATCCACATGAAATTTCTGCCGGTCAGAGGCCTAAATTTGAACGCGCTGGCCGCGTAATCCTTTCCAACGCAGTCCCTGCAGGGTCGCCGCTGGTCGCGCGGACCTCGCACGCTTGGTGGGAGAGGTTTTATACCCCGACGTGTCAGCTGCCGCCGTTCGCTGTCGGGGGGTAAAACCCCTCCCACCCGATCAGTGAGTGATCTTACACCGCGTGCTGCGCCACGAAGGCCTTGATCGCAGTCGCGTCGGCCGGCAGGCGGTGCTTCACGATGGGCCGCGTCTTGAGCGTCTCCAGCGCCGGGTGCACGGGCGTGCGGCCCGTGGCGGCCTGGATGGCGGCGGGGAACTTCGCCGGATGCGCCGTGGCGAGCACGACGCTCACGCGCGCCGGGTTTAGCTCCTTGAAGGCGCAGGCCGTGTGCGGATCGACGAGGTAGTGATGCCGGTCGTAGACCTGCCGGATGATCGCGCTGATCTCCTCGTCCGTCGCCCGCGAGGAGCTGAAGGCCGCCTTGTTGAGCACGTCGAAGCGGTAGACGCCGGTCGCCTTGATCTGCGCCATCACGGCCTTTACCCGCGTCGGGTTCTCGTCGAGGGCGTAGTAGAGGAAACGCTCGAAGTTGGACGCCACCTGGATGTCCATCGAGGGCGCCAGGCTCGGCTGCACGTCCTCGCTGCGGTATTCCGCGGCGGTGAAGAGGCGGTGCAGGATGTCATTGCGGTTGGTCGCGACCTTGAAGCCCTTGACCGGCACGCCCATGCGCAGCAGCAGCCAGCCGGCGAAGACGTTGCCGAAGTTGCCGGTCGGCACGACGAACTCGACGTTGGTGCGCGCCGCCGCCGGCAGCCGCAGCCAGGCCGACAGGTAATAGAGACACTGGCCGAGGATGCGGGCGAGGTTGATGGAGTTCACCGCCGCGAGGCGGTGCCGCGCCGCGAATTCCTGGTCGCCGAAGATCTCCTTCAGCACGCGCTGGGCGTCGTCGAAGCTGCCGTCGATGGCGATGGCGTGGACGTTCTCCGCGCCGGTGCAGGTCATCTGCCGCTCCTGGAGCGGCGAGACCCGGCCCTCGGGATACAGGATGAAAATGGCGGTCCGCGGCTTCCCCAGCAGGCCGTGGATCGCGGCCGCGCCGGTGTCGCCCGAGGTGGCGCCGAGGACGTTGATGCCCGTCCCGCGCGATGCGCACTGATGCTCGTAGAGGTGGCCGAGCAGCTGCAGGGCGAAATCCTTGAAGGCGAGGGTCGGTCCGTGGAAGAGCTCGAGCACGAACAGGCGCTCGTCGAGCTGGCGCAGCGGCGCGAGCGTCTCCGCCGTCCCGAAGGTGCCGTAGGTTTTCTGCACGATGCCGCGCAGCACGTCCGGCGGGAGGTCCGTGGCGAACAGCTTCAGGAACTCAAAGGCCAGGTCGGCGAGGCTGAGCGACTCCCACTTCGCCAGGTGCGGCGCCAGGTTCGGCAGCTTCTGGGGCAGGAACAGCCCGCCGTCCGGCGCGAGCCCGAGCGCCACGGCCTCGGTGAATCCGACGGGTTCGGTCTGTCCTCGGGTGCTGACGAATTGCATGGTCAATGGAGAGATCAGATGTCAGAAATCAGAGGTCAGGAGGAGCTTTTTCCCGCGCTAGGAGAAAAGGTGCTGGTTTGGCCATCATACTGCCCAGCATTCTACCGACCTCTTCAAGCAGGCTGGTCATCACCTTCAGCTCTTCTGCGGTGATATAACCATGCGCTAGTGCATATCGCAGCCAATGTTCGGTCTCGTGCAACTCGGCATCCGCATCCGAAAGCTTGCTGATGAAATGAGCTTCGTAACGGCGCTTGCCCCAGGCTTCCGAGATATTTGCTCCCACCGAACGGGATGAACGCCTGACTTGGTCAATCAGCGCATACTTCTCTTCTTTCGGCCAGGTCTTGCTTGCGGCAAAAACCTTAAGCCCAAGATCAAAAGCCTTCTGCCAGACGATCAGGTCAGAAAAGTGGCGAATCGCCCGACTGGTCTGACTTCTGACCTCTGTCATCTGACGTCTGCCTTTATTTGCTCAGACCGAACGCCTCGTGGGCGGCGCGGACGGCCTCGTCGGCCTTGGCCCGGTCCACGGCGAGCGTGATCTTGATCTCGGAGGTGCTGATCAGCTGGATGTTGATGCCCTTGTCCCCGAGCGCGGTGAAGAGCGCCGCGGCCACGCCGGCGTGCGTGCGCATGCCGACGCCGACGACGGAAAGCTTCGCGATGTTGTCGAAGGCCTTGATCTCGCCGCCGCCGAGCTTCTTCAGGACGGCCGGCAGCACGCGCACGGCGTTCGCCGCGTCGTCGCGCTGCACGGTGAAGGTGATGTCCGCCACGCCGGTGTGCGCGAGGTTCTGCACGATCATGTCGACGTTGATGTTGGCGTCGGCCAGGGCGTTGAAGATGGTCGCCGCCGACGACGGCTTGTCGGGCAGGCCGGTGATGACGACCTTGGCCTGGTCCTTGTCGACTGCGACGCCGCGGACGATGACTTTTTCCATGGAGGCGACTTCTTCTTTCACGATGGTTCCCGGGTTGTGGTTGAAACTGGAGCGGACCTCGAAGACGACGCCGTATTTCTTGGCGAACTCGACGGAGCGCGACTGCATGACCTTCGAGCCCTGGCTGGCGAGCTCGAGCATCTCGTCGTAGCTGATCTCCTCGATCTTTTTCGCGGTCTTCACGATGCGCGGGTCGGTGGTGTAGACGCCGTCGACGTCGGTGTAGATCTCGCACTTGTCGGCCTTGCAGGCCGCCGCGAGCGCGATGGCGGTCAGGTCGGAGCCGCCGCGGCCGAGCGTGGTGATCTGGCCGGCCTCGTTGATGCCCTGGAAGCCGGCGACGATGACGACCTTGCCGGCCTTCAGGTCCTGCATGACGCCCTTGGGCACGATCTGCTTGATCTTGGCCTTGGTGAAGACCTGGTCGGTCACGATGCCCGCCTGCGCGCCCGTGTAGGACACGGCCGGCACGCCGATCGCGTGCAGCGCCATGGCGGTCAGCGCGATGGTCTCCTGCTCGCCGATGGCCAGCAGCATGTCCATCTCGCGCGTGTCGGGACGCTCGTTGATGGACTTGGCCCGGGCGATGAGCTCGTTGGTCACGCCCGAACGGGCGGACACCACGACGATCAGGCCGTGACCCTCGGCGCGCGTCTTCTGGATGCGCTGGGCCACATTCTTGATGCGGTCGACGTCACCCACCGAGGTGCCGCCGTATTTCTGGACGATGAGAGCCATGGCTGAAGCCCGCTTAAATGGCTGAGGCTGGCGTCTTATGGCAAGACGGGACTGCGGACCCCGCGTCATAATCCCATCGCGCTAATCACTTGCCGCGACGGAGTTAAGCATGGAACCAAACCATGTTGCCCGAATCCCGCCCTCAGCCTTGCAGGAGACGGATCAGCTCCCGGTTCCCGGCCGGGACGGCCAGAAAATTGGGACCGGACAGGTTATCCTGCGTGAAATGGTAGTCCCGGAAGTCCACGTAATTGGGGTAGATCTTGCCAATCCGCATGCCGTAAGGCGCCAGCAGCTCGTAGAAATCGCCCAGGAAGAAACGGGCGCCCAGGTTCACCTGGCCATATTCGAACTGCAGCGCTCCGATGCGACCCGCGGCGAGCATGCCCGCGAAGCCCCGCAGCACCAGCGGCTCCATGCCCTCGACGTCGATCTTCAGGAAATCGATGCGCTCGATCCCCTGCTCGGCGCAAAACCGGTCGCCCGTGGTCACCCGGCAGGGGACCCGGGTGAACTCAAACTTGTGCAGCTCCCCGTGCACGCCGACGACACCCGAGGTCAGTTCATCCCGATGCTCCGCCACGGCGAACTGCACCGTGCCGGCCGTCTCACCCAAGCCCAGGTTGTGCAACGTGACGTTCGGCAGCTGCGCGCAGCCTCGGCGCAGCTTCTCGTAGGTCGAGGGAACCACCTCAAACGAGTCGATCCGGCCCTGTGGCAGCACGTCCGCCGCCATCCGCGCCCAGTCGCCCCGGTGGGCCCCGACATCAAACACCCGCGCCGCAGGGTTCACCCGCGCAACGGCGCGGAGCACGAATTGCTCGCCGTTGGTCAGGAGATCGTAGTCCTGGTTTTCAAAACCCTGCCACAGATAACCGAGGTTGCGCCCGATTTTTCCCACCAGCCGGTTCCGGCGGTGCCGGGCGAGGAACTTGCGCAGGCGCTCACGCATGACGCCTCAGGACTGCGCCGGCGGTTTCTTCGCGAACTTGTTCTCCGTGCCGTTGAGCAGACGGGTGATGTTGCTGCGGTGGCGGAGGATGACGAAGAGCCCGATGACGGTGATGGCGATGTTCAGCGGCAGCGGGTTGCCCCGGACCCAGCTGGCGGCCGGCACGGCCACCGCGGCCAGGATCGAGCCGAGCGAGACGTAGCGCCAGATCGAGAACGTGATCAGCCAGACCAGCGCGCCGATCAGGCAGGAGACGGGCATCAGCATGAGCACGCCGCCCGCGGCGGTGGCGACGCCCTTGCCGCCCTTGAAACCGGTGAAGATCGAGAACGAATGCCCGAGGATGGCGCCGACGACGCCGGCCAGCCCGAGCAGACGCCAGTCCTGCCCGCTGATGACGGCGGCGCCGCTGCCGTCCTGCAGGTCGACCGCGACGCTCAGGGTGGTCCACGAAAACACGCTCCAGGCCGAGGCGATGGCGCCCTTGAGCACATCGAGGGCGAAGACCAGGTTGCCGGCCCGCTTGCCCTTGGCGCCGAACTTCTCGCCGAGCACGCGCTTGACGTTTGTCGCCCCCGGGTTGCCGCTGCCCTCCTTGAAGATGTCCACGCCGTGCGCCCGGGCCACCATGGCCCCAAAAGGCAGTGACCCGAGGAAATAGCCGATGACGGCGGAGCCGAGAAGCCAGGCGTAAAACATCAGAGTTTGACCACCACAGCCTGCTTGATGGCGCGATGGCTGGTCAACTCCTTAAGGGCCGCCTCCGAGGGGGCGCTGTCGAGGTTCAGCACGCACAGCGCCGTGCCGCCGGCGTTGTTGCGGCTCAAGGACATGGCGGCGATGTTCACCTTATCGCGGCCGAGCAGCGTGCCGACCATGCCGATGATGCCGGGCTCGTCGTGGTTCTCGTAGATGAGCAGGGCGCCCGCCGGCGCGGCCTCGACCTCGCGGTCGTTGAGCGCGATCAGGCGCGGCGCGTTGGCCTTGCCGATGAGCGTGCCGGCGGCGCTGACGCTCGAACCGTCCGCGGCGATCGCCTTCACCTCCATCAGCTCCGTGTAGTCCGTGTCCGCCGTGGACTTCACGACCTCGGCCTTCACGCCGAGGCGCTCGAGGTTGAGCGGGGCGTTGACGTAGTTGACGCTCTCGCCGCTGATGCGACGCAGATAGCCGCGCTGGATCGAGCGCGTGACGGCGTTGGCGTCGATGTCCACGATCCGGCCCCAATAGGTGATGCGCAGCGTGACCACCGGGCCGGGCGCGAGCTGCTGGACCAGCGTGCCGAGCTTGGCGCCCAGGTCGAGATAGGGCCCGAGCACCTTCAGGGCGGCGGCGTCGATCGTCGGCATGTTGACGGCGTTCCGGATCACCCCGCCGTTCAGCACGTCGGTGATCTGCTCGGCGACCTCCACGCCCACGGCGTCCTGCGCCTCGGCGGTCGAGGCACCGAGGTGCGGCGTGAGGGTGACGTTCGGCAGCGTGCGCAGCTCGCTGTCCTTGGCCAGCGGCTCCTCCTCGAACACGTCGAGGCCGGCCGCGGCGACCTGGCCGGACTTGAGCGCGGCGATCAGGGCCGCCTCCTTGATGATGCCGCCGCGTGCGCAGTTGAAGATGCGCAGGCCCTTCTTCGTCTTCGCGAAGGCGGCCTCGTCGATCATGTATTTCGTCTGGTCGGTCAGCGGCATGTGGACCGTGATGTAGTCCGACTGCGCGAGCAGCTCGTCCAGCGTGACGCCCTCGACCTGGATGGCCTTGGCGCGGCTCGGCGCGAGATACGGGTCGAAGGCCAGCACCCGCATCCCGAAGGCCTGGGCGCGCTTCGCCACCTCGGCGCCGATACGGCCGAGGCCGACGATGCCGAGGGTCTTCTTGAACAGCTCGATGCCGGAGAAGCTCTTGCGGTCCCACTGCCCCGCCTTCATCGACGCGGCGGCCTGCGGCACGGGCCGCGCCCCGCACAGGATGTGGGTGAAGGTCAGCTCGGCGGTCGCGATCGTGTTGCCCGAGGGCGTATTCATCACGATGACACCCCGCTCGGTGGCGGCCTCGACGTCCACGTTGTCCACGCCGACGCCGGCACGGCCCACGACCTTCAGCAACGGCGCGGCGGCGAACACCTCGGCGGTGATCTTCGTCTCGGAGCGCACGGCGATGGCGTGCACGTCCTTCACCAGCTCGAGCAGCTTGGCCGGCGGCGTGTTGTAGGCCTCGATGACCTCAAAGCCGGGCTGGGCCCGGAAGTAAGCGACGCCTGACGGTGAGATTTTGTCCGCGACCAGAATCTTCATGGGTTCGGCCAAGAAGGCTTTCCGTCGGGCCAAACGCAACCCTGCGGGCCGACTTATGACTCAGCGGCGGCCAGGGAGTCTCACGCCGCCAGCGACGGGTAATCCGTGTAGCCGCGCGTATCGCCGCCGTAGAACGTGGCGGGCACCGGCGCGTTGAGCGCGGCGCCGAGCTGCAGCCGACGCGGCAGGTCAGGATTCGCGATGAACAGCTTGCCCCACGCCACGGCGTCGGCCTCGCCCGCGCGGATCACGGCCTGCGCGGTCTCGGCGGTGAAGCTGTCGTTGGCGATGTAGACGCCGCCAAAGGCGCGCTTGAGCGCCGGGCCGTAACGGTGGCCCTCCAGCGACTCACGCGCACAGAGGAAGGCGATCTTTCGTTTGCCGAGTTCCGTCGCGAGGTAACCGAAGGTCGCCGCCGGATTGCTGTCCTTGATGCCCATCGAGCCGCCGCGCGGGGCGATGTGGTAGCCGACGCGGTCGGCGCCCCAGACGGAGATGGCGGCGTCCGTGACCTCGAGCGCAAAGCGGGCACGGTTCTCGATCGAACCGCCGTATTGGTCGGTGCGCTGGTTGGTGCCGTCCTGCAGGAACTGGTCGATCAGGTAGCCGTTGGCGCCGTGGATTTCCACGCCGTCGAAGCCGGCGCGCAGCGCGTTGACCGCGCCGAGCCGGTAGGCGGCCACGACGCGCGGGATCTCGTTCAGCTCGAGGGCGCGCGGCACGACGTGCGGCTTCTGCGGACGGACGAGGCTGACGTGGCCGGTCGGGGCGATGGCGCTGGGCGCGACGGGCAGCGCGCCGTTCAGGTAGACCGGGTCCGAAATGGCGCCGACGTGCCACAGCTGCAGCACAATCCGGCCGCCGGCGGCGTGCACCGCCCGCGTGATTTTCGTCCAGGCCGCGACCTGCTCCTCCGACCAGATGCCGGGCGTATCGGGATAACCGACGCCCATCGGGTCGACCGCGGTGGCCTCCGTCAGGATCAGGCCCGCCGAGGCGCGCTGCACATAATACTCCAGCATCGTGTCGGTCGGGACGCGGCCGGCGCCGGCGCGGCACCGGGTGAGCGGCGCCATGATGATGCGGTTCGGCAGCGTGAGCGCGCCGACCTTGAGCGGAGTGTGCAAGAGGGACATGGCGAACCGATATAGTCAGGCTCCGCCGCTTCGCAAACGGCGGCAGGGAAAATCTGGACGTGGCGGCCGAAGCCGCGCCGCCGTGAACCGACCGGTAGGGGCGCTTGCCCTCAAGCGCCCTGCCGCGGGCCGTTGGGGGCAACAGCCCCTGCCCGCCTATTTCCCCCAACCCGCGTAATGCGCGCCGAAGCCCATGCGGTAGGCCCAGTCCTCGATGGTCTTGGAGACGGGCGTCGTGCCGCTGGAGCCGCCGTGGCCGGCGTTGGCCTCGATGTGGATGAGCACGGGGCCGGCCTCCGGCGCCACGGCCTGCTGCATCGCCGCGGTGTATTTGTAGGAATGCGCCGGGAAGACGCGGTCGTCGTGGTCGCCCGTCGTCACGAGGATGGCCGGGTATTTCGCGCCCTTCTTCGCCGTGTGCAACGGCGAGTAGGCGACGAGATACTTGAAGCCCTCGGGCGTGTCCGAGTTGCCGTAGTCGCTGGCCCAGTTGGCGCCGACGGTGAACTTGTGGTAGCGCAGCATGTCCATGACGCCGACGGCGGGCACGGCCGCGGCCGCGAGGTCGGGGCGCTGGTTGAGCACCGCGCCGAGCAACAGGCCGCCGTTCGAGCGGCCGTCGAGCACGATCTTTTTATGCGTGGTGTAGCCCTGCGCGACGAGCCAGTCGGCGGCCGCAATGAAGTCGTCATACACGTTCTGCTTGCGCTCCTTCGTGCCGGCCTGGTGCCAGTCGTTGCCGTATTCGCCGCCGCCGCGGAGGTTGGCCATGGCGTAGACGCCGCCGCCCTCGATCCAGACCAGCGGCGGGACCGCGAACTGCGGACGCATGACGACGTTGAAGCCGCCGTAGCCGTAGAGCCAGGTCGGCGCCGAGGCGTCCAGCTTCAGGCCCTTCTTGTGCACGAGAAACATCGGGATCTTCGTGCCGTCCTTCGACGGATAGAAGACCTGCTTCGTCTCATACCCGCTCGGGTCGAAACTGGTCTTGGTCTCGTCGTGCACCGTGGTCGCGCCGGTCGCCAGGTCGTGGCGCAGCGTCGTGCCGGGGGTGAGGAACGACGAGTAGGCGACGAACAGCTCCGGATCCTTGAACTTGCCCGACACGGCCGAGACCACCCCGAGGCCGGGCAGCGGGATCTCGCCGGCGGGCCGGCCGTTGAGCTCGAACAGGGCGACGCGGTTCACCACGTCGTGCATGTAGGTGACGACCAGCTTGCCGGCCGAGATGCGGACGGCGTCGATCGTGTCGGCCGACTCGGCCAGCACGGTGGCGGGCTCGGCCGGGGCCTCGAGCCGGTAGGCCACGACGCGGCCGCGCGGGGCGCCGGCGTTGGTCGAGAAATAAAACGTGGAGCCAACGTTGCCGCTGAAGCTGTAGGAGTCCGTGAACTGGTCGATCAGCTTCACGACCGGACCGTCGAACCGCGGATTCTGGGCGTCGCCCAGGTCGATATAATGGATGCTGTTGCCGCGCAGGCCGGGCTGCGACATCGAGAGGATCAGGTAGCGGCCGTCGGACGATACCGCGCCGCTCGGGAACCACGCGGGCTGGTCCGGCAGGGCGAACACCAGCTGGTCCTCCGCCTGCGGCGTGCCGACGCGATGGTAATAGAGCTGCCGGTTCTCGAGCTTGGTGAAGACCTTCGGGTCGCCGCCGGCGGGCGCCGGATAACGCGAGTAAAAGAAGCCCTTAGCGTCGTGCGTCCAGCTCATGTTGGTGAACTTCGCCCACTTGATCGTGTCCGCCGCGTCCTGGCCGGTCGCGACGTCGCGCAGGCGCAGCTCGCGCCAGTCGGAACCGCCGGTGGCCAGGCCGTAGCCGAGCCACTTGCCGTCGGGCGACGGCGCGGTGAGCGCCACGGCCACGGTGCCGTCGGTCGACAGCGTGTTCGGGTCGAGCAGCAGGCGCTCCGGCCCCTTCAGGCCGGCGGTCACATAGAGCGGCGACTGGTTCTGCAGGCCGTCGTTCTTGGTGTAGAAATACCAGCCGGCCTCCTTGAACGGCAGGCCGGTGCGCGGGTAGTTCCACAGCTCGGTCAGGCGCTGCTTGATGCGGGCGCGCTCGGGAAACTTGTCCACCACCGAGTCGGTCAGCGCGTTCTGCGCGGCGACCCAGGCCTTGGTGTCGGCGGAATCGAGGTCCTCCAGCCACCGGTAGGGATCGGCGACCTTGGTGCCGGAGTAGTCGTCGACATGCTCGACGGTCTTGCTGGGCGGGTAACTGACGGCCGCGAACGCCAGGACCGGCGCCAAGGCTGCCACGAGGGGAAGGCGGGCAATTTTTAGCATCGGCCCAAAAAAGCCCGAATCACGGCCGGCGCAAGCCCCGTGCGATCAACCGCGCCGGCCAAGGAGCGGTGTTGCACCCGGCCCGCGCCGACCTACGCTGCCCGCGTGTTCTCCCTGATCCCCCGCCCCTTCCGCCTCCTCGCCGCCCTGCTGCTGGCCGGTCCGGTCCTGGCGACGCCCGACAAGTGGACCGCCGACATCGACGCGTTCACGGCCGCCGACGCCGTTAACCCGCCCGCGCCGGGCGCCGTCGTCTTCGTCGGCAGCTCCTCCATCCGCCTCTGGGCCACGCTCGCCGGGGATTTTCCCGGCGTGTCCGTGATCAACCGCGGCTTCGGCGGCTCGGAGATGGCGGACAGCGTGTTCTACGCCGACCGGATCGTCATCCCGTATAAGCCGCGCCTCGTCGTGGTCTACGCCGGCGAAAACGACCTCAACGCCGGCAAGAGCCCCGAGACCGTGCTGGCGGACTTCCGGGCCTTCCGCGCCAAGGTCCACGCCGCGCTCCCCGCGACGAGGATCATCTATCTCTCCTGCAAGGAAAGTCCGTCGCGGGCCAAGGTCCGGCCGCAGGTCGTGGCGGCGAACAAGCTCATCGCCGCCGATTGCGCCACCGATGCCCGCTGCACCTTTGTCGATGTGGCCACCCCGCTGAACGACGCCGCGGGCGGCTACCGGCCCGAGCTCTTCAAGGACGACCAGCTCCACCTGAACCCGGCCGGCTACGCCATCTGGACCCGGGTCCTCGCGCCTTATCTCCAGCCATGAACCTCTCCCCCGCCGAACGCCTCCGCCGTCAGATCGCCTTCATCACCGAGGTCGACAAGCTCAAGGAGGTCTTCCGCCAGACCATCGTCACCCAGAGCCGCCGCGCCGAGAACAGCGCCGAGCATTCCTGGCACTTCGCGCTCATGATCATCGTGCTCGCCGAGCACTCCAACCACCAGCCGCTCGACGTGCTCCGCATCCTGAAGATGGTGCTCATCCACGACCTCGTGGAGATCGACGCCGGCGACACCTTTGCCTACGACGTGAAGAACATGGCCGACCAGCACGAGCGCGAGGCCAAGGCCGCCACGCACATCTTCGGCCTGCTGCCGCCCGACCAGGCCGCCGAGTTCCGCGCGCTGTGGGACGAGTTCGAGGCCCAGGCGACCCCCGAGGCCAAGTTTGCCGCCGCCTGCGACCGCTTCCACCCGATGCTGCTCAACTGCCTCACCGACGGCCACGCCTGGCAGAAGCACGGGGTCACCCAGGACCGCGTGCTCGCCCGCAACGCCCATGTCGCCGCCGGCTCGCAGGCCATCTGGGAATACGCCGTGCAGATGATCGACGACGCCGTGGCCAAGGGCCACCTGGCGCGGAAGCCGTGATCCGCTTGGAGGCGGGACCATCAGTCCCGCGAGGGGACGGTCGCGAACATCATGCCTCGCGGGGTTGATAACCCCCGCCTCCACCGGCCTCCCCCGGGCATTCATACTGTCAGTATTTTCCGCTCCTCCCTCAGGCCGGCACGTTCGTAACCTGTTCTCCTGCCCCGCGTCGTCCCTTCCAGCCCCCACTGGTTTTGCCGCACCCCACCCCTGCCATGAATTCCCTGCCGCGCCTTGCCGGCCTGCTGCTTGTGTTCGCCCTGGTGGCGCGCGCGGCCGAGGCCCCCGCCCTGCCTCGTGACTGGATCGATCCCGACACCGGGCATCGCATCATCCGCCTGTCGCCCGACACCGGCGGCACCAGCCTTTATTTCCACCAGCGCGGCTACACGCCCGAGGGCGACAAGCTCGTCATCCGCGCTGAGGGCGGCATCGCCACCGTCGACCTGAGCACCCTCGGCGTCTCGACCCCGAAGGTTGAACTCGTCCTCGCCGGGAAAAGCGCCATCGCCACGGCCTGGCGCACCCGCGAGGCCTATTTCGTGGACCGCGAGAAACGCGCCCTGATGGCCGTGCACCTCGACACCAGGGCTGTGCGCGAGGTCGTGAAGCTTCCCACCCAGGCCACCGGCGGACAGTTCGCGCTGAATTGCGACGAGTCCCTGCTTGTCGGCATCGGTCCGGACCCGGATGGCAAAACCATCCCGCGCACCCCGCCGCCGAACGGCATGGGCGGCACCCTCGAGGAAAACTGGGCCCGCGGCACGCCGAAGATGATCTTCACGATCAGCGTGAAGTCGGGTGAATTCAAAGTCATCCACCGCGAGAACGACTGGACCAACCACCTCCAGTGCTCGCCCACCGATCCCAACCAGATCCTCTTCTGCCACGAGGGTCCGTGGCATTTCAACGACCGCACCTGGACCGTCCGCGCCGACGACGGCAAACCCGCCCGCCTCCTCCACGACCGCACGATGAACATGGAGATCCAGGGCCACGAGTTCTTCAGCCACGACGGCAAGACGGTCTGGTATGACCTGCAGACCCCGCGCAGCACCGTGTTCTGGCTCGCCGGCGTCAACCTCGAGACCGGCCGCCGCACCTGGTATAACCTCAAGCGCGAGGAATGGTCCGTGCATTACAACCAGTCGCCCGACGGCACGCTCTTCGCCGGCGACGGCGGCTACCCCGGCAGCGTCGCGGCCCGCGGCCCCGACGGCGAGACCATCGACCCGCCGGCCCAGGGCCAGTGGATCTACCTCTTCCGCCCGGTCATGGTGAAGGGCAATTCCTTCCGCGACAAAAAGGACCTGATCGACACCGGTTACCTAAAGTCCGAGCGCCTCGCCAGCATGGCGAAGCACAACTACAGCAAGACCACCGGCGTCGAGCCGAACCTCACCTTCACGCCCGACGGCAAGTGGATCATCTTCAGCGGCAACTTCCATAGCCCGCAGGTTGACGGCAAGCACGTCACCCACGTCTACGCCGTCGAACTCGCCAAAGCCAAATGACCACACGCCTGTTCAGTCTTCTGCCGTCCGTCCTCTGTCTTCTGTTCTCCGTCCTCTGCGCTCTGGGACAGACCCCCGCGCCCGCGCCGCTCTCCATGGACCCGCCGGAGAACCCGGGTGTGATCAACCCCGCACTGCCGACGATCTTCATCGCCAGCGACTCGACCGCCGCCCGCGCCAAGGAGCCGCAACAGGGCTGGGGCGTGCCCTTCGCCGATTATTTCGACCTGACCAAGGTCAACGTCTCGAACCGCGCGCTCGGCGGCCGCAGTTCGCGGACCTTCATCACCCAGGGTTGGTGGGACAAGCTCCTCGCCGACCTGAAGGCCGGCGACTACGTGCTGATCCAGTTCGGTCACAATGATTCCAGCCCGATCAACGAGGAGGAGTCGGTGCCGCCCGCCAGCCGTCGCTCCCGCGGCGTGATCCGGTCGCTCGGCGACGAGACCCAAGAGATCGTAAACATTCTCACCAAGCAGCCCGAGACGATCCGCAGCTACGGCTGGTATATGCGGAAGATGATCGCCGACGTGCAGGCGAAGGGCGCCACGCCCATCGTGCTGTCGATCACCGTCCGCAACTCCTGGAAGGACGGCAAGGTCGACCGCGTCAACGGCCCTTGGCGCGAGTTCTCCCGGCAGCTCGCCGCGACCGCCGGCATCGCCTACATCGACCTGACCCGCCTCATCGCCGACGAATACCAGCGGCTCAGCCCGGACAAGGTGAAGAAATTCTTCCCCCGCGACGCCACCCACACCGGCCTCGCCGGCGCGGACCTCAACGCCTCGCTCGTCGTCTCCGGTCTCAAGGGCATCCGGCGCGGGCCGTTCGCCGCGTGGCTCTCGCCCAAGGGCGCGGCCGTCGCCCCGGATCGCATCGGTTACCTCAACCTGCCCGAGCCGGCCGACCCGAAGCTGCCCTCCATCATCCTCGTCGGCGACTCGCTGGTCCGCAATGGCCGCGGCGACGGCGCAGGCGGCCAGTGGGGCTGGGGCGACTCGCTCGGCAACTTCTTCGACCCCGCCAAGGTCAACATCGTCAACCGCGCCGTCGGCGGCCTCAGCAGCCGGACTTACCTGACGCAGGGCCACTGGGAGCGCGCCCTCACCCTCACCAAGCCCGGCGATTTCGTCGTCATCCAGCTCGGCCACAACGACAGCAGCCCGGTCAACGAGGACGCTTCGACTCCGCCCCAATCGGTCCGCGCCCGTGGCACCCTCAAGGGCGTCGGCGAGGAAGTCGAGGAGGTCGCCAGCAATATCCTCACCAAACAACCCGAGACCGTGCACACCTACGGTTGGTATATCCGGAAAATCGTCCGCGAGGCCCGGGCCGCCGGTGCCACGCCCATCGTCACCTCGCTCACGCCGCGCAAGACCTGGAAGGACGGCAAGATCGTCCGCAGCGGCGCCGACGGCTACGGCGGCTGGGCGCGCCAGGTCGCCGAGCAGGAGGGCGTCGCCTTCATCGACACCAACGACCTCATCGCCACGCGCTACGAGGCGCTCGGCGCCGGCCAGCTCGACCCGCTCTTCGGCGACCCGAACCTGCATACCAGCAAGGCCGGCGCCGACCTCAACGCCGAGATCCTCGCCACCGAACTCAAAAAACTCCCCGCCCTCAGCCAGCTCGGCCGCTGACGCGCGCCTCGGATCTCAAATCTCAAATTTCAGATCTCAAATTCCCCCCTTCCCTTCCCCATGCCTCTCCGCCTCCCCGCCCTCTTTCTGGCCATGACCGCCCTCCTGGCCGCGGCGGCCCTGCCGCCCGCCCGTTCCGGCCCGACGCGGCCCGTCAACATCGACAAGAGCGGCCCGCCGATCCCCGCGACACCCGCCACCGAGTCGGCGCACCCGCCCGCCATCCCGCTCTGGGCCGACGGCGCCCCGGGGTCCGAGGCGCGCAAAAACGAGCCCGAGGAAATCAGCTGGCGGCAGGAGCCCGACATCGTCTTCCCCGTTCTCTCCAACGTCCATAACCCGAGCCTCACGCCGTTCCTGCCGGCGAAGGACCATTCCACCGGCTGCGCCGTCATCATCGCCCCCGGCGGCGGCCACATGCAGCACACCATCGACCGCGAGGGTTATGACCTCGCCAAATGGTTTGCCGAACGCGGCATCGCGGCCTTCGTCCTGAAATACCGCCTCGCCCGCGACGGCTCCACTCCCGCCGGCCAGCCGCAACCCTACAAGATCGACGTCCATGCCGCGGCCGACGGCTCCCGCGCCATCCGCCTGATCCGGGCCCACGCCACCGAATGGGGCGTCAAACCCGATCGCATCGGCATCATCGGCTTCTCCGCCGGCGGCGAGGTCGCACTGCTCGCGGCCGCCCGCCACGACGCCGGCCAGCCCGACGCCACCGACCCGGTCGAGCGCCAGTCCTCGCGCCCGGACTTCTTCGCCCCGATCTACACCGGCGGCCTCAACCGCACCGACTACGTCTGGTCGAAGGAGGCCACGCCGCCCGCCTTCCTCTCCTGCGCCTACGACGACCGCATGCCCGAGCAGCTCGCGGCTTTCTTCACGACCTTGCGCAAGGCCGGCGTTAACGCCGAGCTCCACATCTACAGCAGTGGCGGCCACGGCTACGGCGTCCGCACCGACCGCCCCAACCTGCCCGTCTCCACCTGGCACGTGCGCTTCACCGAGTGGCTCGGCGAACGCGGCTTCCTGAAAAAATGATACGCCGGCTCGCCTCCCTTCTCCTCGGGTCCGCCGTCGCCTCAGCTGCGGCGACCCCCACCGTCCCCGTCGACTACATCAAGGACGTCAAGCCGCTGCTGGAGAACTACTGCTACGAGTGCCACGGCGACGGCGTCAGCAAGTCCGGCCTCGCGCTCGACGCCTACGCCACCGTCGCCGACGTCCACGCCGCCCGCCCCAAGTGGGAGGCGGTCCTCCGCAACGTCAGCTCGCATGTCATGCCGCCCGACGACGGCGGCCCGATCCCGACCGTCGCGGAGCGCGAGATCATCAGCCGCTTTGTCGAGCAGGAGCTCTACCAGCTCGACCCCGCCAACCCCGACCCGGGCCGCGTCGTGCTCCGCCGTCTCAACCGCGCCGAATACAACGCCACCATCCGCGACCTCGTCGGCGTCGACTTCAAGCCGGCCGACGATTTCCCGCCCGACGACTCGGGCTACGGCTTCGACAACATCGGCGACGTCCTGACCCTGCCGCCCGTCCTACTCGAGAAATATCTCGCCGCCGCCGACAAGGTGATGGACAGCGCCATCGTCACCGACCCGATCCGCAGCGAGGTCCGCCGCATCCCCGCCAGCCTCGCGGCCATCGGCTTCAACGCCATCGGCGACCGCGGCGACGGCTGGGTGCACCTCATCAGCCTCGAGGAGGACGATGCCGCCGTGGAGCTCGCCCTCCCGGCCGGCGATTACCTTTTCCGCGTGCAGGCCTACGCCACCGTCGTCGGCGGCGCCGTCAAGGGCCAGGGCAGCGAGCAGCCGCTCGAGTTCCAAGACCACCCCGGCCCGACCAAGCTCGCCCTCCTGCTCAACGACACCTTCGTCAAAAACTTCGACCTCGGCACCGACGAGAAGAACCCGGGCGTCTACGAGGCCCGCCTCGGCGTCCCGGCCGGCCGCCACCGCTTCCGCGCCGCCGTCCTGCGCAACCGCGGCGGCGCCGCCAACGAGACCTTCATGCTCAATGGCCGCCTCGGCCGCCAGCAGCCGGGCATCGTCTACGCCAAGTGGCTCGAGATCGAGGGCCCCCTTCCCGCCGCCACCCGCCGCTACCCGGCCGCCAGGCTGGCCGTGACCGGCGAGGGCAAATTCACGCCCGCCGGCGAGCGCATCCTCCAGAAGGAGGGCGAGGTCGCGGTGGAGATCAATACGCCACACGAGACCGAGGTCATCCTCCGCGCCTCGGCCTACGCGCAGCAAAGCGGCTCCGAGCCGGCGCGCATGGAATTCCGCATCGACGGCAAACCCGTCCGGACCTTCGACGTCCTCGCCCCCGCCACCGCCCAGCCCCTGCCGCGCCAGCGCGTCTTCTCCCTCACCCTGCTCACGGCCCGGCCCTACGTCTACGAACACCGCCTGAAGCTCCCGGCCGGCTCGCACCGCTTCTCCGCCGCCTTCGTCAACGACTTCACCGACCCCCAGGCCACAAACCCGAACCTCACCGACCGCAACCTCATCATCCAGAACCTCGAGGTCGCCGATCTTTCCCAACCCGTCCTCACGCCGGAAAAGCCCGCGCCCATCGCCGGGCTATTCACCCGCACCGCCGACAACCCCGCCTCCGCCCGCGCCATCGTGGAAAAATTCACCCGCCGCGCCTGGCGCCGCCCGGTCGAGTCGGCCGAGATCGACCGCCTCATGCGGCTCTACGCCACCGCCCGCGCCCAGGGCGACGGCTTCGAGGCGGGCGTGAAGCTCGCCCTAAAGGCCGCGCTCATCTCGCCGCACTTCCTCTTCATCGGCGACACCCGCACCGCCACCGCGTCCACCCCCGGCCCGCGCCCCCTCGACGAGTTCGCACTGGCGTCGCGCCTGTCCTACTTCCTCTGGAGCTCGATGCCGGACGACGAGCTGCTCGACCTCGCCGAACGCGGCCAGCTGCGGGCGAACCTGCGGGCGCAGGTGCAGCGCCTGCTCGCCTCGCCCAAGTCGCGCGCCCTCGTCGAGAACTTCGCCGGCCAGTGGCTGCAGACGCGCAGCCTCGAGACCTTCGCACCGGACAAGCAGCTGTTCCCCGAATACGACCCCGTGCTCCGCGCCGCCATGCAGCGCGAGACCGAGCTGTTCTTCGAGCATGTCATGCGCGCCGACCGCAGCCTCTTCGACTTCCTCACCGGCGACTACACCTTCGTCAACGGCCGCCTCGCCAAGCTCTACGGCCTGCCCGGCGTCACCGGCGACGACTTCCAGCAGGTCTCCCTCGCCGCGACGCCCCGCCGCGGCGTGCTCACCCACGCCAGCGTGCTCACGCTGACGTCCAACCCCAACCGCACCTCGCCGGTCAAGCGCGGCAAATGGGTCCTCGACAACCTCCTCGGCACGCCGCCCCCGCCGCCGCCGCCCAACATCCCCGAGCTCGACGACAAGAGCCGGAAGCTCACCGGCACCTTGCGCCAGCAGATGTCGCAGCACAGCACCAGCCCCACCTGCGCCTCCTGCCACACGCGCATGGACCCGATCGGCTTCGGCCTGGAGAACTTCAACGCCATCGGCGCCTGGCGCGACCAGGACGGCGGCTCCCCGGTCGACAGCACCGGCGAGCTCGCCAACGGCGACAAGTTTGCCGGCGCCGCCGAGCTGACGAAGCTCCTCGCCGAGAAGAAGCGCTTCGAGTTCCTCCGCTGTCTCGCCGACCGCACGCTCACCTACGCTCTCGGCCGCGGCACCGAGTATTACGACCGCCCCGCCCTCGAGCAGATCGTCCGCGACGTCGAGGCCGGCGGCGACAAATTCTCCGCCCTGATCCTCGCCGTGGCCGAAAGCTTCCCCTTCCAAAACCGCCGCGGCGAAAAGCCCACCGAAAAAACAGCAGAACAGTAGGAAGCTTCAAGCGATAGGCGGTAGGCTTTAAGCTCTAAGCTCCCAGCTTTCAGATCTCAAATTTCAAATCCCCACATTTTTCAGGTCTCAGGTCTCAGCTTTCAACTTTCAGATCTCAAATCTCAAATTTCAGATCTCAAATCCCCTTCCCCCCTCCCCCCATGCCCCTCTCCACCCCCATCCCCCGCCGCACCTTTCTGCGTGGTCTCGGCTCCATGGTCGCCCTGCCGGTGCTGAACTCCGCGCTCCCCGCCTCCGCCCGCGCGGCCAACGCCACCGCCGTCGCCCCGAAGCGCCTGGCCTGGGTCTACGTCCCCAACGGCGCCAACATGGCGGACTGGACGCCCGCCGCCACCGGCACCGGCTACGAGCTGCCCTCCATCCTCCAGCCGCTGTCCGCCCACAAGGACCGGCTCTCCGTCCTCACCGGCCTGGCCAACCCGATGGGTGACGAGCTCGGCGACGGCGGCGGCGCCCACGCCCGCGCCTCGGCCAGCTTCCTGACCGGCGTCCACCCGCGCAAGACCGCCGGCGCCGACATCCGCACCGGCATCTCCTGCGACCAGATCGCCGCCAACCAGATCGGCGACCAGACCCGCCTCCGCTCCCTCGAGCTGAGTTGCGACGGCGGCCAGCGCGCCGGTTCCTGCGATTCCGGCTACAGCTGCATCTACCAGTTCAACATCTCCTGGAAGTCCGAGACCCAGCCCATGCTGCCCGAGGTCAACCCGCGCGCCGCCTTCGAGCGCCTCTTCGGCAACGGCGATGCCGCCGCCTCCCTCGAGGCCGCCGCCCGCCGCAAGCTCTATCAGCAGAGCCTCCTCGACTACGTCCTCGACGACGCCCACCGCCTGGAAAAGCGCCTCGACGCCACCGACCGCCGCAAACTCGACGAATACCTCTCCTCCGTCCGCGACCTCGAGCGCCGCATCGCCCGCGCCGAACAGTTCCCCGTCCCCGCCGTGCCCGCCGGTGTCGAGGCGCCCGAGATGTTCGAGACCTACGAGCAGCACATGCAGCTCATGTATGAGGTCATGGCCCTCGCCTTCCAGACCGACTCGACCCGCATCGCCACCTTCATCGTCGCCCACGACGGCAGCAACCGCCCGTATCCCACCATCGGCATCCGCGACGGCCACCACGACCTCTCCCACCACCGCAACGACGAGGCGAAGAAAAAGCTGCTCGCCCGCATCAACCGTTATCACGTCGAGCAGTTCGCGAAGTTCCTCGACCGCCTGCGCGCCGTGCCCGAGGGCGACGGCACGCTGCTCGACAACTGCCTCATCCAATACGGCAGCGCACTCAGCAACGGCAACGAGCACGACCCGCACGACCTGCCCATCCTGCTCGCGGGCGGCGGTGGCGGACGCCTGGCGACCGGCCGGCACCTCAAGGTCGACGACCGCACGCCGATGACGAACCTCTACCGCGCCATGCTCGACCACGCCGGCGTCCGCACCGAAAAGATCGGCGACAGCACCGGCAAGCTGGATCAGGTGTTTCACGCCTGACGCGTGGAAATTTTTCAACGTTCATTGTTCAATGTTCATTGGTCATTGGGTCGGCCGATGAACAGTGAACGGTGAACAATGAAAATTGAACGATTGCTCGTGCTTCCCGATTGTCTCACGCGAAGCCGCAAAGGCGCGAAGTAGGTAGGGCGCGTTATCCCTAACGCGCCGTCAGAAGGTGAAGACGGGAAAAATGTTCAACGTTCATTTTTCAATGTTCAATGGTCATTGGTTCGGCCGATGAACAATGAACGGTGAACAATGGAAATTGAACATTTGGTCATGCTTCCAGATGGAACTCGGTCTCCGGGCGGGTTGGCCGCCTGAGAACCCATAACCTCTAACCCATAACCCCTGACCTTTTCCCTTCCGTCCTCTATCAGCCCTCAGCTCTCAAATCTCAGATTTCAAATCTCAGATCTCAGATTTCAGATTGCCGCCACATCCGCCCCGCGCTTGAGTCCTGACCGCTCGCCCCGCCGCATCGCATGGACAACAAAATCCGCTGGCTCCTGACCGAGGTTGACCGCTGGAAGGCGGAGGGGCTCGTGTCGCCGGAGCTCGGCGACCGCATCCGCGCCCGCTACGACCAGCCGCCGGCCGCCCCCGCCGCCGGCGCCGTGCCCTGGGGCCTCCTCGTCTTCGCCACGGCCGGCGCCATCGTCATCGGCCTCGGCGTCATCCTCCTCTTCGCCTACAACTGGGACGAGATCCCCAAGGCCGGCAAACTCGCGCTCGTCTTCCTCGCGATCATCGGCGCCCACGCCGCCAGCCTCCGCCTCCTCGCCAAGGAGGGCTGGCAGCCCAAGCTCGGCGAGGCCCTCGCCGCCCTCGGCACCATGTTCTACGGCGCCGGCATCTGGCTCGTCGCCCAGATCTACAACATCGACGAGCACTACCCCAACGGCTTCCTCTTCTGGGCCCTCGGCGCGCTCGCCATGGCCTGGGCCCTCCGCTCCACCGCCAACGGCCTGCTGGCTGTCGTGCTCGTCGTCATCTGGGGCAGCTGCGAGGCCTTCGACTTTCGCGCGCCGCAATACTGGTCGATCCTGCTCATCGCCGGCGGCCTGATCCCGCTGGCCTGGTCGCAGCGCTCCGCCCTCCTGCTGGCCGCCGCGCTCGCGGCCATCCAGTTCCTCCTCGCCGTCAACATCGTCCACTGGGGCAGCGGCGCCCACGCCTTCACCGCCAGCCTCGCCCTGGGCGTCCTGCTGGTGGCCGCCGCCCGCCTGACCGAGGCCGACCGGCCGGACTTCCTCGGCGGTCCCACCGTCATGGCCTTCTTCGGCTTCGGCGCCTTCCTCGTCTGCGCCTACCTGCTCTCGTTCAAGGGCGCGGCCGACGACCTCCTCGACTGGACGCGCCGCTACGGTCCGCGCCCCGCGCTGGCGGCCGCCTTTGGCTGGACGCTCTTCGGCACCGGGCTCGCCGGCTGGGCGTGGCTCGCCCGCCGCAGCCTCCTGCAGAAGGAGCTGGAGATCCGCCGCGAGGACTGGCTGCTGCCGATCGCGCTGGTCTATTGCTTCGGCGTCGGCGGGCTGGGTGCGCGCGACTGGGCCCTGCTCGTCTCCTGGTCCTTCAACCTCATGCTGCTCGGCCTCGCCATCATGTGGATGTGGCGCGGCTGCCAGCTGAGCCGGCTCGGGCCGACGGTGCTGGGCTCGCTGGTGCTGAGCGCCGTCGTGCTGGCGCGCTACTTCGACCTGTTCCAGAGCCTGGCCTCGCGCGGCCTGGCCTTCATCCTCCTCGGCATCATCTTCGTCGCCGAGGCCATGTTCTACCGGAAGATGCGGCAGGCCAAGGGAGGTGACGCTTGAAGACCCGGCTCGCCCTCCTCGTCGCCGTCCTGCAGGTGCTGGTCCTCGCCTTCATGGCCGGCCAGCGCGAATGGATCGCCCGCACCGGCACGCCGCTCCTGCTGCGCACGGCGCCGGTCGATCCCAACGACCCGATGCGCGGCGCCTACGTGCGCCTCGACTACGAGATCAGCCACGTGCCCGCCGGGCTCTGCCAGGGCGCGACGGCGCAGTGGACGAAATCCACCGACTACCGCGAACAACAGGGCCTGCGCGACCGCGTCGTCTATGCGACCCTGGCCGTCAACCCGCACGGCATCGCCGAGCTGACCGCGCTCAGCGACACGCCGCCGGCTCGCGGGCCCTATCTCAAGGGCCGGGTGCAAAACGCCGACACCGGCGGCATCCGCGTGCGTTACGGCATCGAGGCGCTGTTCATGTCCAAGGAGACCGCCCGCCGCACCGAGGCCATGGCGCTCAACCAAAAGGTCGGCGCCCCGATGAACGTGCGGGTCGCCGTCGGCTCCTCCGGCACGGCGGTGCTGAAGGATTTCACGTGGGAGCCGCTCGGCATCACCATCACGCTCGACCGCGCGCCCCGGCGCGAGAACAACGACCCGCAGCGCTGGCAGCCCCAGCCCACCACCGGGCTGACCGTCACCCTGCACAACTACGGCGACCAGTCCGCCACCATCGTGAACCTGCCCGACGCCCGGTCCTTCCGTCTCGTGCCCAACACGCGCATCCCCGGCAACCATTACGCCTGGGCCGGCGACACCCCACCGCCTGCGCCGACGGAGGCCGACCTCGTCGTGCTCCCGCCCGGCGGGAAGCACGAGGTGCACCTCGACCTGACGCAGCCCCGCTGGTGGCTCACCGACACCCGCAAGCCCGGTTCCGACCCGATTCCCTTCGCCAAGATCCCGCAAGGCGACGCCTGGACCACCAGCTTCCGCATCGAATACGCGCCGCCCAGTCAGCTTTCAGCTATCAGCTCTCAGCTTTCAGTTTCGACCACCCCGCTGCGCTCCCGTGCCTTCAACGCCAACCAAGGCGTGGACTGAGGAGCAGACCGGATCTCACGCGAAGCCGCGAAGACGCGAAGGGATGATGGAGGGCTCAGCTCCAGCTGGGCCGTGCCTTACTGGAGGGTCGGCCTCCCGGCCGACCGGGCCCTGATTCCTATTTCGCCACAAAGAGGCACAAAAAAGATCCCCCGGTAGGGCGCGTTGCCCCAATGCGCCTTCCTGCTGAACCGCGATCAATCAGACCGGCCAATCCGGTTCAGGCACTGGCCAGTTCCCGGGCGGGGCGGATGCGGGCGGTCAGTTTCCGGCGCTTTTTGGCCAGGGCCCGGAAATCACACTCTACCTGGATGGCATGCCAGAAGCCCTCCGTCTGGCCGAAAAAGGCCCCGAAGCGGACGGACATCGCCGGGGTGATGGCCCGATGGCCGAGCACGATCTCATTGATCGCGCGCGGCGGCACCCCGATGGCGCGGGCCATGGCATTCTGGGAAATCCCCATCGGCTGAAGGTATTCCTCCAACAGGATCTCGCCGGGTGTTACAGGACGATTCATGGCTATAACGTATGGCGTTATAGCAGATTGATTCAATCACAGACTCAGAGATCTCACGCAGAGACGCAAAGGGATGGTGGAGGGTCGGCCTCCGGGCCGACCGATAGCAACAATCGCTGCCCGCCCCATCCACAAGATTACAGTTGCGACCAGCGTCGTTTCCGGCGTTTGTGCCGGCGCAGTCAAATTTAAAGGTTCCACCCCGGTGACAAGAACCCAATGGGTTCTCTCGAAAGAGTAGCCGGGGTGGTCGCTTTTACATCTGAGAACTTCATGGAATCACAAGTTGACGCGGCGCATCCAACCGGCATCTTTTTCGGCGGAGGCTCGGCCCAAGATCGACTTCACGCAAGTGAGGTGGGTCTGAAAGCGTTGCCTCCTTTTTATTGCCTGGATTCGAAGAGGTCGGGCACAAAAACGATGCCGAACGTGCGAAAGGTGCGTCCATCCCGATAGCCTTCCCCGCGAAACTGAAGCCGGCCGAGCCAGTGACCGAAAAGATCGGCGATTTCTTGCCGAACTGGCGCATTCATACCCTGCTCCGGCATCCGAAAACCCCAGTTAAGACAATAGATGCACAGGTCGGCTGCCTGCACCGCCGCGGTCATGTCCGAGGCGACAAAAAAGGGCGTCGGCACAACCCAATGCGACCGGTATCGCCCGACCGCCGTGTGCGAGAAATAACTTTCCAACCGCCCGACAAATTTCCGGTCGGCACTTTTCTCGACTTCATCGGTGACGAGAATTCCGTGCTCCCGCTGGGCCTCGAGCAGGTAGTAGAACCGCTCGAGCAGAAACACCTGGTCCTTGCGCAGATGTCCGGCTCGCGAATCCGACGGCGGCTGAGCCGCGCCTCGGGGCACGCACGCCGCAAAGAGTTGCGCCCCGTGATCCTGCAGCAGCTGGAACATGCCGTGGGCCATCTCCAGGCAGGCTTGGCCATAGGCGGTGAATTCGGCGCGAGTCGGAGGTTTCCCTTCGAGCCCCTTGGTCAAAAATCCACGGCAATGCTTGCGACGTTCCTCGTGAGCCATGGCCCCCGCTTGAGCCGCGAAGCTGAAGCGCTTTCGATCAAGCAGAGTGCTGCCTTTTAGCTCCTTCTTGTAAAGCGTCAGCTGGGCCCCGAAAGCATCGAGCTCCAGTTGCTGCATCGCACGCACAAAGGGCCACAGTTTGCTGACGTGAAGGGCGATGCCGCCCCGCACCTCGTAAGGCATCTGCTTATGATCGTGACCGCTCTCGTCGAGGAAGAGGAGATAACTCATGGGGCTTGGGTGGGTGGCAACCCGCCGTGGCCCCGGCGACTGGCCGGAAACCTACGCCCCATCCGGTAGGAGCCAAGAAATAAAGCCCACCGGTAGGGCGAGTTGTCCCAACGCACTGCGGAGAAACCTGAAGAATAAGTCAGGGATGTCGCGGACGCCGTTTTGATTCTGCCAGTCCTCAGCTTTCAGCTTTCAAGTTTCAGCCTTCAGATTGTCTCACGCGAAGCCGCAAAGGCGCGAAGGGATGGAGGAGGGTCGGCCTCCCGGCCGACCGATATCAACAATCGCGGTCCGACCCCATGCTCTTCGCTCCAAGCTCCCTGCTTCTCAATACTCCACATCCCGGCACCGGGCTTCGAGTTGGCGGGCCAACAAGTCGATCTGCCTGGGGTTCAGCACGTCCTTCCGCATGTTCACAAAGCCGCTCAGATAGCTGGTGTGGATCACGCTTACGGGATACACAGCGTTGGGTGGCGTCACATACCAACACGGAAACACAAGAATGGGTTTCGCCTCGATGCGCTCCCCTGTCATGAGTTGCAGCCAGTCCTGCAGCCATTTCGCGTTGCGAGCGGCTTGATCGAGACCGTAGCGGTCCTCCGCCCAAGGCCAGCTCAGTTCCTTGCCGTCGTAACGGACCTCGTGGTCTTTTCGTCCAGGACGGGCAGCACCTTTCCGACGCATCTTGGTTTCGATGGAAAACACCCCACCTGGGCCGACGACGACATGATCGATGTTGAATTCCTGTTTGCCGCTCTCGGCCGGCACATCATGGAAAACTACCCACCCTTGGCTCAAAAGCGGGGCCAGTTCCTCGGCCGTCATACGCTCGCCGAACCAACCCAGGTAGTGATTACCCCGACGGAAAGCCTCCTTGGCCACGTAATAGGCGCCGCCAGCCACAAGCCCGAGCGCCACCAGAAGTGCCAACGCCAGTCTCAACCCCGAACCGCCCACGGCGGCCTGTTGCAGTCCGAACAGCACCCCGGAGCCACCCAGCAGTGGGACAACCAGCAAGGCCATCAACAGGAAGATCAGGTTCTCGTCCATGAGCTCGATCTTCTGACGCAGAGTTTCGCCTGGCCCACGCAGCAATTTCTCCTTCTCCGGCTTGAACGGCAGCTTGGGGCGTCGCTTTCGCTTCAGCCATTGGATGGAAGCAAACAGCGCTCCGAAGACCACCAACCCATAAATGATGAGGAAGACAGAAAAGGTCATTTCCCCTCCCACTTCGGGAATTGCTGCTTCAGTCGGGCCACCGTGTGGCGCCACTTGGGGGTTGTAGGCTGGCAGACCGTGTTCTGATTGCCGAAGAGGCCGACTTCGTTGACGGCGTTCGCCTCCGCAACAGTATCTAGCCACTCGATGCGGACGAAATGCTCGGCCCTGTCGGGATCATCGGCGCCCTCACGAAGACGCGCGGCAGTAGAAAGCACATCCAACGCGGGTTTTTCGCCAACGGAAGTCTTCACTTTGAATTCCTTTACAGGCACCACGGATTCGAGGACACGGCCGACACCGAGGTAGCCAACACCTGGATCTTTTACCCACACGCGGTCGCCGGGCGACAGGAGTTTGAGTGTCTGGGTATACCAACTGCCGCCACCGGCACTGATGAAGCCATACTTCCGGGCGTCCTCCCATGTCCGTGAACCGCCGGTGCCGAACGAGACATAGTATTCCCCGTTCCACGGCTCCTTTTCGCCGGAGCGCTTGGTGGTGGTGACGACATTGGCCTGCGTCTGGCCCGGATCGATCAGCCAGGCCCGGCTCAGGAGTTGGTCGGGGCCGTGCGAGAAGACCTGGAAGAAGAGGACGTTGATAGCGATATCACGGTCGTTGAGGTATTGGATGATCCGTTCGGTGGCATCATCGAGTTCGGCGGCGACAAGGACGATCTGGTGCGACTCGTTGAGCGTCTCCTCGTCCAGCTTGGCGCCGAAGCGCTTGGCGAAGGCCGCGTCGAGACTGCCGCCATTGGAGAAGCTTTGGTAGATCTGGGCGATGCGGTCGGCGGTTAGCTTCTCGACCCAAGCCGCGTAATCGAGGGCCTGGGCGACGATCTCCCGCGGGGTGCGATTGCGCTTCAACTCGATGAGCACAAGCGAGCCGTCAGGGGCGATGGCCAGCAAGTCGATCCGCCCGCCGAAGCCGGTCTGCTCCTGCCGGCCGATGAGCATCCACTCGGCAGACAGGATGCCCGGCTCGCGGACGATCATTTCCTCCAGCGCCTGCTCGCTGGCGAGTTTCCCGAGGCTGAGCGGCGTCGGCTGGGAGCCGACCTTCCAGAGGGCGTGTTGGATGGGCATGGCTGCTTTTCTATAGTTCAGGTCCAGATCGACGCACTCGCCGCGTCGAAGAATTTGACGGCGAGCGGGCGCTTCGGATGCCGGAGGTCGGCTAAACCCTGTGCTTTTGCAATTTTAGCCTGATTCGCCGGCGAATTGGGGTCGCCGTAGATGCTCACGTAAAGACGCTCGGTTTTGCCGTGGAGGCCGATACGGTCCGTGAAGATGTGATCGTCAGACACATCAAGCGAATGACCGTAGACTACGATTGAGCCCGTTATCTCCGTAAACGAGCGATACATCTTACACAGATAGTCATTATGTCGGATGCGGTCGACCTTCTCATCAGAAGTGCCCTCAGAGACAAACACCGGAAAATAGTTCTGCTTCAACGCGCTACGCACCTGCTCGATCAAGGGAATTTGCGAGTCAACCCAAGTGAACTTCTTCATCTCAACACCGGTATCATAGAGGTGCAGCGCACCATGAAGGTATCTTACATTCTGGTTCTTAGAGTTGTCGGGATCCCATGAGACATAGTCGGCATCAGGATCGTCCGCCGGCTTTCGGAATCCGTCGTCGCAAGAAATTGGCACGTCACCGAGCTCATCCTGCATCAATGTCCAATACAGCAATAGATCGTAGTTGAGCGTGTTAATGCTCCTGTAGCCGCGAAGAAAACTTCTGCATTTAAGATACTCGTCAGCCGACAAATGGTGCGGGCGATCAGGATGTGAGCCTGCGACTGCACTGACCAACACTTCGCGTAACGCATCTGCATCCGAAATAGCCTGCTGTTGGCCTTCGGGGCCTTCTGGCACATACAGCGGCGCGAGCTGCGCAAAACTTCTGAGCGCACGAATTACAGTCTCAAAGTTCGTTGTCTTTAACAGATTGAATGCCACTAAGGCACGCGGAAGCTTTCCGAAATCCGCACGGCTAAAAAGTGTGTCGTATTTAAATACGTCAGGCCGACACGCGATACTGAAGCCGTTACCAAGCAGCAGGTGTCGCTTTTCACCGGCGTCCGCGATGACTTCAGCATAGCTTAACAAAGTGGGCGTTGGCACGACGGTATCGGGTTAGGCAGCGGTGAGTTCGGCGACGAGGGCGGTGAGGAGTTTTTCGGCGGTGGCGCGGCTGGCGGCGAGCTGTTGCTCCAACGCGTCCACCAGCGCCATCAACTGCTCCACTTTGGCCACGATCCGGCGTTGTTCGGCGAGGGGCGGGATCGGAATCTCGATTTGCCGAATCTTTCCGACGCTGAGGCTGTAAAGCCCGCTGCTGGTGATCGCCAACCTCTGCATGATCTCTATGCCGTTCGGTGAATTCAGGAAAAGCAGAACGAAGTCAGAGATGCGCGCGTCACATGGGCGGCAACGAATCACGTGATTCTGATGAACGCAGTCCTTGATCTCGCCGGTCCATTTTGCGCACCGACCAATCTCACTGAAGCTGCCGTTACCTTCGATGATCAGTAAATCCCCGACTTCGAGACGGCGACGCTCCAGCTCACCTGGTTCAAGCTCGAACTCCTTCACGTTGGTGAGGTCAAGACGACCACGATAAACATTCCCGACTCCCAAGTAGGGGTAAGCGTTTTTCCGCGGCGTGCGATGCGGTGTTTTTTGAATTCCTCCTGCGACTTCGAAGGCGCCTGCAATACTGAGCCAATTCCACCCAGGCGGAAGAGGGAACGGCGGCCCTCCTGTTTCACCGCTTCCGTTCATCTGAGATTTTCCGGCAACCTTGAGGAGCCTCTCCGCCGGCTCGTCGTTGGGGTCTTGGGGGACGAGTTTGCCTTGGACGGCGAGGGTGAGGATGGACTTCCGCAAGTCGGAGGGAGGAATGCAGAAGGAGAAATGAAAGAGCAGATGCAGGTTCGCGGGCGTGGGCGCGGCGGCGAAGCGGGCCAGCGCCGCGCGGGCGAGCCCGCGGGCGCGGGACTCCCGTTCCTGCTGCTGCGCCTCCAGCCGGTCGCATAACGCCATCAACTCATCCAACTTCGCCACGATCCGATTCTGAACTTCACGACTAGGAACCCAAAGCGAAACGACATTGAGTTCAGCCTTGCCGATGACGCCCTGGGCGGAGCCGCGCGAGTTGCGACGAAGATGCAGCGTGTATGGAATTAGTGAGTAATAGAGGAATCTCGTGTCGAGAGCCGGCGACGGGCGGATCGCGGCAACGCTCCGACCGATAGCGCAATCGATCGCGAGGTTCAATTTTCCGACAGTGGCACCAACGACGCAGACCAAAACGTCTCCCTTCTTCGCGAACTTCAGCGGATCGGTAGTCCATACCTCTTCCCGTGGGTAAAGCGGCCCGAACTCACCGACTTTCACGAATACCGTCCCTCGTCCGTCCGTGTTGCACTCAGTTCCGGCCGGAGCTTGTCCCATCACCAGCTCGACAAGTGGCCCCATCATTTTTGTGTCCTCTTCGACCGGACGCTCCAGTTCTTCTGACATGAGGCGCCCGCTTGCCGCGAGTTCAAGCACCAGCTCGCGCAGCTTCGACACGGCGTCGGGGGCGTCGGCGAACTGGTCGAATTTTCTGAAGAAGGTGGAGAGGTCCATCGCGGAGGCGGGCGGCCAAGCAAGGGCGGTTGGGGGCAACCGCCCCTACCGGGAGAGGGCAGACTGCAATTCCTTCTTCAGGGCGGCGCGGGTGGTGGCGATCTGGGCGAGGAGCTTTTCGTATTCGGGCAACAGGTGGTCCACGTCGCCGGGGCCTTCGTCGGTCGCGTGCGGGTTCTTGCGGTCGAGGTTGAAGTTGGCGGCCTTGAGTTCATCGAAGGAGACACGCCAAGCCTGGGCGTTCTCCGCGCGGGCCTTGAAGCCGTCGGCCTCGCTGCCCCACCAGGCCTGCTCGGGCACGAACTCGTCGAAGCGGATGGGCTTGGTCTTGTTGTAGCTCTTGGCGCCGGGCGGATACGGGTGCTCGTAATACCAGACCTCGCGCGTGGGCGCGCCCTTGGTGAAGAAGAGGAGGTTGGTGCGGATGCCGGTGTAGGGAGCGAAGACGCCGTTGGGCAGGCGGACGATGGTGTGCAGGTTGCACTCGGTGAGGAGCTTTTCCTTGATGCGCGTCTTGATGCCTTCGCCGAAGAGCGTGCCGTCGGGGAGCACGACGGCGGCGCGGCCACCGTCCTTGAGCAGGTGCATGATCAGCACGAGGAAGAGGTCGGCGGTCTCGCGGGTGCGAAAAGAGGCGGGGAAGTTGGACTCGATGCCGTCCTCCTCCATGCCGCCGAAGGGCGGGTTGGTGGCGATGAGGTCCACGCGGTCGGCCGGGCCGTAGTCGCGGAGCGGGCGCGTGAGGGTGTTGTCGTGGCGGACGAAGCCGGGCTGGTCGATGCCGTGGAGCAGCATGTTCGTCACGCAGAGGAGGTGCGGGAGCGGCTTTTTCTCCACTGCGAGGAGGCCGGACTGCATTTTCTCTTCCTGCTTCACGGTCTTCACGTAGCGGGCGCGCATGTGGTCGATGGCGCAGGTGAGGAAGCCGCCGGTGCCGCAGGCGGGGTCGAGCAGGCGCTCGCCGGGACGCGGGTCGAGGCGGTCGATCATGAACTGCGTGACGGCGCGCGGGGTGTAGTATTCGCCGGCGTTGCCGGCGGCCTGGAGGTCGCGCAGCAGCTGCTCGTAGATGTCGCCGAAGTGCTGCTTCTCCTTCAGGTCGTTGAAGTCGATCTCGTTGATCTTGTTGATGACCTGCCGGACGAGCTGCCCGGACTTCATGTAGTGGTAGGAGTCCTCGAAGACGTCGCGCACGATCTTGGCGCGGGGGTTGGAGGCGGGCAGCTCCTTGAGCTTGGGGAAGAGCTCGGTGTTAATGAACTCGTTGAGCTGCTCGCCAGTGAGGCCCTCGTCGTCCTTGGCCCAGGTGCGCCACTGGAAGCGTTTCGGGATGGGGGATTTGTAGGCCTTGTCGAGCAGGGAGAACTCCTGCTCCTTGTCGTCGAAGATCTTCAGGAAAAACATCCAGACGAGCTGCGTGAGGCGCTGGGCGTCGCCGTCCACGCCGGTGTCCTTGCGCATGATATCCTGGATGGACTTGATGGTGTTGGAGACGGACATGGGGGAAACAGTAGCGAGTAGCGGGTAGTGGGTAGTGGGTAGCGAGGAGAAAGGCCGGGGCGGAATATGGAAGACGGTGGCTGGCAGGGGGAAGAACGAACTGCCTGTGCGCTGGGAATGGTGGCTTGAAAAAGCGGGGTTTTTGTGTGTCTTTATCGCCAGCGACCAGTGTGGTTCGGACCTTCTCCGTTCCCGCGGCTTATGCCCCTGGCCGCTCCTTTTTTTGTTGGGATTCGAGCCAAGTGTTCACATCGCGGAAGCGTTCGTCTCCGACCACGATCAGCGGATTGACCAGCTTCCACAGGGCTTCATCGACCGGTTTGGCCGTCGCGCCGCACCTGATTTCCTCGTGCCGACGGATGGCGTAGGCGCACAGGTCACACAGCTGCAGCACCAGACTCTTATGGGATTCGATAAAGAAGCCCTTTTCGATGATCTGGGTCAGGCGGATGGGGCCATCGACGCCACGAAGCAGGCGGATGAACTTATCAACATCCCGGGCCACCTGGTGGTTTTCGTCCGAGATGAAGATGCCCAGCGGGGTGCCGGGGAGGCTGCGCAGGTGGCTGTTGACCACCTGGGCGACCAGCGAGAGCGCGGCCACATGCGGGTTGATGGTCACGCCGGCACCAAAGGTTTTCTGCTGCCACACCGAATAGCGGCGTTTTTGAATCGCCCGAAAGACCAGTTTTACCTCGTGGCGCGCGGCCACGGTCAGCCAGGCGGTGATAAAGGCCAGGCGCTCGGTCGGGTTTTTGGCCCGGACAACGGCCGACTTGGGGTTGATCAACTCCGAAGCATGAATTTCGAAATCCTCAGGCAGGGGCGTGGGCCAATGCTTCCCGATTTCCGCGGCCAAAGCCATTTCCAGTGCCTGCCAGCGCTGCTCTGGCACGATCAGGGCGCACAGCACGAAAATGGGCTGGCGCGGATCGGCCAGGTTGCCGCCGGAGTTGCCACTCTCGTCAAGATAGATGAGGTGCATGATCAGGCGGTATAGAGCTGGGTTTCGAGGTCGCGGACGGCCTCCTCGTAGGCTTCGGCTCCGCCAAAGGCCTTCACGAGCTGCATGGGAGTGCCCATGGCGGCGAAGGGGTCGAGGCGCAGGACCTGCGGTGACTCGAGGTCGTGGAGACCGGAGTCGGCGTATTTGGCGAGGAGGGCTTCGAGCACGACCCGGGCCTGCGGGCCGTAGCGGGTGAAGTAGTTCCGCTTTTTGACGTTCTCGGCGCGCTCCCGGCGGGTGAGCGGCGGCTGGTCGAAGGCCACGTGCGCGACGAGGTCGAAGGCATCGTAGTCACGGCCGACTTCGTCGGCCACAGCGTCGAGGAATACGCCCTGGGCTTGAAGCTCGGCGAGGATGGCGGCCTTGCGGTCCGCTTTCGACCAAGTCTGCAGGAAGGAATCGAGTGAGCTGAAGCGCTTGCGGACATTCTTGCGGGTGTAATCGCGGAGCGACTCGGTCACGAGTTTGCCGCCTTCGTCGTAATACTGGACCTGCTCGGCCGCGACCGCGACCGAGACGTTATTCACGACATACTTTTGGCGGCCACCGGGCGGACTGGGGCCGACATCGATGATGATGCCGCCGCCGTCATCCGGCGGCTCTTCAAAGCCGCCTGGACCAGACGGCGGGGGCTCAGTGGTGTCATCCGGCGGCACTGGCGATTCGCCATCTTTCGGTTCGTAGATGACCACGGGATCGCCATCGAAGTCGGGCCGGGCGAACAGCTCGGTGGCCTTCCGGAAATCCATGATCGTAAAATACATTTTGCCAAAGTCTTCCCGCAGCCGGGTGCCGCGGCCGATGATCTGCTTGAACTCGGAGACCGATTGCAGGTTCTGGTCGATGACGATGAGCCTGCAGGTCTGGGCGTCGACGCCGGTGGTCAGCAGCTTCGAGGTGGTGGCGATGACCGGGTGCTTGACCTCGGGGTTGATGAAGTTGTCGAGTTCGGCCTTCCCCTCAGTGTCGTCACCCGTGATGCGCATCACGTAGCGATGGTTTTGCGCCACGAGATCGGCGTTTTCGTTGGCGAGGGCCTGGCGCATGCGCTCGGCGTGGTCGACGTCCTCGCAGAAGACGATGGTCTTGGCGAAGCGGTCGCCGCTGAGCTTGAGAAACTCGGACACCTTTTTCGCGACCAGCAGGGTGCGCTGCTCGAGGACCAGCTCGCGGTCAAAATCCTTCTGATTGTAGATGCGGTCAGGGATAAGCGTGCCGTGCTTGTCGGCTTGGGCCGTGGTGGGCCGCCAACCGGTAAGATCCTTGTCGAGGTGGATGCGCACGACCTTGTAGGGGGCGAGGAAGCCGTCCTCGATGCCCTGCTTCAGGGAGTAGGTGTAGATCGGCTCGCCGAAGTAAGTGATGTTGGAGACCTCTTTCGTCTCCTTGGGCGTGGCGGTCAGGCCGAGATGAGTGGCCGAGGAAAAGTAGTCGAGGATGCGGCGCCAGTTGGATTCCTCGGCGGCGGAGCCACGGTGACACTCGTCGATGACAATGAGATCGAAGAAATCCGGGGAGAACTGTTTGAAGATATCGTCGGCGCCCTCGGTGCCGGAGACGGCCTGGTAGAGGGCGAGGTAGATCTCGTAGGACTTGTCCACCTTGCGGTTGGTGATCTTGGTCATGGCCTGGCCGAACGGCTTGAAGTCGTTCACGCGCGTCTGATCGACCAGGATGTTGCGGTCGGCGAGGAAGAGAATGCGTTTCTTGATGCCGGATTTCCAGAGCCGCCAGATGGTCTGGAAGGCCACGTAGGTTTTCCCTGTGCCCGTTGCCATGACGAGCAGGAGGCGGTTCTGACCGCGAGCCACGGCCTCGACGGCGCGGTTGATGGCAATCGTCTGGTAGTAGCGCGGAAGCTTGCCGGAACCGTCGTCGTGGTAAGGGTGCGCGACCGCCTCAAGCCGGGCGGTCGGAATGTTGTTTTCGTCCACGTAGCGTTCCCAGAGGGCGTCGGGCGAGGGAAAGGCTTTGAGCGGAAGCTCCTTCTCCACCTGACCGGCGGCGAGAGTGCGGTCGTGAAAGAGAAAGGCGTCGCCGTTGGAGGAAAAGACGAAAGGGATCTGCAGGGTCTCGGCGTAACCCAATGCCTGTTGCATCCCGGCGCCGACGGACTGCTTGTTGTCCTTCGCCTCGATAACGGCCAGAGGCACGCCGGATTTGTGATAGAGAATGTAGTCGGCCCGCTTGGCGTCGCCGCGGGCGGTCATTTTCCCGCGGACGATGACGCGGCCCTTGGTGAAGTAGACCTCCTCGCGGATCTGTGTCTGAACATCCCAGCCCGCCGCCACCAGCGACGGCGTGATGAACTTTGTGCAAATATCCCGCTCGCTGAGAGCCTTCTTGTTCATGCAGCGCGAGCTTTACGGTCTGGGGTGGGCATGCGAAGAGTGCAGAAAATCGTAGAACCCGCTGCACGGCAAGCGCTCAGCGGGACGGGCCCGGGAGGAAGCTAGGTGGCGCTGGCACGGAGCCAAGGAGAATCGGCCGTTCGGCCGATGGAGACCTGAGACCTGAAAGCTGATGGCTGAGAGCTGAGAGCTGACAGAGGACGGCAGGGAAAAGGTCAGGGGTTATGGGTTAGAGGTTATGGGCTCACGGACAGCCAAAGCCTATGACCCATCACCAATCACCCGTGACCGGATCAATCCCCTCCCCTGCGCCTTGGCGTCTTTGCGTTAAATATCCCTGCCGGCCCTCCACTTTCGCGGCTTCGCGCCTTCGCGTGAGACTCTCCTGGGACAGTGCGCGGAGCTGGGAGCATGGAGCCGGGAGACCCAAACCTCTCTATCCGTGCCCATCGGTGCAATCGGTGGCTATAAATCCTCAGGTTTGCTTCGCCATCTCCGCCAAAGCGCTACGTCAGCTTTCAGCTTTCAGGTTTCCCTCATCTGCCTACCTGCTCGCGCCACTCGGCGTCGGTCAGGGGGTAGATCGGGCGCGTGTAGTCACTGAGCGGCCACTCGGGCGCGGTGCCGGGGGTGCCGGTGCGGATCAGGTTGTAGCGGCGTGACTGGAACCAGCCGCGGGGCAATATCTCCGACTCCAACAGCGTCTCCCCGGCCGCCAGCTTGCCGTTTGCCTGCGTCGGCGCGGGCTCGCGGTCATTGTCGACATGCAGCCGCAAGACCGGTCCGCCGACGTATTTCTCGAAGTCCGCGATATAAAGCCCGCGGCCCTCATGCCGGATGGCATGGGCATACAGGTTCCAGCCGCGGTAACCAAAGGGTGCGAGCTCCAGCTCCGCCGGCGCCAGCCGGCCGGCGCGCAGCGCCAGCTCGTGCAGCCGGACCAAAGCGTGGTTGTCGGCGAGCATGTGCCTCGTCGTCAGCACAAACGACTGGTGAAACGCCAGCACCCCCGCCAGCGCCAGCCACCCGGCCCACCGTAACCGGGGCTTGGTCACCGGTTCGCCGGACGTCGGCGTGACGCTGAAAAAGCCGAGCACCGCGACATCGAGCAGATAATAATCCCACACCGAGTGCCGCAGCGCCAGCAGCCCCGCCATGGCGACCAGCGCTAGTCCATGGGACCGCCGCACCTGGAACCCGCCCCACCACCAACCGGCGAGCGCGAGCCCGTAAACCAGCGCCAGGTAGCCCGAGCCGCGCACTCCCTGCAGCAGGCCGTGCTCTATCCCGACCCATTGGCGCACATCGAATACCCACAGCACGAGGATGGCGAAACTCGCGGCGATGACCAAACCCACCGGCCGGAACGTCACGACCGTCGCCGGGGCGCTCACCCGCAGCACAAAGCCGCCGAGCCCCATGGCGGTGGCGCCCACGGCGAGCGCGAGGCCGACATGCCCGAGGCCGCGGGACCAGTCGAGATGCGTGAAGATTCCCGGCTGCATGACGGCCTGCGCGTTGGTCCGGTTCATCCCCTGCCCGATGGCCCAGTAAGCCAGCCCGCCGCCGACCGCGATCAGCGCCAGCCGGCCAAGGGTGCGGCCCCACCCGGCTTCCCGCTGGGTGAGCAGCATCCCCGCCGGCAGGGCGAGCCAGAGCACCGCGCTCTGCCGGCTTGCCAGCGCGACCAGCCAGACCGCGGTGAAAATTCCCCAGCGTCCGCGCTCGGCGGCGTGGATCGCGGCGACCAGGCAAAAGACATACAGCGGCACGGCGCCGAACTCGGCGACCTTCCACAACAGCGTGGGCAAGGTCAGCCCGGCGAGGCTCCACGCCACCGCCGGCCACAGCGAGACCTGCCGGCGATGCAGCAGCATCGCGCTCAAACCCACGATGCCGCCCGCGAGCAGCGCCTGCAGCCCGTAGGTCGCGAGGCGGAAGCTGCCCGTGACCTGGAAAATCCCCGCCGACAGCACCGACAGCGACGCGGCCCACGGCTCCAGCCAGTCGTCGGTCCACGGCCGGCCGTGTTGCAGGGTCGCGATGATCGAGCGCAGGTAGCCGAAGTCGTCGTTGAAGACGATGACCGTGGACGGCAGGTTCAGCCACACCGCCACGGCGGTCAGGAGCACGGCCGCCGTGATGACCGGAGCCGGGCGCCGCAAGATCCCGGGGCTGCTCGCGCTCTTCATCGCTGCACCGCGCCGCTCAGCTCAGGTCGCGGAAGGAACCGAACTCCGGGTCGAACAGGCGCCGGTAGGTGCGGACAACCATGCCGTCGGTCTGGCCGGCGAGGAAATCGCAGATGCGGCGGGCCTTCCCGTCCTGCGTCTTCTCGGCCTCGATCAGACGGCTGACGTTGGCCGGGAGGATGCGGATGACGCGCTCGTTGCGCTCGGCGTAGTTTTCCCAGATGGCGTTGTAGAGGGCGTTGATGACCGTGCGGGCCTTGTATTCGAGCTGCTCGAGCTGGGGGCTCTCGAAGATGATGTCGTTGGCCATCTTCTTGAAAAAGTCCGCCTCGCTGCGCGCCGCCGGGTCGATGATGAGGTCGAAGGCGTAGCGGTTGGTCTTTTCCGCCATGAAGTTGTCGCGCGGCTTGAGCCGGCAGGCCTGGATGAAGGCGCCGATCTTCTTGGAGAAGGTGTTCTCGAGCCGGTCGCGGCGGATGGCGTCGAAGAGGGTGTCGAGGTGCCGCTGCTCGGCGGCGCCGATGGTCTCGCCGTCGGCCCAGCGCTCGACGCGCTCGACCGTGAGGAAGCCGGCGCGCACGCCGTCGACGATGTCGTTGAGCGAGTAGGCCGCGTCGTCGGCCCAGTCCATGATCTGGCACTCGACGCTCTTGAAGTCGTTGAGCGCGTCGCCGCGCATCAGGGCGCCGGGGATCTTGGCGCCGCCGAAGACCCAGTCGCGCACGGGGGCCTGGCCGTCGTAGATGAAGTGGTTGAGCGGGGGCGTGGCGAACTCGGTGTAGAGCTTCTTGTATTTGAGCACGCCGTCGAGCAGCGCGCGCGTGGGCTGCATGCCCTTCACGCCGGACTCGTTCTGGTAGATCGTCTCGCAGAGCAGGTGCAGGGTCTGCGCGTTGCCCTCGAAGCCGCCGCGGCGCTTCATCAGCTCCTGCAGCGTCCGCTCGCCGGAGTGGCCGAAGGGCGGGTGCCCCATGTCGTGCGCCAGGCTGCTGGCCTCGACGAGGTCGGAATCGATGTAGAAGTCGTCCGTCAGCGGGTCGCCGCGGCTGCGGAGGTAGTGGCAGATGGACCGGCCGATCTGCGCGACCTCCATCGTGTGCGTGAGCCGGGTGCGGTAGAAATCGTATTCGCCGCTGAGGAAGACCTGGGTCTTCGACTGGAGCTTGCGGAAGGCATGCGCGTGGATGATCCGGTCGCGGTCGATCTGGAAGGGGCTGCGATAGTCGGTCTTCCGGGCGGTGCCCCACTCCTGCAGGTCGAAGGCGTTGTAGAAGCGGTTCTGCGGCATGGGGGAAGGGAAAGGGGGAAACCTGAAACTTGAAAGCTGAAAGCTGAGGGCAACCGAGGCAGAAAGCTGAAACCTGAAAGCTGAAACCTGAGGATTTTTAGCCACGGATGGCACGGATCAAGTCATGGTTTCACGCGAAGGCGCGAAGACGCGAAGGGTCCGGGCAATTGATCCGGTCATGGGTGATTGGTGATGGGTCATAGGCTTCGGCTTCCTGAGAGCCCATAACCCCTAACCCATAACCCATGATCTTTTCCCTTCCGTCCTCTGATCTCTGTCCCTTCAGGTCTCAGGTTTCAGGTCTCAGGTCTCTGCCTTTCCCCTTCTTTTGGTTCGCCCACTTTCGCTTTCACTCTCACTTTTCCGGCCATGCCCCGTCCCCTGTTGATCCTCCTTTCCCTGTGCCTGGCCGTTGCTCCTGTCCTCCGCGGGGCCGATGCCGCCCCGGCCGCTCCGAAATCCCTCATCACCGCCTCCGACCTGCTCAACATCAAGCAGCTCGAGACCCCGGCCCTCTCCCCCGACGGCAAATACGTCGTTTATGTCGTCCGCTCGATTGAGACCAAACCGGGCATGAAGGACGACTGGCAATACCAGACCCAGCTGTGGCTCGCCGCCACCGACGGCCAGACCCCGGCGCGCCCGCTCACCTTCGGTTCCGCCCGCAACTCCAGCCCGGTCTGGTCGCCCGACGGCACCCGCATCGCCTTTGTCCGCAGCGTGGAGAAGGAAAAGCCGCAGATTTATGTCCTGGCGCTGACCGGCGGCGAGGCCCTGCCGCTGACCAAGCTCGACACCGGCGCCGGCAGCCCGCGCTGGTCGCCCGACGGCTCGACGATCCTCTTCACCACCTCCCTCACCCACGCCCAGGTCCGCGCCGCCCTCGAGAAGGCGGAGAAGGAGTCCGCCCCCGCCTGGAGCCAGGAGAAATCCAAACGCGCGTGGAACGACACCGCCAACTGGGGCGATAAATCGAAGGAGGCGAAAAAGCCGGCTGCGAATCCGGACGGCTCGCTCCAGGAGATCCGCGACTGGCTCGCGCAGAACGAGGCCGACGGCAACCCGCGCGTCATGAACCGCCTGAACTTCCTCGCCGAGGGTGATCTCGCGGTGGAGCCGACCTACAGCCGTTTCTACACCGTCGCCGCCACCGACGGCGCCGAGCCCGCGGCGATCAACCTCGGTTACGAGGGTTTTGCCGGCGCCGAGTGGCTGGCCGACGGCAAGGGCATCGTCTGCACCGGCCCGCGCGACCTGAAGGCCCACCCCGACCGCGACCGCCTCAGCAGCCTCTACACAATCGATGTCGCGACCGGCGCCGCCAAGGTGCTGCTTGAGGAGCCCGGCTGCAATTACGACAGCCCACTGCCCTCGCCTGACGGCCAGTGGATCGCCTACACGGTGCGGACCGGCGGCGAGTTCAGCTTCGAACAGGTGATGGTGGCCGTGGTCCCCGCCGCGGGCGGCACGCCGAAGGTGCTCACGGCCGACCTCGACCGCAGCGCCAGCGGCCTGAAGTGGTCGCCAGACGGCAAGTTCATCCTGTTCACCGCCGCCGACCGCGGACGCTTCCCGCTTTACCGGATTCCGTTGGCTCACGGTGACACGCAAAGACTCACCCATCAGGTTGACTGGGGCATCCGCGATTACGCCATCGGCAAGGACGTGCTGGTGCAGGTCGTGACCAACCCCGGCAATCCCGCGGAACTCTACACCGGCACCCGCGAGGGCAAGATCGCCCGTCCGCTCACCAACCACAACGCCGCCTGGCTGAAGGACAAGCAGCTCAGCGGCTACACCGGCCATCGGTTGGTGCAGGCCGACGGCATCACGGTCGATTACTGGACGATCAAGCCCGCGAACTTCGACCCCGCGAAAAAATACCCGTTGCTCGTGCAGATCCACGGCGGCCCGACCGCGATGTGGGGCCCGGGCGAGCAGAGCATGTGGCACGAGTTCCAGTTCTACGCCGCGCGTGGTTACGTCGTGATGTTCGCCAACCCGCGCGGCTCGGGCGGCTACGGCAAGGATTTCCAGCGCGCCAACTTCAAGGACTGGGGCGTCGGCCCGGCGAGCGACGTGCTCGCCGCGGCGTCGTTCATCGCCAAGGAGCCCTACGTCGACGCGAACCGCCAGGTGCTGACCGGCGGTTCCTACGGCGGCTACCTCACGACGTGGATCGTCGGCCACGACCACCGCTTCAAGGCCGCCGTCACCCAGCGCGGCGTCTACGACCTCGCCACCTTCTACGGCGAGGGCAACGCGTGGTTCCTCGTGCCGCTCTACTGGGGCGGCTATCCCTGGCAGCCCGAGGTGCGCGCCCTGCTCAACTTCGACTCGCCCCTGACCTACGTCGACAACATCAAGACCCCGCTGCTCATCCAGCACGGCGACGTGGATTTCCGCACCGGCGTCATCCAGAGCCAGGTCCTCTACAAGAGCCTGAAGCAGCTCGGCCGGGACGTGGAATACGTGCGCTACCCGCGCGCCACCCACGAGCTCAGCCGCAGCGGCGAACCCAAGCAGCGCCTCGACACGCTCGTGCGCTACGAGGAGTTCTTCCGCCGCTACATCGGGGAGAATTGAGGCCGTTGGCCTCAAAATCTCAGATTTGAGATTTCAGATCCCAGATCCCCGGGAATAGCTTGCCTGATTAACGCCCTTGGCCGGTCCGGCTGTCGCTGACTGCTTGCCGTCATGCTTGCCGCTCCCATAGTCGCGTCCATGCCCCACGTGCTTTTCCCGACCCGCTTCGGCACCTGCGGCATTGCGTGGAACGACACCGGCCTGACCGGCTTCCAGCTCCCCGAGGAGACCGACGCCCTCACGGAACAGCACCTCGCCCGCAAGGCCCGCAGCCTGCTCGCCACCGAGCCACCGCCCGACTGGGTGCAGGGCGTGATCGACCGCGTGCAGCAGCACCTCGAGGGGAAACTGCAGGATTTTTCCGGCACGGTGCTCGACTGGTCGCGTGTGACGGATTTTCAAGAGGCCGTCTACCGACAGGCCCAGGCCATCAAGCCCGGCTACAAGAAGAGTTACGGCGAGATCGCGAAGCTGATGGCCCTCGGTAACGAGGCGGCGCGCGCCGTCGGCGTGGCGTTGGCGACCAATCCCTGGCCGCTCCTCGTGCCCTGCCACCGCGTGGTGTCCGCCGGCGACAAGATGACCGGCTTCTCGGCCCCCGGCGGCGTCCGCACCAAGACCCGCCTGCTCGCCCTCGAAGGCGCGGAGCTTTTGTCGGAATAGCCGCCGGCGACCCGGCGGCATTGTTCAATTTTCATTTTTCAATGTTCATTGGTCATCGGCTTTGCCTGACATGAAAATTGAACGGTGAAAAATGAACATTGAACAATCACCCGCCTATGCCTCCCCGCTACCAATTCGATCCGGCCGACGCCCTTGCGCACCTGCGCGCGAGTGATGCCGAGCTCGGCGCGCTGATCGACCGGATCGGACCCTTTGCCATGGAAATGAAGGCGGCCGACAGCCTGTTCGAGGCGATGCTGCGCTCCATCGTCTACCAGCAGCTGCACGGCAAGGCCGCCGCCACGATCCATGGCCGCGTGCTGGCTGAGCTGGACCGGCACGGCGGCCCCACCCCCGAGGCGCTGACCAAGGCCACCGATGCCGCGCTGCGCGGGGCCGGGTTGTCCGGCAACAAGCTGCTCGCTGTGCGCGACCTGTCCCTGAAATGCCGCGAAGGCACCGTGCCGTCCCTGCAGGACGCGCGCCGCCTCGCCGACGAGGAGCTCGTCGCCCGTCTGACCGAGGTGCGCGGCATCGGGCCGTGGACGGTGCACATGCTGCTGATCTTCTACCTCGGCCGGCCCGACGTGATGCCCACGGGGGATTTCGCCATCCGGCTGGGATTCAAGCGGCTCTACCGCAAGCGCAAGGACCCGACCCCGGAGGCGATCATCAAGCATGCCCGCCGGTGGCAGCCCTACCGGTCGGTCGCGAGCTGGTATCTGTGGCGTTCGCTCGACAGCGGCTGAGAATTCCCCTTAATCGCCGGGAAATTCCTCCCGCATGCTCTCCAGCGCAGCCCCCTTCGCCCCGGCCGAGACTTATGAGCAGGACAGTATCGGCCGGTTGATGGAGCAACCCATCGCGGTCTTCCCGCCCCATCTCAGCGTCGGCGAGGCCACCGAGCAGATCCGGGAGCTGGCGACCAACCGCCTGTTCACCTACGGCTACATCACCGACGCCGCCGGCGCCCTGCTCGGGGTGGTGACGATGCGCGACCTGCTGCTGCACCAGAAGACGGACAAGCTGGAGGATTTCATGCTGCGGCAGCCTTTCTCGCTCCGGCCGGAGATGGACCTGATGGAGGCCATGCGCCTGACGGTGAACAAGCACTACCCCTCCTACCCCGTGTGCGACGGCAAGGGCGTGCTCATCGGCATCGTGCGCGGCTCCCGGATCTTCGAGCAACAGGCGATCGAGATCAGCGCCCAGGCCGGCACCATGGTCGGTGTCGAGAAGGAGGAACGCATGAGCACGCCGTTCCGCCGCAGCTTGAAGTTCCGCCACCCGTGGCTGCAGTTCAACCTGCTCACCGCCTTTGTCGCCGCCGCGGTCGTCGGATTCTTCGAGGGCACGATCGAGCGGATCGTCGTGCTGGCGGTGTTCCTGCCCGTGCTCGCGGGCCAGTCGGGCAACACCGGCTGCCAGGCGATGGCGGTGGCGCTGCGCGGCCTGACGCTGGGCGAGCTCAAGCCCGGCGATGCACGGCGTCACGTCTTCAAGGAAGGCCTGCTGGGCCTGGCCAACGGCGCCCTGGTCGGCCTGAGCGCGGGCATCGGCATGTTCGTTTACGCCACCGTGAAGCACACCCCCGAATCGCCGCTCGTGCTGAGCACCATCGTCGTGGTCGCCATGACCGGCAGCTGCTTCCTCAGCGGCCTCTCCGGCGTGCTGGTCCCCGTCACGCTGAAGAAACTCGGCTTCGACCCCGCGACGGCCTCGAGCATCTTCCTGACCACGGCGACCGACGTGGCGAGCATGGGCCTGTTCCTCGGCCTGGCCACCTGGTGGCTGGGTTGAGCGTAGCCCAAGTAATAAGCGGCAAGCAGTAAGCTTTAAGCTTAAAGACGTATGCCTGCGGGGTTGTGTCCGGCGTCAGCTTGCTTACAGCTTGGAGCCTAACGCTTATCGCTTTCCCTATGCCCACCACCATGCGCGCCATCGTCAAGCCCACCGCCGGCCCCGGCCTGATCATGACCACGGTCCCGGTCCCCCGCCCGGGCGTCAACGATGTGCTCATCAAGATCAAGAAGACCTCCATCTGCGGCACCGACGTGCACATCAACAAGTGGGACAAGTGGGCCGCGCGCACGATCAAGCCGCCGCTGGTCATCGGCCATGAATACGTCGGCACCGTCGAGGACGTGGGCAACGGCGTCACCGGCTTCACCAAGGGCCAGATCGTCACCGGCGAAGGCCACATCGTCTGCGGGCACTGCCGCAACTGCCTCGCCGGCCGCCGCCACCTCTGCCCCAACACCGTCGGCGTCGGCGTGAACCGCGACGGCGCGTTCGCCGACTACGTCTCCATCCCCGCCAGCAACGTCTGGAAGGTGCCGGCCGGCATGGACCTCGACGTCGTCTCCTGCTTCGACCCGCTCGGCAACGCCGTGCACACGACCCTCTCGTTCGACATGGTCGGCGAGGACGTCCTCATCACCGGCGCCGGCCCCATCGGCTGCATGGCCATCGCCGTCGCCAAGCACGCCGGCGCGCGCAAGGTCGTCATCACCGACATCAACGACGGCCGCCTCGATCTCGCGAAGAAATTCGGCCCCACCCGCACGGTCAACGTCGCCCGGGAAAACCTGAGCGATGTCTGGCACAAGGAGCTCGGCATGACCGAGGGCTTCGACGTCGGTCTGGAGATGTCCGGCAGTTCCGCCGCCCTGAACCAGATGATCGACAACATGATCATGGGCGGCCGCATCGCGCTGCTCGGCGTGCACCCGGGCGAGGCCCAGGTCGACTGGAACAAGATCGTCTTCAAGATGCTGCACCTGAAGGGCATTTACGGCCGCGAAATGTTCGAGACCTGGTATAAGATGACCGCGCTAGTGCAAGGTGGCATGGACATCACGCCGGTGATCACGCACCGGATGCCCGTCGACAATTTCCAGGAAGGCTTCGAGCTCATGGGCGCCGGCAAGAGCGGCAAAATTGTCCTGAACTGGGAGTAAGTTTCACCACAAAGACACGAAGACACAAAGTTCGAACCGCTCGTCTTCTCCGTGTCTCTGTGCCTCTGTGGTTAATCCAATCATGAATTCCGCCTACACCGCCCACCTGAAGAAGACCCTCGCTGAGATCGAGGCCGCCGGCCTCTACAAGCGCGAGCGCGTCATCACCACGCACCAGACGGCGCACATCGCCGTGGCCTCCGGACAGAAGGTGCTCAATTTCTGCGCGAACAACTACCTCGGCCTCGCCGACCACCCCGAGCTCATCGCCGCCGCCCGCGCGTCGCTCGACCGCTGGGGCTACGGCCTCGCCTCCGTGCGCTTCATCTGCGGCACCCAGCAGATCCACAAGGACCTCGAGGCCGCCTTGTCCAAGTTCCTCGGCACCGACGACACCATCCTCTACTCGTCCTGCTTCGACGCCAACGGCGGCCTGTTCGAGACCCTGCTCGGCGCGGAGGACGCCGTGATCTCCGACGAGTTGAACCACGCCTCGATCATCGACGGCGTGCGTCTCTGCAAGGCCCAGCGCTACCGCTACAAGAACAACAACCTCGAGGACCTCGAGGCGAAGCTGAAGGAGGCCGACGACGCCCAGGCGCGCTTCAAGCTCATCGCCACCGACGGCGTGTTCTCGATGGACGGCTACATCGCCAACCTGCAGGGCATCTGCGACCTCGCGGACAAATACAACGCGCTCGTCATGGTCGACGACAGCCACTCCGTCGGCTTCATGGGCAGGACCGGCCGCGGCACGCATGAGCATTGCGGCGTGATGGGCCGGGTCGACGTCTTCACCGGCACGCTCGGCAAGGCCCTCGGCGGCGCCACCGGCGGCTACACCAGCGGCCGGAAGGAGATCATCGACCTGCTGCGCCAGCGTTCCCGCCCCTACCTTTTCTCCAACACCATCGCCCCGAGCGTCGCCGCCGCGTCGATCAAGTGCCTGGAGATGCTCAGCCGCTCGACGGAGCTGCGCGACAAGCTCGAGGCCAACACGAAGTTCTTCCGCGAAGGCCTGACCAAGGCCGGCCTCACGATCCGCCCCGGCACCCATCCCATCGTGCCGGTCATGCTCGGCGACGCCGCGTTGTCGCAGAAGGTCGCCGCCCGCATGCTGGAGAAGGGCGTCTACGTCATCGGCTTTTTCTATCCGGTCGTGCCGCAGGGCCTGGCCCGCATCCGCACCCAGGTGTCCGCCGCCCACAGCCGCGAGGATCTCGCCTTTGCGATTGAGAAGTTCGCCGAGGTGAAGCAGGAATTCGGTCTCTGATGGCCACCCCCACCCAACTCCGGAAGCTCAAGGCCGCGGCCAGGACCGCGGCCGGACGGGCCTACGCCCCCTACTCCAAGTTCACCGTCGGCGCCGCGATCCTGACCTCGACGGGAAAGATCTACTCAGGCTGCAACGTCGAGAACGCCTCCTACGGCCTGACCAATTGCGCCGAGCGCACCGCCATCTTCAGCGCCGTGGCCGCCGGCGAGAAGAAGCTCAAGCTGGCCTGTGTCGTCGTCTACACCCCGACCAAGACCGCCACCGCGCCCTGCGGCGCCTGCCGGCAGGTCATCTACGAATTTGGCCCGACCGCCCGCGTCATCTCGACCTGCGCCGGCCGCCAGGAAGTTGACGTCTCGATCGACGCGCTGCTCCCCGGCGCCTTCGGCCCGGCCGATCTGGCTTGAGTTGGTAGGGGCGCTTGCCCGCAAGCGCCCAGCGGAGGGCCGTTGAGGGCAACGGCCCCCACCAGAACGAAACCCCCACACCATGTCACCCCGCCTTCTCCTCGCCGTGCTGGTCTCAGGCCTGACGTCGGCCGGCGCGGCCGAACCGGCCCCGCGCTGGTTCAAGGGCAACCTGCACACGCATTCGCTCTGGAGCGACGGCAAGGACTACCCCGAGATGATCGCCGACCGCTACAAGGCGGCCGGCTACCATTTCCTCGCGATCTCCGACCACAACGTGCTCGCCGAGGGCACGCGCTGGCTGGAGCTGAAGCCGCCGGCCGTCGTGGCCGGCACCGTGGTCCAACCGGGCGGCGGCGCCGTGCTGGACCGTTACCTCGCGCGCTTCGGCCCCGCCTGGGTCGAGCGGCGCGAGCAAGCTGGGAAAAAGCAGGTGCGCCTCAAGCCCCTCGCCGAATACCGCACCCTGGTGGAGGAGCCCGGACGCTTCCTGCTGATTCCCAGCGCCGAGATCACCTCGAAATGGACCCGCCCGGCCACCGCCACCGAGCCGGAACGCGGCGGACCGGTGCACCTGAACCACACGAACCCGGTCACCCGGGTCGTGCCCGTCACGGCCGACAACGCGTTGGAGATCATGCAGCGCGCCGTGGACGCCGTGCTCGCGCAACAGTCGCAGACCGGCCAGCCCATGCTGGTCCACCTCAACCATCCCAACTACATCTGGGGCGTCACCGCCGAGGAGCTGATGCAGGTCCACGGGGAACGGTTCTTCGAGATCTACAGCGGACATCCCCTCGTGCACAACGGCGGCGATGCCACCCGCCTGAGCACCGACGAAATCTGGGACGTGGTCCTAACCCGCCGCCTGGCCGAATTGAAATCGGAGGTGATGTATGGCATCGGCTCCGACGACGCCCACGACTACGACCAGTTCATGCCCGGCAAAAGCAACCCGTTCCGCGGCTGGATCATGGTTCGCGCGACGCACCTGACCCCGGAGTCCATCATCCGGGCGATGGAAGCCGGTGATTTCTACGCCAGCTCGGGCGTGACGCTCACGGAGGTCACCCGCTCGGGCCGGACCCTGGCCTTGGAAATCCAGGCCGAGCCGGGCGTCACCTACACGACGCAGTTCATCGGCACGCGCCGCGGCTATGATCCCGCCAGCCGGCTCCTCGGGCCGGCGCCCGGCAGCAAGACGCTCCCGCACCGCCGCTACAGCAAGGACGTCGGCGCGATCCTGGCCGAGGTCAAGGGCCCCAGCGCGACCTACACCCTGACCGGCGACGAGATCTACGTGCGCGCCAAGGTCATTTCCTCCAAGGAAAAGTCCAACCCCGGCGTGGCCGGCGAGGTCGAATGCGCCTGGACGCAGCCGCTGGTGGGCGAAACGAAATAGAAATCGCGGAAACGCGAAGGAGCGGAAGCACGAAATCCATCCAGTCCCTTCCGCGATTCAGCTCTTCCGCGTTTCCGCGATTGTTTACAGCGATTCCGTGAACTTCCGAAGCTCGTCCCAGTAGCGCGGACCCGTGAAGTCGCCCAGGCCCGTGTGCGGCCCGCCCTCGACGAAGAGCTTCTGCTTCCGGGCCGTGATTGCCTCGTAGAGTTTCTCGCCATGCCAGAACGGCACCGTGTTGTCCGCCGTGCCGTGGATGACCAGCACCGGCAGCTTCAGCTCCGGCACCTTGGCAATGTTAACGAATTTGTCGCCCGGGAAGACCGGCACGACCGTCATGACCCGGTAGGCGCTGACAAAGGCGCCCTGCAGCACGAGCCCGGCCGCCGGCCGTTGCCGGGCGAGCTCGACCCCCGGGCCGCCGCCCAGCGAGTAACCGAAGATGATGATGCGGTCCGCCGGCACGCCCAGCGTGGTGCGCAGATAATCATAGGCCAGGGCCGCGTCGGCGGTGACGTTCGCCTCGGTCGGGGCGCCCTCGCTGCGGCCGTAGCGCCGGTAGTCGAGCGCAAAGACCGCGTAGCCCTCGGCCACGAACTGCGGCAGGTAGTCGTTCAGGCTGCCCAGGTCCTCGTAATTGCCGTGCAGGTAAAGCAGGGTGTATTTTGCCTTCGGGTTCGCCCAGTGCCGGGCGGCGAGCTTCACGCCGTCGGGCGCGGTCAGCTGCACGTAGTCCGGGCCCAGCTCGTATTTCACCGGCGGCCGCGGGAAAATCATCGCGAGCGACAGGAAATGCGCGCCCACGGCCAGCAGGACGTAGGCGATGGCCAGGAGAATCAGGAGACGGCCACCAACTGCGAGAGCCTCAGGCATCGTGCTTTTGTCTGGATTACGCCCGGAATAATGGGCCATGAGCTCAGTGACTCAGCAGGTCGCGCACGAGCGTCACCACCTGGTCGCGCGGGATCTCGCGCTCGGCGCGGTCGGCGAGGTCGCGGAGCTTGACGACGCCCTTGGCCAGTTCGTCGCCACCGTAGATCAGGGCGAGCTTGGCGCCGGACTCGGAGGCGGCCTTGAACTGCTTGCCGAAGGCGAGGTCCTTGAAGGGATACTCGACCCGGAGGCCGGCCGCGCGCAGCGCCTGGATGTCGGCAAAGGCCGCCCGGCGCTCCGCCTCGCCGCCGATGACGACGTAGACCTGCGGCGCGTTCCCGTGGACCGGGGCCAGCCCGCGCTGCTCGATGAGCAGCCCGGTGGTCACGTCGCCGATGGCGAAACCCACCGCCGGCAGGTCGGCGTAGCCGAGTTTCTTGATGAGATCGTTGTAGCGCCCGCCGCCGGCCAGCGCGCGGAGGTCGCCCTTGCGGTCGAAGGCCTCGAAGACAAACCCCGTGTAATAGGCCAGGCCGCGCACGACACTGAGGTCGACCGCGATGAAATCAGCCAGGCCCATGGCCGAGACGCCGGCCAGCACCTTGCGCCAGTCGGCGAGACGGGCGGCGAGTTTTTCGGAATTGAAGGTCGCGAGGACGGCTTCGAGTTCCGGCAGGCTCTTGATCTTCAGGAAGCCAAGCACCTTGTCCTTTTGGTCGGCGGGCATCGCCCCGTGCGCCTCGGTGTAGACCTTGAAGGCGTCGTCGCCGGCCTTCTCGTAGCGGTCGATGGCCGTCAGCACGCTGCGCGCCTGCGCATCGTTGAAGCCCAGCGCCTCCAGGTAGAAGAACCACAAGTCGCGGTCGCTCAGGCGCACATAAAAGTCGTCTTTGGTCAGGCCGAAGCCGGCCAGACACTGGATGAGCAGGGCGATGAGCTCGATCTCGGCCTCCGGGCCGGCCTCGCCGAAGATATCAGCATTAAACTGGTGGAAGGCGCGCAACCGCCCCTTCTGGGCGCGCTCGTAGCGATAGAACTCGGCGATGCTGAACCACTTGATCGGGCGCTTCAGCGCGCCGGCCTTCTCGCCGACCATGCGGCAGACGGTCGGCGTCATCTCGGGCCGCAGGGAAACCTCGCGCCCACCCTTGTCGGTGAAACTGAAGAGCTGGGCCTCTATCTCGTCGCCTGACTTGGTCTTGTAGAGTTCGAGCGGCTCCAGGACGGGCGCGTCGTATTCCTGAAAGCCAAAGCCCGTGGCCGCCGAACGCCAGTTACGGAAGATGTGCTGACGGCGGGAGAAGTCTTCCGGATAGAAATCCCGGAAGCCCGGAAGCGACTGAAAGCCGGCCATGCCTCGCTGCGACTGGACGCGCGCTCAGGCCGAGGCCGGAGGCGGCGGGTTGCTGCGCAATTTCTCGAGGCTGAGCTGCTTGATCTTCTGCTTGAGAATCTTGCCCGACTTGAACTTCACCACGGCACGCTCCGGGATGACGACCTCGGTCTCGGGTTTGTTCGGGTTACGGCCCACGCGGGCCTTGCGGACCTGCACTTCGAGCACGCCGAAGTTGCGGAGCTCGACGTTGCGGCCGGCTGCAAGTGCATCCATGACAATATCGAGCGTCATTTGCACCGTGTCCTGGATTTGTTTCTGCGGGAAGCCAGTCTTCTCGTAGATTTCCAGGACGATCTCACGTTTGGTCAGGTTGGTCGACATGGCGGGGCGTGGGTTGAAATTTCGGTTATCGTGTTTCTTACAACCGCAAATAATTCACTACCCTGTGCTTGCGTCAACCGCAAAGCCGCACAAAGCCTAGGGCCTAACCATGCCCGATCCCAAGGCCGTAAACAGCATGTTTGCCCGCATTGCGGGGCGTTATGACATCGCCAACCACCTCCTGAGCGGGGGGGTGGACTATTGGTGGCGGCAGCGCCTCGTCCGGGTCGTCCACGACGCCCACCCGGGCGCCGTCCTGGACCTCGCCACGGGCAGCGGGGACGTGGCTTTTGCCCTGGCGGACGGCCTGCCCGCCGGCACCTCCTTAACCGGCATGGATTTCTGCCAGCCGATGCTTGATGAAGCTGTAAAAAAACGCTCCGGCAGCCCTCGTTGGACCGAAATCGAGTTCCGGCAAGGTGACGGCATGGCCCTGCCCCTGCCCGACCGGTCCTATGATGCGGTCACGATTTCCTTCGGCCTGCGCAACATGGCCGACCGGCACAAGGCCCTGTCCGAGATGCGGCGCGTGCTCCGGCCCGGCGGCCGGTTGTTCGTGCTGGAGTTCTCGCAGCCCTATTTCTGGTTCCGGCCGTTCTACTACGCCTACCTGAAGTTCGTGCTGCCGGTGGTGGCCGGGGTCGTGACCGGCGACAAGTCGGCCTACGAATACCTGTGCGGCTCAATCGAGCTGTTTCCGGACCGGGCCGGGATTTCCGCGGAAATTCTCCGCGCCGGTTTCAGCGCCGTGCACGCCACGCCGCTGACCTTCGGCATCGTCGCGCTGCACGAAGCGCGGGTGTAGGTTGCGCGCTGGGCGCAACATGGCGTGCAAGCACGCCACCTACAAGGACCGCGCGTCAGTTGAATGACTTCCCGCAGCCGCAGGTGCTCTGGGCATTGGGATTCTTGATCTCGAAACCCTTGCCGTGAAGCCCGTCGTCAAAATCGATGCTGCAGCCGTTGAGGTAGGCCAGGCTCGTCGGATCGACCAGCACCTGCACGCCCTCGCTCTCGAAAACCTGGTCATCCGGCTTGGCCGCGTCGAAGGACATGCCGTATTCAAAACCCGAGCAGCCGCCGCTCTCCACGAAGACGCGGAGTTGTCTCGTCGGGTCGGGCTGCGCGGCGCGCATGGCCTGCACCTGGCGGGCGGCGCGGTTCGAAAGGGTGATCATGCGCGCAACCTAGGCGGCGCACCCGGTCTGTCAACCGGCCCTTCCGATCCGCGACCCGCAGCAAGCAGGAACCGTGCAAATTTAGCGCATGAGTTCTTGCCACACACCGGACCGGCGGTTTTTGTCAGCACGTGGCCACACAAGCGCTGAAGCACATCTTCAACGAACTGCAATACGAGCTGACCAACAAGCTTGCCGAGGGCGGCATGGGCCTCGTCTACGAGGCCATCCAGAAGGGCACGGGCAATTTCCGCAAGGTCGTCGCCATCAAGCTCATTCGCGAGGAGTATTCCAGCATCCCCGAATTCCAGAAAAATTTCATCGGCGAGGCCCGCCTGGTGGCCGACCTCATCCACACCAACATCGTCCAGACCTACCACCTCGGCCAGATCGGCGGGCAGTATTTCATGACGATGGAATTCGTCCGGGGCGTGAACCTGGAGCAATTCATCGACCGCCACATCGAACTGGGCAAGCAGGTGCCGGTCGACATGGCCGTCTTCATCGCCTCCCGCGTCTGCCGCGGCCTCAGCTACGCCCACACCAAGCGCGACGCCGACGGCCGCCTCCTCGGCATCGTCCACCGCGACGTCAACCCGAAGAACGTCATGCTCGCCATCGAGGGCGACGTGAAGCTCACGGACTTCGGCATCGCGAAGGCGCTGGACCTGATGTATAATGAGGAGGGCAAGGTGATCCCGGGCAAGGACGAGTATCTGTCCCCCGAGGGCGCCAGCTACGCCGTGACCGACGGCCGCTCCGACCTTTTCCCGCTAGGCATCGTCCTGACCGAGATCCTGCTCGGCAAAAACATCTTCCGCGGCGCCACCCGCGTCGAGTCCCGCCGCAACATCCTGACGCTGCCCATCCCGCAGTTCAGCACCCTGCGCGCCGACATCGACCCCAAGCTGGAGGCCATCCTGCACAAGGCCCTCGAGCGCGACCGCGAGAAACGCTACCAGTCCGCCTTCGAGATGCTCACCGACCTGGAGATGTATCTCTACAGCGACCGCTACGGCCCGACCAACGAGAAGCTGGCCGTCTACCTCGCCGAAGTCTTCCCGCCCGCCAAATCCGGTTCAACCCCCGCCGTCCCGACCTCCGCCCTACCCCGCGTGTCCACGCTCGAAAGCCAGAGGTAACCCCTTGCGCCCATGAGCGGCCCCGGACTCAACCAAGGCTTCCACCAGAGGCAGACGCAGCAGCTTGTGCTGGCGCCGCAGATGCGGCAGTCGCTCAAGATCCTCCAGGTCGCGGCCCTCGATCTCCGCGCCACGGTCCAGGAAGAGCTGCAGTCCAACCCGACGCTCGAGGAGCTGCCGATGGACGACGTGAGCCTCGACAAGGAGGCCGCGAGCGGCGACCAGGGCGACGCGCCCGAAAGCGACCCGCGCGAGCAGCTGGATTTTTCCAAGGACTTCCAGGTGCTCGAGAAGATCGGCCAGGACTGGAAGGACCACATGTCCGACACCGGCGGCGTGCGCCAGACCTCGAGCGAGGAGGATGAGCGCCGCCAGCATTTCTTCGACTCGCTGACCACCGAGACCTCGCTGCAGGAGCACCTCATGGGCCAGGCCGAGCTGTCCGACTGCGCGCCGGACGTGCTCGCGGCCCTGCGCTTCCTCGTCGGCAGCCTCGACGACCGCGGCTACCTCACGTCCACCCTCTCCGACCTCGCCCTGCTCGCGAACCTGCCCCTGGCCACCATGCAGGAGGCGGCGAAGCTGCTGCAGACCTTCGAGCCCGCCGGCATCGGCGCCGAGACCCTCTCCGGCTGCCTGCTCATCCAGCTCGCACAGAAGGGCCGCGAGAAATCCGTGGCCGCGCGCATCATCCGCGACCATTTCGAGCTGCTCGTCCGCCGTCGCATCCCCGACCTCGCCCGCAAGACCGGCCTCGCGCCCGACGTCATCCAGGAGGCCATCGAGGAGATCGGCACGCTCGACCCGGCGCCCGGCCGGCGCTTCGCCGACGACGCCAACCGCGTCGTCGTGCCCGACGTCACCGTCGAGGAGGACGGCGGCGAGTGGAAGATCATCCTCAACAATGACTACATCCCGCGCCTCCGGCTCAGCAACACCTACAAGGACCTCATCGCGAAGGGCCGGCTGAGCAAGCAGGAGAGCGACTACCTCCGCGAGAAGCTCCGCTCGGGCAAGTTCATCATCAACGCCATCGAGCAGCGCCAGCGCACCATCGAGCGCATCACCCGCGAGATCATCAAGCACCAGGGCGAATTCTTCGCCGAGGGCGTCGCCAAGCTGAAGCCGCTCACGATGACTCAGATCGCCGACATCATCGGCGTGCACGAGACGACCGTCAGCCGCGCGCTGGCCAACAAATACATCAAGACCCCGCACGGCGTCTTCGAGATGAAGTATTTCTTCACCTCCGGCTACCAGTCGGACGCCGGCGAGTCCGTCGCCAACACCAGCGTGAAGGAGATGATCGCCGACATCATCGCCGGCGAGGATCCGGGCAAGCCGCTGAGCGACCAGGAAATCGTGGGCCTGCTGGAGGCCAAGGGGCTCAAGATCGCCCGCCGCACCGTCGCCAAATACCGCGAGGAACTCGGCCTGCTGCCGAGCAACCTGCGCCGGCGCTACGATTAGGCCGTCCGCGCCGCGACCGTCTGGTCGTGGAGCTTCGCGGCTTCCATCACCGTCTTGACCAGCTCGGGCAGGGACACCGGCTTGAGCAGGTAGCGGTAGAGCGCGGCCTCGTTGACGCTGCGCAGCAGCATCTCGGGCTTCATGTAGCCGGTGACGAGCACGCGCTGCATGTCCGGGTATTCCTCCCGGGCGTCGACGAGGAAGCTGAGGCCGTTGCCGCCGGGCATCAGGTGGTCGCACACGACGACCTTGAACGCCTTCTTGTGCAGGATGTAGCCGGCCTCGCGCGTGCTGGTGGCCAGCACGCACTCGAAATGCGGCGAAAGCGCCTCGGCGAAGAGCTCGATCAGCGGTTTTTCGTCATCGATCAGCAGCACCGCACCCAGCTTGGGTTTGGTCGCGGTCGGTTCGGTGTTAGGGGCGGTCGACACAGCTCCAAGGGTGCTTCGCCGCCCCGGCTTGGCAAACTCAAACCGCGGGGGCCGGCGCCCCGTCCGGTTTAGGTTTGCGTGCCCGGAGACGTCGTATTTTTTTGGCAGGCACTGGCATGGACAATCCCGATTTCTACGCTGCTGCGCGTGATGGCAGCCTCCGCACCCTGCCGCCCGCGGCATTGACCGCCGAGGCCCTGACCAGGCCGAACGCCTCGGGCAACACCCCGCTGCACATCGCCGCCAAATACGGCCACCTCGGCCAGGTGCCCGCGACCCTCCTCACGCCGGAGAACCTGCTCCGCAAAAACGACGCGGGCTACACCGCGCTCCACCTGGCGGCCCGCCACGCCCACCTCGACCAGATCCCGCCCGCGCTCCTCACGCGCGAGAACCTCCTGATCCGCTCCAACAGCGGTTACACCCCGCTCCACCAGGCGGCGTGCGGCGGCGCGCTCGACCAGCTGCCGGCCGGCCTGCTCACCACCGAGCTGGTCCTGACCAAGACCGACACCGGCAACACGCTCCTGCACGAGGCGGCCGAACACGGCACGCTCGACCGCTTTCCCGCCCCTTTCCTGACCCGCGAGGCCCTCACCACCGCCAACATCAGCGGCGAGACCGTGCTGCACGTCGCCGTCTTCAACGGCCACCTCGACCAGGTGCCCCGCGCCCAGCTCACGGCCGAGAACCTGCTCACCAAGACCTCGAACCACGACACCTGCCTGCATGCCGCCGCCATCGCCGGCCACCTCGACCAGCTTCCGCCCGAGGTCCTGACCCATGACAACCTGGTGCTCCCCAGCAAATCCGGCCACACGCCCATCCACGCGGCGGCCGAGTCCGGTTTCCTCGGCCAGATTCCCCGCGAACGCCTGACCGTCGACCTGCTCATCAGCCGCAACGATTTTGGCGACACGCCGCTGCACGCCGCCGCCGTCGAGGGCCACCTCAAGGACATCCCGCGCGAGTTCCTGAACCGCGCCACGCTGCTCATCCGCAATTACAATGGCGGCACGCCCATCGGCGCCGCCATCCGCTACGGTCACGCCAGCCAGCTGCCCGAGGAGTTCATCCCCAAGCCGCCCAGCGCCTTGGACAAGCTGCTCTACCGCCTCGGCGTCTCGCGCCCGCCTTTCGGCTAGACCGCGCCGGCCGGTTGTGACACAGCCCCGGGTTGTCACTGGCACGAAAGGTGCCTCAGCTCTCCCTTCCACCTCTTTACCGCATGAACACCACCATCACCGCCATCACCGCGCGCGAAATCATCGATTCCCGCGGCAATCCCACCGTCGAGGTCGACGTCAAGCTCGCCAGCGGCGCCTTCGGCCGCGCCGCCGTGCCCTCGGGCGCCTCCACCGGCGAGCACGAGGCCATCGAGCTCCGCGACGGGGACAAGAACCGCTACGGCGGCAAGGGCACCCTCAAGGCCGTCGCCAACGTGAAGGGCAAGATCGCCCCCGCCCTCCTCGGCTTCGACGCCTTCGACCAGCTCGGCGTCGACCGCGCCATGCTCAAGCTCGACGGCACCGCCACCAAGTCGAAGCTCGGCGCCAACGCCATCCTCGGCGTCTCCCTCGCCACCGCCAAGGCCGCCGCCGCCGCGTCCGGCGTCCCGCTCTACAAGTATCTCGGCGGCCCCAACGCCAAGGTCCTGCCCGTGCCGCTCATGAACATCATGAACGGCGGGGCGCACTCCGACGCCCCGATCGACTTCCAGGAATTCATGATCGTGCCGAAGAACTTCGACACCTTCGCCGAGGCCCTCCGCGCCGGCGCCGAGGTCTTCCATTCCCTCAAAAAGGTCCTCAAGGCCAAGGGCCTGCAGACCGCCGTCGGCGACGAGGGCGGCTTCGCCCCGAACCTCGCCTCCACCACCGACGCCCTCGACGCCATCGCCGAGGCCGTGAAGGGTGCCGGCTACAAGCTCGGCAAGGACATCTTCCTCGCCCTCGACGTCGCCTCCTCCGAGTTCTACGTCAAGGAGTCCAAGACCTACGTCTTCAAGAAATCCGACAAGCGCTCCTTCACGGGCGACCAGTTCGTCAGCTACTACAAGGACCTCTGCGCCAAATACCCGATCGTCTCGATCGAGGACGGCTGCGCCGAGAATGACTGGGCCACGTGGAAGAAGCTCACCGACGCCATCGGCCAGAAGGTGCAGCTCGTCGGCGACGATCTCTTCGTCACCAACGTCGAGTTCCTCAAGAAGGGCATCGCGACCGGCACCGCCAACTCGATCCTCGTCAAGGTCAACCAGATCGGCTCCCTCACCGAGACCCTCGACTCCATCGAGCTCGCGCAGAAGAACAAATACACGACCATCATCTCGCACCGCTCGGGCGAGACGGAGGACGTCACGATCGCCGACATCGCCGTCGCGACGAACGCGGGCCAGATCAAGACCGGCTCGGCCTCCCGCACCGACCGCGTCGCCAAATACAACCAGCTCCTCCGGATCGAGGAAGAGCTGGGGGCCAGCGCCATCTACGGCGGCCGCATCTAAGGCTTGCCCGCGGCCCGTCGCCTGCTATCACCACAGCCTACGAAGCCGACCTGACACCAAGCTTCGCCAACACACACACCGGGAAAGGCCGGGCCGCAAGGTCCGGCCTTTTCTATTGGCGAAACCCGCGCCGCCGGCAAAGGTCTGTCTCCTGACCCGCCACCCTTCCCTCCCCTCCCTCCCGTGAACCACGCTTCCTTCCTTCGCCACACGTCCCTCCTGCTGGCCGCCAGCCTGGCCCTTTCGCTTTCCGCGGCCGACACCGCCAAGACGGAACCCGCCAAGGCCGCGCCGAAAAAGGAGCCGGCCCCGGCCGCCGAGACCACCCCGGCGGACCAGGAGGTGCTGGCGCTCCCCAAGGTCGAGGTCACCTCGGCCCGCATCAAGCAGATCGACAACGAGCTGAAGAAAATCGACAAGCAGATTGCCCGCGAGAAGAAGAAGCTGAAGTCCACCGACCTCGACAAGTCGCTCAACAGCGACAAGGTCTCGACCGCCGCCGCCATCTTCGGCGGCAACTCCGCCTCGCACATGGCCGCCGTCGCCGCCTCGCGCGTGAACCTGCTCGAGAGCGAGCGCAACCTGCTCGAGCGCCTCAAGTTTCCCCGCACCGAGGAGGACCAGGCCATGATCGAAAAGGAGCTGGTCAGCCTCCGCACCACGCGCCGGAACCTGGACGACGCCGCCAAGCAGCGCTGAAGGCGTCACCGGGATTGGTTGATGCAGGGCCGGTCTCCTGACCGGCCGCGGTCGGCCGGGAGGCCGACCCTCCAGCGCGGCTCACTCCACCCGCAAAATATACCCGCGCAGGTATTCGCTCTCCGGCATCGTCACCAGCACCGGATGGTCGGCCGGCTGGTGGCAGTATTCCAGCACGTGCACCCGCTTCTTCGCGTCCGCCGCGGCCTCGGCCAGCACCTCGCGCAGCTGCGCGTCCTGCATGTGGTGCGAGCAGGTGTAGGTCGCCAGCACGCCGCCGGGGGTGAGTGACTTCATGGCGCGCAGGTTGAGCTCCTTGTAGCCGCGGAGCGCGCCCTCGAGCGCCGACTTCGACTTCGCGAAGGGCGGCGGGTCGAGGATGATCAGGTCCCACGCCGGCGCGGCGTCGCGCTGCGCGGTGAACCAGTCGAAGACATTCGCCCCGGTGAACTCGGCCTTCAACCCGTTGCGGTCGGCGTTCTTCTTCGCCTGCCCGACCGCGTCAAAGGCGCTGTCGAGCCCGAGCACGCTCGCCGCCCCGGCCCGGGCGCAATGCAGCGCGAACGATCCCTGGTTGCAGAACGCATCCAGCACGCGCCGGCCGGCGGCGTGTTTCGCCACGACGGCGTGCTGCTGGCGCTGATCGAGGTAGAACCCGGTCTTCTGCCCGCCCTGCAGGTCGAGCCAGTAGTCGAAGCCGTCGATCCCCACCCAGCGCGGCGCCCAGGCCGCGCCCGAGCGCGTGTGCACGCCGAGGGGCAGGCCCTCGAGCTTGCGGATGTTGGCGTCGTTGCGGAAAATGATCTCCTTCGCCCCGGTCAGGCCCGCCAGCAGGTCGCCGAGCACCGCGCTGCGTTTCTCCATCGCGAGCGTCTGGACCTGCACGACGAGCGTGTCGCCAAACTGGTCCGCCACCACGCCCGGCAGATCGTCGGACTCCGACCAGACGAGACGCTTGAAGTCGCCCAGCCCGGTCCGCCGCGCCAGGGCCTTCTCCAGCGCCGCGCGCAGGTAGGCCTCGTCGAGCGTGACGCGGTCCCGGCTCAGCCGCCGCCACACGATCTGGGACTTGCTGTTGTAGATGCCGGTGCCGAGGAACCGCCCGGTGCGGTCGCGGCATTCCACCACCTCACCGTCGTGGGCGGCGGGCAGCAGCGCCTCGCACTCGTTGGCAAACACCCACGGATGACCCGTGAGCACGCGGGAGGTGGCATTGGGCTTGAGCTTGAGGCTGACGGACATGCCCCGACTCTCCGGGGGATTGCCCGGGCTTAGAAGCTCAAAATCAGGCGACGGCGTTGCGCCGGTCAGGTTACTCGCGCGACGGCGTGTCGGCGGATGCCGGGCGGCGGTCCGGGAAGGCGTCGTAATAGACCAGCTTGGGCGTCTTGTTGGCCCGGCGGTCCGCGTGGGCCTTGTCCACCGCGGTCTCGTAACGGTCCAGCAGCGTCAGCAGACCGAGCGCCAGAACGGCAAAGCCAAGGATGATGGAAACGACAAGCATGGGAGGAGGAGGTTGCCTTACCCTAGCCTTGTTTCCCGTCCCCCGCCATCCGGCCGGCACCGTAACCTGGTCTACGGAAACCCCGTAGTGTAAAAAACGTCCGGCGGCCTCCGCGCCCGATCCTGTCTTCAGAAAAGGCTTTCCCTCCGTGCCTTTGGGGCTTTGCGTGACCCCCTTCATGTCCACGCCCGCCCAGGAAATCGCCCGCCGCCGCACCTTTGCGATCATCTCGCACCCCGATGCGGGCAAGACGACCCTGACCGAGAAGTTCCTGCTCTACGGCAACGCCATCCACCTCGCCGGCGCCGTCAAGGACCGCAAGAACCAGCGCGCCACCGCCTCCGACTGGATGGAGCTCGAGAAACAACGCGGCATCTCGATCAGCTCCACCGTCCTCCAGTTCGACTACCACGGCTGCGCCGTCAACCTGCTCGACACCCCCGGCCACAAGGATTTCTCCGAGGACACCTACCGCGTGCTCACCGCCGTGGACGCCGCCCTCATGGTCATCGACGCCGCCAAGGGCGTGGAGACCCAGACCCGCAAGCTCTTCGAGGTCTGCCGCCGCCGCGGCGTGCCGATCTTCACGTTCATGAACAAGTGCGACCGGCCCACGCGCAGCCCGATCGACCTCCTCGACGAACTCGAGAACGTCCTCGGCCTGCAGTCGTCGCCCGTCATCTGGCCCCTCGGCAACGGCCCGTCCTTCAAGGGTGTGTTCGACCGCCGCGCCAAGGAGGTCCACCTCTTCGAGCGCGTCCCGGGCGGCAAGTTCCAGGCGCCGGTCAACGTCACCTCGCTCGACGACGACGCCGTGCGCGGCAAGCTCGACGACTACACCTTCAACGAGGTGAAGGAGCAGCTCGAGATGCTCGACGGCGCCGGCCACCCCTTCGACCTGAAAGCCGTGCAGGCCGGCCAGCAGACCCCCGTGTATTTCGGTTCCGCGGTCAACAATTTCGGCATCCAGTTGCTGCTCGACGGCTTTCTCAAGGACTCCGTGCCGCCGGCGCCGCGCAAGTCCGTCAGCATCACCGTGCCGGGTTTCCCCCAGCCGACCACCGCCCGCGAGGTGCCGGTCGACGACCCGAAGTTCTCGGGCTTCATCTTCAAGATCCAGGCCAACATGGACGCCAAGCACCGCGACCGCATCGCGTTCTGCCGCGTCTGCTCGGGCAAGTTTGAGCGCGACATGGTCGTCACCCACCAGCGCACCGGCAAGTCCGTCCGCCTCTCGTCCTCTCACAAGCTCTTCGGCCGCGAGCGCGAGACCGTGGACGAGGCCTGGCCGGGCGATGTCATCGGTCTCGTCGGCCACAGCGAGTTCGGCATCGGCGACACGCTCACGCAGGACCGCACGATCTGCTACGACGAGATCCCTCGTTTCCCCTCCGAGGTCTTCAGCTACATCTCCAACCCGAACACCGGCGACTCCAAGAAATACCGCGCCGGCCTCGAGCAGCTCCTGCAGGAGGGCGTCGTCCAGTCCTTCACCGCCAAGAGCGCGCCGTCCGGCGCCACGCTGCTCGCCGCCGTCGGCCCGCTGCAGTTCGAGGTCGTGCAATGGCGCCTCCAGAGCGAATACGGCGCCGAGTCGCGCCTGGCGCCCGCGCCCTGGACGATGCTCCGCTGGGTCGAGCCGCACCCGCTGCTCAAGGATCCCTCGCGCCTCATCGTCGCCACCGGCGTCAGCTTCGGCGCCGACAAGTTCGAGAACCCCGTCGTGCTCTTCCCGAACGAGTGGACGATGCGCTATTTCCAGGAGAAAAACCCGGAGCTGAAGCTGCACGCGCTGCCGCTGGAACAGACCAAGTGACGCCCGGCGGTGCGCCGTTCAGCGGGCACGACCGAGCAGAATGAAGCCGTCGTTCCGGTGAAGTTCCCGCCAGGATTCCCCGGCCGGCAACGCCGGCTGGTCGCCAGGCCGGATGAGGATGTAGTCGATCCGGTCAAACCCCGCCCAGATTTCACCCCGCCGCTGCCAGCCGGTTATCTCCTGCCAGCGCAAGCGGACGCCGGGCGTATTGGCCAGATGTCCGATGTAGGGTCGCACGCCCGTGTAGGTGGCGGAAAGGTAGCTCAGCCGGGAATCGGCGCACAGCAGCACACCGTCCAGGCGCGCGGCATCCATCCAAGCAAACATCTCGCGCAGCGCCGGCTCGATCAGGTGGTTGCCCTGCTCCCCGTCGGTCCAGGTCCGGCCGAGGAAGGCCGCGTTGTCGAACAAGCATAACGCCACCGCCACCGCCATGAAACCGCGCGCCAGCCAGCGCCGGGCGGCGCCGGCCAGCGCCAAGGCCGCCGTCTGGATCTGCGGCAGCGCGATGAGCCAGAACGGCAGCCAGTTGTAACCCCGCCCAAAGTGGATGGGCTGGTGGGGGGAAATGAACCAGTCGTGCTTCATGAGCCCGACGGTGAGGCATCCCGCCACAAGCAGGAACCGCTCGCGGTCATCCAGCCGCCATTGCCGGGCCTTGAGCCGCCAGACCGCCAGCGCGGCGACCGGACCGGTGGCCAGCAGCAGAAACGGCAGCGAGGTCGGCCAGGCATTCGCCCATCCCTCCTGCAGCTGCCGGTGGGTCGGGTAAAGGTTCAGAAACCAGAAATAATAGGCCGCGAACAGCGCGAGCATCAGCCCGACCAGCGCGGCCCGCCCCAGCGCGGCCGCCGTCCGGTCGCGGAGGGCCAGATAGCCCGTCCAAGCGCCGAGGATGGCCAGGTGCTGCGCCCCGCTGAAGGGATGCGTGGCCGCCAGGGCGGCGGCACCGCCCAGCGCCATGCCCCAGCGCCCCCGCAGCACCCCGAGCCAGAGCAGGGCCGTGAGCGCGTGGTAGACCGATTCCGTGGGCAACACGAAATTGCGCCCCCAGTTCGCAAACCACCAGCCGGCGGGATAATCGATGATGAAAAGGTCTTCGAAAGCCGGCCGGCCCGTTCCCAAGCTGTAACCGACCGCGCCCAGGCACAGCGCCCCGCCGCCCCACATCGTGAGCAGGAAGAGCAGACTTCGCCCGCGCGGATCCGGCAGCACCACCTCCACCAGGCGCAACGTCAGCCAGCCGCCCAGCAGGGCCGCGACCAGTCCAGTGACGACATAGAAAACGCCGGGGTCGCAATGCAGCACCTTGATGCCAAAACCGAACCACCAGGTCAGCCAGTGGAAATAAATCACCGGCGCGGCCGGATCCGGATCGTAGGGATTCGGGTGGGCAAAGCCGTTGCCCCGCTCGAATGTCTCCCGGCCGTTGGCCGCATAATAAGGCGCGTCGTAGCCCAGAAACCCCGTTGCTTCCTCCCCGCCGACCGTCAGGTGGCGCCAGAGGCCGAGTTGGAACGGCAGGATCGCGATCAGGATGAATGCCCAGCGCGCAACCGGCGACCGGCCCGGCGTCATCGCGCGTGCCTCAGACATGACGGAAATAGCGGGGGCCCGGCATCTCGGGCATGCAGACAACATGAATCCCCATCTTCAAGTAATAAGCCGGCCCGGGCCCCGACCAAGCCGCGGGCCTGATATGTCACACCGCCCGGGTTGACCGGGCGGCCGGTTCAGGCAGATTGTCCGGCATGAAAGCCCGCCTGCTGCTCGTCCTGCTCGGTCTGGTCTGTGTTGTCATCCTGCCCGCCGCGGAGCCGGCGGCCAAGGCGCCCGTCCTGGTCAGCGTCCACGGCGCCTGGGCCGGTGGTTGGCAGATGAAGAAGGTCGCGCCGATCCTCGAGGCCCGGGGCTGGAAGGTCTACCGCCCGTCGCTGCCCGGCCTGGGCGAACACTACCACCTGGCGACGCCCAACATCGGACTCGACGACCACATCACCGACATCGTGAACTTCATCCTCTTCGAGGACCTGCACGACGTCATCTTGCTCGGTCACAGCTACGGTGGCATGGTCATCACGGGCGTCGCCGACCGCATCCCGGAACGCATCGCCCGGCTGGTCTACCTAGATGCCTTCGTGCCCAACGACGGCGAGAGCCTGATGAGCCTGCGCAACCCGGGATCGGGCGCGAGAATCGACTCGATGCTGAAGGATGGTTTTTTTGTCCCCAGCTGGGTGACGCCCGACAAGCCCTTCCCGAAGGACGTGCCGCACCCCGCCAAAACCACCACCGACCGGATTGTGCTCAAGAACCAGGCGGCCGCGGCCAAGGTCCCCGCCACCTACATCCTCACCGTCGAGAAGGGCAAGAAACCCGAGGACGATGATTTTTATGCCGCGTCGGTCCGCGCGAAGGCCCGCGGCTGGCCGGTCATCATCATGGAAGGCGACCACGTCGTGAACTGGCGCCAGCCGGAAGCGCTGGCCGATTTGCTCACGAACATCCGCTGAGTCCCCGCCCCCATGCGGCCGCAGTTTGAAAAAACCCTCGGCCGGGCCCGGCCCGTGCACCGCCACCAGTGGCTGTGGGAGCCGCTGGAAACCGAGCCGGGCTTTGTGCTCCGCACCATGTTCGGCGCCAAGGCCGTCTATCTCGACGGCAAATTGATGTGCTGCTTCTGCGCCGGCGAGGAGCCGTGGCGCGGAATGCTGGTGAGCACCGATCACGCCCGCCATGCCGCGCTGCAGGCGGAGTTTCCCGAACTCACACCCCACCCGATCCTGCCGAAGTGGCTCTACCTGCCGGAAACCGCCGACCGCTTTGAGCGCAGCGCCACGCGCCTTGTCGCGCTGGCCCGCCGGCGCGATCCGCGGATCGGCATCGTGCCGGCCCCCAGGAAGCGCCGCACCGCCGAAAAGAATTCCCGACGGAAAAAAGCCGGCGGAAAAAAGGCTTCGCCGGGGCCCAGGTAGGCCCCGCGTCGGTCACTTCTCCTTCTCGGTGGAGGTCGCCTGCTGGATGCCCGCGTTGGATGATTCCACCCGGCCCGGGCTGGGGTCGGAACGGGAAGGCGACGAATAGGAGCTTTCCGGAGGCGGGCTGTAGGAACGCCCGCCGGAATTGTTGTTGCCCGGCTCGGAGCGGGTGTAACCGCCGCGATTCTCCGACCGCTCCCGGGCCCAGCGCTCGGGGTTGGCGGTGCGCGGCGGATAGGCGTTGGCCCGCGGCTGGTCGGCATCGGTGCGCGGGGTATTGTTCCAGCGCGTGCGTGTGCCGGGTGGATGGCCGGGCTTGCCGTCGGGCTGGTGCGGCTTGCCCTGGTCCCGTGGCGGCACCGGACGCGAGTAACCGCCGTAGTTGTAGTCAAAGGGATCGTAATATCCCCACCGCGAAAATCCGGAATAGGCCGGGTTGTAGCTGCCGTAGCGGTAATAGTCGTAGGGATAGTAGTCGTCGCGGCCGGGATAGGCGGCGAGCACCGTGTAGGTCTGCGCCGGTGGATTGCCGATACGCACGACCGCCCACTGGGGCTCGTCGCCGGGATTCGCCTGCGGAAAGGTGACTTTCACGAAATACAGCCGGTGGCTGTCCAGGCCCTCGCTGTGCAGGTAGTTGAGGACCGCCTGCCGCAGCTCGGCAAGCTGCGCCGGCGTCAGCTCCTTCTCGGTGGAACTCTCCACGACGGTGAATTCCGCCACCGACTCCACCCGCGGCCCCCGGGCCGTCGGCGTGGTGCAACCCGCCAGGATCAAGGCCGCGCCCAAAACAGTCGCAGCCGAAAAATAACGCACGATGGTTTTCATGGGATGAACTCCAGGGGTATGGGTTAACCGGCTGCCGCGAACCTATCCGCCGATCGCCGGGTCGCAAGTGCCTTCTGTCCCGCCGGACGGGCGTCTCGTGACTTTAGCTTTGTCTGGCCGGTGCCGGCCCGCAGTGTGTTGGCATGCGTTTCTCCCCTGTCACCGCACTGCTCCTGGCCGCGGGTCTCGCCGCGGGCCTGTTCGCCGCCCCGCCGGCCGCCGTTGAAACCAAGGTCCTCCCGCTCGTCGTCGTCAAGGCCGCGCGCCTCGTCGAACCGGTCACCGGCCGCGTCCTGCCCGACCAGGCGGTGGTGATCCAAGGCGACCGCGTGAAGGCCGTCGTCGCCGCGGCCGACCTCGCCACGATCGTGCCCGCCGGCACCAGCGCGCGGGTCATCGACCTGGGCAACGCCACCCTCCTGCCCGGCCTGATCGACTGCCACACGCACGTCACCGGCCAGCCGGAGGACTTCTACGAGGACCTTTTCCGCAAGAGCCCGATCGACGAGGCCGTCACCGCGCACCTTTATGCCCGGCGCACGCTCGAGGCCGGCTTCACGACGATCCGCAACGTCGGCGCCGGCAACTACATCGACTTCGCCCTCCGCCGCGCCATCGAGGCCGGCAAGATTCCCGGCCCGCGCATCCTCGCCAGCGGTCCGGGCCTCGGTGCCACCGGCGGACACGCCGACCTCAACGGCATGTCGCCCTACCTCCGTTTCGAGGGTGACATCAACGGCATCGCCGACGGCGTCGACGAGATCCGCAAGAAGGTCCGGGAAAACATCAAGCAGGGCGCCGACCTCATCAAGATCATGGCCACGGCCGGCGTGCTTTCCGAGGAGGAGTCCGTCGGGGGGCCGCAATATTCCCCCGAGGAGATGAAGGCCGCGGTCGACGAGGCCGCGATGTGGGGCCGCAAGGTCGCCGCCCACGCCCACGGCGCCGAGGGCATCAAGCGCGCCATCCGCGCGGGGGTCGCCTCCGTCGAGCACTGCAGCTTCATCGACGACGAGGGCATCGCCCTCGCCAAGGAGCACGGCACCTGGCTGGTCTTCGACATCTACAACGACGACTACATCCTGGCCGAGTTCGGCCGCATGGGCTACCCGGAGAAGATCCTGGAAAAGGAACGCCTCGTCGGCCGCACCCAGCGCGAGAACTTCGCGAAGGCCGTCAAGGCCGGCGCGAAGATCGCCTACGGCACCGACTCCGGCGTCTATCCGCACGGGTGGAACGGCAAACAGTTCTTCCACATGGTCAAGTGGGGCATGACGCCGATGCAGGCGATCCAGTCCGCCACCGTGCACGCCGCCGACCTGCTCGGCTGGAAGGACAAGGTCGGCCAGCTCGCCCCCGGGTATTACGCCGACCTCATCGCCGTGGCCGGCGACCCGCTCGCGGATGTCACCGCGCTGGAACAGGTCGGCTTCGTCATGAAGGGCGGCACCGTCGTGAAGAACTCCCTGACCGGCGAGCCGGCCGACCGCATGGAGTGAGCATGCGCGGGCTCCGGCCTCAGTGCCCGAGCACGACCATCAGTCCGCCGAGCAGCGTGAACAACGCGCCCAGCAGCCCGGCCTCATAGCGCTCGAAATTCTTCACCTCGAAGCGCTCGAGCCCGATCAGCGTCAGCCACGTGAAGATCATCATGCCGCCCAGCGTCGCCACGGCGAGGATCACGCTGAGCACCACGAAGCCGCGCCAGCCGAACTGCACGCCGGACAGGTAGACCGGCAGGAAACCCTCGCAGGGTGAGAGCGTCAGCATCACGAAGAGCCCGCTGATCGCCGCCCAGTCGCCGGCCTTGGTTTCCACCAGCCGGCTGTCCTTCAGCTCCTCGTCCCAGTGGCTGTGCTCGTGCTCGTGGCCGCAGTGCTCGCTCGGGTGGTGGTGCGCGCCGAGCACGTGGTGGTGCACCACGCCGCCGCGCCACTGCCGCCAGAAATAATACAGGCCGATCGCCAGCAGGATGCCGCCCGCGATCCACGGGAACAGCCGCCCGAGCTGCTCGTCGAGCTGGAAGCCGAACCACGCGATGCCGAGCCCGAGCAGGCCCGTCAGCGCCACGTGCCCCAGCCCGGCCAGCGCGGCCACGGCCAGGGTCTTGAGCCGGCTCCAGCCCCGCGCCCGCGACACCAGCACGAACGGCAGCCAGTGCGTCGGGATCGCCGCATGGAAAAACGCCACGGTGAAACCGGTGGCGGCGACGGTGGTGAGCACGGCGGAGTTCATGGCGGGTGGGCGAGAAAAGACGGGGCTTCCGGCCCTGTCGACCCCGAACACTAGCAAAGTCGTCAAGGGGCATAAGCCCGCCGCGGACCGCAATAAACGCCGATAATCGGACAACCCGCACCGAGCTTTTTCGTGTATTTCTCTGTAGCTTTGTGACTATCTCGTCCCTGCCTTCCGCCCATGCCACCCGACCTCAACGCCGTCAGCTCCTACCTGCTCGCCCTGCAGGATGACATCTGCGGCGCCCTGACGCGGGAGGACGACGGCGGCGAGTTCAAGGAGGACCGCTGGTCCCGCCCGGAAGGCGGCGGCGGCCGCTCCCGGGTGCTGACCAACGGCGCCGTCTTCGAGAAGGCCGGCGTCGGCTTCTCCCACGTCTCCGGCCAGTCCCTCCCCCCTTCCGCCACCGCGACGCGGCCCGAACTGGCCGGCAAGCCCTTCCACGCCATGGGGGTCTCGCTGGTCATCCACCCGCACAACCCCTACGTCCCGACCAGCCACGCCAACGTCCGCTTCTTCACCGCCGGCGAGGGCGACCGGGCCGTCTGGTGGTTCGGCGGCGGCTTCGACCTGACGCCCTACTACGGCTTCGAGGAGGATGCCGTCCACTGGCACCGCACCGCGCGGGCCGCGTGCGACCCGCACGGCCCCGAGCTTTACCCGCGGTTCAAAAAATGGTGCGACGACTACTTCTTCCTCAAGCACCGGGGCGAGCCGCGCGGCATCGGCGGCCTGTTCTTCGACGACTTCAACGCCCCGGGCTTCGTCGAGGCCTTCAAGTTTCTCCGGAGCGTGGGCGACGCCTTCGTGCCGGCCTACCTGCCGATCGTGGCGCGCCGCAAGGCCATGCCCTTCGGCGAGCGGGAGCGCGACTTCCAGCTCTACCGGCGCGGCCGCTACGTCGAGTTCAACCTCGTCTACGACCGCGGCACGATCTTCGGCCTCCAGAGCGGCGGCCGCACCGAGTCCATCCTCATGTCCCTCCCGCCCCTCGTCGCCTGGCGCTACGACTGGAAGCCCGAGCCCGGCACCCCCGAGGCCCGGCTGTATGACGTTTTCCTGAAACCCAGGGATTGGGCCGCCGGGGCCAAGTAAGAATCATGAAGGATGAATTAAGAAAACTTCCACCATCCAAACATCCTTCCTGCCCGCTTTCCTAACTCAGCCTGCTTAATTTCACCTTTCTGATGACTTCCCGCGAACGTTTCCTTGCCGCCGCCGCCTGCCAGCCTCTCGACCGCCCGCCGGTCTGGATCATGCGCCAGGCCGGGCGCTACCTGCCGGAGTATCGCGCGCTCAAGGCCAAGTCCTCCTTCCTCGAGATGGTGCGCACGCCCGAGCTGGCCGCCGAGGTCACCCTGCAGCCGCTGCGGCGCTTCGCCCTCGACGCGGCGATCATCTTCTCCGACATCCTCGTCATCCCCGAGGCCCTCGGCCAGGGCTACAAGTTCCGCGACGCGGGCGGCATCGAGATGGATTTCCGCCTGGAGACGAAGGCCCAGCTCGACCGCCTCGACCCGGTCGGCGTCCAGTTCCGCCTCGATTATGTCGGCAAGGCCCTCGAGCGCGTGAAGGCCGAGTTGAAGGGCGAGAAGGCCCTCCTCGGCTTCGGCGGCTCACCGTGGACGCTCGGCACCTACATGCTCGAGGGCGGCAGCGCCGACGAGTTCCAGCGCAGCAAGGCCGTCTTCTATTCCGACCGGCCGCTGTTCAACGCCCTGATGGAGAAGCTCACCGCGGCGCTCATCGAGTATTTCCAGATGCAGATCCGCGCCGGGGCCGACGCCATCCAGATCTTCGACTCCTGGGGCGGCATCCTCGCCGGGCAGGACTACGAGGCCGCGTCGCTGCGCTGGATCCGCGACATCATCGCCGCGCTGCCGAAGGGTTTCCCCGTCATCCTCTACGCCAAGGGCACGCCGTCCCAGTTCACCGACCAGGCCTTCAGCGGCGCCAGCGTGCTGGGCGTGGACTGGACCGTGGACCTCGGCGTCGTCCGCAAGCTCGTGCCGGGCAACATCGCCCTCCAGGGCAACCTCGACCCGGTGCTGATGAACACCACGCCGGAGATCGTCCGGCACGAGGTGACGCGTTTGCTCGAGACCATGCGCGGCGCGAACGGTCATATCTTCAACCTCGGCCACGGCATCATGCCGCAGGCGAAGATCGAATGCGTCGAAGCCCTCGTCGATACCGTCACCCGCTGGAAAAACTGAAATGCCCCCCGCCGGACCCAAGTCCATCGCGGTCGTCGGCGGCGGCCTCACCGGGCTGACCGCCGCCTGGCGGCTGCACCAGGCGGGGCACCGGGTCACGGTTTTCGAGAAGGCCCCGCAGGTCGGCGGCGCCATCGTCTCCCTCGCGCGGGACGGTTGGCTGATCGAGGGCGGGCCCAATTCCCTGCAGGAAACCGCCACGGTCGCCGCGCTGATCACCGAGCTTGGCCTCTGCGACCAGCGGGCGCTTGTCAGCCCCGCGGCGAAGAAGCGTTTCATCGTCCGCGCCGGCCGGCCGGTCATGGTGCCGCTGTCCCCCGCCGGCCTGCTGACCTCGCCGCTTTTCTCCGTCGGCGCCCGGCTGCGCGTGCTGGCCGAGCTCTTCTCCCGGCCGCGCGTGCGCACGACCGACGTGAACCTCGCCGCCTTCGTCGCCTCCCACTTCGGCCGCGAGATCGTGGACTACGGGCTGAACCCGTTCGTGGGCGGCATCTACGCCGGCGACCCGGAAAAACTCTCCGCCCGCTATTCTTTCCCCAACCTCTGGCAGCTCGAGCGCTCCCATGGTTCGCTGCTCCGCGGTTTCCGCGCCCAGGCCGCCTCGCGCCGCGCCCGCGGCGAGCCGAGCGGCGTCGTCCCGATCATCTCGTTTAAACAGGGGCTCCAGGCCCTCCCCCTCGCCCTCGCCGCCGCCCTGCCGGCCGGCACCGTGCAGACCGACGCGACCGTCACGAGCCTCATCCCGGGCCGGCCGTGGAAACTCATCTGGACGCGCGCCGACACGGTGCAGACCACCGAGTTCGACGCCGTCGTGCTGGCCCTGCCGGCCGCCGCGCTCGCCGCGCTGGTCTTCAGCACGCTCGGCGAACGCAGCCTGGCGTCGCTCGATCACATCCCCCAGCCGCCGGTCAGCTCGCTGTTCCTCGGCTTCCGGCGCGACCAGGTGTCCCACCCGCTCGACGGTTTTGGCGTGCTGGTGCCGGCCCGCGAGCAGCGGAGCATCCTCGGCGTGCTGTTCTCGTCGTCCCTCTTCGCCGGACGGGCGCCGGACGGCCACGTGGCGCTGACGGTGTTCGCTGGCGGCATGCGCCAGCCGGAGGCCGGCCGCCTCGAGACCGCCGCCCTGCTCGCCCGCGTGCTCCCGGACCTGCGCGACCTGCTCGGCGTGACCGGCGACCCGGTGTTCACGCACCACACCTTCTGGCCCAAGGCCATTCCCCAATATAACCTCGGGCACGAGCGTTTCCTCGAGCCCCTGACCCGTATCGAGACCAAGCACCCCGGCCTCTTCATCGGCAGCAACGCCCGTGACGGCATTTCGCTGCCGGATTGCCTGAAATCCGGCGCCGAAGCCGCCCGAAAGACGGGCGAATTCGTCTCGAAACTGTAGGCTGCGGGCCTGCGCGCAACGGGGCGCGCCAGCACGCCAGCTACCGGCCGCTACAGAGGGAAATTATACCCCTCTCGCCACTTGACTCCCCCCTTCGGTCAGGTAGCTTCCCGCCCCTTATTTCCGATGGCGACCGAACTCAAAGACACCCTCCTGCTTCCCAAGACAGATTTCCCCATGCGGGCGGGTCTGGCCCAGCGCGAACCGGGCCGGGTGGCCCATTGGGAGAAGCTCGATCTTTACAATAAGATCCAAGCCAAGCGCGCCAACAGCCCCAAGGGCGCCTTTGTCCTCCACGACGGCCCGCCTTTCACCAACGGCGACGTCCACATCGGCACCGCGCTGAACAAGACGCTCAAGGACATCGTCAACCGCTACAAGTCGATGCAGGGCTTCCGCACGCCCTACGTGCCGGGCTGGGACTGCCACGGCCTGCCCATCGAGCAGAAGGTCAGCAAGGAGATCAAGGAGCAGAACCTTACCCTCACCACCGCGCAGATGCGCGCCAAGTGCGACGAGTTCTCCGAGAGCTGGATCGGCAAGCAGACCGCGCAGTTCAAACGTGTCGGCGTCCTCGCCGACTGGAAAAACGAATACAAGACCAAGGCCCCGGCCTTCGAGGCCGACATCCTCCGCACCTTCGCCGCCTTCGTCGAACAGGGCCTCGTCTACCGCAGCAAGAAGCCGGTTTACTGGTCGATCCCCTTCGAGACCGCGCTGGCCGAGGCGGAGATTGAATACAAGGACCACGTCTCCATCGCCATCTGGGTGAAGTTCCTCGTGCCCGTCGCCGAGGCGCAGAAGTTCGGCCTGCCGACCGACAAGCCGCTCTATCTCGTCATCTGGACGACCACCCCCTGGACGATCCCCGCCAACCTCGCGATCGCGCTGCACCCCGAGGTCGAATACTCCGTCGCCGACACCGGCGCCGAGCGCCTCATCGTCGCCTCCGCCCTGCTCGGCTCGGTCGTCTCCGCTGCGAAAATCGAGCCGCAACCGTCCGTCGTGATGACGTTGCCCGGTGCCAAACTCGAGAAGCTTCAGGCCCGCCATCCCTTCATCGACCGCGCCTCGCCGGTCGTGCTCGCCGACTACGTCACGACCGACAGCGGCACCGGCGCCGTGCACACCGCGCCCGGCCACGGTGCGGAGGATTACCAGACCGGCCTCAAATACGGCCTCGAGATCTACTGCCCGGTCGGCGACGACGGCAAATACCTCGACGACGGCCGCGTGCCCGCCGACCTCGTCGGCCTGACCACGCTCGAGACGGTCGAGGACCTCGCCGCCAAGAAGCCCGCGCCGGCCAACCTCGGCGTCCTGAAGAAACTCGCCGACGCCGGCGCGCTGCTCGCCAAGGCCAAGTATCCGCACAGCTACCCGCATTGCTGGCGCTCCAAGACCCCGATCATCTTCCGCGCCGTCGACCAGTGGTTCGTGTCCTTGGACAAGGCCGGTCACCGCCAGGTTGCCCTCAAGGAAATCACCAAGATCGCCGAGCATCAGGGCTGGATCCCCGCCTGGGGCGAGGCCCGCATCCGCGGCGCCGTCGAGTCGCGTCCCGACTGGTGCATCAGCCGCCAGCGTTCCTGGGGCGTGCCGATCATCGCCTTCTACGGCCCGGACAAGGCGCCCTACCTCGACGCCGGTGTCGTCCGCTCCGTCGCCGACAAGATTGCGACCAAGGGCACCAATTTCTGGTATGACGCCAAACCCGCCGAGATCCTCGCCGGCGTAAAGCTCCCCGCCGGCTGGCCGGCGGCCGAGTCCCTGACCTGCGGGCGCGACACCCTCGACGTCTGGATCGACTCCGGCTCCACCCAGGCCGCCGTGCTCAAGCGCGGCCAGGGCGGCACCCACTGGCCCGCCGACCTCTACCTCGAGGGCAGCGACCAGCACCGCGGCTGGTTCCAGTCCTCCCTTTGGAACAGCGTCATCGCGTGGGGTGGCGCGCCCTACAAGGCCGTCCTCACCCACGGCTTCATCGTCGACAAGAACCGCCAGAAGATCTCCAAGAGCTCGACCTACCAGAAACCCCAGACGGCCGACGCCTACATCGCCCAGCACGGCGCCGATGTCATCCGCCTCTGGATCGCGTCGCAGGATTTCCGCGACGACATCCCGGTCGACGACGAGATCCTCAAGAACGTCGGCGAGGCCTACCGGCTCTTCCGCAACACGCTGCGCTTCCAGCTCTCCAACCTGTTCGACTTCGACGCGACCAAGCACGCCGTGCCGGTCGATAAGATGGACGCGCTCGACCGCTGGGCGCTGCACAAGACGCATACGCTCATCGAGGAATGCACGAAGGCCTACGACGCCTACGAGTTCCACCGCGTCTACCAGCTCTGCAACCAGTTCTGCTCCGTCACGCTGTCGGCCACCTACCACGACATCCTGAAGGACCGGCTCTACACGCTCGGCGCCGCCCACCCGCTCCGCCGCTCCTCGCAGACCGCCATCCACGCTATCTTCGACGCCCTCGTCCGCATTCTGGCCCCCGTCCTGACCTTCACCGCCGACGAGGCCTGGAGCTTCGGCAAGGCGGGTAAGGAATATGCTGAGGACTCCGTGCACCTGCAGGACTGGCCCATCGCTCCCGCCGAGTGGACCGACGCCGCCCTCGCCGCCGATTTCGACCAGCTGTTCAAGGTGCGCGCCAAGGTCACCGAGGCCCTCGAACCGCTCCGCCAGGCCGGCACCATCGGCAAGTCCCTCGACGCCGTCCTGACCTTCCGCGGCCCCGCCGCCGACCCGGCTCTCGCCGTGCTCGGCCGCTGCGCCGCGTCGCTGCCCGAATTTTTCATCGTTTCGCACGTCGCGCTGGAACCAAACACCGGCGCGTCGCTCGAAATCACCGCGCGACACGCCCAGGAGGCCGGCCTGGTCCGTTGTCCGCGCTGCTGGCGCTGGGTCCCTGCCCTCGCCACCACGCCGCACGGAGAGGTTTGCCCTCGCTGCGCGGAAGCCCTTAATCCCTAAGCGAACTAACCGATTATGCCCACGAGCACGAAATCCCCCGCCAAGAAACCGGCCGTCAAAGCTCAGGCAAAGAAGCCCGCCCCGAAACCCGCCGCTCCCGTCACCAAGAAAACCAAGCCGGCCGCGCCCGCCAAAGCGGCGCCCAAACCCGCCGCCAAACCGGCGGCCAAGGCCGCCCCGCCGCCGGCGCCCACGCCCGCTCCCGCCAAGTCTAAGCCTTCAATGTCCACTGCCG
>DASWWD010000013.1:0-126857 GCA_036401015.1 Lacunisphaera sp.
GGCCCCCGGTCGTCGTCATCCTCGGCCACGTCGACCACGGCAAGACCTCGCTGCTCGACGCCATCCGCAAGGCCAACGTCGCCGCCGCCCGCCCGCCGCAGACCCCGCCGTTGCCGACCTTTGCCAAGCCCGCGGCCGCGACCCCGGGCGCGCCCGCCCCCTCGGCGAGCAACATCACCGTCACCGAGGAAGGCGGCATCAAGATCATCCATCTCAAGCCGCCCATCATCGTCCGCGAGTTCGCCGTGGCGCTCGGTCTCAAGCCGTTCAAGCTGATCTCCGAGCTCATGGAGATGAGCATCTTCGCGTCGATGAACCAGTCGATCGACGAGGCCGTCGCGACCAAGGTCGCCGAGAAGCACGGCTTCCTGCTCGACATCAAGCACCGCGGCGAGGCCGCGGCCCCGGCGGTCACGCCGGAGAAGGCCAAGATCAACAAGGAGGAGAAGGCGCGCGAGGAGGACATCAAGAACCTCGCCCCGCGGCCCCCGGTCGTCGTCATCCTCGGCCACGTCGACCACGGCAAGACCTCGCTGCTCGACGCCATCCGCAAGGCCAACGTCGCCGCCGGCGAGGCGGGCGGCATCACGCAGCACATCGGCGCCTACCAGGTCGAGCACAACGGCCGCAAGATCACCTTCCTCGACACCCCGGGCCACGCCGCCTTCACCAAGATGCGCGCCCGCGGCGCCTCCGTCACGGACATCGCGGTCCTCGTGGTCGCGGCGGACGACGGCTTCATGCCGCAGACCGACGAGGCCCTGCAGCACGCCAAGGACGCCAAGGTTGCGCTCATGGTCGCCGTCAACAAGATGGACGTGAAGGGTGCGAATCTCGACCGCGTGAAGCAGCAGATGCAGGAACGCCAGATCGCCCCTGAGGACTGGGGTGGGGAGACCGTCACCGTGCCGGTCGCCGCCATCAAGAACCAGGGTATTTCCGAGCTGCTCGACATGATCCTCCTTCAGGCCGACGTGCTGGAGCTGAAGGCCAACCCGAAGGCCGAGGCCAGCGGCGTGGTCATCGAGTCCCAGGTGGACGTGGGCCGCGGCCCGCTCGCCACCGTCATCGTGCAGCGCGGCACGCTCCGCGTGGGCGACGCCCTCGTGTGCGGCCCGCACTACGCCAAGGTCCGCGCCATGTTCGACGACCAGGGCAAGGCCCTCAAGGAGGCCCCGCCGGCCATGCCCGTGCGGGTCATCGGCTGGTCGGGCTCGCCCGATTCCGGCGCCAAGTTCATCACCGCCAAGAACGCCCGCGAGGCCGAGCGTCTCGCCGAGGAGGCGGAGGACCTGCTCAAGAAGAGCACCGTCACCTCCGACGCCGCGCCAAAGGATGTCTCCCTCGACGCCCTCTTCGCCAACATCGCCGCCACCCAGGCCAAGACCCTGCGCGTGGTCCTCAAGTCCGACGTGTTCGGCTCGCTCGAGGCCGTGAAGAACGTCCTCGAGGGTATCAAGAGCACCAAGGTCTCGCTCGACATCGTCGCGGCGGACGTGGGCGTCATCAGCAAGAACGACGTCCTCATGGCCAGCACGGGCAAGGCCGTCATCATCGGTTTCAACACCAAGCAGGAAAACGGCGTCACCGCCCTGGCCAAGCACCACGGCGTCACGATCGAGAGCTTCGAGATCATCTACGAGCTCGGCGACCGCGTGAAGGAGCTGATGGCCGACCTGCTCGATCCGGACCTCAAGGAAAACAAGCTCGGCGGCGCCGAGGTGCGCCAGGTCTTCCCGGTCGCCAAGGGTTTCGTCGCCGGCTGCCTGGTCACCGAGGGCAAGATCAACCGCGGCATCACCGCGCGCGTCCGCCGGGGCAAGGAATCCGTCTACGAAGGCAAGATCGGCACCCTGCGCCGCTTCAAGGACGACGCCAACGAGGTGCGCGCCGGCCTCGAGTGCGGCATCCGCCTCGACGGCTTCGACGGCTACCAGCCGGGCGACAAGATCGAGTGCTTCGAGGTCCAGAAAGTCCGGGCCTCGCTCTGAGCTTGGCATAACCACCCGGTTACGGTCCCATCCCGTTCCGCCATGAGCAGCAACCGCCTTCTCCGCGTCAACGAGCTCCTGCAGCGCGAGGTCAGCGCGCACCTGCGCAAGAAGCACGGCGCCGAGACCGTGGGCATCACCATCACGGGCGTCGAGATCACCGGTGACCTGCGCGAGGCCAAGGTCTACTATTCCGTGCTGGGCCAGGACGACGAAGCGGCCAAGGCCGGCAAGTGGCTGGTCAAGCACCGCGACGAGATCCGCGAGATGCTGGCGAAGAACGTCGTCATCCGCCACGTGCCGCTGCTCGCCTTCGTGCACGACAACCACGCCCCGCGCACCCTGCGCGTCGAGACCCTGCTGGGGGAGATCGACCGCGAGACCAAGTCGTCGTGATGCACTACCCGCAGTTTGCCGCCCAATTCCTCGACCTGCTCAAGGAGCTGAAGGGCAAACGCGTCGCCGTCATCGGCCACCAGCGGCCGGATGGCGACTGCATCGGCTCGCAGGTGGCGCTGTGTCGCATCCTGCGCGCCCGGGGCATCGACGCCATCGGCGTCAACCCCGACAAGGTGCCGCGCCGCATCCGCTTCCTGGTCGGCGACACGCCGTTTTACCAGCGGGACGAGATCAAGCACGACGGCCGCCTGGCGATTTACACCGACTGTGCCGACCACGGCCGGGCCGGCGACCGCATGAAGGAGCTCTATCCGGAGCCGTTCGCCTGCTTCGACCACCACCTTTCCAACCACGGCTTCGGCAAGCACAACTTCGTAGACACCGCCTCGGCGGCCACGGCCGAGGTGCTGACGGGCCTCTTCCTCGACGCCGGCCTGCCGGTCGACCCGACGACGGCCCAGGCCCTTTACACCGGCATCATGACCGACACCGGGCAGTTCCGCTTCGCGTCCACCTCCGTGCGGGTCTTCCACCTGGCGGCCGAGCTGGTCGCCCGTGGGGCCGAGCCGGCGCTGGCCGGGCAGGAGCTCTACGAGCGCGAGTCCTTCGGCAAGCTGAAGCTCCTGCAATATTACATCAATTCGCTGAAACTCGAGTGCGGCGGCCGGGTCTGCATCGGCGTGCTGCGCAACGGGATCTTTGAGGAGATTGGCGCCTCGGTGGAGGACACCGAGGGCCTGGTCGACTACGCGCGCTCCGTCGAAGGAGTGGAGATCGGTGTGCTCATCGAGGAGCGCCCCGGTGTCATCAAGGCCAGCCTGCGCGCCAAGCACGGCGGCCTGCGCATGGACACGCTCGCGGCCCAGTTTCACGGCGGCGGACATGCCAGCGCGGCCGGGCTGAACTGCCAGGCCACCCTGGGCGAGTTCTATCCCAAGCTGATCGCGGCGCTCAACCAGCGCCTCGCCGAGATGGACGCCAAGCCGCAATGAGCCTCCAACCGCCCAAGGAAATGGAGGGCGTGTTGCTCGTGGACAAGCCCAAGGGCCTCACGTCGCACGACGTGGTCTACCGCCTGCGCCGCAAGCTGCAGATGAAGAAGATCGGCCATGCCGGCACGCTCGACCCGATGGCGACCGGCGTGCTCGTGATGCTCATCGGCAAGGCGACCCGCATTTCCCAATACCTGATGAGCGTGGACAAGAGCTACGAGGGCGAGGCCACGCTCGGCGTCATCACCGACTCGCAGGACGCCGAGGGCGAGGTCATGGAGACGCGCCCCGTGCCGGAGCTGACCGAGGCGAAGGTGCGCGAGGTCATGAAGACCTTCATGGGCGACCAATACCAGACGCCCCCGATGCACTCGGCCATCAAGGTCGGCGGCGTGAAGCTCTACCAGCTGGCCCGCAAGGGCGAGGAAGTGGAGCGCGAGCCGCGCTTCATCCGCGTCACGGCGTTCGACCTGCTGTCGTTCGCCCTGCCGAAGCTCACCTTTGACCTGCACTGCACGAAGGGCACCTACGTGCGCACCGTCGCGCACGACCTCGGGCAGAAGCTCGGCTGCGGCGCCCACCTGTCGGCGCTGCGCCGCACGGGCAGCGGCCGGTTCAAGATCGCCCAGTGCCTGCCGCTGGACGAGATCGAGAAACTCTCCCTCCCTGAAATCGAGAAGCGCCTGATCCCCGTCCACGAGGCGGCGCCCCGCGTGGCCCAGTGAGCGCGCTGCTCCAGTTCGACGGCCTCGAGCGGACGACGCTGCCGGCGAAGCCCCTGCACCTGGCCATCGGGATGTTCGACGGCGTCCACCTCGGGCACCAGTCCGTGATCGAGTCGGCCATCCACTCGGCCCGCCGCAGCGGCGGGCTGGCCGGGGTGCTGACGTTCTGGCCGCACCCGAGCGTGCTCTTCCGGCCGGACCAGCCCACGCGGCTCATGATGGCGCCGGCCACGAAACGCCGGGTCCTGGGCGGCCTGGGCATCGATTTCCTGGTCGAGCAGAATTTCTCCCGTGAGTTTGCCGGGATCGACGCGCGTGAGTTCGTGGCGTTCCTGCGCCGGCACCTGCCGCAGCTGGCGGCCGTTTATGTGGGGGAGAACTGGCGCTTTGGCCGCGACCGGGCGGGCGACATCACGCTGCTGGTCGAGGAAGGGCGCAAGGTGGGCCTCGCGGTCTTCAGCGCCCCGCGGATCAACCACAATGGCGCCCCGATCAGCAGCTCGCGCATCCGGGAGCTGCTGGCGGCCGGCGCGGTGGCCGAGGCGAACGCGCTGCTCGGTTATTCGTATTTTGCCGAGGGGGTGGTGGAACGGGGCCGGCAGCTGGGCCGGACCATCGGGTTTCCGACGCTGAATGTGGCCTGGGAGCCCGAACTCAGGCCGGCCTATGGCGTCTATGCCGTGGAGGTCCAGACGGCCCAGAAACACCCCCTGAAAGGCGTGGCCAACTACGGGCTGCGTCCGACCGTGGGGCAGGCTTCCCAGCCCCTGTTGGAAGTGCATCTGCTGGAGGCGTCCTCGCTCACTTATGGTGACAAACTGACGGTGCGCTGGCTTCATTTCCTACGGTCGGAGAGCAAGTTCGGCAGCATGGAGGAATTGCGGCTGCAGATCGGCCGGGACCGGGAAAGCGCCCTGAAATTTTTCCAGAAATGAGGTGCCGATCATTTCCAAAGCACGCTTGACAGCCTGCAAAGCATTCGGCCTCTTAGCCGTTTTCCGGGGTGGTAGCTCAGTTGGTTAGAGCGTCTGCCTGTCACGCAGAAGGTCGCGAGTTCGAGTCTCGTCCATCCCGCCACTTTAAACCTCCGCCGAAAGCGGAGGTTTTTATTTTCCGCAATCCCTTGGGCCTGATGAGGTGCTGGCTGTTTGGTAATACCTGCCGGAGGGCGCTTTAGGCGAGGCTGCGGGCATTGACTCGGGAGGCCGCCGTGGCATCGTAAGTCGATGTCTCCTGGCAGGCCGTCCAGTAAATCCAGCGTGCCGCGCGCAGCGCCCGGCGGGCCCGGCATTGCGGTGGCGGAGGATGACCGGGGCACCCGGTTGCTCATCAGCCACAAGCTGACCCGGGTGGGTTACCGGGTAACGGCCTGCGGGGACGGGGAACAGCTTCTGGACCTGGTCACGAAGGACCGGCCCAAGCTTATCATCCTGGATCTGATGATGCCCGTGAAGGATGGCTACACCACCTTGCGTCAACTCAAGGCCGATCCCGCACTGGGCGGCGTGCCGGTGTTGATGCTCTCCAGTAAAAACCATGACGAGGATGTGGTGCGCTGCCTGGAGGCAGGTGCCGCCGATTACATGGTCAAACCCTTCAGCCCTGATGAACTGGTTATCCGGGTCCAGAAACTCATTGCACGTGAAGCCTCCCCTCATTCCTAGGCTGGTGGTTCTCGGACTCCTGCTGGCGGCGGGCCTGGCCCGCGGGGCGGACGCGGGTGAGGCTTATGCCGCGAAGCTGGCGGGGGACTATCCGCGGGCCATCAGCCTTTATCAAGCCTTGGTGGAGCAGGAGCCGGCCAACCCGGCGCACTATTACCAGCTCGGGACCGTGCTCGGCTGGGCCGGTCGCTACAACGAATCCATCAGCACGCTGGAGCGCGGACTCCAGCTCGCGCCGGACGATTCGGATCTCCGGCTCGCCCGCGCCCGGGTGTTGGCGTGGTCGGGGAAGCTAGCCCGGGCCGAGGAGTTGATCCGGGACATCCTGGCCGGGCATCCCAAAAATTTCGAAGCGCGCAACATGCTCGGCCGGGTGTTGCTCTGGCAGAGGCAGTTCGATGCCGCCGACGAGGTCTTTCAGTCCATCCTGACAGAAAAGCCCGCGGACACCGACGCGCTCATCGGCAGTGGCGATGTGCAGAGATTTCAGGAACGCTACGACACGGCCCGGCCTTATTATGAACGGGCGCTGGTGATCGATCCCGCGTCCAAGGACATCCAGCGCCGGCTGGCCAGTGTGCGCCGGGCCGGGCGCTGGCGGCTGGACCTGGGCTGGGGGCTCAGCACATTTTCCGGCTCCTCCCCGCTCAGCGATTGGGAAGGATGGGATGCCGCCCTGCGCTATGCCTTGGATCGGAAGACCGGCCTCAGCCTCGCCACGGTCTGGGCCCACCGTTTCGACCTGGATGATCAGCAGTTCACCCTCGGTCTCGACCGGCGGATCACCGACAACCTGTCCGGCTATGGGCGCGTGAGCCTGACACCGGCGGCTGATTTTTTTGCCCGGCGGTCGCTGGCGGCGGGCGGGGAGTGGCGGTTCCGGCAAGGCACGAAGGAATGGCCGCCGACGGTGCTCCTGGCCGATTACCGCGTGTCCCGCTACGGTTCCGGCACGGCGCATTCCCTGGCGCTCGGCGTGACCCAATACACCAACCACCACCTGGCCGTGACGGTCAAGGGCACCCTCAGCCGCAATCTCAACGGTCATTTCACCACCGGCTGGCAGGTGCGGCTGGACGGGGATCCCACCGACCACTGGCGTTGGAACCTGGGTTATGCGGACGGCAAGGAATCCCTCTCGGTCACGATCATCGACTACACGCGCGAGGTGCGCAACCGGGCGGTCTTTGCGGGGGTTTTCCGCGAGTTCTCCCCGACGCTCGGTCTGCGGCTCGATGTCTCCCACGAATGGACGCCCGGGTCTCCGGCGCGCAACACGCTGCATGCCGGACTGGTTACACGTTTCTGAGGCGAACTTGCTCAACCTGCTCACCCAGGCCTCTTGGGTGCTGGCGGGCAGCGCCGGCTTGGTCTGGGTGGGCTGTTATTTCGTGCGCACCCGCCGGCTCGCCCAAGAAGCGCGCATGGTGCGGACGGAAGAGCGGCTGTCCAACATGATCATGGATGATATCGCTGGCACGAAGATCCCGGACGAGACCTACCGGCAGCTCCCATTATGGGAGCGACACATCCTGTTGCGGTTGCTGAAGAACTTGGCGGATCAGATCACCGGCCAAGACCAGGAAAGGTTGGTGGCCCTGATGCAACGCGTCGGCTTTGTGGACACCGCGCGGGTTGCCCTGCGTTCCCGTCGCGCGGCGGAACGGCAGTCTGCCTGCGTCGTGTTGGGCTACTATGACCATCCCGCCGCGCTCGATTCGCTCCGGGGCGCACTGCGCGACCCGGACCTTGCGGTCCGGCTCACTGCGGCCCGGGCATTGTTGCGGAAGGATGGGATCGAGTCCCTCCGGGCCTTGCTTGAGGATCTCAATTTTTCTCCGGATGACCCGCCGCTCATGATGGCCGAGATATTCGGCCTGATCCCGGCCCGCTTGCGCCCCGAGGCTATTCGGATGCTGGGGGAGCCCATCCCGGACGAATGGAAACGCATGCTCGCCATAGCGCTCGGCCGCAGCCAGGTGCTGGCTGCCTACGAGGCCCTTGTGGAACTCAGCCGGTCCCGCTCGGACCGGATGCGAGCGGCGGCTTGGATCGCATTGCGGGAGTTGGGTGATCCGCGCGTGGGTGGAATAGTCAAGGAGGGTCTGGCCGATGCCAATCCGTCGGTCATTCGCGCGGCCTGCGCTTGCGCCGCGGAGGCCGGCGAGCCCGCTGTAATTCCGCGCCTGCAGGCGCTCTTGGCGGATGAGGATTGGTGGGTGCGCTTTTCCGCGGCCCAGGCGCTCTATGACTTTGGGCCGGCCGGCCGGCAAATTCTGGAAAAACACGCCACCTTGGCCGATGAACAGGACGTGGGTCTGCTGGTCCTGCGCGAGCGGGAAATGGAGGCGCAGTATGGACTATGAGGCTTGGTTCGAAGCCGTATCGGCCGCCATCCGGGGGCTGGGCTGGTTCATGCTCGGCGCCACGGCGCTGCAATACCTCGTCTACACGGGGCAAACCGTCCTGGCCTTTTTCGAACTGCGCCGTGCCCGGCAGGCCGAGCGCCGCATGCCCGGCGAGTGGTTGTTCGGGGCCAAGTCCGTCCCGGGGATATCGCTGTTGGTTCCCGCCCACAATGAGGAGCGCACGATCGTCGAGAATATCCAGTGCCTGCTCACGCTGCGTTACCCGCGCTACGAGATCATCGTGGTCAATGATGGTTCGACCGACGACACGGCCCAGGCCGTGATCCGGGCCTTCCGCCTGGAGCGGATCGACCTGCGTCGTCCGCACACGGCATCGTGCCGCACCATCCGCGGGATCTACCGGCAGCGCGATTATCCGAACCTCCTGTTCATCGACAAGGAGAACGGGGGCAAGTCCGACGCGCTCAATGCCGGCTTGAACTACGCCCGGCATCCCCTGGTCTGCGGTGTGGATGCCGACTCGCTGCTCGACCACCATTCGTTGCTGAAGGCCGTGCGGCCCTTTATCGAGCAGCCGGCCTCCCTCATTGCCGTCGGAGGCACGATTCGCATCGCCAATGGCTGCGAGGTCCACGGCGGCATGGTCGTAACCGAGGGAACGCCGCGCAATCTGGTGCCCTTGTTCCAGATCGTGGAATATATGCGGGCCTTCCTGATTGCCCGGCTGGCCTTCAGCCGGATGAACACGGTGTCCATCATCTCCGGGGCTTTCGGACTCTTCAAACGCAGTGCCCTGCTGCAGGTCGGGGGCTATACCCACGGCACGGTGGGAGAAGACATGGAGGTGATTGTCAAACTGCACCGGCATTTCCGCAACAAGCAGGAGCCCTATAACATCCTCTTTGTCCCCGATCCGGTGTGCTGGACCGAGGCGCCGGAGTCCCTGAAAATCCTGCGCCGACAGCGGACACGCTGGCAGCGCGGCTTGTGCGAGGTGCTCTGGAAGCACCGCGACATGTTGCTAAGCCCCAGTTACGGCCGGATTGGCATGATCGGGCTGCCCATGTTCGTGATTTTTGATATCATCGGACCGTTCCTCGACCTGGCCGGCCTGGTGGTCATCCCGGTAGCTTGGTATTTTGACCTGCTGAGTTTCGACTTCATGCTGGCCTACTTCTCCCTGGTCGCCCTCTACGGGGTATTTCTCAGCATGATGGCCCTCGTCATGGCAGAACTCGTGGTTTTCAAAACGACCCGCAAGCGCGACATGGTTGTGCTGGCCCTGGCGGCAGTCGTGGAGAATTTCGGCTACCGTCAGCTCAACTTTGTCTGGCGGATCGAGGGCATCTGGCAGTTTTTGCGGAGAAAAAAGGGCTGGGGGCAGATGACGCGCGTCGGCCTCGGCCCGCGGCAGTCCGGCCCCACGCCAACTCCGTCCTAGGTGGCCTTTACGGACCCGCCGGCGGCTTGATCCGCGCCAGCACCTCGCGCAGTTCCGTGTTGTCCGGGGCGAGTTTGAGAGATTCCTCCAGCCGTTGCGCGGCCTCGGGCAATCGACCTGCCCGAAAATAAGCCAGGCCCAAGCCCCCGAGCGCCTCGGCGTTGGCCGGTGCCACTTGCACGGCCGCTTCGAAAAACCGCGCGGCGGCGGGGTTGTCTGCCGTGCGCAAGGCACAGTAGCCCAGGCCGATGTTGGCTTCGGCCGGCACCGCGGCCACCAAACCCTGAAAGACGGCGGCCGCGGTCTCGGCCCGACCCAGCTTGTAATTGCTCCAGCCCGCCAGCAGTTGGGCCGAGGTGGTGGCCTCTGCCGGTGGGATCTGTTTCAGCGCCGCCAGGGCCTCCTCGTAACGCCCCCCTTGGTAAGCCGACTCGGCTGCGTCGAGCTGCAGGCGGGGGGCTTCCCGTTCGGCCCGGCGAACCGTGTAGACGCCCGAGGGCAGGCCGCGGGCATTGAGCAGATCGCGCACCACTTGGATCCGGTGCAGGCCAAGATAGCAGTGGAGGTAAAGCTTTTCGTCGGTGCTCGCGATCAAGGCCGCCGCCCGCGCGGCACTGTCGGCATAATAGCCGCCGAATTTCTGCCCGAGGATGCTCGACATCGGAAAATTCTCCACGCGGATCCCGTGGGCTGCGGCCAGCTTCCTTTCCTTTTCCAGCAGCGCCTTCTCATATGGCAGCGCCGGGTCGAGCAACGTTACAATCAGGGTCACGTGGCTGGAGCGCAGGAGTCGGAAATCCCGCTCCACGGGGTAAGGGCCGATCACGATGCGGGTGTCCACGGCGGTGATCTTGCGTTGGAACAACCGGGTGAATGGATTATCCGGGTTGATTAGAAGGGCGTATCCGGCGATGCCGGCCACCCCCGCCAGAAGAATCGTTACCAGGACTTGGTTTCGGCTGATTTTCATGAAGACCTGTCCGGTCGCGGAGTGGGATTAGCCGCGATCAGGCTCCTCTACGCTACCACCGAATGGAAATGCGTAAATGCCGAATTCGGTGGGTGAACGCCGTCTTAGTCGGTAGCATCTTGCAACACAGTCAGCCACTGCCCGGTCTCGCCGGGCAGACCGTGGGTGGTGATTTTTTGCGCGATGAGATCTAAGCTGGGCTCGACCACCTGGTGCTTGGGGTCGGCGGGGAACTCCGGGCGCACGGCGCGGCAGATCGCCCAGCAGGCCCAGGTGCGCCAGCGGCGCTGTTCGCGGCGGGGCTCGTTCATCCGGTCGGCCAGGTGCTGGAAATGCACGCGCGGATTGCCGATGAAGACATCAGGCGGCGCATGCCGCAGAAACCACGCCATGGCCGCGTAGGGCAGGGGCCAGTCGCGCAGCACCGGGTCACCAGCGCGGACGTCGGACAGCAGCGCCCGGTCGACCTTCAGCATGGCGCGGGCGACATGACCCCGTTGCCAGAGATACTGGGCATAGGTCAGCGCCGTCAGGTAGAAGCCGGCATCGCGTTCATCGCCGTGCGCTGTGAGCGCGCCGGCATCCATGACGGCTGGCGCCGGCGGCAGGTGGGGGCAGGGGGGCAGGGAGCGCGACATCACGACAACTCTTATGCCATGACTTGACGGCGTCACCTCTGATATTGCGGCTTCAGCCTTCGCAAGGCTACGGCTGACTTCGCAAGTTTAACTTGGCGGCCGGCCCGCCCCTCGCGCATAACGGGGGTCTGCAAACCGCCGATCCAGCTTCCATCAACGAGGTGCGCGGCGCCAAATGGGCGCTGCTCTGGCTGCTGGCCGCGCTGCTGCGGATCTGGGGCCGGACGCTGCGGTTTGAGGCCGACCCGGAGACGCTCGCGCGGCTCACGAAGTCGGACGAGCCGGTGGCGATCGTCCTCTGGCACAACCGGCTGTTCCTCTCCGCGGAGATTTTCCGACGCTACCGTTTCCAGCGGCGGGTGTTCGGTCTGGTGAGCGCGAGCAAGGACGGGGCGTGGCTGGCGGCGTTCTACCGCCTGATCGGCCTGACGCCGGTGCGCGGCTCGAGCAGCAATTTCGGGCGCGAGGCCGGCAAGGCCCTGATCGAAGTCATGCGCGAGGGCCATGACATCGGCATCACGCCGGATGGTCCACGCGGGCCGATCTACACGGTCGAACCCGGTGTGCTGGTCGTGACGCGCCGCAACAACGCGCCGATGGTGCTCATCGGCGCCGAATTCGGCCCGGCCAAGCGCCTGCGCAGCTGGGACAAGTTCTACATTCCCTGGCCGTTCACCCGGATCAAGATGCGCTGCACGGTGCTGCCCGCGAAAAACGCCGACGGTTCCAAGCTTAGCGCCGAGGAGGTGCGGGCGGCCCTGCTGGCGATCAATCCGGACCGCTGAATGGGATTGGATCCAGACAATCGCTGAAGCACAGAAGGGCTGAAACGCGAAAACAGGCGAGGGTTGGCCCCGGCCTGTTACGTCCTTCCGCTCCTTCGCGTTTCCGCGATCAAGCAGGCAGGATCAGAAGCTCGGCGTGACCGTGATGCTCTGGCCGGGCTCGACCACAAAGTCGTTGCCGGTCGACCAAGAGAGGTCGTTCACCAGCACCTTGAAGACGACCGGGGCGGCCGCGTTCTTGACGCTGGCGGTCCAAAGGCCGGCGCCGGTGCAATCCATGGCGACGCCGTGGTCCCAGCTCAGGCCCGGGCCCTCGCCGCGGAGAAAGAGGTGGTTGCCGAAGCCGATGTCGATGGAGGCGGAGATGAAGGTCACGGGCGGCTCGCCGGTCTTCTTCTTGGCGGGCGCGGCGGTCTTTTTGGCCGGGGCCTTGAGGGCTTTCGGGGCGCTCTTGGGCGCGGGCGCGGCCTTGGCGGGAGCGGCTTTCTTGGTGGTCTTTTTCATGGTTGGTTTCTGTTTCAAGTTAAAGGGAGGAGGGCTGTCTTTTGCCCTGGGCTCGCCGGCTGCAACAGCAATTTCGGCGCCAATTGGGTGACGACGTTAAGTCTCGCTGGGCGAGGGAGTAAGCCGGCGGACTTTTTGGATCGGACGGCCGCAGTAAACGTAGTTCCTGCCGGTTTTGGGCGGATAATGCCCTCCTTCGCCGAGGATGCGGAGGGCACTTTGCTTTCCCGGTGGGAAAGGAAAGTGGTGGAGCAGATCGGGATCAAACCGACGACCTCGTCGTTGCGAACGACGCGCTCTATCAACTGAGCTACTGCCCCGAAAGTGGAAGGGCTTAATTGAAGGACGCTCCGGACGGAGTAAACCAAAATTTTGAGCCTAAGACGGCCCATTCTGCTGTGAGTGGCCGTGACACCCGAAGCTCCGTAGATGCGAAGGGTGGCGTCCCCGGCGTGACTCGAACACGCGACCGTCGGTTTAGAAAACCGATGCTCTATCCAGCTGAGCTACGAGGACAAAACCGGCCAGTTTGATGGAGGCAGTTTGGTCCGATTGCAGCACTTTTTAAGATCCCGGCATTTGGCCATATATAGCACGGAAAGAGGCGGGAAGCACCTGTCGGTGAACTTGTTTTGGTTTGCTCCTAAATCCGTGTTCATCTGCGTAATCCGTGGTTAGCTCGGTCCGAAGATTTTCGGTCGAAAAGGGCTTGCGTAGGGCGGTGGCATGGGTCTTCTTCGCCCTTCCGATGAATCATCGGGCTGTAGCGTAGCCTGGTAGCGCGCTTGCATGGGGTGCAAGAGGTCGTGAGTTCGAATCTCACCAGCCCGACCATTTTTCGCCGTAGTAATACGGCGCGAAGAATGGTCCTCCAAAGCTTTAGCGACGGAGGGCCCTTGAGCGGCAACGATCACGGCTACGAATGGCACGGCCATTTCCCCTAAACGCACCGAGGTGACTTGGTTTTCTGTGACTACTTACGACGTATCAGAGGATTTGCGACTCGCAGCGACCCGCTATGTCTTGTTTTGACCAGAGTTGGGACACGTTGTTTAAATCATAACGTTCATGCCAGCCGTCGCGTAAACTGTCCGGGCCATGTGATCCATTACCACCTTTGCAGCAGTCACAATGCGACCCCCAGCAAGGCTCGGATGTTTGCTTTCAAATGTCGGATGACTTGTGGCCTGCGTGCTGGCGAGCCACACTTCCGCTAGCAACTTCGCGTCTTTGTGTGCTAGGTCAAAATACCGACCGCCCGGCAAGTGCATGATATCAACGTCGAACTGCTTACCTTGGCCTTTATTGCGCCGTGCAGCAGATTCACGCGGCCTCCCGTCGGGCCACGAGCTCACGCCAACGAATTCGATCAACCACCTTACTGCGGCGTGGCGGCCTTCATACATGGCCATGTCACGGCAGAATTCATATTTCTTCGATCCTTCTTCCGGATTCGCAGCTTGCTGATTCAACAACCTCCACAGGTCTGGCGATCCAGCCAAACACGCGCGAACGCGATGAGGAATATGCTGTCCCAGCCATTCCGTCTGCTCTTTCTGTGAGCCGAGCTTCATCCTTGGATATTACCCTATGAAGTAGCTGGTGCAAGAGGTAGGTGGCTTGAATAGACGGCCGTTTTGCGATGGCATTTACTAAAGGAAGGTGTCCTGCGTCGGTTTAAATTAAACGGTCAGCTTAGTATTCGAATAACGCATTAACCCCGCTACGACACGCGGCGAGGCTTCACCCACTTTCCTGATAAACCTCCAATTGTAGGCCTTGATGCAGCAGGAAAATGTTACTGTGATACTTAGCCACGGTCCCGGGCCGGCTGTCGCGCTGCTAAGTAGCATGGTCAAAGAAGGCCGCGAGATGCGTCAGATAGGCGCTTCTGCGTCCTGTCTGACCGACTGCGAAGGGAGCAGGCCAGCAAGTTCACTTTGGTGCTCCTTGGCGCGTTCCAGCAGGCTAATTTGAACTGCGGGTTATCGCGTCGGCTTATTTATATTCAACGAACGGTTTTCCGCCCATGCCGGGGGTCGACTGCAACCATGCTCGCATCTGGGTTTCACCCGTTGCTGTATCAAGAATATATATGAATGCCGTTCCCTGACCTGTTGATGTTCCAGCTATTTGGTAGCGGCCAATCTGATTGCTTTTATTTGCAGACATCTGACCGAGCGAAAGAATCGTGCCAGCGCCGAGGGCAAGGCCGATGAGGATGGGTCGTATGGTTGTGGGTTTCATGGAATGAGGGAGGGTGGCAGTGCGTGGGTTTCTTGCATTACTATATTTGCAGACAATTTCTGCTATAAGAATTCTCTCCGTAAGCAATCTACCACGACAATCGTGCAAGTGGATCTACAAGTGCTTAAGTTAACGTCGGTCTTCCGTTTCAATATTTGTGTCTTTGGTGATTATTTTGACCTATTCTCTTTGCGCAGCTGCGGGTTGAAATTTCCCCAAAACCTCTGCCTAATTTGCCTACATGTCCCCCGCCGAGGCCAAGAAACGGATTGAGGAGCTGCGTGCCGAAGTGGCCCGCCACGCCGAGCTTTATTACCGGCAGGCCAAGCCGGAGATATCCGACCGCGATTACGACAAGCTGGAGCGCGAACTCGCCGACCTGGAGAAGGAATTCCCGGAGTTGGCCGAGAAAGATTCGCAGACGGCCAAGGTGGGTGACGACCGGCTGGAGGGCTTCACGACCTACCGACACCGCCAGCCGATGCAGAGCTTGGACAACACCTATTCGGAGGAGGAATACCGGGCTTTCCATCAGCGTCTGGTCAAGCAGCTGGAGCGCGAGGCGCTGAGCTATGTCGTGGAGCCGAAGATCGACGGCCTGGCCGTCAGCGTGACCTACGAGAAGGGCAAACTCACGCGGGCGGTGACCCGCGGCAACGGCGAGGAGGGCGACGACATCACGGTCAACGCGAAGACCATCCATTCCCTCCCGCACGAGTTGAAGGCCGGCAGGAATCTCCCGGTTCCCGACGTCATCGAGATTCGCGGCGAGATTTACCTGACCACCGGGGAATTCCAGCGCATCAACCAGGAGCGCGAAGAGGCGGGCGAGCCGGTCTACGCCAACCCGCGCAACCTGGCCGCCGGCACCATCAAGCAGCTCGACACCCGCGAGGTCGCCCGGCGCAAGCTGGAGATCGTGCTTTACGGGATCGGCTACTGCGAGCCGCCGGTCGCCGAGTCTCAGAGCGGGTTCCTCGCGCTGGTTAAACAGTGGGGTTTGCCGACGGTGGAGAAATTCTGGACGGCCGACGGCATCGACGAGGCCTGGCAGGCGGTCGGCCAGCTCGACCGGATGCGGCATGATTTCGCGTATGGCACCGACGGCGCCGTGACGAAGCTCGATTCCTTCGCGCTGCGCCGTGCGTCGGGCAGCACCAGCAAGGCACCGCGCTGGGCCATCGCCTACAAGTTCGAGCCCGAGCGAGCCGAGACGAAGATCAATGCCATCACCATCCAGGTCGGCCGCACCGGCGTGCTGACCCCGGTGGCGGAACTGGAGCCGGTGATCCTTTCCGGCACGACGGTGCAGCGGGCCACGCTGCACAACAAGGACGAGATTGAGCGGAAGGACATCCGGGTGGGCGACTACGTGCTCGTCGAGAAAGCCGGGGAGATCATTCCCGCGGTGATCGAGGTGAACACCAAGCGCCGGGCGCCCGATTGCGTGCCCTACAAATTTCCGGAGCAATGCCCCGAGTGCGGCACCAAGGTGATCCAGATCGAGGGCGAGGTGGCGCTGCGCTGCCCGAACCACGACTGTCCGGTGCAGGTGCGCCGACGGCTGAGCCATTTTGTTTCCAAGGCCTGCATGGACATCGACGGGCTGGGAGTCGCGATGGTGGACGAGTTGGTCACGAAGGGCTGGGTCAAGGGCCTGGCTGACATTTACGGGCTCCGGCGCGAGGACCTGCTGACGCTCGGCAAGAGCGTCGAGAAATCCACCGACAACCTGCTGGCCGCCATCGAGGCCAGCAAGAAGCGCGAGCTCTGGCGGGTCATTCATGGCCTGGGCATCCCGCATGTCGGCGTCGCCGCGGCCAAGGACCTGGCGGCACATTTCCGTGACATCGGGAAGCTGGCCGACGCGACTACGGACCATTTCATCGCCAACAAGGAAAGCGTCATTTCGGGTATCGGGGCGACGATGGCCGAGGCGATCACGGGTTTCTTCCAGGAGCCGCGTAACCGGGCCACGGTGGCGGCGCTGCTCCAGGCCGGTGTCGAGCCGCAGGTCGCGGCGAAGACGGCGACGAGCGACCTGTTTGCCGGCAAGACCTTTGTCCTGACGGGCACGCTGCCGACGATGTCCCGCGAGCAGGCCACGGCGCTGATCGAGGCCGCCGGCGGCAAGGCCAGCGGCAGCGTGAGCAAAAAGACCAGCTACGTGCTGGCCGGCGCCGAGGCGGGCTCAAAGCTCGAGAAGGCGAAGGAACTTGGCGTGCCCGTGATCGGCGAGGCGGAGTTTTTGAAGCTGTTGCAGGGATAGGAACGGTAGGGGCCGTTGTCCACAACGGCCTTGGGCACAAAAGGGCGGTTGAGGGCAACCGCCCCTACCGAAATGCCAGACGCGAGTCCTTCCTGACTGTCCGATAAAATCGGGCCGGGAAAACTTTGCCTGTGGGACGGTGCCTGCTATCCCTCGGTCACCCCGTATGAAGCCGTCCCGCTGGTTGCTGCCCGCGTTGTCCCTCGTCTTGTCCAACCCGGCTCCGGCCATCGAACGCCTGCCGGTCGAGGATTTTGCCCGCGACGCCTTTACCAGCCACGCGCGGCTGTCGTCCGACGGCAAGAACCTGGCCTTTCTTCGCGACTTCAAGGGCCGGACGATGATCCATGTCGCCAACCTGGAGACCAACAACCTGACCCGGCTCGATCCCGGCGATGCGCTGCTGGTGAACGACACCCCGAAGGAGGTGGGCGGCTACACGTGGATCAGCGACCGGCGCCTGCTGCTCATCACGACCGTGCTCGATTCCGTCTACGGCGTGGTCGCGGTGAACCTCGACGGCAACGGCGGCCAGGCCATCAGCGGCTACGAGGACAACCGCATCAACCTGAACGGCACGAAATTCTTCGCCCGCGAGGTCATCCACACCTTCAACGACAAGAACCACAGCATCCTGATGCTCGACCGCCACGAGGGCGGGGTGGGCAATCCCAACCGGCCCGACATCGTGAAGGTCAACACGCTGACCGGCGTGGCCACGACCGTCCTGAAGAACCCGGGCGAGGTGGCCCGCTACGGTCTGGATCGTGCGGGCGTGGCGCGGTTCGGCGTCCTCTCCCACGGGGAACTCTCCGGTGCGATCTACCGGCCCAACGAGAAGGCCGCGTGGCAGACCATCCTGCCGCTCCAGCGGCGGGATGGACAGTTGCATCCGCTCGGGTTCGATGCGGCGGGCAACCGCATTTTTGTCAGTGACCTCACGCCCGCCAAGCGCTGGGCCGTGTTCAGCCTGGATCCGGCCTCCGGGGCGCTGAGCGAGCCGCTCCTGAGCGACCCGAAGTATGACATCATCCCCGAGCGCTACTCCCCGAGCATCGACGGCGTGGCCTTGGCGGGGCCGATCTTCTCCGAGCAGAAGGGCAATCTGGTGGGCATCCGCTACTACACCGAATCGCCGCGGGTGAAGTGGTTCGACCAGGATTTCATCAAATACCAGGCCGCGGCGGACCGGCGTTTTCCCGACACGGTCAACCTGCTCGTCGATCAGTCGCGGGACGGCCGGAAGCTGCTCTGGCTGGCGTTCTCGGACCAGAATCCCGGTTCCTATCACCTGCTCGATCTCGACCAGAAGGCGTTCAAGCTGATGGGCGTGCTCCGGCCCTGGATCGACCCGGCGAAGATGGCACCGATGCTGGCGGTCAAATACGAGGCACGCGACGGCCTGGTGATCCACGGTTACCTGACCGTGCCGGTGGGGCACCAGCCCAAGGGCCTGCCGCTGGTCGTGATGCCGCACGGCGGACCCTGGGTGCGGGATGTCTGGGGTTATGATCCGCTGGTGCAGCTGCTGGCCAACCGCGGCTATGCCGTGCTGCAGATGAACTACCGCGGCTCGACCGGCTACGGGGACGAGCTTTACCAGGAGGCGCGCCAGCAGATCGGCGGGAAGATCCAGGATGACATCGAGGACGCCACGCGCTGGGCGGTCGCCGCCGGCGTCGCCGACCCGCAGCGCATCGCCATCATGGGCGCCAGCTATGGCGGATATTCGGCGCTCTTCGCCCTCGGTCACAATCCCGAGCTCTACCGCTGCGGCATCTCCTTTGCCGGGGTGACGGACTGGCCGGCCATCTACGAGGACAGCGACGTGGCGGAGAGCAAGCTGGCCTCGAAATACTGGCGGGACCAGATCGGCGACCCGAAGAAGGACCTGGACCGGTTGCGGGCCGTCTCGCCCGCCAACTTTGCGGAAAGGATCACCGCGCCCGTGCTGATCATCCAGGGCAAGGCCGACCCGCGCGTGCCGCAGGACCAGGCCAAGCGGATGATCGCCGCCCTGGAAAAGACCGGCCGGAAGCCCGATAGCCTCTTCCTCGGCGGGGTGGGCCACAATTTCGGCCGGGAGAAGGACCGGGTGCAGATCTTCAACAGCGTGGTCGCGTTCCTGGAAAAACACCTCGGCCCGGGAGTGCCGTAGCCGGGACGCGCCGGGTAGGGGCCGTTGAGGGCAACGGCCCCCACCGATTTGTGTCGATTCGACCTAAGGCGTGATCGTCGGTTTGAGCTTGGGCATGCCGTTGTCCACCGACAGCGGGCCGGTGCCGCTGATGGCGAAGACGACGAGTAAAACCAGCACCAGGGCGGAGAACTCCAGCGACTGTCCGCCGTTCATCAGGCCCTCCCCGCGATGGACCAGCACGGCGCCGACCAGGATGGGAATCTGCACCCAGGCGGCGATGCGGGTCAACAGGCCGACCGTGAGCATCAGGCCGCCCACGAGGTGGGCGAGGGCGACATAATGCAGCAGGGCCGCCCCCACGAGCCACGGGAACTCCAGGCGCGACATCAGCTCGCGCATGAACTCGGCCCGGGTGTTGGTGATGATGAAGACACCGCGGATGAAAAGGCCCAATCCGAGATAAATGCGGATGCAATCGAGCCAGACCTTGGGATGGGCTTCCGCCCAGTCGACGAACTGACGCAGCTTTTCCATGGGAACAGCCTCCGGGGTAAACCCGGCGGGCGGAATGTCCGCCGGGTGGCTGCAGGATATCCCCGCCCAGGGGCGGGTCAATGGCGGGCTTCATGGCGACGGGATCGCTGATCCCACCCTGCCAAACGCGGCTGGTGCCGCGGGCCGCCTCAGAATCCCTGGCGCTGCAGCTGGGCCTGCAGCTCGCGCTGGAAGGCCTGCACGTCGGCCGGGCTGGGCTGGTAGCCCTTCTGCGGGGTCTCGAGCATGAGGCGGCCCATCTGGTCGAGGGCCCACTTGCCGCTGACGCCGTCGCTGAAAGTCACGCTGCCGCTGACCATGAAACCGGGACGGACGATGCGGTCCAGACCCACGGTCAGGCTGCCGGCTCCGGCGGGTTCGGCGGGAAAGTCTTCGACGCCCTCGGGCAGGTCCTCGGGGGGCAGGTCATCCTCCTCGACAGCATCGGGGGCCATGCCGACCTTTTCCTTCAGCTTGTCGATCAGGCCCTTCTTCTCCGGGGCGGCGGGGCGGGGCGGCGGGGTCTTGCTCACGTCGGAGGCATCGACCTTGGGCGCCGGGTCCTTCAGCTCGAGGTTCAGGTCATCGACCAGGAAGCGGACATCCCGGTAGGTCATCGAGAGCTTGAACTGCTCGGCGAGCTTCTTCTGGACGGCGGAGAGGTTGTCGCCGGCGGCGACCCAGGCGGCGACGGTCTGCTTTTGTTCGGGTGTGAGGGACATGGAGGAGAGCTGAGAGTTAAGGGCTGAGAGCTGGGAGTCAAATCAGGCCTCGGAATGGAGGCGGGGCCATTAGCCCCGCGGGACTGATGGGCCTACCTCCAGAAAAACAAAAAGGCCCGGCGAAAGCCGGGCCGGGGGAGGCAGGATTGCGCCGCCGCGTCACTTCGCCAGCTGCGTCTTGAGGAAGTCCACGCTGGCGCGGACGGAGTCGTCCTGCTCCATCATGTTTTCCACGGTCTTGACGGCGTGGATGACGGTGCCGTGGTCGCGGCCGCCGAAGGCCTCGCCGATCTCCTGGAGGGAGTGGCGGGTGAGCTGGCGGCAGAGATACATGGCGATCTGGCGGGGGAAGGCGATGGCGTTGGGCCGGCGCTTGCTCGTCATGTCCGAGTGGCGGATCTGGTAGTGGTCGGCGACGCGCTTCTGGATGCCCTCGATGTTGAGGCGGTTCTGGGCCTCCTCCATCAGCACGTCCTTGAGCAGGTGCTCCGCAGTGGCGAGGTCGAGGGTCTTGCCCGTGAGGGCGGCGTAGCTGGAAATCTTGATCAGCGCGCCCTCGAGGCGGCGGATGTTCTTCGAGATGTGCTGCGCCATGAACTCCAGCACGGCGGGGGGCAGGTCGATCTTCAGCGTGGCGGCCTTGGTGCGCAGGATGGCGACACGGGTCTCAAGGTCGGGCGAGGAGATGTCGGCGGACAGGCCCCACTGGAAGCGGGAGACGAGGCGGGCCTCGAGCGTGGCGATCTCGGTCACCGGGCGGTCGCTGGAGATGATGATCTGCTTCTGGGACTCGAAGAGGTCGTTGAAGGTGTGGAAGAACTCCTCCTGGATGCGCTCCTTGCCGGCAAGGAACTGCACGTCGTCAACCAGCAGGACGTCCACGCTGCGGTAACGCTGCCGGAACTTGGTCAGGGCGTTCTCCTGGATGGCGTGGATATACTCGTTGGTGAACTTCTCGGTGGAGAGGTAGGCGACCTTGGCCTCGGGGTTGCGCTGCAGAATGCTGTGCCCGATGGCGTGCATCAGGTGGGTCTTGCCCAGGCCCGTGGCGCCGTGGAGGAAGAGGGGGTTGTAGGCCTGCGCGGGCGCCTGGGCGACGGCGAGGGCGGCGGCGTGGGCGAGCTGGTTGTTCTGGCCGACGACGAAATTCTCGAAGGTGTTGCGCGGGTTGAGCGAGCTGGCGGCGGCCATGCGCTCGTCGTAGCGGAGCGGGGCGCGCTTGGCGGCGGTGCGGCTCTTGGGCTCGACGGCCGGGACGCGGGCGGTGGCGCTGCCGTTGTCCGTCATCTTCTTCAGGCTGACGTGGACCATGCGGCCGGCGGTCAGGCGCAGGCGCTGCGAGATCAGGTCGAGGTAGTTGTCGTGGATCCAGATCGCGGCGAAATCATTCGGGACGCCGAGGACGAGCGAGTCCTCCGTGGTCTCCACGCAGCGGATGGGCTCGAACCACATCGAGAACACGTCCTCGGGGAACAGGCCCTTGAGGTCGCATTTGACGGTTTCCCAGAGGCTGGTCTGGAGGACGGGGTGGGACATACGGGGCGAAGGTGTGGGCAGGATTATTAACATCCCAGCAACAGCCCATGCCATCAACCCCGAAACATCCTGTCGTGCGCGTCTACCCGGAGGGAAAGGGGGAATCAGGCCGTCACTCTTCCGGCGGCGCGTGGGCGGCGGGGTAAAGTGACTAATGGCCAGTGTCTAAGGAAGCCCTGGTCGGGTCGGTGCACGAAGTGCGCTGCGGAATTGGGAAGGAACGGTCGCTAGGACGGACAGTTAAAAATTACTTTGCGAGTAACGTGAATCAAAAAATGCGTTTCAAGGGCAACTTTCCGACATGTTGTTCACACCCCGCAGGCGGATAACTTTTCCCATTTTGATGTTGCGCAAACGATGCCGGTTCAGGGGTGCGATTTTCCCTCGGAGAACGGGAAAATCGGCGCGACGGCGGCCCGCGGACTTAACCAGTTGCGAGGAGGTTCGCGCATTTCACTGATGAATGTGGCATCGAAAATAATTTCGTGCGGAGCGTGCGAGTTTCGTTGGCTTGAGGTGGAACGCGTCCTCTGGACGCGTTTTCAGGGCGTGCGGATGAAACCGAGGTCGCCTTGGCCTGGCCCAACCAACCTGGCCAGAGACCAGGTTCCACCTCCGGGCAAAAGTCGCCACTCTCTTATGCGTTCGCCAACTGATGCGGCTCCGGATCGGCCCACTTGCCATGCTCGCGGATCAGGGCGATCAGCCGGGCGTCGGCCTCCGCCTGCGGGATGTTGTATTGGACGCAGTTCTTGCCGACGTAGAGGTTGATCTTGCCCGGGGCGCCGCCGACATAGCCGAAGTCGGCGTCCGCCATCTCGCCCGGGCCGTTGACGATGCAACCCATGATGGCGATTTTTACGCCCTTGAGGTGCCCGGTCTGGGCGCGGATGCGCTGGGTGGTGGTCTGCAGGTCGAAAAGTGTGCGGCCGCAGCTCGGGCAGGCGACGAACTCGGTCTTTGAGATGCGGGCCCCGGCGCCCTGAAGGACATTGTAGGCCAGTTTGGTGGCCCGGGCCGGGTCGGACTCCGTCTCGATGCTGACGAAATCACCAACGCCGTCGCAGAGGAGGCTGCCGGTCAGGAAACTGGCCTCAAGGAGCTTGGACAGGAAGCTGTTGTCGCCTTTGACGGCCGTGCCGGTGGTGTTGCGGATCCAGATCGGGGCCCGGGAGCCGGCGGCCTTGAGGTGCTCCAAAAGCCGACGGTAGGAGCCGATGGCATGGGCGGCGATGGCGTGGGGGCGCCGCGTGGACAGGGTGAAAAACAGCCCGGCATCGCCCAGCTTGCGGATGACGGCCTCGTAGGAGGCAAAATGTTCCGGGTCGATCTCCACGGCCAGGAACTGGCCGTGCCGGCGGACGAGTTCGGCAAAGGCGGTCAGCTGGGCGGATTCACCGGCCTCGAACTGGCGGACGAGCACCAGGCGCCCCTTGCTCATGGCGAGCAAGGGCTGGAGCACTTCCGGCATCAGGCCGGGGGCCAGCTCAAGGGCGAGGAAGTCGACCGGCAGCGGCGTCCGGGCCACCGTTTCGCAGAGCGTGGCCAGGTCGCCCGGTCCGGCCACCGGCACCAGCAGGCCCTCGGCCGGGGTGTCCTTGAGTTTCGGTGCGGCGAGGGCCTGGGCGGCTTCAGGCAGGCCGGCCAGCGTGGTCCGGACGATGACCCGCGGCGGTTGCTCGGGCCCGACGGTGCACTTGTCGGAAAACTTCAGGACGGCGGTCTCGCGCCGGGTGAAATGATACGGATCAATCGTGTCGCCAAGGGGCAGGCTGACGGCCTCCGGCCGGGGTGCGGTCCAGAGGCTCATGGCCTTGTCGGCGATGGCCCGGGCCACCGGGATTTCGTAGACGGAGTCCTCGGTCAGGGAGACGCGGATGGTATCCCCGAGGCCATCGAGCAGCAGACTGCCGATGCCGATGGCCGACTTGATGCGGCCGTCCTCGCCGTCGCCCGCCTCGGTGACGCCGAGATGGAGCGGGTAGTGCATGTCCTCCCGGGCCATGCGCTCGACCAGGAGCCGGTAGGCCTGGATCATGACCTTCGGGTTGCTCGACTTCATCGACAGGATGATGGCGTGGTAGTCGTGGCTGCGGGCGATGCGGAGAAACTCGAGGGCGCTCTCGACCATGCCGAGCGGCGTGTCGCCGTAGCGGTTCATGATCCGGTCGGAGAGGGAGCCGTGGTTGGTGCCGATGCGCAGGGCGCGGCCGAGTTCCTTGCTCCGCTTCACCAGCGGGGAGAAGGACTCGTGCAGGCGCTCCAGCTCGCGGTCGTAGTCGGAATCCGTGTATTCCTTGACGGCGAACTTCTTCTTGTCGGCGTAATTGCCCGGGTTGACGCGGACCTTCTCGACGTGCTCGACGGCCTCCATCGCGGCGGCGGGCAGGAAATGGATGTCGGCGACCAGCGGAATGTGGCCGAAGCCCGCGGCGGAGAACTGCGCCCGGATCTCCTTGAGGCATTTCGCCGCGGCGACATTTGGCGCGGTGATGCGGACGATCTCACAGCCGACCTCGGCGAGGGCGATGGACTGTTTTACCGTGGCGGCGACGTCCTGCGTGTCGCTCGTGGTCATCGACTGGATGCGCACCGGGTGGGTGCCGCCGACGCCGACGCCCCCGACCATCACCTCGACGGTGCGGCGGCGGAGCGTGTGGTAGCGGGACGCGCAGTAGGACATGGGCTGGAAGGGAAGTAACAAGTATCAGGTATCAAGTGGCAAGAGCGGGAAAACCTGGCGGCGCGGTGCCTTCACCCCGCATTCATCTTTAATCCCGCGGGGTGAGGGCACCCCGCCGCCCAATCACTCAGGGCTTGGCCGGCTCGGCCGCTTTCTTCGCCGCCTCGGCGGCTTCCTTCGCCTGGGTGTCGGTGCGGACATCGCGGGCGATGCGCCGCACGTCGAACACGCTCACGTAGATGATCATGGTGAACAGCAGGACGATGAAGACGCTCTGGGCCGCGGCGATGAAATTGACCGGCAGGGCCTTGCCGCGGAGGCGGCCGATGGTGGCGAACAGCATGTGGCCGCCGTCGAGCACCGGGATGGGCAGCAGGTTGAAGATGGCCAGGTTCACGTTCACCAGGATGGCGATCCACAGCACGTAGCGGAAGCCGGCCTCGGAGGCGTCCCAGTAGATCTTGCCGATGCCGATCGGGCCGCTGAGCTTGGAGATGCCGATGTCGGAATTGGGGTGGATCAGGCTCCAGAGGGTGCGCACGGTCATGACGACCTGGCTGGAGAGCTGGCTGAAGGGGTTGGTGTGCTTGAGCCCGTAGGTGAACCGGAAGGAGGCTCCGAGCCAGGCGGTCGTGTCCTTTGGGCGCTCGGCGGGCACGGTAAGCGTCAGCCGCTCGGTGCCGCGCTCCACCAGCAGCGTAAAGGCCCGCGGGGTCTTTTCCAGCATCGCGTCCTGCAGGGTGCCGAGGTTGAGCAAGCGGACCTGGTCAAGTTCCAGCAGCCGGTCGCCGACCTGGAGGCCGACGGCACGGGCGAGCGACTTGTCGGGCACGAGAGCCACGATGGGGGTGTAGGCATTGCTGATGCCGACGCGGCGGTTGTTGTCCTCGCCGGAGAGGCGCGGGTAGACGGGCAGGTCGATCAGCTGACCGTCGCGCTCGATGCTGAAGACGGCGCGGCGCTGGCCGTCCTCCGCGACGCCGGAGCTCATGACGAGAGTCTGGAGCAACTCGGGCCAGTCGGCGACCTTGGTGCCGTCGATGGCGCGGATGGTGTCACCCACCTTCAGGCCGGCCTCGAGGGCGGGGCTGGGCACCGTGGTGCCGTCGGCGAGGGTGATGGTCTTGGCGATGTAACCGATGCGGGTGGTCGAGAGTTCCTCGCTGGTCGGCTGGCCGACGATCCAGAGGATGCTGGCGAGCGCGAAGGCGAAGAGGATGTTGAAGAACGCGCCGGCCGCGAAGACGATCATCCGCGTGCTGTAGCTGATGGGCGGCAGGGGCTCCGTCTGTTCCGCCTCGCCCTCGATCGCCGCCATGTCGGCCAATTGGGGCAGGGCGACGTAGCCGCCGAGCGGGATCCAGGAGAGGCGGTATTCGACGCCGTCCTTGCCCGTCCATTTCCAGATGGCCGGGCCGAAGCCGATGGAAAAGCGGGTGACCTTTACGCCGCGGCGCCGGGCGGCGAGGAAGTGGCCGAGCTCGTGGACAAAGATCGAGCCGCCGAAGAAGAGGACGATCAGGAAGATCGACCAGATGCCGTTGAACAGGCTGGAAATGAATTCCATGTGGGGAGATTTTGCGCGCAGGGCGCGTCCCAGGTGGACGTCGCGGGCCGGCGGCTAAGATTGGTTGGTAAAGGTTTGAGCAAAGCGCCGGGCCTCGGCGTCCACGGCCAGGACCTGATCGAGGGTGTTGGGTTCGATCAGTTTAACCGCGGCCAGAGTGTGTTCGATAATCCGCGGAATCGCAAGAAAGGGGACCCGGTTCTGCAGGAAAGCCGCGACAGCCACCTCGTTAGCCGCGTTAAATACCGCCGGAGCGGTGCCGCCGGCGGCCATGGCCTCGCGGGCCAGCCGCAGGCAGGGGTAGCGGACCTCGTCGACGGGCCGGAAATCGAGGGCGAAGACCTTGTCCAGGGCCAGGGCGGTGTCCGTGCCGGTGCCGGCGCGCTCCGGATAAAGCAGGGCGTGCTGGATGGGGAAGGTCATCGAGGGCGGGCACAGCTGCGCCAGCATCGACCCGTCGGTGAACTCGACCAGCGCATGCACGATGCTCTGGGCGTGCAAGACGGCGTGGCACTGGTCGGCCCGCAGGCCGAAGAGGCACTGGGCCTCGATCAGCTCGAGGCCCTTGTTGGCCAGCGTGGCGGAATCGACGGTGATCTTGGGGCCCATGGCCCAGTTCGGGTGCTTGAGGGCGTCGGCCGGCGTGACCTGGGCCAGCTTTTCCAACGGCCAGTCGCGAAACGCGCCGCCCGAGGCCGTGAGCACGAGACGGCGGACATCCGCCGAGCGGTGGCCCTCGAGGCACTGGAAGACGGCGTTGTGCTCGCTGTCGACCGGCAGCAGCCGGCTGCCGCTGGCGCGGGCGGCGGCCATGACAAACTTGCCGGCGAGCACGAGGATTTCCTTCGAGGCGAGGGCGATGGTCTTTTTGGCCGCAATGGCGGCGAGCGTCGGCTGGAGGGCGGTGGTCCCGACGATGGCGACGAGCACGACATCCGCCTCGGGCAGGGTGGCGAGCTGGCTGAGGCCTTCGGCGCCGCCGTGAAACGTGGTGCCGGCCGGAAAGGCGCCGCTGCCGCGGGCCGCGGCGAGCGCGGCCGTATCATACAGGCCGACCTGCTTCACGCCGAACTGTCGGGCGATCTCGGCGAGGCGGTCGTGTTTGCCGTGGGCGGCGATGCCCACGAGTTCCAGCCGGTCGCGCTGGGCGGCGATGACCCGCAGCGTGCTCTCGCCAATGGAGCCGGTGGCGCCAAGGAGGACGATGCGTTTTCTGGGAGTCGGGCTGGGCAAGGCGGGTGGGGGACGCGCGCGACGCGCTTACTCCAGGAACAGGAAGATGAAATACGCGACCGGGGCGGTCAGCAGCAGGCTGTCGGTCAGGTCGAAGGCGCCGCCGATGCCGGGGATGAGGTGGCCGGTGTCCTTGGTGTCGGCGCGGCGCTTGACGGCGGATTCGATCAGGTCGGAGACGATGGTGATGATGGCCAGCGGCACGGCGACGAGCGCGCCGATGGCGGGCGTCAGGCTGACCGGGAGGCGGTCGGCGAAGAGGAAGGCGATGCCGGCACCGATGCCGGCCGAGATGAGCACGCCCCCGACGGCCCCTTCCCAGGTCTTCTTCGGGCTGATCTCGGGGGCCATCTTGTGCCGGCCGAAGGCCAGGCCGCTGAGCAGCGCGCCGACGTCGCAGAACTTGGAGACGGCGATGACCCAGAGGCAGATGGCGAGGTTCTCGCCGCTGTCGGCGTCGCGCATGAGGATGCGCACGAGGAAGTGCAGCAGGTAGGGGATGTAGAACAACCCGCCGACAGTGGCGGCGATGGACTCGATGCGGTTGGCGGTGTTGCGTTCACCGAGCACGCGGATGCAGGAGACCACCATGGCCAGGACGAGCAGGCTGATGGCGAGGCCGCCGGCGACGTCGGGCTCGTCGGTGAAGTAGGCCAGGTAGTAGGGCCCGGCGATCATGAGGGCGGCGAAGACCAGGCCCATCACATGGAAGGGCTTGGCGCCCATTTTGGCGGTCAGGCCGTAGAACTCGTGGAGCGTGAGCACGGCAAGCAGCGTCGCCAGGGCCACGGCGGCGTGGGCCCCGAACAGCCACAGGCTGCCGAGGATGATGGTCCACAAAACAAGGGTGCTGAGGATGCGGGAAAGCACGGTGGGGGTGGGGCGGGGTTATGAGGCGCCGGACCGGAGTTGCTCGGTGGTCAGGCCGTAGCGCCGCTCGCGGCGGCCGTATTCGTCGACGGCGGCCTGCAGGTCGGCCTTGCCGAAGTCAGGCCAGAGCACCGGCGTGAAGACCAGCTCGGCATAGGCGCACTGAAGGAGCAGGAAATTGCTGACGCGCTGTTCGCCGGAGGTGCGGACGAGCAGGTCGGGGTCGGGCAGGTCGCTCGTGTAGAGGTAGCGGCTGAACGTTTCCCACGATGCATCAGCGGGCTTTTCCTTTCCGGCCTGCACGGCCTCGGCGTAAGCGCGGGCCGCGTCGCCGACCTCGGTGCGGGCGCCGTAGTTGAGCGCGAGGACGAGGTTCCACTCGGTGAAGTGCTTCGTGGCTTCCTTCACCCGGGCGAGTTCGCGCTGGACGTTGGCGGGCAGGGCGTCCGTGCGGCCGATGGTGTGGAGGCGGACCTTTTCCTTGATCAGGTTGTTCAGCTCGCGCTTGAGGAAGTAGTCGAGCAGGCCCATCAGGCCGGAGACCTCCTCGTTGGGGCGTTTCCAGTTTTCGACCGAAAAGGCGTAGAGGGTGATGTAGCGGATGCCGATCTCGCGGGCGGCGTCGACCACGGTGCGGACGGTCTCGACGCCCCGGCGATGGCCCTCAAGGCGGGGCAGGCCGCGGGATTTCGCCCAGCGACCGTTGCCGTCCATGATGATGGCGACGTGCTGCGGGATTTTCGCGGGACCGGGAGGCGACATGCGTGAAGGCGATTCAGGTTGCCGGCAGCGGGTTTGACAAGGGTGAAGGCGCCTAGTTGCTTTCCCCCATGCCAAGCCAACCCCTGACCCCGGCGGAGATCACCGCGGCGCTGCCGGCGCTGCCCGGCTGGAAGATGGAGCGCGATGCCCTTGCGAAGGAGTTCAAGTTCGGCAGCTTCAAGGAGGCCCTGTCGTTCATGGTGCGGGTCGGCTTTGAGGCCGAGATGATGGACCACCATCCCGACTGGACCAACGTCTACAACCGCGTGGCCATCCGGCTGAACACCCATGACGCCGGCGGCAAGGTGACCGCCAAGGACATAACGCTGGCAAACAAGATCCAGGCGCTGTCTTGGACGGATTGAGGCAGGGGCCGTTGCCCTCAACGGGCTACGGCGATCGGAGGGCAGGGCGGTTGGGGCAACCGCCCCTACCGTTACGGGCGATCTAAAACACGCGCACGAACGAGCGTGGACCGGCGTCGATGCCGGTGATGGCGCCCGCCCCCACGGCCGGATGGGTCGCCACCAGATTGCCGGCGGCGTCGAACTCACCGAGCGAAACCCCATCCGCCAGCGGCACGAAGCAGTGCTGCGCGTCCGAATCGTAGCCGAGCGAGACCGGGCTGACCGCCGCGGCCAACGTCACGTGATAGGTAACATTCCCTCCCGGGGTCAGTGCGCCAACCTGCGCCCGGTTACCGGTCACACTCAGGATCAGAAGCCGGCCGCCGCGCTGGTCATAGGCGATTCCGCCCACCGGTCCGGCCAGTCCGGTCAGCTCGATGCGCCGGATGGTTTCGCCGAATAATGTCAGCTCCACGACGGAACGGCCGTCGGGATGGACCGCAAACAGGTGCCGGTCGCTGGAGCGGATGGCGAGGTCGGCGGAGGTGGTCGCCTGCAACGACACCGGCAGCGGCATTTCGCGGAGGATTTTCCCCGAAGGCCGCTCGATGACGCGGATGACCTGTGCGGGCACGACGCGGACGAACAAGTGGTCGGTGTTGAAGTCGTAGGCCAGGCCCAGCACCTGCTCGTCCGGTTTCACCGCATCGGCCAAGCTGGCGGATGCCGGGCCCAGGTCTTGCACGGCCGGGCTGGCGGCCGTGGTGAGGTAGACGTGGTTGGGCCCGGACGTGGCGCAGCCGGCCGACAACATCACGCCGAGCAGCAGCGCGGTCAGGCATGGCACGGTGCGGTTGCGGGATGGCATGCGGACAGTTTTCTCACCCGGCCCCGATCGGCGACGCAAAAACACCCGTTTAAACCCCGGCCGGCCGTGAAACCGTTTGCCCTGCCGGCGCGTATCAATAGCATTCCGCCATGAGTGATTTTGCCCCCGCCGCCGAAGTTGCCGCCACCCGCGACGCCCTGGTCCGTCTCAAGACCAACATGCGCCTCACCATCAAGGGCAAGGATGACATCATCGAGCAATCGCTGGTCTGCCTCTTGGCCGGAGGCCACCTGCTGATCGAGGACCTGCCCGGCGTCGGCAAGACCACGCTGGCCTACTCGCTGGCCCGGTCGATGGACTGCGCGTTTTCCCGCATCCAGTTCACGAGCGACCTGCTGCCGACCGACGTCACCGGCGTTTCCATCTACGACGAGACGATGAAGGAGTTCATCTTCAAGTCCGGCCCGGTCTTCGCCAACGTCGTGCTGGCGGATGAGATCAACCGGGCCACGCCCAAGACCCAGTCGGCGCTGCTCGAGGTCATGGACCGCAGCAAGGTCACGGTGGACGGCGAGGCGCACGCGGTCGGCTCGCCCTTCATGGTCGTGGCCACGCAGAACCCGGTCGACTACGAGGGCACGTTCCCGCTGCCCGAGAGCCAGATGGACCGTTTCCTGATGCGCCTGCAGATGGGTTACCCGCAGCCCGGCGACGAACTGGAGATCCTGCGCTCGCCCAAGCTCGGCTACGACTCCATCGCGCTCAACCCGGTTGTCACGCGCTCGGACGTGCTCAAGATGCAGGCGCTGGCCGGCAAGGTGTTCGTCGAGGACAGCGTGCTCGACTACATCCTGAAGATCATCACCGCCACTCGCACCGAGGTGGAGTTCAAGGCCGGCGTCAGCGTGCGAGGCGGCCTCGCGCTGCGCACCGCGGCGCAGGCCCGCGCGTTGGTGCACGGCCGCGACTTTGTCATTCCCGAGGACGTCCAGGAGACCGCCGGCCCGGTGCTGGCGCACCGCCTGTCGCTGGCCCGGCAGACCTCCGACGCGCTCGAGGAGCGGCGCACGGTGCTCGCGGCCCTGAAGCGGATCATCGCGTCCATCCCGACGCCGGAGTGATATGGCGATGATGGCCAAGGCAGCGGCCGTTGCCCCCAACGGTCCTTGGGCTTCGATGCCCGATGAGCGGACGGTGGAGGTCAGCCGCCCCTACCGCCCCGATCCCATGGAATGGCACGGTCCCGGCGCGGCGGACCGCAAACGCCGCATCTTCGAGTGGCGGACCTTGGTCTGGTCCCTCGTGTTTCCACCTAAGCGGCACCGCATCTCGCTCACCGTGCCCGGCCTGTTTCTCATGGGCCTGTCCGTCGGCATCGGCACGGCGGCCTACAACACGGCGAGCAACATCCTGTTCATCACGCTCTCGCTGCTGCTCGCCTGCCTCCTGCTCAGCGGCTTGCTGTCGTGGTTTAATTTCATGGGCACCTGCTGGCGCCTGCGCCCGGCCGGGGCCTGGCGGGCCGGCCATGAGACGCTGGTCACGATCGAGGTCGAGAACCGCAAGAGCTGGCTGCCGAGCTACAGCCTGTGGTTCGAGCTGGCCACGCAGCCCCGGCACCTGCCGCCGCCCGAGAAGCCGGAGAAGGAGATGAAGATGCGCGAGATCCTGGCCGCCGCGGAGAAACATATCACCCGCGGCCGGATCTTCCTGCGCGAGCGGCTCGAGCCCCGTGGCGCTGCGACGCTCGACTGGGGCGTGAAGCCCACCCGACGCGGCGAGGCCGTGGTCGAGTTGGGCGCGGTGGGTTCACTTTTCCCGTTCGGTTTTCTCCGCAAGAACATCGGAACCGCGCTGAAGCACACCGTGCTCGTCTGGCCGGCTCAGGTGGAATACCAGTGGACCGGCGCCGTGTCGGACCACGCCGGGGCCTCAGGCCAGCGCACCGCCCGGGCCGGCACGGGCGACGACTTGCTTGCGCTGCGCAAATACGAGCAGGGCGACTCGCACCGGTTGATCCACTGGAAGGCCAGCGCGCGCCTGGGCAAGCTGATGATCCGGCAGTTCGCCGCCGAGAGCCATGACGGCTACGTGTTGCGGCTCGACACGCCGGCGGCGATCTGGTCCCGGCCGGAGCAATTCGAGCTTTTGTGCAGCTTTGTGGGCACACTGGCGGAGGACCTGTATGCCAGCGGCCGCCTGCGCGGCCTCATGATCAACGGCGGGCCGCTGCTGGAGACGCGACGCATCCGCGACCTTGAGGCCGTGCTCGACGAGCTGGCCCGGTTGCAGCCGGTGGAAGAGCAGGGAACGGGGAGCAGGGAACAGGGAATCGCCAAAAATATCATCACCTTCGCGCCCGAGGGGGCGCGCGGAGTCATCGCCCATGTCGACGGCCGCCAAACCGCGTCAGCTTAACCTCGACGAGCTGCGGCGCCTGAAATGGCTCCTGGGCGGCGCAATGTCGCTGGTCTCGCTGTGGACCGTCTTTTTCCTCGATATCGAGGCGCTCGGCCTGGTCGCCGTGACGGGCTCGGTGATCCTGGCCGCGCTGGTCTGGCCGCAGCTGCCGGGCCGGGTGCCGGCTCTGGTCTGGAAGCTCGCGGTGCCGGCCATCATCGTGGCCATGGCGGCCGACTTTTACTTCAGCCCGGACACGCTGCCGGTGCTCATCCGGCTCGCCATCCTGCTGGTGTTCTACCGCACCGTGTCCTACCGGCGGAAACGCGAGGACCTGCAGCTGATCGTGCTCAGCCTTTTCCTCGTCGTGGTGGCCGGCGTGCTGACCTCGGCGCTCGGTTTCGCGTTCCTGCTGCTGCTCTTCACGGCCTGCGGGCTGGGCTTCCTCTTCGTCATCACGCTCATCGACGCCTCCGAGACGGAGGGTTCGCGCACGCCCGAGGCTGAGACGGCCTGGACGCGCCTGGACTGGCGCCGCTTCTTCGCGCGGCTGCGGGGCGTGGCGGACTGGCGGCTTCTGGCCTTCGCGGCGACGCTGTTCACCGCGGTGGTCGCGATGTCCGGCCTGCTCTTCCTCATCATCCCGCGCTTCGAGCTGGCCAGCGGCTTTTTCCTCGATCGCTACATCACCCGCAAGAGCCGCACGGGCTTCACCGACACGGTCAAGTTCGGCGACGTGAGCGAGTTGATCCGCGACGAGAGCGTGGCCATGCGCGTGGACCTCTCCAACACCACCGGGCTGCGGGAATCGCCTTACTGGCGGCTCGTGGTGCTCGACGAATATACACCGGAGGGGTTCAAGGTTTCCTCCGGGCTGAAAGGGGAGCTGATCCGCGGCCAGCGGGTGACGCAGCAGTTGCGCGGCCGGCAGCTGGGCCGCGAGGTTAATGCGGTCGGCGGCACCTGGACCTTCTACATCGAGCCGGGCGTCAGCCGGTTCCTGCCCCTGCCGGGCAGCTACGGCACGCTGCGGATGCGCGACGTGTCACCGCTGCAGTTCAGCGCCGGGCACCGCGTCGTCGCCCTGCGGACCGAGCCGATGACCATGACGGCGTTCCAGCTCGACGAGGTGGAGCTGACCGCCCAGCTGAACGACGCCCGGTTCCCGCAGCTGCTCAAGGCCGCGCGGGAAAATCCGCCGGAAGGCGGCGGGCAATACCGCTACAATCCGCTGGTGAACCTGCGCGGCCCGGTGGGCGAGGCGAACGAGGCCGTGCTCAACCGGGTGGTGGCCGAGATCACCGGCGGCGCAGAGCTGTCGGCCGAGGAGTTCACCCGGCGGGCCATCCTCTGGCTGCAGTCCCGGCACGCCTACGCGCTGTCGGCGCGGCTGCCGACGGGGCCCGGGAAGGACGACATCGTGCGCTGGCTCGACTCGAACGAGCCCGGCTTCTGCGAATATTTCGCCGCGAGCCTCACGGTGCTGGCGCGCGCGGCGGGCCACCCGGCGCGGGTGGTGGCCGGCTTCCACGGTGGCGTGCTGAACGGCTTCGAGAACTACTACATGGTGCGCAACTCCGACGCCCACGCCTGGGCCGAGGTCTACGACGGCAAGGCCGCGTGGGTGCGGGCCGACCCGACCCCCGGGGCCGTGAACACGCCGGCCGAGATCGCGGCACAGGCGGCCCGGCAGGAGCAGGACAGCAGCTGGTCGGCCCGCGTGGACAGCCTGCGCGTGCTCTGGTATCGACGCATCGTCAACTTCGACTCCCGGGCGCAGGTGCAGATGCTCGACACGGTGAAGACCTTCACGACCGACTCGGGCGTGGCGCTGCGGGCGCGGTTTGATGAGTTCTCCAAGCGGCTCAAGGCCTGGCTCCAGCAACCCTGGGACGCGGCGCGGGCCGGGCGCACCGCCGGGCTGATGGCCGGTGTCGTGGCGCTGGGATGGCTGCTGGTGCGTCTCGGGCAATGGGGCTGGCTGCGCTGGCACCAGTGGCGCCAGCCGCAGGCGTTCGACCCGGTGCGGCAGAAGGCCGGGCGTCAGCTCGCGCGGTTGCGCGAGCTGACCGGGGCCCAGACGACAGCAGACGGAGCCCAGATCATTACCGCCGTGCGCGAAGACCTGCGGCGGCTGCGCTATGGGCGGCGCGAGACATGGCCCGAGCCGCGCGGAGTATTCCGCCGGGCGAAGCAGGCGCGCCGGGCGGCGCGCAGGTAGGGCGCGGATCCCGTTCCGCGTCAAGCCAGGCGGCTTAATCCATCTTGAAGTTCACCGGCGCCGGCGCGGCGGGGCGCTCGCGCTTGTCCTTCCAGGCCTGGAGGATGGCTTTGACCACGGGGCCGGAATACAGGCCGCCGCCGAAATTCTGGTCTTCCTCGCCCTCAAGCACCACCGCGACGGCGATGCGCGGATCCTCGGCCGGGGCGAAGGCCACGAGCCAGGCGAGCTCGATGCGGCCCTTTTGCGCCGTGCCGGATTTGGCGCCGCCGGTGAGGCCCTCGACCTTGGCCAGCCGGCCCGTGCCGATCTGGTAACAGGATTCCAGGCCGCGGAGGACGGCGTTGTAGTCGGAGGGCGAAAGGCCGATCGGCGTGGTGCGCTGGACGGGGTGGCGGGGATCGTGCAGGAGCGTGGGCTTGGTCTCGGTCTCGCCGCGGGCGAAGGAGGCGACCATGCAGGCGGCCTGCAGCGGCGTGATCAGGGTGTCACCCTGGCCGATGGAAATGTTGGCGGTGTCGCCGCCCCGCCAGATGCCGTCGGGCAGGTTGGCGGAGCGCCAGTTTTCCTTGCGCCACTCCGGGTCGGCCACGCGCGGGGACTTGAACTCCGAGGGAAGTTCGATGCCCGTCGGGTGGTTGAAGCCGAAGCGCTTGGCCTCCGTGGCCAGGAACTGGGGCGTCGTGTCCAGCCCGTGCTTGATGAAAAAGACGTTGCAGGACTGGGAGATGGCCTTGACGAGATCGACGTCGCCGTGCGCGACGCTGTGGGCGCAGGGAAATCTCCGGTTGCCGACCATGATAAAGCCCGGGCAGTTCACCCGGGACACGCCCGGCTCGATGGTGCCCGCGCGCAACCCGGCGATGGCGGTGATGATCTTGAAGGTGGAGCCCGGGGGATACTGGCCCTGGATGGCGCGGTTCAGCCAGCCGCCGGATTCCTGGATGGCCTTGAAGGTGTCCCGGGAAAGCCGGGGCACGAAGTCGTTGAGGTTGTAGTCGGGCTTGGAGACGAGGACCAGCACCTCGCCCGTGCGGATGTCGAGGGCGACGGCGGCCCCGGTGCGGCCTTCCATCGCGGCCTCGGCCGCCTGCTGCAGCTCGATGTCAATGGTGGTGGTGATGCTTTTGCCCTGCACCGGCAGGCGCTTCTCGATCGGCAGGTCGACCTTGTAGCCGGCCGGATCCACGAGGTAGATGGCGCCGCCCGTCTCGCCCTGCAGCTGGTCGTCGAAGATTTTTTCCAGCCCGGTCTGCCCGGTGGCGCCCTTCATCTTGAAGGTGAGCAGGTCCTCACCCGGGAAATCCTCCACCTCGGGGTCGCTGTCCACGCTGGTGTAGCCGAGCATGTGCGCGGCGGCGTTCTGGTAGGGGTAGTAGCGGCTGCTGGTGGCGTAGACCTGCAGGGGGGAGTTGACCGGCAGGCGCTCGATGAGGCGGGCGTATTCCTCGGGCGCGAGGTCGTCGAGCAGCACATAGGGCAGCAGCAGGGTCTGGTTGACGTGCCGGTTGAGGTCGGCGGTGCGGACCGTCTCCGTGCGGTCGAGGATGAAGTTGACCTTGTCGAGGTAGCGCTGGGCCACGGCGGCGCGGGCGATGCGCGAGAGTTGGTCGGAGTTGGGGCGCTCGGTGCGGTCGAGGCCGTCGTAGTTGCGCTCGACCTTCTTATACTCGGCGCGGAACTCGCTGCGCAGCTCGGCGAGGTTGAGCACCACGGCGAACCGCGCGCGGTTGTCGACCAGGACGTTGCCGTCGCGGTCGAGGATCCGGCCGCGCGGCCCGGGCACGACGACGCGCCGCTGGTTCTGCTGGCGTTCGCGCTCGCTGTAGCGGACGGTCTGGAGCAGCTGGCGGTAGACCATGCCGCCCACCAGGACGGCGAGCAGCAGGACCACGATCCCGTGGAAGAGCAGCAGCCGCGGGTTGCGGGCGCTATGGGTTTCGATCGTGCGGCTCACGGCGGCAAAGGAAGGCAGGTCGCGCCGAAAATCAAAGGCTGATCCGCCGGCCGGTCTCGGGATGGATCGACACCAGCTCCATGGCGCGTTCCTGCAGGGCCAGGAACCAGGGCGTGATGACCAGCAGCAGGAGTTGGGAGGCCAGCAGGTCGACGAAGATCCGCAGCCAGGCCGAGGCGGGCCGCGGGCTGGCGCCCACCAGCAGGAAGGACAGGGCGATGACGAGGAAGAGGTTGGCGAACAGCGCCACCACGATGCCGAACACCGCGCCCTCGCGCGGGAAGCGCCGGCGGCCGTAGAGCAGGGTGGCATGGACGAGGCCGAGGAGCAGCAGGCTCGTGCCGTAGGGCACCGGCTCGACGGCGTCGATCAGCAGGCCGGTCAGCAGGACGGCGATGCGGCCGTGCCGGGAGTCAAGGCGCAGCGCGGAATAGACGACGAAAAGCCCGCCGACGTAGAGATGCACCGCGGAGGCCGCGAGGTAGTTGTTGGCGAGGCCGACCAGCCACCAGAGGAGGAGATTGGCGGCGAAGACAATGAGCCAGCGCGGGTCGTAGCGGCGCATGTCACAGCTCCTCCGGATTGAGCGGCACGAGCACGGTGACCTCGGTCAGGGAGATGAGGCGCTCGTCGAGGGCCACCTCGCCGGTCTTGAAGAGCCCGTCGGTGCTGGGCTCGAGGGTCGTGATGTCGCCGATGGCCAGGCCGGGCGGGAAGATGCCGCCGAGGCCGGAGGTGACGAGGCGCTTGGGGGCGGCGGGGGTGGCGAAGATGTCGAGCGGGACAAACTCGACCGTGCCGCGCGGGGACTTGAAGGAGGGGTTCAGGCCGCCCTGGTAGCTGATGGGCTTGTTGTCGCCGCTCACGGTGGCGGCGAGGCGGAAGGTGGGGCTGGTGATCAGGTCCACCACGGCGGTGTAGCGGTGCACCTCGACGACGCGGCCGACGACGCCGCCGGCGAAGACGACGGGGGCGCCGACCGGGATGCCGTGGTTCTCGCCCTTGCGGATCGTCAGGCGCTGCCACCAGCCGGAGAAGTCGCGCCGGGCCACGCGGGCGGGCTCATAGCGGAAGGCGGGCATCGAGGGCAGCTTGAGCAGGTTCTCCAGCCGGAGGATCTCGGCCTCGAGCTCCTTGTTCTGCTGCACGCTGAACTCGTAGTGGGCGATCAGCCCGGAGAGGTCCTTGCCGGCCTGGAGCAGCTCGTCCTTCGAGTGCAGCCGGTTCGACCAGAAGGTCTGCAGGTCCTGCACGTAGGAATCGGCGACGGCCAGCGGGGCCTGGATGGCGAAGAAGGTCGCGCGCGTGACGGTCTTCACAACCAGCGGCAGCAGCAGCCACACCAGCACGATGACGCCCAGGATGACGAAGGGGCGGGTCTGGTCGAAGCGTTTGGGGAGCACGGCGGATTAGGCGTTGGGGCGCGTGTCCTTGAAACCCGCGCGGAGCGCGGGTTCCACCTTAAAAGTCCGCGGCGATGCGGTGGAGCTCGTCGATGTTGGTCAGGAAGACGCCGGTGCCGTTGGCCACGGCGGAGAGCGGGTCGTCGGAGACGGTGACCGGCAGGCCGGTCTTCTCGGAGAGGAGCTTGTCGATGCCGCGGATGAGCGAGCCGCCGCCGGCCATCACGAAGCCGCGGTCGACGAGATCGGCGGAGAGCTCGGGCGGGCAGCGCTCGAGCGCGGCGCGGACGGCCTCGACGATGGCGCCGACGGTGTCGGCCATGGCCTCGCGGATTTCCTGGGAAGTGATGTGGATGGTCTTGGGCAGACCGGCGACGGAGTCGCGGCCCTTGACCTCCATGGCCAGCTCGGTCTCGAGCGGGTAGGCGGAGCCGATGGTGACCTTGATTTCTTCCGCCGTGCGCTCGCCGATCAGCAGGTTGTAGGCGCGTTTCATGTAGTTGATGATGGCGAGGTCGAACTCGTCGCCGGCGACGCGGATGGACTTGGAAAACACGATGCCGGAGAGCGAGATGATTGCGATCTCCGTGGTGCCGCCGCCGATGTCGACGATCATGTTGGCGGCGGGCTCGTCGACCGGGAGGCCGACGCCGAGCGCGGCGGCCATGGGCTCGAGGATGGTGATGACCTCGCGGGCGCCGGCGTGCGTGGCGGACTCCTTCACGGCGCGCTTCTCGACCTCGGTGATGCCGGAGGGGATGGCGACGACAACGCGGGGCGACACGACCTTGGAATTGTTGTGCACCTTCTTGATGAAGTAGCGGAGCATCGCCTCGGTGATGTCGAAATCGGCGATGACGCCGTCCTTCATCGGTCGGATGGCGGTGATGTTGCCCGGGGTGCGGCCGAGCATCTTCTTGGCCTCGTCACCAACGGCGAGCACCTTGCGGGAGGCGGTGTGGACCGCGACGACGGACGGCTCGCGGAGCACGATGCCCTTGTCCTTCACATAGACGAGGGTGTTGGCCGTGCCCAGGTCGATGCCGATGTCGTTGGAGAAAAGTCCCAGCAGTTGGTTGAACATTGTGGCGGTGGCGGGGGGTTGCGGAATACAAGCCGGCGCGCCGGGAAATTGTCAAAAGCAAACTCGCTGGCAAAAAACGATTTAGACCATGGGCTGCGGGCTTGACGGAGGCGTGGGATGGGCCGACTTAATAGCCGCGCGATGCACGGAATCGATTTCATCAAGGACCTGGCGGTCGTCATGCTCGTGGCGGGGCTGGTGGGCTGGGCCTGCCACCGGATCGGGCTGTCCGTCGTCGTCGGCTTCCTCGCGGCCGGTTTCGTGATCGGGCCGCACACGCCGCCCTTCGCGCTGGTGTCGAGCCGGGAGAGCATCGAGACGCTGGCGCAGGTGGGCCTGATCTTCCTGATGTTCTCGATCGGCATGGGCCTGAGCCTGCGCAAGCTCCGCCGCCTCGGCCTGTCGCTGGTGCTGGCCACCTTCACGGGCGCCGTGGTGATGTATATCCTGACCCGCGCGCTCGGCGGGGCCATCGGCTTCAGCCCGGTGGAGACGGCCTTCCTCGCGGCGATGCTCATGGTGTCCAGCTCGGCCATCATCAACAAGGTGCTGATCGAGAGCGGCGCGACCCACGAGAAGTCCGGCCAGCTGGCGATGGGCGTCTCGGTGCTGGAGGACATCGTCGCGATCGTGATGCTGACGCTCCTGAGCTCGCTGGCCTCCATCGGCGGGGCGCATGCCTCCATCAGCACCACGCTGGGCATGCTCGGGGCCTTCATCGTGCTGGCGGGCATCGGCGGCATGCTGGTCGTGCCGTGGCTGCTCAAGAAGATGAGCCTGACCGCCGGCGAGGAGCTGCCGACCATCGTGGTGGCCGGCCTGTTGTTCGTGCTGGCCTTCCTCGCGGACCGGGCGGGTTTCTCGCTCGCCCTCGGCGCCTTCATGCTTGGGGCCATCGTGGCGGAAACGCCCCACAAGACGCAGATCGGCCGCGCCTTCGAGGGCATGCGCGATGTGTTCAGCGCGGTGTTCTTCGTCTCCATCGGCATGCTGATCGACCCCAAGGCGGTGGCCGGCTCGTGGCTGATGATCCTGGGGATCGGCGCCTTCGTGCTGGTGGCCCGGCCGGTGGCCGTGACGGCCGGCATGATCCTGATCGGCGGCTCGACGCGCGAGTCGCTCCGGGTGGGCCTGTCGGTCACGCCGCTCGGTGAATTCTCCTTCATCATCGCGCAGATGGGCGTCGTGGCCGGCGTCATTCCGGCTGAATTCCAGGCGCTGGCGGTCGGGGTGTCGCTGATCACCACGCTGGTCGGCCCGTTGCTGACCAAGCGGTCCGAGGCCATCAGCGGCTGGATTGCGGCCAAGCAGCCCCAGTGGCTGGCCGACTGGGAGGGGTATTACCACCGGTGGCTGGAGCGGATGCAGCAGCGCGAGCGCAAGAGCCTGCTCTGGCAGATGAGCAAGAAGCGTTTCATCCAGATCGGCGTCGAGATTCTCCTGGTCACGGGTCTGCTGGTGTTCTCCGAGCAGGTTTTCGCCCTGGTGCAGGACTACCTGCCGGTGGACCGCAGTTTCCCGCGCGGGGCCGAAATCCTCTTCTGGAGTGTGCTGGGCCTGCTGGCGCTGGCCCCGCTGATCGCCATCTGGCGCAACGTCTCGGCCCTCTCGCTGCTCTATGCCCAGGTCAGCACCCAGGGCCACCCCAAGGCGGCCAAGCTCGCCCCGGTGGCGGAGGCGGGCCTGAAGGGCGGGGCGGCCCTGCTGCTCCTGCTCTGGCTCAGTGCCATCCTGCCGGCCAGCAGCGTGACGCGCTGGCTGCCGGTGCTGGCCGTGGCGATCCTGCTCATCGGCTTCTTCGTCCTGCGCCGGCGGCTGATCTACTGGCACAGCGTCCTCGAGGTGGAGCTCGAGGTGATGCTGAACCAGGGCGACCAGAAGTTCACCGGGACGACGGCGCCGTGGATGGCGGCGCACAGCGAGTGGAACCTGACTCTCGGCGACTGCGTGCTGCCCGACCTGGCGGACGCCCGTGGCCGGACGCTCAGCGAGCTGGCCTTGCGCACGAAGTTCGGCTGCACGGTGGCCGGCGTGGAGCGCTCCGGCGTGATGGTGGGCAACCCGACCGGCGACATGATCCTTTACCCGCGCGACAAGGTGCTGTTGCTCGGCGACCCGAAGCAGGTGGCGGCCGGCAAGGAATTCCTGCAGCAGGCCTCGGGCGCGCCGCTCGTGTCGAACTTCGACGAGGTGCGCATGGAGGCGATCGAGCTGCCGCCCGGCTGCGGGCTGCACGGCCAGACCCTGGCCGAGGTCGCGCTCAGCCGGAACTACGGCCTGCAGGTGGCGGGCATCCGCCGCGCCGGGCTGCGTATCCCGAACCCCCGCGGCGAGGAGAAGCTCTTCGTCGGGGACGAGGTGCTGGTGCTTGGGAGCCCGGACCAGATCTCGGGTTTCAAGGCGAGCATCCGCAACGAGGGCGGCGCGCGGCCCTGGCCGGAGCGGGCCTGAGGGAAGGGCGGTTGGGGCAACGGCCCTTGGCCAAGCAGGCACAAAAAAGCCGCGTCGTGGGACGCGGCTTGAATTGATCGGAAGGAACTTCGCCTCAGTTGTTGCCGGGCTTCTGGCCGGCGTCGGACTTTTTCTCCGACTTGTCGTCGTCGTCTTCCTTGGCGGCCTTCTTGAACTCCTTGATCGACTGGCCGAGACCCTTGGCGAGGGCGGGCAGCTTCGCGCCGCCGAAGAGCAGCAGCACGATGAGCAGGATGACGATCATCTCGGTGCCACCGAGGCCGAAGATGCCGGCGATGGGTTCGGAAAAGTGGGTCATGGTGAGAAGAGGCTAGTTTGGCGGGAAGTTGAGTAAAGGCCGAAAGCGGCCTCAGTCCTGCGGGAACAGGGCCTTGCCGAGCGGGCCGCCCTGCTTGATGAACTGCGGCGGGATTGCCGGCGGCTTCTTGAGCAGGTTCTGCGGGTTGTCGATCTGCTCGGCGTCGAAGAAGCCGTGCAGCTGGCGGATGCGCGTCGGGTGGCGCATCTTGCGGAGCGCCTTGGCCTCGATCTGGCGGATGCGCTCGCGGGTGACCTTGAACTGCTTGCCGACCTCCTCGAGCGTGCGGCTGTAGCCGTCCACCAGGCCGAAGCGCAGCGTGAGCACGCGGCGCTCGCGCTCGGTGAGGGAGTCGAGCACGTCCATGATCTTTTCGCGCAGGAGCGAGAAGGCGGTCATGTCGTAGGGGTTGTCCGCGGACTTGTCCTCGATGAAGTCGCCGAAGCTGGTGTCGTCGCCGTCGCCGACGGGCGACTGGAGCGAGATGGGCTGCTGCGCCATCTTCATGATCTGCTGCACGCGCTCGACGGGCAAATTCATCTCCTCGGCGACCTCCTCCGGCGTCGGCTCGTGGCCGAATTCCTGGAGGAGCTGCTTCTGGACCTGCATCACCTTGTTCAGCGTCTCGATCATGTGGACCGGGATGCGGATGGTGCGGGCCTGGTCGGCGATGGAGCGGGTGATGGCCTGGCGGATCCACCAAGTGGCGTAGGTGGAGAACTTGTAGCCGCGGCGGTATTCGAACTTCTCGACGGCCTTCATCAGGCCCATGTTGCCCTCCTGGATGAGGTCGAGGAAGGAGAGGCCGCGGTTGGTGTATTTCTTGGCGATGGAGATGACGAGGCGCAGGTTGGCCTCGACCATCTCGGTCTTGGCCTTGTGGGCGTCGCGGATGAAGCCGCGCGCGGTCTTGAGCGACTCGAGCAGGGCCTGCGGCGTGATGCGCATCTCGAGCTCGAGCTGCTTGAGCTTGTGGTTGACGGCCCGGACGTCGATCGCGGTGTCCTTCTTGGACTTCGGGTGCTTGGCCCGGTGCAGGTCATGCATGGCCTTCTCGACCTCGTGGATCTTCGGGCGCAGCTCGATCAGGAAGTCCTCGAAGACCTTCAGCTTGAAGTAATATTTGACGTAGGCGGCGCGCAGGACGTTGTCGCGCTTCTTGAAGCGGATGAGGGCGTTCTTCCGCGCCTTCTCGTCGCGGGCCTTCTGGGCGTCGGCCCAGGCCTCGGTGGCGATGGCGTCGTTGTCGCGGGTCGTCTTGACGAGCTTGTCGAGGTTCTTGAAGTAGGCCTCGCGGCTCTCGATCTTCTTGTCGATGACGAGGCGGTCGAAGCGCTCGGTGCGGAGGATGAGCTTCTCGCCGAGGTCGGCGAGGTGCTTGCCGACGGGCCCGAGGGCGAAGAGGGCGGCGAGGGCGTTGATCTCGGCCGTCTCGATGCGCTTGGAGATCTCGACCTCCTGCTCGCGGGTCAGCAGCGGGACCTGGCCCATCTGCTTGAGATACATGCGGACCGGATCGTCGAGGATGTCGTTGTTCGACGTGCGCGATTCCTCCTCCTCGGCCTCTTCCTGGCGCTGCTTGTAGCCCTCGACCTCCTGCGGATCGAGGATGTCGATCTCGAGGTTCTGGAGGACGGAGATGACGTTCTCGATGTCCTCGGGATTGTCGACGGACTCGGGGAGGGCCTCGTTGATGTCGGCGTAGGTGAGGTAGCCCTGCTCCTTGGAAAGACGGATCAGGTAGCGGATCTTGTCGTTGAGGTCGCCGGAGAGATTCTCGAGGGCCTTCTCCTTGAATTCCTTGGTCGCGTCGGCCGCGAGCGCGAGCGGCGCGCTGTGTTTGGTGGGCTCGGGGTGCTTGCCGGCGGGCGCGTGATGCGGGGCGGCGTGGGCCGTCTTGGCGACCGGTTCATGCTGGGCTTTGGCCGGCTCGTTGTGGTGCGATTTCGTGTGGCCGTGGTCCTTCAGGGACTTCTTGGACGAGGCGGCGTGCTTGGATTTGCTCGGCATAACGTAAGTAAGGTATCCCGTGGTGAGTTACGGTGAAACAGCGGAGAGGGTGGCGGCGTTACGAACCCAGCGAAAGCTTTGGCGGATTGAGGAGCTGTCGGGTGATTTCGGCGCGCTGTTTCAAGAGGGAAAGTAGGTCAGATTCAACATCCGTGCCTTTGGAGGCTATTTCAAGTTCTATTTGCCTCTGGCGCGGCTCGAGGAAACGGCGCTGCAAGGAGCGCAGCCCCTCGTTGGCAATCTTGACCAGATCATCGTCCGCCGCGGCCTCGAAAAGCAGGGAGGCCACCAGGGTCTTTTCTTCCTCTGTCTCAAGGAGTTGGTCGAGGTTGTCGCGCCCGGTCCAGCCGTTGTGCGTGGCCTCCGCCAGGATGCGGTCAAGCAGGCTGCCGGCGGTGTGCGAAGTGTCGATCCACTCGTGCGGCAGCTGGCTGGCGAGCGCGTGTAGCAGCGACTCGTGGTGCAGGCACAGGAAAAGCAGGTGGGCCTCGGTGGCCTTGCCGTGCGCGTCGGCGACAGGCTTGGCGACCGGGGCGGGCGCGGGGTTGGGGTTGGCGAAACGCGAGCCGCTTTGCCGGGCCTGGAAAGCCCGCAGGTCGCGCTCCAGCGCGCCCGGCGCCACGCGCAGGAAGCCGGCGATCTCGCTGAGGAACGAGGTGCGCGTCACGTCCGAGTCGGTCTGCGTGATGATCGCGAAGAGCTCGGTGGCGGCCCGGGACTTTTGCTCGGCGGACGCTGTCGCCGCGTTCGGCAGCAGCGAGCGGCACGCAAAGTCCATCGCAGACAACGAGCCGCGCTTCACCTCCTCGTAGGCGGCGAGACCCTTCTCGAGGAAGAGCAGGTCCGGATCGAGCTTCTCGGCGCCGGCAAGCATGAGGAAGCGCACCTCGAGCCCGGCCTTGAGCGCCATGGGCAGGAAACGCAGCGCGGCCTTTTGGCCGGCGCTGTCGCTGTCGAAGAAGCACTCGACCTGCGGGTGGTAGCGCCGCAGCAGCGCGAGCTGGCCCTCGGTGATCGACGTGCCCTGCGGCGCGATGGCGGTCTTGAGACCGACGCTCCAGCAGCGCAGCGCGTCGAGCTGGCCCTCGACGAGGACGAAGGGATGGCCTTCGCCGGCGTGGCTGCGGGCGCGGTCCAGGTTGAAGAGCAGGTTGCTCTTCGTGAAGATCGGGGTCTCGGGCGAGTTGACGTATTTCGCCTCGCGCGCGGGATCGTCGGCCGGCGTGAGCTCGAGCTGGCGCGCGGTGAACGCCACCACGCGGCCCTGGTGGTCGCGGATGGGGATCATGAGGCGGCCGCGGAAGCGCGGGCGCATCGTGCCGAGGGTGGGGAGGGCGCCGTCGCGCATGAAGAACAAGCCGCACTGGCGCAGGGCGTCCTCGGTGAACTTCCGCTTGAGCAGCGCTGCGGCCAGGCCGCTGTCCTCCGGCGGGGCGAAGCCGATCTTGAACTCCTCGGCCAGCTCAGGCGTGAACTTCCGGTTCTTGACCCAGTAGTCGCGGATGAAGTCGCCGTGCGGCGTGGCGGCCAGGAAGGCCTGCCGGTAGTAGTCGGCCGCGAGGTCGTGGATGTCGAAGATCTCCTGCCGCAGCGAGCGGGTCTCCTTCGACGGCCCGCCGGAGCCCTCCTCGTATTCGAGCGTGATGCCGGAGCGCTGGGCGATGGCCTCGACCGCCTCGGTGAACTGCAGGCCCTCGGTCTCCATCACGAAATTAATGACGTCGCCCGCCTTGCCGCAGCCGAAGCATTTGTAGAATCCCTTGTCGGCGGAGACGTTGAACGACGGCGTCTTTTCCGAGTGGAAGGGGCACAGGCCCTTGAACCGCCCGCCGCCCGCCTTCTTGAGGGCCACCACCCGCACCACGACGTCGTGGATGTTCACGCGGTTTTTCAGGTCGCGCAGGCTGTTGGCTTTGATGACGGGCACAGGAGGGGACAGGGGAGGCCAACTGACATAAATTGTCCAGCGTGTGCGGGAAGATTAAACTTTTAACCGCATTTGGGGTCTGTCACGGTTCGCGCCCGGTCCAGCCGGACCGCCGCGCGCCCTCCAACCATGCGTTCCTTCCTGCAGAAAACCACCCTCGTCCTCGCCCTCCTGGCGGCCGCGTCCGCGGTCCGCGCGGCCGAACCCGCCAAGCCACTTTCGCCGGTCTGGGAGCACAAGCTGACCGACTTCAGCGACGCCGACTACCGCTACGCCGTCGAGCAGGTGCTGCAGGATTACGAAAAGACCTCCGGCCGCGCGCTGGTGCCCGGCGCCAAGAAAAAGGTCGGTCTCAAGATCTACGCCGACTCCGGTCCCGGCCTGGCCACGCCGTTCGGCCTCGTGCGTGCGCTGATCGCCTCGCTGGAGAAGCGCGGCTTCGAGAAGCAGAACATCTTCCTCGTCGGCCTGAACCCGCTGCGCCTGCGCCTGACCGGCTACCTGCCGTCGTTCGCGACCGGCGTGCTGCCGTTCCCCGGCCACCCGGTCTACGTGCTCGAGTCGGGCAAGTTCTACGACCCGGCCTGGTTCTACGACAGCCCGCTGCCCTCGCGCTTCGACCCGATCTCGAACGACCAGGCCGTGAAGAACGCCGCCGGCGGCAAGGCCAACACCACGACTGAGGAGGACCGCAAGAGCTTCCTCGCCACGCCGCTGTTCCTCGACGCCGACTTCTGGATCAACCTGCCGGTCTACACCGACCATCCCGTGCTCGGCATCAACGGCGCGCTGGTCAACGCCACGCTCTGGAACGCCTCGAACACCTTCCGCTTTTTCAAGAGCCCCGCCACCGCGCCCGCCGCCGTGGCCGAGATGGCGGCCATCCCCGAGCTGCGCGAGAGCTGGGCGCTGACCTTCGCCAGCCTGCAGCTCTACCAGTTCATCGGCGGCCCGTATTTCAACTCGCTCTACACCGCCTCCGAGCCGCGCCTGCTCATGAGCACCGACCCGGTGCTGATCGACTCGCTGATGCTCGAGCGCATCAACGCCGTGCGGAAGCGCAACGGCTTCGACCCGGTGACGGAGGACGATGCGCGCATGCTCGACTTCGCGCAGCAGCTCGGCGTCGGCTCCATCGACACGCAGCACGTCCAGTGGCGGCGCGTGAACGAGGCGAAGTGAGGCGGGTGGGGGCCGCGCTCCGCGCGGGCTGAACCTCAACCCAGCGCCACCCGCAGCGCCTTTGCCTCGGCCGCCAGTTCGCGGGCGGCGGCCAGCACGTCGGCGTCAGCCGTGGCCGGTGTCGTGACGACACTCGCGGCGTGATGCTGCGCGGCGGCCAGCGCCGCCTGCCGGGCCTCCTCCGGATCCCCAAGCCCGCTCTCGCGGAAACGGCGCAGGCGGTCCTGGATGAGGTCGCGGATCTCGTGGGCGTTGTCCACCCCGTGGAAATGCCCCGTGTGCAGGTCGTCCTGCGGCTTGCCGTGAGGGTTGTCGCTGCCGCCGGCGGACTGGACCTTCACGTCGGCCAGGCCGAGCAGCCGCTGGAGCGGGCCCTGCGAGACCTCGACCTGCTGCAGGTTGGCGAAGCTCATCGTGCTTTCCTGCACGCTCCAGACGCCGGTGCGGATCCGCAGGCTGCGGTCGGTGACAACATACCAGCGCATCTCGAAATCGAGGCGGCGGATGGCGTAAGTGAGGGGCAGCTGCAGGAGGAAACCGGCCAGCGTGACGGCCTTCAGCACCCAGATGACAGGGAAGGCCCAGGGCGGCAGGATGATGGCGAGCTCGACGAGCCCGGAGATGAAGCCCTGCCAGCCGCCGCCGCGCACCCGCTTGCGCGCGGCCGGTTTCTGGGCGGCGGCCGGGGCGGCGGGTTTGACCTCGGGGGCGGATGTCCCGTTCTCCAGGGCGGACTTGACCGACTGGGCCGTCTGCCGGGCCTGCTCGGCGAGGGTGGCCTTCTGGGTGGCGACCGCCTGGGCGGTGGCGGCCCGGCGGGCCTTCTCGATCCGGGCGGTCTCCTCGACATGCACGAAGACGAGCGCCCAGAACACGATGCCGACGAACGCGAAGAATTCCGCCACGCCCCAACCGAACATGCGGAGCTTGTAATAGTTTTTCCCGGCGCGAAAGACGCGCAGCGAGGCCGGGTCGCCGAAGGGCGGGTGCGGCTCGGGCGGGACCTTGAGCCAGCGGAGCACGAGTGAGCTGTAGCGGTTATACATGGCTCAGTTGTTCCCTCGTTTGGCCAGCGCCTCGCGGACGGCGCGAAGTTCGGCCGCGGCCTCGCGCAGCGCGGCGGCGAGTTCGCCCTGGTTGGCGGGGGTGGGAGCCGGCGCGGAACCGGCGACCGCCACGGCGGGGTGATGAGCATGGTCCTTCACGCCGCGCATGCGGGAGTAGAGGAAGTCGCGGAGCGGCTCGAATTCCTTGATGCCCTCGATGGTCATTTCGGCGGAGGCGCTGCCCGAAGCGGTCTGCACAAGGATGCGTGCGAGGCCCAGCCAGCGCTCGACGAAGTTGGAGCGCAGGTGGATGTCCTGGATCCGCGCGTAGTTCACGATGACCTCGCGGCGGAAGAGGATGCCCCAGCTCATCGAGATGCCGTCGTCGGTGAACTTATAGCGCATCGTGCTGTAGCGGAACCACAGGTAGACGGCGAGCACCGGAAACAGCGGCGGGACGACGAGCGCACTCAGGAGGTAATAGGTCCACAGCGCCTTGTCGGGCCGTTCGATGGACTGGATGTGCCGGTCGGTGGCGGGGTCGGTCATGCGCGGACGAAAGCGGGTAGGGCCGAATGGTGCAAGCGCGCGGGGGCTCCACGCAGCAGGAGATTTTCCACGATGTTGGAGCGACCCTCCGTAAAACACGGATGGAGTGACAAAAAAGGCGCGCCGTTGCGGGCGCGCCTGGAAGGGGGGCAGCGAGCTGCGTTTACTTCGCCGTGACCGTGACGGCGACCGAGCTTTCGCCGGCGCTGCTCGTGAAGAACAGCGAGCCGGTGCCGGGCTTGCCGCCTTGCACGGGGACGGTGACGCTCGTGGCGTTGGCCGGGACCATGACCTCGGGCATGATGATGCTGTCGGGGACATCGGTGCGGACGTCGATCAGCATGCCGCCGGCGGGGGCCGGGCCCGGGATGGTGAACGTCAGGGCCTGCTGCTCGCCCTGGCGCAGGTAAAGCGCGGCGGGCGAGACTTGGAAGCTGATGGCGTCGACGCGGAAGGTGCCGACGTCGAGGTTGCCGGCGAGGGAGTTCATGATGCTCAGCCGGTAGGTCTGGCCCGGGGCGACGGCGGGGACGAAGAAGCTGAGCGAGCTCGGCGACTCGAAGACCGTGCGGGTGGGGGTGGAGTTGAAGTAGACCAGGTCGGCGGTGGTAAAGCCGGCGCCGAGGACGCTGACGCGCGAGCCGACCGGGGCGCGCGTGGCCTCGGAGCGGATGACGTAGCGGCCGGTGATGTTCATGGTCTGCAGCTCGGAGGTGATCTCGTTGGGCACGCCGCCGGAGCTGTTCTTGGCGGAGAACTCGCAGATGAAATAATAGGAGGCCGAGGTGCGGCCGGCCGGGATCTGGTATTCGAACTCCCAGATGTCGGAACCGGCGATGCTCTTGTTCATCTTGTAGACCGAGCCGTCGATGATGATGCGCGGGACGATGCTCTCCGGGTCGATCTGGCTGCTCGTCGGGCGGAAGCTGGCCGTGATGGTGTAGATCTGCGACGGATTCGCGGGAACGGTGCTGGGCGTCAGGTTCGTGATCTGGAAATTGCAGCCCGTGAGGACCAGCAGCGTCACGGCGGCGACGAGGGCCGACAAAATTCTGCTCGCGTGAAGGAAAGGAGTCTTGTGCATTTGGGTAAAGTGATCGCGCCGGGGCCGCGTAGGCCGTTGGCTGGTCGTAAATTGACTCATTTCATAATGGCCGGGTTCCCCTCAGGGCAAGAAAAAGCTCAGGACGTGGCGGCGGTGCCGCTGGGTGTCTACGTGCATGTGCCCTTCTGCGCGACGACCTGCGACTTCTGTGCGTTCTACCAGACGGTGCCGAAAGGCGACGCGGTGCGGCGCTATGTCGATGCCGTGGAGGCGGAAGCGGCGCTGGTCAACTGGGACTCGCGGCGCGCGGCCACGGCGTTCTGGGGCGGTGGCACGCCCGGCCTGCTCAAGCCCGCGGAGATCGAGCAGCTCGGCCGCATCATGCTGCTCTACGCCGGCCAGCCCGCGGAGTGGACGGTCGAGCTCGCGCCGGCGACCGTGACCGCCGACCGCCTGGCGGTGCTCAAGCAGCTCGGCGTGACGCGCATCTCGATGGGCGTGCAGAGTTTTGACGAAGCCCTGCTCGACGCCCTCGGCCGGCAGCACACGACCCACCAGATCTACCGGGCCTACGACCTGATTCGCGGCGCCGGTTTCGCCAGCGTGAACCTCGACCTGATGTTCGCGCTGCCCGGCCAGACGGAGGAGCAATGGCGCGCCGACCTCACCGAGGTGCTGCGGCTCGCGCCCGACCACCTCTCGACCTACTGCCTGACTTTCGAGGAGGACACGGCGCTTTGGGTCAAGCTCTCGCAGGGCAAGGTGAAGCTCGACGCGGACAAGGAGGCGGCGTTCTACGTCAAGACCTGGGAGTTCCTCGATTCCTCCGGCTACGCGCAGTATGAGGTCTCGAATTTCGCGCGCAAAGGCCACCAGTGCCGGCACAACCTCAACACCTGGCACATGCACGAGTGGGTCGGGCTCGGGCCCTCGGGCGCCTCGCAGCACGCCGGCTGGCGCGCCGCCAACCCGTCCGACCTGACGCTGTGGCATGCGGGGCTGGACGCCGGCCGCCGGGCGACGAGCGACCGCGTGGCCCTGACCAACGACCTGCTCGCGGCCGATGCGGTGATCTTCGGCCTGCGGATGAACGAGGGCGTGTCGCTCCCGCGGCTGCGCCGGCGTTTCCCGACCACCGCGTGGAACGGGCTGGAGGACCTCCTGCCCAAGCTGCTTTTCGGCGGGCTGCTCGTGGCCACGGTCGAGGGCCGCATCAGCCTGACCCCGCGCGGCCGGCTTTTGGCCGACGCCATCGGTGCGGAAATCCTTGAGGCTTTCGAATCAGCTGCAAAGGTGACGGTCAAATGATCCGCCTCCGCCTGCTCCTTGCCCTGGTTGGGCTCCTGTTCGTTTCGGGCTGCCAGACGTCGGAGCCCTCGCCGCTGGACCAGCCCCTGGTCGCGCGCTTTTTCCTGGAGCTGCGCCCCGGCACGCCGGGCGTGCGGGTGCAGCTGCCGGTCAGCAAGGTGGTGCTCAACATCAACCCCAAGCCCGTCCTGGTCGAGTCCGACATCGCCAACGTTGAGTTCGCCAAGGTGGACCTGGGCTGGTGCCTTTATTTTCAGTTTTCCTCCGCCGCGGCGCGCGACCTCTACCGGTTGAGCGCGGCCAATCTCGGCGGGCGGCTGGTGCTGACGCTCAACGACGCCCCGGTCGGCGCCCGGGTGCTGGACCAGGCGATCCCCGACGGGGGCCTGCTGATCTTCGTTGAGGTGCCGAACGAGGAGCTGCCGCCCATCGCCGAGCGCCTGAAGCGGACCTCAGCCGCGATGGCGAAGAAAGGGCGGTAATCTTGCCACACTCATTTCGGACTGAGATGACAAGCGGTCAAAACCAAGACGGGGTTAGCCACAAAGAGTCACAAAAATCCGGGACGGCGGGGAATGTCTGCGTCGCGCTTATAAGCGCGGGGGTGATCCGGGCGGGCAGACACGGCTCTTTTTGTGCCTTTTTGTGGCCACAATGGATTGGCGTGGCGGCATTGGTCCTGCTGGCCGCCCCGTTCGCGGGTGCGCAGCGCCTCGAGTTCAGCTGGCCCACGCCCAACCGGGCTTGGGAGCAGGGGCGCGACTACACCGCCTGGGTGCAACCGACGGTGTCGGGGGTGGAGGAGTCCGGCCTGTTCGGGTGCGTGCGCAGCAACGGCACGCAGTTCCACGAGGGGCTCGACATCCGGCCCGTCGGGCGGGACCGCGCCGGCGAGGCCACGGACAAGATCACGGTGGCGATGGACGGCGTCGTGCGCCATGTGAATGCCTCGCCCGGCAACAGCAGCTACGGCCGCTACATCGTGATCGAGCATCCCGACCAGACGCCGGCGGTCTACACGCTTTATGCCCACCTGGCCCGGATCGAGGCGGGGGTCCGCCCGGGCACGCCGGTGCGCCGGGGCGACGCGATCGCCACCATGGGTCGTAGCGCCGGCGGTTACGCCATCCCGAAGGACCGCGCCCACCTGCATTTCGAGATCGGCTTCGTGGCGACGCAGAACTTTGCCTCGTGGTATGCCTGGCGGAAATTCGGCAGCCCGAACGAGCACGGTATTTTCAACGGCATGAACCTGATGGGCATCGACCCGCATGACTTCCTCCGCGAATTGCGCCGCGGGCGGGTGGACAATGTCCAGGAATACGTCGACCGCCTGCGCAGCGTGGTGCGCGTGCGGGTGGCGACCAGCCGCACGCCGGATTTCATCACGCGTTATCCCTCGCTGTTGAGCAAGCCGGTCAGCGGGCTGGTGGCGGGCTGGGAGGTGGAATGCAATGCCACGGGCCTGCCGTTTGCGTGGACGCCACTGAGCGCGGCCGAGCTCGGCGGCCAGCGCACCGGCACGGCGAAGGTCGTCTGGGCGGATTCCACCTTGTTGCGCGCGAGCCGCTGCAAGTCGCTCGCGAAGCTTTCGCGCGGCAGCTACTCGCCCGGTTCCGACCTGACCACCATGCTGCAGCTGGTGTTCGGGCTGCGGTAGGGTGCGTGATTCGCCGCGCGCCAGTCAGCGCGGCCGCGGAAAATGCTCAAGCCTGCCTAAGCCAGCGCGCGTAGATAACCGCGAGCACCAAGTCTATCCCTGCCAGCAGGCTGGCCTGGGCGGGCCAGCGGCCGGACAAGACATAACCCAGAACGAGGAAAGCGAAGGTGGCCTTGGCCCCGGCGCCCACGGCAAGGACACCGCGCTCCTTGCGCCCGCTGAGGGCCATCGCCAGGTAGGCGAGACCGAACAGGAGGATCCAGCTGGCCACCAGCCATAGGTAAAAGGCATCGGCTTCCGGCAGACCGATTATCCCGCGGATTTGCGGGAGCGAAGGCACAAAAAGCAATGCCCCAAGCGCGTTGATTGCGGCGCTGAGAAGGAGAATTCTTCGCTGGCCTGGTGTTAGGGAGGGCAGAGGGGCGGCCATGGGAGTTGAGCTTGACGGCGGAGCTGGTCAGTCCGCGCGACAGGAGTTAAGAATTTTGCATCCCGGAAACGATGGTCCCGCCTCCGTCCGGCCTCAGCTCTGCGGCTTCAGCTTGCGCAGCAGCTTCCGGAATTCCGGGTCGGTCTTGAGGATCTCGAGGTCGGGATCCTGCTGCATCCAGTCAAGGTCGTCGTAGCCCAGCGACACGGCCTTGCGCAGGGAGCGCAGCGCGTCGGGGCGCTTTTTGCAGAGGGCGAGGGAGCAGGCCAAATTGTAGTGCGCCGTGGCGTTGTCCGGCTCGAGGCGCACTAGCTTGCGGTCCATCTTCAGGCCGTCCGCGATGCGGCCGACCTTGGTGTAGAGTCCGCCGAGCAGACCGACGACGTCGACATAGTCCGGGCAGCGGCGGTGCACCGCCTCAAAAAACTCGATCTCGAACTGGGGGTCGGGCTTGGGCTTGCTGGACATGGCTACTTCTTCACGCGGTTCGGGCAGCGGCCGCCCTGGCGGAAGGCGATGCACTGGGCGCTGACCTGCAGGCGCTGCGAGACCGGCTTGAGGCCGAGCTTGAGCGAGACGGTGCTGCCATACCATTCCATGAAGGGGGCGCTGATCTCGAAGATCTTGTCGCAATCGACGCAGACCACCTGGGCGACCTGCGTGTTCCCGTCGGTTGCGGGCAGATAAAATTTTTCGCCGGAGCCGATATCCACCTCCCGCAGGATCTGGCTCTCGGTCATCAGGGGCAGGGTGCGGTAGACCGTGGCGCGGGACACGGAATCGTCGATCTTCCGGGCGCAGTCGAGCAGCTGCTCTGCGGTGAAGTGTTCCTTCTGGGCGAAGGCGGCGTTGAAGATCGCCAGGCGCTGGTCGGTCACGCGCAGCCCCTTCTCGGTCAGGTAGGCTTGGAATTTTTCGCGGGAAGTTTCGACACTCACTGGCGGGAATGTCGTCCCGGGCGGCTCCGCCTGTCAAAAGCAAATTGGAGCCACTTGGAGCGCGGTCTGCGACCGCCGCTACCGGACTTTGCGAAAACACGTTGCCTCGCCCGGCCGTCCGGCCTCTCTTGGGCGCGATGATCGTGGGCGTCCAGCCACTGGCGGGTTTCGACAAGCTTCTGCACTACACCGTGCCGGAGACGCTGCGCGGCGCCATGCGGGTGGGGTCGCTGGTGCGCGTGCCCATCATGAACCGCTCGCACCTCGCGCTGGTGCTGGAGAAGGACACGATCCCCGACATCCCGCTGGGGCGCCTGAAGGCGGTCAGCGGCATCCTGCACGAGTTCCCGGCGCTCACGCCCGACCTGCTCGAACTCGCCCGCTGGATGCACCAGTATTACGCGGCGCGGATGGAGGCCGTGCTGGAGGCCATGATCCCGGCCGCGGTGCGCGACGGGGCGCACCTCAAGTCCGAGAAATACCTCGAGGTGGCGCGCGCGCTGTCCCCGGACGAACATGCGATCCTGGCCAAAAAGGCGCCCAAGCAGGCGAAGCTCTATGATTTCCTGAAACAGCAGTTCCAGCCGCAGAAGAAGTCGCTGGTGCTTTCCCGGCTCGGCGCGACCGCGGCGGTCGTCAGTGCCCTGGTTAAAAACGGCCTCGTTCGCGAGGAAGCGCGTCATGTCGAGCGCGTGGCTTATGCCGACAACTGGACGGGCGGGGAGATCGTCGCCGGCCTGCCGCCGAGGCTCAACGACGAGCAGGCCGCGGTCGTGTCTTCGGTCGGCGAGAGTCTCGAAAAGAAGAAATTCACCGTGCATCTGCTGCACGGCGTCACGGGCTCGGGCAAGACCGAGGTCTATCTGCGCGCCGTCGAGCAGGTGCTGGCGGCCGGCGGCAGCGCCATCTACCTCGTGCCGGAGGTCGCGCTCACGCCGCAGACGGTCGCGCGCCTGCGCGGGCGCTTCGAGGCGGCGGGTCACAAGACCGTCGTCTGGCACAGCCACCTCGGCGAGGGCGAGCGGCTCGACGGTTGGACGGCGCTCGCGTCGGGCCAGGCGCGGGTCGTCGTGGGCGCCCGCTCGGCGGTGTTTGCGCCGGTCAAGGACCTGCGGCTCATCGTGGTCGACGAGGAGCACGAGCCGGCTTACAAGCAGGACGAGACGCCGCGCTACCACGGACGTGATGTCGCCGTTTACCGGGCCAAGCTCGCGCATGCGGTCTGCCTGCTCGGGTCGGCGACGCCGTCGTTGGAGTCCTTCGCCAACGTGCAGGGCGGCAAATACCGGCTCAACACGCTGACCAAGCGCGTCGACGACAAGCGGATGCCCGACATCCAGATCGTGGACATGCGCATCGAGGTCATGCGGACGCGCGGCATGGTGACGCTGTCCCGGCTGCTGGTGGACCACATGCACCAGCGGTTCGCACGGAAGGAGCAGATCATTTTGTTCATCAACCGGCGCGGCTACTCCTCCAGCATGCAATGCCGGAAGTGCGGCCACGTGGAGGAGTGCCCGCATTGCAGCGTGGCGATGACCTATCACCGCGCCGACGAGACCCTGAAGTGCCATCTCTGCGGCCACCAGCGCGGGGCGCCGGCGGTGTGTCCGTCCTGTGCGGCGCCCGACATCCGCTGGCGCGGCCTCGGCACGCAGCGCGTTGAGGAGGCGGTGCGGCGGGTGCTGCCGCGGGCGCGGCTCGAGCGGATGGACACGGACACGATGTCGAAGAAGCACCGGTTCCGGCAGATCCTCGGCGACTTCCGGGCCGGCAAGATCGACATCCTCATTGGCACGCAGATGATCGGCAAGGGGCTCGATTTTCCGAACGTCACACTCGTCGGCCTCGTGGACGCGGACCTCTCGATGCACGTGCCGGACTTCCGGGCCAACGAGCGGACGTTCCAGCTGCTCGTGCAGGTGGCCGGGCGAGCGGGGCGCGGCGACCGGGCGGGGGAGGTGGTCGTGCAGACCTTCACGCCGAAGGCCGACGCCATCCAGTTTGCCAAGCGGGCGGACTTCAACGGTTTTGCCGAGACCGAACTGGGCGTGCGCCGGAAGTTTGCCTATCCGCCATACCGCCACCTCATTCACCACATCTTCCGCGGGCCGAACCCCGAGAAGATCCGCTTCTTCGCCGATCACTGGGTGAAACAGGTGGAGAAAGCCCTGGGCAGCGCCGTCGAGATCCGGGGGCCGACCCCGTCACCCATCGAGAAGGTGAAGGACGAATACCGCTTCCAGGTCTGGTATTTCTGCGCCCGGGCGACGAAGGTCGTTCCGGAGTTGGTGAAATTGCAGGCCACGGTCCAATGGCCGGACGATGTCACCCAAGTGCTCGATGTTGACCCGATGAGCATGCTGTAAGAACTCTGCCTGCTCAGCAACGTGGTCGTGCGCGTGCGGCGGCCGATCGAATGGGATGCCGCGGCGATGAAGGTGACCAACCTGCCGGAGGCGAACCGGTTCATCACGAAGTAATATCGCCGTGGCTTCGGCGTCTAGGAGCCGGATCAGGCAGGGCCGGGGCCTCGGCACCATGCAAAACCGCCCGGTCGTATGAACAAGCCTGGTCCGCCGTCTTAACGCGGCGGAACTTCCGCCCAGGCGTTGAGCAGGGCATCCTGACAATGGGCGATGACTTGCAGCGGAGTCATGGGGCTGGCCTGCATCACCTCGCAGTAGACCCTCGGACGCACGGCGGGGCTGAGATAGTCGTCGCGCTGCAGACCGGTCATGAAGGCGGTGATTTCGGGCAAGCCCACGACGCCCGGCGCGCCGAAGGGAATGTGGCGGTCGCCATAAACCGGAGAGGAGCGGTTGATGACCGGATTGCAGAAATGGAACTCCGTGATGAAGTCGCGGGCCTGCGCCACGGCCGCAACCGTGTCCTCGTTGTTCAGGATCAGGTGGGCCGTATCGAGACAAAGGACGAGGCGCAGTTGTTGCGCCGCGAGCCGGCGGCAAATGGCGACGGCCTCCGGCGTGGAGCCCAGGGTGTTGCGCTTGTCGGCTTCGTAGTCGAGCGGCTCGATCAGCAGGTCCATGCCCGGATGGCGGCGGATGGCCGAGGCCAGTTTCCCGAGGGAGTCTTCCAGCGCCGCCAGTGCCTCGGCGCGCCGGGCGGCGTCGGCCGGGCGCGGACCGCTGATGACCGCGACGGTGCTGGCGCCGACCTCGGCCGCGTCGTCGAACTGCGCCGTCACCACCTCGATCGCCTTTTGTCGGACGGCAGGATCCAGCGAGGACAGGCTGAGCTTTTGCTCACCGAGCACGCGAGTAAGCGTATAAGTATGCGGCCGGCCTTGGTCGGCCAGCAGACGCCGAATCTGGCGACGTTCGGCCGGATAAGGCACGTCGACCGTCTGGAAGGCTTCGAAAAAGGGATGGGTCTCCAGCACCTCCTCAATCGCTCGCAGGGTGGCTCCCTCCGTGGCGCGAGACTGCGGCCAGGCATTTGAAATCACCGCCCCGGGTTGAGCCACTTGGGTAAAAGAAAGCTTGGCGGAAGGGGATGCTGGCGAGGGCATGAAATAGATAATCAGCTAATTACTAAAATATTATAGAATACGATGACTATTCATGCTCAAAGCTATGCAAAATAATGGTATAACAATGATAAAATAAGGGAAAATAGGTTAAAAAACGAGGCTTGTTTTGCCTTGATAACGACTCAATTTGAAGACGCATCAAGGTCATTATTTATGAAGATTACGTCTCGCACCCTCACCCGTCTTGAACGGGGTTATAGCATCGCACTGCTTCCCGCCCCGGCCGGTCAGGCTCCGGGATTGCTGGCGGGTAGCGAGGGGGAAGATGCATTGCTGCTGCTGGATGCGCCGGATTTTTCTCCGAAGGTGATTTCACGTTCGCCGGGCGGCTACATCAGCATCTGCCCGCTGGAGCACGCGGGTAAACGTTGGGTGGTGGCGGCCACGATGTTCAAACCGGGATTCAATGGCACGCAGTCGGCGATCCGGCTCTATCCGTTGGACGGGCCGGAATGCCCGCCGTCGACGCTCATCACGGATCTGCCCTACACGCACCGTGTCACCATGCTTAAACACCAGGGCCGCCAGTGGCTGCTGGCTTCCACCTTGTGCGCGGCGAAAAAAGACAAGGATGACTGGACGCAGCCGGGCGGGATTCACCTGGCCGAGATGCCGGCGGATCCGACGCAACCCTGGAAGCGGCGTCTGATCGTGCCGGGCCTGAACAAGAACCACGGCATGGATTACGCCGAGCTCGGCCGCGCCCGTCGCCCGGGTTATCTGCTCTCCTGCATGGAAGGTCTCTTCTTCATGCCGCTGCCGGAAAATCCGGACGGGGCCTGGCCGGTGGAAAAAATCTCGGGCGAGGAAAACAGCGACGCTTTCGCCTTCGACTGGGATGGCGACGGCGTGCCCGAGGTCTTTTCAATCAGCCCGTTTCACGGCCACGTGCTCTCCATGCACAAGGAGACGGCGGCCGGCTGGGAGCGCCGCTTGATTCACGACGACCTGTCCTTCGGCCACATTGTCTGGGCGGGGCAGTTGCTGGGTGGCCCGGCCCTGCTGGCCGGCAGCCGGCGCGACCGGCGCGAACTCCGGCTCTACCGTCCGGCACGTGACGGGGGCATCGACCCGAATTATCAGCTCATCGCCGAGGGCATCGGTCCTTCCCAGCTCAACGTGGTGGCCCTCAGCGCCCGCCGCGCGTTGCTTTACACCGCGGCCCACGGCGTGGACGAGGTGCGGATCTACGAGCTCGAGGCCTGAGGCTCAGGCACGGCGCGCGGCCGGCATCCAGTGGGAGCGGGGCAGCTGCATGATCTCGGCCGGGGCCCGGCCGTTGCCCAGCAACGCGGCCATCGTGCGCATCGGTGAATCGATGTGCGTAAAGAATTTCTTGTAGCCGGCGCAGAGATAGTTGAGGCCCGGATCACCCTGCGGCGTCCGCAGGAAGCGGTGCTTGGGGCATTCGCCGTGGCAGGCGAACTTCACCGGGCATTCGCGGCAGTAGCGCGGCAGGGTCGCGGACTTGGCCGTGCCGAAGGCCTGTTGCTGGGGCGAGTCCACCATCGCCGCGAGCGAGGTGTTGAGCAGGTTGCCCAGCTTGTAGCGCGGGTAGACGTAGTGATCGCAGCTGAAGACGTCGCCATTGTGCTCGATGGCCAGGGCGCTGCCGCAGTTCTCCGAGAAGATGCAGACGCCGGCGGGCTGACCCATCCAGTTGGCGAGAGCGGCGTCGAACTGTTGCACGAAGACCCGGCCGACGTCGTGCCGGACCCACTCGTCGAAGATGCGGCAAAGGAAGTCGCCGTAATCGGTCGGCCGCACGCTCCACTCCGTCACCTCCCGGTCGAGCCCGGCCGGGTCGCCGCCCTCCGGGGGCGCGGCGAGCCAGAGCCCGTCGGTGGCGTCGGCCGCGGCGTTGCGCTCGACGATCGGGATGAACTGGATGTAGCCCGAGCCGACCGAGCGCAGAAAACGGTAGACCTCGAGCGGGGCCGTGGCGTTGCGCCGGTGCACCGTCGTGAGCGTGTTGAATTCCACGCCGTGCTTCTTGAGCAGGGCCAGTCCGGCCATGACGCGCTCGAACGAGGGCTGCCCGCCCTTGTCCACGCGGTAGGCGTCGTGCATCACGGCGGGGCCGTCGATGCTGAGCCCGACGAGGAACTTTTCCCGCGCGAGGAATTCACCCCAGGCGTCGTCCAGCAGCGTGCCGTTGGTCTGGATGGCGTTCTCGATGGTCCTCCCGCCGGCGTGCATTTTCTGCAACTCCACCGCCCGCCGGAAGAAATCAAGGCCGGCGAGCGTCGGCTCGCCGCCCTGCCAGGCGAAGCTCACGACCGGACCCGGCTGGGCCGCGATGTAGTCCTTCACATAGGACTCAAGCACCGCGGGCTTCATGCGGAAATTCTCGGAACCAGGGTAGAGCTTTTCCTTCTCGAGGTAGAAGCAGTAGGTGCAGTCCAGGTTGCACTTTGAGCCCATGGGCTTCGTCATCAGATGAAAGGGGGCGCGCGCAGTGCTCACGCGGGCAATTCCGCGCCTTGCGCCCGGCCAAGTCAAACCATGCGTGGCCGAAGTTCTCCCGGGATGAAATACGCCTCATCCAAGGAGTGCCCACCGTGGTGGCGGCGGACGAATCCGATGTGGTGCGGGTGATTGGCCTCCTGCACGCGCAGGAGCACTTTTTCCAGACGGACCTGATCCGGCGCAAATCCGCCGGCACGCTGGCGGAACTGCCGGGGCCGGCCGCGCTCCACGCGGACCGTTAGGTGCGGCGGCCCGGTTTCCGGACTCTCGCCCGGACACGAGGAACAAGGCTGGTTTGAGATGCCCGGCGGCCAAAGCGGGCATCCCTTGTCGCCATATTACCGTGCCGGACACCTGGCGTGGCTGCGGGGTGAGCCGACGCCTTTGCTGCCTGGTCCCACGCGGCACGTGCTTGATTGATTCCGCCCTAGGTCGTGGCGCCCGGCTCGTGGGCCGGAGTTTGCTGATAAAAGATGCGCAGCTCGGGCCGGAGGCCAAGGATCTGCTGTGCGCGCTGGAGCGCGCGCTTGGTCGCCAGCGTGGGGTTGAGCTCCGCCCGGAAGATGTTTTCGGCGCCGAGTTGGTCGGCCAGTCCGCTTCGCTCGAGCACCGCGGCGATGTCCGGCTGCACGCCGGATACCAGCAGATGGCGGTCCTGGCCGCGGAGATAGTCGTGCAGCTGACCGATGGCCATCACGGTGGTGGCGTCGAGGTGGCGGGCGTTCTTAAGGCGCAGCACGAAGATCCGGATCTGCGGATCCGCGGCCAGCTTGTGGATGGCGTCCTGGAACAGGTCGGCCGCGCCGAAAAACAGGTCGCCCTCCACGTGGATGATGGAGACCTGCGGGTGGTTGCGACGGTTCGGTTCGTCGATGCGGGTCAGACGGCCTTGGTCGTTGAAGGCGTGTTCCACCAGGGTCGGGGCGCTGGCCTTCTTGAGAAAGAGGACCAGCGAGACACCGATGCCGGTGAAGATCGCCGTATCAAGTTCCAGAAAAAGCGCGGCGATCAGGGTGATCCAGAAAACGAGTGCGTCGGAGGAAGTGGCGCAGCGCACCACGCGGATCTGATCCCAGTGGATCAGCCGCAGGGCGATGATGAAGAGGTAGGCGGCGATGGCGGCCACCGGCACGTAGCCGATGAAGGGAGCGAGCACCAGCACGATGAGCAGCACCGCCACGCTGCTGGTGACCACCGCCCACTGGGAGCGTCCGCCCGCCTGCAGGGCGGTGGAGCTGCGCAGGAACGAGGCGGAGCCCGGCATGGCGCCGAAGCCCGCGCCCAGCAGGTTGCCGAGTCCCATGCCGATCAGCTCCTGGTTCGGATCCAGTTGCTGGCCCGAGCGCGCGGCCAGGGATTTGGCAATGGTGACCGCTTCGAGAATGCCGAGAATGGCGGCCGCAAGAGCCAGGCTTGTGACCTTCGGCAGCAGGGCCAGACCCTCGGCGTTGAGCGGGAAACCGGAGAAAAAGGGCACGCCGCCCGAAATGCTGCCCAGGTCACGCACCAGCCGGACGCCGTATTGGTCGAGCCCCAGGGCATAGGCGGCGATGCCCGCCAGCGCCAGGACCGGCAGGCCGTCCGGCCAGCGTGGGCGCCACCGGCGCAGCCAGAGGATGGCCGCGAGGCAGGCAAGGCCCACCAGCGCGGTGGGTCGGTTGAACGCGAGCAGCAAGGCGCTGGTGGCCAGGTGGTGCAGCTTGCCAGGCAGGCTGGGATCGGATCCCGCGGCCAGGCCGGTCAGGTTTTCGATCTGGCCGAATGAAATCAGGATGCCGGCGGCGGTCGTATAGGCCACGATGACGGAGCGGGACACGAACTGGGTGAAGCGTCCGAGATCAGTCAGACCGGCGGCGAGCTGAATGGCCCCCATGAGAAATCCGATGAGCAGCACCTTTTGCAGCGGGGTGAGCGGATCCGCGGCGAGGGTCACCAAGGCGCTGGCCAGGATGAGGCTCAGGGTGTTGCTGGGACCAAAGACCAGGTGGTGGGAGGAACCGTAAAGCGCGCAGATCACGGTGCCCACGATCGAGGCCGCCAGGACCGCGGACACGGGAATACCGATCAACAGCGCAAAGGCCACGGATTGCGGCACCGTCAGCGTGGCTATGGTCAGGCCCGCCAGCAGATCGGGCCGCAAATTTCTCCGGTCATAGCTGGTCGCGTCGCGGAGCAGGGGCGGAATCAAGTTGGCCCGGAGCCGCGCCCCGGCGCCGCTCAGGCGCCGCTCGGCCAGGTCCGTGAGTTCGTGCAACTCGCGGGGCGAGTGCTGGCGGACCCCGGCCTTGAGGCGATGAAATGAACCAAGTCCGGATTTGAACATGGGAGACGGGCCGCGCGCTGGATCAGCGGCGCACCGTCATCATCTGCGCACCGACACGTTCGCGCCAATCGACGATCTTGCGGCGCATGACCGCGGCAAGCTCGGGCTTTTCCAGGGCGATGTCCGTGGTCTCGCCTTGATCGGCCTCGAGGTCGAAGAGCTCGAAGGCCGGCCCTTGGTTGAGCAGCGAGCCCTCAAACCACTCGATGAGCTTGTAGCGGCCCATACGGACGACGCTGCCGGGGCGGAAATCGCCGAGATGGTGATAATGCGGATAGTGCCAGTAGAGCGCCTCGCGACCCAGCGTGTCCGCTTTGCCGGCGAGGATAGGCATGAGGCTGAGGCCGTCATGCAGCCTGGGCAGATAGACCGTGCCGCTGATTTCCATTATGGTGCTGAACAGGTCCATTGTGATGACCGGCTCCTGGCTGATGGTGCCGGGCTTCACGACCCCCGGCCACCGGACCGCGAGGGGGATGCGCAGGCCGCCTTCCCAGATGGTGGCCTTGCCGCCGCGGAACGGCTTCTGCTGTTGGTCCCCCATCACCTGGCCGTTGTCGGAGGTGAAGATCACGACGGTGTTTTCCTCGAGATGGAGTTCGCGCAGCTTGGCCAGCACGCGGCCGATGTTCTGGTCCATCCGCTCGATCATGGCGGCCATGACGGCGTTGTTCTCGGGCCGGAGGGAGTCGCGCTTGCCGCGAAACTTCACGATTTGCGCGAGTTCCTCGCCGTAGGGCCGGTGGACGACATTGTGGGCGATGTAGCAGAAGAACTGGCCGTCCTTGTTGCGCTCGATGAAGTTGAGCGCGCGGTCGGTGATGGCGGTGGCGTTGTGGGCATCCGGCTTGCCGATATCCTCCGGCTCGGGCTTGCGCGTGTGATAAACCTCGTCGAACCCCTGGGACTCGGGATCCATCGGGCGCCAGGCCTCGTAGTCGTAGGTTGGCGCGAGATGCCACTTGCCGAACAGGCCGGAGACGTAGCCGCGGGTGTGCAGCATTTCGGGGATGGTCGTCTCCTCCAGCGGCAGGCCCTGTTGCATGGTGGGGGTGACGAGCGGCTTCTCCTCCCACATGCCGCCGGGAATGTAATCGGTGAGATGGAGGCGGGCCGGATATTTTCCGGTCATCAGCGCCGCCCGCGTGGGTGAGCAGATCGGAGCAGCCGAGTAGGCCTGCCGGAACTGCATGCCCGCCGCCGCGATGCGGTCGATGTTCGGCGTCTCGTAGAATTGCGAGCCGTGGTAGCTGACTTGGTTCCAGCCCATGTCGTCGGCCAGAATGAAGACGATGTTCAGCGGCTTGGGCTTGGGCGGAGAGGCTACGATTCCCTCGGCGGCAACCAGGGAAACGGTGACAAAGGCGGGAACCATCCAGCGCATTATTTGCAAGGGGGACAGGGACGGAAGATTCATGGAGAGAGGGGATTAATAATCGGCGGGATTGCCGGTCTCCTTCACGGGCAGGCCATGTTGGAATTCAACGCGATAAATCTCCCGGCCGGAGGGATCATGCAGCACGGCCGGGCCTTCGGCGTGCGTGTCCTGCCAGGTCGAGCGGGTGCGAACCTGTCCGTTGGGCCAGTAGTTGGTCCAGACCATCGTGCCGTCGGCCGCATGCTCGCGGGTCCATTGGCGGATGCCGTCGGGGCCGTTGAAGGTTTCCATACCGGCGAGGCGCCCGAGGGCGTAGTTGGCTTCGCGTTGCACGCGGCCGTCCGGCAGATACCAGGTAGCCGGACCGTGGAGCAGGAAGCGGCCGTCGTCGCCGATGCCGCCGGCGTAGCGGAGCGTGATCCGCCCCTCGGCGTTGTGTTCGACATAATCGTGGACCGCCCGGACGGACTTCGCGCTGTTGGCGCGAAGCCTGGCGTCGTCGGCCGAGGCCGTGGCCTCGTCGCCATGGAGGATCCAGGCCTCGTTCAATTCAAAATGCAGGCAGGGCTCGGTCATGGTGACAATCAGGTGGATGACGCCGTTGGGCGCCTGGCGGGCGACAGAATAACCGAGGGTGCCGCCGCCCATCTGCTTGAAACGGGCGGGTGACTCATGCCCTTGCGTGCCCGGGAGCGTGCGGATCTTCCAAGTCTCGCCCTCGTCGTCGGACAGGGCGACATAGGCGCCGCGCTCGGTAATGCCAGGAGGCTGCACGCCTTTCTCGCTTTGCAGGTCACCGGCCATGAAGAGCCGGCCGCTCGCGAGGCGGATGCAGGTGGGGCGCTGGTTGCTGCCGAGGTGAGGGAAGGGGGTCTTGGTGACCTCGTAGGTGAGGCCCCCGTCGCGTGAAATGGATCGCGGCATGAAGCCCTCGATGTTGGAACTCTTGCCCCCCATGCCGAGGATGGAGCCGTCGCGCCGGAGCACGAAGGCCGTGTGGCGGCCGCCGCTGCGGCCGCCCGGATCGCGCCAAGTCTGGCCGTTGTCATCGCTCTGCCACAGGACCGATTCGGGCCCGATGGCGTCACTGGCCATGTAAATGCGCCCGGAAGCGTCGCGAAAGGCGCTGGTGATCGGTTGGGCCGAGTGACCGCCCACCGGCGTGGTGAAGATGGGGAAATTCACCGGACTCCAAGTCGCACCGTGGTCATCGGAGGTCACCCACTGGAAGGGGAAACCGGAGTCGAGCTTGTTGGAACCGAAGAAAAACCAGAGCCGGCCGGCGTCGTTCCATAGCATCGGCGCGTGATCGTCCACGTCGGGGAGGTCGAAGAACAGGTCGGGCTGGTCCCACTGATCGGCGCCAAAGCGCAGGCGGGTCGTGAGCATCGCGACATCGGGATCGGTCTCCGAGATGGAGGTGAAAGAGACGAAGATGACGTCACCGTTTCCGGCCACTTCCAGGCCGGGGCTGTGCATGTGGCCGAGGAAAGCCCGGGGCCAGCCGAGGGCGCGCAGCGTCGGGAGTTTCTCCGGAGCGATATTTTCGGGCGGGGTGGGCAGCAGGTGGCGCTTGCGGAACCAGGGCCGGGATAGGTCGGGGCCGATATCCGCGGCCGGGCCGGCCTGACGGACGCCCTGCTGCGCATAACTTACGCGGGCGGGCGTGGCCAGGGTCTTGGGGGCAGGACCGCAGACAAGGCGGAAACCGATGTGGTGGTTGCCCTGGTTGTTCAGCACAGAACGGGTGAAGTCCTTGTAGAGAAATTCACTCTTGTAGGCGCCTTTTCGCTCCTGGCCCGTGCCGGCCGGATCGTGCGCGGACGCGGCCGTGCCTTCGAGCCGGGCCCGGACTTGTTCCAGCGGGATAGGGGGGAAGTTCGGCGGGATGCCAGCGCGATTGGCCGAGCGGGCATAGAAGGGGAGGAGTTTGTCGAGCCCGCCACCACGCACGACCTTGGCCCAGCCTCCAGCGGGGCCGACTGGATCCTTGACGGGCCCGGCCGGGTATTCGCCATGCCAGTCGGCGCACCACTCGGAGACGCCGGTATGCATGTTCTTCAGACCCCAGGCATTCGGCTGGTCGGCTCCCGGAATTTGCGCGCCAGAGTGAAAGAGCGTCGTGCTGCCGGCGCGGGCGGCGTATTCCCACTCGGCCTCGGTCGGCAGGCGGTAAGTGCGTCCTTCCTTCTTCGAGAGCCAGGCGCAAAAGGCCTCTGCCTCATACCAGCTGATGCCGCTGGCGTAGGGTGCCGTGTCCTTGTTGCCGGTGTAGTCGGCCCGGAACTGACGGAATTGATCGGCGGTCACCTCCACCTCGCTCATAAAGAAGGGGTGGGTGATCTCGACCTTGTGGACGGGATGTTCATCCCAGTCGCCCCGCTGCAAATATGCGGCTACTTGGAATTCCTTGGCTGGGGTGGGGTTGGCCTCACCCATTTGGAACGTTCCCGGCCCGATGGGCACAAAACGCATGTTGAGTGAGTTCGTGAAAGACTCGGCGCCGGAGAGCGAAACAAGCCCAGCAATCAACAATCCAGCAGCAGGGGTAAATAATTTCATGAGGGATTTCAAAAAGCGGTGAGTAATGGAGCCTGAAATTAGAAAACCAGCTTGAAATAAAGGAAAATAAGCCCAATCTATCGCTCATTCGCCGCCAATTATACTCTAAAATTGTAGCCTTGATGAATCTACGCACGTCTTCTGCGGGAATTGAAAATCTGGTCATGGGCGTGGCCTATTTAAATGTGACCTATTCTAGTGTTACCTATTTTACGCCTAATTATAAGTGATTTAATTTAGTTTCATTGCCTTATTTCACTTTTTAGTTGCGAAACAAACTTATGTCCCCACAAAACAAAACAGTGACCCGTTCCACCCCTGCCAGTCCCGCCAAGCCCACCGTATTGGATGTGGCTGCCGCTGCCGCCGTCTCGGTCGGCACCGTGTCCCGCGTGCTCAACACGCCAGACTCGGTCGGACAGGATATCCGCAAGCGCGTGCTCGAGGTGGTGGCCAGTTTGGGTTACAAGCCACTGCGCAAGCGTCGCAAGGGTGGCATGGTCGGCGATGGCCAGGGTGGCTACCGTCGCCGCGGCAATTTCGGCGTGCTCCTGATGGGCATGGATGAGTCGCTGGCCCACCTGCCGGTGATCACCGAGGCGCTGCATGGCGTCGAGCTGGCCATGGCGGCGGAAGGCATGAATCTGATGATCGCGAATGTGCCGTCCGCGGACCGCGTGCCGGTATTCCTCGCCAAGAATCAGGTGGACGGCCTGATCATCAAGAGTCCGTTATTCGGTGACTTCCGCCTTTGCGCCAGCGCGGCTTTGGTCGAGGCGATCAACCGGATTCCCCACGTTTGGCTGCTGGGCAAACCGGATTCGGCGGATGGTGACATGTGTGGCACGGACTTTGACGTGGGGGCGCGCATCGGGGTGGAGTATCTCTACGCGCGCGGCCATCGCAATTTCGCCTACCTGCATCCCCGTCAGGGCCAGACCCGTTCGGAAGGATTGAAGCGCGCCCTCTCGGCCCATGCTCAGCGGCTGAACATGAAGCTGCAGCTTTTTGAAAAAGCCCAGGTAATCCCGGTGAAATGGCCCCTCTCGGCGGTCACCCAGCCGGCCGAGGTGCTGCCGCTGCTGGAGCGCTGGCTGGCCCTGCCTGTCGCGGAGCGACCGACCGCCATTATTGTGGGTGCGGACAGCATCGCCGTCCAACTCTACGCGGCCATGCGCCATCTCGGTGTCAAGGTTGGCCGCGACGTCAGCGTCCTGTCCTTCAATCACGAAAAACCGCTGGTGATGGGGCTTAATCCGACCCTGACCACCATTGATATTCGCGCCGAAGCAATCGGCCGTCGCGCCGTGCAGCAGCTCTTCTGGCGCATTCGTAACAAGGCTGACACTTTTCCCACCAAGATCCTCGTCGAACCGCGTTTGGTTGATGGGGAATCGGTGGCAGTGGTAACCCCCGCGGACTGAGCGCCGCGTAATTTCATGAACAAACCCCGCGAAATCCGCCCCAGTCTAGCTATGCCCAAATGGCTCGGCTCGTTCCTTGTCCTCCTCGCCCTGACCCCGGTTCTTTCCGCTGGGCCTGGGCCGGCCGCCTCCCCGGCGGTCGATCTGACCCGCTATCGCGTTGTCCTGCACGTCACCGCCGCGCAAGGCGACGACATCAAGGGCGACGGCTCCCTCGCCAAGCCGCTGGCGTCGGTGGTGCGTGCCCTCGAACTGGCCGGCCGTCCGACCGCCACGGCGCCCGTGGCCGTGCTGGTCACGCAAGGCCGCTATGCCCAGCCGACCTTCAGCCTCAAGCCCCACGTCGACCTCTACGGCGGCTTCGCGTCACCGGGCGGCGCGCGCGACATCTACCGCCACGCGTCGATCCTCGACGGCGGCGAGCTAAACCGCATCGCGATCGGCTCCGACCATGCGCGGGTGGACGGGTTTCATTTCCAGAATGGTCGCGTGCGGGGCAAGGGCGCGGCGCTGCTCTGTGACGGCACCTCGCCGACCGTGACCAACTGTGTGTTCACCAACAACCGCACCCTCATCCCGGTGCCGTGGAATCCGCCCCTGCTGCACGAGACGGCCAACGACGGCGGCGCCATCATGTGCCTCAACGGCGCGGCGCCCCGTATCGGGCAGAACATTTTCTACGACAACGCCACCGAGTGCGGCCGCGGCGCGGCGCTCGCCTGCGATCGCGCGGCCAATCCGATCGTCATCGGCAATGTGTTTGCCAACAATCGCGCCGGCCTGACCGACCCGATGCGCAGCTCGGACGGCGGCGCGGTCTCCTACTTCCGCTGGTCGGGCGGCGTGTTTGAGGACAACGTGATCGTCGCCAACGAATCGCTGACCAAGAACGACGCGGGCGGCGTCTTCGTCACCCTCTGGTCGGCGCCCCGCATCACCGGCAACCGCTTTGTGGCCAACGAGGGCGGGGACGACGCGGGCGGACTCTTCCTCGGCGGGCAGGAGCACCGCTACGACGCGCCGCTGGACCCTTACCCGGCCGCGGACAAGTTCAACATCACGGTCGAGCGCAATGTCTTTGTCGGCAACTCGAACTCGGCCAAGAACTCCGGCGCCATGCGCGTCACGATGGAGACCCGGGCGCGCTTTGCGCACAACCTGTTCGCCGAGAACGCCGGTGGTTTCTACCTGCAGCGCTCCGAGATCACCGCCGAGCGCAACACGATCTGGCAGGACTGGCGCTTCCTGGAGGACAAGCCCTCGCTCGGCGCCAGCCGTTTCACGGGCAACATCCTGAAGGGTCCGGCCGGCCCCGTGGAGGCCCGCGTTACTTTCGAGCGCAACGCGGCCGAGCCCTCCGTCCCCGGCGGCCCGCACCTGGCGGCCGAGGATATTTTCGCGGAGGATGGCCTCGCGGGTGAATTGACCGGCCTGCGTTTTGATCCGGTCACCTGCCTCACAACCCTGACCACGAAGGCGCCACTGCCTGCCGGCGTGGATCTCGCCGGCCGGCAGGTCCGGATGAGTGACGGCGCCAAGGGCGGGCAGTGGCGCGTCATCACGCGCGCGGGCGGGCAGGAATTCGTCGTCTGGGGCCGGCTCGATGCCGTGACCAAGGCCCCCAAGAAATTCGAGGTCCTCCGCACCTTCACGCCCAAGGCCGGCGCCCCCGCCGACCTCGGGGCCAATCTGCGCAACTGAGCATTTCCGCGATCTCATGAAAACCCTCCGCCTGTTCTCCTTCCTTCTGGCCCTGACCGGCGCAGCCTTGGTCGGGGCCGCTGAAACGACGGCCTATGCCGGGCCCAAACGGATAAACAAGGCGATCGAGCTGCTCGAGTCCGGGCAGCCGGTCTATTACTCCTACGGGCGCGGCGGCTATGCGGAAGGCAAGGCGGCGGCGCAGACCTGGGCAGACGTCCTGATGTATGACATGGAAGGTGCGGCGTTGGATTTCACCCAGCTGCGCGAATTCATGCGCGGGCTGGCCGACGGCGGTCCGACCAAGAGCGGCCACCGCACGCCGGCCGTCATTGTCACGCTGCCGCTCTATGGCCTGAGCGAGCAGGTGGTCGAGGCGAACCATTGGATGATCCAGCAGGCGCTGGCCGCGGGCATCCACGGTCTGCACATCTGCCATGCCCGCGATGCCGCCGCCGTGCGCGCCTACATCCGCGCGGCCCGCTACGAAATCCACCGCCAAGGGGTCGGCCCGGGGGCCGGACTCCAGGATGGCGTGCGCGCCTTCGGGGCCCACGAATTTGCCTCGAAAATCTGGGGCGTGACGCCCAAGGCCTATTACGGCCTGGCCGATGCGTGGCCGCTCAACCCCAAGGGCGAACTCATGATCGGGGTGAAGATCGAGGACAAGCCCGGTCAGGCCAACACCGAGAGCATCACGCAGGTGCCCGGCCTCAGCTTCGCCGAGTGGGGGCCGCGCGACACCTGCTACGCCTCCGGTCATCTCGACGCGGCCTTCGACTATGGCCGCAAGGCGGACTTCGTGGCGCCCCCGGAGCTCACCGCCGCCGCCGACCGCGTGATCAAGGCCGCCAAGGCTGCGCGCCTCCACATTCTCGACAACGCCCAGGCCCACGACCTGATCGCGCAACTCACCGCCGGCATGGACATCATCGCCGGCGGCTACGCGGAGGTCGCCGAGATCGGCCGCAAGCACACCCGCCGCACCATGCCTTGGTGAAGATTTCATCCAACCCCGAACCCCCTCCTCAATGAGTCTCTCTCCCATCGACCTGGCCGTGCTGGTCACCTATTTCGTGCTGATCGCCGCGATCGGCGTCTACGTCTCGCGCGGCCAGAACACGGCCGCCAAGTTTTTCATCGCCGGCCGCGGCATTCCCGGCTGGGTGATCGCCTTCACCCTGATGGGCACCATCATCGGCACCGGCACCTTCGTCGGCCACCCCGGCACCTCCTACCAGAAGGGCCTGATCCTGCTCACGCCGCACATGCTGCTGCCGCTGGTGCTGATCTTCGTGGCGAGGTTCATCGTGCCGTTCTACCGCCGTGTCGTGCAGATGAGCGCCTACGAATACATCGGCCAGCGCTTCGGCCTCGGCGGCCGCTTTTACACCTCCTTCGGCTTCCTGGCCGACCGCACGTTTGACATCGGGGTCACCCTGCTCACCACGGCGCTGGCGGTGAACATCATCACCGGATGGGAGATGAAAACGGTCATCTTCTGCACCGCGCTCTTCACGGCCGCCTACACCATGATGGGTGGCATCAAGGCCGTCGTCTGGACCGACGTGGCCCAGGGCACCATCCTCATCCTCGGCGGATCATTCGTGCTGCTCCGCCTGCTTTTCGCCCCTGAGGCAGGGGCGCCCTTCGCCGTCGTCGGCGAGGCCTGGCGCGGCGGCCGGCTCACGCTGGGATCGACCGAGTTCACCTGGGCGAGCTTTGTCGACCAGCAGAACTCGACGCTCTGGCTGTTCTGCCTGGCCTACGGCGTGCAGTGGATGCGCCGTTACATCACCGACCAGCACATGGTCCAGCGCTACCTGATCGCCCGCACCGACCAGGAGGCGAGCCGCGCGACCTTCACCGGCGCGCTGATCTGCGTGCCCGTGTTCTTCACCTTCATGTTCATCGGCGCCTGCCTATACGGTTTCTTCCGCCTGGCCAACGTGCCCGGCCCTGAATTGGGCGACACGGTCATGCCGTTTTTCATGATCCACTACCTGCCGCACGGTATCCTTGGCTTGGTCGTCGCCGCCATCATGGCCGCCGCCATGTCCACGGTCAGCTCCGATCTCAACAGCGTGGCGACCGTCGCCACCACCGATTACTTCAACCATTTCTTCGCCAAATCCTCGGACAAGACGCGCCTGCTGTGCGGCCGCATCATGGTGGTCGTCGGCGGTCTCCTGGCGGCGCTGTGTGCCACGCTGCTGATTCCAGAGAAGGGCAGTGCGCCGGTCATGGAGCGCGCCATCACGATCGCCACCATCCTCTCGGGCGGCACCCTCGGACTGTTCACGCTGGGCTTTGGCACCCGCACGGCCACCCGGCGCGGCTCCTACATCGGCATGGCCTGTTGCCTGGTCTACATGACCTGGGCGCTCCTCACCCAGCCGGGCAACCGCGTCATTGATCTGGGCGGCCTCAACTTCGAGCTGAACCCGATCCTGATCGGCGTCCTCGGCCACCTTGTGCTGTTCGGAACCGGCTGGATCGCCAGCCAGCTTTTTGGCGGTTACCGGCCGGCCAACGTCGAGGACCTGACCTTCTGGAGCCACAAGATCAAATACGCTCCCGCGCCGGAACGGGCGGGCGAGTGAGATGAACGACCGGCCCAACATCCTCGTGGTGATCGTGGACGACATGGGCGTCCACCAGCTGGGGAGTTACGGCAGCTCGTTCTACGAGACGCCGAACCTCGACCGCTTTGCGGCGGAGGGGGTGCGTTTCAGTTCGGCCTACACGGCCAGCCCGATCTGCTCCCCGGCCCGGGCGGCGCTCTACACCGGGGTCCACCCGGCCCGCTGGCACCTGACCAATTATATCCCCGGCACCGTGCCGGACAACCCGCGGTTGCTCACGCCACCGTGGCGGCCCTACCTGCCGGTGGAGGCGGACACCCTGGGCGATGTGTTCAAGGCGGCCGGTTACGCCACCGGGCATTTCGGCAAGTGGCACCTCGCTCACGATTATCAATATCAACCCGGCCGCCCGACGGATCCGGAGTCGCAGGGCTTTGACGAGGTCGTGGTCACGCGCAAGCCGCCGGAAAATGCGGATCCGGAAAATGATCCCCACCACATGGAGCACCTGGCCACCGCGGCCATCCATTTCATGGCCAAGCCGCGGACGCAGCCCTTTCTCTGTGTGCTGGCCCACAATGCCCTGCATCGGCCCGAGCTGGCGCCGGCGGCACTGGTGAAAAAATACGCCGACAAGCCCGGCGCCAACAACGATGATCACCGGCCGGTGCTCGGCGCGATGGCCGAGCTCATGGACCGGAGCTTCGGGCGGGTGCTGGAACACCTGCGGCTGAGCGGCCAGGACAAGAACACCGTGGTGGTCTTCACCACCGATCACGGGGCCTTTGGGCGCAGCGCGACGCGCAAGCCCTTGCGCGGCGCCAAGGCCGATCTCTACGAGGGTGGGGTGCGCGTGCCGTTGATCTATCGCTGGCCGGGGCGGATTGTTGCCGGGGAACGGACCGGTCCGGTGATTGGCACGGACCTCTTCCCCACGTTGCTGGAATTCTGCGGCGTGCGCGTGCCCCCGGCGTTGGATGGCCAGAGCCTGAAGGCCAGCCTGGAGAATCCGTCCCGTCCCGTTCCTTTCCGCGATGAATTCTGCTGGCATTATCCCCATTACCACCATCTCGGGTTGGCCCCCAGCGGGGCGATTCGCGCCGGAAACTGGAAATTGATCGAGTGGTTCGAGCGCACGATTGGCGGCGCGCCCGATGGCCCGCCTTACGAGTTATATGATCTGGCATCGGATCCGACCGAATCCTGCAACCTGGCGGAGCGCGAACCGGTGCGTTGCGCCGAACTCGCCCGCCGTCTCCGGGAGTGGCGGCGCAGTGTCGGGGCGCAGGAAATGACCCCCAATCCCGCCTACAATCCCGCTGACCTCGCGCGGGTCGTGCCGCCGCCCCCGCCGGGCGACAAGGCCAATCCTTTCGCAAAATGAACACCCTGATCCTTCAGCAGCCCAAGCGCATCATCTTCGGTGACGGCACCAGCCGCACCGCCGCGGAGGAATTCCTCCGGCAGGGGTGGAAAAAGATCTTCGTCATCACCAGCCCGCAGGTGGCCGGCCCGCAGGCCGCGTTGTTCGACAGCTGGCGGTCCGCCGGTATCGCTGTGTCCGTCTGCACAGCTGTTGATCGCGAGCCGGAAATCGCGCTCTTCGACGAGGTCATGGCGGCCGCCCGGGCCGCCCGGCCGGATGTGGTAGTGGGTTTCGGTGGCGGCAGCGCCATCGATGTCGCCAAGCTGGTCGCCGCCCTCTACGACGGCCGCGAGCAGGTTCGCGCGGTCTTTGGCATCGGACTGCTCCAGGCCCGTTCCCTGCCGCTGGCGTGCATCGCGACGACCGCCGGCACCGGGGCTGACGTGTCGCCGGCGGCCATCCTCCTGGATGAGGCCGAGCGGCTCAAGAAGGGCGTCGTCAGCCCGCACCTGGTGCCCGACCTCGCGATCTGTGATCCCGAGCTCACCCATTCCTTGCCGCCTGCCGTCACGGCCGCCAGCGGCATCGACGCGCTGGTGCACTGCATGGAAGCCTACGCCAACAAGCACGCGCACCCGGTCGTCGATGTATATGCCCTGGAAGGCATCCGCCGCCTCGGCCGGAGCATGGAGACGGTCGTGCGGGAGGGCGCCAACCGCGCCGCCCGGGCCGACGTGATGCTCGGGGCGCTTTACGGCGGCCTCTGCCTCGGCCCGGTCAACACGGCGGCGGTGCATGCCCTGTCGTATCCGCTCGGTGGCGAATATCGCATCGCCCATGGCGTGGCCAACTCGCTGCTCATGCCGCATGTTTTCCGCTTCAACCTGCCCGCCATGCCGGAGCGGTATGCGGACATCGCCGTCGCGCTGGGTTGTGTGCCGGAAAAGACCGCCTTGCTCACGGCCGAGGCCGGCTTGCGCCGTCTGGCCGAGATGTCGCGCAATTGCGGCATCCCGCAGCGCCTGCGCGACGTGAACGTGCCGGAGGCCGACCTGCCTCGCCTGGCCACCGAGTCCATGAAGGTCACCCGCCTCCTCAAGAACAACCCGCGCGACCTCACCGCCGCCGATGCCGAGCGCATCTACCGCGAGGCCTACTGATATTTCCATGAGCAAACCACTCACCGTCCGCCACCACACCCGTTCCCAGCTCCGCGGTTACGCCATCGTGCCGCTCATGACCCCGGTCACCGCCGGCGGCCAGCTCGACGAGTCGGCCCTGGCCCGCTTGGTGAACCACATCATCGACGGGGGCTGCCAGGGCCTCATGGTCTGCGGCACCACGGGCGAATTCGCCTCGATGTCCGTCGCCCAGCGCGGGCGCACCGTGCAGCTGGCGCTGGCGGCCGCGCGCGGCCGCGCGCTGGTCTTCGGTGGCATCGGCGACACGAGCCTGGAAAACGCCCTGGCGCTCTCGCAGGCATTCCTCGCCGCCGGTGTCGACGCGGTGGTGGCCAACCTGCCTTCCTATTATCCGCTCACCGCGGAGATGATGGAGCGCTACTTCACGCAGCTGGCCGATGGCGTCGGCGGCCCGCTCTATCTCTACAACATCCCCCAGACGACGCGCCTGAGCATCCCGCTCGACGTGATTGAGCGGCTCAGCCGGCATCCCCGCATCGCGGGCATCAAGGATTCCGAGCCGGACACCGCGCGCCAGGAGCAGCTCTGCCGGATGTTCGCGGGCCGGCCGGACTTCAGCGTGTTCTGCGGCACGGTGCCCTTCACCGCCAAGGCGATGCGCGCGGGGGCCGACGGTTTTGTGCCGAGCGGCGGCAATCTCGCGCCGCGCGCGGCCCGCGATCTCATGGACCAGCTGGTCGGCGGCGATCTCGCGGCGGGCGATGCCGCCCAGCTGCGCATCGACGCCATCAACGCCATCTACCAGAAGGGGCGCACGATCACCCAGAGCCTGGCGGCCCTGAAGGGAGCCTTGGAACTCGCCGGCTTGTGTGGCCGGCACATGCTTTCACCCAACCTGCCGGTGACCGACGCAGAGCTTGAGGCGATGCGCGCTCCGCTGCGCGAACAGGGGCTGATCAAATGACCCCGGCGGTAAAACCCATCCTCGCCGTCACGCTGGGCGATCCCGCCGGCACCGGCCCGGAACTCATCACCAAGGCGTTCGCCCAGGCTGACGTCACCGCGGTGTGCCGTCCGGTTGTCATCGGCGATGCCGGCGTCGTCCGCGCCGCCGCGGCCCTTACCGGCGCCACGCTGCCGGTGCGCGTCATCGCCTCCCCGCGGGACGCCGGCGACGGTTCGACGCTCGACGTGGTGGACCTGCACAACGTCGATCCCGCACAGTTCGTGCGCGGCAAGGTCAGCCCCCACTGCGGCCAGGCCGCCTACGAGGCCATCAAGCGCTCGGTTGAGCTTACGCTTGCCGGCGAGGCCCACGCGGTCGTCACCTCGGCCCTGAACAAGGCGGCGTTGCATGCCGCCGGGCATCATTACGACGGTCACACCGAGTTGCTGTCCGAGCTGTGCGGCAAACCGAAGGTCACCATGATGCTCGTGGCGGACAAGCTGCGCGTCTGCCACGTCAGCACCCATGTGTCGCTCAAGGAGGCCATCGAGCGCGTGAAGCCCGAGCGCATCTTGAGTGTGATCAGGATCGCGCGCGCCGGCGTGCAGGAACTCGGCATCGCCGATCCGCATATCGCCGTGGCCGGCGTCAATCCGCATGCGGGCGAGGGGGGCATCTTCGGCGACGAGGAGATCAGGTTCATCACCCCCGCGATTGAGCAGGCCCGGGCCCTCGGCTTCAAGGTCAGCGGTCCCTACGCGGGCGACACGGTCTTCTTCCGCACGATGCAGGGCCAGTTCGACTGCGCCATCGCGATGTATCACGACCAGGGCCACGTCGCCGCCAAGATGCTCGGCATCTGGCTGGGGGTGAACGTGACCCTCGGTCTGCCGATCATCCGAACGTCGGTCGAGCACGGCACTGATTTCGACAATGCCGGGACTGGCCGCGGCGATCCCCGCAGCCTGGTGGCGGCGCTCAAACTCGCCGCGACCATCGCGGGCAACCGGTTGCATGCTACCGGCTCGGCCTTGCGCGTGCCCGAAAAAGTTTAATCCCCCCCTCCAAACCCTACCTTGATCATGTCGCTTCCCGTCCGCCTGTTTTCGCCGCGGCGTCTCGCCGCCGCCGCTCTCCTCGCCAATGTGTGCGCCGTGCTACCGGCCCGCGCCGACACCGTGGCTCTCTGGCTCTTCGACGAGCAGGAGCAGGTTTATCCCAGCTCGATCCTCAACGACGCCGGCCCGCAGGACTGGTTTCTCGTGCTCGGTCGCGGCGGTGAGATTGTGCCCGGCAAATTCGGCCGGGCGCTGCGCCCCATCGAGCCCGCGCCCTTCAATCCGACCTTCAAGGGTCGCAAATCCCAGGAGGAGTTCAGCAACGCCGGCAGCTACGAGTTCGGCCTCCAGGCGCCCCCGATGAAGCCCGGCCGAAAGATCGAGCCGATGACCTGGTTCAACGCCACCTTCGCGGCCGCCTTCGTCAATGGCGACGAACACCTTCGCCGCCGTCCGTTCCCCAGCCCCACCAAGGGCGACCTGAACCTCGGCCGCGGTGATTTCACGGTGGAGTTCTGGCTCAAGGCCGACGCCACCGGGGCGGGCGAGGGTGTGGTATTCGAGGTGGGTTCCGGCCCGCGCGGCGAGAACGACATGGTCACCCGGCTGGCCTTGCAACCGGCCGAGGGCGAGTTCCGGCTCTTCAACCAGAGCTCCGGCACCACGACCCGGCTCAAGACGGACCTGGCGGCGCTCCGCCGGGACTGGACCCATTGCGCGTTCACTTACGACGCCGCGCGCGGCGAGCTGAAGCACTACCTCAACGGTCATCTGCAGTCGACGGCGGCCGCGAAACTCAAGGCCCTGCCCCCGGGTCCCGAGGATTATTTCTCCATCGGCCGAGATGCCGTCTGGGGCCGCCGCCTCGCCGCGCGCCTCGACGAGATGCGAATCTCCAACGACGTCGTTTATCGCGCTGATTTCGCCGCCCCGGGCAGCTTCTCCAAGCGCACCGGGCTTCCCCCGCAGCCTGTGGTCCTCAAGAAGGGGCCGCCGCTGCAGTTCCCCGGCGGCAAATATCCGGGTGGCGTGGTCGAGCTGGCGGGCTACAAGCACCTCTTCCTTGACGAGGCCCTGATCGCGCGGCAGCAGAACCTCACCTTCACCGCGCACCCGGCGCGCATTGAGGAAACCGTGCTGCCGATGGGCACGGGTTGGAGCACGGTCATCGAGGGAGAGGACGGCCTGATCCGCCTCTACGGCGAGGGCAAGACCGGCGTCGCCGTGTGGACCTCGAAGGATGGCATCCACTTCGAGGCCCCCGACCTGGGCCGCGGCAAGGGCAACGAGGTCATCCCCGGGCCGGCGCGCCGCGGGTCCGTGTTCATCGATCCCAATGCCCCGGCGGCGGAACGCTGGAAGATGCTCGTCGGCCTCCACGAGCGCGGCGGTTTCTTCATCTACACTTCGCCGGACGGCTGGCATTTCGAACGCAACGAGGTGGCAGCGCTGCCGTTCTGGGCCGGCTCGGCCTCGACGATCTACTATGACGACCAGCGCCAGCTTTATTCCGCGAATCACCGCATGGACTACGGCCGCACACCCGGGAACAAGAACTACCGGTATTCGTTGCGGACCGAGGTGACGGATATCATGCAGCCCTGGCCGTTCCAGCCGGTCACGGCCGAGCGCAAGGCCGAGGTTAGGAAGTTGATCGACATTGCCGACGACAACCTGGACCCGTGGTGGCTGGACAACGGTCCCCTGGCTCCCGGCGGTTTCAGCATCGAGTATCCGATCGCGATGGGGCCGGATCCCAAGCTCGATCCGGAGGCCACCGACGTCTACAACACGCGCGCCTATAAATATCCCTGGGCGCCTGACACCTACGTGGCGTTTCCCCTTTGGTTCTATCATTACGATGGGGACGGTCCCAAGACCCGCCAGATGCTCTCTCATCCCGATCTCAAGCTTGGCACCGGCTTGGTGGAGACGCAGCTCGCGGTCAGCCGCGACGGCCTGACCTGGAAGCGCTACCCGCGCCCGGCCTACGTGCCCGTGGGCAATTTCAAGGGCTTCGAGATGCGCCGCCCCTACATCGCCTTCGGCATGGTCAAGCGGGGCAACGAACTCTGGCAATATACCTACACCCGCTCAAGCTACCATGATGGCTACAAGAGAGAGGGGAGCGAGGGATCACCTCCGGCCCTCGTGCAGCGGCTCTCGCAGCGCCTCGATGGCTTTGTCTCGGTCGATGCGCCCTACGAGCAGGAAGGCGGCTTCACGACGCATCCCTTGCGCTTTGCGGGCAAGGAGCTGGTGGTGAACGTCGATGCCGGGGCCACCGGCTTCGTCCAGATCGGCTTTGAGGACGAACACGGCCAGGCGGTGCCCGGCTTCAGCGTCGACGACTGCGTCTACATCAACGGCAACATGGTCGAGCACCAGGTCTGCTGGCTGACCAAGGACGACAAGGTCACCTACGACGTGTCCGCGCTGGCCGGGAAGCCGGTTCGCATGGTTGTGCGCATGCGCGGCGCGTCCCTCTATGCGTGGCAGTTTGTGTCGCGCTAACCCGGTTCTCCCGTGAAGCGCATTCTGGTCTCCGGTCTTGCACTGTCGGCCGCCCTGGCGGGGCCGGCGGCCGAAACCGTCGCCTTGTGGCTGTTTGACGAGCCCGCCGGTCTCTACCCGAGCACTCCGCTGGAGGCCGCGGCCGGCCTGGATGCCCCGCTGGTCCTCGGCCTCGGCGGCTCCGTGGTCGAGGGCCGCTTTGGGCGGGCCCTCTCGACCGAACCGTTCCCGGCCGTTGTCATTCCGGCCGAAGGGGAGGAGACCGCCGCCCTGCATCGCTTTACGGTGCCCGCCGGACGCACGATGGAGCCGCTCAGCTGGCATAACGCGCAGTTCAGCGCTTTGATGACCGGAGGGGAAAAGCAGATCCGCAAGGAGGTGAGCTTCGCCAGCGCCACCCGCACCGACCTCAACCTGGGTGACTTCGACTGGACCGTCGAATTCTGGTTTCGGTCCCGGACCGGTGCGGGGGAGGGCGTGGTGTTCGAACTCGGCACCGGCCCGCGGGGTGAGAACGATCTTGTGACCCGCCTGTCCGTCGATGTCGCGCGCGGCATCTTCGTGCTCGAAAACCAAGCCGGCGGCAAACGCGGCGAGATTCCCTCGGCGGCGGCGAGCCTCGGGGAGACCGGGACCTGGCATCATTACGCCTTCACCTACGCCGCCGGCTCGGGCGAGATCACGCATTTCGTCGACGGCCGCCGGCTGGGCGTGGTCGCCCTGCCGGGCCTCCGCCGCCTGCCCGCGGGGGAGGAGGATTATTTGAGCGTCGCGCGCGACGGAAAATGGGGCCGGCCCCTGCCGGGCGTGCTGGATGAACTGCGCGTGTCGAAGGGCATGGTCTACGCGGCGGATTTCGCGCCGCCGGCCAGCTTCGCGCCGGTGATGCCGAAGGTCGCGTTGACGCCGGGGCAGCCGTTGCTCTTCGCCGCGGATTCGGCGCGCGGCGGCGTGGTGCCGCTGGGCTCGCGGAAGCATCTTTTCATCGACGACGCGCTGATCGAGCGCAGCGAGCACGTGAGTTTCGCGGTGCACGCGCCGCAGCGCGTCGAACGCGTCCTTGAGGGGATCGTCGGCCAGTTTCGCAAGCATCTTACGGTGGTGGAGGACGGCGACGGCCTGATTCGCCTCTACAACGGCGGACCCGACGATTACCTGATGGTGCACACGTCGAAGGATGGGCTGAACTTCACCGCGCCAGACACGGGTGTTCACCACAAGGGACGGAAGAACATCGTCATCCCGGAGCCCGCGCCGCTCGGCCGGCCGATCATCGATCCCAATGGCCCGCCGGAACACCGCTGGAAATACGTCAGCGGCCTCGAAGGGCGCGGGGTGTATCTCTATACCTCGCCGGATGGCTGGAAATGGACGCGGCACCGGTCCGCGGTGTTGTCCTTCCGTTCGGGTTCCCAGTCAGGTCTCTTCTACGACGACCAGCGCGGCGTCTATGTCGGCTATCACCGCACCGGTTTCCCGCAAAGCAAGGGCGGGGGCACCCGCCGCGAGTTCGTGATGTCGGAGACCGCGGACCTCTATCGCCCCTGGCCGGTCACGCTCCAGACGCCGGAGCAGGTGAAGGAGATCGCGCGCACCCGGCGACTCCGCACGCCGCAACCCTGGTGGCTGGACAATGGCCCGCTCACGCCCGGCGATTTTGGCGTCGAGCTGCCGACCGTGTTCGCGCCCGACGACCGGATCGATCCGCCGGGCAGCGGCGTTTACGTGCCGAAGGCCGACAAGTATCCCTGGGCGCCGGACACATATCTGGCGTTTCCGGCGATGTATTTCGATTACGAGGAGCCCGACCAGCCGGCGACCCGCCGCGTCCTCTACGAGGAAAAGTCGCGCGGCCTGGGCTCCGGCCTGGTCGAAACCCAGGTGGCGGCGAGTCGCGACGGTGTGACGTGGAAGCGTTATCCGGCACCGGCCTATGTGGCGGTGGGCGAATATCAGGGGCGCAGGCTCCACCAAATCTACCACGCGGAAGGCATGGTGCGGCGCGGCGACGAGATATGGCAGTATTTCCACGCTTCCGAGGAATATCATTCGCCGGCGAAAAAAAATCCCGCGGGCGTCGGGGTCTATCGCACGGTGCACCGGCTCGACGGCTTCGTCTCGGCCGAATCGCCCTACGACCAGCTGGCGACGCTTGTCACCCGCCCGCTTACGTTCGCCGGCAACCGGCTCGAATTGAACATCGACACCCGGGGGCTGGGTTACGCGCTCGTTGGCCTGGAAGACGAGCACGGCCGGCCGATCCCGGGTTACTCCGTCGACGATTGTGTGTTCATCAACGGCAATTTCGTCCGGCATACGGTCGAGTGGCTCGGTCGCGGCACGGACGTCTCCGCGCTGGCCGGCCGCACCGTGCGCGTCGTGGTGCGCATGCGCAACACGTCGCTCTACGCGCTGCAATTTGTGCCATGAAACCCCCGTTCGTGCTGGCCGACGACCTGAGCGGTGCCCTCGAAGCGGGCGCCGCCTTCCTCGCGGCGGGCTGGCGGCCCTTTGTGCCGGTGGCGGATCCCGGCGAGGCCACGGCGGGCGAGGGTGAGTTGCTCGTCCTTTCCTCCGAGACGCGTAATGCGGCGCCGGCGACCGCCCGCGCCGCGGTGGCCCGTTTGCTGGCCCTGCCCGGGGTCAGGCAGCGCGAGTTGCTGTTCAAGAAGGTTGATTCGACGCTGCGCGGGCCGATCGGCGCGGAACTCGCGGCGCTGCAGGAGGCGCTGCCGGGCCGGCGCATATTCCTTTGTCCTGCGAACCCGCTGACCGGCAGAACCGTCCGCGCCGGACGATTGCTGGTGAAGGGCGTGCCGGTGGACCAGACGGAGTTCGGTCAAGATCCCCTGTCGCCCATCGGCACGGCGGACATCGTCCAGTTGCTGGAAGGGCAGGGGGTGCGCGCGCACCGGCACGGGCTGGAGGTGGCGGACTCGGTATGCGTGTGCGATGCGGACGACCTGGAGTCGTTACGTCAGTTGGTCATCCGGGCGCGGGCGATGACCCCACCCGCCTTGCTGGTGGGGTCCGGTGCCTTGGGGGCCTTGTTGGCGGTGGACCATCGCCAGCGGGTCGTGCCGGTCACGGACTGGGGAGTGTCCGACGGCCTGTTGGTGATTTGCGGCAGCCGGCACCCGCAGAGCCTGCGGCAAATGGCTGAACTTGCCGGCGCGGGGGGGACCGTGATCTCCGTCAGCTTGGATCAGGAACCGGCGGTGGTCGCCGAGACCCTCGCGCGGGCGCGCGAGAAGTCGGCGGTGGTCGGGGTGACCTTTCAGGTCGAGGGCCTGAGCGACGCCGCTTCGGCCGTGCAGGCTTGGATTGTGCGACTGGCGCGGGCCGTGGACGAGCGCGGGATTTTCTCCACGCTTGGCCTGACGGGAGGAGAAACGGCGGCCGCCGTGGTCCATGCCCTCGGGGCGGATCGCCTGGAAGTGCGCGCGGAATTCGAGCCCGGCGTCATTTCCAGCGCCCTAGTCCGCGCGGGGAGGCCTGGCCTGCGTGTGATCACGAAGCCGGGCGGTTACGGTGCCAACGGACTCTGGGTAGGGATAGTCCAGCGCAGGATGAAGCAAAATAGTTCATGAAATAATTTCTTTTTCAATCAGTCCCCGAGGTCTGGGTCCCTGTCGCCATGCTTATGGGGCGGGCACCTCAATCGCGATGAAAACAATTCCTTATTTCAAGCTTTACAGATCATTATTTCACGCATTCTCCAAGCGCGAAGGGTGAAGAAAGGCTAACCTTTCTCCTTGCTTCCGCCCCGGACGCCCAAGGCGCCCCCCTCTTAGCACCAAAAAACCCCACCTCAAAAAAATGAGCACATTAAAACAAGTGGCGCGCGGCCTCAGCGCTGCGCTTCTCCTCGGCACGGCTCTCAGCCGCGCGCTGGCGGCCGATATCACCGGCTACATTCTGGATAATTCCAACGGCGGATCGCTGCCCGGAGCGGTGGTGACCGTCGTTGAAACCGGTCGGTCGACCACGGCGGATTCGGGCGGCCGCTATCACCTCACCGGGCTGGCCGAAGGCAACTACACGCTGCAGGCACGCTACCTGGGCATCGAAACCAAGACCGTCACGGTGGCCGTTCCGGCGAGCGGCGCGGTGGGCCTCAACATCTCCCTGGGCGAGGAGGTCTTGAAGCTCGAGTCGTTCAACGTCACCGGTTACCGCGAGGGCCGGTCGCGCGCGCTGCAGCAAAAGCAGAACCAGACCAACATCTCGGACATCATCGCGGCGGACGCGATCGGCAACCTGCCGGATCGCAATGTCGCCGAAGCGGTCGCGCGCCTCCCCGGCGTGAATCTCGCGCTCGAACAAGGTGAGGGCAAATACGTCTCCATCCGCGGCGTCGAGCCGAACCTGAACCAGGTGATGATTGACGGCGCCATCGCCGCGGCTCCGGGCGGCACCCGCCTCGGCCGCGCCGTGCCGCTTGACACCCTGGGCGCCGGCCAAGTCTCGCAGATTGAAGTCGTGAAGAGTGTCACGCCGGACATCGATGCGAACTCGCTGGGCGGCACCCTGAAGATCAAGACGGCCAGCCCCTTCGATCGGAAGGGCCGCTTCACATCGGCGACGGTCAGCGCGAATTACAACGAGGCCACCGACAAGCAGAACCTCGAGGCCCGCGTGCTTTTTTCCGATCTCTTTGGTCCGGGCAAGAAGTGGGGCCTTGCGGTCGGCGGCAGTTATGACGAGCGCGACTATTCGAACCACTGGCTGCAGACCGGATGGAACCTGCGCAATTATGCCGGCTTCGGCGACCTCTATCTCCCGCAGACCCTCGAAATCAAACCCGAGTCCGGCCATCAGACCCGCTATGGCGGCAACGTGACGCTGGAATACCGCCCGTCGGCCACGACCAAGTTCTTCTTCCGGCCGAATTTCTCGCACAACGAACGGACCGAGGATACGCAGGAAATCCTCCTCAACGTCGACAATGGCACAAGTCGCGTGGCGCTGACCTCGGCGACCACCGGCACCTTCCTCGCCGCCGGCTACCGGCCCGAGCGCCGCGACTTCAAGAGCCTGCGCAAGCAGGACCTCTACGCGATGTCCGCCGGCTTTGAGACCACGTTCGGTGACTTCACCCTCGAACCGATGATCACCTACTCGAAGGCGAAGGAAGACCGCGTTTACGATCGCGTTCTGGCCTTCCGCCCGTCCGCCGGCGTATCCGGCCCCGTCAACTTCGACATCGGCAACGGCTTCGAATTCCCGCGCTGGGACGTGGACTACAACCTCGACGTTCCGGCCAACTATGCCCTGCGCCGCACCCGCGACGATGGTGGCATCGTCGATGAGGATACCGTTACGGCGAAGGCCGACCTCACGTGGAAGCCTGACGCGCTGTTTGGCGGCAACCCCGGGTTCCTCAAGGCCGGCGTCAAATACACGCAACGTGAGCGCATCACGGACCTCTATTCCAACCGCTTGGTGCCGGTGGGCAGCTGGCGCCTGAACCAGGTCGGCACCCTGCCGGCCGTGCCGGTGTATGACGGTCGTTACACCTCCGGCTTCCTGATCGACCCGGTTGCCACCTGGAACTTTGTCGCCGCCAACCCGGCGCTGGTCACCCCGGATCCGGTGGAATCCGCCGCCAACTCCATCGAGGACGACTACGACATCGCCGAATACATCTATGCCGCCTACGCGATGGGCAGCGTCACGGTCAACAAGCTCACGCTGCTCGGCGGTCTTCGCTGGGAGCAGACCGACGCCCGCATCCGCGCGGTCGAGGCCCGCTTCCAAGGCAGCACGTTCCTGGGGCACTTCCCCGCCTCGGGCGAAACGAGCTACGACAAGCTGTTCCCGAACTTCCAGGCGGTCTACCGCGTGAACGAGCGTTTCGTGGCGCGCACCGCGTTCACGCAAACCATCGGTCGTCCGGCCTACGAGGATGCCCGCCCGCTGTCGAACTTCCGCCGCGACCCGCTTGGCAACGCCGCCCTCAATCCGAACTTCCCGTTCTCGGGCACGCTGGCCATCGGCAACCCGCAACTTAAGCCCTTTGACGCGAAAAACTTCGACCTGTCGCTCGAGTGGTATGCCCGCGGCGCCGGCATCATCTCGCTCGCGGCCTTCCGCAAGGATGTCGCCGACCCCATCTACACCTACACGGAGACGCAGCAGAATGTGGTTTATAACGGCTTCGGCCTCGAGACGCTCAGCCTGACCGCCCGGCGCAACGCCGATTCCGGCAGGATCAGCGGTCTCGAGCTGAACATCTACCAGCCGTTCACCTTCCTGCCGGCCCCGTTTGACGGCTTCGGCATCGATGCGAACTATACCCGCATCACCTCCGAGGTGAAGGTGCCGACCCGCCCCGGCGCGGATCTGCCGTTCTTCCGCCAGCCGGGCGAGATTCGCAACGCGACGCTGTTCTACCAGAAGGGCCGCTTCTCCGCGCGCATCGCCTACAACTATTCCGACGAGCAGCTCTATACGCTCGGCTCGGCGGTGTTGAGCGACGTCTACCTGCTGCCGCGCCACCAATATGACTTCCAGGCGCGGTTTCGCATCAACGACCACTTCTCCATCAGCGGTGCGGTCCGCAACCTGACTGAAGAGAAGGAGCAGTTCAGCTACGGTGTCTTCAGCCTGATGCGCACGAGCCGCCTGCTGGGTCGCGACTACAAGGTCGGCGTCGAATACTCGTTCTAATCCGGCCAGCGCCCGTTTGATCCTTGCCGCGCGTTCCGGTTCACCCGGGCGCGCGGCAATTTGCTACCGGGTGCCGGTTCTCTGCCTCACCAATGGAATACTCTCTTCCATCCCGGGCCGGGTTCATCGGCCTGGGCAACATGGGCCTGCCCATGGCCCTCAACCTGCAGGCGGCGGAACCCTTGCTGCAGGCGGGCGGCCAGTGGGGCGAAGCGGTGGCGGCCGGTCACTGTGTTTTCGGCTTGGGCTCGACCGCCACCGCGGTTGCCGGCATGAAAGCCCTCGTGGAAAAACACGCGGCCGCGCCGCAGGCGTTCCTGATCGTGCCGCTCGTCGGGGGCTTCCTCGTGGATCTCGTCAGCGCGCTCAACATTACCGGCTTTGTCTCCCTTCCCCGTCTCCACTAAACCCCTGAACCATGGACCGCCGCTCCTTCCTCACCCGGGCGCTCGCCGCCGCCGCCACCACCGTCGCCCCCTTGCCGGGCTTTGCCGTCACCCAGGAAAAGCACGATGTGCGCAACCTGAAGATCACGGATCTCAAGACCTTCCTCGTCGATGCGGGCAACGACGAGAACTACGTCTACGTCAAGATCTACACCAACCAGGGCATCACCGGCCTCGGCGAAGGCACCCTCTCCGGCAAGTGTCTCACCGTGGCGACCGCCATCGGTGAGCTGAAACGCCACCTGGTCGGCAAGGATCCGACCGAGATCGAGCGCCACTGGCAGGACATCTTCCGCGGTCCGCGATACCGCGGCGGGCCCGTGCTCATGTCGGCGTTGAGCGCGGTGGAGATCGCGCTCTGGGACATCCTCGGCCAGGCCGTCGGCCTGCCCATCTGGCGCCTGCTGGGCGGCAAGGCGCGCGACCGCGTGCGAATTTATTGCCATGAAGGTTATCTGGAGCGACAGAGCCATCGCAAGAAGCGCAAACCGGAAACCCCCGAGGAGGAAATCGCCCTCTGGGTGCAAAAGAAGCAGGAAGGCTGGACCTGCGTGAAGGGCGGTTTTTTTCCGGTGCAGACCAAGAACGTGAATTTCCGCGAGGCCATCCGCGAAGGCATCGAGCACCTCGCGAAGGTGCGCGCCGCGGTCGGTCCGGACTTCGACATCATCGTCGAGATGCACGGCAAGGCCAGCCCCTCCGCCGCGGTCGAGTTCTGCAACCGGGCCGAGGAATTCCGTCCGCTCTGGGTGGAGGAGGCCACCCAGCTCGAGAGCGAGGTGCTCGAGGAATGCCGCCAGCTCCGCCGCCAGACCCGCGTGCCCCTCGCCACCGGCGAGCGGCTGTGCACGCGCTACGACTTCGCCCCGCTCTGCAGCGAGCGGCTCGTCGACGTGATCATGCCGGACATCGTCCACGTCGGGGGCATTTCCGAGATGCGCAAGATCGCGGCGCTCGCCGAGAGCTTCCGCGTCGACGTGTCGCCCCACAATCCCCAGAGCGAGGTCAGCACGCTCGCGTCGCTCCACGTCTGCGCTTGCACGCCGAACGCCAACCTCCTCGAGGTCGGCAGCGGGCAGGATCCGTTCTGGAACGACCTCTTCCAAGGGGGCCTTTTCCGTTACGAACAGGGTTACGCCGCGCTGCCGGAAAAGCCCGGGTTGGGGATCGACCTCGACGAAAAGGTCGCGGCGAAGTTCCCCTACCAGGAGAAGGACTTTTCATCGCTCCGCTTCCCGGACGGCTCCATCACCGACCGCTGACCAGATGGATTTCCGGTCCCTTTCGCTCCTGCTGCTCTTCGGCCTGCTCCCCGTCGGCCGTGCGGCGGAGCTGCGCCGTGAGTATGCCCAGACGCCCGAGGAGGCGCGGCGCGAGCTGGAGACGCTGGCGGCGGGTTATGATACCGCCGCCGGCTGGCGGCAGCGGGCCGCGCTGGTCCGGCAGGGCATCCTCGCCGGGGCCGGCCTGGCTCCGCTGCCAGCGCGCACGCCGCTGAACCCGCGGCTGACCGCGGAGCGTGCTCACCCCGGTTACGTGGTGCAGAACCTCGCCTTCGAGAGTCTGCCCGGATTCTTCGTCACCGGCACGCTCTACCGGCCGGCCGCCGGCACCGGTCCCTGTGCCGCCGTGCTCCTGCCGCACGGACATTTTGCGGATGGCAACGGCGGCGGCCGCTTTCATCCCGATATCCAGCGGCTGGCCGCGACGCTGGCCCGGGCCGGCGTGGTGGTGTTCGCTTACGACATGGTGGGCTGGGGTGAATCGACGCAGTATCCCCACAAGGACCCCGGCTCGCTCACCCTCCAGCTCTGGAACAGCATCCGGTCGCTCGACTACCTGGCATCGCGGCCCGACGTGGACCCCTCCCGCCTCGCTATCACCGGGGCGTCGGGCGGCGGGACGCAGGCCTTCCTCCTCGCGGCGGTCGACGATCGGGTCGCCGTCTCGGTGCCCGTCGTGCAGGTTTCCGCCTATTTCTTTGGCGGTTGCGATTGTGAGAGCGGATTGCCGATTCACACCGGTCCGGCGGGCCGGACCAATAACGCCGAGATCGCCGCGCTCGCGGCCCCTCGCCCGCAATTGATTGTCAGCGACGGAAAGGATTGGACCCAGCATACGCCCGAGATCGGTTTTCCCTACATCCGGCGCGTCTATGGCCTGCTCGGGGCGGAGCAGGCCGTGGAAAGCGCGCATTTCGCCACCGAAGGTCACGACTACGGCCCGTCCAAACAGGCGGCGGCCGTGGCCTTTCTCGTGCGCCACCTGCGGCTGGACGCGCGCAACGGAGCCCCGGAGGCCACCACGATAGAAACTCCCGAGATCATGCGCAATTTTTCGCCCGCCGCGCCGCGCCCGCCTGAGGCTCCGACCGGCGTCGGGGCGATTCAAGCCCTGCTGCGCCGGTAGCCGCCCTGATCCGCCATTTCACGCCATGCCATTCAATCCCCACCGCCATATCCCGAACCACTCAATCTCCCTGACCCGCTGGGCGAAGTTACGCCGGATCGCAGCCGGTTGCGCCCTGGCCGCCGTTTGCCGGGGGGCGCCGACCGACGGGGAGGTGACAACGTTCCCGCTGCCCGATCCACTCGTGCGCTTCGATGGCACGCGGGTGACGACCGCGAGGGAGTGGAACGACCTGCGCCGCCCCGAGCTGCTCGCCGCCTTTGAGCGGGAGGTCTATGGCGTCACCCCGGTCCGCCCGCTCGCGATGACGGCCGAGGTGAAGGATGACTCCGTCACCGCGGACGGCAAGATGCGCCGCAAGCAGGTGACGCTGACGTTCCGCAGCGAATTCGGGACCGCGACGGCGGAGCTGCTCATTTACGCGCCCGCCGGGGCCCGCGGTCCCGTGCCGGTTTTTCTCGGTCTCAACACGGGGGGCAATCCCACGATCTCCCAGGATCCGGCGATTCTGGGGAAAGGCCGCCGCGGGCGCCATGAGCGCCGCTGGCCGGTCGAGTATGTCACGGCCGCCGGCTACGCCGTGGCGACGATGTGTTGCGACGATTTTTTCCCCGACAAGAACGAGGCCAGCTACGCGGGCAGCATCCAGCGGCTGTTTCCGCCCGGGGAGCGCGGTCCCGGGGCCGATCGCTGGGGCGCGATCGCGACCTGGGCCTGGGGCCTGAGCCGCGCGCTTGATTACCTTGAAACGGATCCGCAGTTCGACGCCAGGCGCGTGGCGGTCATCGGCCACTCGCGCCTGGGCAAGGCCGCGTTGTGGGCCGGCGCGCGCGACCCGCGGTTCGCCTGTGTTCTCTCCAACGACTCCGGCTGCGGTGGGGCGGCGCTCTCAAAACGGATCTTCGGCGAAACCGTGAAGCTGATCAACGAGGGCTTCCCGCACTGGTTCTGTCACAATTTCCGCAAATATAACGACCGGGAGGCCGACCTGCCGGTTGACCAGCATGAATTGCTGGCGCTTGTGGCGCCGCGCGCGCTCGGCGTGCACAGCGCATCGGAGGATCTCTGGGCGGACCCGGCCGGGGAGCGGATGGCGCTGGAACTGGCGCAACCGGTCTACGCGCTGTTTGATGTGCCCGGGCTGGACGCGCCCGCGACCGAGCGGCGCCCGCGCAAGCTGCATTACTTCCTGCGGCCAGGGGAGCACGACATCATCCTGCCGGATTGGCAGGAGTATGTGCGTTTCGTCGACCAAGCGCTCGAACACGGGCGGCGATAGGCTCGGCCGCTCCCTTTTCCTTTGTGCCCAATGTTCGCGGACTCCGCCGCTGCTACGCCAAGGTCGACCGCCGGTCTCCTGCAGCAACGCATCGGGGAATACGGCCTCACGGGCCGGCCCATCGAGACCTGGTTCGACCTGAACGACTTTGACGAGGGTCGCGATCCCGTCGCCGCCCGTGCCTGGGAAAAGTGCTGCAGGGAAGGGGCGGCGCTTGCCGCCGCCCTATCCCTGTCCGGCGGGCGGCCGGCTCAGTCGGTGAACTGCAGCGAGAACAGCCGGGAGCCGCGCATGCGCAGGACCAGGCGGACCGGGTTTCCGGCCAGGGCGGAGATGTCGGTCCCCTTGCCGAGCCACTCCACCGGGTAGCGAAGCTCGTTGCCGTTGACATAGACGCAGTCGTCGAGGCCGTAGCCGGGGATCGCGGTGCCGTCCCCGCGTTGCAAGCCGACTTGCAGCCAGCCGCTTGCGGCGGTGTCCACGTTGAGCACGAGTTGCTTCCCCGTGAACGTGAAGGGTCTGCTATACATCAGCGCCTCCTGGTCGTAGGGCGCCTCGGCGGCCACGAAGCGGTCGAGGCGGTGCACGGTGCGGAACAGGCCGCGACGGAGCGTTTTTCCGGTTTTGCCGCCCGAGTGGTATTCCTCGGTGTTGTAGGAATACATCCAGATCTCGTCGCCGCGCCGGACCATGCCTTGCGCCATGTAGGTCTGGTGGATGTCGAAGCCGTCGGTGAGGCCCACCCCGAGCCACACGGGGCGCGGATAGCGGGTCCACTTCACGCCGTCGCGGCTCACCATCAGCTGCGTCTCGATCGGGCCGGAACCGCGGCCATGCTCCTTCTCGGCCAGGACCCGGCGGGTGGGCGGACCAGCCTCCTCGTAATGGAAATACATGCAGGGAAACGCCAGGTAGGCATCGGGCGCCCAGCGATATTTCACCGCCTTCGGCACGTAGATGTCGGTGGCATCAGGATCGAAGCCGTCGGTGGGCAGGAATACGGTGGGCCATTCGATGCCGATGCCGCCGGGCGTGATCGGGCCGTTGTCGAGATACCACGGCCGGACCTTGTCGAGGCGCAGGGTCGCGGCGGCCCGATCATATTCGGCCTGGTTGACGGGCCGGAACGGCCACGGCGTCTGCAGGCTGTCGGTCACGGTCATGACGAAGCGGCGCTCGGTCTTGCCAAAGAGGTTTTCGCCCATGTCGCTGCGGTGGTAGCCGACGTATTGGCCGCGCTGGTCGTCATAGAAGACGTTGGATTGCGAGCCGGACCAGGCGGAGATGGCCGCCGTGGGCACGCGCTGCCAGCGGTAACCGTCCGGCGAGGTGTGCAGGAAGATGCCGTGGCCCTCGTTGCCGCTGACGATCTTCCAGCGCTCCTCGGCAGGCGCCAGCGGGTCGATCAAGACCGCCGGTGTGCCCGTGGAGCCGGTGGTGACGACATTGGGATAACCGGGCACCAGCGTGGACAGTTGCGGGATGTCGAAATTCAGTCCGTCGCGCGAGGTGCGGACGCCCAGGCGGTCGTCCGGTCCAATGGGGTTGTAGATCCGGATCAGGCCCTCCTCGTCCTCCAGCACAGTGACATGTTTGCGGAACTGGCCCTTCACCTCGTAAGCCAGCTCCACCTTGGTTGGCGGCACCGGGACAAAGGACACGTTGGTGCGCTGCGGGAAGAGTGCGTCGTCGATCAGCAGGTGCTTGCTCGAGCCAAGGCTGACGAGGTCCCCCGGGGCGCGCTCGCTGGGGAAGCGGAGCGGCTCGGTGACGACCGCGGCGCGGGCCGGGGCGCCGGCGTTGGGTCGGGCCACGAAGCTCTCCGGTGGGGTAAAATTTGCGGCGTAGACCTGGCCGCGGGAAACGCGGAACTCGTCCAGGGCGCCCGGCAGCGGGCTGGCCCAGCGCGCGTCACGGCCGAGGGAAAAATAGGCCTCTTTGCCCGGGGGCAGGGCCTGCAGCGCGGCGGGAATCGCGGGACCGGCCGGCCGGCCATCCACGTAATGCCGCAGTTCGCGGCGGGTGCCGTCGTAGACAAACGCCAGGTGGCTCCAGCGTCCCGGGGTGGTGAGCGCCGCCACATCTGAGGGAATCTCGATCCGTGCCTTTGCCGGCTGGTTGACCAGCACAAAACCGCGGCGGCCGGGGGCGAGACGCAGCGCGGTGATCTGGTCGTTTTCGCCGCGCGGACCGGTGCCGACTTCAAATACAACCGCCTCCGTCGCGTCCGCCGCCACCGCGGCGCCCTGATACCAGAACTCCACCGTCCAGTCGAAGGCGCCAAGATTGAGCCCGGTCTCGGTTGCGTTGGCGTGGGGGAATTCCTTGCGCAGGTGATTCTCGCCTGCGGTCAGGAGCGCGGCGAACTTCGCATTTTGCCAGCTCAGCGGCTCGACCGTGCGTCCGGGTGGCGTCGGCACCTGCGTCAGTCCAAAGAGCACCCCGCCCTCCGGCAGCTTGATCTCCGGCTGCTTGGTCGTGGACAGCGCATTGCCGAACCGGCCGGGCACGAGGCTGCCACCGGGGCCGAGCAAGAGCACGCGTTCGGCCGGCCCGTGGTCGGACAACACGCTGCTGGGATAAGTGCCGACGGGTTCGTCGAAGGCCCAGAAGGCGACGGTTTCGGCCGCCGGCGAGACTGCCGGCGACAATGACAGGGCGGAAACCAGCGCAGCGGTGCGCCAGCAGGGGCGGAGGAAGGGTAGGGACATGGGACTATTGGGGTTGTCGCAACCGCCGCGGCGGCGTGAAGCGCGCAGCCGGGCGGATGAGTGTCGGGATTCCGACGACGCCAGAGCGAAGCCGAACGGGGGTGAAATCAATAATGAAACAAATTAAAACAGCCGTGACAGGCTCGGCAGAAATAAATTACTGTTTCACGCTATTCCATGCTTGATGATTGTGGTTGAGGCCAAAATGAAATGCGCGATGAAAAAAGAAAAATACCCCAAGATCGGCCTCTGTTTCATGGCCGTCCTCTTGGTTCCTTTCGCTGTCGCCAAGATGCCTCCTTCGGTGGCGGATTCCGCCGCCGAGCCCATCCGCTATGTCGGCAAGGAACAACCCGACCCGGCCTATTTCGACGGCCGGCTCCCGCAGGCCGTGGGGGTGCATGCCTATCAGGCTCTCCGGGCCAACCGCACCCAGCCGCCGGAAGGCGGCCTGCTGGGTTGGACCTACAACCACGCGCCGATGCTTTCCTATTGGAAGGGCCGCTTCTGGCTGCAGTATCTTTCCAACGCCAAGGAGGAGCACAACCCGCCGGCCCGCACGCTGGTGGCCTCCTCCGCGGACGGTGTCACCTGGACCAGCCCGCAGGTTGTCTTCCCGGAGATCACGCTGCCGGCCATCAATCCGCCGGCCCGCTACTTTGACAACGCCTACCAGGTGCCCGACGTGCCCGCCGGCACCGGCGCCATCATGCACCAGCGCATGGGCTGGTATGTGGCGCCGGACGGCCGCCAGCTCACCTCCGCCTTCTACAGCTATTGCCCGAGCGTGCGCTGGGGCCCGAATCGCGGCCATGGCATCGGGCGCGTCGTGCGCGAGGTCTTTGCCGATGGCACCTTCGGTCCCATCTACTTCATCCGTTACAATCGCGAGGCCGGCTGGGATGAGAAAAACTCCACCTGGTTCCCGTTCTACCAATCGAGCCCCGACAAGGGCTTTGTCGCCGCATGCGACGCCCTGCTCGCCGACAAGCTCATGGTGCAACAATGGTGGGAGGAGGACCGCCAGAAGGACGGATTCTTCGCCCTCAATCCGCCCGCGGGCGTCGAGCCCAAGGCCTTCATGTGGTATGTCCGACCCGACGGCGTGACCGTGGGCGTCTGGAAGAAGCATGCGGCGCTCAGCCCGGATGGCGGCAAGACCTGGACGCCCATCGTGACTTCGCCGAGCCTGTGGGACGTCAACGGCAAGGTCTGGGTGCAGCGCACCAGTGACGGCCGCTACGCGCTGTCCCACACGCAGAGCTTTACGCGGCGCAACCGGTTTCCGCTCGTCGCGATGACTGGCGACGATGGCCGTGATTTCGACAACATGCTCGTCGTCCACGGCGAGGTCTCCCCGATGCGCTTCCAGGGCATCAACAAGAACATCGGTCCGAATTACATGCGCGGCATCGAGCCCGGCAACGGCCTGCCGCCGGGCGACCGTCTCTGGCTCACCTACAGCATGAACAAGGAGGACATGTGGGTGACGAACGTGCGCGTGCCGATCACCGGCACGGTCGACCGGCAGGTGGCCGAGGACTTCAACACGTCCGCCACCGGCGGCGACCTCGCGCTCTGGAACATCCACTCCCCGCAATGGGCGCCCGTGGTCGTGACCGCCGATCCGCTGGATCCGCGCAACCGGGTGCTCGAGCTGCGCGATCGCGACCCGTGGGATTACGCCAAGGCCTTCCGCATGTTCCCGGCCGCGTCCCGCGTCGCGATCGAGTTCCGCGCCATGCTGGTCCGGCCCGGCGCCGCCCGCATGGAGATCGAGGTGCAGGGCGCCCGCGGTGAACGCGGACTCCGCCTGAGCATCGATCCGGAATGGATGACGTTCGACCTGCTGAAACTCGAGGCGGACAACGCCCGCTGGGCGACGGGCCGCTGGCACGCCGTGCGGCTGGAAATCGATGCGACGAAGGGCACCTACGACTGCGTGCTCGACGGGCGGAAGGTCGCCACGGGCATCGCCCTGCAGGAAAATGTCAAATCGGTCCAGCGGCTTGAGTTCCGCTCCGGTGCCTGGCGCCAGTCGGTGCCCCACGACATCCAGGGCAGCGAGCCCGGCAGCCCGGGCAGCTACCGCGAGGATCTGCCCGGCGCGGATCAGCCGGTGAGCGAATCCGTGTTCGTCGTCGACGACGTCCGCACCGCCCCGCTGCCGTGAGCCGCTTCCGCCGCCGCCTTGTGCTGGTCGTCGCGCTCGCCGCGCTGGCGTCGGGGCAGGGCGCGACCAGGTCGCTGCTCATCCTGCACACCAACGATCTGCACGACCATGTCCGGCCCGGTCCCAACGGCACCGGCGGCCTGCCCTACGTCTCGGGCTACGTCCGCCAGGTGCGGGCGGAGCGCAGCGACGTGCTGGTGCTCGATGCCGGCGACGTGGCGGAAAAGGGCGACCTTGTCGCTTTTCGCTCGCACAGCGCGCTGACCTACGAGGGGCTCCGCCGCATCGGCTACGACGCGGTCACCATCGGCAACCATGAGTTTGACGAGTATGGCGTCGCCGGCCTGCGGACTTTCGAGTCCCTCCTGGGCCGGCGCCTGCTGAACCTCAACGTCGTCGGGCCGGACGGGACGCCGCTTTTCGAGGCCTCGCGGATCGTCGAGGTCAACGGCCTCAAGGTGGGTCTCGTCGGCCTGATTGTGCCGCGGAATCCGGAGGATGGGGGCCTGGATGCCGCCGCTTCCGGACGCGCCCTTGCCGCCGCGGCGGCCCGGCTGCGCGCGGCCGGGGCGCACCTGGTCGTGGCGGTGTGTCATGAGAGCGCGAAGAAATGCGCCGAGTGGTCGCGGGCCGCGCCGGACGTGAATGTGTTTGTCAGCGGCCATTCCCACCAGGCCATGGCCGCACCGGAGGTCGTGCCGGAAACCGGCGCCATCATCGTGCAGGCCGGTCATTATGCCCGCTGGGTTGGCCGGCTCGAACTCCTTGTGGATCCCGTGGCGCGAAAGATTGTCAGGCACTCCGGCCGCCTGGTGCCGATGAATCATGCCGAAATCCCCGTCGACGCGGAGATGCTGGCCTGGGTGCAGGCGCGCGAGCGCGAGCTCGCACCGGAGGCGGATGATTTTGTCTTCGACAACCCGGCCGAGATCGACGGCTTCAGCGTGGCGCGACTCGCCGCCGAGGCGCTGCGGCAGGCCGCCGGGGCGGACATCGGCTTCTGCCACCCCTACCAGATCATCCGCGACATCCTGCCGGCCGGCCGCGTGGATGTGAACGCCCTGTTCATGACCGGCGGGCAACGCGGCCACGCCACGGTGCTGGTCGAGCTGACCGGCGCCGAGGTGGAGGCCTACGTGAACGCCCTGCAGTTCATCCAGCGCGAGCCGCCGGAATGGGCGGGTTTCCGGATGCGGCGCGAGCCGGCGGCGACCGGCGGCGAGCGCTGCCGCACGGACCTTGATCCGGCGCGGCTCTACCGCGTCGTGCTGCCGCGGCTGGAATGGGAAACGCGTTTCCTGCGACTTGCGGAAAAGGAGGGGAAGCGTGTCGCCGGTCATCCGCTTGCGCGCCCCTTCACCGCGCAACCAGTCGACGTCAACTTTACCCAAGCCGTCCGCACCTACATCGCCGGGATCATCTCCGAAGGTCGGTCCGTGCAGGGGCGGATTAACGAACTTGAGCGCCGGCGGGAATATTTACCTTGAAAACCATCATGACCAAGCTGGGCGAGCGCGTTGCATTGGGCACGGTCATAATGTCCGGGCTGTTCACGAGCCTGCGCGCGCAACCGGCGGAAGAGCCGTTCTATGCGCCGCCGGAGGCCTGGCTGCCGGGCGAAAAGCTGCCGTATTTCGGCAGCGAGAACCCGTGGAACCGCCGGTTCTTCAGCGAAAAGCCGCCCCGCATCGGGCAACCGCAATACCTCGCCTTGACCGAGGGGCGGATCGCCGATGCGCTCGCCCTCTGCCGCACGCGGCTCGCGGCGGACGAGGGTGACGTGGAATCCCACCTCGTGCTTGCGCTCGCCCACGGGCTCGCGGGCGAGTCCGACGCCGCGAACGCGGAATTGGAGACGGCGCTAGGGCTGGGCCTGCCCCCGGAACGCCTGCTGGCCGATCGCAGCGCACTGATGCTGCGACTGCACGCCGCGCCGGCGTGGCAACGCGTGGCCCGCGCCTCGAACAACCTGATTCACGGCCCGATGCTCGGGGCGATGACCACGAGCGGTTGCCGCGTGTGGGTGCGCACCGGGCGCGAGTGCGAGGTGGAAGTCCGCGTCAGCCAGCGCGGCGATTTCGACCACCCGGAGGCCCGCGCGACCGGGCGCACGAGCGCGGTCGCGGATTTCACCGGGACGGTGGAACTCGCCGGCCTGCAGCCCGGCACCCGCTATGCTTACGCGGTGTGGCTGGACGGTGTGGCGCTGCCGCGCGGGGAAGACTGGGAGTTCCGAACCTTTCCGCCGCCGGCGGCCGGGAAGACTGTGCGCATCGCCTTCGGGGGTTGCGCGAAATATTTCCCGCCCCACGAACGCATGTGGGACATGATCCGCGGACACCGGCCCGACGCATTTCTCATCCTCGGCGACAACGTCTACATTGATCTGCCCCAGTCGGTGGGTCCGGTGCACGACTACACCTACCATCAGCGCCAGTCGCGGCCGGAATTCCGCCGCCTGACAGCCGGCGTGCCGACCTTTGCGATCTGGGACGACCATGACGCGGGCATCGACGACGTGTTTCTCGGACCCTACCCGGACAAGCCCTCCTGGAAGGTGGAGCACCTGGCGGTGTTCAACCGCAATTGGGTGAACCCGCCTTCGGGCGCGCCGCCGCACTGGCCGGGAGTGTGGCACAGCTTCCGGATCGGCGACGTCGAAGTCTTCATGCTGGATGGACGTTATTACCGGGAAAACTACCTGATCGAGCGGCCGTCCATGCTTGGTCCGGTGCAGAAGGCTTGGCTGCTCGACGGGCTGAAGCGATCCACGGCGACCTTCAAGCTGCTGGTGTCGCCGGTGGCCTGGGCGGACGATGCCAAGATCGATTTCACGCAGGGCGGCCAGCGCGTTTTTGCGAAGGATATCTGGTCGGGCTACCGGCAGGAGCGGGATGAGATATTTGCGTTTCTCGCGGCCGAGCGCATCAGTGGCGTGCTGCTGGTCTCGAGCGACCGGCACCGCAACGACGTCCGCCAGATCGTGCGGCCGCAAGGCTATCCGCTCCTCGAATTCGAGAGCGGGTGGCTGACGAACGAGGCCGGTCACGACGGTTCCGGTGAGCCGCTGTTCCAGCATCTCGCCGGTCCCGCGTTCCAGCTTTTTACCTTCGAGGGCTCCGGCGGCGGAGCCGCGGTGACGGCGGAAATCATCACGATCGATGGCGAGCCGGTCTTTCGCCGCCGCGTGCAGCTCGGCGAATTAACCCAGCCGTAGTTGCGAACCCACCGGGCCCCATACCGAGGAAAGCAGAATGAAAATCCCCTGGAAGCTTGTGTGCCGCCTCTTGCTGGGGGTCATGAGCGGGTGGTCCGCCCTGGCGGTCGCCGCCGCCGACTCGCGCGATTCCTTCGTGACGGCGGGAGGCATCCGCTTCGTGCGAATGCGCGCGGGCTGTTTTGCGATGGGGAACGCGCTGGCGACCGACCCCGCGGCCTTGCCTCAGTCACCGGTGTTCACCCATGGCGGTGAGGACGAGCGGCCGGTGCATCGTGTCCGCCTGACCTGCGATTTCTACATCCCGGAGACCGGGATCACCGCCGAGCAGTTCACACGGCTCCAGGAGGCCCACGAGGACGCCAGTCACTTCAGCCCGTTTGCGACGGGCGTGAGCTGGGAGGACGCCGAGGGCTATGCGTGGTGGTTGAGCCGGCAAGAAGCGCGCACCTATCCGGCGCCACACCTCGAGTTGAACGCAGCCTGGATCCTTGACGCCGCCGCAGGTCGGCCGGCCGGGGTCGCGGACGCGCCCACGGAGCGCACGCGGGAGCTGCATCCCGACGGATCGCTCAAGGCGGAGTGGGGCATGCGGGCCGAGGCCAGCGGCCGGATGTTGTTGGAGGGGTTGGAACCCCACCGGTATCCCGGCGGCGCGAAGGAATATGAGGTCTCTTGGGAGAACGGCGCCAAGCGCGGCCTGGAATCTCATTGGGACCCGCAAGGCCGGCTCGTGTGGCAATGGGGCCGCCGGGTCGACGACACGGCGGTCTGGACGCAAATTCATACCGGCGGCACCAAGCGCCTCGAATCCACCGGGCGCGGCAACCGTTGCGAGGGACCGGCGCGCGAGTGGGACCGCGACGGCCGCATGCTTCGCTAGCCCCGGATTTTCGCGCAAACCTTCCCTTCCCATGAAAACTCCCGTCCTTGTCCGGATTCTTTTCGCGGCTGCGGCCACTTCGCTGCTTTCCGCCGCGTCCAGCGATCAGGGGGGCGCCCCGTCGCCTGGCCTGATCGGCATCGTGTTTGACAATCCCGCCCTGGCCAAGCCGGTGCGGGTGTGGACCGTGGCGGAACCGCGCGTGGAGCGGTTCGAGCCGATCGCGCGGCACGATTACAGCCTGAGCCTGCGCGGACAACTCCGGGTGCCATTCCGCGGCCCGTTCGAGATCCAGGCGCAGGCCGACGACGGTCTCCGCCTCCGGCTCGGCGGCCGCACGCTCATCGGCGGTCCGGCGCCCGGGGGGGCACGCACCGGCAGCGCGCCCGCGGCGGGGCGCGAACCGCTGCCGCTGGAGATCGATTATTTCCAGGACGGCGGGCCGGCAAAGCTCGCGCTGCTTTGGCGCGCCGCCGGCACGGCGGAGTGGACGCCGATCCCGGCCGATGCGTTCTCATTCACCGCGGAGGACCGGCGGGCGGTCGAGGAGAGATTTGCCTCCCTGCGCGATGATTACGAGCGCCTCGTCGTCAGGGCGAAAAATCCGCGGCCGGACCGGTGGCCGACGCTCCAGTTGGTGCAACAGGGCGTCCGCCCGCTGCTGCGCGCCGTCTTCCCCGGCGCGGCGGACTTCGCGTGTGACGCGTGGATGTATGAAAGCGAGGTTGACCTGATCGACGCGCGCGACGCCGGTGACGGCGTGCTCGAGGTCCGCCATCGGTTGCGTCCGCCGGCGGCGGGTGTGATCGTATCGACCGTGCGGCCGGGGGAAGGCGCCGTCGAGGTCGTGGCGCGGCTGGAGGGTGCGGCGGACACGGCGCCGGCGCTCGATCTTTGCTGGCAGCTGCGCGGGGCCCCGAAATTCGCCGCTTATCCCGAAACCTATGCGAAGTTCCCCGCGCGCTGCTTCATCTTCACGGCCGCGGGCCGCACCTTCCTCGACCGGACCACGCGGTTGCCCACCGCCCGGTTTCCCGCGGATGACCCCGTCAACCAGCCGCCCTGGGTGCAAAATTATCTCCCCTCGTGGCGCGACGCCCCGGCGGCCGGCACTTTCAGCTGGGCGGGCACCAGCCCCGATCGCTTCACGGCTTCCGTGGCGGGCGTGGTGTCGCGTGACGGGCTATGGCTGGCGGCCATCGCGAACGACAGCGCCACCCTCATCAGCCAGGTGTGGATCGACTGCCTGCACAACAACCCCGGCTGGCACCGGCCGGCCGGCGGCGGCGCGCCCGAATGGCGGCTGAAGATCTACCTGCTGCCCAACGATCCTGCCGCACTGCTGCGCCGGGTGGGCGAGGATTTCCCGGCGATTAGCGCTCAACCCGCATTCGCTCCGGCGGTCGCGGCGCGGGACCGGCGCGCGAGTGGGACCTCGGTGGACGAATGATCAGCAAACCCGGTTCGTGGACGACGTGATGACGAAATGAATGCGCTCCTCGCCAAGGCGGCCCGGCTCGCGCTCTTCCTGGGCGGCGCGTCGCACTTCGCGTTCGCGCATCCGGAAACCGTGCCATCAAGCGAGGGCGGACGCCGGCTCGTTGACGGCTCGGCCGTGGTGGAGCAGACGCCCGCGTCGCGCGCGGAACTTGCGGCGCTGGATCTCACGGTGCTGGATGCCGCTTCGGGCCAAGCGGCGCCCGCGCTGGTGCGGGTGACGCCGTTGGGCCGCGCGAGCGGCCCCGTGCCGCTGGCGGGCTGGTTTGCCCGTCCGTCCGGCTGGTATTCCGGGCCCGGCCACGCGCGGCTCCCGCTCGCGCCCGGCCGCTACCAGATCGAGGCGACGCGTGGCACCGCTTGCGTCGTGGCGAGCGCCGCGGTGGAGCTTGCCGCGCGCGGCGAGATCTCGCTGACGCTCACGCCGCGGAGTTTCTACGCCCACGCCGAGCGCGGCCTGCGCGCGGTCAACACGCACCTGCACCTGCTGCTGCGGCAGCCGCGCAAGATGGGCGTCGATCTCGCGGACCGCCGCGCCGTCGACGACTACCTGCGCACCGTCGGCGCGTCGGACGGGCTCGACCTGGTTTACGTCACCTACCTCACGCAGCCCGGCGGCGGCGTGCTCTCGAACGACTACACGGACGACGACCTCGCGCGGTTGTCGAATCCCGCGACACTATTTTCCGGCGGTCAGGAGCACCGTCATGGCGGCCGGCGGATCAAGGTCACTCCGCCCCCGCCTCCGCCGGCCTCCGCCGGTCAGCCGGGGTATCAGAGCGACGATTCCAAAGTCTCAATGAGCTACGGCCACGTGCTGCTGCTCGGCATCGCGGGACGAAGTCTGCCGGCGAGCCTCGGGCCCGGCATGGCGGCCGATCCGCACGCCACCGACGGCACGCCCCTGCGCGAGGGCATGAAATTTGCGCAGACTCGCGGCGGCGGCGCCATCTGGTGCCACGGCGCCTCGGGCCTCGAGCGTATTCCCGACTGGGTGGGCGGCGTGCTGCAGGCGCAGAACATCTATGACGGTGGCAACGAAGGCACGTTTGACACGGTTTATTACCCGTTGCTCAACGCCGGCCTGAAGGTGCCGTTTTCGACCGGCACGGACTGGGGCATCTGGGATTTCTCCCGGGTCTACGTTGCGACCACGGAACCGGTTTCGAGCGCCGCGTTTCTCCGCGAGCTGGCGGCCGGGCGGACCTTCATCACCAACGAGCCGTTCCTCGAATTCAGCGTGGGCGACGCGCACGCGGGCGACACCATCCCGCTCGCCGCGCCCCGGGCGCTGCCCGTGCACGGACGCGCCGTCGGGCGGTCGGATTTCGGACGGCTGCAGGTCGTGATGAACGGGCGCGTGGTGCGCGAGTCCGCCGCGCGCCGCGAAGGCGACCATTTTGCCGCAGAGATCGACGGCGTGGTGGACATGCGCGAGCCGGGCTGGCTGGCGCTGCGCATCCCGCCGGCGCAGCCATATGAGATTCGCGCGGACTACACCGGGGAGGGGGTGAGCATTCTCGGCAAGCCGGTCTTTGCGCACACCAGCCCAGTCTACGTGACGATCGGCGGGCGCGAAATCCGCGAAGCCGCGGCGGTGCAGGCGCTGATTGCGCGGGTGGAAGCGGCGCTGGGGACAATCGATGAACACGGGCTCTTCGCCGACCAGACGGAGCGCGATGCGGTGCGCGCCCTTTACACGGGAGCGCGCGATCGCTTGCGTGAGTTGCTGGGGAAGTGATTATCGGTGGCTGGCGTCGCAGGCCGCCCCTAGCGCCTACTTCCGGGCCAGCGTCCGGATCGCCTCCACGAACAGGTCGATCTCATCCAGCTTGGTGAAGATGTTCGGTGTGATCCGGATGCACTCGAACTCGTTCTTCACGCCGCGGCGGCGCACATGGATGCCCCACCGCTGCTGCAATTCCTCGGTCAATTTCCGCGCGTCGACGCCTTCAAGCGACATGGAGCCGATCGCGCAGGCCTGGGCGGGATCCATGCTGGTGAGGAGCTTGACCCCGGGCACGTCCTGCAGGGCGCGCATCCACCTCTCGCGCAGGAAGCGCAGCCGCGCCGCCTTGCGCTCGCCCCCGATCTCCTCGTGGAAGGCAAGCGCGTCGGAAACCGCGGCACGCAGCGCGAACGGATGGGTGCCGGTCTCCTCAAACTTGCGAATGTCGTTGGCTTTCGACGGCCCGGCGGCCAACAGCGGCCAGATGGATGGGATCACCTCGCGGCGGACGTAGAGCAGGCCGTTTCCCACCGGCGCGCACAGCCATTTGTGCAGGCTGGACCCGTAGACATCACAGCCGAGGTCCGCCACGGTGAACGGAAACTGGGCGAAGGTATGGCCGCCGTCCACGATGGTCGTGATCCCGCGCCGGCGCGCCTCGTCGCAGATCCGCTTCACGGGGAAGATCTGCCCTGTCGTGTAGGTCATGTGGCAAATCAGGATGACCCGTGTGCGCTCCGTGACCGCGGAGAAGACCCGGTCGTAAAGCGTGTCCATCGACGGGGGCGGCACGGGAAAGCTGACCAATTTGAGCACGACCCCGTCCCGGCGCTCGCGTTGCCGCCAGGCGGTGTTCATGCGCGGGTAGTCCTGGTTCGTGCTGACGATCTCGTCCCCACTCTTCAGGTTCAGCCCCATCTGGGCGATTTGCAGCGATTCGCTCGTGTTGCGGGTGAGGGCGACCTCCTCGACGCTGCAGCCCAGCATGGCGGCAAGGCGGCGGCGCACCTGCTCGATCCCGGGCTGGATGTAGTCGTCCACCAGCAGCGACGGGCTCATGTTGGTCATCTGCCAGTAGCGGTCCATCGCCTCGTAGACGGCGCGCGGCGCGGGGCTCACGCTCCCGGAGTTCAGGTTGACGTGGTTGGCATCGAGCGAAAAGGCCCGCCGGATGCGCAGCCAGTATTCCTCATTTTCGGCCACCCGCCCGGGGGGCAGCCCGCTGACCTCCCGGTTTGATTCGCGCACCACCGGCGCGGCGTTTGTCATGAGACCAAAGGACATGCCTCCGAGTCCCGTAAGAAAGGAGCGACGATCCATGCGACGCACGCTGCCGTCGGCGGCAACCATGTCACGGATGAAATAGCTGAAAATGCAGGCAGGAATCCGGTGTCCGCCGCCGGGTCGGCCGTCAGTCCTTTTTCTTGTCCCGGGGGGCCGGGCGGTATTCGTCGGCGCCGGCGCTGACGGCCGGATATTGGCGCTGGTCGCCATCGATGTCCAGCGGCGGAAATTCCGGATACGTGCCGCGGGTGATCGCGCGGGATTTTCCGCTGAGGTGAAAGGTCGGGAGAATCTCGATTTCGGTGGCGGCCGCGGCGGGCGCCGGACCCCAGAGGGTGACCGTGCTCGCCGTGTTGCTCTGCACCATGGACCAGTGATCGCCGCTGCGGACGATGCGGCCCGTCAGGTCCGTGTCGCCGAGCGCGGCGTCGGTGGGGAAGGTGGTGACGAACCTCGCTGCATCGTGTTGCGCCGCGCCCACCCTGAGCTGGCGGCCGTCGTCGGCGTATTCGGGGGCGTGGTCAAAGTTGTAATAGCCGCCGGTGTAGCCGCCGGGGTGCATGATGTTATAGGCAACGTCGGCCTGCCCGTCGCTGTCGAACCGCACGGCGTCGGGGGCGTTGAAGGTGATGAGGTTGTTGCGGAAGATCGAGGCGCGCAGGAACGGATTCTTCACGTTCACGATCTGGATGCCGCCGCCACCTTGGGGCGCCTCGTTGTAGGTGACGGTGTTGTTCAGCGCGCGCACCCAGCTGTGCGTGCCGGCGAAGCCGCCGCCGTTGCGGCGCACGCGGTTGTAGGCGAAAATGTTGTTCTGCAGCTCGCAGGTGGAATCGTCCATGTGGAGGCCCCCGCCGGATTTTCCGGCGCGGTTGCCGTAGAAAAGATTGGCCCGCACCTTCGGATAGCTGAACTTCTGGTGGTCCATGCCGCCGCCGTCGTCGGCGGCCTGATTGCCGATGAAGGCGTTGTGGCCGATCTCGGGCCAGCAATAGTATTCCATGAACAAGGCGCCGCCGTCGCCGAATCCGAGCGTGGAGTTCGCGGCGAAGAGATTGTGCAGCACCGCGGCGCGGGAACTGAAGAGCAGGGCGACCGCGCCGCCGTTGCCGGCGCGGGTGTCGGGGTCTTTGACGCCGGCGCGATTGCCCCAGAAAACATTGTGGCCGATGATCGGCAGGCAGTCGTGGGCGGCGGAGAGCGCGCCGCCGTAGCCGATGTCGGTTTCGTTCCGGATGAACAGATTGTGCCGGATGTCGGCGTCGGCGGCGTGCAGCAGGGCGATGGCGCCGCCGTCGTTGCCGCGGACGCGGCGGCGGTCGGTGTCCTTGCCGGGATGATTCTCGCGCGCGAGCGTGCGGTTGTGACGGAAAACATTGTTCGAGATCACCGGCGCCACCGCGTCGCACAGCAGCGCGCCGCCGTGGTCGCGCACCACGCCATCCTCGATGACGAAGCCGTCGAGGCGGCTGTTGTCCGCACCGAGCAGCACGCGCCCCTGGCCGCCGCCGCTCAAGGTCGTGGCAAAGCGTCCGATGTTGCGTTCCCACGATGTCGCGTCGAATCCGCCGTAGAGATCGACGGTGGGTTTCATCGCCAGCACGCCTTCCTGATACCGGCCCATGGCCACGAGCACGGCGGTGCGCCCCTTCGCGACCGGCTGCGCGAGGGCATGGCGGATCGTTTTCCACGGATGCGCCCGTGAGCCGTCGCCGGTCTCATCCGACCCGGCGGCACTGACGTGATGCACGGCGGTATACTCGGCGAGCGGGACCGCGACCGTCCGCGGCCCCAGCTCGGCCCACTGATATCCCGTCGGCGGGTCGCGCCACGCGGGGATATCCTCGGAGGGATCGGCTAGCAGCAGGGTGGGACAGAGCAACAGGGCGAGGAGGCGCGGTTTCATCTTGGGGGAACGTGGGGTGTGGGGGGAGCAGAGGCGAGGGGCGCGGTTGCGGAAAGAGTGAAATAGGGGAAAATTACCGCGCAGTGCGGTGCCCCGCCTTTACTCCGCCCGGAGGGCTTCGACGGGATTAATCGCCACGGCGCGGCGCGCGGGCAGGTAGCAGGCCAGCAGCGCCACGGCGAGGAGCAGTCCCACCGCGGTGCCAAGCGCCGCGGGGTCGGCGAGTCCGACCTCGAAGAGCAGGTTCGCCAGCACCGGCAGCACCAACGCGGCGAGCCCGAGGCCCACCGCGATGCCGGCGGCGGCCAGCCGGAGGCCCTCGCCCAGGATCAGCCTGAGCACGTCCGCCGGACGCGCGCCGAGGGCCATCCGCACACCCATCTCCTGGGTGCGACACGCAACGGAATAGTTCATGAGGCCGAAGATGCCGATGCCGGCCAGGGCCAGGGCGCACGCGGCAAAGGTGCCGATCAGGGCGAGAATCAGGCGTCGTGGCGCCAGCCGCGCGTCCAGTTGCTCGTTCAAAGTTGCGGTTCTGGACACAGGCACAGCGCGGTCGATCCCGGCCAGTGCGGCCCGCACGTTCGCCGCGAGCAGGGCGGGATCGAGGTCCGTGGCGACCACGAGGATCATGGAGCGAGTCGTCCGCTGAGTCAGCGGGCGGAATACCTGCGCGATCGGCGCCCGGTCCGGTCCCTGCCGCCGCAGGTCAGCCACGATCCCGACGACCGTGACCCAGGGGCCGGTGTCGTCCGGGCCGCCCTCGCGCAGCCGGCGGCCCACCGGATCGGTGCCCGGCCACAGTTGCCGGGCGAGCGTCTCGTTGATCACCGCCACGGCGGGCGCGTCGGCGCCGTCGCCCGGTCCGAATTGCCGGCCGGCGCGCAGCGGCACGCCGGCCGCCTTGAAATAGTCCTCACTGACCGCGTCGATGCGCAGGGGCAGCCGGCGCGACACGCCCGGGCTGCCGGCGCTGGCCTCGGCGGTAAGCGCCTGGACGTTGGCGTCACCGAGCAGCACCTCTTCGCTGATCCCGGCCGCCCGGACGCCGGGCAGAACCTGCACCCGCTCGATCATCCGGCGGACCACCGGCGGGACTTCCTCATCGCCGCGATCACGCGGAAAATTCAGGCCCACTAGCAACGCGCGCTCGGATCGGAAGCCGCTGTCCACCGCGGCCAGGCGGCCCAGACTACGGACCAGGAGGAAGGCGGCGGCGAGGAGCACAATGGCCAAGGCAAACTCGGTCACGATCAGTCCGGCGCGCAGCCGACGGGCTGGACCCGAGTCGGCGGGACCGCGGCCGCCGCGCAGCATGGCCATCGGATCGCGGCCCGTGCTGCGCAGGGCGGGCAGCAGCCCGGAGGCGGCCGCGCTGACCAGCGCCACGCCGGCGGCGAATGCGAGGGCCGGCGCATCGAGGACTACGGTGTCGAGCCGGGGCAGCCGGCCGGAACCGAAGGCCCGGAGACCCTGCAGCGCGGCGGCCGCGATGCCCGCGCCGGCCGCGGTCGCGCAGAGGGCGAGCACCAGGTTTTCCAGGAACAGCTGGCCGACCAGGCGGCCGCGGCTGGCGCCGAGGGCGGTGCGCACGGCGAACTCGCGCTGCCGCGCCGCCCCGCGGGCGAGGAGCAGGCTCGCGACGTTGCTGCAGGCGATGAGCAAGACCGCGGCGACCGCCCCGACGAGCACATAAAGCGCGCGTCGCACCGTCGGCGCCGTGCGCGTTTCGTCCAGGGTGGCAACGTGGATCCCGACATCGGAATTGGTGGCGGGGTATTCGCGCGCCAGGCGAGTCGCGATCCCGGCCAGCTCGGTGCGCGCGGCGTCGAGCCCGGCCCCCGGTGCCAGTCGCGCGATCACGCGCCACGCGCCGGGTCCGCGTAGTGCCCGGCCCGACTCCCAGCCGGGCACGAGACTGGCGGGAAGCCACAGCACGGCATTGTCGTCGAGCGCCTGGGTAGCGGGCGCCGCCACGCCGATGATGCGGCAGGGGCGACCGTCGACGACCACGGACTGTGCAAGAACGTCCGTCCGTCCGCCATGCTGCTGCAGCCAGAAATCGTGACTGATCAGCGCCAGCGGCTCGCGCCGCTCGAGCTCGTCCGTGGTGAATCCTCGCCCAAGCACAGGGGGCGTGCCGAGCACCTCGAACAGATTGGCGGACATGTGCACCGCCGACACCCGCTGGGCGATTCCATCGCGGTCCTGGATCACGACGGAAGTGCTGTCGAACGCGGCGAGCCCCGCGAAGGCGTGGCAGTTGTCGCGCCAGCTGGCGACATCGGCGTGGCCCGTCGGCACGGTGCCCCCGCCGGCGCGATGGGGCACGGACCAGACGGTCACGAGCCGGCCGGGAGCGACGAAGGGCGGCGGCTGGAACAGGATCGCGCGCATGACGCTGAACATCGCGGCGCTGGCGCCGATGCCAAGCGACAGCGTGAGCAGGGCGGTGCCAGCGAAACCGGGGTGGCGGCCCAGGCCGCGCACGGCATAGGCCAGGTCCTGCCGCAACTGCTCACCGAGACGCGCGACCCGCGAAGGTTGGGGGTGCGGAGGTTGCGGCTGGTCGTGCATCGGACATTCACTTCACCGCGCCCAGCCCCTCGTAAAGTTCGGGCCGGCGATGGATCAGGGCGCCGCGCCCGGAATCGCGCTGCCCGAGGTCAAGGCGGGCGTAGACAACGCCTTCATCGTTACGCATGGCGTTGTGCACGATGAGTTCGCCGGCGGGATTGGCAACCAGCGTGTTGAACGGGTTGGCCAGCACGACGAAGGCATTGTCCTCGTAAGCCCGGACCCGCATCATGAGGTCCTCGTTGATCTCATTCACCTCGGGGCTGTGGGCGGGGATCACAATCAACTCGGCCCCCTGCAAGGCGAGCAGGCGGCTGGTCTCGGGAAACTGCCGGTCGAAACAGATGAGCAGGCCGATTTTGCCGAGGGCGGTCGGGAAGACGGGGAAGGCGTTGCCCGGTTCGTAGAGCTCGACGCCCCCGAGGTGCGCCTTGGAGTAGGTGCCGATGAGGTGGCCGTCGGGCGCGAAGAACGCGGCCGTGTTGTAGACCTTGGCGCCGCGCTTTTCCGAGAAGCCGAACACCAGATGAACGGACAGCTCGCGGGCCAGGGCGGCGGCCCGGCGGACGTAGGGACCGTCGGTGGATTCCGCGATGGCGGCCAGTTTTTCGAGAGTCATCTCCGGGTGCATCTTTTTGTGCCCGAGGTAACCGTCGAGGTAGCATTCCGAGGTGACGATGAGCTGCGCGCCGGCGGCGGCGGCCTGGCGGGCGTATTGCTCGAAGCGGGCGAAGTTGGCCGCCTTGTCGCCCGGCTTGGGGATGAGTTTCAGGCTGGCGACGGTGTAGGGCTTGGGCGCGGGCAGGGTGACGCGGCCAGTGATGATCTCCCGGGTGCGCTTCAGGACGAGGTGCACCATGTCCGGCTCCGCCGGATCCCAGGAAAACGCCTGGCCCTCGGCGGGGACCGGGACGGTGGCAATCCACTCCAGGCGGCGACCCGTGGCCGGGAAACGCAGCACGTAGAGCTCGGGTTCGTCGTGGCCGGTGACATACAGGTGGCCGCCGGGGCCGATGGCGCCGCCCGAGATGGCGTAACCGCGGGAGCCGAGATGGGTGAGCAGGGTGGTGGGAAAATCCCAGCGGCCCCGCTGCTGCCAGTCGCTGTCGTATTCGGCCAGCCAGGTATCCTCCGGTGTGCGTCCGGGATTTCCGCCCTTCTTGCCGTAGTGGGAGAAGCAGGCTAGCCAGCCGTCGTCGCGCCGGTCGACCCAGGTGAGCGAGCCGTCGGTCGCGCCGAAGTCGATTGTGCGGACATGTTGGAGAGTGGCTGGATCCCAGATCTCAACGGAGCTGCGGTTGGGCACACCGGGATAATTGGAATGCGAACAGTAGAGCAGGCCGTTCACGATGATGCCGGCATTGAGGTGCTTGTAGGGTTTGCCCTCCTCGCCGTCCCAACCGGCAACCTTGGCGCCGCTAGCGCGCCGGTATTTGCCGATGGCAAAGTTGTTGATCGCGTAGAAATAGTCCCGATCGACCGCCACACCCTGGCGGGCTTCGGCGGCGGGGACACGGCGCAGCTCGGTGAAGACCCATGTTTCGACAGTCGCGGCGGCCAGGCTGCCGGTGAGGGCGACGAAGGTCAGGAATATTTTCATGGCAGGCAGGCGGCGTCTACGGTTCATGGGAGGCAGAGGGTGACCAGGGGCCGGGGGTGACGATGAGGTCGTCGATGTAATAGGTGGCGGATGGTTCCGGTTCATCGCCACCGGTGAGATCCTCGCCGGGCGTCTTCGGGTCACGCAGTGTCGGTGAAGTGCGGTAGGCGCCGGTGCGGAGCGAGATGCGCTCGAGGGCCTCGACGGCGTCCAGCATTTCCGCGCCGCGCAGGACGTTCATGCCGTCGACGTTGACCTCGAAGAGTTCCAGCTCGGCGTCGAAGCGGATGACGAACTGATACCAGACGTTGGCGTGATACTTGGTGAGCGTCTGGAGACCGGAGCGGTTGCCGTCCATGGCGGTGACCCGGCCCGTGCCGTCGAAATGGATGCGGATGGGCGGACGGAAGGCGATGCGGTCAAGCAGCTCAATCTCGAGGCGGCCGTGGTCCTCCTGCCGGGCGAGAATCTTGAAGCTGATCGTCCCCTGCTTCATGGCCGGGAAGACCCGCACGGCGCGGGCGTAGTCGGCGGGATCCCGGTCGTTCAGTTCGAGGCTGCGGTTCTCCCTCGTCGGAAAGTCGGCGAGGCGAACCGGCGCCATCCTGGGGCTGTAGGTGTTCCAGGGGAGGTCCTCGAATGATCCCTGGTCGAACGTGTCGCGGACCGGGCCCTCGGCGGTGTTGCGCACCGGGGTCGGGATGCGACTCACCCAGAGATCCTCCTTGTTCATGCTATAGGTGACCCAGAACGCGTTGCCCGGCGGGATGCCGTCCCCCGGCGTGATGCCGCGGACGTATTGGGGGCCGAAGGCCTTGTCGAGGCCGTCGTAACGGCGCGGGGCGACCTCGCCCTGCACGGTGCTGAGCTGGTCAAAGTTGATGCCATCCGTGCCGGTGACGATCGCGAGCGGCCAGCGGTGGCGGTTGTCGCGGCGCGGGTTGTAGAGCAGCGCGTAGCGGCCATCCGGCGTGCGCTGCCCCCAGACCTTGGCTTCGGCCATCGCGAGCGTGGGGGCGACGACCGGCGGGCTCCAGGTGCGGCCCTCGTCGCGCGAGAGGGAGGTCCAGGAGCTTTTCCAGAGCCCGACATAGACGCCGTCGGGTCGCTGGTAGTAATTGAAGGCCTTCAGGACGCGTTCCCCGAGGTCGGCATAAAAACCGTCCTTGCTGCGGTCCTCCTCCTGCCATTGCAGCGTGACCAGCTTGTTGGCGAGCATCTGTTCACAGGCCTCCTTGAACCCGGCGTCGGGCGACTCCGTGTAGTAAGGGTAGGCGGTGTTCGTCTCGTTGTAGCCGTTGTGGCGGTTGTAACGAATGAAGTAGATCGGGCCGAACGAGCCGTCGCGGTGGACCTCCCGCACGAGGCGGCCGATACCCTGGCCGTCATTGGGACGATTGGTTTTCCCGATGAAGCTGAGCGTGAGCAAGCGGCCGTTGGGCGTGACATGCCAGCCCATGCGCTGGTGGGGAAGCTTGAGCATGCCATCGGCGTCGCGGTAAGGGGGGAAGGCGACGCGGGGCTGGTCCCAGTTTACGCCATCGGGTGAGGACAGGACGAGCGTCTGGCCGTGGCCCTTGTTCTCGTGGACCGGGGCGCTGAGATACTGGAGCCAGAAGCGGCCCTGCCAATAGGCCAGCATCGGCGCGTGGTTGTAGGTCCAGCCGAAATTCTCGGCCAGGTCGGGGTGGGCGCGGTTGGCGCGGAAAGCTTGCCAGCTCTTCACGCCCACGACGAGGGGTAGACCGCCCTCGTGGGTGGCGTCGGCGACGGCATTGCCGACATAGCGCACGGGTTCATCGGGGGTGCCGGGCGTGGCGGCTAGGGCGCGAGCCAGGCCCAGGCTGAGTATCAGGAGATGTTTTTTTTGCATGGGGATTTTTTTGAGAAAAGGGCGGTGGAGGGAAGCGGGGGCCGAGGAGGACTCAACCATCGTGGAATGCCTCGCGCGCCGAGAAGCCGCCGAGGTATTTGCAGGGCACGCGGCGGTAGAAGTGCTTCGCCTCCTGCTCCAGTCGGTCCAGCTGGTCGCGGTGGCCGAGGCGCTGGACCGCCGCCCATTCGCTGAGGCGCGCGGCGCGGCGTTCGCCGTCCCAGGTGCAGAGACCGTCGGCGCCGGCCTCATAGTAACGCCGCGCCAGCCGGGCGTAGTCGGAGGGCAGCTGCGTGCGCGGCATCAGGTCGGGCCAGATGTGCAGGCGTTCGCCCCCGAGCTTCCGCCACTGCCGGATCAGGTCGAGACTGATGTAGGGCGAGGGCATCAGGTAGTCGGCGAGCCGCTCCCTGATCCACGTCTCGACGTCGCATTGGTAACGCAGCGGATGGTAGTTGTCTTTGTCCTGGTCGTATTTCGTGGGCTCGCCGTAAAGCGTGATGGCGAGCTCGCGGCCGGGCTTTTCGTCAACCAAGGCGCGCACCTCGCGGAGGAAGGCCGTCACGTAGCCGGCGCAGTGCGCAGCCCAGCGGGGATCCTCTTCCGGCAGAGTGCGCGGATCGACGCCATGCCTGGCCGCAAAGGCCGCGACCACCGGCGACTCGTAGCCGATGAAGGGGGTGGCCCGGTTGAGGTGGAGCTGCACGCCGTCGATGCCATAGGCCAGCGCCTCACGCAGCAGGCCGAGCCAGTGCTGGCGCACGCCGGCGTAGGCGAGGCTGAGGCCGGTGAGGCGGACGCCGTCGCGGTCGAGCTTCACCCACTCGGGATGCTGCCAGTAAAAGCGGGCGCGGGCGATGGGCGTGCGGTTCAGCGGGAATTGCGTGCCGATCATGCGCTGCGAGGCGAAGATCTTGACGCCGTGCCGGCGCGCCACGCGGACCATTTCGGCCAGCGGGTCGACCCAGTCATCCCGCCACTGGTTGTCGTCGGGACCGACGTCGCCGAGCTTCGTCTTGAACAGGCAGTAGTTGCCGCGCATCGCCTCGAAGATCACGAGACCGATGTCGGAATTCACATACGGGGTGAACTCGTTGTCGAAGAAAGACGCCTTGGTCGGGTGGAAGGTGTAGGTGCCGGAGGTGTGGCCGGTGAACTGGCCGGTGCAAAAGATCATGCCGAGGCGCTTGGTGGCGGCGGTCGGCAGGGTCTGGCGCCACGCGTCGCGCTCGGCGGCGCTGAGCGGCACGAGCTTCACATAGGAGAGGTTGGAAATGCAGGCGTGTTCCTCCCGGTTGTAAGGGGCCTCGGGCTGGCGGAAGACGAGCGACTGGCCGGAGAGCTCGGCGGTCTTCCAGTAGACCTCCTGGATGGCACGGTAGCAGTCCTGGTTGACGCCGATCTTCAGCTTGCCGTCCTCGCCGTTGATCCCGCCCTCCGCGGCGACCCGGCGGAAGCCTGGGTCGTCGCTCAACTTCACCTCCACCTGGCCGTAGGGCGAGTCGAAGCCCCAGGTGGCCTTGGTGTAGTTGATGCCAAGCAGGATCCGGTAGGTGCCGGTGGCCTCGAGCGGCAGGGTCAGTTCGCCGCAATCCTGGCCGGGGTAGGCGGCGGCCATCACGCCCTTGACGCCGTCCTCCGTCTCATAGTCCACGAGGTTCCAGCAATGGGGTGTGAAGTCTCGGGTCAGGCGCGCCGCGGGGAGGCAGCGGGAGAGGTCGGCGCGGGTCAGCGTGCCGGGCACCGGGGCGGGCGGGGGCGGCGACGGCGGCGGCGTGGTGGTGGTGGCTGCCGGCGCGGCGCCACGGACGTGGGGCAGGGCGGTCGCGGCGGCCGCGGTGAGCGCGCCGGCGACAGTGGACTTGAGGAAGTGGCGACGGTTGAGCGGAGTGGGGTTCAAGGGGGGAGGAAGAAGGGTCAGCGGGTCTTGAGGTCGTCGATCCAGAATACCGCCGGGGCGGCGCGTTCGTCGGCGCCGGGCAGATCCTCCTGGCTGAGGCCGCCGGGTTTTTCGCCGCCGCGTTCGACGACCTCAGGGGGCACAAGGCCGCGCCAAGGTCCGGTGCGGAACGCGATGCGTTCCAGCCGCTCCGCCTTCTCGGCAAAGGCGATGCCGGCCTGCACCACGGTGCCGTCGACCGAGAGGCTGTAAGTCTGTTGCTCGCAGTCAAAATCCAGGCCGATCGCATACCAGCGCTGCGGGCTGAGGCGGACCTGCTTGTTCGGGCGGGGCCCGCGGTCGAAGGCCAGCCAGTCGCGGTTGAGGCGCAGGCGCATCGGACGGTCGGACCGCTGCGTCTGCACCTCGATTTCGAGCGTGCTGCCGAGCTGAGCCTCGCGGACCTGGACGCGGAAGCTCACGTGCAGGCGGCGGGCGGCGGGGAGGAGGCGCTCGGCCAGCGCATAGTCGTAGGGTTCCTCGTCGCGCAGTTCGAGCACGTGGTTCGTCGTGCCGGCCTCGGCCACAACCCGGGTGGGCGCCCACTGGGGCAGATGCAGGTTCCAGCGTTCGAGCGCATCGGACGACTCAAAGGTCTCCTGCAGCGGCGAGGTCTCGCGGTCGGCGAGGGGCACGTGGGCCCGGGACACCCAGATGTCCTCCTTGTTCATGCTGTAGGTTACCCAGAGGTGATCGCCGGGCGGGTTGCCGTTGCCCTCGCTGATGCCCCGAAAATAGTTCTGGCCGGTTTCCTTGAACTGGCCGCGGAAGCGCCGCGGCGGAACCTCGCCCTGCAGCACCATGAGCGTGTCGAAGGTCTGGCCGTCGGCCCCGACGAGGGCGGAGGCCGGGAAGCGGTTGGCCATCGTCGCGGAATGATTGTGCACGATGACGTAGCGGCCGTCATCGGTGCGCTGGCCCCAGGTCTTGGCGCCGGTGGTCAGGAGGGTGGTGTTCTTGACGATGGGCGTCCAAGTCTGGCCGCGGTCCGTGGTGAGCGCGGAGTATTGGTTCTTCCACAGCCCGACGACCACCCCGTCGCCCCGGGTGAACCAGGTGAAGGCCTTGCCCGCGCCGGCGGCGGTCACGATGTTGGCGTTGAACACGGCCGCGCCGGCCACGGCGTCGGGCTTGATCCGGTAGAAGCCGTCCTCGGCGCGGTCCTCCTCCCACCATTGGAGGGAGAAGAGCTTGTCGGCCATGATCGCGTCGCACGCGGCGACGAAGCCGGTGTCGGGGCTGGTGCGATAGAAGGGGTAGGAGGTGTTCGACTCGTTCCAGCCCGCGTGGCGGTTGTAGCGGATGAAATAGATCGGGCCGAACGAACCGTCGGCATGGATCTCCCGCACGACACGGCCGAGGCCGTTGCCGGCATTGGGCGAGGTCTGGGGCGTGGGACAGTAGCCGTAGAAGCCAAAGGTGAGCAGGCGGCCGCCGGGGGCGACGTAGAAGCCCATGCGCTGGTGCATGACGGAATACATCCCGGCCGGGTAGCTGACTCCGTCGCGTTCGAACGCGGGCAGCTGGTATTCCGGGAAGACGACGCGCGGTGGCGACCAGCTGTAGCCGTCCTCGGAGGTCATCACCGACGTGTTGGTGGGCGGCTCATGTTCCTGGGCGACGGCGCTGAGGAACTGGAGGTAGAATCGGCCGTTCCAGTAAGCCAGGTAGGGCTGGTGATTGTAGGTGAAGCCGAACGGGCCGCCGGCCGGGGGATGAGCGCGGTTGGCGCGGAAGGCCTGGATGCTGTGCACGCCGAGGGCGTGCGGCACGCGACCGTCGTAGTGGGTTTTCGCGGGCTGGAGTTCGCCCGTGTAGCGAACGGGCTCCGCGGCCCCGGTCGGGCCGGGGCCCGCGGCGGGTGCGGTCGATTGCGCAGGCAGGCGGCCGTCGAGGCAAAGCGCGACGACGAGCGCGAGAAAGGGGCGGCGGGGGAGCTTCATGGGTGGGGGAAAGGGAGGTCAGGTCGTGGTCCAGGGGGCGCGGCGCATCAGGGGAACATCCAGGGCACATCGACCGAGAAACGCTGACTCGGCTCCTCCAGCGACCGGCCCGTCCAGGGGGAGTAGGTGTAGACCTCGAGTTTCTTCTGCTGTGGGGAGAATTTCAGGATGCGCAGGAAGCCTTCGCCGCCGTGGCCGAGAAACTGGTAGTTCGAGAGCATCTGCAGCACGGGCGCGCCGCCTTTGGTCTGGCTGATCAGGCGCCCGGTGCCGGCGGCCTTGATGTGGCCGGAGACGACCATCGCGACATTCTCGCGCTTCGCGATGAACTTGTCCCAGATGCCTTCGCCGTCGTTCCAGCCCGGATTGGTCTGGCGCGGGCTCCACTGGTCGCCCGGGCCGACCCGCGTGTCGTCGAAATACATGTAGCAATGGGTGACGACGATGACCTTGTGCCGGTCCTCGTGGTTGCTCACGAGCTGGTCGGCCCACTCGAGCGTTTCGTCCGTGGGGCCATACTCGAGGCCGAGCACCATGTAATCCTGCCCGCCGGCGGTGAAGTAGGCGAAGCTGTTGTCGCTCGTGATGCCCTTGTGGCCGCCATACCACGGACGGCCGGCGAAGCGCCACGGCGAGAACAGGGCGTTGTAGCGGCTGCTGTCGCGCACGCCGGCCTGCAGGCCCGCGCGCGTGTAATCGTGGTTGCCGGGCACGGCGAGGTAGGGAACGACGCCGTCGATCAGCCCAAACGCCTCCTCGGCCACCTTCCACTCGGCGTCCGCGTTTTCCTCCACGATGTCACCGACGTGCATGACGAACTTGATCTGGAGCGGCTCGACCTGGTCGCGGATCCATTGGAACTGACGGCGGAACACCTCCGGGAAATACGCCGCGTAGCGCTGTGTGTCCGGGACGACGATGAGGCAGAATTCGCCCTTCGCCGCATCCACGGTCACGGGGAAGGGCGCGGCGGCGCGCCTCGCCGGCGGCGCGGCGGGGGCGGCTGGCCCGGCTTGGTCGGCCCAGGCGGCCGTGAGCGCGCCGGCCGAGATGATGCTGGTGAAGAGAAGCAGGCGGATGGTTGGACGGTTCATGGGGTTGGGGCGTTGAGGTGGTTCAGGACGAAGGCCACCGCCTCACGCTGGGCGGTGCGCACGGCTGCCGGATCAGCGCCGCGAAAGCCGTGCTCGGCGTTCGGGATGACCAGGAGGCGATGTTCGACGCCGTGCTGCTTGAACAGCCCGGCCATGCGCTGCGGCTCGGTGACGGGGACGTCGCTGTCAATTTCACCGTGCACCATTACGGTCGGCGGAAACGCAGCCGTGACGTGGCGGAAAGTGCGGTAGGGCTCGAAGCGCGCGGTCTCAGCCTGCGGGTCCCAGCCGCTGATCGCGCGGGGCCAGCCGGCGTGGCGGCGGATGAAATCGTTGAACGCGCCGCCGTCGCCGGGGCGGTCCGCGGCGTTGGCAATCGCCGCGCCGGAGACCTGTTTCCATGCCTCGTCACCCTCCAGGTTTGAGTCCGTGTAGTGCGGCCGGTGGACGCTCGGTTGCAGTTGCCACGGGCTGAGCAGGTCACCGTAGCTCATCTCGGCGTAGACGACCTGCGCGCGCGGTTGCAGGCGCGCCCCCATGAGCAGCGCCAGGTAGCCGCCCGCCGAGCCGCCGGTCACCGCCACCCGGTGCGAATCGGCGCCAAAAAGTGCCGGCCCATCCCGGCGCACCCAGGCGAACGCGTCCTCCACATCCTGCACGAGGTCGCGGAGCTTCGTCTCGGGCGCGAGCCGGTAGTCGACGGATACGACCACGGCGCCGGCGGCGAGAAATTCCTCGCGCGGGAACCAGTTGGCCACCGCCTGGCGCTTGCCGTTGATCAGCGAGCCGCCGTGCAGGTAAACCACCACCGGACGGACCTTGGCTCCGCCGGCCGGGACATACACGTCGGCCTTGATCTCGAGTGCGCCGACGGTCTTGTAGACGAAGGTGCGGGGCGAGGGGTCCGGTGCCCCTGACAACGTCGCCGTGCCGAGCCCCAGCGCGATCATCAAGGATTTCCAGCGGGCAGGTTTCATGGGATACAGTCCGGGGTGGCCACGGGTTCGGGCGCGAGCGCGCGCAGTCCGGCGGCATGGGTTACAAGATCCGCTATCATGCGTTCCTCGGCCGCGTCGAGCGGCGGCGCGGCGACGCGGATCCGCGGAGTGGCGAAGATACCCTCCGCGTGCAGCATGGCCTTGGTGAACCGCCATTGGAGTTTCTGGTGAGTGGCCATGAAAGCGAGTCCCGGCAGCAGACGGTGATACAGGGCGAGCGCGGCCGCACGCTGGCCGGCACGGTGCAGCCGCCAGATGCGGCTGTAGGTTTCCGGATAAAGCGTGGGCAGGTAGGCGTTGGCGCCGCGGTCGAGCAGCTCAAGCAAATCCGGACCGGCGGTGCCGATGTGCAGGGTCGGGCCGGCGGCATCGCGCAACGCCGTGAGCTTGCGGCAGCGGTCCGCGGTTTCGAGCTTCACCCACGTGAAGCACGGCACCTCGCGGTGCAACCGTGCCAGCAGTGCGACGGGCAGGGGCGCGACCCCCGTGTCCATGTCCTGCAGCATGAGGAAGCCAGGATTCAGTTCCGCGAGTGCGTGAACCGCCGCAGCATACTGTGCGTCATTCTCATAACGCAGCGACGCGAGCACGCCCGGGCAGCCCAGCGCCTGGAAGCGCCGGGCGTGGCGCAACCGCGCGGCGGGATCGGGATCGGTCGCGCCGCCGATCACGGGCACGCGACCGGCCGCTTCCTCGATCAAGGTGGCGACGATCAGCTCGCGTTCCGCCTCGGTGAGCGCCTCGGCTTCGCCGGCGACCGCGGGTGCGAGAAAGCCCACGACGCCACGGGCGAGAAAGGTGCGCACATAGCGCCGCAGCGAGGCCACGTCCACGCGCCCGTCCTCGGTAAACGGCGTCGCCGGCACGGCGATCACGCCGTCGAGCGCGGAGCGTGCCGGAAGCAAAGAGGACGGGATCATCACGGGGAGCGGGCAGGTTGGGCCGCGAGCTGCGCCCGGATCGATTCCGCGACCGCAGTTCCCAGCGCGCGATAGCCGTTGTCGCTGAAGTGAACATCGCTGGGCAATTGCAACTCCTCGACCCGCGGCAGCGCGAGCGCGTAGAGATCGTTGAGCGGAATTGCCTCCTCTTCCATGACTTCGCGCGCGATGGCGTTGTAGGCGATCATGTCGGCGGTGCGGCGACGCGGACCGCTCTTTTTCAAGGTGCCTGGCACTGGGGTTGAGGTGGCGAACACGAGCCGTGCGCCGGTCGCGTGCAAACGCCGCGCGAGTGCATGCAGGTTCCGGCGATAAGTTTCGGGCGTGTTTCGGATCTGAGCGTCGTCACGAAGCTTGATGTCGTGCAGGCCGAAGTTGAAATGAATCAGGTCCCAGCGACGCAGGCCGAGCCATTCGTCAAGCATCAGCAGACCGCGATCGGTCGGGCCGCCGTTATCGGGGATAAGATGAACGTTCGCCATGCCTTTGAGCGCGGTGCGCACGGCCGGCGAGTAGCCGTGAGTGATGGAATCGCCGATGAGGAGCACCCGCGGGAGCGCAGGATCGTCGGGAACAGGTTGGTAGCGTTCGGGGTTTTTCGCGTGGCTTTCGGCGCGCTCCGCGATCACCTGCTCTCTCGTTTCGCTGGCGACCATGGTGAGCGCGGTGAGTGGCAGGAGGAGGCAGGCGAATCGCATGGTGCCGGGGGAATGGCGGTTAGCTCATAAGCTGAACCTTGTCCTTGGTCTGCTGCTGCCAGGCACTCAGCTCGTCCGCGAGCTGGCGCACGCGGTCGCGGTGTTCGGGCTTGGCGGCGAGATTCTGCATCTCGCCGGGATCGCTCCTCAGGTGGTAGAGTTCCGGCACGTCGTCGCGGTAAAGGTTCAGTTTCCAGCCGTCGGCGCTGATGCGGCTGCGACCGTCGTAGCCGGGATCATCCACGTCGTTCCACTCGGAGGTGATGTTCTCGGCCTGCCACGATTTCGGGTTGCGCAGCGCGTTGGCGCGCGAGCGGCCGTCGACCGCGCCGCTGATGTCGATGCCGGCGAGGTCGAGCAGCGTCGGCACCACATCGACCGTGCTGATGGGTGTGTTGAAATCAACGCGCTGGCGGGAAAGCCACGGGACGTGGATGGCGAGCGGCACGTGGACGGAGCCTTCGTAAAAATTGCCCTTCTGCATCAGGCGGTGATCGCCGCACATGTCGCCGTGGTCGGACGTGTAGACGACGATGGTGTTGTCCGCCTGGCCGGACGCCTCGAGGGCGCGCATGATGCGCGCGAAGGCGTTGTCGACCATGGAGACGAGGCCATAATAGTTGCAGCGGAGGCGGCGCCAGTCGTCGACGGTCTTGATGGGGTGGTTCTTGTAGCCCTCGGTGACATTGGTCCGGTTGTATTGGCGGCGGACGATCTTCGCGCCGGCGACGACCGGCTGCGCGAACGCCGGGCCCGTGGGCAGTGCGCCGGCCGCGTGGTGGTCGTTCAGCGGGCCGTAGGTGGGCGGGTGGGGCTCGAGGGTGTTGACGCTGAGGATGAACGGCTGGCCGTCACGGCGGGCGTGGAGGAATTTCTCCGCCTCATCGGCGAGAAATGCGGCCTTGGTGTAGCGCTCGGGCAGCGCGGCGGCGAAGGTGCGGGAGAAGATCGCGGCCTTGTCCTTGCCTTCACCGTTCTGGTCCGGCGGGAAGCCGTGGGAGAGGAGAAAATTGTGGTAATCGGAGAAGCGCGCCAGCTCGGCCGGGTTGGTGTAGAACTCGCGGTAGAGGTCCTCGATGCTCCGCCAGTCGCGGAAGCCGTGCTGGGCGTTGTTCTCGTCGCCGAGGTGCCACTTGCCGTAGTAGGCGGTCGCGTAGTCGGACGGGAGGTATTCCGCGATGGTGCGGCAGTCGTCGCGCAGCTTGATGTTGTTGTTGATGCTGCCGTGATTGTGCGGGCACAGGCCGGTCATGAGCGAGCCGCGGGAGGGGGTGCAGACCGGCTGGGTGACGTAGGTGCGTTGGAAGACGAAGCTTTTTTCCCCGAACGGCTGGAAGAAATTCGGCGCTTTCACGGCGGTGTTGCCGGCCCACGGCACGGTGTCGCCGCGGTGCTGGTCGGTCCAGAGGAAGAGGATGTTGGGGCGCTTGGGCGGCTTGGCCAGGCCCTTGGGGGCGATGGTGGGGGCGGACTGGGCGTTGAGCTTGGCCATCGCCACGGCAGCCGAGGCCATCGTGGCGGTGCGGAGGAAGTTGCGGCGTGATTCGTTCATAGGGGGCTTCAGTTGACCGGCCAGTGGGGTGAGGGTTGATGGGAGGAGCTCATGATGCGGGCGATTTCGTTCACCCGTTCGGGATATTGGGGGGCCAGATCGGTGGTCTCCAACGGATCGCGGGAGAGGTCGTAAAGCTCCAGCGGTTGATCCATGCCGTAGCGCACGGCCTTCCATGGGCCCAGGCGGACGGCTTGGTGCAGGCGCTCGCGGGGATATTCCCAATAAAAGGCGCGCGGGTCCGCCAGGCGGCCGGGATTGGAGAGGAGCGGCCAGACGCTGCGCCCGTCGAGGCCGGCTGGGAGAGGGGCACCGGCAAGTTCCGCGCAGGTCGGCAGAAAATCGGCGAACATCCAGGGAGTGTCGCTCACGCGGCCCGCTGGCACGTGTCCCGGCCAGCGCACGATCATCGGCACGCGGAGTCCGCCTTCGTAGAGCGTGCCCTTGGTGCCGCGCAGCCCGCCGGCCGAGTTCAGGAGGGCGCTGCGGGGCTTGGCAACCGGTCCATTGTCCGAGGTGAAGAAGATGATCGTGTTCCCGGCGAGGTCCAGCCGCTCCAGTTCGGCGAGCAAGCGCCCGACGTAGGTGTCCAACCGCGTGACCATGGCGGCATAGGTCTTCGCGTCCGCGGGCCAATCTTGGGCGGCATAGGCGCCGAGGTCCGGGACCTCCATGCGCTCGTGCGGAACGGTGAAGGGCAGATAAAGGAAGAAGGGTGTGCCGACATTCCGGCGGACGAAATCCACGGCGAAATCAGCGAAGAGGTCGTTGCTGTAGGCGGTGGGGCGGCCGCCGGCGTTGGCGGGCAGCGGTCGCGTGCCGTCGTTCTCGTCGAGATAATCAGGATAATGGTAAGCCGCGTGGTTTTGGTTCAGGTAGCCGAGCCAGGTGCCAAAGCCCTTCTTGCCTGGCGTGCCGACGGTGCCGGGTTCCGCGACGCCCCATTTGCCGGCCAGGCCCGTGGTATAACCGCGGGCCTGCAGCAGCTGCGCCACGGTGAAATCCCCGGCTTCCAGCGAAAGCCGGTTGCCGCCTTCGCGGCCGCCGGCGAACTGTTCCGGGGTTCCCCCGACCTGCGGGCTGTTGTCCCGGATGCGGGTGTGGCCCGTGTGCTGGCCGGTCAGCAGCACGTTGCGCGAAGGGGCGCATACCGGTGAACCCGCGTAGGCCTGCGTGAAGCGCGTCCCTTCCCGGGCCAGCCGGTCGAGGTGGGGCGTGGCGATTGCGCGCGAGCCAAAGCAGCCGAGGTCACCGTAGCCGAGGTCGTCGGCCAGGATCAGGATGATGTTGGGTGTTCGCGCGGGTGCTTCCGGCTGGGCCGGTGCGATCGGGTTGGCCCGGATTCCGGCCACGCTGAGGAATGCCAGCAAGCCTAGTCGCGGAAGGTGTCGGGGAATGTGCATGGGGTCGTGCCTTGAGCCGCCCTCCGGGGCGACTGCCTCGGTGGCGCGAACCGTTCAGACGGCTGAGTATATCCGGAGTAGGGGGCGGGAGTGGCGTTCGCCGGTCAATTTCAGGGATTGGCGACTGGCAGCATGGCAGTCTGCAGACTCACCAGCCGCCACTGGCCGCCCTCGTTGCGCCACACTGCATGGAACAGGAGCTTGGCGTCGCTCCATTTGCCGTTGCCTAGCTTCCGCTGGTCGATGCGACCTGAGAGCACAACGACCCCGGGCGCGATTTCCGTCGCGTTCAGCTCGGAGGTTTCGAACCGCTCAAACGCGATTTTTTTCTCAGCCAAGGCAGATACCGTGTCGGACTTTCGCTCGAATTTTCCGTTGCTGTGGATGTAGCGGAGATCATCCGACAATACCGTGGCAAGGGTCGTGGCGTCTCCTCGGCGCAGGGCATCGCCCCGGACGGCATCTGCGGCCAGAACGGCTGCCTTATTATCCGTTCCGGCCAGTGCGACCGGCACCATTGAGGCGATGAGCAGACCGAGAGCGGTTTTCATAAGATAAGATAGGGGTTTTGTGCTAGGTGGTGCTGCTGTTCAGTGAATTTCCAGCGTGAAATAAATGAAATTACGGCTTTCGCTGCCGGATCATCGCAGGTTTTATTCTGCCAATGGCGCATCAATCCCAGAGAAAACCGGTATTGGCTATTTCTCGTGAAATATATCAAGCAACCCGGGAAATAGAGGGATAGTGAGATAACTATCCGGTTTGCGCGTTAAATCATGGCTCCACCCTTGGGTCGTGTTAAGGAAAGGACGGTCCGCGGGCAAAAGCATCAGTTTTAACGATGCCAGCGACCTACGGGAATTGAAGACGTGACCCGGTATTAATTGCGCGTGGCTCTAAGCGGCGATTCTCGGCGTCAACAAGCCAACCATGCATCGCTTGATTGCCGTGAGATTCTTGAACGTATCCCCGAATACGGCACATCCGGATCCCGTGCGACCATGTTCGTCGACTCGCAATGGGAGCAGGCTTGTCCGGTTCCAACTGGGCCCGCTTTGTGCGGCAAATCGTTGCCGGATATTTTCTGGCATATGGTTGGTTCGTTTTGTTGGGCAGACCAAGGTGTCGGCTTTAAAAGACGCTTCCGTGTGATTGGAATTTGTGCACGCTGCAGCGGATCGGATTTTTTTAGACTAAAATGAAGCTTTACTTCATGGGCATCTGTGGGACGGCGATGGGTAACGCCGCGTTGCTCGCGCGCGCCGCCGGGCACGAGGTTCTCGGGGCCGACACCGGCGTCTATCCGCCCATGAGCACCGTGCTGGCGGCGGCGGGCATCACGCTGCACGAGGGCTACGATCCCGTGCGCCTCGAGAAGCTCGCCCCCGAGCTCGTCGTCGTCGGCAACGCCATGTCCCGGGGCAATCCGGAGGTCGAGTGGCTGCTCGACACGCGCGCCATTCCCTTCACCTCGCTGCCGGCCTTTCTTTACGACGCCGTGTTGTCCGTGCGGAAGAACATCGTCGTGGCCGGCACGCACGGCAAGACCACCACGACGGCATTGACGGCCTTCTTGCTGCGCGAGAACGGCCGCGACCCGGGCTTCCTGATCGGCGGCGTGCCGCTCGATCCGCCGGTGGGCAACCACCTCGGCGCGCTGACCGACCCGTTTGTCATCGAGGGTGACGAATACGACAGCGCCTTCTTCGACAAGCGCAGCAAGTTCATCCACTACGCCCCGCATATCGCGGTGCTGAACAACCTCGAATTCGATCACGCCGACATCTTTCGCGACCTGGCGGACGTGCAGCGGACCTTCCTGCATCTCACGCGCATCGTGCCGCGCAACGGCTGGGTCGTGCTCAACGGCGATGACGCCAACCTGAAGGCGCTCGGCCCGCTGGCCTGGACGCGCGTCGTGCGCGCCGGCCTCGAGGAGGGCAACGACCTGCGCATCGCCGGATTCCGCGAATCCGCCGACGGCGCGGCCTTCCGGTTGGTGTGGCAGGGCAAATCGTGGGCCGACGTGAAATGGGCGCAGCCAGGCATCTTCAACGCCCGCAATGCCGCCATGGCCGCGCTCGCGGCGGGGCTGGCGCTGTTCCCGGACGACCCGACGAAGCTGAAACTGGATTCCCTGGCGAAATTCCGCGGCGTGAAGCGCCGGCAGGAAATGCTGGTCAATACGCCCCGGCTGAAGGTCATCGAGGATTTTGGGCACCACCCGACGGCGCTGGCGGAGACGCTGCAGTCGTTCCGCGCGCGTTTCCCGGGGCATGTCATCCACGCGGCCTTCGAGCCGCGGAGCAACACGTCGCGGACGAAGGTCCTGCAGACGGCCTTCATGCGGGCGCTGGCGCTCGCCGACGAGGTCTACCTCGGCGCCATCGCGCGACCGGAAAAGCTGAAGCCGGAGGAGCGGTTCGACGTCGAGGCGGTCATCCAGCACCTCGCAACCCAGGGCGTGGACGCCTACACGGCGCCGACGCACGCCAGTTTGCTGGACATCATCCAGGGCAAGGCCGCCGAGGAAACGGAGCGGCCGCAAGTCGTGGTATTCTTCACCAACGGCTCCTTCGACGGCATCATCGGCAAGTTCGTGGCGACGAACAAGCCGGCCTGATCACTGCGCCTGCTTGGCGACCTTGAAGGCGGCGGGCTTTTCGCCCTTCGGCAGGGCAAGCAGATCGTAATCCTGATAACCGGTGATCTTGACCTCGGCGAACTCGCCGACGGGCAGGTTGCGCGGCACGTAGACGCGGCCGTCGATGTCGGGGGCGTCGGCCTCGCCGCGGGCGATGCCGGGTTCCTCGACGAGGACCCGGATGGTCTTGCCGACGTAGCCCTTGCTGACCTCGGCGGCGATCAGGCGCTGCAGGCCCATCAGGGTGTGCCAGCGAGCCTCCTTCACCTTGGGGAGGATCTGGTCGGGCATCTTGGCGCCGCGCGTGCCTTCCTCCTGAGAGTAGCGGAACACGCCGAGGCGCTCGAACTTGGTCTCGCGGATGAAACCGGCCAGCTCGGCGACATCGGCCTCGGTCTCGCCCGGAAAGCCGACGATGAAGGTGGTGCGGATCGCGATGCCCGGGATGCCGGCGCGGATGCGCTTGAGCAGGTCGCGGATGTAGTCGCCGCTCGTCTCGCGCTGCATGCGCTCGAGCATGTTGTCCGAGATATGCTGCAGCGGGATGTCGATGTAGCGGGCGACCTTCGGGCACTCGGCGATGGTCTTGATGAGCTCGTCGCTCCAGTGGGCCGGATGCGTGTAGAGCAGGCGGATCCAGAAGTCGCCCTCAATGGCGTTGAGTTCGCGAAGGAGGGTGGTGAGCGCGGTGCCGCGGGAGGAATCGACCGGCGTGCGGGGATTCGGACGCTGCTCCCAGGTGTCCATGCCGAAGAAGGTCGTATCCTGCGAGATGAGGTTCAGCTCCTTGACGCCTTCCTTGACGAGCTGGCGGGCCTCGGCGACGACGCTCGCGACGGTGCGGCTGCGGTGGCGGCCGCGGATCTGCGGGATGATGCAGAAGGTGCACGGGTGGTTGCAGCCCTCCGCGATCTTCATGTAGGCGAAATGCTTCGGCGTGAGCCGGAAGCGGGGCGTGTCGTAGTCCGGGATGTAGGTGGACTTGCCCTCGATGAAGACGGCGGGCGCGGCCTTGGCCTCGTCCTTCCCGCGGTCCTTGGCGTAGATCTCGTCGATGATCGGCGCGACCTTGGTGATCTGGTCGAGGCCGATGAAGGCGTCGACCTCGTCGTGCAGCTCCGTCTTGAGGTCCTTCGAGAACCGCTGCGACATGCAGCCGGCCACGATCAGCTTCTGCTCCTTGCGACGCTTCTTCATCCCGCGGTTCTGGTGAACCTCGAGGATGTGGCCAATAGACTCCTCCTTGGAGGAATCGATGAACGAGCACGTATTGACGATGACGACGTCGGCCTTTTCCGCTTCGGGGATGACGGACATGCCTGCCTGATGCAGGTGACCGACCATGATCTCGCTATCGACGAGATTCTTGGCGCAACCGAGCGAGATGAGACTGACTTTGATCATGCGGAAAGACGGGCGGGCCGGGAGCGTGCGGGCGTTTGGCCAAAAAGCAAAACGGCGGTCATAGGACCGCCGCCATCAAAGGGAAGCGCAGCTAAAAAGACCTTACTTCTTCTTGGCCGTCGTCTTGGCGGCTTCCTTCTTGCGCTTCAGGTAAGCGGCGCGGCGTTTGCGTTTGATGTACTTGTTGAGTTGTTGGCCCATGGTTTTGGTGAGAGTGAACGGTTTTTCTTTCAGAGCAGGGCGGGGGAGTCAAGCGCTCGGAGGGAGGGGTGGTGTCCTAATGCCTCGCAGATTGGGCGGTTGGCTCGAGAATTGACCCGGAGAGACATGCAAGCCTATGAAGGCGCTCCCCCAATCGGCTATTGGGGCACCACTATGCCGAAAAATGTCGTCAATCTAGATGCGTTGCTCAAACGCGAAGACTTCAACGTTCTTTCCGACAAAAGTAAGGGGTCGGTTCGGGCCGGGCCCGGGACGAACTTCAATCTATCCAACCTGGAGGCGCAGCAGGTTGTTTTTCAAATCCTCCGTAAGCCCGATTTTCAACGTGAGACCGCTAACTGGAATCCGGAGGCCATCGCCGAACTGGTAAAGAACTTTCTGGATGGTGAATTGATTCCCGCGATCATCATGTGGAAGTCGGAAAAGGGAAACATCTTTGTTATCGATGGCGCTCACCGATTGAGTGCGCTGATTGCATGGGTTCACGACGATTACGGCGATAATCAATTGTCTACGCCGTTTTTCGGCGGTGACATTCCTCGTGAGCAGAAGAAGGCCGCGGAAGAGACCCGCGCCTTGATCAAAGATACGGTGG
>DASWWD010000014.1:0-45864 GCA_036401015.1 Lacunisphaera sp.
GGCGGTGCAGCGCGCCAAGCGGGCCGTCGAGCATGGGCTCGGCCGCGCCGGTCTCGCGGATGCGCACGATGGCGCGCTGGTCGAGCACGCGGGTGGCGAGGAAGTTGAAGAACTGCTGCGAGGCCTCGAGCGCGTCGAGCACCAGCTGCTGGCCTGCGGCGCCGCCGTGCTTCCGGAACAGGCCGCGCTTGCTGCGGGGGTTGAAGAGATACTTGAGCGCGCGGTCCACGCCGTAGCTGCTGAGCGAGAGGCCGAAATTGTCCGTCGCCACCTCGGGGACGGTGTGCGCCTCGTCGAGCACGAGGAAGTCGTCGGGAAAGAGCACGCCGCGCGCATCGGGGCCGGCGCCCTGGGCGCGGGCGCCGCCGGCGTTGATGAGGGCGAAGAGCAGGGCGTGGTTGACGATGATGACCTGCGCCGTGCGCAGGCGGGCGCGGGCGCGCTGGTAGTGGCACTTGCTGTCGTCGCAGTGTTTGCGCGAGCACGCGGAGGAGTCGGCGTTGACGGCGTCCCACACCTCGGGCCGCGGTGGCGGCTTCAGCTCGTGGCGCAGGCCGGTGGTCGTCGTGTCCGCCCAGGTGGCGATGCGCTGCAACTCCTCGTAGTCGGCGTCGGCGAACAGGCTGGCGCGGTCGGCGAGGGCGTGGCCGAGCCGGGTGGGGCAGAGGTAGTTCGACTTCCCGACGAGCACCGTCGAGCGGAAGTCGGCGTAGCGGGCCAGGTCGGGCGCGGCCTGGAAGACGCGGCGGCAGATGGGCAGGTCCTTCTGCTCGATCTGTTCCTGCAGGGAGATCGTGTGCGTGGAGACGATGAGCTGCCGGCCCTGGTCGACGGCGTGAATGATGCCCGGGATGAGGTAGGCGAGGGATTTGCCGACGCCCGTGCCGGCCTCGAAGAGCAGCGCCTCGTCGCGATAGAGGGCACCGGCGGTCACGCAGGCCATCTGCTCCTGTTCCGGGCGGTGCTCGAGGTTCAGCGCGTCGCACAGCACGCCGGTCTCGCCGAACAATTCCTCCACCACCTCGCGGACGCGGGAGGGTTTGGGTCCGGGGCGGGCGCCCGGTCCGGAGTCATCATTCAAACCGATCATGGGCGCTCACTGAGCTTATTAAGCATCCGGGGCGCAATTGATATTTGCGAAGCGAGCCCGCGCGGAGCAGGCTGGGGCATGGCTAACCCGAGCAGCACCGGCGAAAACTGGACCGAGGAACTGGTGCGTTTCCTGTGCGAGCAGCCCGGCGTGGGCGCCGTGCGCCTCGATCCGGCCTCCCGGCAGGTCTCCGTGGCGACCATCGGGCAGGTCGACCTGGCCGACCTCGAGCAGCGGCTGGCGGCGACCATCGCCGCGGTGGAGGCCCGCTTCGCCGACCAGCCGGCGCGCCTCGCCGCGCTCGGTTTCTCGCTGAAGCGTGACGGCGACGCCGTCGTCATCGGCCGCAACATGGGCCAGACCGCCGAGAAGATGTGGCTCTGGCGCGAGATGGAATGGCCGGAGATCAAGGCCGAGCCGACGCCCGCGGACCAGGAATGGCGCCTGCTGGCCGTGCTGGCCGCGATCTGCGGCGGCGCGGGCATCGCCGGCCTGCTGGCGGAATATTTCCTGCCCGGCCTGCCCTGGCTGGCGAAGGGCCTCTTCCTGGCCGGCATCATCACCGGTGGCTGGGATGCGGCCGTCGATTCCTGGGAAAACCTCAAGAAGCGCGAGATCGACATCCATTTTCTGATGCTGGCGGTCGCGATCGGGGCGATGTTCATCGGGGCTTGGGGCGAAGCGGTGCTGCTGCTTTTCCTCTTTTCCGCCTCCGGCGCCATGGAGGAATACGCCCTCGACCGCACCCAGCGGGAGGTCAGCTCCCTGCTAAAATCTGCGCCGAAGCGCGCCACCGTGATCGAGGCGGGCGGAGTGGAGCGGGAGATCGCGGTCGAGGAATTGCAGATTGGCGCCCGGGTGCGCGTGCGGCCGGGCGGAGCGTTTCCGGCCGACGGTCTGGTGACCGCCGGCAAGAGCGCGTGCGACGAGGCCAACCTCACCGGCGAGGCCACGCCGGTGGAGAAGGGCGTCGGCGACCAGGTTTTCAGCGGCACGCTCAACCTGTGGGGCTCGCTCGACTACGAGGTCGTGCGTCTGCCAGGGGAGAGCACGCTGCAGAAGATCATCCGGCTCATCCAGACGGCCCAGAAGCTCAAGGCGCCGAGCGAACGCTTCACGGACAAGTTCGGCACGGGCTACACCTACGCGGTCATCGGCGGATCCTTTGCCATGTTCCTGGTCTGGTGGCTGGCCTTCGATCTGCCCGCCTTCACCAACACGCCTGAACTGCGCTCCGCGTTCTACCGGGCCATGACCCTGATGGTTGTCGCCAGTCCGTGTGCGCTCGTCCTCTCGATTCCGTCCGCCATCCTCGCCGCCATCGCGTGGGGTGCGCGGCATGGTGTCCTGTTCCGGGGCGGCGCCGCGATCGAGAAGCTGGCCGACATCAACGTCGTGGCCCTCGACAAGACGGGCACGCTCACGACGGGCGAGCTGGCGGTGGTGGGCTACGAGAGCTTCCCGCCGGGCCGGGAGACCGAGGTCATGGAGCTGGCCTACGCCCTGGAGGCCAAGTCGGAGCATCCGCTGGCCCGGGCCATCGTGCGCGATGCGAAGGCCCGCGGCGTGCGCGAGCTGCCGCTTGGGGATTTCCAGAACATCGTGGGGCAGGGCGTTCGCGGCAGTTACAACGGCGGCCAGGCCCTGCTGGGCCGGCGCGAATTGCTCGAATCCGGCCCGCTTGCCGGCTGGGCCGCCAAGCTGCCGCCGGCCTCGGCCGAGCTTTCCGAGGTATGGATCGTCGGGCGCGACATGATCGGCCGGGTGCTGCTGCGCGACCAGATCCGCCTCGAGTCCAAGGCCGTGCTGGCCGAGCTGAAGGGGATGGGCATCCGCACGGTCATGCTCACCGGCGACCGGCGCCAGGCCGCCGAGTCGGTCGCCCATGAACTTGGCCTCGACGAGGTCCGCGCCCACCTGACGCCGGAGATGAAGGTGGCCGCGATCCAGGAGCTGCGGGCCGCGCACGGCGGGCAGAAGGTGGCCATGGTGGGCGACGGCGTGAACGATGCGCCGAGCCTGGCCGCGGCCGACGTGAGCGTGGCCATGGGTGCGCGCGGCAGCGACGCCGCGCTCGAGCAGGCCGAGGTCATCCTGATGCACGACCGCATCGAGAACTTCCTGGCGGCCGAGCGCCTGAGCCGGCGCGCCAAGGCCATCATCCGGCAGAACCTCACGATCTCGCTCGGCGTGGTCATCATCATGGTCATCGCCACGGCCTTCGGCGCGGTGCCGCTGGCCATCGGTGTCGCGGCCCACGAGGGCAGCACGCTGGTGGTGTGCCTCAATTCGCTGCGGCTGCTGTTCGGGAAGAATCGGTAGGGCGGCTTGATCGCAAGCCGCCGCGGCGCGCAGGAGTGACGCTTCCTGCCTCAATCCTCGATCCACACCAGGTCGCCCACGCGCACCTGTTCAAACAGCGTGACGATCTCGAGGTTGTGCATCTCGATGCAGCCGCCGCTGAAGGGGGTGCCGAGGCGTTCCTCGTGGTTGGTGCCGTGGATATAGACGTAGCGCCGGTAGGTGTCGACGACCTCGCCCGCGGCGTTTTGGCCGGCGTTGACGCCCGGCTCCAGGCCGCGGAGCCAAAGGATGCGGCTGGTGATGAGGTTTTTTTCCTGCTCGTCGGCGGGAAACTCACGGAAGTGCCGGCCGGTGGTGACGCGTCCCTGGAACACGATGCTCGGCGGCGTGCCGGCGCCGTGCTTCTCGGCGATGGCGTGCAGGCCGCGCGGCGTGCCGAGGGAATCCTTCACATTCGAGGGCGGGCGCCGCGAGGTGGATATGACATGGCTCTTCTGCAAAGCACAGTCTTGGAAAAACATCAGCGTTTGCTGTGCGATGGACACGACTATGACACGCGGTGTGGGCTTGATTCCCAGCGCCGCGCACCTTTCTTCTAACCGTTCCAAAGCTTTATTCACGTGAGCAACAATTCCTCCTACAGGGTCGGTATCGTCGGTGCGACGGGCGCGGTCGGTCAAGAGCTGATCGGTCTGCTGCAGTCGCGCTCGTTCCCGCTTGCGGAGCTGAGGCTGCTGGCCTCGGCGCGTTCCGCGGGCCGTCAACTGGACGTGGGCGGAAAAAAGCTTACGGTGCAGGAGGCGACCCCCGGGGCCTTTGACGGCTTGGACATCGCCCTGTTCGCCGCCGAGGGCGCCATCGCCAAGGCGCTCGCGCCGGAGGCCGCCAAGCGCGGCTGCCTCGTGTTGGACAAGAGCTCGGCCTTCCGCATGGACCCGAAGGTCCCGCTCGTCGTGCCCGAGATTAACCTCGACGCGACCCGCCGCCACCAGGGGATCATCGCCAGCCCGAACTGCTCGACCGCCATCGCATTGATGGGGCTCTACCCGCTCCACCGGCAGTTCGGCGTGAAGCGCGTATTCTTTTCCACCTACCAGTCCGTGTCCGGCACCGGCGCCGACGCCATCGACGAGCTCGAGGCGCAGACCCAAGCCTACGTGAAGGGCGGCCCGCTGGAAAAGAAGGTCTATCCCTACCAGATCTTTCAGAATTTAATCCCGCAGATCGACGCTTTCGGCGCCGATGGCTACACCGGCGAGGAGACCAAGATGCGCGAGGAGAGCCGCAAGATCATGGGCCTGCCGGCGCTGTCCGTGTCGGCCACCTGCATCCGGGTGCCGGTCGTGCGCGCCCACTCGATCGCGGTGAACGCCGAGTTCGAGCGCCCCGTGGACATCGCCGCGGCCCGCGCGGCTCTCGCGGCCTTCCCCGGCGCCCAGCTGGTCGACGACCCGGCGAACAAGGTTTATCCGACACCCCTTGACTTCAGCCGCCAGGTGAAGTGCGGCGTCGGCCGCATCCGTCGCGACACCGCGTTCGAGAACGGCCTGGCGCTTTGGGTCAGCGGCGACAACCTCTGGAAGGGCGCCGCGCTCAACTCGATCCAGATCGCCGAGGCGATGATCCGCGAAGGCATTCCGCTGCGGGCCTGAGGCCCTTGCTGGAGGGTCGGTGCCCTGACCGACCGTGGCCGGCCGGGAGGCCGGCCCTGCAATGGTGGCATTCGCCCAATTCTCCCTTGCGAGCCCCGGCGGGTTGCCGTTTCGTGGTCGTCTTCCGGACGCTTAGCTCAGTTGGTTAGAGCACCTCGCTTACACCGAGGGTGTCGGGGGTTCGAGTCCCTCAGCGTCCACCAATCCCTCTCATGAAAATCCTCCTCGCGACCCGCAAAAGCCCGCTGGCCCTCACCCAGACCGAGATGGTCGCCGCCCACCTGCGCGCGACGATCCCCGGCGCCGAGTGCGAGCTGCTCAAGATGGTCACCACCGGCGACCGGCAGGCCGAGTGGTCGCTGACCAAGCAGGGCGGCAAGGGCCTGTTCACCGCCGAGCTCGAGCAGGCCTTGCTGCGGGGCGAGGCCCACGTGGCCGTGCACAGTTGCAAGGACCTGCCGGGCGAGATCGTCGCCGGCCTGGTCGTCGCCGGCTACATGCCGCGCGAAGATGTTCGCGACGTCCTGGTGCTGCGCGAGGGCGTCACGACCCCGGCCACCATCGCCACGAGCAGCCCGCGCCGGCAGATGCAGGTGAAAAAGCTTTTCCCGGCCGCCACCTTCACGGAGATCCGCGGCAACGTGGACACTCGCCTCAAGAAGATCGCCGCCGGCGCCGCCGACGCGACCATCCTGGCCCGTGCGGGCATGAACCGCCTCGGCATCCACAGCTGGCCGGGCGTCACCTTCCGCCCGCTCAACCTCGACGAAAGCGTCCCGGCCGTGGGGCAGGGGGCCATTGCCATCCAGAGCCGCGCCGAGGACGCCGCGCGCTTCGCCGCCGTGCTCGACGCGGCCACCGCCCGCAGCGTGACGGTCGAGCGCGCCCTGCAGGCCGCGCTCGGCGGCGGCTGCCAGATGGCTTTCGCCGCGCACGTGGCGGGCGACAAGTTGTATTTCTTCCACGAAAAGACCGGCATCCGCATGCTGCCGCTGGTCGAGGCGGATTACGCCGCGCCGGCCGCCACGGCGGCCCGCGTGCTCAAGGAACTCGGACTCCCATGACCAAAGCCCCGCTCACCGGCCGCCGCATCGCCCTCACCCGTCCCGCCGCCTCGTCCGCCGACTGGCGCGTGCGCCTCGAAGCGCTGGGCGCCCAGGTCGTAGAGCTCCCACTCATTCAGGTGAGCAAGGACGTCAACCTGCACACCCTCAACGAGGTCTTCCAGGAGATCGGCGGTTACGAGTGGATCATCTTCACGAGCGTCAACGGCGTGAAGTATTTCTTCGAGGAGTTCCATCGCGTCTATGACGACATCCGGGCCTTCGGCCTCATGCGCATCGCCGTGGTCGGCGAGGCGACCGCCGCCGCGGTGCGCGAGCAGCACCTGCGCGTCGAGGTGCAGCCGAAGAAGGCCAACGCCGAGGAGCTAGCCAAGGCCCTGATCGAGCGCGAGGGCATGGACAGCGCGAAGGTTCTCGTCATCACCGGCAACAAAAACCGCGAGACCCTCGTGCAGAAACTTGAGGAGGCCCGCGCCATCGTGGACATCCTGCCGGTCTACAAGACCGAGGAGACCGACCTTGCCGGCGATCCCGTGGCCGGCGATTTCCGCGCCAAGGGCGCCGATGCGATCCTATTCGCCAGCCCGTCGGCCGCGCAGTCCTTCTTCGACCAGGCGGCCGCGCTCAAGCTCGCGGCCAAGGCGAAACGTCCGCTCGCCGGCAGCATCGGCCCGACCACAACCGCCACCATGAAGCAGCTCGGCCTGCCGGTGGACTTCGAGGCGGCCGACGCCAGCCTCGACTCCCTGGTCGCCGCCCTGCTAGGGAAGCTCAGCAAATAACCCCATGAAAGTCCCCTTCCTCGACCTCAAGCTCCAGCACCAGGCCATCCGCACCGAGGTGCTCGCGGCGCTCGCCGACACCTACGACAACACCCGCTTCTGTCTCGGCAAGGACGTCGAGGATTTCGAGAAGGCCTTCAGCGCCACGCTCGGCTACCCGCGCACCCTCGGCATGAACAGCGGCACCTCGCCGCTGCACATCGCGTCCATCGCCGGCGGCTTCGGCCCGGGCGATGAGATCATCACCACGCCCTTCACCTTCGCCTCCAGCTGCTGGGGCATCAGCTACGTCGGCGCCAGGCCGGTGTTCGTCGACATCGACGCCGACACCTGGTGCATCAACCCCGAGGCCATCGCCAAGGCGATCACGCCGCGGACCAAGGGCATCGTGGTCGTGCACATCTTCGGCCAGCCCGCGCGGATGGACGAGATCATGGCGATCGCGAAGGCGCACAAGCTCTTCGTCGTCGAGGACTGTGCCCAGGCTGTCGGCGCCAGCTACAAGGGCGCGCCGGTCGGCACCATCGGCGACTGCGGCACCTTCAGCTTTTACCCGACCAAGAACCTCGGCGGCTGCGGCGAGGGCGGCGCGTTTGTTTCGAAGCACCCGGCCGTGATGGACCAGGCCCAGTTGCTGCGCGTGCACGGCTCGCCCAAGCGCTACACGCACACGGAGGTCGGCTTCAACTTCCGCATGGACGGCTTCCAGGGCGCGGTGCTCAACATCAAGCTGAAGAAGCTCGCCGGCTGGACTGCCCGTCGCCGGGCCATCGCCGCGATGTATCGCGCCGGCATCAAGCGGTCCGATGTCCAGCTGCCCGTCGTGCCGGCCTACGGCGAGTCCGTGTGGCATCAGTTCACGCTCTTGCACCCGAAGCGTGACGACCTGCGCGCGCACCTCGAGAAGAACGGCATCGGCACCGAGATCATCTATCCCGGGCCGATGCACCGGCAGCCTTGCTATGCGCCGCTTGGCTATGCGGCCGGCAGCCTGCCGGTGGCGGAAAAGACCAGCGCGACGTGCGTCAGCCTGCCGATCTTCCCCGAGCTGACCGACGAGCAAGTGGCACACGTGATCAAGGCGGTTAATTCGTTTTGAGCCACGGATTGCACTGATGGGCACGGATAGTATCAATCCATCCGTAATATCCGTGTTATCCGTGGCTAGATCATGATCAACGGCGTCAGACTCAAGGTTTGTGGCATCACCTCGCTGGTGGATGCCGATGCCGCCGACACCGTCGGGGCGGACTACCTCGGTTTTATTTTCCACGCGAAGTCGCCGCGCAACATTGCCCCGGCCCAATACCAGGCCATGAGCGAGCGGCTGCCGCCGCGCAAGCGGGTGGCCGTGTGCGTCGAGCCGACCGCCGCCGAGTTGGCGGCGCTCGTGGCGCTGGATTTCGACCGGTTCCAGATCCATTTCAACCCCGACACTCCGGTGGCGACGATCGCGGCGTGGTCACAGCTGGCCGGCAAGGCCCGGTTGTGGCTGGCGCCGAAGCTGCCGCCGGCCCAGGACGTGAGGCCCGAGTGGCTGCCGCAGGCGGAGACCTTTCTGCTCGATACCTTCCATGCGGATAAATTCGGTGGCACCGGCGAGACGGGCGACTGGTCGAAATTCGCCCGGCATCAGGCCGCGCACGGCGCCAAGACCTGGATACTCTCCGGCGGGCTCAACGCCGGAAATGTGGCCGCCGCCGTGGCCGCCACCGGCGCGAGGTTCATCGATGTGAACAGCGGGGTGGAGCAATCCCCCGGCATCAAGAGCCCGGCGAAGCTGCAGGCCCTGGTGCTGGCGCTGCACCACGCGACGAAGCAGGACAATCCTTCCTACCGTTCATGAATCGCCCTCCTTTTCGCGCCCTGGCCACCATGCTGGCCGTCGTCCTGCTGCTCGCAGGCTGCATGGCACCTCGCGTGGCCCGCGATCCTGCGCCGGTGATGGCGCCACCGCCTCCTCCGCCGCCCCCACCTCCACCGCCGCCACCCCCGCCGATGCCTACGTCGGTGAATCCGAATGTGGCGCCGGGCAATGAATTCGACCAGGTAAGGGTATTCTTCGCCACCGACCGCAAGGCCGATGCCGAGGGCGGCTTCGGAGGCGAGCGCGACGCGGCACTCAGCTACGGCAGCATCTTTGTCAGCATTCCCCGGCAACACCGGGCCGGCATGATCGAGAAGCCCTCGATCTGGCGCCTGGAGTTCAGCGAGGACCCGCGCAAGCACATGATGATCACGCGGCAGTCCATCACCGACCGCGACGGCTTCTTCGCCGACCTCCAGGCAACGCTGGCACGCGGCGGCAGCCGGGCATCCTTCCTGTTTGTCCACGGCTACAACGTCGCGTTCGACGACGCGGCCCGGCGCACGGCCCAGATCACCTACGACCTGGATTTCCGTGGCGCTCCGGTCTTCTACAGCTGGCCCTCGCAGGCCACGCTGCAGGGTTACCCGACGGACGAGAACAACGTCCAGTGGAGCGAGGCCAACCTGAAGGGTTTCCTGCTCGACTATGTCCGGAATTCCGGCGCCCGGGACATCTACCTGATCGCGCACTCGATGGGCAACCGGGCGCTCACCGGCGCGGTGAAGGCGCTTTTCGCCGAGCATCCCGAGCTGAGGGGCCGCTTCAAGGAGATCATCCTGACCGCGCCAGACATCGACGCGGACATCTTCAAGCGCGACATTGCGCCCGCCCTCGCGGCCGGTTGCGACAAGATCACGCTCTACGTGTCCGACGGCGACAAGGCGCTGCTCGCCTCGAAGACGGTGCACGGTTATCCCCGCGCCGGCGACTCGGCGGCCGGCATCACCGTCGCCCCGGGCATCGAGACGGTGGACGCCTCGGGCCTTGATACCAGTTTCCTCGAGCATTCCTACTTCGCGGAGACCGGCTCGGTGCTGACGGACATCCGTAAACTCGTGCTCGAGCAGCTTCGCGCCGGCCAGCGCGGGCTGAAAAAACTGTCCGCCGCGGGGGCCGATTACTGGAAGATTGAACTACCCCCGCGGCCCTGAGACCGAGTCCGGCGGGCGGCCCCAAACCCGGGGAATCAAGCCCGCAGCATGATCAGCCCCAGCGTGGGCAGCAGGTTGTGCAACGAGTGGAGGATCGCGGTCATCCAGAAGGCCTGTAGCGGGGATTTCTTCTCCCAGGCCAGATAGCACAGGGAGAAAATCAGGAAGCCCCAGAAGACTTCGATGCCCCAAAGCGGCCGGGCGAGCGAGTGCAGGCCGGCGCAGACGAGTGCGGCGGCGAACGGAACGAATGCCGCCCGGCTCACGAGGCGGCGGAGAATCCAGAAGAGGACGACCATGCCAAAGGTCTCCACGATCGGCGCAAAGACGCACATGGCCAGCAGCACGCGCGGCAATGTTTCCCAGGGCAGGCCCGGCGCGGGGATGCCGGTGAACTGGGTGAGGGCGAAGCTCACGGCGATTGTCACCGGCAGGTCGGCCAGCAGGGCCCGGCCGAGGTAGACGGCCTTGGGTTGGCCGCTGTTCGACAGGCTGTGCCAGAAGGAGGGCAGGGAGTTGGCGGCCATGGCGGTCTTGGGGCAGGGCGCTCCGTCTAGCGGCGCCGGCGTTTCGGCGCGCCGCCCTTGAGCATCCACCAGGTGCTGCCGATGATCAGGATGAAACCGGCGCCGTAATACCAGTGATGGGTGAGAACGCGGGTTTTGCCGTCGATGCCCGTCTTGAGGTAGGTGAACCCCGTCTCGGTCTTGCCGGCGAGCGACACCTCGCGGCCGTAACCCGCGTAAAACAACCACAGGCCGGCTCCGAAGGCGACGAGGGCAAGGAGGAGTTGGAGGAGACGGTTCATCCTGTTTCCTTTGTCATTCTGAGCTGAGCGGGGAATCCAGTGCAACGTCGGTCTCAGCGGCAGCGAGCGACCTGATCCTTCCCCCGCAAGACGGGATCAGGAGGACAAGCCAGGCGGAACTCAGAAAGGCATGCCGCCCTTGCCGCGCATCTGCTCCATCTGCCGCATCAGCTTCTTCTGGTTCCCGCCCTTCATCATCTTCATGAGCTTCTGCATCTGCTCGAACTGCTTGATGAGCTGGTTGACCTCGAGGACCTTCACGCCGGCGCCGGCCGCGATGCGCATGCGGCGGCTGCCGTTGAGCAGGCCGGGCTTGCGGCGCTCCTGGATCGTCATCGACTGGATGATCGCCTCCGTGCGCTTCATCTGCCGCTCGGCGTCGTCGGGCAGCTGCACGCCGTTCATGCCGGGCATCATGCCCATGAGCGACTGCATCGAGCCCATCTTCTTCACCTGCTGCATCTGCGCGAGAAAGTCCTCCAGGTTGAAGTCCGCCTTGCGCATCTTCTCGGCCATGCGCACGGCCTCCGCCTGGTCGATGTTCTCCTGCGCCTTCTCGACGAGCGACACGACGTCGCCCATGCCGAGGATGCGGGAGGCGAGGCGGTCGGGATAAAACGGCTCGAAGTCCGCCGTCTTCTCGCCGGTGCCGATGAACTTGATGGGCACGCCGGTGACAGCCTTGATCGACAGCGCCGCGCCGCCGCGGGCGTCGCCGTCGAGCTTGGTGAGGATGAGGCCGGTTACGCCGAGCGCGTCGTGGAAAGCCTTGGCGACGTTGACGGCCTCCTGGCCGAGCGCGCCGTCGGCGACGAGCAGCACCTCGTCGGGCTGGATCCGGGCGTGGAGCTTTTTGACCTCCTCGATCAGGTCGGTGTCGATCTGGAGGCGGCCGGCGGTGTCAAAGAGGATGACGTCGGCGTTCGCGGCGAGGGCAGTCTCGAGCGCGGTGGCGCCGATGGCGGGGACGTCCTTGGAATTGCGGTCGGCGTAGAAGCCGAGTTCCTCCTGCTTGGCGAGAATCTCAAGCTGGTCGATGGCGGCGGGGCGGTAGACGTCGCACGCGACGACGAACGGCCGGGCGCCCTTCTTCTTGAGCAGCTTGCCGAGCTTGGCGGTGGAGGTCGTCTTGCCGGAGCCGTGAAGACCGACCATGAGAACCTTGAGCGGGCGCTTCGGGGCCAGTTCGGTCGTGCCCTCACCGAGGAGCTTCACGAGCTCGTCGTGGATGATCTTGACGACCTGCTGGCCGGGGGTGACGGACTTCAGGACCTGCTGGCCGGTGCACTCGGCCTGGACGCGGTCGATGAACTCGCGGGCGACCTTGAAATGGACGTCAGCGGCCAGCAGGGCGGCGCGCACTTCCTTGAGGGCGTCCGCCATGTTGGCCTCGGACAGGGAGCCGACGCCGCGCAGGTTGCGCAGGGCGCCGGTCAGTTTGTCGGTCAGGCTTTCGAACATGGAGCAGCGAACTGAAACCACTACTGGGCACTAATAAACACTAATTTTTGGGGCCTGACTTGAGGTGGAACCCGGCCTCCGGCCGGGTTTGCCTGCGTGCGGCCAGAAAACCCGCCCGGAGGCCGAGTTCCACCCACGAGCCGGAATCTTCTTGCTGGCCAGTCGGGCTTGTCCCTTAGACCTTAGCGCTATGTCCCGAACCGTCGCCATCGTAGGCCGCCCCAATGTGGGCAAAAGCCGCCTGTTTAACCGGCTGGCCAAGAAGCGCATCTCCATCGTCCACGACATGCCCGGGGTCACCCGCGACGTCGTGACGACCGAGGTGAAGGAGGGCGGCTATACCTTGCTCGACACCGGCGGCCTCGGCCTGACCGGCAGCGACACCCCGGCCCGCATCACGAAGGCCTCGGAGGAGCAGGTGCAGTTCGCCATCGAGGCGGCCTCGGTCATCCTTTTCACCATCGACGCCCGCGAGGGGGTCACGGCGCTCGACGAGCGCATCGCCCAGAAGTTGCGCAAGAGCAAGAAGCAGGTCCTGCTGGTCGCCAACAAGGCCGACAGCGGCAAGGAGAAGATCGCCGACATCTCCGAGTTTCACCGGCTGGGCTTCGGCGAGCCGTTCTACATCTCCGCCGAGCACGGCGTCGGCGAGGCCGAGCTGCGCATCGCCATCCTCGCCAAGCTCGGACCCGTGCCCGAGGAGACCGACCTGGACAAGGAGCGCCTGGGGATCGTGTTCGTCGGCCGCCCGAACGTCGGCAAGTCCTCCCTCAGCAACCGCCTGCTCAACAGCGACCGGCTCATCGTCAGCGACCTGCCCGGCACGACGCGCGACGCCGTCGAGCTCGACTTCGAATACAAGAGCCGCGAGGGCAAGTCCTGGCCCTTCCGCCTGATCGACACCGCCGGCATCCGCCCGGCGACGAAGCTCGCGTCCTCCGTCGAGTATTTCTCCCGCCTGCGCTCCCTCGAGGCCATCCACCACGCGCACGTCGTGTTCATGGTGGTCGACGCCATGGAGGGCATCACGCAGCAGGACCAGGCCATCGCCGGCGAGATCATCAAGGCCGCCAAGCCGATCGTCATCGTCGTCAACAAGTGGGACCTCGTGCACGAGCTGTTCCAGAAGCGCCTGGTCGAGAAATTCGCCACCGAGCGCGAATACCGCGAGGACTACGAGAAGACGCTCTTCCAGAAACTTTTCTTCACGCCCGGCGCGCCGGTCATGTTCGTCTCCGCCCTCACCGGTCACGAGATCACCCGCATGCTCAAGGCGGCCCGCGCGCTCAACAAGCGCCTCGATACGAAGATCCCGACCGCCAAGCTCAACGCCGCCATCATCCGGCTGGCCGACCGCACGCCGCCGCATTCCACCTTCGGCGTCCGCTTCCGCATTTACTACGCCACGCAGACCGGCACGCGGCCGTTCCGCATCAAGATTTTCTGCAATCAGGAACGCAGCCTGACCGAGTCCTACCGCCGCTACCTCGAGGCCGGCCTAGTCAAGGAATTTGACCTCGACGGCTGCCCGATCCACTTCGATCTCATCGGCAAGAAGAAGCAGTCCGTCGCCGATCGCCTCGCCGCCAAGGGCCAGCGCCAGAACCAGGCCGCCGCCGAGGCCGGCGAGGATTTCGACCCGGGCCTGATGGATGATTGAGCCATGCTGCGGATCGTCTTCATGGGCTCGGATGCGATTGCGCGGCCCGCGCTGGACTGGCTGGCGGGCGAGGGGAGCAAGATCGGCCAAGTCGTCGGGGTCTTCACGCAGCCCGACCGGCCGGTCGGCCGGGGCCAGCAGATCCGGCCCAATGACATCAAGGTTTGGGCGCAGGCGCACGACCTCCCCGTTTTCCAGCCGGAGAAAGTCGGCGAGACCGAGCGCCAGCAGCTCGCCGGCCTGAAGCCCGACCTGACGCTCGTCATGGCCTACGGGCACATCCTCAAGCAGGACGTGATCGACACGCCGCGGCTCGGCACGCTGAACCTGCACACCTCCATTCTGCCGAAATACCGCGGCGCCTCGCCGATCCAGACCGCCACCGCCTGCGGCGACAAGGAAACCGGCGTCACGCTCATGCGGATGGTGCGGCAGCTCGACGCCGGTCCCGTGGCGGACGTCGAGCGCGTGGCCATCGCCCCGCACGACACAGCCGCCGAGGTCGAGGCGAAGCTCGCGCTGGCCTGCGTGCCGCTGCTCGCCCGCTGCCTGCCGCGGATCGCCGCGGGCACGCAGCCGTTCACGGCGCAGGACGAGACGCAGGTGACCTTTTGTCGAAAACTGGAGAAAACCGACGGCGTGCTCGATTTCACCCAGCCCGCTGCCGTGCTCGCCGCGCGGATCAACGGCCTGATGCCTTGGCCCGGCTGCGCCGTGGAGATCAACAGCCAGCCCGTGAAGCTCGGTCTCGCGGACATCGGTAGTCTATTAAACTACCAACCGTCCGGGCCGGGCGTGGTCGTCGGGGTGGACGCCGAGGGGCTGCTGGTCGGCACGGGGCAGGGGATCCTGCGCCTGCGCAAGCTCCAGCGGCCCGGCGGGAAGATGCTGCCGGCGCCGGAGTTTCTGCGCGGTTGGCCGGTGGCGGTGGGCACGCGCCTGCCTTCCCAGCCGATGCCCGCCTTGGTGGCGTTCGCGCCGTTTCCCCGGCCCAAGGGCTAAGGCTTGTTTTTGTCCCGCGGATTTCCCACGCTTCCGCCCATGCCCAGCCTTTTCCCGCGAATCCTTGCCCTGATGGCCACCCTGGTCGGTTTCGCTTCCGCGCAGATGGACAACACGCGGATCGAGGTGGCCAACCTGCGGCAGGACGTCGCCCTCCTCACCCAGCGCGTCGGCGAGCTCACGATGGCGGTCGAACAGCTCACGCGCGACAATAACACCCTTCAGGCCAAGGCCAGCCAGAGCTACGTCACCGTCGAGCAGCTCAACCGCTCCGTGGCCGACACGAACCGCACCATGCAGGCCGCGCTGGCCGACCAAAAGCGCGAGGTGCTGCAGCAGGTCGCCGCCCAGATCGAGCGCCTCGGCAAGCAGACCAACGCCGCGCTCGACGCCCTGGCGAAAAACCAGGCTGCGCGGCCGGCCGTGCAGACGTCCTTCGGCGACGATTTCCCGAAGGAGGGCATCAACTACACCGTCCAGGCCGGCGACACGCTCGGCGAGATCGCGCGCAAGAACAACTCGAAGCTCTCGGACATCATCAACGCGAACAAGATCGCCGACCCCACCCGCATCCGCGTCGGCCAGACCCTCTTCATCCCGCAGGGCAAATAATCATGGCTACCCCGAAATCACGTCTCGGCCGCGGGCTCGGCGCCCTCATCACCAGCGGCCACGCCGCCCCGAAACCCGCGACGCCTGCGCCCGTCGCCGCGACGCCGGCGTCCGTTCCGACCGCCCCGGCCAACGACGGCCTGCCCGGCTACCGCGAGGTCGCCGTGCACCTGGTCGAGCCGAATCCCTACCAGCCGCGCAAGGAGTTTTCCGACGAGGCGCTGACCGAGCTCGTGGAGAGTATCCGCGCCGAGGGCCTGCTGCAGCCGATCGTCGTCCGCGCCGCGGGCGACAAGTTCCAGCTCATCGCCGGCGAGCGCCGCTGGCGCGCCTTCCAGCAGCTCAAGCTCAAGAGCATTCCGGCGCGCGTGATGACGTCGAGCGACGCCTCGTCCGCCTCCCTGGCCCTGATCGAGAATCTCCAGCGCGCCGACCTTAACCCGCTCGAGGAGGCGCACGGTTACGCCAGCCTCATCCGCGATTTTGACCTCACGCAGGACGCCGCCGCCCAGCGCGTCGGCAAGGGCCGCGCGACGGTCGCCAATTCCCTCCGTCTCCTCGGCCTCGAGCCGGAGCTGCAGGGCTACGTCGGCAAGGGCATGCTCAGTGTCGGCCACGCCAAGGTGCTGCTCGGCGTCGAGCATTCCCCGGAGCGGCTGGTGCTCGCGCGCCGCGCGCTCGAGCAGGGTCTGAGCGTCCGCGCCCTCGAGGAACTGACCCGGCACAAGGCCGGCGGCCCCGGCAAGAAACGCAGGATGCCCGGCGCCACGGCCGCGGCTCTGACCGACATTGAGAAGCGTCTCACCACGCACCTCGGTGCGCGGACCACGCTCAAGCACTCGCCCAAGCGGGGTCGCATCATCATCGAATACCAGGGCAACGAGGACCTCTCCCGCGTGCTGGAGAAGATGGGCGTGACGCTGTAGGTCGCGCGCGCACGCCGCACGGCGGTTACTTCTTCTCCTCGAGGCCCGGCAGCAGGCCCGACTTGGCCACGGCGCCGTAGAGCTCGCGCAGCGCGCTGTCGGCGGCATCTTCCAAGGCGTCGGCCGTTTCCATCTGGCGATGCAGGCCCCACCGGTTGCCACGGGGCCAGAAAAGCGCCGTGCCCGTCGCCAGGCCGAGGTTCTTCTCACCGGCGACCGTCTTGAGCGAGGCGGTCAAGGTGCACTGCGCATTGCCGGCGCGGTCGACGCGCCATTCGGTCAGGTTGAGCCGCAGGACCGGCCGATCCTTGGCCTCGGGGTCCAGGCTGGTCAGTTGCGCGATCTCGCCCTTGTAACCGCGCCGGCCAAAGACCTCCTTCAGCCGATAAAACAGGGCCTCGGCAATATCATCCTCCAGAAAGGGCCGCCAGGTAGGCGGCACATCTACCACCACCTGAAGGTCGGCCGGCTTGGGTGCGGGTTTCTTCTCGGCGGCAGGGGCGACGGGCAGAAGCAGGGCCAGGGCGGCGACCAGCATCGGAACACGAACCAGCAAAGACGGGAGTTTCATAGGGAAAGGGTTGACCCGGAGAACCTAACCAAGGTTCCCGGCGTCGCAACCACCGCGCCAGAACTTTGGTTGACAAAGCCGGTCCAAACACGCTTCTTCTGCACCCTTTATGAGTCTCGTTATCGGCATCCTAACTTTCGTCCTGATCATCACTTCGCTGTTTCTGGTGCTGGTCGTCCTCATGCAGCGGGCCAAGACCGACGGCGGCATGGGCGCGGCCATGGGCGGCGGCAGCATGGAATCCACCTTCGGCGCGGACACGAACAACGTCCTGACCGGCGCGACCATCAAGGCCGCCATCGTCTTCTTCGTGGTCACTTTCGTCCTCTATCTGGCCCACATCTACCAGATCAAGCACCGGGACGCGGCCGACAACCGGCTGCCGACGGTCGTGGCGCCCGCCGCGACGCCCGCTTCGCAACCTGCAACCCCCGCGCCGGTTGAGCCCAAGAAGCCCTGACCTCTCAAGCCCGGCCCTCCGCCGGGCTTTCTTGTTTGCGCTGGCGCTGGCCGTGGGGCCGTTGGTCAGCGCGCAAGGCACCCGCTTCCGTCCGACCCCGGCCTATGTGGCCGGCGGCAAGGCCGACCAGGCCGAGGGTGGCCGCATCCTTGCCACCTTCCGCCAGGCCGGCATCGCGGGCACCTACTGGCTTTCCTTCGAGCTGCGCGTCATGCCGCGCAAGGGTGCCGAGCGGGTCCTTGACGGTGAACTCTTCGGCACCCGCGGACCGGCGGGCCCGCTCACGCGCCTCAGCCTGGCCGACGAGCGCTGGCTGATCCAGTCCGGCCCGGCGCCGGCCGCCTGGACCGCCCCCGGCGGCGTGAGCGTGCGCGCCGCCACCACGGCCGAGACCCTCCAGCCGGTCGCCGGCACGGACTTCTCCCTCTTCGACCTGCAGATGCCGTTCCTGCACTGGCCGGATTACGTCTACGAGGGCCTCGCCAAGGTGCGCGGCCGCCCCGCCCACCAGTTCGTGCTTTATCCGCCGGCGGACATCGCCGCGGCGCGACCCGACCTCAGCGGCGTGCGGGTCTACATCGACACGCAGTTTCAGGCGCTCGTGCAGGTCGAGCAGCTCGGCCCCGACGGCAAGGCGGCGAAGAGCGTGACGCTCATCGACCTCAAGAAAGTGGGCGAACAATGGCTCGTGAAGTCCATCGACCTGCGCAACCACGTCACCCGCGACAAGACCCGCCTCACCTTCAAGGCGGCGGCGCTGGGCCTGGCGCTGCCGGCGGAGACCTTCACGCCGGCGCAGCTGGCGCAGCCGGCCCCGCCGGTGCCGCGCGAGAAGTTGCAGGGCCTCTAGGATGTCCGCGAAGTCGCCCAAGCCGTTCCCCATCCAGATGGAGGTGGAGTTCATCGACCGGCTCAGCGAGCCGGTGCGTGACGGCAAGGCGAAGTCCGTCAGCGAGATCATCCGCGCGGCGCTGGAACGTTACGATTTCACGGATGTGCTGGTCCTGCACCCGGCGCAGGTGCAGATCTCGGTGCGCCTGCCGGGGGAGATCCGCCGGCAGCTCAAGAAGACGGCCCGGGCCAAGCACACCAGCGTCGGTCACCTCGTGCGCGCCGCGGTGGAGGCCTACCTGCCGGAGCTGGAGGCGCTGCCGGCGCCGGCGGATACGCCCCCCGCGCGGAAGCCGCGGAAACGGCGAAAGAAGAAGCGGGCGAAGCGCTGATCCATGCGTTGCTTGGAGGCGGGGCCATCAGCCCCGCGAGGCATGGGCATCACGGCCGGCAATCCGCGGGGCTGATGGCCGCGCCTCCACCTCACTGTCCTATGACAGCGAGCGCCGCCACGGCTGGCTTGCGTTCAGAAACCGCGGGCCTTTAGTCCTGACTCCGAATGAGCACTCCGCCTCCGTTGTCCGTCTGGGCCCGCAATGTCTCGCCGTCGCCGACTCTCGCGATCGACGCGAAAGCCAAGGCCATGCTCGCCGCCGGCGAGGATGTCTGCAGCTTCGCCGCCGGTGAACCCGACTTCGACACGCCGCAGTTCATCAAGGACGCCGCCATCGCCGCGCTCCAGGGCGGCAAGACCAAGTATGCGCCGACGCCCGGCATCGAGCCGCTGCGCCAGGCCATCGCCGACCGCTACGCCGCCGAATATGGCTACAAGATCGCGCCGTCGCAGGTCGTCGTTTCGCCCGGCGGCAAATATTCCTGCTACCTCGCCATTCTCGCGACCTGCAACCCGGGCGACGAGGTCATCATCCCGGCGCCGTATTGGGTCAGCTACCCCGAGATGGTGAAGCTCGCCGGCGCCACGCCGAGGTTTGTCCTGTGCGACGACAAGGCCGGCTTCAAGCTCACGCCTGCGCTGCTCAAGGCGTCGATCACGTCGAAGACCAAGCTCCTAGTTCTCAATTCGCCGTCGAACCCGACCGGCGCCATTTACAGCCGCGCCGAGCTGGCCGCGCTCGCCGACCTCTGTGTCGCGCACAATCTCTACGTGCTGGCCGACGAGATGTATGAGCACCTGATCTATGACGGCCACGCACCTGTGAACTTCGCCATGCTCGGCGCCGAGGTCGAGAAGCGCACGATTACCGTCGCCGGTTTCTCCAAGAGCTATTCGATGACCGGCTGGCGCCTCGGCACGCTCGTGGCCCCGGCCCCGATCGCCAAGGCCTGCGCCGAGCTGCAGAGCCAGATGTCGTCCAACGCCACGACCTTCGCCCAATACGGTGCGCTCGCCGCGCTGAAGGAGAAGGCCAGGGCCGACGCCGCGCTGGCGGAGATGAAGACCGCGTTCGACCGCCGCCGGAAGCACCTGCATGCCGAGCTGAACAAGATTCCCGGCGTCACCTGCCTCCTTGCGGGCGGCGCGTTCTATCTTTTCCCCAACATCTCCAGCTTCGGCCTCAAGGACACCGAGTTCTGCGCCAAGCTGCTCGAGCAGGAGAAGGTCGCGGCGGTCCCGGGTTCGGCTTTCGGCGCCGAGGGTTACCTGCGCCTCAGCTACGCCACGTCCGACGAGATCATCCGCAAGGGCCTCGAGCGGCTGGCGCGCTTCTGCGCGAGCCTGAAGAAGTAAGCGGCGCCGGTCTCCGCCCCCGACGCCGTCGCCGACATGGAAACCGGCGACCACCGGCCGCGTCATTCCCTCATGCGTCTCGGATTAATCGCCGGTCTTGTCCTGTGCTGGTTCAGCCATCTGCGCGCCGAATCCCTGGAGCGCCTGGCCTGGACCGTTGACGGCGTGACGCGCGAGGCGCTCATCCACGTGCCCGCCCAGGTGGCACCCGGAGGCGCCCCGCTGGTTTTCGCCTTCCATGGCCACGGTGGCTCGATGGCGCAGGCGGCCCACAGCTTTCCCATCCATGAAAAATGGCCGGAAGCCATCGTGGTCTACCCGCAGGGCCTGCCGACGGCCGGCCAGTTGACCGATTCAAAAGGTGAGCGCGCGGGCTGGCAGGGCCGCGCCGGGGTCGCTGATGACCGGGACCTGAAATTTTTCGATGTGATGCTCGCCGACCTGCGGCACCGCCACCGGGTCGATCCCAAGCGCATCTATGCCACGGGTCATTCCAATGGCGGCGGTTTTACCTACCTGCTGTGGGCGGAGCGGGGTGACATTTTTGCCGCGCTCGCGCCATCCTCCGCGCTGCTGGCCCGCGGGTTCCGCAAGGCCAAGCCGATGCCCATGCTGCATGTGGCGAGCCCGCAGGACGAGCTGGTCAAGTTTGCCTGGCAGGAGCGGATGATCCGCACGGTGCTCGAATTGAACGGCTGCGGCGAATTCCAGCCGTCGGTCATGGGCTACAAGGTCTATGCCTCCCAGACCGGCAACGACGTCGCCGTCTACCTCCACACCGGCGGACACAAGTATCCCAGTGAGGTGGCGCCGGAGCTGATCGTGAAGTTTTTCCAAGCGCACCCGGGCCCTGCCAGGTGAGGTAGGGGCCGATGCCCCCAACGGCCTTCGGACAAGGGCGGTTGTGGGCAACCGCCCCTGCCAGTTTATTTGACCAGCGGCATCAGCGCGCGCAGGCGCGGGTCGCGCAGCCATAGGCCGCCCCAGAGCACGATGCCGAGGATGACATGGGTGACCGGCGGCTCGCCGACCCGCAGGTGGGTGAGCATCGCGCCGCCGAGATAGCCGGTCAGGAGGATCGCGCCGACGACCGCCGTGCGCGGGATGAGGTAGACGATCAGGCAGCCGAGCTCGAGGAGCCCGAGGTTCACGGCCCACGCGATGGGGATCTGCAGATGGGTGAAACCTTCGGCGAGTTGCGGCGAGGACGAGGACACCAGCTTCATGATGCCGCTGAACGCGAAGAGCAGCGAAGGCAGGATCGTCATGATCCAGCCGGTGAGGCGGGCGGCCTTGGAGGGGGCGGGGGTTTCCATGGAGGTGGCGTGGGTTGGGATGATCAGGCGGAAAGGGGCGTGTCGTCGTCGAGCGCACGCTCGAGCATGCGGGTGAGATAAGCCTGCTCCGGGCCGACATGGGCCAGGGCCAGCGCGCGGCGGAAGCTCGCGGCGGCGGCGCGCTCGTCCTTCAGGCGCCAGTGCAGCTCACCGGCCACGGCATGCAGCAGGTAATGCGATTCCAGGCGGTCGCGGCCGGTGATTTGCGCCAGGGCGTCGAGCGCGGCCTGCGGGCCGTGCAGGTGGGCGACGACGACGGCGCGGTTCAGCGCCACGACCGGCGAGGGCCGGAGGCGGTAAAGCTCGTCGTAATGGCGCAGGATGCGCGCCCAGTCGGTGGCGGCGTAGTCCGTCGCCGTGCAATGGATGGCGGCGATGCCGGCCTGCAGGTGGTATTCGCTCAGGTCGTCGCCCTCGGCGGCGGCGACGAGGTGCAGCAGCCCCTGTTCGATCAGGCCGCGGTCCCACTTCGAGCGGTCCTGGTCGTGCAGCCGCAGCAGGGCGCCGTGCTCGTCGAGCCGGGAAGGGAAGCGCGCGGCGGTGAGCAGCATCAGCGCGAGCAGCGCGTGGGCCCGCGGGGTGCGGCCGGCCGGGTGGGCGAGCAGCACCGCCATCAGGCGGATGGCCTCGTGACTCAGCTCTTCGCGCAGCAGGCGGTCACCGGAGGAGGCCTTGTAGCCCTCGTTGAACAGCAGGTAGAGCGCGGCCAGCACGCCGTTGAGCCGGGGCGCGAGGTCCTCGCCCTCCGGGATCTCGAAAGCAATGCCGGCCTCGTGGATGCGCTGCTTGGTGCGGGTCAGCTGTTTCTCGATGGCGGCCTCGCTGCTGAGGAAGGCGCGGGCGATCTCGGCGGTGCTGAAACCGCAGATCATCTTCAGGGCCAGGACGACCTGCGCGTCGGACGCGACCGCGGGATGGCAGCAGACGAACATCAGGCGCAGGGTGTCGTCGCGGATCTCATGGGCGGTCTCCCACGCGGGGGCCGGGCGGGCGATGGTTTGCTCGTGGTGCGTGATGATCGCCGCCTCCTTGCCGGCGGACATGCGCTGGCGCCGGAGGTGGTCCTTGGCGAGGTTCATGGCCACCTGCGTGATCCAGGCGGAGGGATTGGGCGGCACGCCGCCCATGGACCACGTGCGCAACGCGCGGAGCATGGCTTCCTGGGCGACATCCTCCGCGAGCGCCAGGTTGTGGACGCCGAGCAGGCGGAGCAGCGCGCCGTGCAGGCGGCCCGTCTCGTGACGGAAAAAATGCTCCACCAGCTGGGCGGGCTGCCGGGGGGCGTCTGGCGGGACGTCAGACATCAGGACGGGTGGACGATCACGTCACTGGCCTCGTTGGGCTTGGTATTAACCCCGAGGTGGCAGGTGGGTGTCATCTGGCGGACCTCGATGATCAGGCCGTAGGCCAGGCCGGGATGGCGCTGGGCAATGGCCGTGGCCTCGTCGAGGCCGCTGACCATCAGTTTCACATAGCCGCCGATGGCTTCCTTGGCCTCGGGAAACGGACCGTCGGTGACGCGGGCCCCGCCGGGCCCGGAAACCAGCCGGGTCTCGAGCTCGAGCGGCTGGCCCTCGGTGGCCTTGCCCTCGGCGACCAGGCCCTCGAACCAGGCGTTCCAGCGCGTCACGAGCTGCTGGCGCTGGTCGGGTGAAAGATGCGCGTGGGTTTCCGGCCCGGAATTCCGGAAAAACAGCAGGAAGGGGGCGGATGGGGTCGGCGGGTTGGGGGCGGACATGGGCAGGGTGGGATTGCGGTGGAAGTGGCCGTCACCCTCTACAACGAACGAAGGCCGGGCGGACGGACACGGAGTGGGAAATCGCGGCGTTGGTCGTGGATTTTAAGCGATCGGCACGGCGAATACCGGCTTGGATCGCGCCCGGGTTGCGGGAAGTGGCGGGGCCAGCCAAGTCTGGGGCGCGAAAAACTTCAATCCTCCTGTCCAAAGCCGGCCGCCCGGTTCGTTGAAGACATGAACAACCCATCCCATGCTGCCGACCGTCCTGATCCTTGCACTTATCGTCGCCCTCGTGGCCACCGAGCCCGCCCTGCCGGGCGAGCGAGACTCTTGAGCCGCGGGCGATCATTCACCCGTTCTCCCCGCGTCATGAACAAGCGTCGCACCGGCTTGTCAGTCTCGTGACCACCGCCCATCCTCCAGTTTCACCGCCATGATCAAAAAAATCCTCCTCAGCCTCGCCGCCATCATCGCCATCGTGCTCGTGGTTGCCGCCTTCCAGCCGTCCGAGTTCCGCGTCACGCGGAGTGCCACGATCGCCGCGCCCGCCGCCGTGATTTTCCCCGAGATCAATGATTTCCATCGCTGGGCGGCCTGGTCGCCGTGGGAGAAGCTCGATCCGGCCATGCAGCGGACCTTCGCGGGCGCCGCGGCCGGCGAGGGCGCCGTCTACGCTTGGGAGGGCAACAGCGACGTCGGGTCCGGCCGGATGACCATCACCGGAAGCCGCCCGGCCGAGGCGATCACCATCCGGCTGGAATTCTTCACGCCCATGCCCGGAGTCTGCCCGACGGAATTCACCTTCCGGCCTGAGGGCGGTTCCACCCGCGTCACCTGGACCATGTCCGGCACCAACAACTATCTTTCGAAGGTCGTCTGCCTGTTCATGAACATGGACAAGATGATCGGCGGCGATTTCGAGAAGGGCCTGGCCGAACTCAAGCGCCTCGCCGAGGCGAAGAAGTGACCTCTTTTCACCCATAACCCCAACCCCCGCACTCCATGTCCAACTACGTCGATGGTTACATCCTGCCGGTGCCAAAGAAAAAACTGAAAGCCTACCAGCGCATCGCGAAGCTGGCGGCCAAGGTCTGGAAGGACCACGGGGCCCTGCTGTATCGCGAGGCCGCCGGCGACGATCTCCAGCGCAAGTGGGGCGTGCCGTTTGCCAAGCTGATGAAACTCAAGCCGGGCGAGACCGTGGTTTTCGCCTACATTGAATTCAAATCCCGCGCGCACCGCGACAAGGTCAACGACAAGGTCATGAAGGACCCGCGCCTCGCCGTGATGTGTGATCCCAAGGACATGCCCTTTGACGCCAAGCGCATGGTCTTCGGCGGCTTCAAGTTCATCGTTGCGGGCTGATCGCGCATGACCGAGTCACCCGCCGCCCCGGTCCTCGCCAAGCTCGCCGCCCTGCGGACCGAGCTGGTCGAGCAGGCCTATGCCTTGGAGCGGCAGGGCCGGCTCGACGCGGCGGATGTGGTTATCGCGACCTCGGTCCGCCTCGCGGAGATCGCCGTGGAGCTCGAGACCGGAGGTTGCAGTCCGGTCGCGGCTGGCGGGCTGAATCGTTTCCCTGCGTCCGGCGGTGCCGGTTGCCCGTAATGAGGCTGGCCTTGCCGTCGTTTCACGACGCGCCGGCCTGCATGAACGACGCCACCACTACTCCCGTCTGGTTGATCACCGGCTGCTCCCGCGGCCTGGGCCGTGCGTTGGCCGCACGCGTGCTGGCCCGCGGGCACCGGGTGGTGGCCACCGCGCGCCAGCCGGGCACGCTGGCCGAGCTGGCCGCCTTGCAGCCCGCGAACTGCCGCCGCCTGGCACTGGACGTGACGGCCCCCGGGCAGGTCGCGGCCGTGGTGACGCAGGCCGCGGAGGCCTTCGGCCGGCTGGATGTGGTCGTCAACAACGCCGGCTGCGGCCTGATCGGCGCGCTGGAGGAATGCGCGGAGGATCAGATCCAGCGCAATTTCGAGACCAACTTCTTTGGCGCGCTGCGGGTCATCCGCGCGGCGCTGCCAATCCTGCGGGCCCAGGGTCACGGTCATTTCGTGAACATCAGCGCGGCCGCGGCCATCTCGAATTACGCCGGCTTCGCGGCTTACGGCGCCGCGAAATGCGCGCTCGAGGGCTTGTCCGAGTCGCTCGCCGCGGAGGTCAAGCCGCTCGGGCTGCGCGTGACCATCGTGCAACCCGGCCCCTTTCGCACGGACTTCATCGCCCGCTCGCTCGAGCCGGCGGCGGGCGCGATCCCGGCCTACGAGCCGACGAGCGGGAAGTTCCGCCGGCTCCTGACGACGATGGACGGCAGGCAGCCAGGCGATCCGGCCCGGGCCGCGGATGCCATCATCGCCGCGGTTGCCGCCGAACAGCCGCCGCTGCGGCTGGTGCTGGGCAAATACGCCATCGACAAGACCCGCCGCAAATTCGCCTCCGCCACCCGCGAACTGGACACCTGGGCCGACGTGGGCCTTGCCACCGAATGAGCGTTCCGGGCGCTGCGGTCATCGGGGCCGGTATTTCCGGCCTGCTCCTCGCCAACCGCCTGCAGGCGGCTGGCGCCTCCGTCGTCGTCCTGGAAAAGAGCCGCGGCTACGGCGGACGCCTGGCCACCAAGCGGGTGGGCGAGGCGGTGTTCGACCAGGGGGCCCAGTTTTTCACCGCGCGTGACCCGGGGTTTGTCGCGCACACCGCCGCCTGGCAGGACGCCGGGTGGGTGCGGGGCTGGCCGGGTCAGGCGCCGGGGCGGCTGGTTGGCCAACCGGCCATGACCGCCGTGCCGAAGGCGCTGGCGGCAGGCCTCGACATCCGCCGCGAGCACAAGGTCACCGCCGCCCGTCGTCTCACCGACGGGACCTGGGAGCTGAGCTTCGAGAACCAGCCGTCCATCCGGGCCGGGCGCCTGTTGCTGACCAGTCCGGTGCCGCAATCGCTTGCGCTGCTGGCGGCGGGCGGGGTGAAGCTGCCTGCCCCGGTGCAGGACGCGCTGGCTTTGCTCACTTATCATCCCTGCCTGGCGCTGCTCGTGGTGCTGGCCGGGCCCAGCGCCGTGCCGCCGGAGGGCCTCGCGTTCCCCACGGGCCCCGTGCGCTGGCTGGCCGACAACGTCCGGAAGGGCATCGCGCAAAGCGTGGCGGCGGCCGTGACGGTGCACGCGGCCCCGGATTTCTCCGCGGAGCATTATGACCGGACCGAGGCGGAGGTCGCCGCCCGGCTGCTGCCCGTGGTGGCGCCCTGGCTCGGTGCGCCGGTGGTGTCCACCGCGCTGCATCGTTGGAAATTCAGCGAACCCAAGGTGATCCATCCCGAGCGCTGCCTCTGGCTTCCCGGGCTCGGCCTCGGTTTTGCCGGCGACGCCTTTGGCGGACCCCGCGTGGAAGGAGCCGCCCTGTCCGGCCTCGCTCTGGCCGAGGTGCTGCGCATCTGATTATTTCCTGTGTCCGGCGCAGTTTCTTTGCTCAAATGCGGGATCAATTGACGGCATGAAAGTCAGGGAAACCAGTGCGGCGGCCGGGACGGGCAGCGGGGCTGTGGATGCCTTCATCGCCGGACTGAAGCACCCGCGGAAAGCGGAAATTGAGGCGGTGCGCGCGGTGATCCTCAGTGTGAGTCCCGCCATCAGCGAAGAGATCAAGTGGAACTCGCCGGGCTTCCGCACCACGGAGTCCTTTGCGACCGTCAACCTGCGTGCGACGGACGGGCTGCAGTTCGTCTTCCATCTCGGCGCCAAGGTGCGGCAGGACCTGCCTGAAATCAAAATCGCCGATCCGGCCGGGCTGATGAAGTGGCTGGCGAAGGATCGCGCGCTGGTCACTGTCGGTGCGGGGCCGGAGTTCGCCGCGAACCAGGCCGCGCTGCGGAAGATCGTCCGTGCCTGGATCAAGCATGTCTAAATCCAGCCCCGCCCAGCCCCCGCGCACCGCCGCCCGGCTCAAGGCCGACGTGGCGGCGGCGCTCGCCTGGCTGAGGAAGAACAGCAGCCCGAAGGTGCGCGACGGCATGGCGCGTTACGGGCTGCCCTCGGACAAGGCCCTCGGCGTCTCCGTCGGCAACATCCAGAAGCTGGGGAAACAGCTCGGCAAGGACCACGAGCTGGCCGGGGCGCTGTGGGAGACCGACGTCTACGAGGCCCGGTTGCTCGTGGCCTATGTCGGCGACCCGGCGAAACTCACGCCGGCGCAGATGGACCGCTGGTGCCGCGACTTCGACAACTGGGGCGTCGTCGACACGATCTGCTTCGTGCTTTTCAACCAAAGCCCGCATGCGTGGAAGAAGATCGAACAGTGGTGCAAGCGGCAGCCCGAGTTTGAGCGCCGCGCCGGTTTCGTGCTGCTGGCCTGCCTGCCGTGGCGGGAGGAGGCGGACGACGCGCGGTTTCTCCGCGGCCTGGAGCTGATCGAGCAGGGGGCCACGGACGGGCGGAACTTCGTCAAGAAAGGCGTCAACTGGGCGCTGCGCTCGGTCGGCCGGCGCAGCCGCAAGCTGCACACCGCCGCCACGGCCTTGGCACAACGGCTCGCCGGCTCGGATGACGCGACGGCACGCTGGGTGGGGAAGGACGCCTTCCGGCAACTGACCGGCCCGGCGATGCTCAAGCGGATCGCCCGGCTTTGAGGCTCAGGCCTTCTTCACGAACATGGCCTTGAGGGCCACGGCCACGCCGTCGACCTTGCACGAGATCTCATGGTCGCCGTCCTGCAGCCGGATGTTTTTCGCCTTGGCCCCGGCCTTGAGCACCTGGGAGCCGCCGAGCTTGAGGTCCTTGATCAGGGTGATGCTGTCGCCCTCGGCGAGCACGTTGCCGTTGGCGTCCTTGACGACCCGGGCGGCCTCGGGGGCGGCCTCCTTGGGCCATTCGTGCCCGCAGGTGGCGCATTCCCAGCGATCGGGGTGGCTGAGGACATCTTCGAGCGAGCAGAGCGGGCAGGCGGGATGGGACATGGGAAAGCCAAAGCGGACAGATTATTGGCGCCGGGGACAATGCCAAAGGCTGCGGGCGCGGCCCATAATTCCCATTGAGTTGCGGCCGGGGCGGGCAACGATGCCCGGCGATGAAGAAGAACTTTCCCCTCCAGGCTCCCGGCAAGGACGACGCCCGCGTGCGCGACAAAATCCGGCACGAGGTCAACAAATACGTCCGCCGCTCGCAGCGCCGGACCCCGCCCGAAGGTTTCGCCCAGTGGGAGTTCATCTGCCGCGTCGGGGCCAGCGACGCCAACGCCGAGTCCAGGACCATCAAGGAGGTCGGCTCGGCCATCGATACCGTCGCCGCCACCGGCGCGACGACGGTCTACGTCGAGATTGAGGCCGTCCCGGCCCAGCGGAAATCCTCCGGCTGAGCCGGACATCCCGGGAACGGCCGCCTTCGTCGCTTCGGTCTTGCCGCTGTGGCGCGGGCATTTAACACCCGGGGCATGGCGAATACTCCGACTCCTCCGGCCTCCGCGTTCATGCTGCTCTTCCGGAACGCCGGTCCCGATACCCACGCCCATCTCACGCCGGAGCAGAGGATCGCGATGACGCAGAAGTGGAACGACTGGTTCGACGGCCTGGCAGCCAGGGGCAAGGTGCAGCATGCCCGTCCGCTCGGCCTTACCGGGCGTGTCGTTTCCGGCCCGGGTGGCGAACGGGTGACCGACGGACCCTATGCGGAGGGCAAGGAGATCATCGGAGGGTATTTTTTCCTGACCGTGGCGGACATCGACGAGGCCACCGCCATCGCCAAACAGTGCCCCGGCCTGCCGATCGGTCTGACCGTCGAGGTCCGGCCGGTGGCTGATGTCAGCCCGGTGCTGACCGATGTGCGCGGCCGTCCGCCGGCTTGATGGGCGAGATCGCTGGGAGCGGCGACCCTCCATCCCTGCTGACATAGGGTTGTCAGCCTCCTGCGGTAGGGTGTGCCTGATGATTGTCGCCACGAAAAAATCCCGGACCGAAACGACGGCCGCCCCCGGCGGCGAGACCGCCGCGCACCGTGCGCTCAAGCGCCTCGCCCTGGACTGGGCCGGCCGGCACCGCCTGCTGCTCGCCGCCACCGAGGTGCGGTTGCCACGCTCGGGTTACCGGGCGGATGTCGCGGCGGCCACGCCTCGCGTGCTCTCGGACGGCGCCGTCACGGCGGTCTTCGAGTGCAAGGTCTCCCGCGCCGACTTCCTGCGGGACAGCGCCCGCGAGGCCGGTGCGGCCGAGCGGCTCGTCCGCATGAGCGAGCGGCTGATGGCGCTGCGCGCCCTGATCGGCGCCCACCGGCCGGACCTGCGCCGGCGCGAGGAGTTGTTTCCGGAGTTCGACGCGGTCGACCTGCGCGGCTTGAAGCACGAGACCCACGAGCGCCTGCAGGCCGAGTATCGCACCGCGCAGCGCAAGCTGCATGAGGGCACGAAATTCGCCAGGCTCGCCCGGTGGCGCGCCGCAAGCCTGCTTTACCTCGTGACGGAGGAGGGCATCTGCCGCCACCACGAGGTGCCCGACGGCTGGGGCCTGCTGGTGCGCTGCGGGGAGCGGCTGGAGCTCACGGTCCAGCCCTGCCGGCACGACACGACGCCGGAGGAGCGCGTCGCGCTGGTCGAGCGCATCGCCGCCGTCGCGGCCAAACGCGAACACGCGTCCGAGCGCCCGCTTACCTGACGCCGGGATTCAGGGCGGCTTGGATGCGCTCGTGCAGGGCGGAAAGCCGGGGAAAAAACGTCAGGCCACGGCGGAGTGCCGCAGCCTGCTCCGGCGTGGCCGGGCCGCCCTGCGCGACCGCCTTGGCCAGGAGCAGGTAGACTGCGGCCTGGGGTGGTTCCTGTTGTTCGGTGATCATGAGCAGGTTGATGATGCCGGCGAGGACCTCGGGTGGCACGGCGGCTGACTCGTCCTTCACGGCCGCGGCCCAGCGCAGCCGGGCGGCCTCGAGGTAAGGGCGGACGCCGGCCACCCGGGCGTCCACGGCCTGCTCGAGATGCCGGGCGGCGAGGGTGAGTTCGCCGTTGTCGAGGGCCAGCAGGCCCATGCTCGCGAGCAGCCGGGGATCACGGCTGCCTTTCAGGTAGGCGCGGTTGAGGGTGCCGGCCGCCTGTTCGCGGTATTCTTGTGCCAGATCGGGAAAACGTGGAGCCAGGACGGCGGCTTCCATGCGCTCCCATTCGCCCCGCAGCCGGGCGATCTCCGTTCCCGTGGCCTCGCGCAAGGTGATTCGCGGCACCGGCCGCATGTCGTCAACCGGCGCGGTTCCCTCATCCTTGAGCGCGATGGGCAGATACCAGCTGAGCTCCGCGTGGACGTCGGCGTAGGAGCGGTCAAAGCATTCGCGGAACAGCGTCTCGCTCATCGGTTCGGCGCAGGCGCGCTCGGCGAAGCGCCAGAATTGTGCCGGGTTTGCCGGCGTCCGGCCGTAGAGGCCCCAGCGGACAAACAGCGCGGCCATGCTGCTCCACCGGGCTGCGGCGACCGCATCGGCGGGCGGGCCGTCCTCAAACAGCACGGTCATCGGCGGCAAAAAGGCCGCGAGGGAGGACGGGGCCAGTCCGCGCCCGCCGAGAGAGAGTCGCTTGCGGGCGATATCGATGAGCTGCAGCGCGCGCTGGCGTTCCTCGTTGGAATGCCACGTGGCGGCCGGAACGGTCTTCTCCTTGTCCGGGGCGACCCAGTGGACGCCTGCGCGATACAGACCCTGCGGGCCGGACAATCCCGCCTGGAGCCAGACCGGGGCGGTCGGGGCGCGGCGACCCAGCAGCGTGGCCGTGTCGAAACGGTAGGTGCTGGGACGGTCGAAGCTCTCCGGCCACAGGTTGATCGCGTAGCTCCGGCGGTCGTCCAACGTGCGCTTGATCAGTTTCACCCATTTGGATCCACCCTGGCCGGTCGGTTCGTCGAATTCGGGAGCCGGCGCTCCGGCCGTGTTCGTCGGCGGCTGGTTGAAGAGCACCACCGTCATGGGCAGGGAGAAACGCGGTTGCATGGCCGGAGGCAGGACCAGCTGCGGTCCGCGCCAGAGGGCGGCGACGATCTCGTAGGTCTCCGTGTCCGAACACTGGCTGAGAATTTCGTAGCCTGGAATCTCCGCGTAGCGCCAGGGCGGGCCGAACACGAGCTTGGTGACCACAAACGGCGGCAACTCGACGGCCTTGTCGTCCGACTCGGTCGCGCCGGCCGCGAGGGCGGGCATGGCCAGGACGCCGGCCAGCCGGAGAGCGGTGAGCAGCTTCTTCAACCCACCCAGACCAAGGGTTTCGACCGAAATACTCAAAACCAATCCGGACGCTGCGCGGAGGCTGCCCGCCGGCTACTTGGCCTTCCGGAGCAGACGATATTGCCCGGCGAAATGACCGTCATCGACCGTGATGACGAGGGCCTCGCCCGCGAAGGTGAAATACAGCAACGGCGGAATGAGCGAACCCTCGTGATCGGGCTGGGCCATGGTCAGCGTGCCACGGCCGTTGGCAAAGGTGCCGGTATAAGCGGTGTTCCGGGCCACGACGGGATTGTCACTGCCCTTGATCCACTGCTGGTTGATCATGACCCCGTCGGGGGTGCGGCCGCGCGTGATGAACAGCATGAGCTGCTTCTCCGCTCCCGGCTCGGTGGACCAGCTGCCGAGCACCGTCTGGGCCGGCTTGGTCGGTTCGGCGGGCCGCGGCGCGGTTTTTGGCGCCGGCCTGGGGTTGGCGGGATTTGCCGGTTCCGCCGGCCGGCTGGCGGGCGGAGTGCCTTTCACCAGCAGAAGACGGACCGCCTCCGTCGGACCGGGAAACTCGAGGGTGAGTCCGCCGCCCTGCAATTCGTAGCGGATGACCCGCGGTGCTCCGGCCTGCTTCGCCGGCGGTTCGTCCATGGTCAGCGTGCCGCGGTTGTCCGTGGCCTCCACGGTGTAACGAAACCGGCTGTCGGGCACTCCCGCCAGGTGCGGGGACACGATCGCCCACTTCCCGAAAATGCTGAACGTGAAGGCGGCGGGCGCGGCCGCTTCCGGCGCGGTGCACCAGTAACCCGCCAGCCGGCTGTCGGGTGCCGCCCCGTGCGCCAGCCCGGCGGTGGTGGCACCAAGCAGGATAAGGAACCGGGCAAGACGGAGTGGGCGCATGTCGATGGGCAGGGTGAGCTCGGTCCGGCGGACAAGCAAATCCGAAGCGGGGACTGACGCGACGGTCCTTGTCAACCCGTGCGCTCTGCCGTCTAGTGACGGGTCATGAGCGCACCCTGGTCACCGGCGGAAGAGGCCCTGTTTGAAAAAACGGGCGGCACGGTCTTGAAGGCCTTGCGGCGGACGCGCAATCCCGCGGACCTGCTCGCCGTCTTCCGGTCCGCACACAAGGGCTTCGACCGTGCCTATGACGCCGCCCCGGCCGCGGCGCGGGCGGCGGTGGCGTGCCGGGCCGGCTGCGGCACCTGCTGCCATGTGCCGGTCGGCGTGCAGGCCCATGAGGTGCTGCTGGCGGCGGAATACATCCAGACGCACTTTTCACCCGCAGACCTCGAGGCGGTCATCACCGCGACGGCCGCCCATCGCGCGGCGTTCGCCGGACGGACCATGAACGAGCGGGCGGCCTTGAGGCGGCCTTGCGTCCTGTTGCGCGACGGCAGCTGCACGATCTACGAGGCACGCCCCGAAGCCTGCCGCTCGCACCACAGCCGCAACCTGGATGGCTGCCGGTCCAACCTGGAGTCGGGCGTCGACACCGTGGACGTGCTCATCCCCGAGATCCGCGCCCGGATGTTTGCCGTCATGCTCGCCATCGACCAGGCCGGCGCCGAGGCCGGGTTTGACGGGCGCGCCTATGATTTCGGCTCGGCGCTGCACGAGGCGTTGACCGACGGGATGTGCGCGGTGCGCTGGATGCAGCGCCAGCCGGCGTTTTCCGCCTCGTGCCATGAGGCCGGCCAGCCGGACGAGCCCGCGGACGCGGGCATCATCCGCGCCGAGGGTTACTTCCAGTGAGGCTTTGACGTTGCGGCGTTTTTCCCGGCCGCCATGGTGGCGGCATGAACCGACGCTTCCTGGGGCTGGCCGCCGTCTTCACGGCGGGATTGATGACGCAAACGCTGGCGGCCGACGCAGATGTCGCCGTGCTCAAAGCGGAGATCGCCAAAAACCACGACCGCGCGGTGACGCGGCTGCAGGAGTGGATCCGCCGGCCCGCCATCGCGGCCGAGAACCGGGGCTTCCCCGAGGGCGCGGACCATCTCATCGGTCTGCTCAAGGAGGTCGGTTTCCAGCACGCGGAGCGCATCGACACGACCGGCAAGCCGGGCGTGTTCGCCACGCTCGACGCCGGCGCGCCGACCACCGTCGGCGTCTATTTCATGTATGACGTGAAGCAGTTCGACCCGGCGGAGTGGAAGGTGGCGCCGCCGCTCGAGGCGCGGATCGTCGACCGGGACGGCGTCGGCAAGGTCATCATCGGCCGCGGGGCCGTGAACCAGAAGGGCCCGCAGTCGGCGTTCCTCGCCGCGCTGGACGCCTTCCACCGCACCGGCACGAAGCTGCCGGTGAACCTGGTGCTCATCGCCGAGGGCGAGGAGGAGATCGGCTCGCCCAACGTGAAGCAGATCGCCCTGCACCCGCGCGTGCAGGCGGCGCTGGCGAAGACGGTCGGCGTCTTCCTGCCGCACACGACGCAGGGGATCGACGGCAGCGTGACCGTGAACCTCGGCGCCAAGGGCGTCATCGAGGTCGAGCTGACCGCCAACGGCCAGACCTGGGGCCGCGGGCCGATGCGCGACACGCATTCCTCCTTCAAGGCCATGGTCGACAGCCCGGTCTGGCACCTCGTGCAGGCGCTGAGCACGCTGGTGACGCCCGATGGCAACACCCCGCTCATCGACGGCATCTTCGAGAACGTCCGCCCGCTGACCGAGGAGGAGAAGGTCCTCATCGCCGCGGCGGCGAAGAAGCTCACGGTGCGGCAGTTCCAGGTGGCGTCCGGTGCGCAGAAGTGGATCGACGACCTGCCGTTCCAGCAGGCGCTGGAGCGCCTGACCTCGCAGCCCACCGTCAACATCGAGGGCATCATCGGCGGCTACACGGGGCCCGGCGGGAAGACCGTCCTCCCGCACAAGGCCTCGGCGAAGCTCGACCTGCGCCTCGTGCCCAACCAGACCGCCGAGGAGATCCTCGCCAAGCTCAAGGCCCACCTCGCGCGTCGCGGCTTCGGCGACATCGAGGTGAACTTCACGGGCGGCTACAGCCCGACCGCCACCCCGGCCGACGCACCTATCATCAAGGCCCAGGTCGCCGTGTTGAAGCGTCACGGCATCGATCCGGTGCTTTGGCCGCGCCTCGCGGGTTCCTACCCGGGGTTTGTGTTCACCGACCCGCCGCTCAACCTCGCTGCCGGCCACTTCGGGCTCGGTCATGGCGGCGGTGCCCATGCCCCGGACGAGTATTTCGTCATCGAGTCCACCAACCCCAAGGTCAGCGGCTTCGACGGCGCGGCGCTGTCCTACGTGGAGTATCTCTACGAGCTGGCGCGGTAGGCGGCCTTGTGGCTCGGGCCAGTCCGCCACCCGTCACCGCGGGAATTGTTTCTCCAGGCACACCGCGTCCTGCCGGTGGTCCCAGCCGTTCTCGTGGTAGCTGATCAGGCGCCAGTCCGTGGGAGCGACCCACCTTTCGAGCACAAAGGCGGGGTGGGAGAGGCTGAAGCCGTAGCCGGGGTGGGACACGTAATCCACATAGGCAAATCCCGTCCGGCGGTAGTCCTCCAGCAGCCCCGCAATCTGCCCCGGTTCGAGGTTATGCCGGTTTTTGCCGGCGGCCAGTTCCGCCGCGCAGAGGCGGCCGTGGGTGGTGAAAACCGCGAGACCGCCGGGCTTCAGCACCCGGTGAAAAAAGCGCAGGAAGGCCGCGCACCTCTCCTCGGTCAGATGGGTCAGGAGGGAGCCGCACCAGATCAGGTCGAAACCGGCGGTGAGCGGGATGGCGTCCACCTCCTCCCGGGATACCACCGGCACCGCGCCGAAGGCCCGGGCACAGTGGGCCACGCCGTCCGCATTGAGATCGCAGGCGGTCATTTCGGCCTGCGGATAGGCCTTCCGCAGGAAACGCATCACCCGGCCGTGGCCGCAGGGCAGGTCGAGGATGCGGCGGACGGTGGCCGGATTGCGGCGGGCCGCGAACAGCGCGGCCTCGATGCACCGCAGGGCCGAGGCCCCGACGTCGAAATAATGCTCCGCATTGCCCGTGAACATCTCGTCGCCCGGGGCGATGTCCTGGCTCACACCGGCAAACGGATCGGGCCGGGCCAGCCATGGGCGGCCTTCGGCGAAACCATGCTGCACAAAATGCCGCCAGCCGGACTCGATCGCCCCCGCGCTGACGCCCTGTGCGATGTCGGGGTAGAGTTGCAGGTAGGCGTCCTCGTCAAATTCTCCGCGAGAGGGCAGGGTGCGGGCCGGAGTGCGGGCGGGCTGGTCCATGAATGCGGCGGATAATGGGAAAATCCCACACCGCCCGGCGAGCCTTATTCGCCCGGGACGGGACGCCGGAAACTGTCCGCCGGCCTCCTACCATCGGCTAAGATGCCCGGGCTTTACGCGGGCCCGATGGTTTCAACTGTCGGCGCCATGAATCCGAACCAAGCCCTCTGGGAGAAAGGTGATTTCACGGCCATCGCCGCGCTGATGCGTCCGTCCGGCGAGGCGCTCGCCGAGTCGCTGCAGGTCAAGCCGTCGGCCCGGGTGCTCGACCTCGGCTGTGGCGACGGCACCACGGCGGTGCCGCTGGCGCAGCGCGGGGCGCACGTCACCGGCATCGACATCGCCCGCAACCTTGTCACCGCCGGCAACCACCGGGCGCTGGCGCTGGGCCTCGACAACCTGAAGTTCCACGAGGGCGACGCGTGCAACCTGCACGGCGTGGCGGACCGGCTGTTCGACCTGACCCTTTCCGTGTTCGGTGCCATGTTCGCGCCGAAGCCCCACGACGTGGCGAAGGAGATGGTCCGGGTCACGAAGCCCGGCGGCCACATCGTGATGGGCAACTGGATCCCCAACGATCCGACGTCGTTCGTCTCGCAGGTGCTGAAGATCAGCGCGGCCTTCACGCCGCCTCCGCCCGAGGGGTTCGTCAGCCCGATGACCTGGGGCGTCGAGACCCACATTCACGAGCGTTTTGCCGCCGCCGGGGTGGCCAAGGAGCGGATCAAGCTCAAGCGCGACACCTTTCATTTCCGCTCGGCGGGCCACGGGCCGGCGCAGCTGATCGAGCTGTTCCGCCGCTTCTACGGGCCGACGATGAACGCCTTTGAGGCCGCGGAGAAGAGCGGCCGGGCCGACGAGTTGCAGGACCTGCTGGTCAAGGAGGCCGCCGCGCACAACCAGGCCACCAACGGCGGCACGTTGATCCCGGCGACCTTCATGCGCGTGACGGTGCTGGTTTGAGGCTGAGCCGGCGCGGGCCGCGCGGCAGTTGACCCAGTGGGTCCGGGCGGCTACAGCATGCGCAACCCGCAGCCTGGCCAGCTGCCAACCCCGCCCATCATGCTCCGCCCCGTCCTGCTTTGCCTTGCCAGTGTCGGCTTGTTGCCGGCCCAAACCAATCCGCCGACCGCGCCCGCTCCCACCGAGGAGGTCCTCCGCATTCCGGAGCCGGGTCGTTTCCAGGAACTCTTCCGCCCGTTCCGCACCGACAACGCCGCGCTTTCGCCCGACGGCAAATACCTGGCCTATTCCGTCCGCGACGGCGAGAAGCTCTCCGTCGTCGTGGTCGAGATCGACAACCCCGGGACCATCAAGGCGCAGGTTCAGGTCGTCGACGATGAGTCGGCCACCCCGATGATGGCCATGACGCAGACCGAGAAGACCCCGGCCCGGATCAACTGGCTCGGCTGGACCTCTCCGACGCGCGTCGTGGTGGAGACGAACCGCGTCGTGCCGCTGGCCGGCGCGGGCGACCAGTGGCTCACCTGGCGCGGAACGGTGCTGGGTTTTGATGCCGACGGCGGCAATGCGAAGGTCCTCCTGAACCCGAAGGATGTGGATGAGTTTGGCAATGATTCCGAGGCCGGTAAGCCTTCCGCCGCGGAGCGTGTCGCCAACAATCCCGGAGCCACCGGGCGGCCGGACGACCGCCGGGCCAGGAGAACGGCAAGCGCCAGCAGCCCGGCGGCGGAAAATTCCCCACTGGGTGCGTCTGCCGACGGCGCGGAGCCTGCCGCCCCGTTCCTGCCGCAGCCGGACGAGCGGCTGGTTCCGCCCGCCATGAACGGAACCCCGCAGCTGCGCACGGTGCGCATCCTGGATTTCGATCACGAACGACCCGGCTCGGTGCTGCTGGTCGCGACCAGCGGGCCGGAAAGCCGGGGCACCCTCACGCTCGCGCTTTATTCCCTCAATGCGACCACCGGCAGGCTCAAGGCGCTGAGCGACGAGTCCGTGGCGCGAAACCAGGACACGCTGCTTGACCGCCAGGGGCGCATCCGGCTCGGCCTGGCCAATTCTGTGCGCGCGCCGTTTCCCCACGATTACGAATACCTCGGCGCCAAGGGGACTGACCGCCCCAAGCCGCTTGACGTGGTCACCGGCGTCGCGGGCTTCAGCGTGTCGCCGGGAAACTACTTCGGCGAGCGCGCCATCCCGCTCGGCTTCGACCATGATCCCGACGTGTTGTATTATGCCGCCAACACGGGTCGCGACACCTACGGCGTCTACAGCGTCAACCTCAAGACGAAGCAACGCGGGCACCTCGCGATGGAGAACCCGGCCTATGACCTGATTGCGGCACCCACGGCGGGTTTTTCCGGCCGCACTGCGCTGGTGTTCGACCGGTTCAAGCGCCAGCTGGCGGGCGTGAGGTATGAGGGCGCGCTGGGCACCACGGCGTGGACCCGGCCGGATCTGCAGGAGATGCAGGCCGGGTTTGAGCAGGCTTTTCCGGGCCTCGGCGTGAAGATCACCGACTGGGACGAGGCCGGACGGCGCTTCATCGTTACCACCGAGGGACCGTCCGACCCCGGTGCGGTCTTTGTCTACGACGGGGAGAAGAGGAAGCTGCTCGAGTTCGTCCGCCGCGCACCATGGATCGACGCGGCCCGCGTCAACCCCACGCGGCCGTTCGCCTACACCACCAAGGATGGCGCGCGCCTGTCCGGCCTGATCACGGCGCCGCGGCAGCCGCGGCTCAAACCCATCCCCATGGTCGTGCTCTGCCCGGACCTGCCGTGGCAGCGCGTGCGCTCGGAGTTCCAGGCCGAGGTGCAGGCGCTCGCCGACATGGGCTTCGTGGTCGTCCAGCTCAACGGCCGCGGCGCCTGGGGCCTGGGACGGAAACAGCGGGAGTCGCTCACGACCGGTTACGACCAGGTTCAGGTCGACGACGTGGTCGCGGCGGTCACGCACCTGCAGACCATCTTCCAGGTCAACGCCCGCCGGGTGGCGTTGCTCGGCCGCGGACACGGCGGCTTCATCGCGCTGCGCACGCTCCAGACTTATCCGGATCTCTTCCGCTGTGCCGTCGCCCTCGACGCCCCCGTCAATCTCGCGGACTGGCTGGCCGACCAGCGCTGGGACGGTCGCGAGGCGCAGCCGCAGCTGACCCGCGCCTGGTTCGGTGATGCCGCCCGCCTGGCCGCCGCGCCGTTGGTCGGTAAGCCGGAAACCCTCACCAAGCCGGTGCTGATGCTCAATTATCCCGGCCCGCGGGTGGGCGAGCGCCGCACGGCCTATTCCGCAGCGCTCCAATTCGCCAAAAGGGTGCAGGCCCGGGGCACCGAGCTGGAATTCGGCGACCTGAAGACCGACTACATGAACGGGCTGCCCGTCGGTCGCGCGGCCGTCTTCGACCGCATCGAGGAATTCCTCAACCTCCACATTTACGACTTCAGCGTGAAGGTGCACGAGACGCAGGTCATCAAGTGACGGTCGTCTCAGTGACGGAGCATTACGCTACGACAACCTGCCTGGGCCGGCGGCCCTGCCATGGGGCAGGCTTCCGCGGCGTGTTCGTGACTTTCCATTGTCGGAATTTCAGGCAAGATGCCCGCAACCACCCACAACCATGTCCAATCCGCTGCTCATACTCCGTTCCACCTCCCGTCCGCTCGAGGAGGTCTGCACGCGTCTTGCCGAGGTTGCCGCCGGCCACAAGTTCGGCGTGCAGGCCGTCCACAACCTGCGCGAGAAGATGGAGAGCAAGGGCGTTCCTTTCGGGCGCGAGTGCCGCGTGATCGAGGTCTGCAACCCGCGCCACGCTCAGGTCGTGTTGAACCAGCAGATTGAGATCTCCACCGCGTTGCCCTGCCGCATCTCCGTCTACGAGGAGGGCGGCAGGACCATCCTTGCCACGATGAAGCCCACGCTGCTGCTGACCATGTTCAACGCCCCCGGGGCCGCCGCGACGGCGCAGGAGGTCGAGACCGTCATGGTGCGCATCATGGAAGAAACCTGCGCCGGCTGAGCCGGAACAACGTGCGACTGAAAATCAAGTGGAACGACGACCGGGTGCGCGGGGCGACCACGGCCATCCTGCTCATCAGCCGCGAGCGTCTGATCCGCGGCGAACCGCTGGCCGACATGATCCAGGCGTCCCTGGCGGAGTATCGCGCCGATCCCGAGGGATACAAAGAGAAGAAACGCGCCTGGGCTGACGTCCGGGAAAGCGGTCCTTTGACCAAGCCCCTGCATCTGGCCTATTACCGCAACCTGATCGCGGCCGTCGATGCGCTCTTGCAAAAGTGGACGCAATCCAAACGTCAGTTCAACAGCCTGCTCGAGCTCGACAACGCGTTGGTGGAAAACCTCCGGAACTTGCCCTGAGTCCCGTGCGCGCGGGTGGGGGCTCCGCCCGTCGGGCGTCTCCGGGGCATTGACTAATTTTAGGATAACCGCTTGCTCGAGCCATGGCTGACACAAGCGCGCCGGCGGTAAAGACGCCGTGGCATCTTTGGGTCGTGGGGATTGTTTCCCTGCTTTGGAATGCGATGGGGGTGACGGATTTCACCATGACGCAGGTGAAACCTGAGATGTGGTTGAAGGCGTTCACGCCGGAACAGGTGGAATATATCCAGGGCTTCCCGTTTTGGGCGGTGGTGGTCTGGGGTGTCGGCACCTGGGGCAGCTTCCTGGGTTCGGTGCTGCTCCTGGCCCGCCGGGGAGTGGCTTTCCATTTCCTGGCTGCGTCGCTGGCCGGTGCGTTGCTCACGTCGCTCTACAGCTTCGGCCTCTCCGACGGCCTGAAGGTCATGGGCGGCGGGGCAGGGATGATCGCCTTCAACGCCATCATCGTCACGATCAGCGTGCTGCTGCTGGTCTACGCGAAAAACATGCGCAAAGGCGGCGTGTTGCGCTGAATACCCCGGAGAAATCGCGGAAGCGCGAAAGAGCTGAAGCACTGCAGGCCTGATTCCGCTCCTCCGCGTTTCCGCGATACTGTTTCATATGAAACTCAAGGAAGTGATGGCCGCGCTGAAGGCCAGGGGCAGCGAGTCGATCAGGCGCATCCTCATGAAGCACGGCGCGCCCGCGTCCCTGCTTGGCGTTCGCATCGGCGACATGAAGCCGATCGCGAAGCGGATCAAGGGCGACCAGGCGCTGGCGCTGGAGCTTTACGCCACGGGGATCGGCGACGCCCAGTATCTTGCCGCCATGGTGGCCGATGGCCGCCGGATGACGGCCAGGGAGCTGCAAAGCTGGGCGCGCACGGCCTCCTGGGACATGATTTCCGGCTTCGCCATCGCCTGGGTGGCGTCGGAAAACCCGGCGGGCTACAGGCTCGCGTGCAAGTGGATCGATTCGAAAAACGAGCACATGGCCCGCGCCGGCTGGTCCACGCTCGGGGCGATCGCCGCCACTGTGCCCGATGCCGACCTGCCGGTTGCCCACTACGGCCGGCTGCTCGACCGGGTCGCGCGGGAGTTGCCCAAGGCGCCGGACAGCGTGCGCTACCAGATGAACAGTTTCGTCATCATGGTCGGCACCTACGTGGCGCCGCTCGGCGCCAAGGCCGTGGCCACCGCGCGGAAGCTCGGCCGGGTGACGGTCGACATGGGCGACACCGGCTGCAAGGTGCCGGAGGCCGTGAGCTACATCATGAAGTGCCGGCGCGGCGCGGCGGTCGCACCGAAACGCAAGACGATGCGGTGCTGACCGGTCAGGTCGCGGGACGTTTCCGCAGCGCGGTGAACACCCCGGCGAGGATCAGCGCGCCGCCGCCGACGTAATACCAGACATGCTCGGGTTGCCGGGCCTGACCGTCCCACTTGTTGGCCAGTTTGGTGCCCACCTCATCGGCCATGCCCGTGACCGAGTCCGCCCGGCGCGTGCCAAAGACGATGAGGGCGATGCCGCCGCCGATCAGGATCAGGGAAAGGATGAGTTTGTTCATGGGGCAGGTCCGGGTCGCAGGTTAACCGATGCCCTTCGCCTTGAGCAGGGCGGCCAGCTCGACCGGATCGGCCACGCCCTTCACCGTGTTCAGGTGGCTGAGGACGACCATGCGGTCATCCGGACCGCAGCTGGAAATCTCCAGCATCCAGTCCTCGGGCTTGGCCGCGGTGACGACGACCTCGTCGGACCACGCGATGACCTCGGCGGCCTCGACGAAACCCTGGGTGATGCCTTGGATAAAATACTCCGCCTTCGTCCGGTAATTCATGAGCTGAATACTTCCGCCGCCGTCGGTCCATGCCAAGTGCGAAAGGCGGGCGTCCCGCGGGGAGGGCGGCGCCTCGGGGAATCCCGCAAGGGAGCAGGATTGTAATCCCGGCGGAAACAATTTCCCTGCCCGGATGCCATCCTTCCCGCCGGGCCGCCGCTTTGTCTTGCCGGTCATCCGTCTCATCGTGGTCCTGTCCGGGCTGCTGTCCGGCGTCCACGCGTTTGCGCTGACCGAGTCCGAGTGGAAGGCCGTGCGTCCGATCCGCGAGGCCCGGCTGGCGGATGATCTGCCCAGGGCGTTGCTCTACGCGAATAACGTCATCAAGTTGGCGCCGCAACTGGCGGAAGCATACGAGGAGCGGGCGCAGATTCTGCGCGCGACCGGCGACCTGCCCGGCGCCCGGCGGGATCTGGACCGGGTGCTCGACTTGCAGCCCAAGTCGCGCACCGCCCTGGCTCTGCGCGCCAGGGTGCGACTGGAACAATCCGACTACGAGGGCGCGATTGCGGATGCCGCCGTCGCGGGGCGAAGCGAGGAGATGCTGAATGTGCACGGCGAGGCCCTGATGGCGCTCAACCGTTACCGCGAGGCGCTGGAGGATTTCAAGATTCTGCGCGGCGGTTCGTTCGGCCCCAACACCAACTCGCGGTTCCCCTATGCCCTCTGCCTGTTCGCGCTGGGGGATGTCGCCGGGGCGGTGCCGTGGTTCGAGACCGAGATCACTGACGGCGGCCTGATTGAGGCTCACCGCATGCTGGTCCTGGGGCTCTGCCTGCTGGGGCGGCATGACGAGGCCGAGAAACGCCTCGCCAGTTGGATGGAGACCGCCGCCAAGCCGGCGCCGACGGACGATTATGACCGCTACCTCTGGACCAGCCTGCACGACAATCGGGACGAGGCGGTCCTGCTGTCCGCCGTCGTGCGCTACGCCCGGGCCGATTTCACCGGCGCCGTGGCGGTGTTGGACAGGATCGAAAAGGGCAGCGACCAGGCGGACCAGGCCCGGTTGTTGCGTCATGCGGCGCTGCTGCGGTCCGGACACCCGGATGACGGTCTGAAAAATGCCGGCGAACCCAAGGATGCCTGGACGCAGGTTGTGCGCCGTTACCTGCTGGGCGGGATCAGCGACAAGGAGCTGCTGGCCAAAACGGAGGACACGACCGATTTTGCCGAACGCCGCCGCCGGGAATGCGAGGCCGGGTTCTATGCCGGACAAAAGCGTCTCGCGGCCGGGGATGATCTGGCCGCCAGCCTCCTGTTCGAGAAAGCCGCGGCCACGCGCATGATCAGCCTGCCGGAATATATCCTGACGCAGATCGCCCTGGGAAAAGCCGGGAACTAGCGCCGCAAGCCGCAAAGATCTCCTGCGGCTCGGGACTTTGTTGCTTTGCCTCCGGGCGGATTCCTGTCTCGTGTCCTTTCCAATGAGGAAAATGTGCTATCGTTGCTACTGGCCCGAGCCGCTCTGCTGGTGCGGGTCGATCACGCCCATGGCGACGCGCACGAAGTTCGTGATCCTCATGCACCCGTATGAGTTCAAGCGGATCAAGGCGAACACCGGCCGGCTCACGCACCTCTGCCTGGCGGACAGCGAGGTGCACATCGGCATCGAGTTCGATGGCCACGAGGCCGTGCAGGCCCTGATCAACGACCCGAAGAACTATCCCGTGCTGCTTTATCCGGGCAAAGACGCGCTAGATCTGTCCAAGGTTGATCTGAGCGACCCTCAACTCTCAGCCCTCAACTCCCAACTCGCGCAGCGCCGCCTCGTGGTCTTCCTGCTCGACGCCACCTGGCGGCTCGTCCGGCCGATGCTGCGCCTCAGTCCCAGCCTGCAGCGCTTGCCGAAGATCATGTTCTCCAACGCGGCGCCGAGCCGCTACGTGATCAAGCGCCAGCCGGAGCCGGGTTGTCTCTCGACCCTGGAGGCCACGCACGAGCTGCTCCTGGCCCTCGATCGGTCCGGGCTCGACCGCTACACGCTGCCCGAGCAGCTGCTGTCGGTCTTCCAGCGCATGCAGGACATCCAGATCAGGCACACCGCGGAGAACCGGCGCCTCGGCATCAGCCGCTATAACCGTCCGGTCCGGTCAGAGAGCAAACCGCCGGTGCCACGCGCCGCGCCGAAGCGGCGGCGGATTTTCCCGAAGGCCCCGTTGGTTTGAGCAAAGAAAAGGCCCGGCTTTCGCCGGACCTTTGTGCTTTGGCTGCTTCCGGGAAATCACTTCTTCTCCGTGCAGTTGAACATCCACTTGATGCCGAAGCGGTCGACGAGGCAGCCCCAGTAGGCGCCCCAGAACATGTCCTGCAGGGCCATCTCGACCTTGCCGCCCGGGCTGAGCGCGGCGAAGAGCCGGTCTGTCTCGGCGCGGGTGTCGGGCTCGAGGTTGATGTAGAGGTTGTTTCCGACGACCAGCTTGTGGCCCATGGATTCCGGGCAGTCGGAACCGAGGAGCAGGTGGCCGCCGAGGATCGGCAGGGCGACGTGCATGACGAGCTTCTTGTCCGCATCCGCCATCGGCGGCTGCCCCGGGCAGGGCGGGCCGTCCTGGAAGCGCATGATGGGCGTGGAAAACTCGGTCTGGAAAACCGACTTGTAGAACGTGAACGCCTCCTCGGTGGAGCGGGCGAAGTTAAGGTAGGTGCTGACTTTGGCCATGGGGATGAGGGTTGGATTTGGGTTCGACGTGGAAGGTGCCGGTCCGCGAGGCACCGACAATGCTACAACGATCAACGCCGCCACCGGCGGACTAATCTCCTTAAAAAATCAGACCAAACGTGCATTCGACCCGACCGATTAACGCAAGGACGCCAGGACGCGAAGGATCTGGCCTGAAACCGTGGCGACTTGGCGTCTTTGCGTTACCTCCGGGTTCATCGTCCGTTTCTTCGCGGTCATCCGGTAATTTGGCGTGCTCGGCCGGAAAAACACGGCACCGTGTCCGTGTGCCGTGGTCTGGTTCGTTGAACCAGGGAAACCACCAATAAACCACCTGACAAAGGAACCTCCCATGCCCCAGACCATCCGCCTCCACCGTGTCCTCCGCACCACGCCCGAGAAGGCCTACCGCGCCTTCCTCAACCCCGGCGCCCTCGCCAAGTGGATCCCGCCCTACGGCTTCACCTGCCAGGTGCACAGCCTCGACGCCAAGGTCGGCGGCACGTTCCGCATGTCGTTCACCAACTTCGGCACCGGCCACACGCACAGCTTTGGTGGCAAATACCTCGAGCTCGTGCCCAACGAGAAGCTTTGTTACACGGACAAGTTCGACGACCCGAACCTGCCCGGTGAGATGACGGTCACCGTGAGCCTGCGCAAGGTCGTCTGCGGCACCGAGGTCAGCATCGAGCAGGCCGGCATCCCGGACGCCATCCCCGCCGAGATGTGCTACCTCGGCTGGCAGGAATCGCTCGTCCAGCTCGCCAACGTCGTCGAGCCCGACATCCCGAACGGTTGAGCGCGGCAAACCAAGGCAGTTAACCACTAATTTTCGCTAATCATCACTAATGTGAACCGAGGCGGGCCTCAGGATTAGTGTCCATGAGTGTGGATTAGTGGTGCACTGCTTTACCTTCAGGTTTCAGGTCTCAGCTTTCAGGTTTCGCCTTTAGCCTCAGTTCCATGAAGACGTTTCCGCCGACGGGGGAGTCGAAGTAGGGCGGGCGGTGGACAAAACCGAGGGAGGCGTAGAGACGCTGCGCGCTTTGCATGCTCGGCAGGGTGTCGAGCAACAGGCCGGTGTAACCGATGGTGCGGGCCTCCGTGATCAAGGCCTCGACCAGCTGCCGGCCAAGGCCGCGGCCCTGGTGTCCGGGTTGGACAAAAAGCCGTTTCATCTCGCCCGCGTGCGCGTCGTGCGGCCGCAAGCCAACGCAGCCGACCGCGGCACTGTCGTCCAGCGCCAGCAGCAGGCGCCCGCGCGGCGGGGCATAGGCCCCGGGCAGGCCGGCCAGCTCCTTGGAGAAATTCTGGAAGCAAAGGTCGGTGTCGATCGATGCCGCATACTCCTCAAACAACCGCCGGACGGCGGCGATGTCCTCGACGGAGCTGGCCTGGATGATCTTCACGGAGATTGGGTTGCCGCCATCAAACCGCGTCCCGCCGCCCCGACAAGCCAACACCCGCCATCAGAGACGCAGCCGTCGTGCTTTCAATCCGCCACAGTTGGTTCTCTGTAGGGGGTGTTTGCAAACGAGGTGGGAGGGGCTTTATGCCCC
>DASWWD010000015.1:0-43167 GCA_036401015.1 Lacunisphaera sp.
GATCGCGCTCGGCCATCCCATCGGCGCCAGCGGCGCGCGCATCCTCGTGACCCTCATCGCCGCCCTGCAGGAACGCGGCCTCAAGCGCGGCGTCGCCGCCATCTGCATCGGCGGCGGCGAGGGCCTGGCCGCCTGCGTGGAGTTAATCTAATTAACCACTAAGACACAGAGACACAAAGAAAGGCATGGGCGTTGAGTTTGGTCCTTTGTGTCTTCGTGCCTTTGTGGTGAACAAATCTTTCTCATGAGCAAAGTCTACCCCAACGCCAAGGCGGCCCTCGAAGGTCTGCTGCACGACAACATGACGATCGCCGCCGGCGGCTTCGGGCTCTGCGGCATCCCGGAGAACCTGATCACGGCCCTGCGCGACAGCGGCGTGAAGGGCCTGACGATCGTCGGCAACAACGCCGGCGTGGACGGCTTCGGCATGGGCATCCTGCTCACGACACGGCAGGTGAAGAAGGTCATGGCCTCCTACGTCGGCGAGAACAAGGAGTTCGAACGCCAGGTGCTGGCCGGCGAGCTCGAGCTCGAGCTCATCCCGCAAGGCACGCTCGCCGAGCGGTTGCGCGCGGGCGGCGCGGGCATCCCGGGTTTCTACACACGCACCGCCTTCGGCACGAAGCTCGCGGAAGGGAAGGAGACCAAGGTTTTCGACGGCAAGGAATATGTCCTTGAGCCGGGCATCAAGGCCGGGGTCTCGCTGGTGAAGGCGTGGAAGGGCGACAAGTCCGGCAACCTCGTCTTCCGCAAGACCGCGCGGAACTTCAACCCGATGATCGCCACCTGCGGCCAGGTCTGCGTCGCCGAGGTCGAGCAGCTCGTCGAGGTGGGCGAACTGGCCCCCGACGACATCCATACGCCGGGCATCTACGTCGACCGCGTCATCCAGGGCGTGAACTACGAGAAGCGCATCGAGTTCCGCACCGTGCAGGGCAGCGCCGCCTCGAAGAAGGAGACGCCCATCCGTGAGCTGATGGCCAGGCGCGCCGCGCAGGAATTGCGCGACGGCTATTACGTCAACCTCGGCATCGGTATCCCGACCCTCGTCGCCAACTTCATCCCGAAGGGCATGAACGTCACCCTGCAGTCCGAGAACGGCCTCCTCGGCATCGGGCCTTTCCCGCCCGACGACCAGGTCGACGCCGACCTGATCAACGCCGGCAAGCAGACGATTTCCACGATTCCCGGCTCGGCCTTTTTCTCGAGTTCCGACTCCTTCGCGATGATCCGCGGCGGGCACATCGATTTGTCCATCCTCGGTGCGCTCGAGGTCGCCGACAACGGCGACATCGCGAACTGGATGGTCCCGGGCAAGATGGTGAAGGGTCCGGGCGGCGCGATGGACCTCGTCGCCGGCGTGAAGCGCGTCGTGGCCGTCATGGAGCACTGCGCCAAGGACGGCAGCCCGAAGATTTTGAAACAGTGCTCGCTGCCCATCACGGGCAAGGGCGTCGTCAGCCTCATCATCACCGACCTCTGCGTGTTCGAGGTGAAGCCGGGTGGGGGACTGGTGCTCCTTGAGCTGCACCCGGGTGTGACGCTCGACGAGGTGAAGGCCAAGACCGGGGCTCCGTTTGCCGTGAAGTAAGTGGAGGCGGGACCATCAGTCCCGCGGGTTACTGGCTTCGCAAGTGATGCCTCGCGGGACTAATGGTCCCGCCTCCATGCGGGTCAGCCTAGTCGCCGCAACGACGGCCCACCGGCCCGGTTCTACTATCGGGCATAAGATTATTATTTAACCCCTCGACAGGACCGGGCCGGGGCATGAACTGGACGGTCGACCCCCATGCCCCCGCAGGACGCCGAGCAAGCCCGTTGGTTCGCCGAGGAAGTGCAGCCGCACGAAGCCTCGTTGCGGGGCTATCTGCGGAACAAGTTCCCGGCCCACCCCGACATAGACGACCTGGTTCAGGAGACCTACGCGCGGCTGCTGCAGGCCCGCGCGACGCACCCGGTGCACTCGCCCCGCTCGTTCCTGTTCGCCACGGCGCGCAACGCGGCCCTCGATTTTTTCCGCCGCCGGCAGGTGGTGGCCATCGACGGCATAGCTGAAATCGACCTCCTGCCCGTCTTGGAAGATAGGCCCGGTGTGGCCGAAACCGTCTGCCATGACCAGGAACTCCAACTGCTCGCCGCCGCCATCCAGGCGCTGCCCGCCCGCTGCCGGCAGGTGATGACCCTGCGCAAGATCTATGGTCTTTCCCATCGCGACATCGCGCAGCAGCTCGGCATCTCCGAGCACACCGTCAACGCCCAGCTCGCCATCGGCGTCCTGCGGCTGCGGACCTACCTGCATGCCCACGGCGTGACCCAGACCCACGACTGATGAAACCCGACTCCTTTCATTCGCCCGTCCCGGGCCCCGAATCCGACGCCATGGAGGCCGCGGCCGCCGTGTGGATTTCCCGCCGCGATGCCGGCATGAGCGAGGCCGAGACGGCCACCTTCATCCGCTGGCTGCAGCAGGACACCCGCCACGCCGAGGTCTTTGCCGAGCTCGACGCCACGTGGAAGAGCTTCAACCGCCTTCACCTGGCCCGTCCCGCCGGAGCGGCCCGGCCCGACGCCGACCTGCTCGCCCCGCGCCGCCGCCGCAGCCACCGGAGGCTGTGGACCTACGCCGCGCTGACCGCCGCCGCCGCCGTCACCTTCCTCGCCCTGGCCTGGCCGCGCCTGCCCGCGCCGGGCGGCCTGCGGCAGAATGTCGTCACCGCGGTCGGCGTCCTCCAGCGGACCGAGCTGCCGGACGGCTCCATCCTGCAGGTGAACACCAACAGCGAGGTCGACGTGTCCTACACCGCCACCGAGCGCCGTGTGCGGCTCGTGCGCGGCGAGGCCCATTTCACGGTCGCGAAGAATCCCGACCGGCCGTTCATCGTCAGCGCCGGCCAGGTCGCCGTGCGCGCCGTCGGCACCGCCTTCAACGTCCGCCTGCGCTCCGCCGCCGTCGAGGTCCTCGTCACCGAGGGCAAGGTGCAGGTGAACGACAGCGTGGAGGGCGGATCGCTCCTGATGCCGCAGGCCGCCACCGGGACGCCGCTGCTGGTGGCCGGCGAGCGCGCCCTGATCCCCACGCAGGCCGTCACCGGCCGGGCTGCCGCCACGGTGTCGCCGGTCGCCCCGGCCGCGGTCGGCCGCGCCCTGGCCTGGCAGGAACGCCGGCTGGAGTTCTACGACGTGCCGCTGCGCGAGGTCGTGGCGGAGTTCAACCGCTACAACACCCACCAGATCGTCATCGCCGACTCCCGGCTGCTGGAGCAGCTCTTCAGCAGCACCTTCCGGCCCGATGGTTACCCCGAATTCGTGCGCCTGCTCGAGACCAGCTACAACGTCGTCGCCGAACGCGGCGACGAGCGCACCATCCTCCGCCTGAAGTGATCCCCCCGGCCGGCCCCGGGAGAAAAAATCCTTCTAGCTGTTTTCATGGCTTAAACCGTCTTCCCCATTGCCGGCGGATTACCCCACCCCAAACAATTCCGGCCCTTTACCTCATGACCACGCACCTCACGTCCTGCCGGCCTGTTGGCCGGTTGTTCCCTCGTATGCTCCAGGCGGCCTTGTCCGCCCTGTTCGCGCTCGCGCTGGCCGCCACCCTCTGCGCCGCCGAGCCGGTCCGGAAGGATTACGCCATCCCGGCGGGCGCCGCGGATGCCGCGCTCAAGCAGTTCTCCGCCCAGTCCGGCGAGCAGCTGCTGTTCTCCGCCGGCGCGGTGGCGGGTGTCACCACCCAGGCCGTCTCCGGCTCGCTGACCGCCCGCGAGGCGCTCGACCGCATGGTCGCCGGCACCGACCTGGCCGTGCAGCAGGATGAGCGCACCGGCGCCCTCGCCGTGGCGCGCAAGGGCGCCGCCGTGGAGACCGCCGCCCCGGCCGCGCCCAACGCCGCCGCCGACGAGGCCCCCGTGCAGCTCGACAAGTTCACCGTCACCGGCTCCAACATCCGCCGCCTCGACCAGGAGAAGGTGCTGCCGGTCACCGTCTTCGACCGCGACAACATCGAGGCCCGCGACGCCTCGCAGGCTTCCGACCTCCTCACCGCGCTGCCGCAGGTCACCGGCCTGCCGGGCAACGAGACCGCCACCCTGGGCGCGACCGCCCGCGGCGACAACGCTTCCGTGTCCCTCCGCGGCATCCCCTCCAGCAACACCCTGATCCTGCTCAACGGCCGCCGGCTCGCCCCGCACCCGATCAGCCAGGGCGAGGCGGGCGTCCCCACGCTTTCCACCAACGTCAACCAGCTGCCCAACCGCGGCCTCGACCGCGTCGAGGTTCTGCGCGACGGCGCCTCCTCCATCTACGGCACCGACGCCGTCGCGGGCGTGGTGAACTACATCACGCGACCGAACTACAATGGCACCGAGCTGGCCCTGCGTTATGGCGTCACCGAGATCGGTGACGGCCAGGAACTCCGCGCCACGCTCACCCACGGCTTCACCTTTGATAACGGCAAGGGCCACTTCATGCTCGTGGCCGACCTGATGGACCGCCAGGCCATCTACGCCCGCGACCGTGCCTTTGCGGCCGAGGCCGACATGAGCTACCGCGCTCCGGCCCCCTGGAACGTCTCCACTGACACGACCTTCAACGCCCGCTCGGCCACCACCGAATTCGGCAATTACTCGACGGGCACGGTCAACTCGAGCGGCGTGTTCACCGCGGCCCGGCCCGCCGGCGTGCCCGCCTCGCTCGTCGCGACCTCGGGCACCTTCTTCCTCGTGCCGACGACCACCGGGGTCGGCTTCCAGACCACCACCCCCAGCCGCGCCGGCATTACCCAGACCTTCTACTGGAACAACAATACCTACCGCGTCATCCAGCCCCAGTCCACCCGCGGCAATGTCTTCGCGAGCGGCAGTTACGAGTTGCGGCCGAATCTCACGGTCTTCGGCGAGTTCAGCGGCTACAAGGCCCGGTCCGTCACCTACCGCGAGCCCGACGGCATCACCGCCTCGACCGACGGCAACATCATCGTCCCTGTCACCAACCCCTGGAATCCCTTCGGCGAGCGCTTCTGGTCTCCCACCGGCGCGCCCAACGCCGACGGCACCCCGCGCCTCACCGGCACACCCTCCGCCGTCCGCATCACCAACAAGCGCCTGACCGATCTCGCCGACCGCACCGCCACCGTCACCAATGACATCTACCGCGTCGTCGGCGGCGTGCGCGGCAAGCTCTTCGACACCTGGAACTGGGAGGCGGCCGTGCTGCAGACCGAATCCCGGGTCACCGATGACGAGGCCGGCCCGAGCCGGAAAAGCCTTCTCATCAACGCCATCAACCAGAGCAATCCGGCCACGGCCTACAATCCCTTCACCCGCACCTTCGCCGTCCAGGGCGGCACGCTGGTCGTCACCGGCGACTACGTGAACCCCGAGAGCGTGCAGTCGACGTTCCGTTCCAACTTCATCCGCCAGGGCCGCACCGAGCTCACCAGCGCCGATTTCCGCGCCTTTGGCGACGTGCTGCCCATCTGGGGCGGCAACACCATCGGCGCGGCCTTCGGCGGCGAGTTCCGCTACGAGGCTTACGACGACTCTCGCCCGCCGTTCGCCGGCCTGAACCCGCCGGGCTCGGGGCTTGATCCGGAGTCGAACGACTTCCTCGGCTTCTCGCCCAACTCTGACACGCACGGCACCCGCCACGTGGCCGCCGCCTACGTCGAGACGGTGGTTCCGCTCGCCGGCAACAAGTTCAAGCTGCCGCTCGTCCAGTCCCTCGAACTCTCGGCCTCCGCGCGCTTCGAGAGCTACACCGACTTCGGCGAGACGACGAAGCCCAAGCTCGGCCTCAACTGGAAGCCGCTGCCGTGGGTCATGGTGCGCGCCTCCTACAACCAGGGCTTCCATGCGCCCAACCTTGCCCAGCTTTTCACCGGCACGCTCATCCGCACCGTCACCGGCAGTGTTGACAGCTACCGCAGCGCCGTCACCGGCCTCGTCACCGACGGCGCCTCCAACCGCCGCAGCATCGCCTCCGGCAACCCGGATCTGCAGCCCGAGAAGTCCACCGGCAAGTCCGCCGGATTCGTCGTCGAGGTGCCGTTCGTCAAGGGCCTGTCGTTCTCCGCCGACTACTGGGAGATCCGGCAGAAGGACGTCATCGCCTCGTCGGGCTCGATCAACGACGACCGCGACGCGCTCATTGCCGCCACCCAGGCCGCGCTGGCCGCCGGCCAGGCCATCGGCAGCATCGACCTCGGCTCGGGCACTTCCGCCTACCAGGGCAATGGCGCCGTAGTCCGTCTGCCTGTCACCCAGGCCGATCGCGACTTCTTCGCCGCCTACAACGCCACGCGCACGCCGGACAACCAGCGCGCCGTCGTCGGTGGGATCGACATCCTCCGCACCACCTATTTTAACCGCTCCGAGGAGTTCGTGAACGGCTACGATTTTGACGTCACCTACAAGTTCCCGCGTCTGGCGATTGGCAACTTCACGGTGAACAGCACCTGGACCTACCTGAACGACTTCCACACCTACAACTCCGCGGGCGCCGCCCGCAGCGACCTGCGCTGGTCCAACGCCGCTGGCGGCGCCACCCCAAAATGGCGCGGCACGACGACGCTCACCTGGCGCAAGCAGCAGTGGTCGGCCGGCCTTTCGGCCTATTACACCGGCGACTATACCGACTCGGGCGCCACCACGACCCAGAGCGTCTACGAATCGCTCGGCTCGCCCTCCTATATCGTGCCCTACGTCAACAATGGTGCCCAGACCTACCGCTACCTCGTCTCTGACACGATGAGCTACAACGCCTATGTCGGTTACCGCTTCCGCGCGAAGAACAAGTGGATCGGCAATACCGCTGTGCGCGTCGGTGTCGTCAACCTGCTGGACAAGGAGCCGCCACTTTCGAGCGACTCCCGCGGCTACGATCCCTCGGTCTACAACCTGATGGCCCGCGGCCGCGCCTGGTCGCTGCAGCTCACCCGCCAGTTCTGAGCGCGACCATGTCTGCTGGAGGCGGGGTGCCCTCACCCCGCTTTAGCATCTGTCCTGCGGGGTGAGGGCACCCCGCCTCCACTAGCACCCGCTCCACCCCATGAAATTCCTCCGCTCGCTCTATGTGCAGGTGCTGCTGGCGATCATCGCCGGCATCCTGCTCGGGTGGCAGAACCCGGAGCTCGGCGCGCAGCTCAAGCCGCTTGGCGACGCGTTCATCAAGCTCATCAAGATGCTGATCGGACCGATCATCTTCACGACCGTCGTCGTGGGCATCGCCGGCCTGAGCGACATGAAGAAGGTCGGCCGGGTCGGGGTGAAGGCGCTGATCTACTTCGAGGTCATCACCACCGTCGCGCTCGTCATCGGCCTGGTGGTCGTCAACTGGGTCCAGCCCGGCGCCGGCATCAACGCCGACCCGGCCACGCTCGACGCCAAGTCCGTCGCGCAATACACCGCCGCCGCCAGCCACGCCAGCACGGTGGACTGGCTGCTGCACATCATCCCCGCGACGTTTGTCAGCGCCTTCGTCGACGGCGACCTGCTCCAGGTGCTGCTGCTGGCGCTGCTTTTCGGCTTCGCCCTCTCCCGGCTGGGCGAGCGCGGCCGGCCGGTGCGCGAGATGCTGCACGAGGTCTCGCACGTGTTCTTCGGCATCGTCGGCTTCGTCACGCGGGTCGCGCCCATCGCCGCCTTCGGCGCCATGGCCTTCACCGTCGGCAAATACGGCCTCGGGTCGCTCCTCTCCCTGGGCAAGCTGATGGCCTGCGTCTATGTCACCTGCGCGCTGTTCGTCTTCGTCGTGCTCGGGCTCGTCGCCCGCTTCCACGGCTTCAGCCTCTGGCGCCTGCTCGTCTGGATCAAGGAGGAGATCTTCATCGTCATCGGCACCTCGTCCTCCGAGAGCGTGCTGCCGCGCATGATGCAGCGCATGGAGGAGATCGGCTGCGCCAAGCCGGTCGTCGGCATCGTCCTGCCGGCGGGCTACTCCTTCAACCTCGACGGCACCTGCATCTACCTGACCATGGCCGCCATCTTCGTCGCGCAGGCGACCAACACCGACCTCACGCTGGCCCAGGAGCTCGGCATCCTCGCCGTGCTGCTGGTCACCTCGAAGGGCGCCGCCGGCGTCACGGGCAGCGGCTTCGTCACCCTCGCGGCCACGCTGGCCACGGTCGGCCACATCCCGGTCGCCGGCATCGCCCTGCTGCTCGGCGTCGACCGCTTCATGTCCGAGGCCCGCGCCGTCACCAACCTCTGCGGCAACGCCGTCGCCATGGTCGTCGTCGCCATGTGGGAGGGCGAGTTCGACCGCGAGAAGGGCGCGCGGATCATGCTCGGGGCTTCCAAGGGTGGAGCGCGGCCTCCGGACGCGCTTTCATGATCCAAGCAACCCGCCCGGAGGCCGGGTTCCACCTTTCAATCCCATGAAACTCCTTGCCGCCCTGATCACCTGCGCCCTCGCGCTCACCCTTCACGCCGCCCCCCTGCCGGCCGGCGCCTCGGCGCAGGACATCCCCACCACCGGCGGCGTCATCAAGGTCTTCACCTACAAGCCGTCGCTCTACAAGGACGGGCCGCTCGTGCTGGTCTTCCACGGCATCGGCCGCAACGCCGAGGATTACCGCAACTTCGCCATCGCCGTCGCCGAGCGGTTCAAGGTCATCGTCGCCGCGCCGCTCTTCGACCGGGAGCGGTTTCCGCCCGACGCCTATATCCGCGGCAACCTGCTGGACAAGGACGGCGCGCTCCGGCCGCGCGAGGCCTGGAGCTTCGCGCTGGTGCCCCAGCTGCTTGCCGCGCTCCGGGCGGGGGAGGGGAAGCCCGACCTGCCCTATTACCTGCTCGGCCACTCGGCGGGCGGACAGTTCCTGGCGCGCTTCGCGGCCTTTTACCCGACCGAGGCGCAGCGCATCGTGGCCGGCAATCCCGGCAGCCACCTGTTCCCGCGCACCGACTGGAAGTTCGGCTACGGCTTCGGCGCGCTGCCGGCCGGGCTCGGCGACGAGGCCGCCCTCCGCCGCTACCTTGCCGCGCCGCTCACGCTCTACCTCGGCACGGGCGACATCCTGACGGACTCGGCCAACCTCGACAAGTCGCCGGAGGCGCTGCAGCAGGGTCCGCACCGGCTGGCCCGCGGCCGGGCCTGCTTTGAATTTGCGCAAAAACTGGCGGCCGAGCGCGGCTGGGCCTTCAACTGGCGCAAGGTCGAGACCCCCGGCATCGGCCACGACGGCGGCGGCATGTTCGCCGCCCCGGAGATGGCGGAGGCGCTGGGCCTGGGGCGGGATCGCTGATCCCGTTGGCTAGGTCGCCGTTTTCGGCTTCGGCGACATCGCGGCCTTTTGGGCACCGGCGCCGACCATTGCCAACGGGATTGATTTCCCACTAGCTGACCGAATCCCCCTATGAAACACCATCGCCTTATCCTCGCCTTGGTCGGCCTGGCCGCCGCGTTGCCGCTGGCCGCCGCCGACCTGCCGCCCGTCCCGCGCTTCAGCCCCGGTTACATGGACACCACCGTCGACCCGCGCGCCGACTTCGCCCGCTACGCCTGGGGCAACTGGTCCAAGGACAACCCGATCCCGGCCGACAAGTCCCGCTGGGGCGCCTTCGCCCAGCTGGATGAATACAACCAGGCCGGCCTCAGGGCCATCCTCGAGGCCGCCGCCGCCAAGTCGCACGAGCCGGGCTCGGTCGAGCAGAAGGTCGGCGACTTCTTCGCCTCGGCGATGGACACCGCCGCCATCGACGCCGCCGGCACCAAGCCCGTCGCCACCGACCTCGCGCAGGTCGAGGCCATCGGCAGCCTGACCGACCTGGCCCACACGCTCGCCGTGCTGCACAACCAGGGCGTCAGCGGCCTGTTCGCCGTCGGCGTCGGCGCCGACCAGAAACAGAGCGACATCAACGCGCTCTACGCCTTCCAGGGCGGCCTCAGCCTGCCGTCGAAGGATTATTACTTCGAGGAGAAGCACGCAAAGTTCCGCGAAGCCTTCCTCGCCCACGTGACCAAGATACTCGGTCTCGCCGGCGCCACGCCGGAGGCCGCGGCCACCGGCGCGAAGACCATCCTCGCGGTCGAGACCGCCCTCGCCACCAACGCCAAGACCCCCGTCGAGCTCCGCGACCGCCTGGCCAACTACAACAAGATGCCGACGGCCGAACTCGCCGCGAAGCTGCCGGCCTTCCCCTTCGCCGCCTACCTGGCCGAGCGCGGCATCGGCGGTCCCGCCGCCGCCGAGATCATCGTCGGCCAGCCGAAGTTCTTCGAGGGCGTGTCGGCCCAGCTCGCCGCCCGTCCGCTCGACGACTGGAAGGTCTATCTCCGCTACAAGATCCTCCGCAACGCCGGGCCCTATCTCTCCGCCCCGTTCGAGCAGGAGATCTTCAACTTCTACAGCACCGTCCTCCAGGGCACGCCCGCGCAGGAGCCGCGCTGGCAGCGTGCCGTCCGCGTGGTGGACGGCCAGATCGGCGAGGCCCTCGGTCAGCTCTACGTTGCCCGGTATTACCCGCCCGAGGCCAAGGCCCGCATGGCCGAGATGATCGCCAACATCACCGCCGTGATGAAGGAGCGCCTGGCCAAGCTTGAGTGGATGACCGAGCCGACCCGCCAGAAGGCCCTCGCCAAGTTCGAGCGCTTCTACGCCAACATCGGCCACCCCGAGAAATGGAAGGACTATGCCACCGTCCCCGTCGTCCGGGACAACTACTTCGCCAACGTCCGCGCCTCGAGCGAGTTCGAGGTGAAGCGCAACCTGGCCAAGCTCGGCCAGCCGGTGGACAAGTCCGAGTGGGCCATGACGCCCCCGACGGTGAACGCCTACTTCCGGCCCACCAGCAACAACATCAACTTCCCCGCCGGCATCCTGCAGCCGCCGTTCTTCGACTTCACGCTCGACGATGCCGTCAACTACGGCGGCATCGGCGCCGTCATCGGCCACGAGATCACGCATGGTTTCGACGACCAGGGCCGCCGCTACGACGCCGACGGCAACCTCACCGACTGGTGGACCGCCGAGGACGCCGCGGCCTTCGAGGCCCGCGCCATGAAGATGGTCGACCAATACAACGCCTACGAGGCGCTGCCCGGCCTGACGGTGAAGGGCCGGCTCACCCTCGGCGAGAACATCGCCGACCTCGGCGGCGTCTCCATCGCCTACGAGGCCCTGCAGCGCTCGCTGAAGGGCAAGGAGCGCAAGCGGATCGACGGCTTCACGCCCGAGCAGCGCTTCTTCCTTTCCTGGGCGCAGGTCTGGCGCACCAACATCCGCGACAACGAGCAGAAGCGCCGCGTCGAGGTCGACTCGCATTCGCCCGGCCGCTTCCGCGCCGTCGGCCCGCTCGTCAACTTCGAGCCCTTCTACGAGGCCTTCGGTGTGAAGGAAGGCGACCCGATGTGGGTCGCCCCGGAGAAACGCACGAAGATCTGGTGAGTTCAACGTCCCGCAAACCCGCGCCGCAAGGCGCGGGTTTTTGTTTTGGTGGGAGGGGTTTTATACCCCGACTTGTGCGCGGTGTGGCGTTCTTGTCGGGGCATAAAGACGCTTCCACCATCAATCCCATATTCAATCTTGCCGCTAGGTCTCCGTCGCGGCGTCATGAACCACGCATGAGCAAGACGATCTGGACCAACCACGGCTTCCGTCCCGAGGCCCTCGAACTTTTCAAGCAGGGTCTCGCGGCCGCCGGGCACAAGCTTGTCCTCTCCCCGAAATCCTCGGCTTCCGTCCTGGCGGCGGGCGCTTCCGATCCTTCGCTGGAAGGGGCGGACATCGCCTTCGGGCAGCCGGACGTCGGCGACGTCACGCGGCTCACCGGCCTGCGCTGGGTGGCGCTGACCACCGCCGGCTACACGCGTTACGACACCCCGGAATTCCGCGCCGCCATGACCGGCCGCGGCACGCTCGTGACGAGTTCCTCGCAGGTTTTCGCCGATCCCTGCGCCCAGCAGATGCTCGCCGCCATGCTCGCGCTCGCGCGCAACCTGCCGGCCCAGCTCCGCAACCAGGACGGTCCGCGGGAGTGGCGCTACCTCGAGGACCGCTTCACCGCCAGTGTCATCACCGGCCAGAACGTGCTGATCCTCGGGTTTGGCACCATCGGCCGGCGCCTGGCCGAGCTGCTCGCGCCTTTTGGCTGCCAGGTGACTGCCTACCGTCGCACCCCCCGCGGGGACGAGGGTGTCACGACCGTCACCGACGCCGGCCTGTCCGCCGCGTTGGCGGCAGCCGACCATGTGGTGAACATCCTGCCGGACACCGCGGGGACGAAATTCTTCATGAATGCGGCCCGCTTCGCCCGGCTGAAGCCCGGCGCCCGCTTCTACAACATCGGCCGCGGCTCCACGGTGGATCAGGACGCCCTCATCGCCGCGCTCAAATCCGGCCACGTCAACGCCGCCTACCTCGACGTGATGGAGCCCGAGCCGCTGCCCCCGGCGCATCCGCTGTGGAGCGCGCCGAATTGTTTCATCACCTGCCACCTCGGCGGCGGCACCGGCGACCAGGACGTGAAGCTGGTCAGACAGTTCCTCGAGAACCTCCGCCGCTTCGAGAAGGGCGAGGCGCTGATTGACCGGATTATTTGAGGCGGCAGATGCCTCAAATCGTTTCAGTATTGTTCATGCTCGAGGGCGGCGCGGCTGTTTTTGGATCGCGCTTTGGATCTACGGCATGATTCGGAGGAACAAGCCCGTCGGTGCCCGCCGTAGCAAAGTTCGACTGACGGAGGACGGCAGTGGGACTGATGGGGGCGGAGCGGACAGCCACTGAGCGACAGCACGGAACTCATGGGCATGATGGGAAATGTCGATGGGCGGATCACCAGATTTGTTAATCGCATCAGTAGCACGGGACACCGTGTTTGTGAAACGTTTGATCGTTTGAACCGCACGTCTCGTCGCGTGGCCGGCACTTGGCCGTTCGGCTAGTCGGAGGTGCATTGGCTTGTCAACGGGCCCGGGCTGGCTTGTTTGCGACTTCGCACGTGAGTGCGGGCGCACCAAGTTTCCGTTGGGGTGTCCACCCCTCCCCATGGAATTACGTCATCTCCGAACCTTTGTCGTCGCGGCGGAAACCCTGAACATCTCCGCGGCCTCGCGGCGGCTCGGCGTCACGCAGCCGGCACTGAGCCGGCAGATCCGCGAGCTGGAGCAGGCGGTCGGGCAGCCGTTGTTCGTCCGGCATCCGGGCGGGTTGCGGCTCACGGCCTCGGGCGCGGCGTTGAAGGAGCACGGCACCAAGGCGATGGCGGCCTTCGATGAGGCGCTGCGCTGCGCGCGCGGCGAGGATGTGTCCGCCCCGGCGACGCTGCGCGTCGGCTATTACGGCACCATGGGCACCTGGGCCAGCGTGCTGGCGCCGGCCTTTGAAAAGATGGGGCCCGCCGCCACCTTTTCCGTCGTCGAGTCGACCAGCGGCCAGCTCGTCATGGATTTGCGCGAGGGCCGCCTCGACGTTGCGGTGCTGGGGCCGGGCGAATACCCCGGCATCCCGGGTGTCACCCTGGAGAAGGTGTGCCAGTTTTCCGCCCTGGTGCTGGCGCCCGTCAACCACCGGCTGGCGAAGAAGCGCGCGGTCGCGCTGGAGGACCTGCGTGACGAGGAAATCATCAGCCTCTCGCCGGAGTCCGCCCCGGGCCGGGACAACGCGTTCATCGCGGCCTGTCGCGAAAAGGGTTTCACGCCGCGGATCACGGCCTTCGGGGCCAGCATCCCCGAGGCGATCACCGCCGGCATCAAGCGCATGGGCGTCGGCATCGCGGGCAATTTCGCGATGAACCAGCCGTATCCGGGCGTGGTTTACATCAGGCTCAAGCCGCCGGGCGTGACGCTGGACCTCTTTGTCGCCTACCAGACCGGCTCGGATGCCGCGCGGTCGCTGGCCGGGTTGATCGCGGTCGAGGCGCGCCGCGCCGTCACCGGCGTTCGCGAGCGCGCCGAACGGCGTGTTTCGCGGGCCGAACGAAAATAGTCCCGGCCGGGTGTTGCCCTCAGAGGGGAAATGCCGGTCCGGCATGACGGCTCCAACAACCGGGCATTAGCCGGCGCAGCCGCCACGCGGTATTCTCGGGACATGACGAGAATCACCCGTTCCCCGATCCGGCCGCGGCCGTCGCGCCTCTGGCGCACGCTGCGTTGCACCTTCGCCGTGGCCGTGCACGGCCTGCGCGGCGCGGCCGAGTTCTGGCCGCCGGCACGCTCCTTCCTGCAATGAACGCGCGCCGCGGTCGTTTTCTCCTCCGGCTGGTGCGGGCCGCGGTGGTGCTCGGCGCCGCATGGACAGGTGCCCTGCCGGCCGCCGCCGTCCCGGGGTCCGGCCGGCTGCCGTCGATCCACACCTTCCGCGTGACCGGCCCGGCCGTGATCGGCCGCGGGGCGAGCACCGAACTGAACTGGTCCGTCGCCGACGCCACCGAGGTCTCGGTCACCCCGGACGTCGGCAGCGTCACCAGCAACCGCGTGCGAGTCGCGCCGCGGGTCACGACGACCTATGTGCTCACCGCGCGCAACCGGAACGGTTTCGTTTCCCAATGCCGCCGGATCACCGTCACCGCTCCGCCGTCCGCCCGCAGCGCGCGGCGGACCCAGCCCTGACCGCTCCATGCTGCGACCCGAACCCGTCTGGGGCAAACCCGGCCGCGGCGTGAATCCCGCGCTGCGACTTGCCGCACGCGCGCCCCAGGCCCGCCCGGCCGCCGCAGAACTGGACCGGCTGCAGTGGCAGGTGCAACCGCACTTCCTCGGCAACGCGCTCAACTCGATCAGCGCGCTGGTGCGCCTGCAGCAGAACGACCAGGCGCTGCGCGCCCTCACCCAACTCGGACAAATGCACCGCATCATGCTGGAAAACACCGCCACCCTATTCGTCCCGCTGGCCCGCGAGATCGGGTTCATCGAGTATTACCTGGACCTCGAGCGGCTCCGCTTCGGCGAACGCCTGCAGGCCACCATCGAGGTCGATCCCGGGGCCGAGGTTTGTCCGGTCCCCAACCTGCTCCTGCAACCGCTCGTCGAGAACGCCGTGAGGCACGGCGTCGCGCGCCGCACCGGCGCCAGCCGCGTGGTGCTGCGTGTCACCCGCGGCCACGACCGCCTGCACGTCGTCGTGCGCAACGATCCGGCGGCGGAATCCGAGCCTGTGGCGGCGGGCAGCGGCTTCGGCCTGCGCTCCGTGCACCGGCGCCTGCTCGGCCTCTATGGCGACGACGCGCGCTTCGCCTACATCCCCGACCATCCGGAGGGATTCACGGTGACGCTGGAAATCCCGCTGTAGACCGCCGCCGCGCCCATGACCCCGCTGAATGCCGTCATCATCGACGACGAGCCCCTGGCGCGCGCCGCGCTCCGGCGCCTGCTCGGCGCCGAGCCCGACATCGCCATCGCCGGCGAGGCCGCCGACGGGGACGCCGCGCTTGCGCTGCTGCAGCATACCATGCCGGACCTCGTGTTTCTCGACGTGCAGCTGCCGGGCCTGACCGGCCCGGAGATCCTGCGGCGGCTGCCGGTCGGCCGGCGTCCGGCGGTGATCTTCGTGACCGCGCACGGCGGCCACGCCCTGCAGGCCTTCGAGCTGCACGCCGTCGACTACCTGTTGAAGCCCTACACGGACGAGCGTTTCCACCTCGCGCTGGCGCGGGCGCGCCGGCAGCGCGCGCAGCCGACGATGGCCTCGCTCCTCGCGCTGGTCGACGGCCTGCTCCGGCACTGGCCGGCGGCCGCCCGCCCGGCACCCGTTGTGCCGGCGCCGGACCAGCTCATCGCGAAATCGGGCACGGAGCTGCACGTGTTCAGGACCGGCCAGGTGAAGTGGGTGCAGGGGCAGGGTGACTACCTCAAGATCCACAGCGCCGCCGGCAACGCCCTCGTGCGCGAGACGATGGGCGGTTTCCTCGGCCGCGTGCCGCCGGGCCGGTTCATCCGCGTGCACAAGTCCGCGATCGTGAACCTCGCCTTCGTCCGCCGGCTCGAGTCGATCCATTCCGGCGACTATCGCCTCGAGCTCACCGACGGCACCGTGCTGCGCGTGAGCCGCACCTACCGCGAGCAACTGCGCCGCGCCCTCGGGTCGGGCGGTGAACGGATGGTCGCGCCGGCGAACGCCTCGCCGCAACGCCCTTGAGGCAACCGCCCTTTCGCCCGTCTTGGGCGCCTCGAACGCAACCGCCCCCCGGGCGCGCTGCATCCTCCCCCGAACACCAACCACCATGATCCCAAGCATCCCCCGCAAAGAAATCCTCGCGCGCTGTGTCGCGCTGCTGGCGGCCCCGGGCCTTCTTCTGGCCCAGTCGCCGGTCCGTTCCTCCGAGGAGGAATCGCTCCAGCTCGACAAATACACCGTCACCGGCTCGTTCATCCCGCAGCCCACGGCCGAGCCGATCGCCCCCGTGGCGATCTTCTCCGAGGCCGAGCTGCGCGCCACCGGCGCGATGACGCCGATCCAGGCGCTGCGCAGCCTGCCCTCGTTCGTCGGCAACCCCGGCGCGACCGAGAACGATTCCAACGGCGGCAACGGCTCGACGTTCGTGAGCCTGCGCGGGCAGGGCGCCGGCCAGACTCTCGTGCTGTTCGACGGCCGCCCGGCCGGCAACAACACCTGGGCCAACCTCCAGCTCCTCCCGCTCGAGGCGATCGAGCGCATCGAGGTCCTGCGCGACGGCGCCGGCATCATCTACGGTTCCGCCGCCATCGGCGGCGCGGTGAACGTCATCCTCAAGAAAAACTACAGCGGCCTCGAGGTCACCCTGCAGGGCGGCGGCGCCACCCGCACGCCGGGCGGCCGCGACACCTTCCAGGCGTCGTTCGTGACCGGCGCCAAGACCGACAAGACCGCCGTGGTCGTCGCCGGCAGCTACTTCAAGAACCGCACGATCTTCGCCGGCGACCGCCCGAACTCCGCGCAGGTGGACGGCCGTCCGCTCGGCGGCATCAACGGCGGCTCGCCGACCTTCGCCGGCAACGTCACCTCCGCCGCCCTCGGCACGGTGATCTTGCGGCCGGGCTTCGGCGCCGGCGCCACCCCGACCGGCCCCGGCGACTACGTGGCCATGGACCAGAACACCTTCAGCTCGAACCAGCTGTTCAATTTCCGCGACTACTCCCCCTCGGCCCCCGGCCAGAAGCGGAATTCGCTCTACTTCAGCCTCGAGCACCAGATCCGCGGCAAGGCCCTCGAGCTTTTCGCCACCGGCCTCTATTCCAAGCTGAGCTCGCTCAACGGCCTGGCCCCGGCGCCCTTCGCGCTGTCGGTCGATCCGGTCCTCGGGCCGGCGAACGGCAGCCTCATGCAATGGGGCCCCTACAACGAGCTGCTCGGCGCGAGCCGGCTACTCGAAGATGATACCGACTTTGTCCGCTACCGCTCCGTCGAGCTGGGCAACCGGACGAACGAGCAGGTCTTCAATGATTTCAAATACCTCGTCGGCCTGCGCGGCGAGATCGGCGCCAGCGGCTGGAAGTGGGAGGCCTCCTACACGGTCAACAACGAGCAGTTCCGCCAGCTCGACGCCGGCGTGCCTTCGCTGCCCAAGCTCGACGCCGAGGTGAAAGCCGGCCGCTTCAACCCCTTCGCCCTGGCCAACTCGGCCGGCAGCGCGGTGGTCAACGGCGTCACCCACACCTGGGACAACGCCAAGGCCCTCAAGGCCGCCGAGGTCACCGCCCGCCAGCTCAACGACATCCTCGGCTACGCCTACAACGCCCACGTCTCCGGCTCGCTCCTCACGCTGCCGGCCGGTCCCGTCGGCTTCGCCGCGGGCATGGACTACACCTACAGTGACACCCGCTTCGACGCGGACGACCTCTACGCGTCCGGCTCGGTGCTCGGCCTCAACGCCTTCACCGACACCTACAGCGAGGACCGGAGCCGCTCGCTCTTCGCCGAGATCAAGGTGCCGCTCATCGGCGGCGCCAACGCCCGCCCCTGGATCCACGACCTCAGCATCGGCGGCCTCGCCCGCAAGGAGCTTCAGACCGTCATGGGCACCAACGGCACGACCGGGCTCTACGATTCGCGCTCCTACGACAAGACCAACCCGAGCGTGAACCTGCAGTTTTCGCCGACGAAGGACTACAAGTTCCGCGCGACCTACAGCAAGGGCTTCCTCGCCCCGACCTCGGCCACGGTCTTCGGCACGCCCGGCACGAGCAACCCGACGCTGACCGATCCGCTCGGCTTCCCCACGACCGCCCAGACGGCCATCGTCATCCGCGGCAACCCGGAGCTCCAGCCCGCGGCCTCGAAGGCCTGGTCGCTTGGCCTGGTCGCCCAGCCGCGGAAGGACCTCTCCTTCTCGGTCGACTTCTATAACATCAAGGTCGACGGCATCGTGGCCAACAACGCCAACGCCATCCTGAAGGCCAACGCCGCCGGCCAGGGCCCGGGCTTCGTCCCGGGCGACGCGAGCACGATCAATCCGAACGCACCCTTTGCCGCGCAGATCCGCCGCTCGGCCAACGGCCGCCTGAACAGCCAGGGCACCTTCGCCGCCGCCCCCGGCAACCGCGGCGCGGTGCTCTCGGACTTCCTCAACATCGCCTCCCGCGAGGTCGCGGGCATCGAATACACCGTGACCTACACGCTCGACACGACCGGCTGGGGCAGCTTCGCCTTCCTCGGCGCGGCGAACCAGTTCGTGACCTTCGACCAGGGCAGCGGCCCCGGCGAGCCGATCATCAGCTACCTCGGCAAGTCGATCAGCACCGCCGGCGACCCGATCTCACCCGGCAGCATCCCGAAGTGGAAGGGCAACCTCGGCACCCGCTGGGACTGGAAGCGCTTCAGCACCCGCGTGACGCTGAACTACATCGGCTCGTTCCAGGACGATCCGCTGTTCGTGATGTCGCCGAAGATGAAGGAATTCTTCGACGCCGGCACGCCGAAGTCCGACCCGGCCTTCGCCGCGTTCCTCGCCGATGTCTCGCAACCCAAGGTCGGCGGCCTCCGCCGGGTCTCGGCCTGGACGACGCTCGACATGCAGGTCAGCTACAAGTTCGGGCGCGAGAACGGCTACCTCGGCGGCCTCACCGTCACGCTCGGCGCGAACAACCTGCTGGACAAGCTGGCCCCGTTTGCCGCCGGTTCGTTCAACGACAGCTACGACACCCGGACGCACAACAACATTGGCCGGTTCGTCTATCTGAACCTCAAGAAGGAATTCTAAGACTCCCCGGGTTCAACCCGGCGTTCGTGTGTGTTATGCAAAACGGCGTCCCGCGGGTGTGGGACGCCGTTTTAATTTCCGGCCGGGCGCGGCTTTACTGATTGTAGACCTTGCCGGCCTTCATGACGAAGCTGACCTTCGTCATGAGGCTGATGTCGGCGAGCGGGTCGCCGGGGACGGCGACGAGGTCGGCGATCTTGCCGGCCTCGACCGTGCCGAGGTCCTTCTCGGCATCAACCAGCTTCGCGGCCTCGAGGGTCGCGGACTGGATGGCCTTCATCGCGGGCATGCCGGCCTCGACCATGTAGATGAACTCCTTGGCGTTGTCACCGTGCGGGGCCACACCCTGGTCGGTGCCGAAGGCGATCTTCACGCCGGCGGCGTAGGCGCGCTGGAACGTGGCCTGGATGAGCGGCCCGATGGCGGCGGCCTTGGGGCGCACGATGCTCGGGAAGTAGCCGTCGATCCGGGATTTCTCGGCGACAAACCGGCCGGCGCTGATCGTCGGCACGTAATAGGTGCCGTGCTGCTTCATGAGCGCGATGGTCTCGTCGGACATGTAGGTCCCGTGCTCGATCGAGGCGACGCCGGCGCGAATGGCGCGCTGCATGCCCTCGTCGCCGTGGGCGTGGGCCGCGACCTTCAGGCCGTAGTCCTTGGCGGTGAGCACGACGGTGTTGACCTCGTCCTCGGTGAAGAGCGGGGCCTGGCCGCTCTTGGCGAGGCTGAGCACGCCGCCGGTGGCGGCGATCTTGATGAAGTCGGCGCCGTCCTTGTAGCGCTGGCGCACGACGCGCCGGATCTCGTCGGGGCTGTTGGCGATGCCGTTCGCCTCCTCGTCGAGCAGGTGCTGGATCCTGGAGTTGAGGCCGTTGGTGCCGTCGCCGTGGCCGCCGGTGGTGGACACGCTGCCGGCCGCGAAGATGCGCGGGCCGTCCACCCAGCCCTTGGCGATGGCGTCGCGCATCGCGAGGTTGAGTTTGTCGCCGGCGCCGCAGTCACGCACGGTGGTGAAGCCCGCGAGCAGGGTCTTCTTCGCGTAGGTGGTGGCGCGGAGCGCGACATCCGCCGGGTTCAGGTAGAAGCGCTCGGCGTAGCCCGCCTGGCCCGACTGCTCGCCGGTGATGTGGACGTGCATGTCCATCAGGCCGGGCAGGACGGTGGCGTTTTTCAGGTCGATGACGGTGTCGCCCGCGGCCGGCGCGGTGTAGCCGTCGGCCAGGCCGGTGATGCGGTCGTTCTCAATGGTGACGGTGACGGCCCGGCGGACGGTGTCGGCGCGGCCGTCGATGAGCGAGCCGGCGTGGACGAGGGTCTTGGCGGGGGCGAGGGTGGCCGCGAGCAGGGCGGCACCGGTGACAAGCAGGCGGCAGGGGAGGCGCATGGGGGATTTCTGGCCGTGCGTCCCGGCGCGCGCAACCGCCAACTGGCCGGAGGATAGGACGATTCGTCGCAAGGGAATGATGCTTGGTCGACAAGCCGCCTGATTTTCTGGAATAACCCCCGGGATCGGTGCTCCTATCCCGACCAGCCGATTGGCTGCGAACCTCCCGCCACCCCGGCGGGGGCAACCCGAACCCAAAATCAGCATCACATGAACAAGTCCTCCAAGACCATCATCACGGCCGCGGCGATCGCGGGCCTCTACCTCGGCGCCCTCGCGGCGAAATCCTATGCCGCCGACGCCGGCACCACCGCCCCCTCGACCGAAAAGGCCAAGGACAGCTGTAAAGGCAAGGACGGCTGCAGCGGCAAGGCGGACGGCAAGGCCCATGACTGCAAGGGCAAGAACGAGTGCAAGGGCAAGGGCGGCTGCGGCTCCAGCGACAACGGCTGCAAGGGCAAGAATTCCTGCAAGGGCAAGGGCGGCTGCAACTCGGCCCACGCCAAGGACGACAAGAAGAAGGACGAGCCCAAGAAGGGCTGAGTCCGGGTTCATCGGTTTCACGGAGGCCGGGTCACCCCCGGCCTCCTTTTGTTTGCCGCTCGGTTGCTGACTTTTTCGGTGGGAGGGGCTTTATGCCCCGACAGCTGCCACAATTGAATGACGAGTCGGGGCGCAAAGCCCCTTCCGCCGCCTTACCGTCCGTTCCATGCCCGCCAATAAATTCAACGGCTACACCGACTACGGCATCGGCATCGGCCTGCGCATCCCGCACTACGACCATATCCTGAGCCGCCAGCCGACGGTCGACTGGTTCGAGATCATCTCGGAAAACTTCATGGTCGACGGGGGCCGCCCGCTTGAGGTCCTCGACCGGATCCTGGCGCAATACCGCGTCGTGCAACATGGCGTCGCGATGTATTTCGGCGCGGCCGACGGCCCGAACAAGGAACACCTCCGCCGCCTGAAGGCGCTCACGCGTCGCACCAAGACCCCGTGGCTCTCCGACCACCTCTGCTGGGGCAGCGTCGACGGCACGTATTCGCACGACCTGCTGCCCATGCCCTACACCGTCGCGGCGGCCAAGCAGACCGCGGCAAACATCCGCCGGGTGCGCGACTACCTGGAAATCCCGATCGCGGTGGAAAATGTCAGCTCCTACACCGAGTTTCACGTCTCCGAGATGACCGAGTGGGAGTTCCTTACCGAGGTCGTCGAGCGCGCCGACTGCGGAATCCTGCTCGACGTGAACAATATCTACGTCTCGGCGCAGAACCACGGCTTCAATCCCTACGACTATATCGACCACATCCCGCACCACCGCGTCGCGCAGATGCACATCGCGGGGCACACGAAGTTCGAGAAATACATCCTCGATACGCACGACCACCCGGTGCTCGACCCGGTCTGGAAACTTTACGCCCACGCCACGAAATTGTGCGGCGTCACCGCCACGCTGCTCGAGTGGGACGACAAGATCCCCTCGTTCGAGGAAGTGCACAACGAAGCGCTCAAGGCCAACGAGTTCATTGCCGAAGCACGCGCGGCTTTGGTTGGAGGCGGGACCATCAGTCCCGCAAAGCGCGCACGCAACCCGCGGGACTGATGGTCCCGCCTCCAACAACCGACTGCGCGCATGCCCGCTAAATCTAAACGCTTCGCTCCCTCGAAGGTCCATTCCACCGCCGACCTCGCGAACCTGCAGCGCGCCATGTGGCGCGTGGTCTCGCGGCCGCTGACGGACGACAGTCGCATGCAGCGGCGCTGGACCGACGGCCGGCCGACGAGCGCCTTGGCCGCGCAGATCGCCAAGCCCAACGAGCGGCTCACGTCCTTCGAGCGGCTCGAGATCTACAACCGCATGTATTGGTTCCGCGTGCTCGACAGCCTCTATGACGACTGTCCGGGCCTGCGCGCGGTGCTCGGCGACAAAAAATTCATCCGCCTCGCCGAGGCCTACCTCGTCAGATACCCGTCCGCGTCCTTCACGCTCCGCAACCTGCCGGCACGCCTGGCGAAATTCATCCGCGAAGAGCCACGCTTCACGCAGCCGCACACGGCGCTGTGCCTCGATCTCGCCCGTTTCGAGTGGGCGAGGGTGGAGGTGTTCGACACCGCGTCCAACCCGGTCTTCACCACCAGGGACCTGCGCGCCGTGCCGGCGGTGCGCCAGGGAAAGCTGAAGCTCGCCCTGCAGCCTTACCTGCAGCTGCTGCGGCTGGAATATCCGGTCGATGATTTCGTCCTCGCCGTGAAGCAGCGCGAGGCGGAGCTGTTGCGCGGCGACGCCAGCAACGCCCCGACGGAGCGGCGCCGGCGCCAGGACCGGAAAACCAAAAGGCCGGCGCGCGGGCGCACGCACGTCGCCGTGCACCGGCTGGACGGGAAGATCTATTTCAAGCGGCTCGAACCGGCGGCCTTCCGCGTCCTCACCGCACTCCGCGCGGGCCGGACGCTGGAGCAGGCCCTGATGACCGGCCTCCCGCGGGCGAAGAAATCCCACGCCGACTGGGCCGCCCGGGTCCAGGGCTGGTTCCGCAACTGGATGGAACTCGGCTGGCTGTGCCGGCGGTGAGCGGCAATCCTTGGAGGCGGGACCATCAGTCCCGCGGGTTGTGACATTCGAAGCCGATGCCTCGCGGGGCTGGTGGCCCCGCCTCCACAATTCCCGGAATAACCGCCGCGGCCATTGCTCCCACGGCCATGCAACTTCGTCCGCTGCTCGCCACATTCGACGGCCTGGCCGCCCGCCTCCAATCACCGCTCCTGTTGGTCATCCGCCTCTACTGGGGCGTGGCCTTCGCGCAGACGGGCTGGGGCAAGCTCATGAACCTTGATCGCACCGCGGAATTTTTCGGGGGCCTCGGTCTCCCTCTGCCCAAGCTCAACGCGATCCTGGCCGGAGCCACCGAGGGCGGCGGCGGCATCCTGCTCGCGCTCGGGCTGTTCGCGCGGCCGGTCGCGGTGCCGCTGATCTTCACCATGCTCGTGGCCTACGCCACGGCGGACCGGGAGGCGTTGCTGGCGATCACCAGCGATCCCGACCAATTCCTCGGCGCGGCGCCGTTCCTGTTCCTGCTGGCGACGCTGCTTGTGCTCGCCTTCGGGCCGGGCCGGCTTTCGCTGGATCACCTGCTCGGGCGGAAAGCGGCGCAGGGGTAGGGACGCCGGCCCCGCGATTAATTGGCCGTCGTCGCCGGCGACGGATTGCAGAGATCCTCGTAGGCGTAGAGCAGGGCGCCGACGGCGAGCGGGATCGTGAAGACCACGCCGATAATCAGGCCGATGAGGCCGAGCATCGCGAGGATGCCGCCGAACAGCATGGTGAAGAAGACCCGGAACCACTGCTTGGTGACGACCCGGCGACTCACCTCCATCGCCGTCCACGGGCTCAGGCCCTGGTCGATCACCAGCGCGAAGGTGAACGTCCAGCCGATCGAAAGATACATGACCGGCAGCACGCACACGAAGATGCCGAGGAAAAGCAGCGGGTTGGGCTGACCCTGCTGGCCGGTCACCATCATGAGGATCACCCACGGGGCGATAAGGACGCACATCGCGGCCATCGTCAGCAGCACGATGAACACGGAGGCCAGCGCAAGCGGGCCGAAGGCCTTGGAGAAGCCGGCAAAGGCGTCGCCGAACTCGCGCGGCTCGCCGCGCATCTTGCCGAGGTAATAATAATAGAGTCCGCCGTAAAAGACGCCGCTGAGCACGATGTTGACGAGCGCACCCAGGATCGGAACCGCGCCGAGGGCGCCGGTGACAAGGAACACCACGAAGGTCACGCCCACGAGGGGCAGGAGATTCGCCTTCCACAGGTCGAAGCTGCGGCTCAGGCAGCCGAAGATGTCCAGCGGCGCGGCCCGGGCAATGAGCTCGGCGGCGTAGACCTTGGCGTCGACGGGGCCGGCGGACGGGTCCGGGGCGGCCGAGGCGGCGGGCGGGGGGGCGGCGTCAGGGGTGGCGGCGGACGCGGGCGGCGCGCTGAACTCGGCGAATTCGCCGAGCGTCTTCCACACGCCCTCGTCGACGCGCTTGGCCTTGGTCGAGAGGTTGGCGCGGCCCCCGTTGATCCACTCGTGGATCTTGGCGGCCGGCACCGGCCCGTATTCTTTTCCATCCGCTCCCAGAATGGTAAACATAGTGGCCGCAGCTTGGTGCGGCCGGGCGCGAGGTCAACGCTGGGGGTGGAGGAGGGGCGAGCCCGCTTTAAAAGAGAAAATCACTCCTCCCCCGACTTCTCGTGCACGCGCCGGCGGAGCTGTTTCGTGAGCTTCTTCATCTGCGCCCGGTGCTGCTGCGCGGCGGGGCGGTCCACGCGGCGCACCTCGTGCGCGGTGGCGCGCAGCATCCGCAGGTAGCTCTGCCAGCGGGCCGGCTCAAGCGAGCCGTCGGCCAGTGCGGCCGTCACGGCGCAGCCGGGCTCGACGGTGTGGGTGCAGTCACGGAATTTGCAGCGGCCGGCCACGGCGGCGACGTCGTCGAAGGCGGCGGCCAGGCCGGCGCCCGCCTCCCACGGCTGGATCTCGCGCATGCCGGGGGTGTCGATGATGATCACGCCGTCGGGCGTCACCAGCAGCTCGCGCTGGGTGGTGGTGTGGCGGCCCTTGTTGTCCGCCTCGCGCACCTCCTGCGTGAACTGCACGGCGTCGCCCATGAGGCGGTTGATGAGGGTGGATTTGCCGACGCCGGAGGAGCCGAGCAGGGCGATGGTCTGCCCGGGCCGGAGCCACGGCGCGAGGGCCTTGAGGCCGCGACGGGTCCGGGCGCTGATGACAAAGACCGGGACCGCGGGCGCAGCCCGCGTGATCTCGCGGGGGATCTCCTCGGCGTCGGCTTCGCCGGCGAGGTCGGCCTTGTTGAGCAGCACGACTGGCTGGGCGCCGCTGGCGTAGGCCGCGGCGAGGTAACGCTCGAGGCGGTGCAGGTGGTGGTTGCCGTCAAGCGAGCTGACGAGGAAGACGGTGTCCACGTTGGCCGCCACGATCTGCTCGAGCACCTCCTCGCCGGCGGCCCGGCGGGAGAACTTGGTGCGGCGCGGCAGCACGGCCTGGATGGCGACGCGGGTGGGATCGCCCGGCTGCGGGGTCACGGCGACCCAGTCGCCGATGGCGGGGTAGTCGGCCGGGGCCTTGGCGGAGTGAATGAATCTGCCGCTGCACTCCCCCAAGCGGGCGCCGGCCTCGCCGGTCACCTCGCAATAACCCTTCAGTTCGAGGGTTACCCGCGCCGGCTCGCAACCCTCGGCCGCGTAGGGGGCAAAGGCTTGGGCCAGGGAGTCGTTCCAACCGAGGGCGGCGAGGGTCACGGATCCATGGTTGTCCGGGGGCGGCGCACGGTGCAACGCCGCGTTTCAGCCGCGGCGCGGACGGTCGTTTTCAGGGAATCCCCTAGGCTTTCAGCCTTTAATGACGGGCAGGCCGATTGCAGGATTGATTCATTACCTTGCCTCCCCGATGGGAAATCTACTTAGTGGCCCTGTAGTGTATTGTGCTTACCTCACAACGTCCCCGGGTTTTTCAGGCGATCTGCTGAAATAAGCCGCTGAGTCTCCCCGTTTCCCCTTAATCCCGAACCGGTCATGTCTACAAAACTGAAGCTACTCGTCACCCTTCTTGCATTCGGCGCCACCTGCGCCTTTGCCCAAAACACCGCCCCGGCCAAGACCACGGTGCAGACCAAGTCCTCGGAGAAGGACGGTCGCACCACCACGGAGCGCACCTTCACCACCACCGTGACGGAAGTCGCGGAAAAGCCGGCCGGCGTCACGGTCGCGATCTTCACGGCCAACCGGGCCGGGGAAGTGGGTGCCAACGAGCTCGGCGCCCTCGAGGATTACATCACGGGCAAGGTCACCGAGTTCAACTTCCGCGTGATCAGCGGCGAGACCGCGCTCAACGCCGTGGCCGGCATGGCCCCCGGCGCCCAGGCCAACGCGCTCGACGCCCAGATGGCCGACAGCACCTCCGCCGTCCGTCTCGCCCAGGCCCTCGGCGCCACCCACCTCCTGCAGGTCACGATCACCGGGTTCGACTCCAACAAGCAGACCATCGACGCCTACGGCGTGAAGACGATCAACGATGAGCGCACCGCGCGCGTCACCTACAAGATCCTCGACGGCAACACCGGCGCCAGCCTCGCGGCCGACACCGTGCGCGTCACCAAGATGGTCCAGCAGAGCTCCGGCGGTCTCAGCGACGACCGCTCCGGCGTCCTCAACGACCTGCTCGCCGAGGCCGCCGGCAAGGTCGCCACCAGTCTCAAGCGCCAGCTCGACCGCGGCCGCATCACCACCTCGGAAGGCCAGGGCAACGTCACCGTCAACTTTACCACCGAGATCGCCGACCTCTACATTCCTGATGTCCGCCTCGACAAGGACAACACGGTCCGGATGTCCGAGGACAAGCTGAAGGTCTCCCCGGTCGCCACCATCGAGGTCGACGGCTTCGCCGTCGGCACCGCCCCGGGCAAGCTCACCGTCAAGGCCGGCCTGCACAAGCTGCGCGTCGTGCGCGAGGGCTACAAGCCCTGGGAGCGCACGGTCAACTTCACGAACGGCCAGACGCTCAACGTCGGGCTCGAGATGAGCGAGGCCGGCCTCGCCCGCTGGAAGGAGACCACCGCCTTCATCAACGACCTCAAGAACGGCGCCAAGCTGACCGACGCCCAGGTCAAGGTCCTCGAGGGCCAGGCGAAGATGTTCGAAAACAGCGGCTTCAAGGTGAATACCAAGGAAGGCATCACGATCAACGCCGGCCCGACCCGCTCCCTGTTCGGCTGGTAACCCGCCCTCACCTCCAACCTTCAGCCACCCACCGCCATGAAATCCGGCCGCATCCTCCTCTCCCTCCTCACCGCCCTCGTCCTCCTCGCGCCGGCCACCCGCGCCCAGGAGTCCACCGGCAAGAAGAAACTCGCCATCACCAAGATGGTCGCCACGCCCTCGCTGGCCGCCCGCATGCAGAAACAGGGCGTCGGGCTCTCGCTCGACTCCGTCATCGAGGCCCTCGACTCGCAGGTCTATGATCGCGTGCTCAACACCCGCCGCTTCGAGATCCTCGAGCGTTCCGACGCCGACGCCCTCGCCACCGAGGCCGCCGCCTCCGGCGGCGCCTTCGCCTTCAACAAGGCCGACTACGTCATGACCATCCGCGTGGACTCGTTCAACGACCGCATGGAGGAGCGCCGCCTCGCCTCCCTCGGCAAGACAGTCCGCGCCCGTGTCATCGAGCTCTCCGCCGTCGCCAAGATCACCGAGGTCGCCACCCAGCGCGCCGTCGCCAGCGCCAACTTCAAGGTCTCCAAGCGCGATTCCGAGAACCGCTCGGAAAACACCACCGTCCGCGTGGGCGAGGCCTCCGACGACCTCATGATCCAGGCCGTCAGCGAGATCGCCCAGAAGATCGCCGTCCGCGCCGCCGATGTCGTCTCCCCCGCGCGCATCATCGGCAAGCGCGACCGCATCGTGACGATCAACCGCAACGACCAGTCCGGCATCGAGGTCGGCCAGACCTGGGAGGTCTACATGCTCGGTGACGAGCTCGTCGACCCCGACACCGGCGAGAAGAGCCGCGAGGAGGTCCTCGTCGGCAAGGTCCGCGTCACGCGCGTCACCCCGCAGAATTCCCAGGCCGAGATTGTCGAGGACACCGGCATCGACCGCGGCGCCGTCGTCCGTCTCGTGGAAGGAGAGGACGAGTCGTAACATCCGACGGCCGTCCCGGGTCAGGTCACGTCTATCACCCCTAGTTTAACCATGCACACATCCACATCGCACCTCCGGGGCCTCCGGGTGGGTCAGGTTGCCGGCGCCCTCGCGCTCGCCCTGCTCACCGGCTGCGCCACCTACGAACAGCAGACGCAACAGTTCACCAACTCGACCAAGACGGGCAGCTTCGCCTCCTCGGTCATCCAGATCGACCAGCAGGCCGCCAAGAGCGCCGGCAGCAAGGACGAGCTGGTGTTCCGCCTCGAGCAGGGTGCCACGCTGCTGACCGCCGCCATGGCCGACCCGACGATGGTGCCGGACATCCGCCCCGCGCCCGCCCCCGTCAAGAAGGGCGAGACGCCCCCGCCGCCGCTCCCCGAGCCGACTGCGGAGGAGGTGCGCACGCATTATCTCACCCGCGCCGTCGCCGCCTTTGATGCCGCCGAGGCCAAGGTCAACGCCTGGGAAGAAGAGGCCAAGGTCAAGGTCGGCGCCGAGCTCGGCGCCGCGATGACCAACCAGGCCAACCTGCCGTATCGCGGCCGCGCCTACGACAAGGTGATGATGAACACCTACAAGGCCGTCGGCTACCTCGCCCTCGGCGACAAGGACAAGGCCCGCGTCGAGCTCAACCGCTCGCTCCAGCGCCAGCGCGACGCCGTCGCCGCCAACGAGAAGCGCATCGCCGCCGTGCAGGACGAGCAGGAGAAGGCCGCGCGCGGCGAGCTGAAGGACGAGAAGGGCAAGTCCGCCGCCTACGATTCCAACAAGGCGCTCAACGACCCGAAGACCGGCTCCGGCCTGCAGGCCGCCCTCGACGCGTCCATCGCGCCGATGAAGCCCTACGGCGACTACGTGAATCCCTACTCCGTGTTCCTCGACGGCCTGTTCTTCACCGTGCTCGGCGAAGGCGGCTCCGACCTGGAGCGCGGCCGCAAGTCCTTCGAGCGCGTCGCCTCGATGGTGCCCGAGAACACCTTCGTCCGCGCCGACCTCGACGCGGCCGCCGCGGCCGCCGAGGGCAAGGCCATTGAGGGTGTCACCTACGTGATCTTCGAGACCGGCACCGCCGCCGCCCGCGACCAGGTCCGCGTCGACATCCCGACCTTCCTGGTCAGCAGCCGCATGCCCTATGTCGGCGCCGCTTTCCCGAAGCTGAAGTTCAACGAATCCTACATCCCGAGCCTGAGCGTCAAGGCCGGTGAGACGACGGTCAACACCTCCACGGTCGCCAGCATGGACAGCGTCATCGCCAACGACTTCAAGAACGAGTGGCCGGCCATCGTCACCAAGACGATGATCACCACCGCCACCAAGGCCATCATCGCGGCCGTGGTGCAGAAGGCCGCCGAGGACCGCGGCGGCATGTGGGCCGGCCTCGCCGCCGGCCTGATCATGGGCGGCATCAACTCCGCCACCAACATCGCCGACACCCGCACCTGGACCTCGCTGCCCAAGGAGTTCCAGTATGCCCGTGTCTCCACCCCGGAGAGCCGCGAGATCACCATCGACGCCGGCGGCGTGCAAAAGACCGTTGCCCTGGCCCCCGGCTCGGTCAACGTCGTCTACGTCAAGTCGGCGTCGCCCACCGCGCCGCTGCTCGTTTCCTCCTTCGTGCTCAAGTAAATGAAAACTCCCTCCTGCCTCCGCCTCGGCGGAGCCCTCGCGGTCACGGCCCTGGCGCTGCTCTTCGGCGGCTGCCAGAACGTCAACACCTACGAGAACGCCGAGTCCCGCGCCACGCCGACCTACGTCGCCGACAAGCGCGTCGTCACCGACAACACCCTGGCCGGCACGGTCCGGGTGGTGTCGATCAACCAGGCCACCGTCTCGGGCAACCTGCTCAAGATCCAGGCCACGGTCGAGAACCTCAAGAGCTCCCCGCGCACGGTGAACTACAAGTTCGAGTGGGTGGACGTCGACGGCATGTCCGTCAACTCCCCCAACGAAGTCTGGAAGAGCCTCCCGCTGCAGGGCCGCGAGACCACCACCATCTCGACCGTCGCCATCTCGCCCAAGGCGGTTGATTTCCGGCTCAAGTTCCGCGAGTAACCCTCACCCATCATGAAACTGACCGCTCCTTCCAAGTTCGCCTCCGTGCTGGCCGTCGGCTCGCTGCTGATGCTCACCGGCTGCGAATCCCCGACCGAAACCCGCACCGTGGATGCCAAGGGCCCCGACGTCATCAACACGGCGGCCATCAACACCCAGGACTGGGCCAACGCGTCCGACCAGCTGCTGGCCTCGCTGCTCTCCAGCGAAGCCCTCAACAACGCGCCGCGCACGCCCGCCATCCTCGCGGTGGACCGCATCATCAACAACACCCAGCTCATGGTCGACACCGACCTGCTGATCAAAAAGATCCGCGTCGGCCTCACCCAGACCGGCAAGATCGCCGTCACCAACACGCTGGGCCTCGGCGAGCGCGCCGTGGTCGCCAGCGAGGCGGCCGAGCTCGAGGAGATGCAGACCGGCAAGAAGGCCAAGACCCTCGTGCCGGACTTCACGCTCTACGCGAAGCTCATCCAGCAGACCGACCGCAACAGCAAGCTGACGCAGAACACCTACTCGTTCCAGATGTCGCTGGTGCAGGTGAAGACCGGCCTGACGGTGTGGGAAGACGAGAAGCAGATCACGAAGCAGACGAAGGCGAAGCCCGCCGTCGGCTGGTAAGCGATCCGCGCAAACTTCAAAACAAAACGCACCCGGCAACGGGTGCGTTTTTTCTTTGGGACCGTTGGGGCCCGCGCGGAGCGTGGGTTCCAACCGGTTCCGGGTCAGCCCTTCGGCTTGGCGAACTTGTTGGAGCTGTTCGCGCCCCTGCTGCGATGGGTGTTGTTGTAGTTTTTCTCCAGCTTGCGCAGCCGCTCGTTATACCAGCTCATCTGGTCGATGGTCAGGCCGTCCGGGATGCCATACGCGGCCGGCGCCTGGGAGAGCCGGATGCGCTGGGCCACGCCATTGACCCGGACATAGACGAAGGGGTCGTCGTCGTCCCGGCTCTCGTCGGTCGGATCGAACCAATAGCCATCGTGCATGACGGCCTCGGGTTTTTTTGGCTCAGGTTTGGGTTCGGACTTGGGGGCCGGTTTCGGCCTCGGCGCCGGTTTGGCGGTTTGGGGATCCGGGCCGCTTCCGGGCACATCCTTCTCGGTCATGTCGGCGTCGCCGTTGCCCACAAACTTGGGTTCTTCCTTCTTCTCCGGTGCAGGCTCGCCGTCCACTTCCTCCTCGGTTGGTTCGCCGTCGGGGACGACCTCGACCCAGTCATTGCCAGCAGGCAAGGCCAGGGTCTTGTAGCGCCAGGTCACCTCGTCCCCTTTGTCCTCCATGTCTGAAACGCCCGGCATACTGGAATAGACGTCGACGAGGGCCTTTTTGACGGTCTTCCAGCTGGCGTCGTCCAGCCCCGGCACGCGGCGGAGGATCAGGGCGCCGCGGTAGACCTTGACTTTGGCCTTCTCCAATTGGGCGGACTCCTCGGCTTCAATTTTTTCCTCCAGCTGTTCGATTTCTTCCTCGATCGTCTGGATCTCCTCGATGGTGGATGCCGGCCCACCTGCGGGCTCGGCGGGCATGGGTGTGGGCTCGGGCGGGACGGGATTGGCAACCTGGCCACCAGCACCACGGCGGGTCGTCTGGAATTTATTGGCGCTCTGCGCCCCGAGGCCCCGGAGGTAGCGGATGATCTCGTTGATCTCCTCCCAGCGGCGCCGGGCCTCCTCCGCCCAGCGCGCCTCGAGCGCGCGGCGCCGCTCGATCGCCTTTCGCCGGGTTTCGCGCATGCGCTCCCAGTCGATCCGGTTCTGACTCTTGGCCGGCTGGCGCGGAGTGACATCGGGGACGGAGTTGTGCGTGCCGCCGGAGCCGCTGCCGGGATTCTGGCCGGCAAAAAGCAGTGCCTGGTAGGTTTGCTCGGCGATGTTCAGACGCTGCCACCTGAGCGCGATGAGGCCCACGACATTGGGGTGGCTGGCCAGGTTATCGGGCACACGCTGGCCGCTTTCGACCGTCTGGATGATGCCCTCGGCGTCGTTCATCGTCTGGCGGATGATGTTTTTCATCGCCGCGTATTGGACGCCGTAGGCATCGAAGGCCTTCTGGCCCTCGGCTTCCCACGTCGAGGGCGGCAACTTTTGTAGCTGGGGGATGAGCGTCGTGGTCAGATCATCGTTTAGCATGCTGTTGCGGATCTTCTGCAGGTCGGGATTCGGGTAGCTGTGCAGTTCGGGCGCGAGATAGTTCAGGGTGCGCTGGAACCCGGGCGGGCGGGAACGGTTGTCCCAGGGGCCGGCGGACAACAGGGATGGCAACGCAGCCAGCAGGCACACGAGAGCCGGCCAGGCCGGGCGGAGATGTTTCATCATGGGGTGGGGAGGGCGTATCGGTTTGGGCGGCGTGCGGAGCGGCCGATGGCCGTCCAAGAAAAACGCCCGCGGGGTGTCGCGGGCGTTGGGTTGAAAGTTAAGGCGGGCGGGTGCGTGGCGCGCGGCGCTTACTTGGGGTCGCCGATCGGCCGGCCTTGCTCGTCGACCTCGATCTCCACCGGCACCTTGATGATGCGGCCGTCGGAGGTCTTCTCCTCGCGCCAGGTGCGGATGACGCGGCGCTCGTTGGTAAAGGTGGACTTCGTGGCGTCCTTGGCGCCCTCGACCATGCCGACCCCGAGGCCGACGACGTTGCTGCCGACCGCCCCGACGGCGGTGCCCAGGGCGTTGCCGACGACGGGTCCGGGCTGGTTGCTGGTGACCCGGGCGTCCGGGTTCGAATTGCAGCCGGTCAGCAGCGCGGTGCTGACGGAAAGAAGGGAGGCAAACAGGCGGGTTTTCATAGGGAAATTCACTAGGGCAAGACTAGCGGATGGCGCCCTGGTCGCAACCCTGGAATTGCCCCTCAGGCGGGCAGGGCCTGCCGTTTGGCGGCATCGGGATGGGGCCGGTAGAAGAGCGCCGTGCGGCCGACCGAGCCTACGCACAGGCACGGGGTTTCCGCGGCCATTCTTTCGCACAAAGCGGCGCGTTCGTCGCGATCCGCCGCCTCGAAGCGCACCTTCACCAGCTCGCGGGTGTCGAGCTGGCGGTTGAGCTCGATGAAGAGCGCGGGCGTCGGCCCCTGGCGGCCGATCCGGAGCGAGTCGCTGAGCACCTGGCCGAGGCCACGCAGTTTCGTTTTCTGCGCGCCGGTGAGAAGGGGGAGTTCGTTCATGTTTTGAAAGTGTCCAGCGGCAGCTCGCGCCATTGACCGGCCGGAAGGTCGCCGAGTTCCAAATGACCGAAACGCGCGCGGTGCAGCGTCCGCACCTCGGCGCCCTGGCTGGCGAACATGCGCCGCACCTGATGGTAGCGGCCCTCGGTCAGGGTCAGCTCGGCCTCGCGGGGTGAGATGATCCGCAGTTCCGCCGGCGCGCAGGGCGACTTCTCGTCCTTCAGCAGCAACGTGCCGCCGGCGAAGAGCGGGACGAGCGCCGGCGCCAGGTCGGCGTTCACCGTGGCGCGGTAGACCTTCGGCACCTTGTGCTTGGGCGAGGTGAGCCGGTGGACGAGCTCGCTCTGGTCGGTGAGCAGCAGCAGGCCGCTGGTATCCTTGTCGAGCCGGCCGATGCTGGTGACCTGCGGGTTGCGCGCCCGCCAGCGGGGCGGCAGCAGCGAATAGACGTTCGGGCCTTCGCGCTCGTCGTGCGAGCAGACCAGCCCGACGGGCTTGTGCACCAGGAGCAGCAGGCCGGCGGGGTGGTCGAGGGGCTCGCCGTCCACCCGGACGTCCGCCGGGTCGGCCTTGGCGCCGAAATCATCGGTGACCTGCCCACGGACAGTCACCCGGCCGGCCTGGATCCAGCCGCGGGCCTCCCGGCGGGAGCAGTAGCCGAGGTTGGCGAGGAGTTGGTCGAGCCGGCGCACGGGCCCTTCATGGGTTACCCCCGGGGACCGGTGCAATCCCTAATGGCCGGCAGACCAAAGGGTAGGGCTGCAACAAATGCCCAGCATCTGACAAGGTATGCAGGGCACGCCGGCCGGAAGAGGCGTTAAATAGGGCATGCAAACGACGTTCTACCCGCGTCACGCCTTCAAGATCGAGCACGCCCACCCGGTCCCCGTCCGCCACCTCGCCCGCGCCACCAGCCGGGCCGGCGACTGGTATTACCATGGCCTGCCCAAACCGGCGCGCCTCTGCTGGCCGGCGATCCTGTTTTCTCTAAGTGTGCACGGACTGCTGCTTTGGGGAGGTGGCGACCGCCCGGCGCACCGCCCCGTCGTTGTCGTGAAGGATGACCCCATCATCCAGATGGTCATGCCGGACCTGCCCGAGGACGAGGAGAAGCCCGTCGAGGAGCTGGAGGATCAGGTGGAACTGGATCCGGGCGTGATGGTGCCGCGGCTTGTGGACCTGCCTTCCGCCGTGGACCTGTCCAATCCCTTCGTGCAACCGCTCGACATGAGCGTTCCGCTGCAAACCGGCCTCGATACCGGCAGCCTCACGAGCATACCCCTGAAGATCGCCCCCGGCGGCCCGCGCGCCGGCGGCATGAAGGACCTGTTCAACATCTCCCAGCTCGACCGCGTCCCGGAGCCGATCGTGCAGCCGCCCCCGCAGTTTCCGGTCCAGCTGAAGAAGGATGTCGACCGCGCCGAGGTCGTCGTGGAATTCATCGTCGACAGCAAGGGCGATACCCGCGACGTCCGCGTGGTTTCGTCCACCCATCCCGGGTTCGAATTCGCGGCGGTCGACGGCGTGGGCAAATGGCGCTTCCGGCCCGGCATGAAGACCGGCCGCAAGGTCAACACCCGCATGATGGTCCCGATCCGCTTCACGGTCATGCCCGGCGACTGAACCGGCCCCCTGGCGCTTGCGCCTGCCGGACCGGCCCGTTCGTATCTCAAGACGCCCATGTCCCGGCTTCTCCTCCTCCTTGCCGCGGCCTTCGCCCTGGTTTCCCTCCTGAACTTCGGCGGGGCGCCCAGCTGGCGGTGGGCCTGGAAAACCGCCATCGCCACCGGTGAATACGGCCACTGGTTCGTGGGCGGACCCCTCTGCCTCGCCGGTCTCGCGGTCCTGACCACAACCGGCCCGGTCCGTGGCGTCACGCTCGCGCTCTGCGCCGTGGCGGTGCCCGGCTTCCTGCGGCCGGCGGCCAGCGCCTGGTGGCTCGGGCGCGGGCTGGGGGAGGGAGCCTTCTCGCCCGGCCGGCTCTATGCCGGGACCAAGCCGCCCGCGGCCGCGGTCCGGACGGAGGTTTTTTCACAGCCGGGTGGCCAGGGTTTGCCGCTGGATTTTTACCGCCCTGGCGCGATCCAGGATGCGCGCCAAAAGCCGCGCCCCTGCCTCGTGGTCATCCACGGGGGCGGTTGGGATGGCGGCGACCGCACCCAGCTGGCGGAGTGGAATGCGCGCTGGGTGGCGCAAGGTTATGCCGTGGCCGCGATCAGCTACCGCCTCGCCCCGCAGGCTGTCTGGCCGGCGCAAGGGGAGGATGTGCGGGCGGCGATCGCGTGGCTCAAGACCAATGCCGTGCGGCTGGAAATCGACCCGAGCCGGCTGGTCTTGCTTGGTCGTTCGGCCGGCGGGCAGCTCGCCACCGCGGTCGGTTACGGCGCCCGGGACCCGGCCATCCGCGGTGTCATCGCGCTCTACGCGCCGCATGACATGCCGTTCGCCTGGTCCGTGTCGCGCGAAGACGACGCGCTCAATTCAGTGAAGCTCATGCGGCAGTATTTCGGGGGCCCGCCGGACACGGCCGGGCGGCTGGCGGGTTACGAGTCCGCCAGCGGCCAGCTGCTGGCGGCGAAGGATTCGCCGCCCACGCTGCTGATCCATGGTGTGCCGGACACGCTGGCGTGGTATCGGCACAGCGAGCGTTTGGCGGCCCGGCTCGCCGAGCTGGGCGTGCCGCACAAGCACCTGCAGCTGCCGTGGGCCACGCACGGCTTCGACTTCAACCCCGACGGGCCCGGCGGCCAGCTGGCCGACCACGCCATTAAGAAATTCCTCGCCGAGGTTACGCGCTGAGTGGCCCCGCCTCCAACGGGCGAATTACCAGGGGAAGCGGAAGCCGGCGAGGGTCAGGCGCGGCGTGCCGGTGTTGACGAGGCCGTCGGCGCTGCGGCCGGTCTCGATGCGGGCGTCGCCGAGGTTTTCAATCGTGAGGAACAACTCGCCGCGTCCGAGGGTGTAGCTGGCGCCGAGGTCGGCGATGACCACGGTGCCCAGGATGAGCTGGTTCTCGTCGTCCTCGAACTGCCGGCCAATGACGCGCACGCGGGGGGTGAGCGTCAGCCGGCCGGCGCGCCATTCCGCCCCGATTGCGGCGCTGTGGCGCGGCACCTGGGCCAGGCGCTTGCCGGCGAGCTGCGGCGCGGGCGTGGCGCGTTGCACGGTGGCGTCGTCATACAGGTAAGCGGCGTTGAGCGAGAGTGCGCCGGTGGCCCGCCAGGTCGCGGACAGATCCAGCCCGCGGACGCGGAGGCGGTCGAGGTTGAGGCGTTGGCGGCCGGTGCCGCCGGCCGGGACAAAGCCGACGATGGGGAAGGTGCCCGGGCCGCGGGCTATCGTCACGTTGGCCACGGCGTCGCGCAGTTCGTTCCAGAAGACGGCGGCACTGAGCGTGAATGCGCCGCGCGCATAGTCGGCGCCGAGCTCCGCGCTAGTCACGCGTTCCGTGTCGAGGGCGGCGTTCGCCTCGGTGATAACGTTGCCGACGCGGAACGGACGATAGAGCTCGTTGAGCGTGGGGCGGCGGAAGGCCTGCTGGGCGGCGGCGCGCAGCCGCCAGGCCTTTGCCGGCGTCCAGACCAGCCCGGCGCTGGGGCTGAATTCCAGGCCGTCGCGGTCGGCATAGCGATCGTCCCGCAGCACGGCCGCGGTGGCCCGGTCGGTCTCCCGGCGGTGGCCATCGGTCTCGCGCCACCGATCGAGCCTGGCGCCGAGGGTGAGGCGCCAGTCCGGGGCAAGGGCACGCTCATGCAGGGCGAAAAGGCCGGTGAAATCCTGCGTGCCGCCGGCGATGCGCTGGCGGGTGAAGTCACCGGCGCTGAAGGTGAAGTGTTCGCGTGTCTCGCCCGTCACCCGCCGCAGATCAAGCCCGGCGCTGGTGCGGGCGTCGCCGGGGTGGGTCCAGGCTCCGGTCCAGGCGGCCCCGAGCGCAGTGGCCGGCACGGCGAACTGGTCGCTGGCCGGCGTCTCGGCCGTGCGGGTCGCGTTCACCGCGCCGAAGGTGCTGCTGAACGACTGGTCCTGGCCGTAGGCGAGGGCGGTCCATGAGAAATTTTTCCCGGACTGCACCGTGAGCGCGACCGAACCGAAGTCCTCGTCCGAGGTGTTGCGCTGGTAGGCTGTGCCGTTGCCGCGGTTTTCGGCAAAAGTGCGGCCGGTGACCGTGAGCGCGGCCTGATCGCCGACCGGCTGTGTCCAGCGGGCGGCCAGCCAGCGATGCCGGCTCCACGCCGCGAGATCGACCGGGCCGCGGTCCTCCGGGGCGACAAGCGGGAACCCGTCGGTGGCAAAATCGCGGCCGACCAGCTGCAAGGTGCCCGGGCCCGCCGCCTGGGTGAGGGCCAGCTCCGCGCTGTGAGTGGAAAAATCCCCGACGGTGGCGGTGAGGCGGCCGCCGGGCACGGCCGGCGCGGTCAGCAGCTGCACGACGCCGCCGAGCGCGGCGTTGCCCCAGGCGGTGGCGCCGCCGCCGCGGACCAGCTCCGCGCCGGCGAGCGACTCGCGCGACACCTTGCTCCAGGTCACCCAGCCGCCGAAGGGGTCGTTGAGCGGCACGCCGTCGAGCAGCACGAGCGAGCGACTGGCGCCGCTGGGCCCCAGGCCGCGGAGCGACACGCCCTGGGCGGTCGGGTTGGCCGTCAGACTGTCGCTGCGCCGGAAGAGGCTGAAGCCCGGGACGCCGCGGAGCGCGCCGTCCAGCGTCGTGGCGGGCGCGGCGCGCAGCTGCGGGCCCGGCAGGACGGTCACGGCGAACGGCACCTGCGCGCGCGGCGCGGCCGAGCGCGAGGCGCTCACGACCATGTCGGGCAGGTTGAGCTGGCCGGCCAGGGGCACGGCGCAGGCCAGGGCGAGCAGTTTTCTCATGGGCAGCGGCAGGGTGGGCGGAAAACCGCGGAAGGCAAAAGAGGAAACGCAACCGGGGCGGGAACGGTCCCGGGAATTTAGGGCTGGCGTCAGGTCAGGGGATGCGGGATGCCTTCAGTTCTTATGGCCAACTGGGAATACAAAGTCATCAGCAGCGGGAAGGGCGGATTCGCCTCCCCGGCGCTGATGGAGAAATTTATCAACGACCTCGGGCAGGAGCAGTGGGAAATCATCAATTTCCACACCGCGCCCGACAACCCGCTGGCCTTCACCGGCCTCGCCCGCCGCCCCGTGCAGCGCGACTGGACGCTGGAGGATGCCGCCGCCGCGGCCGCCCGCGCCGAGACGGAAAAGCTGCGCGCGGAGTTCGAGGCCAAGTTCAAGGGCATGACCGCCGCCCCGGCGGCCGCGGAGGAGAAGCCCGAGACCCTGGTCGAGGAGAAGGCCGCGGCCGACGACGGTTTTCGCCGCCCGGTCGACACCTCGCGCGACGACGATCCCGACGCGCCCGAGGACGAATGGCACAAGCTCACCGCCGAGGACGAGCTGCCGACGTTCTTCGACGCCCTCAAGCCCCACATGCGCCGCAACCAGCGCGGGGCCGGCATGTCCGTCGGCCTCGATTACCTCGCCAAGAAGTGGAAGCTCGAGGAGGCCGACATCAAGGGCGCGCTCGTGGAGTGCGGCCTGCAGATCCCGGCCGACGAGAACGCCAAGCCCGTCTACGTCGAATACGACGGCGACCTCTACTGGGTGAACATCAATCGCCGCGGCGAGGTGTGGATCAACACCCGCGAGAAGCCCGAGCCGGTATTCCGCATCGTGGCCGGCAAGCGCCTCGCCGACGACGAGGTTCCGGCCGAGATGGCCGCCGCGCCGGCCCCGCCGCCGCAGGCTCCGGCGGAGCGCCGCGACGACCACCGTCGCGATGAACGCCGCGAGGAACGCCCGCGCCCGCCCCAGCAGCAGAACCAGCCGCCGCGCGAGGACGCCGGCGCGCCCAAGACCATGCTCGCGAAGATCCGTGGCATGATGCGCCGGAACCGCCGCGGTCATGGTTATTCGGGCAGCTTCCCGTATCTCACCAAGGCCCTGAAACTCGACGAGGCCCAGCTGCTCGAGCAGCTGGCGGCGTTCGGCCTCCGCCTCGAGGGCGGCACCGAGCCGGTGATCGCGCACGAGAACGGCTTCGCCTACTGGCTGAACAAGAACCAACGCGGCGAGATCTGGATCAATGCGGAGGAAGGCTCGGGTGTCAGGGAACAGAAAACCGAGGACAGCGGACAGCCGGCCGAAATCGCGCCGGAAACCGGTCGCACCCACGAAAGCCCCCAGGCCGAAGTGCCGGAGACCAAGCCCCTGCCGCCGGAAAACATCCTGACCGCCGTCCGCCTGCTGATGCAGCCCAAGAAGCGCGGCGAGGGCGTGACGGCGCAGATCGGCGAACTTTCGGCCAAGCTGGAAAAGTCCGACGAGCAGGTCCTGGCCATGCTGGCCTCGACCGGCCTGCAGCTACCGGAGTCGCCCAAGGCCAAGCCGACCTTCGCCGAGCACGGCGGGGAGATCTACTGGCTCAACGCGAACGCCAAGGGCCAGGTCTGGCTCAACGCCAAGCAGTCCGCCGCGACAAAGAAATCCAAGGCGAAGAAGTCGGCGGACTGAGCCTACGCCGGGACGGCGTCCCTACACATCAGGGCCGGCCGGCGCGAAGGGCGCGTTGGTGTCCGGATGGAAGCGCGCGAGCGCAGCCAGCTGGTCGGCGACGAGGCGGTCGGAGCGGCCGCGGGGCATCTTGCTCGCGCTGGCGGCCTTGCCGTGTTGCGCCGCCCACTGGGCAAACACGCCCGGCATGACGAGGCGCACCTGCGGCGAGTGGATGGTCCGGTCGTTGCGCCGCGCCGCGTAGTCGCGGTTGCGCATGGCCAGCTCGGCGTCGAACTCCGGGCCGAGCACGTTGGCGGTCGGCGTCTTGACGGTGTGGGTGTGCAGCTCGAGCCACCACTCATGGCAGCGGACGGCCTGGCCCGCGGCGATGCGGTGCTGGAACGGCGCGACGTGGAAGTTGACCACGTGCCAGCCGTTGCGCGCGCAGACCGCCTGCATGGTCGCGAGCAGCTCTTGCTCCGTGACCTGTTCGCCGAAGGCATTGAGGTAGAGGCCCGTGCGGCCGATGAACTGCAACCGCGGCGGCGCAACCGACAGGAACCGCACGATGTCGCCCACGATACAGCGGCAGAGACCGGCGGGCGTCGTGACGAGCAGGACGTAGTCGACGCCCGGCTTGATCTTTTCGAGCGGCACGCAATGCAGGCCGGCCTCGGCGAGCTTGGCCTCCTGGTATTCCGCCAGCGGCAGGAACTCGAAAAAAACCCCGGCGTCGGTCAGCAGGCGCAGGCCCGGCAGCCGCGGGTCGTCCTGCGCGGCGAAGACGCCCTCGGCGGCGGCATAGAGTTCGTGAAAATTGACGGTCGGGCCGAGCGCGGCGCGCAGCGTCTCGCCAAAGAGCCCGAGCGGCGCGCCGTGATGGAGGTAGCACTCAAGGTTCGGCCACACGGAGGTGAGGTGCGGGGAGGCCTCGCGCACCGCGGCGGCCAGGGAACTGGCTGCGTCCGGCGGGCCGCCGATCAGCGTGACGTCGCGCCAGCGCACGGCCCGGGCGGTGGCGGCGATTTTTCCCGGCCCCTCCGGCAGGCGCGCCACGGCAGGCGGCGGGGCATACAGGTTCGCCTCGACCCAGGGCGAGAGGCAGAGCGCGAGCATGCCGTCGAGGCCGGTGCACCAGGCGCCGTTGGCCTCGCGGAGCGCCGTGCTCGCGCCGACCTGCACATGCCGGCCGAGGAACACCCCGGCGTGACCGACGCGGGTCGCGTAGAGCAACAGCGCGTCGCGCAGCGCGGCCCGGTAGTGCGCCAGCATCGCTTCCGGCACGGGCAGCAGCCGGGCAACCGGGCCGGTGGCGCCGGCCGTCTCGACGAAGAACGGGCAGCGGCCCGGGACCAGCACATCCGGTTCGCCGCGGGCCATGCGTGCGACCAGCGGTCCGAAATAATCATGCGTGCGCGGTGGCACGGCGTCGCGGAACTGCGCGTAGGTCGTGTCCGCCTGCAGGCCGTGGGTGCGGCCGAACTCCGTGCCGGCGGTCCGGGCCATGGCCGCCGCGAACGCCGCCGCCTGGCCCGCCGCGTCATGGCCCGGCTTGCGAAGTCGCCGCGCCAGCCGCGTGGCGCGGTAAGCCGCCCAGAGATTGACCAGAAACCGTGGCGCCAGCGTCATAGGTTGCGGAGAGACAGTATGGGCCGGCTGGTGGCGGAAGGCCACCCGGATTATCGGTTGGTGCGGCCGCCCCTTCCCAGGCTGCCGTCCGGCGCGCTACTGCCGTAAATACGGTTGCCGCAGCCGGGCCGGGGCGCACGCTGGCCCGATTCCCATGCCGCTGCCGCCGGTCCTCTTTGAAGACGATGCCGTGATCGCGTTCGACAAGCCGAGCGGCCTGCTCATCGCGCCCGACCGCTGGGACAAGTCGCGCGAAAACCTGATGGACCTCGTGCACCAGCAGATGGGCCACGACGTCGCCAACGTGCACCGCATCGACGCCGACACCAGCGGCCTCGTGTTGTGCGCAAAGAACAAGGTCGCGCTCGATTTCCTCAGCGGCCAGTTCCAGTCCAAGACCGTCGCCAAGGTCTACCACGCCATCACCGTCGGCCTGCCCGCGGCCGACGAGTTCACCGTCGACCTCGTGCTGAAGGAGGACGAAGCCAAACCCGGCCGCATGTGCGTCGTGAAGAAGCACGGCAAGGCCAGCGTAACCGAATGCTCCGTGCGCGAGCGGTTCCCGCAGCCGGCGGGCCGCCCCGGCTTCGCGCTGTTGGAGTGCCGGCCGCTGACCGGCCGCACGCACCAGATTCGCGTGCACCTCGCGGCCACCGGCACGCCGATCCTCAACGACCCGTTCTACGGCGACGAGACGCGCCTGCTGCTCTCCGACCTGAAGCGCGGCTACAAGGGCCGGGCCGACGAGCGGCCGTTGATCGCCCGGCTGGCGCTGCACGCCGGCGCGCTCACCTTCACCCACCCGGTGAGCCGCGAAAAGATGACCCTGGCCTCGCCGCTGCCCAACGACCTCGAGGTGGCGCTGAAATATTTGCGGAAGTTCGCGCGGCCCGCCGGCCGGCGTTGATGCTCCGTTTGGGTGAAAACCCCCACGCAGGCTTTACATCAGGCGGGTGGCCGGTTGTATGTGCCTCAAAGCATGTCCCATGAGCGATCCTACCCCAGTTACCCACTCCGTTGATGGAGAGGGCGTAGGCTGGATAGTCTTCGATGACCCGACGGGCCGGGCCAACGTCTTCAATCCCCCCACGCAGGCCGCGCTTCGCGCCGCCGTGTCCGCCCTCGCGGCCCAGCCGCTGAAGGCCGTCGTCGTCCACAGCGCAAAGGAAAAGATCTTCATCGCCGGCGCCGACCTCAAGTGGCTGGTGGCGCTGCCCGACGCCGCGGCGGCCAAGCAGCTTTCGCGCGACGGCCAGGAATTGTTCGCCTTGCTGGAGAACCTGAAGGTGCCGGTCGTGTGCGCCATCCACGGGGCCTGCGCCGGCGGCGGTTACGAGCTCGCGCTCGCGTGCCACTGGCGCCTCGCCACCGACGCGAAGGAGACGGTCATCGGCCTGCCGGAGACGGGCATCGGCGTGATCCCCGGCTGGGGCGGGTGCGCGCGCCTGCCGCGGCTCATCGGCGCCGAGGCGGCCGTCGCCCACATGCTCAAGGCCGCGCTGGTGCCGGCAGCGGCGGCGCTCAAGGCCGGGCTCGTTGACGAGCTCGTGCCGGCCGCCGAGCTGAAGGCCCGCGCCAAGGCCGCCGCGCTCCGGCTCGCGGCCGAGGGCCGCCCGAAC
>DASWWD010000016.1:0-595573 GCA_036401015.1 Lacunisphaera sp.
GTGGAGGTAGAACACGTCGCCCGGATACGCCTCGCGGCCGGAGGGGCGCTTGAGGATGAGCGAGATCTGGCGGTAGGCGACGGCGTGCTTGGAGAGATCGTCATAGACGATCAGCGCATCCATGCCGTTTTCCATGAACCATTCGCCGATGGCGGCGCCGGAGAACGGGGCGAGGTATTGGTTGGCGGGATTGTCGGCGGCCGTCGCGGAGACGATGACGGTGTATTCGAGCGCGCCGGCGGCCTCGAGGGCGGCGATGGTGCGGACGACGTTCGACTGCTTCTGGCCGACGGCGACGTAGATCGAGTAGACCGGGCGGAAGTTCTTGTCGCCGGAGGCGAGGCCGACCTTGTTGATGCGGGCCTGGTTGATGATCGTGTCGATACAGATCGTGGTCTTGCCGGTGCCGCGGTCGCCGATGATCAGCTCGCGCTGGCCGCGGCCGATCGGGATCATGGAGTCGATGGCCATGATGCCGGTGAAGAGCGGCTGGTTGACGGATTTGCGGACCATGATGCCCGGGGCGATCTTCTCGACCGGGTAGGATTCCCGGGAGTCGATCGGGCCCTTGCCGTCGACCGGGCGGCCGAGGGCGTCGACGACGCGGCCGAGGAGGGCCTTGCCGACGGGGACGGAGAGGAGCTTGCCGGTGGTGGAGACCTCGTCGCCTTCCTTGAGCTGGGCGACGTCGCCGAGGACGACGCAGCCGACCTCGTCCTCCTCGAGGTTGAGGGCGATGCCGATGGCGCCGCCGGGGAACTGCACCATCTCGTTATACATGACGTCCGAGAGGCCATCGAGCTTGGCCACGCCGTCGGCGACGGTGCGGATGGTGCCGGTGTTCTTCTTGACGGCCTTGCTGGAAAGCTTGGCGATCTGCTGTTCAATTTGGTCGATGACGTTGCTCATCTCGGATGTTGGTTAAAGGGAGGCGTGGGGTGTTAAACGGCGGAGGAAAGGGCGGCGAGCTGGCCGGCGACGGAGGACTCGTAGAGGTCGGAGCCCACGCGGATGCGGAGGCCGGCGAGGAGGGCGGGATTGGGGCGCGCGGTGGCGGTGACGGTGCGGCGGTATTTTTGGGTCATCGCGCCCTCGATCAGCTTGAGGGTGCCGTCGGTGACCGGGCCCGCGTGCTCCACGATGGCCTGCGACTTCGCCAGCTCGGTGGCGATGTAGCCGTGGTAGAGCTTGAGCAGCGTGAGCACGTGGCGCGGCGAGGTCTTCTCGACCCAGCCGAGCACGCCGGCGACCTGGTCGGGGGACACGGTGCCGTTCACGACGCTCAGCTTGAAGAGCTGCTTCGCGAGGGCCTTGGTCTTTTTGTCGGCGCGCATGGGCGGGGAATCAGCGGACGGCGAGTTCCTTGCTCGCGGCCTCGTTGTAGGCGGCGCGGTCTGCGTCGGAGAGTTTCTTGGCGAGGACCTGCTCGGTGGTCTTGACGACGAGGCGGGCGATCTCGCCGCGGGCCTGGTCGAGCATTTTCTTGTGCTCGAGCTCGATGGCCTGCTGGGCCTTGGCGAGGGTGTCGGCGGCGCGGGCGACGGCGTCGGCCTGCTGCTTGTCGCCGAATTCCTTGGCGGCCTTGCGGGCCTCCTCGACGAGCTTGGCGGCCTCGAGCTGGGCGGCCTTGACGAGGCTGGCGCTCTCGGCGTGGGAGGCGGCGAGCTTGGCCTGCATCTCCTCGGTGTATTTGAGGCCGTCGCCGATCTTCTTGTTGCGCTCCTCCATCGTGGCGATGGTGGGCTTGATGCCGAACTTGTAGAGGACGCCGAAGAGGATGAGGAAGCTGACGACCTGCATCACGAGATACTTCGGCTCGACGCCGAAATGCGTGAAGGTCTGCTTGAGGCCCTCGATGGGGCCGGCTTCGGCGGCGTGGGCGGCGGGTTCGGCGAGCGCGAGCAGGGTGGTCAGCATGGCGGGAAAGGGATTGGCGGCGCGGAGCGGTGGAGGCGGCGCGCCGCCGGTTCAAACGGGATGATTACTTCGCGAGGAAGAGGGCGAGGATGCCGAGACCTTCGGCGAGCGCCATACCGATGATGGCCTGGACGAGGATCTTGCCGGAAGCGCCGGGGTTGCGACCGACGGCCTCGGCGGCCTTCTGGCCGATGAGACCGACGCCGATGGCGGCGCCGAGGAGACCGAAGGCGCTGGCGATGTTGCCAGTGATTTCAGCGAGGATGGGATACATATGGTGGGTGGATTTGTGGTTGCGGTTGCCGCCGTGCGCACGCGAGGCACGCTCCCGGCGGTAAAGTCTCAGTGGTGCGCCTCGGCGGCGTGACCCTCCTTGGGCTCGTGGTCGTGGTCATCGCCGTGGTTGCAGATGAGCCCGATGTAGACGGAGGAAAGGAGCGTGAAGACGACGGCCTGGATCAGGCCGACGAGCAGCTCCATGAAATAGAACACGAAGAGAAAGCTGGTGCCGTGGAGCAGGTTTTCGCCGCCGAACACGTTGCCGAAGAGGCGGACCGAGAGGGTGAAGGGGCGGATGGCGATGGAGAAGACCTCGATGCAGCCGACGATCAGGAAGACGAGCGACAGGAACGGATAGAGCCAGCCCGGGGTCTCGGACTTGTCGGCCTTGTTGCCGAACAGGTCCCAGAGGATGAGCTTGGGGCCGGCATACTTGAAGATGATGATCAGGTAGGCGCCGAAGGAGACCAGCGCGAGGGCGATGGTGCCGTTGAAATCGGCGCTGAAGGGGCGGATCCACGGCAGGAACTTGTGGCTGCCGTCGCTATAACCGATCTCCGTGCCGATGGTGCCCACGCCCGGCATGAGGCCGGACCAGTTGTTGATGAGGATGAAGATGAAGAGGGTGACCAGCAGCGGAAACGCGGCGGGGAACGCCTTTTTGCCGACGATCGGCTCAAAGAGGTCGCGCAGGCCCTCGAGCAGGGACTCAAAGACGGCCTGGGTCTTGGTGGGCAGCAATTGCGGTTTGCGCAGCGCCAGCAGGATCAAGGCGATCAGGATGCCCGAAACCACCCACCCGGTGGCCATGCTGTTGGTGATCGCCCAGCCGTTGCCAAAATCAACCAACTTGCCGGCGGCCGGGGCGACAGCTTCACCTTCAGAGGCAAACGAAACGGTCGCGATGCTCAGGGCGGCGGCCAAACCTAGGAGTTTCTTGGCGATGGGCATTTCTTTTCCGATGAGGAGCGTTGGGTGAAGCCCAGATAGGTAGGTTTTAGCCTTTCAAAGCGTCAACCCCCGAAATCGAAAAACCGGAGGTGTTTCGCTAAATTAGGCCCGCCGCAACCCTGGCCAGTCCCAACTAATGAAACAGGCCGCGCTTGCCTCCGGCCGGATCATGGGGCCATTTGTAAAGGATGAATCCCGCCACCCGCGACCTGCTGACCCGGACCGAGCCGCCGCTCCGCCCGAACGGCGAGCGCAAGCTGGCGCACAACGTCTTCATGCAGTTCACCTGGGGCCTACTGGGGGCGGCGGCCTTGGGGCAGCTGTTTCTGCTGGTCTGGCTGGATGTGATGTCCTGACCGCCACCAGCGACTGGTAGGCGGGGGCCCGGGCCTGAAAGACGGTTTCCTGTTCCAGCGGCCACGGCGCGGCCGGGTCCAGCCGCCAGGTCTGCAAGGCCGGGATCAGGTCCGCGACGGCGCTGAAATACTCCGCATGGTCGGTGCGAAAATAGAGCCGGGTGCCCTCCCCCGCCCGCCCGGCCAGCGATTCGAGGAATTCCGCCTGCAGGATGCGGTTCTTGTGGTGGCGCTTCTTGGGCCAGGGATCAGGGAAGAGCACCCAGATCTCCTGCAGGCTCACGCCGGCCGGCAGGGCGTCGAAAAACTCCCGGGCCTCGGCCTGCACGAAGTGGCAGTTGGTCAGCCCCGCCCGGTCGCGCTTCTTGCCGCTGCGGTTCAGGCGGTCGCGGATGATGTCGACGCCGACGCAGAACTTTTCCGGAAACGCCCGGGCGTATTGCACGAGGAAGTGGCCGTGCCCCGAGCCGATCTCCCAGGTGATGGCCCGGTTCGCCGGCAGCAGCGCCGCCAGCTCCGCGCGCAGGGCGGTGCGACGTTCGGCGATGCGCGCGAGGAACTCGGGTTTGTAGGTCACGCGCCCTATTGGCCGGGAAAAATTACAAACGCCAAGAGCCAAATCATGGCGGAACCCGCGCGGGGCGCGCGCTGCACCTCAACCCTTCTGCGCGCGCGGCAGCCGCAGGATGATGGCCAGGCCGCCGGATTCGCGGTTCTCCGCCCAGACGCGGCCGCCGTGCAGCTGCACGATGTGCTTCACGATGCTCAGGCCGAGGCCGGTGCCGCCGGTCTCGCGCGAGCGGCCCTTTTCCACGCGGAAGAAACGCTCGAAGATGTGCGGCAGGTCCTCGGCGGGGATGCCGGCGCCGTTGTCGCGCACATAACACTCGATCTCGTCGTCAGGGGCGGTCTGCGCGCCGATTTCCACGCGCGAGCCCCGCGGGGTGTATTTGAGCGCATTCTCGATGAGGTTGCCGAAAACCTGCGTCAGCTTCTCGCTGTCGGCCTCGAGGGGGCCCATGGCCGCGGGGACGTTGACCGTGATCTCGTGGTCCGCGCCGGCCGGCCGGCGGCGGTATTCGTCGGCGAGGGCGTGGAAGAAGGGGGCGAGCGTCATCGGCGCGAACCTCAGCCCGGGCGTGGCGGATTCCAGGCGCGAGAGCACCAGCAGGTCGTCGATGATGGACTTGAGGCGGTCGCTGTGCCGCTGGATGGTCTTCAGGAATTTTGCGCGGTCCTCGATCGCCATCGTCTCATGACCGTCGACCAGCGTCTCGATGTAGCCCTTGATGATGCTGAGCGGCGTGCGCAGCTCGTGCGAGGCGTTGGCGACGAAGTCGCGGCGCACGCGCTCGAGTTTGCGCTGGCTGGTCATGTCGTGGATGACGAACAGCGCCCAGCGGGACTGGCCGTCGGGCGACGGGATGGGCGCGCCGGAAACCTCGATCCAGTGGGTGTTGTCGCCGTCGATGATCTCGAACTCCTCGCGCGGCAGCTCCTGGCCGGCGCGGGTGGCGCGGACATACTCGAGGAACGGCCCGCTGCGCACGATCAGCTCCAGGCGCAGGTTCACGAGGTCGCGGGCCGCGGGGAAGATCTCGCGCAGGGCGCGGTTGGCGAGGTGGATGTAGTTCGAGCCGTCGACGATGAGGACGGCCTCGCGCAGGTTGCCGAGCGTGGCCTCGAGCTGGGCCAGCTGGTCGGTGCGTTGCTGGCGCAGGGCGGTGTTGTCGGTGATGAGCTGGTTGACGGTTTCGGCGAGGGCGGGCCAAGCCGGCAAGTCACCGGCCGAAACCTGGTCGCGGAGCAGCGGCTGGCCGCGGCGCACGGCGTCGCGGAGCTGGTGCAACGCCCGGTTCTGCCTCCGCAACACCCACAGCAAGATCAGCAGCGCGGCGGCGAGGGAGACGAGGAACAGGGTGGTCATGCGGGCAGCTTCTTGTCCGCGATGCGATACCCCACCCCGCGGATGGTTTCAATCCATCCCGCCTCGGGGCCGAGTTTTTCGCGCAGGCGGCGGACGTGGGTGTCGACGGTGCGGGTCTCGATCTCGGTGGAGTAATTCCAGACGTTGAGCAGGAGATGCTCGCGCGTCTGCACGCGGCCCTGGCGCTCCATCATCAGGCGGAGCAGCTTGAACTCGGTGGCGGTCAGCTCGAGCAGGGTGCCACGCACCGTCACGCGATGGGTGTCGCTGTCCAGGAGAATGTCGCCCACGTGCAGCCGGGCGGAAGCGGGCTCCTTCGGCGCCGCGAGCCGGCGCAGGATGGACTCCACGCGCAGGACAAGCTCCTTCGGGCTGAAGGGCTTTCCCATGTAATCATCGGCGCCGGACTCGAGGCCCTCGATGCGATCGTGCGGCTCGGCCTTGGCAGTGAGGAAGATGATCGGCACTTTCGCGAGCTTGGGATCGCTGCGCAGGATCCGGCAGATCTGGATACCGCTCAGGTGCGGCATCATTATGTCTAATATAAGCAAGTCGGGCTGGTAGCCGCGGGCCTTGGAGATGCTGGCCGTCGCGTCGTTGACGGTTTCCACGTGGAATCCTTTCGCCTTCAGGTGATAGGCAACCAGATCGGTGACATCGGGCTCGTCGTCGACGACCAGGATTTTTTTCTTATCGGACATTACCGCGGATTTTGGTTTGAGACCGGGCAGGCGCCAGAGCAATTCGGGTGCGTCACCAGATTGTTACAGCGAGTTTGCCAGTATGGGCACGGAAATGCGCCTCAGGAGTCTGCCGGCGCGGCGAGCGGGATTGGCGCAGCGGGTGAACGTGGTTTTTAACCACGGATATCACGGATTGGGACGGATAACTCGGATAACCCGTCTTGTCCGAATCCATCCGTGATATCTGCGGCTAAACCAAAATTCCGGCCACAGTGAAGGATTTGGCCGCGGGAGGAATCAGCCGGCGGCGGGGCGGTTGTCGCCGCGCTGCCGGGCCGCGATGAGCACCATGAGAATGCTGATGTCGGCCGGATTGACGCCGCTGATGCGGCCGGCCTGGCCGAGATTCTCCGGGCGGAATTGCTGGAGCTTCAGGGCGCTTTCGCGGCGCAAACCCGGGATCGCGAGATAATCGAGGGAGGAGGGGATCTTGATTTTTTCGACGTCCTTCAACTTCTCTATCTGGCGTCGTTCGCGGTCCAAATACCCGCGATAGGTCACGCGATAGAGGACCTCTTCCCTGACCTCCTTGGGTTCGGCCGAGAATTCCGGGGGCAAGCTCGCGACCTCCGGATTGCGCCGAACGGCGTCCGCCCAAGATCCACCGGCCGTCTTGGTATTCTCGAAAAAACTCTCCCAGCAGGACACACGGCTCTGTTTACCTGATATACGATTTAAACGACTATCGGACAATAATTTATGTTCATTCGCATGCTCGAAAAGCCGAAGTTCCGCGCTGCCATGATTAAAGAGCAGGCGATGCTCGGCACGGCTGGTGAACATGCGGTAAGGCTCGGTCGTTCCCTTGGTCACCAGGTCGTCGATCAGGACCCCGATGTAGGCCTCGTGGCGTTTGATGATCAACGGGGGCGATCCCCTCGCCTTCAGCGCGGCATTCACGCCTGCGACCAAGCCTTGGGCCGCGGCCTCTTCGTAGCCGGATGTCCCGTTGATCTGTCCGGCCAGAAAGAGATTCTCGACCTTGCGGGACTCCAGCGAAGGAAACATCTGGGTCGGCGGGGCAAAGTCGTATTCCACTGCATAGGCCGGCCGCAGCAACTGGGCTTGCTCCAGCCCTGGAATGCTATGAACCAGCTCCAGCTGGATATCGAACGGCAGACTCGTGGACAGGCCGTTGATGTAGTATTCGTTCGTGTTCCTGCCCTCCGGCTCGAGGAAAAGAAGGTGGCGCGGCTTGTCGGCGAAGCGCACGAATTTATCCTCAATGCTCGGGCAATAGCGAGGCCCCACCCCGGCGATCTCGCCGGAATACATCGCGGACTTGTGCAGATTCTCGCGCACGATCTCGGCGGATCGAGGCGTGGTATGGGTCATCCAGCAAGACACCTGCTCAGTGCCCGGCTTCCAGCCAATCCGCCGTTCCCCGGTCTGTTCCACGTGGAACGTGTCGTCCGCATCCCGGGTGTCGTGAAAGGCAAACAGCGTCGGCTCGGGATCGCCCTTCTGTTCCTGGAGGCCGGCAAAATTGATGCTTCGCCCAAGAATCCTGGGCGGCGTGCCGGTCTTCAGGCGTTGGAGCTCAATGCCCGCTTCAAGCAGGCTTCCGGACAGGGTTTTCGCGCTGAAGTCCCCCAGCCGTCCGCCCTCGTTCTTGTTCTGGCCTACGTGCATCAGGCCACGGAGAAAGGTCCCGGTCGTGATCACCACCGTCTGTCCCATGAAATCGATGTCCAGGCTCGTCCGACATCCGACAACCCGTCCGCTCTTGTAGATCAGCCCGGTTACGGTGGCTTGGAAGACCTGCAGGTTCGGCTGGAGCTCGAGGGTGTGTTTAAGCCGGAACTGATAGGCCTTCTTGTCGCATTGCGCCCGTGGTGACTGGACGGCCGGCCCTTTCGATTCGTTCAGCAGTCGGAATTGAATTCCCGTGAGATCCGTGTTGATGGCCATCTCGCCACCCAAGGCGTCGATTTCCCGGACCATCTGACCCTTGGCCTGGCCACCGATGGCCGGGTTGCAGCTCATCTGGGCAATCGTGTCGATATTGCCGGTCAGCAGTAGGGTGGAGGCCCCCATGCGCGCAGCCGCCAGACAAGCCTCCACGCCGGCATGGCCTGCCCCGCAGACAATCACATCGAACGGCGTTTGATTATAGATCACGTGAAAATAGATTTCTTATCGAATTATATATTTTGACGTGAGTCTATTTTCCGATGCAGAAGGAGGCAAAGAGTTGATCGAGGATTCGCTCATTGTCGATTTTGCCGGAAACCTGCCCAAAAGCGTCGATGGCCACGCGTAAATCGCTGGCCACCAATTCGCTAGGCTCGTTTTTGTCCAGTTTCTGCCCGGCTGTCACCAAGCATCCCTTCGCTTGTTCGAGAGCATGCGAGTGGCGTGCGTTGATCGCGATCAGTTCGTCGCCGATTTCCACGTGGAACGACTCGGCGAGTTTGGTCACGGCAGCCTGGAGCGCTTCCAGTCCGGCGCCTTGAAGCGCGGAAATGTTCACGACCGTGAAGGCGTGGGGCAAAGCGCCGCGCGGTGCGGGAGGCAGGTCGATCTTGTTGAAAACCGCGATCGTGTTGGTGGGCGTCATCCGGGCCGCGAGCGCCGGCGGCAACGCGGGCAGGGGGCGCGTCGCATCGATGACCCAGAGGAAAAGATCGGCGCCGGCGGCCTGTTCGAAAGTTTTGTCGATGCCACGTTTCTCGAGCGACGAAGGCGCGGCATTGAGCCCGGCCGTGTCGATCAAGCGCAGCCAGTGCGGGCCCATCGACACACGTTCCTCGAGATAATCGCGCGTCGTCCCCGGCTCTGGGCTGACCAGGGCGCGGTCGCGGCCGACCAAGCAATTAAGCAGGCTGCTTTTGCCGGCGTTGGGCTCACCCAGGATCACGGTCTTGATCCCTTCGCGCAGAAGTTCGCCGTAATGATTTGTAGCCAGCAGCCGGTTGGTGCCGGCCAAAAGCTCCGCCAACTGGCGTTGCACCACCTTGCGGTCCTCTGGCGGAAGATCCTCCTCAGGGAAATCCACATAAGCCTCCATCATCGCCAAGATATTGACCAGCTGAGAGATAAGAGATTCCATCTGCCGCCCAAGCGCTCCGCGGAGCTGCTGGTTGGCCGCGGCAAGGGCCCGTTCGCTGCGCGCGTGGATGAGGTCCATGACGGCCTCGGCCTGGCTCAGGTCCATCCGGCCATTCAGGAAGGCGCGTTTGCTGAATTCGCCGGCTTCGGCCGGGCGGCAGCCGCGCGCGAGCAGATCGGTGAGGATTTTTTGGGCGATGAAGGGATTTCCGTGGCAGGAAATTTCCACGGTGTCTTCCCCGGTGAAGGAATTCGGTCCGGCGAAGAACGTGAAGAGCACATCGTCCACCAGCGCGCCCGCTTGGTCGCGATAATCCGCGTGCTGGGCCAGCCGGGGCGGGGGAGTAGCGCCGAAAATCGTCCGCACCAAGCCAGCCGTCTGCGGGCCGCTGGCGCGCACGACGGCGATGGCCGACGTGCCGGTCGGCGTCGCCAGGGCGGCAATGGTATCACCCGGAAAGGACATCGGCCTGACGCAAGCGAACCGTCCGGCGAAGGCAAAATGAAACCGGCCCCGTGATCGCTAGCCGGCCGGCGGGAAAAGCTCCGCCACGCGCCGGAAGCGATAATCAAAAATCTTCCGCAGCTGGCCCGCGACCCAGAGCTTTTCCGCGATCCAGCCGAACGGGCCCCAACAGACCTCGTAGGTCACATGGTCGAACATCCGCACGCCGCCGGCCTCGGGCACGAACCGGTGCTCGTGGTGCCAGAGCTTGTAGGGCCCGGCGCGCTGCTCATCGACGAAGCGGACGCCTTCCTCGACGGTGGTGATTTCCGTCACCCACTTCAGCCACACGCCGGGCAGCGGGGAAATCCGATACCGGATGATCTGTCCGGCGAACATCCGCGCCGGCACCTCGCCGAGGATTTTGAAACGCACGTCCGGTGGCGTCAGCTCGTTCAGGTTCACCGGCGTGGCAAAAAACTGCCAGACGCGGGCGGGATCGGCGGGGATGAATTGTTCGCGGTGCAGGTGGCGGATCACGCGCGGAAGCTAGCCAGAAAACCTCCGTGCGCCACCACGGCGTGCGAATGTGGGTCCGCCAGGCTCAGGGTTTGCCCGGCGGCAGGGTCGGCGTGATGGGCGTCATTGGCACCGTGATCTTTGGCGGAACCGCGGGTGCAAGCTGGGGCGCCACGACCGGCGGTTGGACCACCGGGGCAGGGGGGATTTCCGGGGGCCGGGTGGTCTTGCCCGTGAGGGTGGCGCGCACCGTGGCATGGGGCAGGTCGCGGGCCAACTCGGCCGCGCGGGTCTCGGCCGCGGTGATGTCCGCGGGCCGCTTGGCCAGCCGGGTCCGCACCTGGGCCTCGGCGTCGGTCAGGGCGCCGGACTGCTTGGCGAGGATCAACCAGGCCAGGCCCTCGACATAATCGCGCTTCACGCCGCGGGCGCTGACCAGCATGGCGCCGATGTTGTGCTGGGCCTCGGCCACGCCGGCTTGCGCGGCCTTGGTGAAATACTCGATCGCCCAGCCGTAATCGGGTGTGCCGGCGAGGCCGTCGTGATGAATTTTTCCGAGGCGGAACCAGCCGTCCGCCTTGCCGCCCTTGGCCGCCTGCTCAAAAAGCGCGGTGGCCTTCGCGACGTCGCGCGGCACGCCGTCGCCCTCGAGGCGTCGTTCGGCGAGCTCGAAGCAGGCCTGCGGGTCACCCTGGTCGGCGAACTGCTGGAGCTCGGTCACGTTCTTCCATTTCGGTCCGCCGCCCTTGGTGGAGATCAGCTGCGGGGGCGCGTCGGCGGGCTCGGCCTTTTTCTTGGCGGCGAAGGCCGGGACGGAGATGAGGCAGAACAGGGAGAGCAACAGGCGGGGTGCGGAGTGCATGGCAAAGCTCATCATGGGACGACCGTGGCAGGATTGGGTTCCATGCGGATTTGGCAAGGTCCCCGCAACCCCGCGCCGGATACCCGGGCAGAAAAAAGCCGCAGCGGGTGCTGCGGCTTTGCGGCTGAACGGCCGGAAGCGCTCAGTCTTCCTTGTCGGCCGTGATGGACTCGCCGCCCTTCACGTTGACCTTCTCGAGGATGGCGGCGGTCACCTTGGCGGCGAGGGCGGCGTTCGTGCGGAAGGCCTCCTTGGCGGCCTCGCGGCCCTGGCCGACGAGCTCGCCGTTGAAGGCGATCCAGGCGCCCTTCTTCTCGAGCACCTTGTGGTCGAGGCCGAGGTCGATGAGCGAGCCGCTCGTCGAGATGCCTTCGTCATACATGATGTCGAACTCCACCTCGGTGAACGGCGGGGCGACCTTGTTCTTCACGACCTTGATCTTGGTGCGGTTGCCGATGACCTTGCCGTCCGGGGTCTTCAGCTGGTCCTTGCGGCGGATGTCGATGCGGACCGAGGAGAAGAACTTCAGCGCGCGGCCGCCGGAGGTGGTCTCGGGGTTGCCGAACATCACGCCGATCTTCTCGCGGATCTGGTTGGTGAAGATACACACGCAGTTCGTCTTGCTGACGACGGAGGTGAGGCGGCGCATGGCCTGGGACATGAGGCGGGCCTGGCTGCCCATGGTCATGTCGCCCATCTGGCCGTCGAGTTCGGCCTTCGTGATGAGGGCGGCGACGGAGTCGAGGACGATGATGTCGATGCTGTTGGAGCGGATGAGCGTCTCCATGATGTTAAGCGCGTCCTCGCCGGAGTCGGGCTGGGAGACGAGCAGGTCGTCGAGGTTCACGCCCACGACCTTGGCATATTTCGGGTCGAGGGCGTGCTCGACGTCGATGAAGGCGGCGAGGCCGCCCTGGCGCTGGGCCTGGGCGATGACGCTCAGACAGAAGGTGGTCTTGCCGGAGGATTCCGGGCCGTAGATCTCGATGATGCGGCCCTTCGGCAGGCCGCCGACGCCGAGGGCGAGGTCGATGGCGAGGGAGCCGGTCGAGAGGGTCTCGACCTTCATCTTGGTGTTGCTGCCAAGGCGCATGATCGAACCGTCGCCGAACTGCTTCGTGATCGAAGAGACGGCGAGCTCGATGTTTTTCTCGCGGGCGGGATTGGAGGACTTCTCGGCGGGAGCGATGCGCGAGTCGGACTTGGACTTATCGGCTTTGGACATGGTGAATCGTGTATAAGGGTTAAAGGGACATACTAAGGGGTAGCGCTGACAACAGTATGTCAGGAGACTTTGCCCCGCCCGCCGGCCCGGCAAGCGCGGAGTGGCCGAAAAACGGCCTAAAATGAGGGCAGGAAATTTATCCGGCCACCGGCGCGGCCGGTTTGTTGAAACCGAAGGCGAAATACACCGCGAGGCCGAGGCAGACGAGGCTCACGGCGTAGTTCCACTTCAGCTTTTCGCCCAGCACCAGCCAGGCGAAGACCACAAACACCACCAGCGTGATGACCTCCTGGATGATCTTCAGCTCGTAGCCGGTGAACTTGCCGTAGCCCAGCCGGTTGGCGGGGACCATGAGCAGGTATTCGAAGAAGGCGATGCCCCAGGAAATGAGGATGGTCACCCAGAGCGGCTTGTCGTGGAGGAACTTCAGGTGCCCATACCAGGCAAAGGTCATGAAGACGTTCGAGAGGCAGAGCAGCAGGATCGTGGTCATGCCGGCGGATATTGCGCGGTCCCCGGTCGCCCGCTAGGCGAAAATTGGAGGCGGGGCCATCAGCCCCGCGGGGAATGACGTTCGCCAGCTTCAAGCCGCGGGGCTGATGGCCCCGCCTCCAGAAACCTGACTCACTCCGTCATCGTATAAACCGCGAAGGACGGGAGCCAGTGGGAGCGGTTGAAGTCCTGGGCATCGAGCAGGGGCAGGGCGGCGGCGTAATGTGCCGCACCGGCCTCGATGGCGAGCACCCGGCGCGGATCCTCGGCATCGAGGAGGCCGGCGAGCCGGCGCCAGACCCAGCCCTTGTTGAGGTTGAGGCCGATCAGGTGGGCGATCTTCGGGTCGGTCGGGTCGCTGATCTTCGCGGGCTTGAGGAGATTGGCCGGCTCGCCCAGGGCGAGCCGGGGCAGGAACTTGTCGAACCACCGCAGGAACTGCTCGCGCGGCAGGATCCGCGCCATGAGCCCGGCCTCGACGAGGCACGGCGAATAAAAATCCTCGCCCGACGGCTCGTAGTGGCCGGGGTAGTCGGTGTCGTGGCCGAACCAGTAGGCCGCGCGCGCCGTGCAGAAGAGCTTCAGCTCCTGGTCGTCGTGGGCGCGGGCGTGGCCGAGGACGAGCGCCACGGCGACCGCGGTGTTGCCGTGGATGCCGTTGCGCACGGGGGTCGTCAGGGCGCGCAGGTAGCGCATGAAGCCGGTGCGGATATACGAGACCAGCGGGGCCATGTTGACCTCCAGCTGGGCATCATAGGCGCGGACCTCCTGGGCGAGCTTGAGGAGCCACGCCCAGCCGTAGGGGCGCTCGAAGAACTCGCGGCCGGGGGCCTGGAAATATGCCGCCTCCGCGAGCATGTTCTCGGCGGTCAGGTGCTCATGCAGCACGCGGCTGATCTCGGCGCGCTCGGGCAGCTGGGGGAACATCAGCGACAGGCGGACCAGCATCCAGTGCTGGTGGACGCACGAGTGCCAGTCGTAGCTGCCGTAGAAGGCGGGGTGCAGCTCGCGCGGGTTCCGGGCGGTGGCCGGCCCGTTCATCATGTGCTGCAGATAGTGGGGATACTCGCGCCGGATGTTGGCGAGGCCGAGCTGGGCGAATTCCGAGGCCTGGGCGGACGAAAGGATGGGAAAGGAGGCGGACACGGGCGGGGGAAAGGGGGCACTATGCGCGACGAAAGTTTAAGTTGAAGAAGAAAGGGTGTCGCATAAGTTGTGCCGACCTCACCTTTCCCGCACCACACCATGAAAATCAAAGCCTATCTCAAACCTTCCTGCGGCTGGTCCAACGGCGTCCGGGCCATCATGCGCAAGCACAACCTGGAGTATGAGGACATCGACATCATCAACGTCCGCGCCAATTACGAGGAGATGGTGCGCAAGTCCGGCCAGCCGCTGTCGCCCTGTGTCGAGATCGACGGCGTGATGCTGGCCGACATCTCCGGCGAGGAGGTCGAAAACTACATGCTCGCCAATAACCTGGTGAAGCCCAATGCCGCCCCGGTGAACGTCGCGCTCAACGCCGGCTGTTCCGCCGAGGAGCACGAGAAGATGGCCGCGAAGCCGGTGCGGTTCTTCTGAGCGACAAACCAACGAGTGAATTTTCCGGCCCGCCTTTCCGGCGGGCCTTTTTGTCGGGGGAGGCGGGATCAATACAGCAGCCGCGCCCGGATGGTGCCGGGGACGTTCTGCAGCTCGTCGATCGCGATCGCGCTGGCGGCGGCGTCCACGTCCATCACGCAGTAGCCGATGTGCTCGTTGGTCTGCAGGTATTGGGCGGAGATGTTCACCTTGTGCTCGCTGAAGCGCTCGTTGATGTGCGCCAGCACGCCGGGGACGTTGCGGTGGATGTGCAGCAGGCGGCTCTTGCCGGTGCCGGCGTGCTCGGGGAGCGTGACCTCGGGGAAGTTGACCGCGGTGACGGTCGAGCCGTTGTTCGAGTAACGGATGAGCTTGTCGGCGACCTCGGTGCCGATGTTGGCCTGGGCCTCCATCGTGGAGCCGCCGATGTGCGGGGTGAGGATGACGTTGTCGAACTTCCGCAGCGGGGACTGGAACTCCTCGTCGTTGCCCTTGGGCTCGACGGGAAACACGTCGATCGCGGCGCCGCCGAGGTGGCCGCGCTCGAGGGCGTCGGCCAGCGCGTCGATGTCGACCACGGTGCCGCGCGCGGCGTTGATGAGGTGCGCGCCCTTCTTCATGGCGGCGAGCTGGGCCCGGCCGATCAGGTTCTTGGTCTGCGGGGTCTCGGGCACGTGGAGGGTGACGACGTCGCTCTCGCCGAGCAGCGTGGCGAGCTTGGCGACGGGGCGGGCGTTGCCGAGCGGGAGCTTGCCGGCGATGTCATGGAAGAGGACGCGCATGCCCAGGTGCTCGGCGAGGATGCCGAGCTGGGTGCCGATGTGGCCGTAACCGACGATGCCAAGCGTCTTGCCGCGCACCTCGACGCTGCCCTCGGCGCTCTTGGTCCAGCCGCCGCGGTGGACGAGCGCGCTTTTGCCCGGGATGCCGCGCAGCAGCATGATGGCCTCGCCCAGCACGAGCTCGGCGACGCTGCGGGTGTTGGAGTAGGGGGCGTTGAAGACCGGGATGCCGCGCTTGGCCGCGGCGGCGAGGTCGACCTGGTTGGTGCCGATGCAGAAGCAGCCGATGGCGGCGAGCTTGGGGGCGGCGGCCAGCATCTCCTCCGTCAGCTCGGTGCGGGAGCGGATGCCGAGGAAATGCACGTCCTTCAGCGCGGTCTTCAGGGCGTCGCCGGCGAGCGACTTCGGCAGGCTGCGGACGGACGTATAGCCGTCCTGTGTCAGCGCGGCGGTCGCGTTGGCGTGGATGCCCTCGAGGAAGAGGAACTTGATGCGGCGTTTGTCGAAGGAGAGCTTTTGCATCGGAGCGCGGACATTCATGGCAAAACGCGGCGCCCGCAAGGCTGCTGTGAGTCACCTGTCTTTGGGTGGAACCCGGCCGGAGGCCGGGTTCCACCTTGCTAGCTGGACGCCAATGGGTTCGTCTCGGTGGGTCATGCCCTCGAAACCCATCCCCGGTTCGTCCGGCGAAGTCCTGACCACCCTGCCATCGGCCTATCTGCCGCACGCGGCGACCGGGCTGCTGCACCTGCCGCGGTTCCTGGCCAAGGCCAAATATGTGAAGGCCCACGGCGCGCTGCCGGCCAGCTACGCCAAGAATTACAAGCGCGGCATGGACCGGTTTCTCTGCCTGCACCTCGGCGTGGACCCGGCGGCGGTGGAGCGGATCGTGTTCGAGTCGGCGACCGACGAGGAGATCGAGGCGAAGCTGAAGGCGCTGTTGCCGGCCGATGTCCGCGCGCCCAAGTGGAACCGCGAATATGTGCAGAAAGGCATGACCCCGAGCGGCCGCGAATTCCTGAAGGAGGCGCTGACCAACATGGGCTGCGCCGACCGCACCGAGCAGATCATCAGCGTCACGGACCTGATGGAATTCGACGAGGGCCGGATCGAGTAACGGGGCGACTACGAGCCCGGCGCCACGGGCAGCTCGAACCAGAACACCGAGCCGCCGCTGGGGGGGAAGTCCGCGCCGACCGCACCCTTTTCGCCCTCGATCAGCTGCTTGACGATCGAGAGACCGATCCCGGTGCTCTCTTCGCCGCCGGTCGGGCGGTTGGAGAGGCGCGCGAATTCCGTGAACAGCGCGCCGCGCTCGGCCGCGGGCACGCCGGGGCCGTTGTCGTGCACCTCGAGGCGCACCCGGAAGTCGTCGGCCCGCGAGCGCAGCACCACCCGGCCGCCCGGCGGCAGGAACTTGATGGCGTTGCTGACGTAATTGGTGAGGGCCTGGTAGGCGTGGCCGGCCTCGGCCCGCGCTTGGGGCAGGCCCTCGAAGAGCTCGAGCACGACCGCGACCTGCTTGCGCTCGGCGGCGGGCTCGTTCTGCGCGACCACGGCGGCGGCCATGAGGTTCAGGTCGACGCGCCCGACGCTGCCGCGGTTCTCGTCGCCCGGTTTGCGGACGTTGAGGAAGGTGTCGATGATGCGCCGCATCTGGCCGGCGGAGGCGTGGATGCTGGCCAGATACTCGCTCACCTCGGGCGTGGCGCCCTTGCGGCGGGCCAGCTCGCCGGACATGAGGATCAGGCAGAGCGGATTGCGGAGATCGTGGCTGGCGATGCGCATGAAGCGCTCCTTCAGCGCGAGCTGCTGCTCCAGCTGCGCGCGCAGGCGGCGGATGGTGAGGTGCGTGCTGATGCGGGCGAGCGCCTCCTCGTGCTGGATGGGCTTGGTGATGTAGTCCACGGCGCCGGCCTTGAAGGCCCGCACCTTCTCCGCGGTCTCGTTGAGCGCGGTCATGAAGATCACGGGGATGTCGCGCGTGGCGGCGGCGGCCTTGAGGCGGTCGCAGGTCTCGAAGCCGTCGAGCCCGGGCATCATCACGTCGAGCAGGATGAGGTCGGGCCGGGTGTGCGTGGTCTGGGCGAGGGCGTCCTCGCCGTCCTCGGCGACCATGAGCTGGTAGCCGGCTTCCGAGAGGGTGTCGACGAGCACGCTGAGGTTTGCGGGCGTGTCGTCCACGATGAGGATGATTTCGGGCATGTCAGGAACCGGGTTTGCCGCGGTAGCGGTCGACGAACTGGCGGATGGCCTTCATCTTGAAGCGGGTGGCGAGCTCGGTGACGCCCTGGGCGAACGGCGCGAGGCGCGGGTCGCGCTCGGCCAGCTTCTGGGCGAGGGCGCGCACGCCGACCACGTCGCCCTTGCTGGCGAGCTCGAACAGCGCCTCGGCGTCCGTCGCGGCGGGCGCGTGCGACACGCTGGGGAAGGGGGAGGCGGTCTCGCGGGTCGCGGCGTCCGCGTAGCACCATTTCAGCCCGAGCTGGCGCTCCAGCGCGGCGAAGAGCTGTTCCTCGCGGAAGGGCTTGGCGAGGAACTCGGCGCAGCCCGCCTGCCGGCAGGCCTCGCGGTCGGGTTCGAACGCGCTGGCGGAGACGCCGATCATCTTCGGGGCGTTGCCCGGGAAGGCCCCGGTGAGGGCGCGCGCGGCGCCGAAGCCGTCGAGGCGCGGCATGCGCAGGTCGAGCAGGACGAGGTCGGGGCGCGCGGCCTTTGCCTGCTCGACGGCGTCGAGGCCGTCGACGGCGGTCGCCACGCTGAAGCCGAGCGGTTCGAGGATGTCGGTCAGCAGGCGGGCGTTGGTCGGGTTGTCGTCGGCGACGAGGATGCGGCGGCGCGCGCCGTGATAGCCGATGATCTGGCGCGGCGTGGCCACGGGGCTCGCCACGGCGCCGGTGGCGGCGGGCAGCGGGATCTCAAACCAGAAGCGGCTGCCCCACCCGGCGCGGCTCTCGACCTGCAGGATGCCGCCCATCTGCTCGACGATGCCCCGGCTGACGTTGAGGCCGAGACCGGTGCCCTCGGCATGCAGGCGGTGGTCGCCGATCTGCGCGAAAGGCTCGAACAGGCGCGACTGTTCCTCGGTGGCGATGCCGGGGCCGCTGTCGCTGACGGAAAAGCGGATGCGCCCGGCCGCGGCCGGCTCGACCGAGAAGATCACGCCGCCGCGCGGGGTGAACTTCACGGCGTTGCTGAGGAGGTTGAAGACGACCTGGCGCAGCCGCTGCGCGTCGCCCACGACCACCGGGGGCAGGTGCGGGGCGAAGGCGGTCTCGAGCAGAAGGTTCTTGTCACGGGCCCGCGGGTGGAAGACGGCCTCCACGGCGCGGACGAACTCGGGCAAGTCGAACTCGGCGGGATGCAGCACGAGCTTGCGCGCCTCGATCTTGGCGAGGTCGAGCACGTCGTTGATGAGCGCGAGCAGGTGCTCGGCCGACTGGTGGATGATGCCGACGCCGTCGCGCTGCTTGGGCGTGAGCGCGGCGTCGCGCTGCAGGATCTGGGTGTAGCCGAGAATGCCGTTGAGCGGGGTCCGCAGCTCGTGGCTCATGCTGGCCAGGAACTGGGACTTGGCGCGGTTGGCGGCGTCGGCGGCGTCGCGCGCGGCGCGGAGCATGCGCGCGGTCTCGTGGGTGTTGGTCACGTCGATGGCCACGCCCTCGTAGTGGCTGACCTCGCCCGCGGCGTTGCGCACGGCGCGGACGGACTCGCTCAGCCGGATGCGGGAGCCGTCGGCGCGCAGCACCTCCGACTCGAAGTCGGGCAGGGTGTCGGTCTGCTGCATCAGTTCCAGAAACTGCGCCCGCCGGCCGGGGTCGGCGTAAAGCTGGCCGCCGAGGTCGTGGTTGGCGGCGAGCAGGGCGTCGGGCGACGCGTAGCCGAGGATGCGCGCCATCGCGGCGTTGGCGCGGATGAAACGGCCGTCGGGCGTGGTCTGGTAGAGGCCCTCAAGGGCGTTCTCGAAGATGCCGCGATACTGCTGCTCGGCGCGCTGCAGGGCCTCCTCGGCCTGCCGGCGCTGCACGGCGGCGGCGGCCTGGCTGGCGACGAAGGTGAGCAGGCGCTTGTCCTCCTCCCCGTAGGCCGCGGGGTTGTGGTAGTCCTGCACGGCGATGACGCCGAAGGCGCGGCCCTCGATGAGCAGCGGGGCGCCGAGCCAGAGCGCGGCGGGCTTGCCGGTGGGGCTGTATTGGTGGTGGTCGCGGCGCAGCACCGTCAGCTCGTCGGCGGTGGTGAGGATGGGCCGGCCGGTGTGCAGCACGTATTCCGTCAGGCCGAAGCCGCGCTTGCGCGGCGGGGGCTGCGGTGCGGTCTCGTCCACGAAATACGGGAAGCTGAGCAGCGTGCCGTCGGGGCTGAGCGTGGCGACGTAGAAGTTCCGTGCGGGCAGCAGGCCGGCGACGATGCGGTGCAGCTCGGCGAACAGCGTGGTCAGGTCGCCGCCGGCGAGCACGGCCTGGGCGATGCGGTAGGTCGCGTCCTGCACCTGGAGCTGGCGGCGGCGCTCGGTGATGTCCACGCCGACCGTGAGCATGCACTTGGTGCCGTGCATCTCGAAGACGTCGGCGTTGAGCAGGAAGGGCCGGATCTCGCCGTGCCGGTTGCGGAACACACCCTCGAAGTCGCGCACCCGGCCCTCGCGCTCCATCAGCCCGACAAACCGGTCGCGCTCGCGCGGGTCCGTCCAGAGGTTGAGCTCGAGGGTGCTGCGCCCGAGCGCCTCGGCGCGGGTGTAGCCGGAGGCGCGCTCGAAGCCGGCGTTGGCCTCGAGGATGTGCCCGTCGGACAGCCGCGCGATGATCATCAGCGCGGGCGTGGTCTGGAACGACTTGACGAAAAATTCCTGGGATTCGCGCTCGCGGGCCTCGCCCAGGCGGCGGTGCACGGCGGCGGCGGCCTGGTCGGCCACGAAGCTCAGCAGGCGCCGGTCGTCGTCCGAGTAGGCGTGCGGGTCGTTGTAGTCCTGCACGGCGAGGACGCCGACGGCGCGACCGTCGATCAACAGCGGGGCGGCGAGGCGCACGGCGGCCGGGCGCTCGAGCGGGGTGTAGGGGCCGCGCCGGCTGAGGATGGCGACCAGCTCGGCGTGGGTCGCGCGCACGGCCGAGCCGGTCTCGAGGACATGCTCGGTGAGGCCGTTGGCCGGCTTGCGCGAGGGAGCCGCGGGGATGATCTCGTCGACGAAGTAGGGGAAATGGATCAGCCCGTCGCCTTGGCCGATGGTGGCGACGTAGAAGTTCCGCGCGGGCAGCAGGCCGGCGATGATGCGGTGCAGCTCGGCAAAAAGAGCCGGCAGGTCGCCGCCGGCGAGCAGGACGCGCGAGATCTGGTAGGTGGCGTCCTGCACCTGCTCGCGGCGGCGGCGCTCCGTCATGTCGATGGCGGTCATCAGCATGCACGGCTCGCCGTTGTGCTCGAAGATGTCGGCGTTGAGCGAGACGTAGCGCGGCTCCTGCAGCTTGGTGAAGAAGACCGCCTCGTAGTCGCGGACATGGCCCTTTTCCTTCAGCCGCGCCATGAAGGCGACGCGGTGCTCGGGGTTCGGCCAGATCTTCAGCTCGATCGAGGTGCGGCCGATGACCTCCGCCCGGGTGTAGCCGGCGCCCTGGTAGAAGGCCTCGTTCACCTCGATGATGCGCCCGTCCGCCACGCGGGCGATGGCCATCAGCGCCGGGCTGGCATGGAAGGCCCGCGCGAAGGGGTTCGAGGGCGCGACCGGGTTCGCCGCCGGCTCGGGGACTGGAGGGGGAACGGACATTGCGGGCCTCATCGCTTAAAAGAAAACGGGGTGCAGGCAACGGCAGACTGGCTGCCGCACCCGCACCCCGGTTGCACTACTACACACTAGAGGGGATCAGGAGCCGAGCGACTTCAGGTAGGCGGCCAGGGCCGTGGCATCGGCCTCGTTCAGCCGATACTCGGGCATCGGCGGGCGCGGGCGCGTGCCGTCGGGCTTGAGGCCGGTGCGGAGAAAGTTCACGGCCTCTGCCTCGGTCATGGTCGGCAGGCCGGCGATGGCCGGGGCCGCGGCGCCCCAGGCGGGCAGCGGGACCGTGGGGGCGAAGCCGATGGGCGCGCCCTTGAGGAGCATCCCGGCGACAAACTCACCCCGCTCGTTGCGCGGCGTGTGGCAGTCGGTGCACAGCCCGATGCTGGTGGCGAGGTAGTAGCCGCGGGCGATGAGCGCGCTGCGTTCAGCAGACTGGGCCTGCAGGCCGGTGGACAGTAGGAAGAGCGCCGAGGCGGCGACGAGGATTCTGGACCAGGTTTTCATGAGGCAAAAATCAGAGCAGGTGCAGGGTCAGGCCCGTGGCGCACACGACCGCGTGCAGGACGCCGAGCGCACAGACCCAGCGGGGCAGGGTGCCGCGGGGATCCTCGACCAAGGCGTGATAGGGCAGGAAGTTCATGGGCAGGACCGGATTCAGGCGACCGCGGTGCGGGTCTGCATGGCCAGGGCGTCGCGGGCGCCAGCCTTCATGGTCTCGGCCAGCAGCCAGTAGACACGGGCCCAGGCGGCCTGCATCTCGGCGGTGAAGCCGGCGCCGAGGCCCTTGCCGAGCGTCCAGAGCAGCGCCTCGCCGACGGTGTCGTAATGTTCGTCGCGGACATGATAACCCGCATGGCGCATGCCGAGCGAGCGGACGACGGGGGCGAGGGCCTCGAGCCGGTCGAGGCCGTTGACCGCGAGGCCGAGCATTTGCATGAGCTTGCGGCCCTGCTCCGCCATGTCGCCGCGGAAGTGGGCGCGCAGCGAGGGGTCGAGTTCGAAGAGGCGGGCGTAGAAGAGGGCGGCGGCCTGGTCGGCGATCGGCACGACTTGGGCGAAGGAGTTTTTGACGAGGGCGATTTCCTGGGAATTCATGAGGGGTGGTTGGATGGGCCCAGGATGCCAGAAAACCGCCCGGGGCGGTATGGGCCGGCAGGGCATGGGCCGGATGGCCAAGCCGGCCGTCCCGAAACCGGGACCGCACCGGCGGCTTTACTTCACGGGGGCGGCCCGCCAGTTTCGGCCCCGTGGAAAAAATCCTCGTGATCGACGACGACGCCATGATGCGCCGGCAAATCACCGCGCTGCTCGCCGCGGAAGGCTACGGCACGGTCGAGGCGCGCAACGGGCGCGAGGGCGTGGCGCTCGCGGCGAAGGAGAAGCCGGCCCTGGTGCTGTGCGACATCACCATGCCGGAGATGAACGGCCACCGCGTGCTCGAGGCCGTGCGGGCCGACGCCGCCATCGCGCACCTGCCTTTTATCTTTCTCACCGGCTGGGGCGAGAAGGAGGACCTGCGCACAGGCATGAACCTCGGCGCGGACGATTACCTGGTGAAACCGGTCGAGCCGGCCGAGCTGCTCGCGGCGGTCAAGACGCGCCTGCGCCGCCACCAGTCGGCCGGGCGCGGCACCACGCCGCTGGCCGCGGCCACGCCGGAGGCGCTGCAGGCGGCGTTGGCCCTCACGCCCCGCGAGGCGGAAATCCTTTCCTGGGTCGTGCAGGGCAAGACGAACCCGGAGATCGGCATCATCCTCGGCATCCAGCTGACGACGGTGAAAAAGCACCTCGAGAGCACGTTCGCCAAGCTCGGCGTGGAGAACCGCACCGGGGCCGTCACGCTGGCGCTGGAAAAAATCAGCGCGGCGCGCTGAACGGCGGCACGGTCTGTCAGCCGTCGCCAAGGCTATGGCCGACTCGTCCGGTCCTGCGGACAGGCGAGCAGCAGCCTATCGTTCTTTTCCGTCGATCTGAAAGGGGGGAACTGTCTGCAACGGGGGTCTTGGCTTGCGCGGGAGCCAGCGCGGGACGTCGCGCCGGTAGTCCTCATACATCGCCCCGAAGCGGCGGCGCAGGGTCTCCTCCTCGACGAGCAGCACGAAGACGTGCACGGCGCACACGAGGCAGGTGAAATAAACGGCGATGTGCCACGAGCGGAGGAACACGGCTTCGCCCGCGACGACGGCGAAGACCGCGAGATACATCGGGTTGCGCACCCACTTGTAGGCGCCGCGGTGCACGAGTCGTTTCGGCGGGTCGACGGGGGCGGGCGTGCCCTGGCCGCGCGTGGCGAACAGCCACTGACAGTGCAGGTAGGTGGCGAACCCGATGAGGCAGAGCGTGGCGCCGGCGAACTGCAGTTCCGCCCAGGAATCCGGCCAGCGGGCCCGGCGCTCGAAGAAGCGGAGCGGCACCCAGCCGGCGACGAGGCCGGGCACCACCAGCGTGAAGAGCAGGTTCTTGAGGAAGAGCCAGAGCGCGTTCATCAGCCGGGTCGCGACGAAAGGATCTGGTCGGCCTTGAGGGCGCCCTGGCCGTGCTGGATGTTGTCGCGGAGCGTATCCAGGTTCGCGCGCACGAGGGCGCCCATGCTCTCGCACCGGAGGTAGCGGTCGTTTTTGAAATGCTCGGCGAGGCCCTCCCGCAGGCTGTGCACGTTTTCCGGCGGGGCGATGGGGTCGTGCTCCATGGCGCTGAGCAACAGGTTCAGCCGGACCGAGGCCAGCTCGGCGCGGGCCAGCATGAGCGTCTGCTCCTCGCGCTGGTATTGGAACGCGGTCTTGAGGTGCAGGTGCTTCATGCAGAACTCGACGAGCGGCAGGTTCTCCTTGAAGAACTGCGGCAGGTAGAAGCTCTTGCGGCCGTTGTGCGACTGCTGGTCGAAATCCATCGCGCGGATGCGGATCTGGGAGCCCTCGAAATCCGGCGTGATGACGACGACGAAGTTGTAGCTGCGCATGTCGCCCAGCAGCTGGACGAAGCTGCGCTCGTTGAACTTCACCAGCTCCTTGGCGATGCGGATGGGGCGCAGCTCGGGCCGGTTGAGCCAGCGGTCGATGAAGATGTCGCCGGGGATGCCGGCGATGTGTTCCTCGACCAGCGTGGTGCCGTGGGTGAGGAAGTTCAGGCGGTTGGGGGAGAGCAGGTGCTCCAGCTCGAGGCCGTAGACGCGCGAGGCGTCGGCCTTCTTGATGTAGAAGTAGTCGGGGTTGTCGTTGTAGGCGTTGACGATCTTGATGCGGAAGGGCGTCGAGTTGCCGAAGCTGCAGAAGTCGATGCGGTCGATGTAGAGGTGCTGCATGACCGAGAAGTCGCCGTCCACGCGCAGGAGGGCGTAGATGCGCTTGAGGTCCTCGTTCAGCACGGGGATGTCCTCCGCGCGGTAGGCCACGGACTCCCAGAGTGTGTTGCGGCCGTCGGCGTCGACCAGCGGGTGGGACTCGTGGAAGTGGCGCAGGCGCTCGTAGGTGACGGGCAGCTCGCGTTCGCGGCGATAACGTCGCAGATAATCCCGCAGTTCCCCGCCGATGGGGTAGCTCGGTTTTTTCCGGGTGCGGACTTCGATCAGGGAAGGGGGGGCATCCATCCGCCGGTCACGCTGGGGCGGATCGGCCGGTGACGCAATAGCGCGCCTTGTCATGGGGCCGGAACTGCGCTGAATCATCGCGCATGTCCGCCGTGTCCTGGTTCCGCGTTCCCGCCAACGTCCACCGCTTGGCGCGCGTGTTGCTGTTGGCCGGCTTTGTCTGGCTCGCCGGCCGGCACTGGCATCCGCACTACGGTTTCACACGGTTTCTTCAGATGGACGCGGTCAGCGCCACCACCACCCTGCCGGAGCTGCGCTCGGCGCCCCTCTTCACCCATGAATTCGGCTACGACGGGCACTACTACGCGCAACTGGCCGCCCGGCCCGCGGTAAACGACCCTGCGCTGGCCGGGGCCATCGACAATGTGGGTTACCGGGCGCGCCGCATCCTGCAGAGCTGGCTGGCCTGGGCGGCGGGCGGGGGCGACCCGGTGGCCGCGGTGCGGGCCTTTGCGTGGCTGAACCTGTTTTGGTGGGCGGTGCTCGCGGCGTTGCTGTGGCAGGTATTTCCCTGCCGGGGCTGGCGCGAGACCCTGGCCTGGGCCGGAATGCTTTTTTCCGCCGGGGTGCTGCACAGCGTGCGGCTGGCACTGACCGATCTGCTGGCGCTGGTGCTGGTGGCCGGCGCCGCGTTGCTGGCCGGGCGGGAAAGGCGCGGCTTCGCCGCCATCCTGCTCGGGCTGGGCGGACTCGCGCGGGAGACCGCGTTGCTGGGGGCCGTCACGCTGCTGCCCCCGGGTCGTGGCACGCCGGTCGACTGGCGCCGGACGGCGGGCTGGTTCATCCTGATCGCGGCCCCGCTGGCGCTGTGGCTGGTTTATCTGCGGACGGTGTTGGGCCCGACCGATTCGGGCCTGTGGAATTTCACGCTGCCGCTGGCCGGTTGGGCGGCGAAGTGGGGCGAAGCCCTGCAGCGTCTGCGTGAGGAACCGGATCACGTGCTGGCGCTGTCCGTGCTGCTTGCGCACGTGGCGCTGACGGTGCAGGCGGTCTATCTGCTATGGCGGCCCCGGGTTACGGACCGGTGGTGGCGGCTCGGGGTCGCTTATGGCGCCTTGATGCTCCTGCTCGGTTCCGCGGTGTGGGCGGGTCATCCCGGCGCGGCGACCCGTGTCCTGCTGCCGCTGACGCTGGCGTTCAATGTGCTGGCGGTCACCGCGCGGGCGGCAGCCGGCTGGCTCATGGCCGGGAACCTTTCCGTGTTGAGCGGCGTGCTGGTTCTCTGGGTGGTGCCGCAGTCAACCCGGGAGCTGGCCGCGGGCCGGCTGGACGGGGGCAGCTATGTGGTGCACACCGACGAGCGTTGGTATCCGGCCGAGCACGGCCGCACCCGAACTTGGGCGTGGAGCCCCACGGGCGGCGGTCTGCGTCTCGACTTTCACCCGGCGGCAGACGGCGTCCGCCCGGTGCGGCTGGCCGTGCTTGGCCTCACGCCCCGCGCGCTGGAGATCCGGCAGAACGGGCAGGTGCTCTGGCGTGGTGAGGTCGGCGAGAAACTGCGCTGGATCGAGCTGCCGGGCATGGTCGTGGTTCGCGGCCGGGCGGAACTCGCGCTGCACAGTCCGGGGCCGCCCGGCCGGGAGAACGCGGCCGATGGCGGCCGGGCGCTGGGCCTGGCCATTTACGGCGTGCGATTCGACTAGGCCGCGGCTTTGCCCTGGCGGAGGCGGTCGAGGAAGACGGCGACGATGATGACGAGGCCGATGATGATCTCCTGGAAATAGGTCGGCCAGCCCATCTGCTGCGAGCCGTTGCGCAGGACGCTCATGATGAGCGCGCCGATCATCGAGCCGAGGACGGTGCCCACGCCGCCGTTGAGGCTGGCGCCGCCGATGATCACGGCGGCGATGATGTCGAGCTCGAGGCCGACCGCGACCGTCGGGTCGCCCTGGCGGAGGCGGGAAAGCTGGAACAGGCCCGCGAGTCCGAAGAAGCAGCCGGCGAGCGCGTAGATCGTGATCTTCAGCCGGGTTGTCGGAATGCCGCAGAGCCGGGCCGTGGCCTCGTTGGAGCCGAGCGCGAAGATGTGTCGGCCGAAGACCGTGTTGCGCAGAAGCAGCGCGGTGAGGATGGCCAGCACGAGGGCCACCCAGACGCCGGCGGGCAGGGCGTGGCTGAACGGGTCGGCGGTGGTCATCCAGCCGTTGATGGGCGAGGTGTCGTAGTTGACGGTCTGGTTGTCGGCCATCCACTTGGCCGAGCCGCGCGCGACACCGAGCGTGCCGAGCGTGATGATGAAGGGTGTCATGCGCAGCCCCGCGATGGCCGAGCCGTTGAGCAGGCCGATCAGGCCGCCGGCGGCGACCATGGTGACGAGCACGGGCGCCGGGCCCCAGCCGTGCTGGATGAGCAGGGCGCCGACCACGCTGGTGAGCGCGATGGTCGACCCGACGGAGAGATCGATGCCGCCGCTCACGATGATCAATGTCATGCCCAGTGCGCCGATGGCGACGATCACGGTCTGCGTGAAGATGATCTTGAAATTATTGTAGGTGAGGAAGAACTCGCGGGTCTCCGTCGGGATGGAGAAGAGCCCGATCACGAGGATGAGCCCGATGAACGGGCCGCCCTTCGCGAGGATCCTTTTGAGGGTGTCTTTCATCGGATAATTCAGGCGCTCCCGGTGGCCACGCGCATGATGGAGGCCTCGTCCCATTCGGTGCGCGGGCGCACGGCGGCGAGTTCGCCGCGACACATCACGCCGACGGTGTCGCAGAGGCCGAGCAGCTCGGGCAGGTAGGAGCTGACGACGACCACGGCCTTGCCGGCGGCGGCTAGCTCGCTGACGAGCTGGTAGATCTGGGCCTTGCTGCCGACGTCGATGCCGCGGGTCGGCTCGTCGAGGAGGAAGATGCGCGCCGGGTGCTCAAGCAGGCGGGCGAGGGCGACCTTCTGCTGGTTGCCGCCGGAGAGCTGGCCGATGGCCTGTCCGGCGTCCTGGCACTTTACGCGGAGTTCGCCGACCCAGTGCTGGGCGGTTGTGCGCTGCCTGGCGCCGCTGACCCAGCCGAACCGGCCGTAGGCGTTCATCTTAGTGAGCGTGAGATTGTCGGCGATGGACTGGTTGAGCATCAGGCCCTCCTCCTTGCGGTTTTCGCTGAGGAAACCCACGCCCTGCGCCCAGCGGTCGCGCGGGCGGGAGGAATGCGCGGCGGCGTCCACGATGCAGACTTCGCCGGCGTCGAGATCATCGAGGCCGAAGATGGTGCGCAGCAAATCGGTCCGACCGGCGCCGATGAGCCCGGCGAGCCCGAAGATCTCGCCGGCGCGCACCTGCAGGGTCGCGCGCTTGAGCCGCGGGGCGCTGACCCCGGCCTTCACCTCGAGCAGCACGCGGCCCGGGGCGTGTGCGGTGCGCGGATAAAGGTCCTTCACCTCGCGGCCGGTCATCAAGGTGACGATGTGGTCGAGGGTGGCGTCCTGCATTTTGCCCGAGCCCACGGTCTCGCCGTCCTTCAGCACGGTGAAACGATCGGCGATACGGCGGCACTCCTCGAGAAAGTGGCTGATGTAGATAACGCTGACGCCAGAGGCGCGCAGCCGGCCGATGGTGGCGAAGAGCTTCTCGGTGTCGGCCTGCGTCAGGCTGCTCGTCGGCTCGTCCATGATGAGCACCTGCGGCTGGATGAGCAGGGCGCGGGCGATCTCGATGACCTGCTGCTCGGCGATGGAGAACTCGCCGGCGCGGCGGTCGAGGGCGAGGTCGGCGTGGCCCAGCTGGGTCAGGGCGGCGCGGGCGCGCTCGCGCGAGGCGCGGCGATCCACCCAGCCGAGCCTTGTGGACTCGGCGCCGAGCAGGATGTTTTCCTGGGCGCTGAGATGCAGGGCGAGGTTCAGCTCCTGGTAGATCATGGCGACGCCCTTGAGGCGGGCGTCGTGCGGGTTCTCCGGCAGGTAGGGCTGGCCGCTGAGCTCCATCGTGCCGGCGTCGGCCTCGTGCGCGCCGCTGAGGATCTTCATCAGCGTGCTTTTGCCGGCGCCGTTCTCGCCAATAAGCGCGTGCACTTCGCCGGGGGCGATGTCCAGCGAGACACTTTTGAGCGCACGGGTGGCGCCAAAGCTCTTCTGGATGCCGGTGAGGCGGAGGCGGACGGCGGACATCACTTCAGATACTCGTCGAGCGGCGGGTTCATCAGCGCGTGGACGGCCGGGTCGGCGAGGTTCTCGCGCGTCGCCACCGTGACGCCGGTGTCCACGAACTTCGCGACCGGCTCACCGCGGACGACGGCCACGGCGTTCTTGACGCCGAGGTAGCCCATGCGGAAGGGGTCCTGCACGAGCAGGGCGGTGATGTCGCCGGCCTTGAGCGCGCCGACGAGCTCGGCGCCGGTGTCGAAGCCGACGAACTTCAGCTTGCCGCCGGCCAGGCCGGCGTCGCGCAGGGCGAGCAGCATGCCGGCCGTGGTGGGCTGGTTGCAGGCAAAGACGCCGTCGATGGCGCGGCCATGGCGGTTGAGGAGATTTTGCGCGGTGCGGTAGGCGGTGTCGCGCGTGACGCCGCCGTGCTGGTCGGTGGAGACGAGCTTGATGCCGGGGAAATCCTTTTTCATGACCTCGAGGAAACCCTCCTCGCGATCCTCGGTGCTGGCGGAGCCGGTGGAGTAGCGGAGCATGATGACGCGGCCGTTCGGGCCGACGAGGCCGGCGAGCGTGCGGGCGGCGACGCGGCCGCCTTCGCGGTTGTCGGTGGCGACGTAGCTGGCCGGCAAATCGGAGTTAAGCGCGGAATCGACGGTGATCACCGGGATCTTGCCACGCACGGCGGTGGCGAGCGGGGCGATTAGGGCGTTGCGGTCGAGCGGCGAGATGACGATGGCGGCGACGCGGCGGCCGATGAAGTTTTCCACGACCTGGACCTGCTGCTCGCGGTCGTCCTCCTTGAGCGGGCCCTTCCAGAGAACGTTCACGGGGATGCCGGCGGCGGCGAGCTCGCGCTGGGCCTTGACGGTGCCGGCCTGCACCGCCTTCCAGTATTCATGCGTCGTGCCCTTGGGGATGACGGCGATGTTGATCGGCTCGGCGGCGGTGAGGCCGGCGAACGCGGCGAGGGCGAACAGGGAGGAGAGGAGATTTCTCATTTAAGGTTTCAGGTATTTGTCGAGGGGCGGGGTCACGATGTCGGCCAGGGCTGGGTCGTCGAAATTCTCCCGGGTGACAAAACCGACCCCGGTGTCGATCCGGGCGGGCACTTTTTCGCCGCGCAGCACGGCGACCATGGTCTTCACGCCGAGGTAACCCATGTTCATGGGATTCTGGACGACGAGGCCGTCGATGTCGCCCTTCTTCAGGCCGGCGTTGAGGGTCTCGCCGGAATCGAAGGCGATGAACCTCACCTTGCCGGCCAAACCCGCGTCGCGCAGGGCGAGGAGCATGCCGGCGGCGGAAGACTCATTGGAGGCGAAGACCCCGTTGACCACCGCGCCGTAGCGGCTGAGCAGGGTCTCCGCGGCGCGCTTGGCGGTGTCGCGGGTGGCGCCGGCGTGCTGGTCGATGGACAGCAGTTTGATGGCCGGGAAATCCTTTTGCATGATCTCGACGAAGCCGGCCTCGCGCTCCTCGGTGCTGTTGGAGCCGACCTGGAGACGGAGCATGATGACGTTGCCCTTGCCGCCGAGGAGGCGGCCGAGGTTGCGCGCGGCGATGCGGCCCCCCTCGCGGTTGTCCGTGGCCACAAAACTCGCATAGGCCTTGGTCGCCAGGCCGGAGTCGATGATCACGACGGGAATCTTGCCGCGCACGGCGGTTTCGACCGGGGCGACGAGCGCCTTGTCATCGAGCGGGGCGAGCACGATGCCGCTCACGCGGCGGCCGATGAAGTTCTCGACGACCTGCACCTGTTGCTCGCGATCATCCTCCTTGAGCGGGCCCTTCCAGATCACATTCACGGCGATGCCCTCCGCGGCGAGCTCGCGCTGGGCCTTCACCGCGCCGGCGTGGATGGACTTCCAGAACTCGTGCGTCGTGCCCTTGGGGATGACGGCGATGGTGTAGGGTTCGGCGGCCGTCAGCGCGGCGGCACAGCAAAAGCCAAGCAGGGCAAACCAGGAAGACTTCATAAGCGGGGCGGGTGGAAGCGGGGGTAAGAAACAGGGACCATGACGACAGACGGAAGTGCCTGCGTCAACCCGGCCCCTATTCTTACCGTTAACTAATCCGCCCGCGCCAGCAGGCGTTCCAGCAGGGCGATCAGCCGGAGGCGCAGCGGCTGACTGCGGGTGGCGAAGTCGCGTTGGTGCGCCTCGTATTCGGCGCGGCCCTCGGGGGTCTCGATCCGGATCGGCGCGAACCCGAGCTTTTCCAAGTCATAAGGGCTCGCGCGCATGTCCACCTCGCGGATATCGCGCGCCAGGGCGAAGCAGTCGGCAATGAGCTCCGCCGGCGTGAAGGGCGCGAGTTTGAACGCCCACTTGTAGAGATCCATGTTCGCGTGCAGGCAGCCGCGCTGCTCGAACTCCGGCGCGGTGGCGCGTTCCGGCTGCAGGCGGTTGAGCGGCCGGGCCGGCGCCGTGAAGAAGCGGAACGCATCAAAGTGCGAGCACCGGATGGGCTGCGCCTCGACGATCCGCGCCAGCTCGTCGGGCGGGAAACGCAGCGGCCAGGCGTTGTGGCGGACCTCGTCCGGCGTCTGCCGGTAGACCATGGCCCATTCATGCAGGCCGAAGCAGGCGAACTGCGGCGGGCGTTCCGCCGTGGCGCGGAGCAGGTTGAGCATCCAGGCCACGCTCTCGCGCCGGCGGGGCTCGAGTGCGGCGCCGTTCAGCGCCACGCCGCCGTCCACCGCGTGATATTCGGGCCAGCGCAGGAACTCGCGCGCGGCTTCGCCCTGCAGCACCACGTCCGGCCCCGGGTGCCACCGGCGCAGCCACGACGGACGGAAGCGGTAATATTCGAAGAGAAAATCATAGACCGGGTGCTTTTCGCCGCGGGCGGTCCGCGCCTGGTGCGGCTCGATCCAGACGGCCACGCGCCGCGCATGGGCCTGCCGGCGGGCCAGCCAGTCGGTCTCGGGCAGCACGGTGGTCTGGACGGATGCGAGCATCAGGGCCAGACGATCACCGCGGTCCCGGCGATGATCAGGGTGCAGCCGATCGCGGTCTTGAGGGTGAGTGTTTCGCCGAGGAAAAGCGCGGCGAGGATGATGGTCAGCGCGAGGCTGGACTTGTCCACGGCGCTGACCAGCGAGGCGGGGCCCAGCTGCAGGGCCTTGAAGTAAAACAACCACGACGCGCCGGTCGCGACCGCCGACAGCACGAGGAACAGCATCGAGCCGCGCGGGATGGCCGCGACGGCGCCGAAGTTGCCCTGGAGCGCGACGACACCCCAGGCCAGCACCAGCACGACGGAGGTGCGGACGGCGGTCGCGACGTTGGAATCAATGCCCTTCACGCCGACCTTGGCGAGAATGGCGGTCAGGGCGGCGAAGACCGCCGAGAGGAGAGCATAGGTCCACCACATGGCGGGCGAATGTATCAGCGGGAATCGCGGAGGCAAGACGCGCGCCGTTGCTGGCTGCTGCCAGCCCGGTGTTTGTCCGGGCCGGTCGCCCGGCAAAAAATCAGCGACCCGCGAGCAGCAACCGGCGCACGCCCTCGATGGGCGCAGTGTCGATGAGCCGCAGCTCGACCGGCCAGTTGAGCTTCCCGGCCAGCGAGCGCAGGGCGAAGGCCGCCGGCGGGCTGTTGAGAATGCGGCCGCTGACGCCGCAGGGCAGTTGCGCAGCGGACCGCGGGAAGAGCCGGTGGATCACGGTGTCCGCCTGGCGCGCGAGGTCGGTGATGGAGTCGGCCACGACCTGCTGGGCCGGGCCGCAGTCCGCCGCGGCCAGCTCGAGCACGCGCGGGGCGAAGCCGGCGATCAGGGTATTCGCGGCGGGGTCGTTGTAGAACAACCGCGAGTTGGCGGGGTAATCGGCCAGCCCCGTATGGGCGCACAGGGCGGTCGCCAGCGGGGAAAGCGCGGTTGATTGACCGCGGGCGGCCTGCAATTCCAGCAGGGCCAGGCCGAGCCCGCGCCGGCCGAGGTCGAAACCGCTGCCCGGATCACCAAATTTCCAGCCGAGGCCGCCGGCATAATGGACGCTGCCATCCGGCGCGCGCGCGGCGACGAAGGAACCGGTGCCGGCATGTAGCACCAGCCCTGGCTGGCCGTCCGTGGCCAGCTCCAGCACCGGACGCGAGTCATCCACGGTGGTGACCCGGCCATAGCCGGTGAGGGTGGCGGCGAACTCGCGCCAGAATGGCGGAGATCCGGCCGTGCAGATCAGGGTCTGTTCCACGGTTCCGTCCGGCTGCCGGGCGCGGAGGGCGGCCAGCGCCTCGGTGAGCAGGGTGCGCGCCTGGTCCGGGCCGATCTGGCTCGGGTTGCAACCCGGCGCGACATGATTGGCGAGGATCCGGCCCGCCTCATCGATGAGGATGAGTTCCGTCTTGGTGCCGCCACCGTCCACGCCGATCGAGAGTTTCATGCGAGTAGGCGGCTGAGCCGGCCTTTGTATTGTTTTGCGAGTGCGCGGTTGTAGTCGATGGCGCCCGGCAGGTTCTGGCTGCGCAGGACCGGCAGCGGGTGGCCGCCGGCCTTGAGCCAGCTGATGACCTCGAGCGAAAGCAGGTTGAGCAGCGCGGTCCCGATGAAGGTCGAGGTCGGGCCCGCCATGATCTCCGGGGTCACCGGCACGACCGCGTCGCCGGGGACGCCGCAGTTGTCGAGAACGTGATCGGCGATCTCATGGAGCTTTTTCCCACCCGGGTGGACGGTGGCGGCGGACCTGGCCATCTCGACGCAGGTCAGGCCGACGACGTGCAGGCCCTTCGCCTGGGCGTAGAGCGCGATCTCGAGCGGCGAGGCGTTTTTGCCGGAATTGGAAATGACGATGATCGTCTCGCCCGGCCGCAGGCCAAATTGCCGGTCGTAGCGCTCGGCGACCCGGGTGCCGTAGCCCGGCAGATTCTCGACAAAGCCGCCGGTGGCGTCGGGAATGCTGCTGATGCAGACGAGGCCGCCGGCGCGGCCGACGAGCTCGCGGGCGATGACGTCGCTGTGCCCGCTGCCGAAGAGGTGCAGCACGCCGCCCTGCGCGAGGGATGCGCCGATGACCGGCCCCAGTTTCTCCAGGATGGGGGTGTTCACCGCGACAGCTTTTTCGAGCAGTGCGGTCGCGGTGGCGAGATAACTGCCGGCGAGGGGGGACACGGCGGGGAGTGTTGCGGCAACGCGGCGGAGGCTGCACGACAAAAGTTCCGCCGGGCAACCGGACCGTTTCCAAATTGACCGGCCGGGCCCGCGGGCGCTGTATGGCCGGGCGCGGTGGGCCACCGCCACCCCTCCCATGCGCCGCCTCCGCCTGCTTGCCGCCCTGCTGCTGACCGTCCCGATCGCATCGGCCGCCGACCTCGTCCCGATCGAGAAATTCACCCAGGCCTCGAAGTTTTCCCGCGCCCAGCTGTCGCCCGACGGGCGTTTCATCGCCTGCCTGCAGGAGATCGACGGCGACCAGTGGCTCATCTTCGTGAACCTGGAGACGAAGAAGACGGCCCGCGTCAATCCGGGCGTCACGATCACGGGCCTGCGCAAGGAGGTCAGCGCGTTCCGCTGGATCAGCGACCGGCGCATCAGCTTCCTGACCACGGTGTGGGACGGGCAGATGTTCACCGGGGTGAGCGCGGTGGATTACGACGGCAAAAGATGGGTCGCCTACACCGGATCGGATGTGAACCCCTACGAGCCGAACCCCCTGCTCGCCACGCAGATCATCCACAGCTTCGCCGACGAGGACCAGAACGTGCTGATGCTCGACCGCGGCTCGAACACGGGCAGCGACCTGGTCTACCCGGACGTGATCAAGGTCAGCACCCTGAGCCGCTATGCGGAGACGGTGGTCAAGAACCCGGGCAATGTGGTCGGCTGGGTGCCGGACCGGGCCGGCGTGGTCCGGCTGGGCCTCACGCGCGAGGGCCTGCGCACCGGGGTGATCTACCGGGAAAACGAACACGAAAAATGGCGCACGATGCCGCTCTTCGACGAGGCGCGGGGCCAGATCAGCCCGCTGGGCTTCGATTACAACGGGCGGCGGCTGATCGTGGCGGCGACCAATGAATACAAACGGCGGGCGGTCTATTATTACGACCTGGAGGCGGGCCGGCTGGGCGACCTCATCGCCGGCCATCCGCAATTCGACATCATTCCCGAGCGCGGCACGGCCGCGCTCGACGGGGTCGCGCTCGCCGGTCCCGTCGTCTCCGACCTCGCGGAGAGCGTGGTCGGCATCCGCTACATCTCCGACGGGCCCCGCAGCCTGTGGTTCGACCCCGGGTATGACACCCTGCAGGCCAGCCTGGACAAGGTGCTGCCGGATACCGTCAACCTCATCATCAGCCGCTCGCGGGATGAAAAGCGCTTCCTCGTCCTGGGGTTCTCCGACCGGGAGCCGGGCATCTATTACCTGGTGGACCTGAAGGGCGAGCAACCCTCGCTGACCCGGCTGAGCGAGCGGCTCGCGGGCTTTCCGGCCGCGGCCATGGTGCCGATGTATCCGGTCAGATACCCGGCGCGCGACGGCGAGACGATCCACGGCTACCTGACCCTGCCGCCGGGCGGCCAGAAGACCGGGCTGCCCTTCGTCATCATGCCCCACGGCGGACCCTTCGTCCGCGATACCTGGCAGTTCAACCCGATGGTGCAGTTCCTCGCCAACCGCGGCTACGCGGTCCTGCAGATGAATTTTCGCGGCTCCCCGGGCTACGGCACCGAGTTCTACCAGAAGGGCAAACGGGAGATCGGCCGCGGCATGCAGGATGACATCGAGGACGGCACGCGCTGGGTGATCGAAAAGAAATTCGCCGATCCGGGCCGCATTGCCATCGTCGGCAGCAGCTATGGCGGCTTTGCGGCGCTGTTCGCCCTCGGGCACAACCCGGAGCTCTACCGCTGTGGCGTCTCGATCGCCGGCGTGACGGACTGGACGGACATCATCAAGGAGCGCAAGGGCGAGGAATACAAATTCTCCTACCTGCACTTTCGCGAGTGGATCGGCGATCCCAAGCTGAACCAGGAGTTCCTCGCCGCCATCTCGCCGGTGAATTTCGCGGCGAAGATCACGGCCCCGGTGTTCATCGTGCAGGGCAAGGACGACAAGACCGTGCCGCCCAAGCAGGCGCGCAAGATGGTGGACGCGCTCGAAAAGGCCGGCCGGCCGCCGCAGTCGCTCTATTTCCCCGGCGAGGGCCACGGCTTCGCCAAGGAGAAGAACCGCGCGAAGCTGTTCGCGGAGATCGAGAAGTTCCTGGCGAAGAACCTCGCGCCCCGGTCAGGCGGTTGATTCCCAGCGGCCGAAGATGCCACAGGGAAGGACCTTTCCGTCGCGCCGGATGGGCAGGCCGACCTCGCCGCCGGAAATCCGGCCGCCGGCACCGGCCATGAGGCCGGCGAGCAGGTTGACGACGACGGTGGGCGAGAGGCGGGCGGTGTAGGCGTTGATCAGGACAAACACCGGGCGGTCGCTCAGCACCTCCTTGCACTCCTTGAGCAGCTCCCAGAGGTGGTCCTCGAGCCGCCACATCTCGCCGGTGCTGCCGCGGCCGTAGGTCGGCGGATCCATGATGATGGCGTCGTATTTGCGGCCGCGCTTGATCTCGCGGCGGACGAATTTCAGGCAGTCGTCGGTGATGTAGCGCACCGGCGCGTCGGCGAGGCCGGAGAGCGCGGCGTTCTCCTTGCACCACTTGACCATGCCCTCGGCGGCATCCACGTGGCAGACGCTCGCGCCGGCGGCGGCGGCGGCCACGGAGGCGGCGCCGGTGTAACCGAAGAGGTTCAGCACGTTCACCTCGCGGCCGGCGGCCTTCGCGGCCTTGATGCGGGCGGTGAACCAGTCCCAGTTGACCGCCTGCTCGGGGAAGAGCCCGGTGTGCTTGAAGCTGGTCGGGTGGATCTTGAATTTCAGCTCGCCGTAGCGGATGGTCCAGTGGTCGGGCAGGGGCTTGCGGTATTCCCACTTGCCGCCGCCGGTCTCGCTGCGGTGGTAGAAGCCGTCCCAGTTCTCCCAGCGGCCGTTGCCGCCGGTGCGCGGCCAGATGATCTGCGGGTCGGGGCGCACGAGGGTGTAGGGGCCCCACTGCTCGTGCTTCATGCCCAGGCCGCAGTCGAGCAGCTGGTAGTCCTTCCAGTGGTCGGCGACGATCAGGCCCGGGCGGTCAATGGTCATTGCGGGCAACTTGGGCGCGATTGACGCGGATGAACACGAAAAAATAAGGCCGCGGCTCAGCCCCGCCGCGCCAGCTTCGCCTCGATTTCGTCCATCGTGGCGGGAAATTCCTTTGCCAGGTCCACGTCGTAGGCCTGGGCCAGCACCAGCACGCTCCACAGGCAGTCGGAGAGCTCGTGGGCGAGCTTCCGGTCCAGGTCATCGACCGGCCGGGCGCCGGCCTTGGCCATGACCAGCTTCATCAGGTCGCCGACATCGCCGACGAAACCCTGCATGAGTTCCTCGCGGGTCCACGGCCGGCCGCCACGCGCGGCGGCGGCCTCGTTGAGGCGGCGTTGCACCTCCAGGGCGCGGGCGGTGAGCCGGGCAAGCTCCATGGTTCAGGTGCCGTAGAGGCGGTCGCCGAAATCGCCGAGGCCGGGCAGGATGTATTTCTTCGCGTTGAGCCCGCGGTCGAGCGCGCCGGTGTGGATGGCCACGTCCGGATGCGCTTTCTGCAGCGTGGCGACACCCTCGGGCGAGGCCACGATGCAGACGAAGACGATCTCCTTGCCGCCGGCGGCCTTCACGACATCGACCGCCTGCGCGGCCGAGCCGCCGGTGGCGAGCATGGGGTCGACGACGATGACGCGGGTGTCGGCCAGCGGCGGGAGCTTGCAGTAGTAGCTGCGCGCCACGGCGGTCGTGTGGTCGCGCTCAAGGCCGACATAGCCAACGGAGACGTCGGGGAAGATGTCATGGAACGGCTGCAGCATGCCGAGACCGGCGCGCAGGATGGGGACGACGACCAGCGGCCGGGCCAGCACGAGGCCGGTGAAGGGCTCGAGCGGCGTGGTCACGGATTTTTTCTCGGTGGCCAGGTCGCGGGTGGCCTCGAGCGCCAGCAGCAACGCGATCTGGTAGCTCAGGGTGCGGAAGAGCGCGGGCTTGGTGGTCTTGTCCCGCAGGTGGGTGAGCACGTGGGCGCCGAGCGGGTGGGAGAGGACATGGAGCGGCATGGCGGCGGTGGTTCAGGGTTGGAGGATCAAGGTGTGTTGCGCGGGGCCCGGGAGCAGCGGGGTCGGCTCGCCCTTCACCCATGCGGCGTGGCCGGCGCGGTAGAAGGGGGACATCGGGTGGCCGCTCTGGCCGCCCGGCATGTGGAGGAGGGCCTGGTCCTCGTGGCCGGGCGAGACGACCAGCCGCTCCGACTGGCCGAAGCGCGGGCCCTGCACGCGGGGCATGTCGCTGTCGCCGGGCATCTGGTCGGGCGGCATGTCGAGCAGCCGAGCGAGCGGCTTGGGCAGAAAGCGGCCGAAGGGGTGTTGCATGGCCAGGGTGTTGCGCGCGCCCCAGGTGAAGTCGGCGAGGGGGCGGCCGGTCTTCGCGACATCCGCCAGGACATCGTCGGCTGCCGCCAGGAGGAGCGCGTCCCAGGAGGGATGCGCAGGGTTGAGCAGTTTTTCCGGCCGCTCGTGGACCAGCTGCCAGAGGGCGTCCTCATACGGGAGGCCGCGCCAGTTAAACGCGGCATATTCCTGCTGCGCCTGCGCGGCAAAGGGGGCGAAGGCGCGCTCGGCGGCGTGCAGCCGGAAGGCCCGCACCGCGCGGTAGGCGACGGAGTCCGTGGCGGCGTGGCCGTTCCAGGCGAGCACGGCCGCACGCAGGCCGGCGCGCGACGGGTTCCGGGCGGTGGCCGCGTCCGTCAGCACCTCGAGCAGGAGCTGCTGCCAGCGCCCGAGAAACAGCGCGCGATCATCGAGCTGGATGGCGAGCAGGTCGGCGGGCCCGGCCTTTTTGCCGGAAGCGACCAAGGCGCGCAGGCCGTCGCGGATCTGGCCGCCGCGCGCCCCCTCGTCGTAGCCGCTGTCGCCGAGCCGGGCATAGGCTTCGCCGCCGAGGGCGCGGTTGTTGCCGCTCCAGAGGGCGCCTTCCTGCGCCGCGGCGGCGGAGGGCGGTCCGCCCGGACTGGTGGTGACCACCGGAATCTCGTCGGGCGGGAGGAAATCGTCCCAGCGGCGGTCGCCGTAACCCCACGAGACCGGCACGCGGCCGTCGTAGCCGACCCGGCGCGGCACCGCGCCGATGATGGTCCAGGCGATGTGGCCGCCGGCATCGGCGATGAGCATGTTTTCGTTCGGAATGCCCGAGCGATGGGCGATGGCGACGGCCTCGGCCGCGGTCTGCGCCGTCTCGATGTCCATGAAGTGAAGGTTGGTCGCGGCGACGTCATGGGCCGTCCAGCGCAGGACCAGGCCGCGCCCGTCCTTGGGTCCCTCGATGATCGGGCCCCAGCGGGTCCAGCGGGCGATGAAGGACACGGGTTTTTCGCCCTTCACCTTGATTTCTTCCGGCCGCTCCTCGATTTCCTTCCAGCCGTCGGGCGTCTGGTAGAAGCTGTTCGCGGTGTTTTCCGTGGCGATCGTGATGACGTCGGTGGTGTCGACGTAGGCGTCGGTGAAGCCCCAGGCCACGCGGCCGTTGCTGCCGACGGTGAGCAGGGGGGTGCCCGGCAGGGTCACTCCGGCCAGGCGGTGCGGGCCGGCGGCATCGGTCCACTGCAGCACGGCGCGATACCAGATCTGCGGCAGGTTGTGGTCGAGGTGCATGTCGTTCGCGAGCAGCGCGGCGCCGGTGGCGGTGTGCGCGCCCGCGAGGGCGAAGGCGTTGGAGCCGACCACGCGCTTGCCGGCGGGTTCGAGCGCGGCGAGGCCCGCGGGGGCGTCGCCGGCGGGCGCCGTGAAGCGCAGGGGGGGCAGCGGGGCGGCCGGGAACCGGCTGCCGTCGAGCGCGGCGTCCCAGGAATTGCCGCGCGGGGCGAGGAACTCGAGCGTGCCGGCGCCCATCTTCGAGCGCAGGGCGTCGCGGTTGCGCTCGAAGTGCCCCCGGTAATCCTGGAGGTCGAACCACATGGCGTAGAAGCACAGCAGCGTGTCCTCCTCGCGCCAGGGCTGCGGGGCGGTGCGGAGCACGAGGTATTCCCACGGCGCCCGGCCGAGCCCGGCCAGGCCGGCGTTGACGCCGGCGGTGTAGGCGGCGAGCACCGTGCGCTCGGCGGGGGTCGCCGCGGCCACCACCTGCGCGGCCGTGCGGCGGAACCCGTGCAGGCGCGCCTCGCGGTCGACGTCGAGCGCCGCGCGGCCAAACAGCTCGGAGAGCTCCCCGGCGCCCCGGCGGCGCATGAGGTCCATCTGGAAAAACCGGTCCTGCGCGTGCACAAAACCCAGCGCGCGGGCCACGTCGGCCCGGGTGGCTCCCGTGATGGTGGGGACCCCCAGCGCGTCGCGCTCGATCTTCACCGGCGCGGCCAGGCCGGCGACGGTGCGCGTGCCGTCGAGCGGCGGCAGGCTGCCGCGCATCTGCCACCAACCCCAGCCCGCGGCGGCCAGCCCGACCAGCAGCGTGCCGCCCAGCGTGATGAGCAGCCAGCGGAGGAGCTTGCGCCAGAGGGGCATGTTATTTTTCCCAAGCCCGGACGCTGACCGGGTCGCGCCCCTCGTCGAAATCGAGGTAGTCAAACATGGTCATTACCGGCGCGGCCTCGAGAGCGCTCTCCTTGATGCGTTGGGCGAGCGTCCCGGCGGCGTCGTCGCGCCAGCCGCGTTTCATCATGAAGCCGTTCCAGATCTCGCACTCCTCGTCGGTGCGTGGTCCGCCCTGGGTCTCGGCCCAGGCGAGCAGCTCCTCGTCGGTGCCGCCCTGCAGCACGCGGGCCTTGAGCGCGTCGTAGCCGACGCGGAGAAAATTGCAGCAGCGACTGTCGAAACCCTTGCCGAGGTTGGGGGCGTAGTCGGCGGCGGGCAGCTGGCCGGCGGCCTGGAGCCGGATCTTGTCCAGCATGCGGCCGAAGTAGACCAGGCGACCGACCTTGACGTAGGGACTGCGGAGACCGGGGACGTTGGGCATGGCGCCAGAATTCCGCAGGGACGGGGCCGAGGCCAGAAGGAAAACATTTGCCCCGGCAATAACAGGTTGGGACGCTGGGCCGCGCAGCCTAGCCGATGAGCCCATGGCCGGCCGCCGGCCCGGCTGATAACGTCGCCCCACCCATGAATCCACGCCTTCTGTCCGCGGCCTTCGCCGCCCTGTTTGCCCTCACCACGATCCTCGCGGCCGAACCTGCCGTGCCGCTGCTGGCTCCGGCCGAGATCGGCCACCTGCACCGGCCCGTCACGACCAAATCGCCCGAGGCCCAGCGTTATTTCGACCAGGGCCTGGCGCTGCTCTTCTCCTTCGACCATGACAACGCCATCCGTTCGTTCCAGGCGGCCACGCGGCTCGATCCGGAATGCGCCATGGCCTGGTGGGGCATCGCCCTCGCGAGCGGCCCGCACATCAACCTTCCGTTGGTTCCGCCGGACCGGGTTGCCCTGGCCGCGGCCGCGCTGGGCCAGGCGGCGAAACACTCCGCCAGCGCCACGCCGGTCGAGCAGGCGCTGATCGCCGCACAGGCGGCGCGTTTCGCCGATCCGCAGCCCGCCGACCGCAAACCCCTCGACGAGGCCTATGCCGCCGCCATGCGCGGGGTCTGGAAAAAATTCCCGCAGGACGCCGACGTCGGCGCGCTCTTTGCCGAGGCGATGATGAACCTGCGCCCGTGGGACCTCTGGCAGGCGGACGGGTCGCCGCAGCCCGGCACCGCCGAGATCATTGTCACGCTCGCCGCCGTGCGGAAGATCGCCCCGCGTCATCCGTTCGCCCTGCACCTCACCATCCACACGCTCGAGGCCTCGCCGGCACCCGCCCGCGCGGTGGAGGCGGCCGACCAGCTGCGCGACCTGCAACCCGGCCTCGGCCACATGATGCACATGCCGTCGCACATCGACGTGCTGCTCGGGCAATGGGAAAAGGCGATCGCGGCCAACCTCCGGGCCGTCGAGGCCGACCGCCGCACGCGCGAGCGCTTCGGTTCGCCGCGCGGCTTTCTCTGGCTCTACTTCGGGCACAACCGTCACATGCTCGCCTTTGCCGCGATGATGACCGGCCGCAGCGAGCTGGCGCTGACCCACATGAACGCGCTCCTGGCCGAGCTGCCGGCGGACGAGGAGTGGTCGCAGAACTGGGGCTTTCTCCGCGATTACTTCGGCCCGATGAAGATGGAGGCGCTTGTGCGCTTCGGCCGGTGGGACGAGGTGTTGGCCGCGCCCGAGCCGGCGGAGAGCCTGCCGGTATCGCGCGCGATGCGCCACGCGGCGCGCGCCATCGCCTTTGCCGCCAAGGCCGAGCCGGCGGCGGCCCGCGCCGAGCAACAGGCCTTTGCCGCTGCGCGCGCGAAGGTCCCGGCCGAGGTCTTCTTCGGCAATAATGCCGCCAGCACCATCCTGGACGTGGCCGAGGCCATGCTGGATGGCGAGATCCTCCTGCGCGAGGGTCGCGACGAGGAGGGCCTCGCCCGCCTGCGCGAGGCCGTGCGGCGTGAGGGCCTGGTCCGCTACGACGAGCCGCCGGACTGGATCATTCCCGTCCGTCATGCGCTGGGTGCGGCGTTGATGAACCTCGGCCGCTACAAGGAGGCCGAGCAGGTCTACCGCGAGGACCTGCTGAAGTGGCCCGACAACGGCTGGTCGCTCTACGGCTTGGGCCGCACGCTCCAGCATCTCGGCCGCGAGGCCGAGGCCGCGCCCGTCCTGAAGAAATTCGAGCAAGTCTGGGCCCAGGCCGACATCCCGCTGACGTCGTCCTGCCTCTGCCTGCCCGGAAAATAAACCATCCGTCCGCCGGCTCAATCGCCCCAGTAGTAGGCGAGGGTGGCGACGAGCCCGAGCAGGAAGGTGGGCGCGTTGATCCAGAGCTGGTGGAACGGCACGGCGTAATGGTGCACGGCCCAGATCACCGCCACGTGCTTCACCGCGATCAACCCCCAGCAGATGAGGATGAACCGCTCCGCGCGCGGATCGCGCGGGACGGGACGGTTCGCATGCACCTCCTCCACGAAGGCATAATCCGGCGCCGCCGGGTCGCGGGAGGTGATCCAACGGAGAAGATTGGCAAACATTGCGTAAAACGTAGCCAGATCCGGCCGGAAAGGAAGTCCGCCCATGGGTCCGGCCCGAAAATGCCTCGCCCGTCGGGCAGGGACGGATAAATTTCCGGGCGTTTACCCGAGAGCGCCTGCCCGCCACGCCCATGAAAATCAACATTCCCGGCAACGAGATCAACTACCTGCTGCAGCAGACGCGCGTCCATCACATGCACCTGAGCAGCATGGCCGACCTCAAGGCCAACATGCTGCTCACCATGGCATCGATCGTGGTCACGCTCGCCGCGCCGCAGGTGATGAAGGCCGGCTCCCAGCTCCCGCTGATCGTGCTGATCGGCTTCAGCCTGATGACCATCCTGCTGGCGGCCTACGCGGTCATGCCCAAGCTTCCGTTCACCGGACGGCACAGCGCCGTGCCCGAGGTGCAAAATCCGCAGTTCAACCTCCTGTTCTTCGGCGACTTCACCGGCCTGACCTACGCGCAGTTCGAGACGGAGATGACCCGCGTGCTGAACGACCCCTCGCTGGTCTACCAGGCCCAGGTGCGGGAGATCTATACGCTCGGGGTTTTCCTCGCGAAGAAGAAATACCGCTACCTCAAGCTCGCCTACACGACGTTCATCATCGGCCTGTTCGCGAGCTTCATCACGCTGCTGCTGACCGGCCGGGGCTGAGCCGCGCGATTCTGACTGGCAGCGGGCGGGAGGGTTGCGACGACCCGCGGGCGGCGCACCCTCGGCCCAACCCCGCCCACCCCATGCGTTTCTGCCTGTATCTTCTGCTGGCGGCCTTGGCCGCCGCCCAGACCCCGCCGCCGGCCGCTGACCCGCGCAACCGCCCCATGCCGGCGCCACGCGACGTGCAGCTGCCGGATGAACGCCTGCGCGACTCGTGCGTGTGGGTGGATGCGGCGACGCAGACCTACTACCTGGTGAGCGCCGGCCGCCGCGGGCCGAACGGCCGCGCCACCGTCGTCCAATACCACAGCAAGGACCTCGTGACGTGGAACGGGCCGCGCGTGATCTTCGAGATTCCCGAGGGCTTCTGGAGCAACCGCGGCATCTGGGCGCCCGAGCTCCACCGCTACAAGGACAAGTTCTACCTCTTCGTCACCTTCGACTCCGACCACAAGCTCCCCGAGCAGTGGCGCGACTGGCTGCCCCGCGTGAAGCGCGGATCGCAGGTGCTGGTGGCGGACAGGGTGGACGGGCCGTTCCAGCCGTTCGACTCCGCGAAATCGACGCTGCCGCCGGACATGATGACGCTCGACGGCACGCTCTGGGTCGAGGACGGCGTGCCCTACATGGTGTTCTGCCACGAGTGGGTGCAGATCAAGGACGGCACCGTGGAGTATGTGCAGCTCACGGACGACCTGTCGGCGACCGTCGGCGAACCCAAGCGGCTTTTCAACGGCAGTGATGCGGCCTGGAGCAAAAAATCCGACCAATACGGCTGCCACGTCACCGACGGACCCTGGCTTTACCGCACCAAGAGCGGCAAACTGGTCATGCTGTGGACCTCCGGCGGTCACACCGGTTACACGACCGGGATCGCCATCTCCGAGAGTGGCAAGCTCGCCGGGCCGTGGAAGCAGCAGGCCGAGCCCGTCTACGGGGCCAAGGGAGAGGACGGCGGACACGCCATGCTCTTCAACCGTCTCGACGGCCAGCTGATGATGATCCTGCACTCACCGAACGTCGTGCCCAGGGAGCGGGCGGTCATCCTGGAGATGGAAGATCTCGGCGATACGCTCCGCGTGAAACCGCCGGCGGCGCGCTAGCCGAGGATCGTCAGCACGATGCCGGTCAGCACGCCGAGCACGGCGAGGAACTTCTGCCGGTTGTTGACCTCGCCGAAAAGCAGCAGCCCGCCGGCGAATGCCACCAGCACGCTGCCCCGGCGCAGGCTCGAGACCATGGAGACGAGCGCGTCGGGATTGCGCAGGGCGTCGAAATACACGAAGTCGGCCAGCAACAGGGCGAACGACACCACCAGGATGCTCCAGCGCCAGTGGAAGACATGGCGCGGCCACAGGCGCAGCTTCCAGCCGACGGCGAGCGGGAGGAACAGGAAGGCGAGATAGATTGAGAACCAGCACTGGACGGTGGCCGCGTCAAAACCGGCGCGCCCGAGCAGGAACTTGTCGTAGAGTCCGCTCATCGCGCCCAGCAGCGTGCCGGCGAGGATGAACCCGACCCACTTGTCGCGATGAAAGTGGATGCCCTCGCGGGAACCGGCGAGCGAGAGCCCGACGAAGGAACCGAGCGTGATCACGATGCCGAGACCCTCGAGCCAGCTCGGGCGCTCGCCCAGCACGAGGACGGCGCCGAGGAGCGTCCACATCGGGCCCGTGGCGCGGATGGGCGACGCCAGCGACACCGGCAGGTGCTTGATCGCGAAATAACTGCAGACCCACGAGGTCGCCACGAGCGCGGACTTGGCGAGCAGCAGCAAGTGCTGGTGGAAAGTCAGCGGGGCGACCAACAGCGTGGCCGGCAAGGTGCCGGGCGCGGCGTGGGCCACGGTCTGCAGCAGCGTCCAGACGGTGGCGCTGCAGACATTGGCGAAGAACAGCACGGGCAGCACGGCGTTGTCGCGCACGGCGTGCTTGGTCCCCAGCTCGTAGAAGCCGAGGAACAGCGCGGACAGGAGGCTGGCGGCGATCCAGTGCATGAAACGGCGAGGTGTGACGCCCGCGGGCGGGCCCCGCAAGGCCGCTTTGCCGGCCGTCCGGTTTCTTCGGCCTTGCCCGGGACGGGGCGGGATCGCTATACCTTGCCGCCTTATGGGACGCCAATGGCTTCATGCGAAACGCGCGATCGTCAACCTGAAGAAGGGCCAGACGGTCGGTAAACTCGTCAAGGAAATCACCGTGGCCGCCAAGCTCGGCGGCGGCGATCCCGCCGCCAACGCGCGGCTGCACGCCGTCCTCGAGAAGGCCCGCAAGGCCAACGTCACCCGCGAGGCCATCGAGCGCGCCATCGCCAAGGGCACGGGTTCGGGCGGGGACAAGAGTTCCCTCGACCACGTCGTCTACGAGGGTTATGCGCCGCACAAGGTGCCGGTGATCGTCGAGGTCTACACCGACAACCACCAGCGCACGGCGCCGGAGATCCGCGTGCTCTTCAAGAAGGGCGTGCTGGGCGCGGCCGGGAGCAACAAGTTCCTGTTCGACCACGTCGGCATCGTCGAGGCGCACACGGCGGACGCCGCCGCCGACCTGGAGGCCGTGGCCATCGAGGCCGGCGCCAATGATTTCAGTCCGCTGACCCACGCGCAGAACGACGACATCCCGGAAGGCGCCACCGGCGCGCACTTCGTCACCGACCGCACCGCGGTGCACGCGGTCTCCGTCTGGCTCAAGCAGCACGGCTGGCACGTCATCACCAGCGAGATCGGCTACGTGGCCAAGCAGTATCCCGTGCTGGACGACGCACACCGCGCCGAGGTGGGCGAGTTCCTGCAGGAACTCGAGGACCACGACGACGTGCAGCGCGTCTGGGCCGCGGTGAAGTAACCAGGCGGCGCGTCCGCCGCCGCGGAAAATAAAAATCCCCGCAGCGGAGAAGTTGCGGGGGGAGGGAAAAAACGCCGGCTCAAAGAGCCGGCGTTGAGGGGAGAGGAAGCAGCAACGAAAACGTTACTTCTTCTTTTTCTTAGCGGCTTTCTTAGCCTTTTTCTTTTTAGCCATGACGTAGTGTCGGAAAATTTTTGCGCGGTTGCACTAAAAATATTGCGATTCGTGAAAATATTTTCGGCGCGGAAAAATCCGGAAAAATCGCGCGAAATATTTTTCGAACGCGCGCCGCGTGAAAATTTCAACGAGGGAAAAACATCAGGTCATCCCGCACGAAGCGAAAAATCCGCGGTTGCTGGTGTGACGCCGGAAGCAGGCGCATGGATCCGGCGCATCCCTTAGCGGCCGTAGAGCGTCGCCAGCTCGCGCAGGTAACCGGTGGTGCCGTCGAAAAATTTCTCGAGCGCGGCGGCGCGATAGCGCCACTGCCAGTTGCCCTCGGCCTTCGACGGCGTGTTGAAGCGCGCCGCGCTGCCGAGCGAGAGGAGATCCGGCAGCGTGACGATGGCGAGGCGCGATGCGCTCGCATAGCTCGCGCGGATGAAGTCCCACGCGACGTCCCGGCCGTCCACGCGCAGGTAGCGGCGCACGTAGTCGCGCTCCGGCTCGGGCGCGGCCTGATACCAGCCGGCCGTGGTGTCGTTGTCGTGCGTGCCGGCGTAGATGACGGAGTTCGGGGTCGCGTTGTGCGGCAGGTAGCCGTTCCGCGCGTCGCTGCCCCAGGCAAACTGCAGCACGAGCATGCCGGGCAGCCCCGAGTCCTCGCGGAGCCGCACGACGGAGTCGGTGAGCTCGCCGAGATCCTCGGCGATGATGCGGGCGGTGGGGAACGCCGCGTGGAAGGCGCGGAACAGGTCGAGACCCGGCCCGGGCACCCAGGCGCCGACGCGGGCGTTCTTCGCCGGGTAGGGGATGCGCCAGTAGGCGTCGAAACCGCGGAAATGGTCGATGCGGACGAGGTCGCAGACCTCGAAGGTCGCGCGCATACGGGCCAGCCACCACGCATAACCGTCGGCCCGGTGCGCGTCCCAGCGGTAGAGCGGGTTGCCCCACAGCTGGCCGTCGGCGGAAAAATAATCCGGCGGCACGCCCGCCACGGCGAGCGGCAGGAAGGTCTTGGGATCGAGCTCGAAGAGGCCGGGATTCGCCCAGGCGTCGGCGGAATCGCCGGCGACGAAGATCGGCAGGTCGCCGATGATCTCGATGTCGCGTGCGCGGGCGGCGGCGCGCACGAGCGCCCACTGGCCGAAAAACAGATACTGGCCGAACTGGTAGGCGGCGATGGCCCCGGCGAGCTGCGTGCGCAGCGGTGATTTCCGCGCGCGGGCAAAATCCCGCGCCTCCAGCGGCCATTCCCACCAGGCGAGGCCCTTGAAGTGGTCCTTCAGCGCGCGGAAGTAGGCGTAGGCGTCGAGCCAGTCCGCGTTCCGTTTGCAGAAGGCGGCGAAATCACCGTAAGGCAGGGCCGGGGGCTTCGCCTTGAATCGTGTGTAGGCGGCCTCGAGCAGGCGCGGCTTGAGCTCATAGAGCGCGCCGTAATCGGTCCGGTCGGCGGACAACCGGGCGAGCGGCGCCAGGTCGGCGGCCTCGAGCAGGCCGGCCGGGACGAGCGCGGCGAGGTCGACGAGGTAGGTGTTGCCCGCGAAGGCGGAGAAGCACTGGTAGGGCGAGTCGCCGTAGCCGGTGGGCCCGAGCGGGCAGACCTGCCAGTATTTCATGCCGGCGGCCTGCAGAAAATCGAGGAAGCGCACCGCGTGCCGGTCGAACACGCCGCAGCCCTGGTCGCCGGGCAGGGAGGTCGGGTGCAGGAGGACGCCGGCGCCGCGTGAATTCAGCCAGTTGAAAAGCGGCAGGGGCGCGGCGGGTTTCGGCGCGGGGGAGGGCTTCGGCGACGGGCGTTTCACGCTGCGGAGAGAAACGCGGAACGGGAACGAGAACGAGAACGATTTTAGTAACCCGCGGCGTGGCCGTCCTTGCGGGACTCGCTGGCGCCGACGTAGGTGCCGTGCCGGGCGTCGCGGGCGATGGCCTGGTAGCCGCCGAAGCCGCCGCTGCCGATGCGGACGACGTGGCCGCGCTGCAGCAGGCCGCGCACGCTCTCGTAGGGCACGCCGCTCTCGACCTCGACGTAGCCGCCGTCGGTCATCTTCGGGTTGTCGTAATCGGACGAGCCCTCGTGCTGCCAGCGCGCGGCATCGCCGGCCTCCTGGAGGTTCATGCCCCAGTCGATGAGGTTGCAGACGACCTGGACGTGGCCCTGCGGCTGCATGGCGCCGCCCATCAGGCCGAAGGAGAGCCAGGGGGCGCCGTCCTTCATGATGAAGGCGGGAATGATGGTGTGGAACGGGCGCTTGCCGGGCGCGTAGTCGTTGGCGTGGCCGGCGCGGAGCGTGAACATCTCGCCGCGGTCCTGGAAAGTGAAGCCGAGGCCAGGCACCGTGATGCCGGAGCCCATGCCGCGGTAGTTGCTCTGGATGAGCGAGACCATGTTGCCCGCGGCGTCCGCGGTCGTGAGGTAGATGGTGTCGCCTTCCTGCACGGCGGGGTTGCCGGCATCATAACTGCGGCCGGCCTTGTCCGGGTTGATCAACTTGCGGCGCTCGGCGGCGTAGGCCTTGGAGAGCAGGCCCTGCAGGGGAATTTTGTTAAAGTCAGGATCGGCGTAAAATTTGGCCCGGTCCTCGAAGGCGAGCTTCTTGGCCTCGACCATCAGGTGCAGCGCCTCAGGCGAGTTGTAGCCGAGGGCCTTGAGGTCGTAGCCCTCGAGGATGTTGAGCATCTGGAGCGCGGCGATGCCCTGGCCGTTGGGCGGCAGCTCATAGACATCGTAGCCGCGGTAGTTGACCGAGACGGGCTCGACCCAGGTCGAGGTGTGCCGCTCGAAGTCAATCTTCCGCAGGTAGCCGCCGTGGGCGCGCATGAAGGCGTCGATCTGGTCCGCGATCACGCCCTGGTAGAAGGCATCGCGGCCGCCGGTGGCGAGCGCGGTGAGCGTGTTGGCGAGGTCGGGATTCTTGAAGATCTCGCCCTCGGCCGGCGCGCGGCCCTGCGGCGCGTAGGTGGCCAGGAAGGCGCCGGGCAGCCGGTCGGCCTGGGCGTTGGCGACCCCGAGGCCCCAGAGATAGGCGATGTATTGCGTGACAGGAAAACCCTCCCGGGCGTAGCGGATGGCGGGGGCGAGGACGTCCGCCATCGGGAGTTTGCCGAACTTGCCGTGCAGTTCGAACCAGCCGTCGACGGCGCCGGGCACGCTGATGGGCAGGAAGCCCCGCGGCGGGATGGTGGTGCGGCCGAGCTTGCCCAGGTCGGTCATGAGTTGTTCGCGCGAGAGCCCGAGCGGGGAGCGGCCGGAGGCGTTGAGGCCGTAAAGCTTTTTGTCGGCGGCGCTCCAGACGATGGCGAAGAGGTCGCCGCCCATGCCGTTACCGGTGGGCTCCATGAGGCCGAGCGTGGCGTTGGCCGCGATGGCGGCGTCCACCGCGGAGCCGCCGGCCTGCAGGACATCGAGGGCGACCTGCGTCGCCAGCGGGTGCGACGTGGCGGCCATGCCGTGCTGCGCGATGACGGGGGAGCGGGTGGCGAAGGCGCGGCCGTTGATGCGGTCGGGCTGGGCGTGAGCCGGGGAACCGAGGACAGCCGACAGCAGGCAGAGAACCGGGAGCAGGCGACGGAGAGCGGTCATGCCGGCAGGCTGGCGGCCGCACCGGGCCTGGTCAACCGGCGAGCGGGGGCGGTGACCTCACTTGAATTCCCGGCGCAGCCAGTCCTCGAGCAGCATCTTGTCGTAGAAAAACGGCTGGTCTGAGCCGATGCGCCGGCCGGTGTTCTGGAAGTCCAGGTTGGTGAGCGTGCGCGTGCCCTCCTTGACCACCCGGCCGGTGGCATCCGTGACCGCGAAGGTGAGTTCCATGCGGGGGATGTAGACGCTCCGGATGATGCGGACGCGATCAACGCTGGCGCCCGGGAGAAAATCGCCCGCCAGGTCGATGTCGGTGAACGTGACGTGCAGCTTCTGGCCGGCCGCGAGATGGGCGGGGGCGTTCTCCTGCAGCCAGGCGCGCAGCGCGTCCAAGGCGTTCTGGTCGGTGGAACCGCCGAGGGAATCGCGCACGTCGCGGAAATCATCGGGATTCCGGAACTCGACCGTGATGTCGGCGGCGGCGACACCGTTGGGGGTGGTGGGGGTCGTGCAACCGGCCAGGAGCAGGCCGGCGATCAGCAGGGGGTGGGCAAGGCGGGTTTTCATGGAGACTTGGTTGGACCGGGAAAAGGCGGTCGGGTTTCATCCGGCGGCCGGCGCGGGTCAGGCCGGCGGTTGCAGCAGCCGGTGGACCTTGAGCAGCAGGGTCTCGGGCTTGAAGGGCTTGGGCAGATAGTCGTTGGCAAACTGTTCCGGCTTCTCCGTTTCGCTGCCGGCGGGTCCGCTCGTGAGGCCGCTGATGGCGAGCACCTTGAGGCCCGGCTTGATGCGCTGGAGGATGCGCGTGAGCGAGGCGCCGTCGAGATTGGGCATGTGCAGGTCGGTGATCAGGAGGCGGATCTCGTCGGAGCGCGGGATGAAGAGGGACACGGCCTCGGTGCCGCTCCCGGCGGCCAGCACGCGATAGCCGTAGCGGGCCAGCGTGGCATGGGTGACGTCGCGGTTGGTGGCCTCGTCGTCCACCAGCAGGAGGAGCTGGCCGTCACCGCGCGGCAGGAGGGGCGGCGCGATGCGGTGGTCGGCCGGGGCGTCAGCCTCGGCGGCCGGCAGGCTGATGCGCAAGGTGGTGCCGCGGCCGACCACGGTCTCCAGCTCGACAAAACCCTGGTGGGCCTCGGCGATGCCGCGGACGGTGGACAGGCCGAGGCCGGTGCCCTTGCCCGCCTCCTTGGTGGTGAAGAAGGGTTCCCAGACGTGCTTCAGCATTTCGGGCGGGATGCCGGTGCCGCTGTCCTCGACCTCGATCCGGACAAAGTTGCCGGCGCGGGCCCCGGGAATCGCGAGGGCCTGGATGTCGTCCAGCCGATGGTTGCTGGTGCGGAGCCGGAGGGTGCCGCCCCGCGGCATGGCGTCGCGGGCGTTGACGCAGAGGTTGAGCAGCACCTGGTGGATCTGGGTGGGGTTGGCCCGGATGGGCCAGGTGTCGGCGGGGAAATGCTGCTCCAGCTTGATGGACTTGGGGAAGGTCTCCTCGATCATTTCCACGATGTCGCGGGCGAGGTGCTTGACCTGCATCAGGCGGGGTTCGCCGGTGGTGCCGTGGGCGAAGGCGAGGATCTGGCGCACGAGCGCCGCGCCGCGCTCCGCGCTGTTCTCAAGAGTCTGGAGCAGGCGCTGGTCGAGGGGGTCGGTGGCGCGGACGCGCAGCATCGGGCCGGCCATGAGGATGGGCGTGAGCACGTTGTTGAGGTCGTGGGCGATGCCGGCCGCCAGCATGCCGATGCCCTCGAGGCGCTGGGCGCGCAGGAACTGCTCCTGCAGCTTCTTCTTCTCGGTGATGTCCGTGCCCACGCCGATCAGGCAGCGCCGTCCGTCCACGAGGATCAGGCTGCCGGTGAAAAAATAGGGGATGTGGGCGTGGTTCTTGGTGACGAAGTCGGCCTCGACGTCGGCCAGGCCCTTGGCAAACACCTCGCTGATCCGTGCCTGCATCACCTCGCGGTCCGTGCCGGTGAAAAAATCGAGCGGCGACATGTGGGCGATCTCACTGTCGGTGTAGCCGGTCACCTGGGCGAAGCGGGGGTTCCAGCGGATGAACTTCAGCTGCTCGTCATAGAGGTAAAAGACGCCCGGCAGGCTGTTGAGCACGGCGTCGGAGAAATCGCGCTCGCGGATGATGGCGGCGTGCGCCTGCTTGCGCTCGGTGATGTCCTGGATGGAGCCGAGCATGCGGTAGGCTTTGCCGGCGTCGTCGCGCAGCACGTAGCCGCGGTCCAGCACATGCGCATAGCTGCCATCGGCGCGCCGGTAGCGGTATTCATCGGCCCAGGTGGTCAGGCCGCGGGCGATGGCCCCGTTGATGCCCTCATGAATCCGCTGGCGGTCGTCGGGGTGGACGCGGGCCAGCCAGGCGGCGCCCGTGGAGCCGGCGGGGTCGGGCGGGTAGCGGAAGAGGATGCTGTGGCTTTCGTTCCACCAGAGCGCGTCGGTGAGGAGGTTCCAGTCCCATACGGCGTCGTTGGTGGCCCGGGCGACGAGTTGGAAGCGCTCGTTGCTCAGCCGGAGGGCCGCCTCGGTCTCCTGCCTGCGGCGGCGATCCTCGCTCTCGCGCAGCGCGCGGCGAACGGCGGTGGCCAGCCGCTGCATCCGGTCCTTGATCACGTAGTCGGAGGCGCCGGACAGCACGGCCTCGATGGCGCGTTCCTCGCCGATGGTGCCGGAGACATAGATGAAGGGGGTGCCCGGGGCGAGATCCCGGGCGATCTTGAGGGCGGAGGCCCCGTCGAAGCGCACCAGGGTGAAGTCGGAGATGATGACGTCGTAGCCCCCGCCGGTCAGCGCCGCGCGGTATCCCCCCTCGTCGGTGACGGCCGTGACCGAGCAGTCCGGCCAGTCTTCCAGGAGCAGCGCGCGCACGAGCTCGGCATCATGGGGGTTGTCCTCGAGGTGGAGAATCTTCATGGCGGGATGGCGGGGAGGGATTGGATCAGAGCGGGGGATTGGAGTGCAACGGCGGCGGCTCGTTGAGCAGCGCCCAGAAGAAGCCGAGCTTGCTGACGGCGGAGATGAACTCCTGGAAATCGACCGGCTTGACGACAAAGGCGTTGGCGCCGAGCTGATAGCTGGCCAGCAGGTCGCTTTCCTCGCGGGAGGAGGTGAGGATGACGACGGGGATATGCCGCAGTTCCGGGTCGGCGCGCACGTGACGGAGCACCTCGCGGCCGTCCACCTTGGGCATCTTGAGGTCGAGCAAGATGACCGCCGGCGGCGGGCCGGTGCGGGTGGCGTGGGGGCCGCGGCGATGAAGAAAATCAAGCGCCTGCTCGCCGTCGTGCACGACATGGATCTCGTTCACGAAATGGGCGCCCGCGAAGGCGGAGAGGATGAGCTCGACGTCGTTGGGATTGTCCTCGGCGAGGAGGATGGGGCGGGGTCGTTTCATGTGGCGGCGGGGGTTGGGAGGGCGGGGAGGGAAAAATAAAACGTGGCGCCGCGGCCGACGGCACCCTCGGCCCAGGTGCGGCCGCCATGGCGGAGGATGATGCGGCGCACGTTGGCCAGGCCGATGCCGGTGCCCTCGAACTCACTCGGGCCGTGCAGGCGCTGGAAGACGCCGAAGAGCTTGTCGGCGTAGCGCATGTCGAAGCCGGCGCCGTTGTCGCGGACAAAGCAGACCACCTCACCGGTGGTGGGATCGGTGTGGCCGCCGATCTCGATGCGAGGCGCGGAAACCTTGCCGGAGTATTTGACCGCATTGTCGATCAGGTTGGCCCAGACCTGCTGGAGCATGGTGCGGTCGGCCTGCACCGGCGGCAGCGGGGCGATCTGCCAGGCGATGGGCCGCTCCGCCTGGCCCCAGCGGCCATCGCGGATGACGCCGGCGACCAGCGCGTCGTGGTCCGGCACCTCCTTCAGCTGCAGCTGCGCCCGGCCCATGCGCGAAAACGAGAGGAGGTCGTCGATCAGGCGCCCCATCTGGCGGGCGGAGGCGGAGATGGTGGCAAGGTAACGCCGGCCCTGGTCGTCGAGGCTGGCGGCGGAATGTTTTTGCAGCAGGTTCGCGAAACCGTCGACGTGGCGCAGGGGGGCGCGCAGGTCGTGGGAGACGGAGTAGGAGAAGGCCTCGAGTTCGGCGTTGACGGCGTGCAGCCGCTGGTTGGCCAGCTGGACCTGCTGCGAGCTCGCGTAGATCTCGGCCTCCATTTTATCGAGCCGTTCCTGCAGCGCGGTTGGTTCCGTGCCGCCGGCCCGCTTCTGCCGGATGAATTCGGTGACGTCCTCGGCGCGGTGGATGATGTATTCAAGCTGCCCGTCGGCGCCGAGCACGGGGGAGTTGACCGGGCTCCAGTAGCGTTCCTCAAACGTGCCGTCGGGGCGCCGCACGTCGTATTTCTGGATGGCCATGGTGTCGGCCCGCCGGTTTTGGAGCACGCGCTCGAGCGAGGCGCGGAGGTTGCGGGAGCCGTCGGCGGTGGGATCGGCGGGATTGTCGGGGAAGACCTCGAACATGGTCCGGCCAATGAGGATTTCCCGCGTGGTCATGGTGGCGCGGAGATAGGCGTCGGTCGCGGTGACGATGACCAGCTCCGGGTTGAGCACGAGGCAGAGCCCGGGCAGCGACTCGAAGATGGCGCGGAGCTGGCGGTTTTGGTCGCTCAGGCGCGTGTTGAGCTGGCGGATCTGGTCATCCTGGGCCTTTTGCTTGGTGATGTCGCGAAAGAGGACGGCGACCTGGCGGTTCGCGGGATCGCCATAACGGAAGGCATAGATGTCAAACCAGCGTTGCAGTGGGGCGGCGTAGTTTTGGAAACGCTCGGGCTCGCCGGTCCGGGCGACCCGTCCGTAGGTTTCGAACCAGTAGGATTCGAAGTCGGGCGAGAGTTCGCGGATGCGCCGCCCCAGCGCCCCCGTCAGGCCGGTGAGTTTCTCAAAAGAGGGGTTGAGCCTGGCGAAGCGGAAGTCGACCGCCCGGTCCTGGGCGTCGAAGAGCAGATCGAGGATGCAGTAGCCCTCGTCCATCGACTCAAAGAGGGTGCGGTATTCCTCCTCGCTGGACCGCAGCGCCGCCTCGGCCGCCTTCTGGCCGGTCACGTCGCGGGCGATGGCATACATCAGGCCGTCGGGCTGGGGCACCGACCGCCAGGAGAGGATGCGCCAGGAACCGTCCTTGTGGCGGTAGCGGTTCTCGAATTGCAGCACCTTTTCCCCCCGGACGACCTGCCGCTCGACCTCGCGCAGCGTGGCGGGCCGGTCATCGGGATGGACGAGGTTGATGTAAGGCTGGGCGAGAAACTCCGGCATGCTCCAGCCGAGAATGTCCGTGACCGCGGGGCTGACGCGCTTGAAGTAACCGTCTCCGCTGGAGATGCAGAGCAGATCGAGCGAAAGGCTGAAGAAGCGGTCGCGCTCGGCCTCGGCCCGAACGCGCTGATGGAAATCCCGCCGCACCAGGAGCCCGGCGGTGACGACCAGCATGATGCCGACCAGGGACCCGAAGCCGAACACCACGACGGCGCGACGTTGCTCAAACTCCGCGCGCGCCGAGCGGCCGGTGAGCAGCCGGCGTTCCTCCGCCACCATTTCGGCGACGTGATGGCGGACCTGGTCCGTGAATTTCTTTCCGGCCAGCAGGGTTTCGGTCAGCCCGTCGTTGGAATTCGTGGTTTCGCGCCGGGCGATGAGTTCGCGCATGATGGCGGTCGCACCGGCCATGTCGGCTTCCAGGCGTCCGAAGCGTTCGGTCTGCGCCGGATTGTCCGCGGTCAGACCGCGCAAGGTGCGCAAGGACTGTTCGATCCGGGCGGACCCCAGCTTGTAGGGATCCAGGAACCTCACGTCCCCGGTCAGCAGGTAACCGCGGGTCGCCGTCTGCATGTTCAGCATGTCGGTTAGGCCGGTTTCGAGCTGATCGAGGACCTGATAAGTGTGGTCGACCTCCCGGAAGGTATCCGCCGAGCGTTTGGCGCTCCACCAGGCAGCTCCGCCGATAATCAACATGAACCCCACGGCCGCAGAGAACCCGGCGACGATTTTTTGCTCCAATGTAAAGGGCACGTAGAATTCCCTCCTTGGCGGGGGTTGGATAAGTTAGCCCGTTGTGTCGTTGGCGTATCTGGGTGACGGCTTGGTAGGTAGCGGGTTATGAGGAGGTGACGTTGAATTAATATTCTCGGTGCAAGTGATCGGCAATCCTAAATGTGCATGTAAAATCAACGGCCGGAGGGTCTTATCCAACCCATCTGGATCGTGTGTCATGGCATGCGCATAAAAAAGCCCACCGGGCACAAGGCCGGGTGGGCGAGGGAGAGGAGAACGGCGGGGATTACTTGGTCTGCCGGAGGGTGATCTCGCCGTTCATGGTGGAGACCTTGATGTCCACGCCACCGCCGTTGAGGGTGCCGCTGACAAGCTTGCCGCCGGTGATCGGGGGCATCGGGGCGCGCGGCGGCCGGGGGGCGCGCGGGGCGATGGCCGGGGTGGGGGCGTCTTCGCCGGTGCCTTCCTTCACGGCACGGGCGACCTCGCGTTGCACCTCACGGGCGACGTCCCGCGAGACCTGGACCGCGATGCGGGCGGCATCGGCTGCCGCGGCGGCCGCCGCGCGGGCGGATTCCTCGTGGCCGTAGCTGTAGCTGTAACCGCCGGACTTGCCGCCCTCGGACTTGGTCTTGAGCACGTCCTCGGCGAAGTCGGTGAGGATGGAGCCGTTGTGGGTGCGCATGCGGATGTTGGCCTTCGTGTCGGCCGGCAGGCGGAGGTCGACCTCGCCGTTCATGGAGGTGATCGAGATGGGTTTCTGCGGGGCCTTGGCGTAGATGGCGCGGACCTCGCCGTTCATGGTGTTGATGACCGCGGAGCCGACCAGGCCCTCCAGCCGGACCTCGCCGTTCATGTTGTTGATCTCGACGTCGCCCTCGACGCCCTGGACGACGAGGTCGCCGCCGGCATCCGTCTTGAGGTTCAGCGCGATGTTGCGCGGCACCGAGATCTTGAAGTTGGCGTCGTGGCCACCCCAGGGATTGTCGCCGGCAAGGCTGAGGGTGACGACGTTGTCCTTCTCGGTCAGCTCGAAGCTGACCTCGTTGTCGAGGCGGCGCAGGGCGCCCGGGCGGGCGGGCTTGGAGTTGCGCTGGTTGAGCGTGGACTCGACGGTGACGGTGTCGCCGTCAACCCCGGTGATCCGGATGTCGGCCCAGGGCACGTCCAGGCTGAGGGTGGCGGGCTTGTCGGGCGCGGAGAGCTTGACGGTGGCGGTGGAGCCTTCGCCTTCGGCGGCGCGCGCGAGCGGGGCGGCGGCCAGGCTCGCGAGGAGCAGGAAGCGGAGGAGATGGGCGGGGATGTTGATTTTCATGTGAGAAGGGGCTGGGCGGCGGGCGGGAGGGTGGCGGAGGGGTTGGGGTTGGCGGGCAGGCGCAGGACGGCGAGGGCCCGGCGCGCGGCGTCGCGGACATTGAGATCAACCGCCTCATCGCGGGAAAGTTTCTCAAAAACCGGCTCGGCCGCCCGGTCGCGGGCGTCGGCGAGCAGCTCGATCATGGCCACCTGCACCAGCGGGGCGCGCTCGCGGGGCAGGGCGGAGAGCACGCCGGCGCGGACGAGCGAGTCCTCGGAGTGCTGGGCCAGCGCCTCGACGGCGGTGAGGCGGACGTTGATGGAGGGATCGAAGGCGAGGGCGCCGACGAGGTCGGTGAGCACCTTGCGGTCGGGGCTCTTGAGGTCCATCTTGGCCAGCACGGTCTGCAGGCGGTCGCTGGTGGACTGCTGCTGGAGGAGCGAATAGGTGACCAGTTCGCTCATCGAGTTGACCTGGGCCTTGAGCGCCGCGAGTTCCGCCTTGGCGGCGTCGTCGGTGATGACGGCGGGCTTGGCCAGATAGTGCCGGCCGGCAAACAGGCCGCCGATGAGCAGGGCGAGGGCGAAGGCGAACTGCAGCGCCGGCTGGTCCGGCAGGAGCGCGGCGAAGAAGCGGTCGATCCGGCCGCGGGCGAGGGCGAACGGGCTCGGGGCGTCGGCCTCGCGCTGGTGCGTCTCGAGCATGGCGTAGAAATTCTCGCGCAGGCGCGGGCTGGGCTCGGCGACGGGGAGACCGTCGAGCTTGCGCGTCATTTCCTGCAGGGCGGCCCATTCGCGCTGGCAGGCGGGGCAGCTGGCGAGGTGGGCGCGGAGCTGGGCGGACTCGTCGGCGGGCAGCGAGCCGTCCTGGTAATCGATGAAGTTGTCCTGGACGCGTTGGCAGTTCATGCGGCTTTCTCCTTGCGGATTTTGAAATAGACCTCGCGCAGCTCCTTGAGCGCGCGATGGGCGCGGACCTTCACGGCGCCGACGGAGCAGTCGAGCAGCTTGGCGATCTCCTTGTGCTCGAGGTGCTGGAGGCGCGAGAGCACGAGGACCTCGCGGTGCTCGAGCGGGAGCCGGGCCAGGGCGGAGCGGAGGAGGACTACATCCTCGGTGGCGGCGGCCTGGTCGGAGGGCTGCGGACCGGCGTCCTGCTGCTCGAGCAGGTCGGCGGGATCGGTGGGGATGGGCGTGGAGGCGTGCTTGCGGAAATGGTCGGCGGCGACCTTGCGGGCGAGATGGTAGATCCAGGCGGAGAACTTGCCCTCGTCGCGGTAGGTGTGCCGGTATTTGAGGATGCGGTAGAAGACGATCTGCACCAGGTCCTCGCCGACGGACGGCTGGTTGGTCAGGCGCACGAAAAACCCGTAGAGCGGCTTGTGGTAGCGCTCAAAGAGATCACCCAGCCGGCGGATTTCGCCCGCGCGGACGGCAATCATGAGTTCATGGTCGGACGTGGCTTCCACGGCGACGGGCAGGCTAGCGGTGGCGGGCCGGGAGGGAACTCGGAATTGGGTGACAGAAGCGAGGGTCATGAAGGGAGGTCATAAGGGTGTGCGGCGGGTAATACCGTCCATCCGCCGAAAGGTTACGGGGTTTCTGGAAATGGCTGGCGCGCGGCCGGGCGGGACGCCTAGCCTTAACCCATGAACCGCCGTGATTTCCTCCTCCGGTCCGGTGCCGCCGTCTCGCTGAGCCTGCTCGCGAAAGGCCCCTTGTCCGCCCAGACCCCGGCGACCGGCCCCGGTCCGGCGCCTGCAACCCCGCCCGCGCCTCCGTCCTGGACGCCGGAATTCCGTCCGCTGCGCCGCAACGTCGGCCTGTTCACCGGCCGCGGCGGCACCATCGGCTGGCTGGTGAATGCCGACGCCACGGTCGCCGTGGACACGCAGTTTCCAGACACCGCCGCCGTTTTCCTGAAGGATCTGCCCGGACGCAACGGCCGCACCCTCGATGCCGTGATCAACACCCATCACCACGGCGACCACACCGGCGGCAACGGGGTCTTCCGGCCGGCGACGAAGCGGATCATCGCCCACGCCAACGTGCCGGCGCTGATGCGCGCCGCCGCCGCGCGCGGCCCGAAGCCGCCGACCGAGGCGGAACTCCTGCCCATGCTGCCGGACCAAGGTTTTGGCGACAACCTCATGCAAGGCTTCGGTGACGAGACGATCAGCTGCCGGTATTTCGGCGCGGCGCACACCAAGGGCGACATCGTCACCCAGTTCGTGGAGGCCAACGTCATCCACCTCGGCGACCTGCTTTTCAACCGCCTCTATCCCGTCATCGACCGGCCGGGCGGGGCGAGCATCCGCGGGTGGGTGACGGTGCTCGAGAAGATCGCGGCCGAATACCCGAAGGATGCGATGTATGTGTTCGGTCACGGCCAGGCAAAGTTCGGTGTCACGGGCACCGCGGCGGACCTGTTCGTCTTCCGCGACTATCTCTCCGCCCTGCTGGCCCACGTCGAGGCGGAGATCAAGGCCGGCAAACCCAAGGAAGAGGTCGTGAAGCTAGAGAACCTCGCGGGGTTCCCGGATTTCCACGTGCCGCCCGGCCGCGGCAACCGCCTGCCCTCGAACCTCGCCGTCGCCTATGACGAGCTGATCGGCGCCTGATCCCGCATGGCCATCGAACAGCTCAACGAGGAACAGATCCGCACCTGGACGCGGGCGCAGAAGGACGAGTGGTGGTTTAAGAACATTTATCGCGGCGACATGCCGCAGCTGACCTGGAGCTCCGGCCTCTCCGGCTTCTTCCTTGGCGGCATCCTCTCGGCGACCGCGCTCTACATCGGCGCGAAGACCGGCGTCACGATCGGCGTCGGCCTGACGTCGGTCATCATGGCGTTCGCGCTTTTCAAGCTGCTGGACCGCGTGGGACTGGGGCGGGACATCTCCATCCTCGAGAACAATTGCACGCAGTCCATCGCCTCGGCGGCCGGCTACATGATCATGCCGCTCATCGGCATCATGCCGGCCTACATGCTCGTCAAAAACGAGATCATCCCGTGGTGGCAGATGATGGCGTGGAACTGCGTGATGTCCGTGCTCGGTGTGCTGTTCGCCTTCCCGCTGAAGCGCCGCTTCCTCAACGAGGACCAGATGCCGTTCCCCGAGGGCCGCGCCAGCGGCGTCGTGCTCGACACGCTCTACGAGAAAGGCAGCCAGAAGGGCATGATCCAGGCCAAGGTCCTCGCGGTCACCGCGGCCGGCGCGGCCTTTTATCAATTCCTCGTGAGCGACGGCCTGCAGCGACTGCTGCAGTTCAAGGTGCTCAGCTTCGACCGATGGTTCGGCTGGACCGGCCCCTGGCACCTGCGCGAGCGGCTCGACGATTATTATTATGTGTGGGCGACGAAGGCCGGTGCCTGGATCCCGAAGATCGGCGGCATCGACATCCGCACGCTCGGCCTGCGGGGCGCCATCGACGCCGCCATGATCGGCGTCGGCGGCCTCATGGGCATCAAGATGGCCTCGAGCATGATCATCGGCACAATCGTGAACTTCACGATCCTGGCCCCATGGATGATCAACCGCGGCGACATCGCCCCGCGGCTCAGCGCCGCCGGCAAGACCATCGCCGTCAGCCGCGGCGAGATCGTCACCCAATGGTCCATCTGGTGGAGCGTGACGATGATGGTCGTCGGCTCGCTGGTGGCGCTCGGCGCCAAGCCGGAGATCTTCACCACGGCCTGGCAGCGCTTCTTCGGCCGCAAAAAGGAAGGCGCGCCCGCCGCGGTCCGTTCCGACGTGCTGCGCGACATCGAGCTGCCGCTCTGGGTGTCGTTTGTCGGCATCCCGATCCTCAGCGCGGTCGGCGTGTGGCTCACGCACTGGTTCTTCGGCGTGCCCTGGCTGCTGGCGCTGGCGGCCGTGCCGATGACCTTCGTGCTCACGATCATCTGCACCAACTCCATGGCGCTCACATCGTGGACCTCGACCAGCGTGATGGCGAAGATCACGCAGTTCTCGCTCGGCGCAATCGACCGCAGCAACCCCGCGACCAACCTCATGTGCGGCGGCATGACGAGCGAGGTCGCGCTCAACGGCGCGAACCTGCTCTCCGACATCAAGCCCGGCTACATGCTCGGCGCCAAGCCGCGCCAGCAGGCCATCGGCCATTGCATCGGCATCCTGGCCGGCGCACTCGTGTCGACCCCGCTGTTCTTCGTGCTCTTCCTGCCGGCGCGGTCCGACGGCGGGCGTTCGCTGGAAACGATGCTCTCGGACAAATTCCCGTTCCCGAAGGCGCTCGAGTGGAAGGGTGTTTCCGACCTTGTCGCCACCGGCCTGAAGGGCCTGCCCACCTCCGCGCTCGTGGCCATGGCCATCGGCGCGGTGCTGGCGGTCGTCATTGAAGTGCTGCGCATCAAAACGCGCGGGCGTTTCCCGCTCTCGTCCGTCGGCATCGGTCTCGGCGTCGTGCTGCCGCCCGATGCGTGCTTTATGATGTTCCTCGGTGCCTTCGTCTTCTGGTTCATGGGCCGCCGCCATCCGACGCCCGGCACGAAGGGCCATTCGTTGTGGGTCGAGTGCTGCGAGCCGATCTGCGCCGGCCTGATGTCTGGCGCCGCGCTGGTTGGCGTGGCCAACGCGATCGTCAACGCCGTGCTGAGTTAATTCCGTAACGCCGCGCCAAGGCTGCGGCGGGCACCAATTCAAAAGGCCGCGCTTTGGGCGCGGCCTTTTGAATTGGTGGAGGTGAGGGGAGTTGAACCCCTGTGCCCCGGGCCTTCACGCGCAGCATCTACCTGTGTAGCGTCGGTTTGGATCTCGCTTTAAAGGACGCGTGGACGCGCGCTTCCTTCTCGGCCAGCCATGGTTGAAGATACGGCGGCGAGGTCATGACGGCCCTCACCGCTATTCCTGCTGTCGACGTTTTCATCCCCTAGCAGGAGTCAGAGTGAAAACGTGACCGCACTTAGGCGGCCATTAGCATTTCTTCGTTGTTGCCGTTTGTTTTGTTCGAAGGGGGATTTACGAGAGGCCTTCGGCTCTCGACAGGCAGCTGCGCGCTCTAACCTAGGGTCGAATCCAGAACACCCCCAAAAGGGAAATTCAGAGATTGATCCGATGTGTTGAGCACACCGTCAAAGAACGTGGGAGCGGGAACTTGCCACATTGAGAGTGGAATGCAAGTCACGTGAATTTGTAGCGGGTCGCTGACCTCGGCCGACGCGCTCGGGGTGCCGGGCTCAACTTGGCGGGATATAGCGATCCCGCCCTGCACCAACCCTCTACTCCCTAAGGCTTAAAAGCCCCGGAGTGGCCCGGCATCCGTTGACGGCGGCCGCGCGCGGGAGTTTACTCCGTGTTGCTCAACCCCCGCGGCGGCCGGCGTGCCGCCACCGCCCCATGTCCTCCGTCGCCGAGACCCCGCCCCCGCAAAAAAAACCGGCCGATGACGGCAAGTCCGTCATCGACATGTCCAAGATGAACGAGGGCCAGCGCGCCGCCCTCCAGGTCACCGAGGCCGCGCGCGAGTCGCACGACGACATCAGCTTTGTCGCCAGCCTGTTCATGGGGCGCTGGAAGCCGGAGAAGCTTTACCCGCTCACGGACATCGACCCGGAGGAGAAACCCCGGGCCGAGAAATTTCTCGCCGACCTCGCGGCCTTCCTGCGGGAAAAGGTCGACGCCGACCTGATCGACCGCACCGGCGAAATCCCCGAGGAGGTGCAGGCGGGATTCCGCCGGCTGGGCGCCTACGGCATCAAAGTGCCGCAGAAATACGGCGGCCTCGGTTTTTCCCAGACGACCTATTGCCGGGCCTGTCTCCTCATGGCCAGCCATTGCGGCAACACCTTCGCGCACCTCTCCGTGCACCAGTCCATCGGGGTGGCGCAGCCCATCCTGCTTTTCGGCACCGAGGAGCAGAAGGCGAAGTTCCTTCCGCGCTCGGCGGGCGGCGAGCTGGCGGCCTTTGCGCTCACCGAGAAGGGCGTCGGGTCCGACCCCGCGCGCCTCACGACGGAGGCGAAGCCGGACGGCGACGACTTCATCATCAACGGCGAGAAGCTCTGGTGCTCGAACGGCACCCGCGCCGGCCTGCTCATCGTCGCGTGCAAGACGCCGCCGAAGCTGGTGGACGGCAAGCCGCGCACGCAGATCACCACCTTCGTCGTCGAGGCGAAGTCGCCCGGCGTCGAGGTCGTGCACCGCAGCCAGTTCATGGGCCTGCACGCGCTCTACAACGCGGTCATCCGCTTCACGAACGTCCGCGTGCCGCGGGCCAACGTGATCGGCGGCGAGGGCCGCGGTCTCAAGGTCGCCCTGAGCACGCTCAACTCCGGCCGCCTTTCGATCCCGGCCTCGTCGATCGGTGTCGCCAAGCGCGCGGTGCAGATCGCCCGCGAGTGGGGCAAGGAACGCATCCAGTGGGGCGTGCCGGTCGGCCAGCACGCGGCCGTGGCCGAGAAAATCCGCCGCATCGCGGCGCACGCCTTTGCGATGGAGGCCATGCTCATCACCACGTCGCGCCTCGTGGACCGGGACAAGAAGGCTGACATCCGTCTCGAGGCCTCGATGTGCAAGATGTGGGGCACGGAGAAGGCCTGGATGTGCCTCGACGAGCTCATGCAGCTGCGTGGCGGCCGCGGCTACGAGAACGTCGAGTCGCTCAAGGCGCGCGGCGAGAAACCCTATCCGGTCGAGCGCATGATGCGCGACAACCGGGTCTCGATGATCTTCGAGGGCTCCTCCGAGATCATGCGGCTCTTCATCATGCGCGAGGCGCTCGACCCGCACCTCAAGGTGGCCGGCATCGCCCTGAACTCCGAGCGCCCGTGGGGCGAGCGGATCAAGAGCGCGTTCGCCGCCGCCGGCTTCTATGCCTGGTGGTATCCGCGGCAATGGCTGCCGTTCGGCGGCGGTGCGCCGGCGGGGATGCATCCGCGCCTCGCGGGCCACATGGCCGGCGTCGGCGGGCTGAGCCGCCGGCTGGCCCGCACCCTGTTCCACCAGATGGTGAAGTTCGGTCCCAAGCTGGAGAAACGCCAGGTGCTGCTCGGCCGCCTCGCCGACATCGGCACCGACCTCTTCGCCATCGCGGCGAGCTGTATCTTCGCCCAGAAGCTGATCAACGACGGCCAGCCCGCCGACCGCGTGCTGGTGCTGGTGGACGATTTCCACGCCCAGGCGATGCTGCGCATCGACCAGAATTTCCTCGGCATCGGCCGGAATGCGGACCAGCACGGCTACGATCTCGCCCAGCAGGTGATCAACGGCGATCACCAGTGGGTGGAGCGGGGCATCGTCTGAGCCACCACCCGGCGCGGAAAATAAGTGGCGTTGACGGCGGAGACGCATTTCCTCCGGGATGTGCGCGGTTTCCTGATGTTTTGCCTGGGGTGGATGCTGACGGGGTGCGGCACGGTCGCGCCGCCGGCGGATCCGTCGTCGCCGCCGCTGCCGGATGATTTTGCGCGCCAGCCGGCGTTGGACGAGCGCATCGAGGCGGCCCGATTCGACCGGGAACTGATGGCGCGGGCGATTTTTCACGAGACGAACCAGGTGCGGCGAAAACTGGGGCTGCCCGAATTTCGGCGTCTGCCGAAACTGGATGAGGCCGCGGACCTGGAGGCGGCGGTGGGCAAGGTCTACCAGCCGCCCAGCCACACGAATCCCTTCCCGATGATCGGAACGCCGTTCGAGCGCGTGCAATATGTCGGCCTCAAGATCGAACAAGTGGCGGAGAACATCGCCCTGCTTTCCATCTACGAGACCCAGGCGGGCGTCGGCATGGTCATGCGCGAGGGGAAGAGGCATTTCCTGCATCCGGGGACGCACGCGGAGCTGCAGCGGGCCACCTACCGGTGGTTTGCGCGGGAGGTCGTCCGCAACTGGATGGAGTCGCCCGGCCACCGGGCCAATATCGTCAACCCGTCGCTCGCCTACCTCGGCTGCAGTGTGCAGCCCTCGGTCAGCCTTACCGGCATGGACCAGCTTTTCTGCGTGCAGGTGTTTTTCACCCCAAAGAAGTGAACGGGGCGCGGTAGCTGGCCACGACCGGCAGCTCGGCCGGGGCGAGGTCGTAAGCCGTCAGTTCATCGGGCCGGACCCACGCCAGCGCCACGTGTTCGTGCGGGTGCGGCGGGGGCGAGCCCTCGGCCAGCACGCAGACGAACGGAATCATCTCGATGACGACCCGGGTGTAATCGTAATCAAACCGCGGCAGCGCGCGCGTGATCACCACCGCGCAGCCGAGCTCCTCGCGGATCTCGCGGACGATCGCCGTGGCCGGGTCCTCGCCGGGCTCGACCTTGCCGCCGGCGAACTCCCACTTGAGCGGCAGGTGCTTGTCCAGCGGGCGCTGGGCGAGCAGCACGCGGCCCTCGTGCTCGAGCACGGCGCAGACGACGGGAATGGGCGGGGTGGCGGGCACGCCAGACAGAACGCACGGAAGAATGCCCGCGACAAGGCATTATGTTTTTCCGCAACTTTTGCGGGGGCTACCGGGTTTTTCCGGTATGAAAACTTTCCTCAAAGTCCTCCTGATGGCGGCGATCCTCATCATCGCCATCAAGTTCAGCCCCGTGATCTTCATCGGCGCCATCGCTGGCCTGGTCGTGGCGGGGATTCTCGGCGTGGTCGGGGTCTCCCTGGTCGCGGCCCTGCTCGCCGTCCTGGTGGCCTTCGCGGTCGCCCTTTCGCCGATCTGGATTCCGGTGCTGGTCATCATGGGCCTCGTCAGTCTCTTCCGGAAGACCGAGGAGCGCACGCCGCCGCCGATGATGGCGGCCTGAGCCCCGCGAAACCGATCCTTGGCGGCGCCGGCCCCGGCGCCGCTTTTTTGTGCCCGGCCACTTGCCATGGGCGGACCCCGCTGCCTCACTCGGCGGATGCCCCAGCCGGCCGCTTCATCCAACCCCTTTGTCTCGCGCATCAGCCTCGTGGGGCGCAGCACCGGGCGGGTGAAAAACCTGGCGGGCTTTCGCAAGCAGCACCACACGGTGCCGGATGCGGTGAACGCGGCGACCACGGCCTTTCTCGGCAAACTGTGCGCCGCCGAGCTGGGGGAGGAGGCGGAGGGATTTTTCCAGCGGAGCAAGGCGGCGTTCGCCTACCGGCGCACCGACCTGAACCTGGAGGTGACGAGCCCGACGGCCGTGTTGACGGCGAAGGACTTCACGCTGGAGCTTGCCTATGCGCTCGAGCAGGCGGATGCGGCCGGTTACGAGGTGACCCGCACGCTGCACGGTCTGCGCGAGGGCGGCCTGGTGGCCCGGCCGGAATTCAACGAACTCTTTGCCGCGATGTTCACCGGGATCGTCTTCGGGCTGGCCAAGGGCGTGAAGGTCGAGGCGGTGATCGACGCGGTCGAAGCCCGGGGCGGCGAGGACGGCCTGGCGGTCAACTATCCGTCGGATTGCCGGTATTGCGTGCTGCTGGTGGACGGCGTCGCGGCGGAGGTCATCTGCGACGGCGTGACGCTGGAGATGCGTTTTCCAAAGCCGGGTTCGCCGGCCGAACTGGTCGAGGCGTTCGCGGCGGTGCGGTCGGCGTTTGCGCTGACGAAGAACCGCGTGCTGGCGGGGTTGCTGTGAGGTAGGGCGCGTTATCCCTAACGCGCCGGATCGGCGGATTAAGGATAATCCGCCCGACCTAAGAAAAAGGCGGCCCGCTTGGGCCGCCTCGAAATAAAAACGTAAGCGAAAGCTTACTTGATCATGTCGGCCACGAAGGCGCGTTCCTCGACGAGCTCCTTGTTCGTCGCGGCGAGCTTCTGCTGGGAGAAGGCGTCGCTGAGGTCGTAGCCGGTGATGACCTCGTAGCTGCCGGGGGTCGTCGTGCGCACGGGCATGCCGGCCCAGACGTTGGCGTCGAAGCCGTAGAGCCCGTTCGACTTCACGGCGATCGAGTGGATGGCGCCGGGGGTGACGAGGCTGCGGACGTGGTCGACGAGGGCGTTGGCGGCCGAGGCGGCCGAGGAGAGGCCGCGGGCGGCGATGATGGCGGCGCCGCGCTTGCCGACGGTCTCGCAGAACGGGCCCTGCAGCCAGGCGTTGTCGTTGATGACCTTCGCGGCCGGTTGGCCGTTGATGGTGGCGTGGCCGAAGGCCGGGAACATGGTCGGGCTGTGGTTGCCGTAGATGAAGATGTCCTTCACGGCGGTGAGGTCGACGCCGGCCTTCTTGGCCAGCTGCGTCTGCGCGCGGTTCTGGTCGAGGCGCACCATCGCGGTGAAGCGCTCGGCCGGAAGGCGCTTGGCCTGCGAGGCGGCGATCATGCAGTTCGTGTTGGCCGGGTTGCCCACGACGGCGACCCGCGCGTCGGCCGCGGCGACGGCGTCGATGATCCTGCCCTGCTCGATGAAGATCCTGCCGTTGTCCTTGAGGAGGTCGGCGCGCTCCATGCCCGGGCCGCGCGGCTTGGCGCCGATGAGCAGGCACCAGTTGGCGTCCTTGAAGCCGACGCTCGCGTCGGAGGTCTGGACGATGCCCTTGAGCAGCGGGAAGGCGCAGTCGTCGAGTTCCATCGCGACGCCCTCGAGCGCCTTGAGGGCCTTCTCGATCGGGGCCTCGATCAGCTGGAGGATGACCGGCTGGTCGGGGCCGAACATCGCGCCGGAGGCGATGCGGAAAAGGAGCGAGTAACCGATCTGGCCGGCGGCGCCGGTGACTGCGACACGGATGGGGGTTTTCATAGAGGGGTCAGGTTAAGCGGCGGGCCGGCGCGAATCCACGTGAATTTTCCTTCAGGCCGTGAAATCAGCCGGGGTTCTGGCGGCGGAAGCCGGGCTGCTGGCGGGGCTTATTTGAAGCGGGGCGCGAGGGCGGCGTGGATCTCGCGCACCAGGGCCTCGGTCGTCGGCCAGTCGATGCAGCCATCGGTGATGGAAACGCCGTATTTCAGCTGCCCGACGGGCTGGGGGAAGGGTTGATTGCCGGCGCCGAGGTTGCTCTCGATCATCGCGCCCATGATGGACTGGTTGCCGGCCGCGATCTGCGCGAGCAGCTGGCGCATGACGTCGGGCTGCAGCTCGGGTTTCTTCGCGGAATTGTCGTGCGAGCAATCGACCAGGATGGACTTCAGCAGGCCCGCCTTGGCGAGCAGCTGCTCGGTCTGCGCGATGTGGGCCGGCGAATAATTGGGGCCGGCCGCGCCGCCGCGGAGCACGATGTGACAGTCGGGATTGCCGCGGGTCACGATGGCCGAGGCCGAGCCGTCGAGGTTGATGCCGAGGAAGGTCTGGGACTGGGCCGCGGCCTTGATGGCGTTGGTCGCGGAGGCGATGGAACCGTCCGTGCCGTTCTTGAAGCCGAGCGGCATCGAGAGGCCGGAGGCCATCTGCCGGTGGGTCTGCGATTCCGTCGTGCGCGCGCCGATGGCGGACCAGCAGACGAGGTCCGCGATGTATTGCGGCGTGATCGGGTCGAGCAGCTCGGTGGCCGTCGGCAGGCCGAGGTCGAGCACGTCGCGCAGGAAGGTGCGGGCGAGCCGCAGGCCGGCCGCGATGTCGTGCGAGCCGTCGAGGTGCGGGTCCATCACGAGGCCCTTCCAGCCGACGGTCGTGCGGGGTTTCTCGAAGTAGACGCGCATGACGATCATCACGCGGTCGTTCACCTCGCGGGCGAGGGCGGCCAGGCGGCGGGCGTAGTCACGGCCGGCGGCCAGATCGTGGATGGAACACGGACCGATGATCAGCAGGAAGCGCCGGTCGTCGGTGAAAATGAGGCGGTGAATTTCACGCCGGGCGCGGGTGACGAATTCGGCCTGGGCCTCGGTCTTGGGCAATTCCGCGAGCAACGCGGCGGGCGAGGGCAAGGCGCGGGTCTCGACGACATTGATGTCGGAAGTCTTCTGCATGAAGGGCCAGCTTGGAGGGCCCGGGCGGCGAGGATCAAGTCCTTGCTGTGTGCTACGAATTTGGGCAAAGAAAAGGCCGGTCGCCTACCCCTAAGCGACCGGCCATTGCTTTCTTAGTTACCCCAAAACTCCCCGCTAGGCGGGGAGAAGTGTTAGTTGACTGCTCTATATCTACTTCGTTCCATCCGTTCGTCAACCAGAAGATCATAAGATTCTTAAATTCTGTGCTAATTCTTTTAAAAACAATCACTTAGGACGATATATTTTATGATTTCTGAGAAAATGCGCACCCTCAATTACCGTCCAAGGGCCCTGGTTCGGGTTACAGGAGAGGATGCGTTCACGTTTTTGCAGGGGCAATTCACCAATGAATTGCGACAGCCGCCCGGCAGCGTGAGCTATGGTCTCTGGCTAAATCAAAAAGGAAAGGTCCTCGCTGACAGCCAGGTGCTGAGAATTTCTGAAAACGAATTCCTGATCTGCAGTGAATTTTCGCCCGCGGCGATCATCCGGCAACGGCTCGAGGAATACATCGTGGCGGATGATGTGGGGTTGGCCGACGAGACCGCGACCGGTCACGCGCTCGCGCTTTGGGGGGAAGGGGCCAAGGCAGCAATCACCCGGTTGTTCGGCGAGGCGCCGGCCTCCGGTCGGTTTGTGCGAAGCGGCGAGCTGCTGGCTTTTCGCGGACGCCGTCTGCCGGGTGACAATTGGGAGATTCTTGGTTCCGAAAAGGCGGTCAGGGAAATTGAGCAACAGCTGCAGGCCGCCGGCGCCGGGGAGATCAGTCGGGCCGAAATGGAATTTGCGCGGATCGTGGCAGGGCTCCCGGTCGTGCCGGCGGACGTTGGTCCCGGCGACCTGCCGAACGAAGGCGGACTGGAGGCGGACGCGATCTCCTACACCAAAGGTTGTTATCTCGGGCAGGAAGTCATGGCGCGGTTGAAGAATCTGGGCCAGGTGCGGCGCCGGTTGCGGGTCGTGCGCGGTCGCGGCCCGGCGCCCGCTCCGCTGGCGGCGCTTTATCAGGGCGGGAATAAAATCGGCGAGATTCGCTCGGTGGCCACGCGGGCCGACGAGTTTGTCGCGCTGGCCATGCTGTCGCTGATCAACCTCACCCCGACGGCCGGCCTCAGCCTCGAGCCGGCGGGACCGGTGGCAATGACGCTGGACGCCCATGAATGAGCTGGCCCAGCTGACCAGGCTTTGCGGCGGCCTCGGTGCCACACCGGTGCAGGCGGAGGCCATGGCGCGGCAGCTGATCAAGCGTGCGGATCAGCTCGTCGCCGAGCGCGGCCAGACCCGCGAAGAGGTCATGGCTTATCTGTTGCGGCTGGTGGTGCAGGGACGCAGCGGGGAGGTGCCGCGGGAGTTTCAACCGCCCGCGGCTGGCGCCGCCGCGGATCAGAACAAACCGGAAAGTTCCGCAAAGTAGGCGTCCACCCAGCGGTGGGCGCCGAAGAAATAGATCAGGGCGGCCACGCCGAGCATGGGGCCGAAGGGCACGTGCACGCCGAGGCCGAGCTCGGCTGGCTGGCCCTCGGGGGTTTCGGCGGGCGGGGCGACCGGAGAGGTCCGGCCGGTGATCTTCTGCCAGAGCAGGGCGATGATGAACCAGGCGCAGCCCAGCATGGCGCCGCCGAACATGCCGAAGACCGCGCCCTTCCAGCCGACGAAGGCGCCGAGGGCGCCGAGGAACTTCACGTCGCCGAAACCCATCGCCTCCTTCTTCAGGATCGCCTCGGCCCAGAGCGCGATCCACAGCACCAGGGCGGAGCCGACGCAGAGGCCGAGCACCGCGTCGCGGCCCGCGCGCAGGCTCGCGATCGCGAAAAACTCGTGGCTCTGCCCGTGGAGCGAGGGCAGCAGCAGCGACAGCATCAGCCCGACGGCGGCACCGCCGACGGTGAAGACATCCGGGATGATCATGTGGTCGAGGTCGATGAACAGCGCGCAGATCACGATCGCGCAAAGCACCATGCCGGCCACGGCCTTGCCGGCGGGAAACATCAGCCAGCAGGCGAGGAACAGCAGCGCGGTCAGCAGTTCGATGGCCGGATACCGGAAGCTGAAGGGCCGGCCGCAGCACCGGGCGCGGCCGCGCAGCAGCAGCCAGCTCAGCACCGGGATGTTGTCGTGCCAGGCGATCGGCTGGCCGCAGCCGCAATGCGAGGCCGGCGAGACCACCGACTCCTCCTTCGGGATGCGATAGATGCAGACGTTGAGAAAACTGCCGACGCAGGCCCCGACCACGGTGACGAACAGCGGGTAGAACCACGGGAGGGAGACGGCGACTTCCTGGAAGGCATCCATGGTCAGGCGGGGTTGAGGGCGGCGCGGGCGGCGGCCTGCATGACGGACACGGGCACGGTTGTTCCGCTCCAGATCTCCAGGGAGCGTGCGCCTTGGTGGATGAGCATCGAGAGGCCGTTCGCGTGTGGCACGCCGAGCTCGGCGGCTTGGCGGAGCAGGTTGGTCTGGGGCGGGCGGTAGATCATGTCGTAGACCCGGGCCGGGGCGGGGATCTTTTTCAGGTCGACGGGCGCGGCATCGCCGGCGGCAAGGCCGAGCGAAGTGGCGTTGATGACCGTGGCGCCGGCGGGCAGTCCGGTCGGCGGGTTGGCCAGGTCGAAGCCGTGGATGGCGGTGGTGCCGGCAAACAGCTGCAGGCTCAGCAACAGGGCGTCAAGGGTGGCGGCGGTGCGGTTGCCGATCCAGAGCGAGGCGCAGCGCGCGCGCAGGCACTCGATGGCGGCGCCGCGGGCGGCGCCGCCCGCGCCGAGCAGGACGATGTGGGCCCCGGCCAGGTCCAGCGCGAAGTGTTCTGCCAGCGCCGTCGCGAGGCCGTAGCCGTCGGTATTGGCGCCCCGCCAGCCGGCCTCGACGCGGCTGAGCGTGTTGGCGGCGCCGGCCGCGCGGACAAAGGCGTCGGCGGCGGCCAGTTCCTCCACGACCAGCGACTTGTGCGGCACGGTCAGGTTGAGGCCCTGGAACCGGTTCTTGTGGAAAAGCGAAAGGGCGCGCGGCAGCTCGGCCGGGGCGATGTCGAACTTGAAGTAGCGCCAGTCCGCATACTTCGGCTGGGTCTTGGCCATCTCGGCCAGCGCGGCGTTGTGGATCGCCGGGCTGAGCGAGTGGGCGACCGGCCGGCCGATGACGGCGAGGGCGGTGCCGGCAAAGGACCAGGTGTCCAGGTCGGCCAGGGTGTGAATGGGTTCGGCAACGGCGCTCATCAGGCGGCGGGAGCAAAGCCCGTTTCGCCGGCGAGAACGAGCCCGATTTTACGCAACCGGTTACGGCTGCGCGTGCCGCTCGTGGGTCGACTCGAACTCGGCGACAAACTCGGCGAACAGCCGCGCCCGCTCCGGCTCGGCCGCCGCCGTGTAGTGGTTGACGAGGTTGCGGCAGCACCGGCAGAGCACCTCGCGCACCGGGGTCGGGGCGAGGTCGGAGACGGAGGCGTTGACGCTGCCCGAGCGCAGCAGGGCGAAGACCTCGCCGGCGTTCAGGAAGACACCGGCGTTGAACGGGTCGACGAAGAAGGGCACGTGCTCCTCGTAGCACCCAACCATGAAGTGGCCGGGCAGGCCCACCGCGGAAAGGTTGAGGCCGGCGCGGTCCGCCACCAGCAGGTAGACGATGGAAAGCGAGATGGGGATGCCCTTGCGGCGGATCAGCACCTGGTCGAGGTAGCTGTTGAGCGGGTCCGTGTAATGGTCGGTGTTGCCGCGCAGGCCGTATTCGTGGAACAGGACGCGGTTCAGCACGCGGCACTTCTCGCGGGCGGTGGCGGGCTCGGCGATCAGCTGCCGGCAGCGCGCGGCCATCTCGTCGAGCTGCGTGCAGCAGGCGCCGATGTCGAGGTCGGGGTTGACCGTGCGGCTGAGGAGCAGGGCGCCGGTCTCCAGCTCGTAGTTGAGCGAGCGGATGAAGCCGCGGAACTCGGTGACCGGGTCGGAGAAGTTCAGCTCCCGCAGGTAGGCGTTGGCGTGCAGGGCCAGCACGCGGTTCGGCTGGCTGGCGAAGTGGCGGAGCAGCTCCACGCTCTCGCGGCCGTGCCGGGTGAACTGGGCGAGGAGCGCGGCCCGCACCGCCGGGGACGGATCGTCGAGCAGCCCCTCCAGGGCTTTCCGCTGCGCGGCCGTGAATTTTTGCGCTTCCACGGAAGAGCAGCGAAGGTGGTTCCGGCCCCGGCGCAACGAGGAAAGTTTTTGCGCGCGGGACGATTTTGCTGGAGTCGGGGGAACTATTCCCGCGGCCCGTAGAGCGCGGAGCCGACGCGCACCAGCGTGCTGCCCTCGGCGATCGCGGCGTCGAGGTCGCCGCTCATGCCCATGGACAATTCGCGCAGCGGCGCGCCCGTGCGGGCGGCGAGCTGGTCGCGGATCGTGCGGAGGTTCGCGAAGGTGCCGCGCGCCACGGCGGGGTCGGCGGACAGCGGAGCGATGGTCATGAGGCCGTCGACCTGCAGGTGCGGCTTGGCGAGCGCCAGCTCCAGCAGGCGGGGGGCGTCGGCCGGCTCGGCGCCGAACTTGGCCGGGTCGTTGCCGGCGTTGATCTGGAGCAGCACGGGCAGCCGGCGACCGAGATCACCGGCGGCGCGGTCGAGGACGTTGAGGAGTTTTTCGCTGTCGACGCTCTGGATGCGGCCGAAATGGGTGACGGCCAGCTTCGCCTTGTTGGATTGCAGGTGCCCGATCAATTCCCAGCGCACGGTGGCGGCGGTCCGGGCCTGCTTATCAATCGCTTCTTGCACCCGGTTCTCGCCGACGGCGGCCAGGCCGTAGCGGGCGGCGTATTCCGCGGCGGCGGCCGGATGGGTCTTGGTCACGGGTAAGAGCGTCACTTCCTGCGGGTTGCGACCCGCGGCGCGGCATTGATCGGCTATTCGAGCGAGCAGGGCGTCGGCCCGCATCCGGAAGGTGTCGTAATCGATAAACATCTATGAGAGCAGCTTTTAGAGTGGAATGCTGATAAGCGTTGTTTATGCTGAACCCAACCTTAAAGGCCGCATGCAAATCGAAAACTTCAAAATCTTCGCCGACTTGGTCGAGACCAAGAGCTTCTCCAAGGCGGCGAAGCTGAACGGCATCACGCAATCGGCGGTCAGCCAGCAGGCCCGGTCCATGGAGCGTAACTTCAAGACGCTCATGATCGACCGCAGCCAGAAGCAGTTCAACCTGACCCGCGAGGGGCAGCGTATCTACGAGGCGGCGAAGGAGATCCTGCATGTCTACGAGAAGCTGGAGAGCGAGCTCCAGGAGATGAAGAAGGTCATCAGCGGCACCATCCGGATCTCGACCATCTACTCGATCGGCCTGCACGAGCTGCCGCCCTACATCAAAAAATTCCTGCACGACTACCCCTCGGTCAACGTGCGCGTCGAATACCGCCGCTCCAACCTGGTCTACGAGGACATCCTGCACAACTCGGTCGATTTCGGCCTCGTGGCCTTCCCCCAGCGCATCCGGCAGATCGAGAACATCCCGTTCCGCAACGACAGCCTCGTCCTCATCACCCACCCGCAGCACCCGCTGGCCAAGGGCGGGGACGTGGACATCAAGGCCCTCGCCGGCCACAAGTTCATCGGTTTCGACCCCGACATCCCGACGCGCAAGGCCGTCGACCAGATCTTCCGCGACTACAAGCTCGAGATCACGCCCGTGATGGAGTTCGACAACATCGAGACGGTGAAGCGCGCCGTCGAGATCGACCATGGCGTCGCGATCGTCCCGCACGCGACGGTCGTCCAGGAGGTGAAGCAGGGCACGCTGGCCGCGATCAGCTTCAAGGGTAAGGAATTCACCCGGCCGCTCGCCATCCTCCACCGCAAGGGCCGCGTGCTGACGCCGGCGATGAAGAAATTCATCGAGATCCTGAACGTGGAGCAGAACGGCGCCTGAGCCGCCGGCTTTTCGGGAACAAGACCGGCCTTGGTGCCTCCTATCAGCATGAACCTCCCCCGTCTGTTTTCTGTTTTTGGTGCCGTCGGCCTGCTCGTGCTCGGCGCGGTGCTGTTTGCGCAAAGCCCCGCCGCCAGGGCCGCCGATTCTGTCGCGACCGGCCTGCCGGCCCCCGTCTGGAAGCTCAAGGACCTGGACGGCCGCGAGGTGAGCTCCGACCAGTTCAAGGGCAAGGTGGTCGTGGTCGACTTCTGGGCCACATGGTGCGGGCCGTGCATCGAGGAGATTCCGGGCTACATCGCCCTGCAGAAGAAATACGGCCCGGACGGGTTGGTCATCGTCGGGGTCTCGATGGACCGGCGCGGCGCGGCCCACGTGAAGCAGTTCGCCCAGGCCAAGGGCATGAACTACACGATTGTCATGGGGGACGAAGCCGTGGTCGAGGCCTTCGGCAACTTTCAGGCGATCCCGACCACCTTTCTGATCAGCCGGGACGGCCGGATCATGCACCAGAAGACCGGCGCCGCACCCGCCGAGGAATACGAGAAGCTCGTGCAGGCCGCGCTCAAATAAGGAGCCGCCGCCGATTTGGATTGAAGCCGGGCCGTTCCGCCCGGCTTTTTGTTGGCCTGCCGCCATGAATTTCAATGTCAGCCTGCTTGTGCCGCTCGCCTGTGCGCTGATCTATGTCATCGGCGCGCTGACCGTGAAGCGGGCGGCGGCCTTCGGCGTCGGGGTCTGGCGCACCAGTTTTCTCTCCAATGTGGCGCTGGCGGTTTTGTTTCTCCCGGTGTGGTTCCTTTACGGCGGCGAGATCCGTCCGTGGGCGGACTACTGGCAGCCGGCCGTCACCGCGTTGTGTTTCTTCGGCGGCCAGGCTCTCACGTTTCTCGCGCTGAGCCGGGGTGACGTGTCGGTCACCACCCCGGTCATGGGCACCAAGGTGATCCTGGTCGCGCTCTTCAGCAGCCTGCTCCGGGTGGGCGAGGTGCCGCTGCAATGGTGGGTCGGCGCGGCGCTGAGCACGGCGGCCATCGGGCTGCTGCATCTCGGCGGGGAGGCCCGGCACCGGCACGTGGGGCGGACGGTGGCCCTCGCCTTTGGCAGCGCGACGTCGTTTAGCCTGGGTGACGTGCTGCTGCAGAAATGGGTGCACGCCTGGGGCTGGGGCAATTATTTCCCGCCGATGGCGCTGATCATCGCGCTGCTCTCCTGTCTCCTCATCCCCTTTTTCAGCGCGCCGCTCTCGGCCCTGCCGGCGGTCGCCTGGCGCTGGGTGGCCCCGGGAGCGCTGCTCATGGCGGTCAACAATGCCGGCGTGGTGGTGGCGATCGTGCTCGTGGGCAGCGCCACGGTCGTGAACATCATCTACAGCGTGCGCGGCCTGTTCAGCGTGCTGCTGGTCTGGCTGATCGGGCACTGGTTCACCAACGACGAGAAGCATCTCGGCGGCCGCGTGTTGCGGCTGCGTTTCGTCGGGGCGACGCTCATGGTCGCTGCCATCGTGCTGGTTTTAATCTAGCCGCGCCAGCGCCGCGCGCGCCCGTTGCTTGGCGGGCTCGTCGTGCTTGCTGCGCGAGGGCATGGCGAGGCCGCGGGTCCATTCGGCGCGGGCGGCTTCCCGCTGGCCCGCCGCGGCGTGGGCGAAGCCGAGTTCCAGCCAGTGGTTGAGCTCGTCCGGCTCCAGCTCGGTGGCACGCTGGAGGTGGCGGATGCCTTCTTCAAACGAGGCCGGGGGCAGGCCGCCGTAGAGGAGGCGGACAAAGAACTTCGACGTGGCACCCAGGTCGGCCACCTCGTAATGCCAGCGGCCGAGCAGGTGGTGCGCCCAGGCATAGTTTGGATCGAGGGCGAGGGCCCGTTCGGCGTCCTCCTTCACGAGGCGGGAATACCGGATCTTGGTCTTGGTGTCGCTGTAGACCGCGAGCTTGCCGTGGCAGACGGCGAGCGAGAGGACGTTGACCGGATCGTCGGGCTTCAGGGCCACGGCGCGCTGGGCGTAGTCGAGGGCGGTCCGGGCGTAGCGCTTTTTTGTCTCGGGGTCCGGCTGCTCGACGACCAAGTCGGAGTATTGCCGGGCGATCTTCTGGAGGATGAACGCATCGTCGGGCCGCGCGGCGGCGACCTGTTCGAACAGCCGCAGTGCCGCCTGCGAATCCAGCCGGGCCTCGGCGGCCAGCGCCTCGCGCATCAGGGCGTCCGTGTCCGCGGCGGCCAGTCCGGTCGCCAGCCAGAGCAGCCCGCCGAATGACCGCCAATATTTCACGGCTTGCGGAAAAGATAGTGGCTGACGTGCCACTCGTCGCCGTTGCGGAAGGCCCAGAGTTCCGCGCAGGCCAGGTAAAACACGCGCCAATAGGCCCACCATTTCACGGCCGAGCGGGCGCCATAGGTCTGCGCAAAGAGCGGCATGATCTCCGCCCGGTGCGCGTCCATGTTCTGCAGCCAGTGCTCCGAGGTTTTCGCGTAGTGGGTGCCGCTGACCTTCCAGTCGGTGACCAGCCGCAGGTCGTCCTGGAAGTGCGGGAAGAGGCCGTGGGCCGGCATCATGCCGCCGGTGAAGAAATATTTGCTCATCCAGTCGCTCTCGTCGCGCACCTCGAAGTGGTAGGCGAAGCGGGAGTGGGTGAACACATGGGCGAAGAAAAACCCGCCGGGCCGCAGCCAGCGCGCGATGTTCGACATCAGGCGCGGCCAGTTCTTCATGTGCTCGAACATTTCCACCGACACCACGCGGTCGAAGCCGCCGGCCGCGGCGGAGAAATCGTTCATGTCGCAGGTGATGATGCTGACATTGGCCAGGCCGCGCCGGCCGGCCTCGGCGAGGATGTGTTCCCGCTGGGTGCGCGAGTGGGAGACGCCGGTGATGCGGGCGTGGGGATATTTCTCCGCCATCCAGAGCGTGAGCGACCCCCAGCCGCAGCCGAGTTCCAGGATGGCGAGGCCGTCGGCGAGACGCGCGCGCTCGCAGGTCAGCGCGAGCATGGCTTCCTCGGCCTGGGCCAGGGCCTCGTCGCCGCGCGCGTAATAGCCGGAGGAATATTTCAGCCGCGGACCGAGGCACTTCTGGTAGAACAGCGTCGGCACCTCGTAATGCTGCTCCTTCGACTCGGTCGTGTTGACGGCAATCGGCAGCGGGCGCAGGGCCTCGGCGAATTGCGCGACCTGGATCGCGGGCGACGGGTGCTCGATCTCGGCCAGCCGCTGGCGCAGGAGCCGGCGGATGCCGAGGCGGATGAGCCCGTCGGGCAGGAGGTTTTTTTCAAGCAGGGCGTCGATCATGGGAGATTTTTCGGCAGCCACGGCACGAAGGCACTCGTGGTCCGTTGGTAGCGGCGGTAGGCGTCGCCTTTGGAGCGGATGGACTGTTCCTCGGTCAGCGGGATGCCGGTGACGCGCAGCAGCAGGTAAAGGATGCTCGCGGGCCCGATGGCCGCGATCCAGCCGTGCGGCGAGGCGAGGGCGAAGACGAAATACGCCACCCAGATGAGCCACTCGAAAAAGTAGTTGGGATGGCGGCTGTAGCGCCAGAGGCCGACATCACAGACCAGGCCCCTTTTGGCCGGATCCCGCTTGAAGGCGGCGAGCTGGCCGTCGGCGACCGATTCCCCGGCGAAGGCGAGCAGCCACAGGACGACGCCGGCGACCTCGAGCGGGTGCAGCTGCGGCGAGGGATTGAGGCTGATGATGAAAAACGCCACGCCGAGCAGCACGACCGAGGCGGCCTGCAGCTGGAAAAAGCCGAACATCTTGGACGCGAAGTTGCCGGCCCAGTCCCGGCGCAGCTGCACATAGCGTCCGTCCTCGACCGGATGATGACCCATCACGCGCCGGTAAAGGTGCGTGCCAAGCCGCAGGCTCCACAGGACGGCCATGGTCGCGATGAGTGCCTTGCGCACCGGCCAGCCGGGAGCCAGGAACGCATAATACAACGCCAGCGCGGCGAAGGCGTAGGACCACGCGACGTCGACGATACCGTAGTTGTCGATCCGCCGGGCGAGCCAATAGACGCCGGCGAAGGCCAGGCACAGGCCGGCGAGCGCGGAGAGCATCAGGACCAAGGCGGTCATGGCAGGGCGGCACCGACCACCACGGCGCCAAGGATCGCCAGGATAATGCCCAGGCTTCCCGGGCCTGTCCGACGCAGCGTCAACAAGTCGGCCGGCCGGCCCTCCTTGGGCAGCGTGAACAGCTCGCTGAGGCAGTAGACGGCCATGGCGATGTTGCCGAGGAGCAGGATCGCGACGAGCCACGCGCCGCGCGCAACCCACGAGGTCTGCTTGTAGCAGACCCAGACGAAAAACGTGATGAAGCCCCAATACGCGTCGAACAGCGTGGCGATGAACCACGGGTGGGTGAAGACGTCGCGCGGGACCCCGAAGAGCGGGCACTGCAGGCTGGCCCAGCTGGTGACCCAGAGCATCGAGCCCAGCACCACGCCGAAAAGAATGCGCAGGAACCAGAGCATGGCCGGGCTCAGAACGAGAGGTTGTTGGGCCGCGTGTGCACGGTCTGCACGACGGAGATGTTGCGCATGGCGAAGGCCGCCTGGCAGTAGCAGAGGTAGTAGTCCCACTTGCGGATGAAGCGCTCGTCGAAGCCGAGGGCGCGGACCTGGTCGAGGCGGGCGTGGAAGAGCTGGCGCCAGCTGGCGAGCGTGCGCGAGTAGTCGCGGCCCATGTCCTCCAGGCCGTGCAGCACGAAGCCGCCCTGCTCGGCGAAGAGGTGGTTCAGGCGGTTGACGGACAGCAGGAGCGAGCCCGGGAAGATGTGCTTCTGGATGAAATCGACGCCGCGGCGCAGCTGGTCGTAGCGGGAGTCGGGGTAGGTGATGAACTGGAGGGCGATGAGGCCGTCGGGCTTGAGCACGCGGTCGCATACGGCGGCGTATTCGCGGAGATACTCGTGGCCGACCGCCTCGAGCATCTCGATGGAGACGATCTTGTCGAAGCGGCCGGTGAGGTCGCGGTAATCCTGCAGGCGGACCTCGATGCGGTCGCCCAGGCCGGCGGCGGCGATGCGGGCGCGGGCGAATTCCAGCTGCTGCTGCGAGATGGTGAGCGAGGTGACGCGGCAGCCGTAGTTTTTGGCGGCGTGGATGCTCCAGCCGCCCCAGCCGGTGCCGATCTCGAGGACGTGGTCGCCGGGCTGGAGGTGGAGCTTGCGGCAGAGGGCGTCGTTCTTGGCGACCTGCGCCTCCTCGAGCGTCGTGACGCCGGCCCAGCGGGCGCCGGAATACATCATCGTCGGGTCGAGCCAGAGCGCGAAGAAGTCGTTGGAGAGGTCGTAGTGGTCGCTGATGTTGCGGCGCGCGGTGGCGCGGCTGTTGGGCCGCAGCAGGTGGCCGGCGCGGTTGGCCCAGCGGAGCAGGTTGAGCGCGAGGGTTTTCGCCTGCTGCGAGCCGGTGAGGGTGGGCGCATGCTCGAGGTTGAGGATGAACCAGCCGACCAACGCGGTGAGGTCGGGCGACTCCCAGTCGCCGTCGAGGTAGGACTCGGCGAAGCCGATGTCGCCGTAGAGCGCGCTCTTCGTGAAGAAGGCCGGCCGGCGCACGCGGAGGAACGCGGTGTTGCTCACGCCCGGGGCGACCGGGACCGCCGCGACGCCGGGTTCGCCGAACTCGCGCACGGTGCCGTCGGGCAGCTCGAGCCGCAGCCGGCCGAGTTTCATGGCGGCGAAGGCGTTGAGCACGGCGCCTTGGAAAAAGGAAGGGGCCGGGGCGGTGGTCGTGGTGGCCGTCGAGGCGGTGGTGGCAAGATCGTTGCTCATGGTTTGGGAAGGGGTTGGGTCGCGGGCACGAGGGAGGCGTGCGGGCGGTAGAGGTCGCGCTGCGCCTCGGGCCGGGCGGCCTTGGCGAACCACGGCACCCTTTTCAGGTAAAGCCGCAGGGCGTTCCAGTGGATCAGCGTGATGACCTTCAGGGTGATGAAGGGATACTTGAGGGTGAACCAGGCGAGGGTCGCGTCGGTCAGCGGCCGGCGGCGGCCGGTGAGCGAGCTCGTGAGCGTGCGCCGGCCGGCGTCGTAGTCGTCGATCTGCACCGAGAGTTTTTCCTCCGGGGTCCGCAGCGTGAAATCGAAGGCCACATCCATGTCGGTGAACGGCGAGACGTAGAAATACTTGGGTGTGCGCAGGGCGAAGACGTCATCCCGGCGCGTCTCGGGGCCGAGCACGAAGGGCTTCATCTCCTTGAAGGTGTTGGTGACCTCGGCGAGCGCGGCGACGGGCCGTCCGGCGCGGTCGTAGCAGAAATAGAACGAAACCGGGTTGAACAGGTAGCCGAGGACCCGCGGCAGCGTGACAAGCATCACGCGGCCGCCGTCGAGCGCGATGCCGCGACCCGCGAGGTAGGCGACGACGCGGGCCTTGAGGCCGGCCGGCGTGGCGGGTGAGCCGGGGGCGGCGGAGGGATTGTGCAAGGGTTCCCCGGTGGGCAGGAAATCGGCCTCGCGAAAACTGTAGAAATTGCGGCGGTTGAGGGAAAAAAGCCGCAGCCGTCGGTGCAGGGTCTCCAATTCGTCCAGATCGAGCGCGAACATGAAGATGCGATACAGAAACCGGTGCGCCTGGGGCGAAAACCGGTGGTGCATCACATGACATTCATAGAGGCAGGAGCTCACGTTAAAGGGTTACGGCCCAAGCGGCAGTGGGGATGCAGCTTTGTTTTTGCCAGACCTCGCAGGGTCGGACAAGAGGTTACGCGCCCCAGGGGTCCCGCCCGAGCAGGAGCCGGCCGAGGTTCACGGCGGAGAGGAAGCCGTCCTCATGAAAACCGTAGCGGGTCCAGGCGCCGGCGAAATAGGTCTCGGTGCGGCCGGGGGCGGCGGCATTCAGCCCCGGGATCCCGGCCTGCGCCTGCACGGCGCCAAGGCTGAAAAGCGGGTGGTCGTAGGCGATGGTCCGGAGCACCTTGGCGGGATCGATGCGCTCGGCGCCGTTGATCGAGACAAAGTAATTCTCGCGGTCGGAGACACCCTGTAGGCGATTCATCCAGTAATGCGTCGCGGGCGAGAACCGGCCGGCGGGGTCGCGGCCGAGGGAGTAGTTCCAGGCGGACCAGGCGAGCTTGGTGCGGGGCATGACGGAGGCGTCCGTGTGCAGCGTCGCCGTGTTCGGCTGGTAATGGAACTCGCCGAGCAGGCGCGCCTCCTCGGGCGTCGGGTCGGCCAGCAGCTGCCGGGACTGGTCGGCATGGCAGGCAAGGATGACGCGGTCGAAGCGCTCCGTCGCGCCGTTGTGCGTGGTCAGCGTGACCCCGCCGCCCTCGCGGCGGACGCGGACGATCTTGGCGTGGTGCCGGATGCGGTCGCGCCAGGGCGCGGTGAGGCGCTTCACGTAGGCCTGCGCGCCGCCGTCGACCGTCCACCACTGGTGCTGGGTGTTGAGACCGAGGAAGCCGTGGTTGTGGAAGAAGCGCAGCAGCGTGGTGGCGGGAAACGCCAGCATCTTGTCCGGCGGGGTCGACCACACGGCCGAGCTCATGGGCACGAGGTAAAGCTCCAGGAAATCGGCGCCATAGCCGCGGCGCCGCACGTAGTCGCCGAGCGCCACGCCGGCCCACGCCGGATCGTCGAGGGCGGCGACGGCCTCGCGGTTGAAGCGGTCGATGGCCAGCAGCATGCGGATGAAGCGCGGCCGGAAAATATTCCGGCGCTGGGCGAAGAGGTGGTTGAGCGAAGAGCCGGCGAACTCGAGGCCGGAGTCCTCGTGGCGCACGCTGAATGACATCGAGGTCTTCTTGACGGGCACGTTCAGCAGGCCGAACAGCCGCGTGAGCTGCGGGTAGGTCTCGTAGTTGAAGACCATGAAGCCGGTGTCGATGGGCACGGGCCGGCCGGTGCCGGCCTCGGGGACGGTCACGGTGTTGGTGTGGCCGCCGGTGTATCCGTCCTGCTCAAAGAGCGTGACGTCGAAATGGCGGTGCAGGAAATGGGCGCAACCCAGGCCGGAGATGCCGGTGCCGATGATGGCGAGTTTGGACATTAAAAAACCGCCGCCTCCGAGGAGAGCGGCGGTCAGGAGTTACGCCCCGGGACCCGGCCCGGATGCACCGGGAGCCGGGGTCTGCCCGGTGACATCCCGGTGGACCGCCGGACCGTCCGTCTTCTGGAGCTGGTCGGCGACGGCGGGGGAGTTGACCGTGGCGATGGCGATAGCCGCGGCGGTGGGCACGACGCGCCGGAGGGTGTTGATCTCCTGCTGGACGGAGGAGACGGAGAAGCGGGAGACGGTGTCCTGGTGGTGGCGTTGCTCGGCCTCGCGGTAAATGGACGCCGGCACCTCCTTGAGGCCCCAGATGAAGCCGGTCCAGGAGAGCGCCTTCAGCAGGTAGTAGGTGATGTCGAGCTCCCACCAGTAGAAACCCTGCCGCGTGGCGGACATGTAGCGATGGTGGTTGTTGTGCCAGCCCTCGCCGAGTGTGACGAGCGAGAGGATGAAGCTGTTGCGCGAGTCGTCCGAGGTCTCGAAGCGGCGGTTGCCCATGAGGTGGGCGAGGGAGTTGATGCACGCCGTGCCGTGGAAGAGCGCCGTGGTGCTGATGAAGAAGCCCCACACGAGCAGCTGGGCGCCGCTGGTCTGCAGGGCGGGCGCGGCGGCCGCGAGCCAGTTGCCCCCGACGAACAGCGCCGTGGCGAACAGCACGGGGACGAGGATGTCAAAGCGGTTGAGGAAGACGAGCTCGGGGTATTTCGCGAGGTCGCGAATCTTCGAATAGTCGGTCGGGAAGTTGCGGCGGCTGGTGATCCAACCGATGTGCGACCAGAGGAAGCCGTGCACGTGCGGCGAGTGCGCGTCCTCGGGCTCGTCCGAGTGCTGGTGGTGATGACGGTGGTGATAGGCCCACCACAGCGCGCCGCGCTGCACGGTGGTGCCGGTGAGCACGGCCAGCACAAACTGGCCGAAGCGCGAGGTGCTGTAGGTGCGGTGCGAGAAGTAGCGGTGAAAGATGCCCGTCACGAAAAACATGCGGACAAAGTAGAGCGCCACCGCGGTCCAGACGGCGAACCAGCTCCACCCGACCCACAGGACGCCGAGGCAACCCAGGTGCAGGATGACAAAGGGCAGGCAGCGCACCAGGTTTACCCCGTCGGGCTGGGCGCGGATCGCCTCGGGGGATTCGAGCGAGTAGTCGGAGTCGATCCACTGGACCAGGGAGCCCAGCAGGCGACGGAAAGGATTCTTGGGCGGAGGCATCACGGAAAATTTCTAGGCGGCGGGAAGAAAACTTTCCGTTACCGGCGCCGCAAGCCCGGTTTCAAACCATGGGAAAATCCTCGCCTATTCTACGCGGCATCCCGCCCGCCGGATGCGGGCCGGCCGGTCAGGCGGCCACGCGATCGGGCTTGGCCGTCTCCAGGGCCCGCGGTTTTTTGTCCGCCGGCCGCAGGGGCGGCTCGGGGGAGGGGGGCGCTGAGGTTTCCGCGTGCTCGGGCTCGGTGGCCACGAGCAACGAGAGCAGCGAAAGGACGATAATGGCTGTGATCATTGCTTGGTGCGGCCGGTGCCGGGTCAGAGCACTGGCCTGATAAAATTGTTCCGATACTTCCTGTAACGCGCCAAAGCGGGGCTTTGTTGCGGGAATCCTCGGTTTCCGACGGGGTCAGCGCCGGGAACCGGGCAACAAGGAGCAGTTTGCGTTCCGAAGCAAGCCGGCGACGCGAAAAAGGGGCTGTAGCAATGGGCCGCCGCCGCAGGATTAGCATTTCTACCCGGAAATGCCCCGCCGCGCGGCGGTTTCGGCCGGTTTATGACATCAAACCCGTGTTTCGGCGGCGAATACCCCGGTCGCAAACAGGACGAAGCGGTGCAGGGCGGTGACGTGGTCATTGTCCCGGCAAATGCCGCGGGTCAGGGCCTTCATCTGGTGGAGCGTGGCGAGGGAGTGTTGCAGCGCCCCGACGACAAAGCTGAAACGCCAGAGGAAATCCTCGGGTGTCAGGGCCGGGGCGTGACGGCGCAACGCCTGGCCGAAGCGCGCCAGCCAGGGCTGGAATTCCGCCGCGAGAAACGGTTCCGTGAAGGAAAGGGGTTCGACGAGGACACGCCCGATGAGCCGCGCGCCATGCGGGCCGGTTTCGTCGGGCCCACCAAAGAGCTGGAAAAGCGGGCGCGCCAGGATGTCCATGAGCGTGGCCAGCGGCACCGGCGCCTCTCCGGCCTGCTGTTCGGCCTCCTCCAGCCTCGCGAGGCGCACTTCGTTGATCGGCTGGATCCGGCGCCGCAGGATCTCGAGATAAAGGCTCTCCTTGTCACCGTGGTGATAATTGACAGCCGCCAGATTAACGTTCGCCCGCCGGGTTATCTGACGAAGTGTCGTTCCATCATAGCCCTGTTCGGCAAAGAGCGATTCAGCAGCGATTAAGATACGATCGAGCGTTTCTTTGTCCAAATGGCTCATATAATAATACGTAAGTATTAAACGATCGTTTAAATATCGTCAATGGCGCCCTTTCGATCCTAAGCCGAGCGCGCCGAAGCGGCGGGTGACGACAAAGTTGTGTTCGGAACCAAAGCAGCTAATTTTTTTCCAACCTCAGCACGCTTATGAAAACAAAAACACCCCTGTTGGCTTTTCTCAGTTTGATCGCGGCCGCGGTGGCGGCCGCCGCGGCGCCGGAAAAACCGGTTCCGGCGATCGAGGTTACCTTCCAGAACTCGGAAAAATTCACGGATGCGAAGGATGACCAAATGGACTCCGACCGCGGCCGCGAGGCCGTGCTCGAGCAGCTCAAGGAGCATCTCGTGACGCATGGCGCCAAGTATCTCGCCAAGGGCCAGCGGCTGCAGATCACCGTGACCGACGTGGACCTGGCGGGCGACTTCGAGCCGTGGCGCGGCATCAATTTCCACGACATCCGCATCGTGAAGGACATTTATCCCCCGCGCGTGAACCTGGAATTCAAGCTGCTCGATGCCGAGGGCAAGGTCGTCAGCGAGGGCAAGCGCCAGCTGCGGGACCTGGGCTACCTGATGACCATGGCGATGCCCACGTCCGATCCGCTGCGCTACGACAAGGAAATGCTGAGCGACTGGCTGCGCCAGGAATTCAAGCGCCCGGCCTGAGCGGCTTCCCGCGAGGTTGTTTCCCCGGCGCCGGCTGTATGCCGGCGCCTTTTCTTTTGACCGGCCCCGGGGGCAGGCGGCACCCTGTCCGGGTGAACGCCGCCGTGCCGCCCGCCAATGACGCCCCCCTGCCGGAGGCCGGCCTGGTCTACTCCAAGTTCGAGACCGAGATGCAGGTCCGGCCCGATGACATCGACATGTATCAGCACGTGCACAGCAGCCGCTACATGGACTACGTGCTGGCCGCCCGCTTCGACCAGATGGAGCGCTGCTACAAGATGCCGATGTCCGAGTTCCAGAAACGCGGCTACGGCTGGTTCATGGCCACGGCCCAGATGAACTTCAAGCGCCCGCTCGGGCTGGGCGACCGCTTCATCGTCCGCACCTGGATCGAGCAATTCACCCTGATCGGCGTGAAGGTGCGGTTCCAGATCGAGCGTGCCGCCGACCGGAAACTCAGCTGCGACGGCTGGTTTGACTACGTGATGGTGTCCCTGGAAACGGCCCGGGCCGTGCGCCTGCCGGAAGATATCCGCGCCAAATACGCGATTTGAGCCCGGAACGATGATGCGGCCAAAGTGCTGCCAGCCGGTGGTTTGCCCGCGTGGGCCGAAAAATTCCCTTGCGTTGCGGCGTCGGCTGAGCGTCCTTACGCGCCTCGTTAGAGACAGCGTTTTGATGACAGGATCTGGTGAGTCGTAGGCTGAGCGTTAGCTTAAGTGATGATTTCGAAACCCACGGTGGGAACGGACTGGCAGATGGCGAAGGATCTACGATTTATCATATGAGCAATTCCAAACTCTACGTTGGAAATCTGTCGTTCAACACCACCGAGGGCGAACTCCGTTCGCACTTCGAGCAGTTCGGTTCCGTCACCGACACCTACGTCGCCATGGACAAGATGACCGGCCGCCCCCGCGGTTTCGCGTTCGTCACCATGGGCACCCCCGATGAGGCCAAGCTGGCCATCGAGAAGACCAACGGTGTCGAGCTCGGCGGTCGCGCCCTGCAGGTCAACGAGGCCCGTCCGAAGGAAGAGCGCCCGTCTGGCGGCTTCGGCGGCGGCGGCGGTCGTGGTGGCTACGGCGGCGGTCGCGGTGGTCGCGGCGGCGGCGGTGGCGGCTACGGCGGTGGTGGCGGCGGTCGCTACTAATCCCCGTTCGCACCAGCGAACCAACTTTCAAGGCGGAGCCCGTTGCGGCTCCGCCTTTTTCTTTGTTTCCATCCGGAGCCGGGCACCCAACCTCCCCGTCCATGCCGCCTTCCGTCGCCGCCGTGAAATCGCACCTCGCCCGGCTGCAGGCCTGCGCGCTGTGCCCGCAGATGCAAAAGCCGGTGGTCGTCGGCCGGCCGGTGGCCAGCCGCATCCTGCTCGTCGGCCAGGCCCCGGGCGACAAGGAGCCGAAGCTCGGCCGCCCCTTCGCTTGGACCGCCGGCAAGACGCTCTTCAAGTGGTTCCACGAGGCGCTCGGCTGGACCGAGGACGAGGTGCGCGACCGGATTTATTTCGCCGCCGTGTGCCGCTGCTTTCCGGGCAAGAAGGCCACCGGCGGTGACCGCGTGCCGGACGAGGATGAGATCGCGTTCTGCTCCCGCTGGCTCGCGGCCGAGGTGGCGTTGCTGCAGCCGCAGCTCGTGCTTCCGGTCGGCAAGCTGGCCATCACACGGTTCATCCCGCCGGCGCCGCTGAACGACATCATCGGGAAAAAACTCCGGATCAATCATGGCGGACACGCCATGGACTGCATCCCGCTGCCGCATCCGTCCGGCGCCTCACCCTGGCACCGCATGGAGCCGGGCAAGACCTTGCTGCGCTCGGCGCTCAAGCTGGTGGCCGCCCATCCCGCGGTCCGTGCGGCCGGTTAGTTCACCCGGTTCCACACCGGCTCGCCGCGCAAGGCGGCGCGGGCGATCTGCGCCGAGGTCGTGCGCATCTCGATCATGCCTTCCGGGCTGCAGAAGGCCGCGTGACAGGTGACGATCAGGTTGGGCGTGGCGGCCTCCTCCGCGGTGCGCAGCGGCTCCTGCTCCACGACGTCGAGCCCGGCGCCCGCCAGCCGGCCCGCGCGCAGGGCCGTGAAAACGGGAGCCTTCTGCACGATGTCGCCGCGCGCGGTGTTCACCAGGAAGGCCGTCGGCTTCATGAGGCCGATCTCGCGCGAGCCGATCAGGCCGCGGGTCTCCGCGCTGAGCGGGCAGTGCACGGAAACCACATCCGCGCACCCGAGCAGGTCGTCGAGCGAGGCGGCGCGCCTGATGCCGAGCGCCTTGTCGGCGCCGTTGGCCACGTAGGGGTCGAAGAAGACCACATTGAAGCCAAAGGCCTTCGCGCGCAGCGCCGTGGCGGTGCCGATCCGGCCGAGGCCGATGATGCCGAACACCTGGCCGCGCAGCCGGCGCATCTTCGCGGAGACGTTGATCTTCCAGCCGAGCCGCTTGGCCTCGGCATCGAGCGGGAAAAGCTGGCGGTAGAGCGCGAGGGTAAGCGCGAGGGCGTGGTCGGCCACCTCCTCGGTGCCGTAGTCCGGCACGTTGCAGACGGGGATGCCGGCGGCGGCGGCCGCCGCCGTGTCGACGCTGTCATAGCCCACGCCGTTGCGGATGAGGGCGCGGCAGTTTTTCAGCTGGCGGATCACGTCGGGGCCCACGGGGATGTTGTGCCAGAGCAGCAGCACGTCCGCCGCGAGTGCGGCGGCGGGCAGGGGTTCGTTGAAATCCAGGGCGATGGTCCGCACCTCGGCCGTGCCATCCAGCACGCCGCGCTCCACGGTGGCGGCGGGGTCGCTGAAGGTGAACTCCTTGGGGCAGAGGATGGCGACAAGCGGCAGGGTCATGACAGAAAAGAGTCAATCGCCGCGGTTTTGCCTCCGCAAGCCGTCGCTCGCGGGAAATTTGGTTGCAGGCTCCCGGGGGGCCCCGCTGCCTTGGCGTTTTCCCTTTCCCATGCCCAAGTTTCGCCCGTTTCTTTTCCTGCTCGCCGCCGCCCTGGCCGGCGCCGTGTCCGCCAAGGAGGCGCGGCCGGCCTACCTCGGGGCCATTGTCATCGAAGCCGAGAGCGGCCAGGTGCTGTTCGAGGACAAGGCGGACATCGTCACGCCCCCGGCAAGCATGACCAAGCTCATGACCTTCGCCGTCCTGCACGACAAGCTGGCGAGCGGGGCGCTCACGCCCGAGACGCCGGTCACCATCACGGCCGAGGATTCCCGCATCGGCGGCACGCAGGTCTGGCTGAAGCAGGGCGAGACCTTTCCGGTCGAGGAGCTCATCTACGCGATGATGATCCAGTCGGGCAACGACACGGCCCACGCCCTCGCGCGCGCCGCCGCCGGCTCGCCCGCGGCGTTCGTCGACCTCATGAACGCCAAGGCCCACGCGCTGGGCATGACGCATACCACCTTCCGCACGCCGCACGGCCTGCCGCCCTCCAACCGGCGCATCGCCGACGGCGACCTGACCACGCCGCGGGACTACGCCGTGCTCGGCCGCTACCTCGTGCGCGAGACCGACGTCACGAAATACACCGCCGTGCGGCAGCGCAAATTCGGCGAGGGCCGCCGCGCCGCCGACCGCGTGATCGACATGACCAACCACAACCACCTGCTCGGCAAGGTGGCGGGCGTGGACGGACTCAAGACGGGCTTCACCAACGGCGCCGGCTACTGCCTCACCGCCACCGCCGAGCGCGGCGGCCGCCGCATCATCGTGGTCGTGATGGGCAGCCCCGACTCCAAGACCCGCGACCTGAAGGTCATGGAGCTGCTGGAGCGCGGCTTTGCTTCGCCGCGGGTTGCCGCGCCGCTGCCCACGGTGAAGACGGATGGAACGGCCGCCGCCCCCGTCCAGCCGGCCGCGTTGCCGACGGTCAGAACCGACAAGACCACGGTCGCCGCCCCGGCTCAGGCCGGAGAAACCTCGACCAGCAAGGAACCAACGCTTACTTTCCGCGTCATTCCACCCACCAAGAAACCGTGAACACCCCTGCTTTCCGCCGCCTAACCTTCCTGCTCCTCGCCCTGCTGGGCCTGGCCCCGCTGCATGCCCAGCGGGAGAAACTGCCCATGGAGGACGTCGAATACGTCGAGAAGAAATGGCCTGACGCCAAGAAGACCTACACCGGGCTGCGCTACATCATCCTGAAGCCCGGCGAGAAGGACGGTCCGATGCCGGTGCCGGGCAACGAGGTGGCGGTGCTCTACAAGGGCATGCTGCTTGACGGGACCGTGTTCGACCAGTCGCCCGACGAGAAAAGCCCGCTCAAGATCCGGCTCGGTCGCGGCGGGCTCATCGAAGGCTGGGAACAGGCCCTGCAGAAGATGCACAAGGGCGAGAAATGGCTGCTGATCGTCCCGCCCGAGATGGCCTACGGCGCACGCGGCAAGCCCCCGACCATCAAGCGCAACGCCACGCTCGTGTTCGAGATGGAGCTGGTCGACTTCAAGAAGTGATCGTGGGGTGCGTTGCCAGCGGTCGGGCAACCTACCGCATCATTTCCGCGAGCGGCTTGTCGATCGCCTCGGCCCAGAGCTGGTAGCCGGCACCGGTCAGGTGCAGCTGGTCGGGCATGATGGTCCAGGGGATCCGACCGTCCTTTCCGAGGAAGACGGAATTGATGTTGAGGAACCTGACGTTCACGCCGTCGTCGAGCTTGGCGAGCAGGGCGTTGGCGCGGTCGTTGGCGGCCACGCGCTTGCCAGAGTCGGTGATTTCCGCCTCGGTGATGAGCCCGTCCCGGTTACGGCGGGCGTCGCGCGGGAAAATGGCCAGCAGCAGCACCTTCACCCCGGGAACCTTCGCACGGGCCAGCTCGATGATCTTCCGGACGCCGTCCGTGATCTGCTCGCCGGTGTGCTGGCCGGAGTTGTTGGTGCCGATCATGAGCACGACGACCTTGGGGCTGATGCCGTCGAACTCGCCGTTCTCCATGCGCCAGATGACATTTTGGGTCTGGTCGCCGCTGTAGCCGAAGTTGGCCGGCTGGTATTTGCCGAAGTAGTGCTCCCAGATGTGCGGGACGTTGCGCCAGCCCTCCGTGATGGAGTCGCCGAGGAACAATACCCCGATCGGGCCCTCCTTGCCGCGTTTCAGGAACGACTCGTGAAACTCGACGAACCGCTTGTTGTTGGGGCGGAAGGCCGCGACCGTGGGATCAGGCGGGGCGGGCGGCGTGGCCGGTGCGGCTGCGGGCGCCGGCGCGGCGGGGGCGGGGGTCGTCTGGGCGACGGCGAGCGAAAAGAGCCCGGCGAAAACGGGCAGAAGGAAGCGGGACGGCTTTTTCATAAGGGTAGGATGGCACTCAAGCAACGGGCCGACCCGGCGCAAGGCTTCCCCGCGTCACTCGATCAGCCCGCGCCGACCGATTTCAGCAGCATGCGGCGCTGGGTCCAGAAACCGTCGGCGCTGTAGAGGGCGAGCCCGCACCAGATGAGCCCGTAGGCCTGCAGGCGGGTCGCGTCGAACGGCTCGCGGTAAAGGAAGTAACCGAGCAGGAACTGGACGCTCGGGGCCAGATATTGCAGCAGGCCGAGGGTGGCCAGCCGGATGCGTTGGGCGCCGTAGGCGAAAAGCAGCAGCGGGATCGCGGTCAGCACGCCCACGAACAGGATCAGCGCATGGTGCCAGGCGTCGACGCGGCCCAGCGCGCCGGCGCCGGTGTGGTTCCACCAGAGCAGCAGGCCGGCGGCGGCGGGGAACAGCAGCAGGGTCTCGACCGTGAGGCCCGTGATGGCGCCGAGTTCGGACTTCTTCTTGAGCAGGCCATAGCCGGCCCAGGTGGCCGCGATGGTGAGGGCGATCCAGGGCACATGGCCGGCGCGGACCAGCAGGAAACCGACGCCGAGCGCGGCACAGCCGATGGCGGTCCACTGCAGGCGGCGCAGGCGCTCATGCAGCAGGAGCGAGCCGAGCGCGACGTTGACGAGGGGCACGAGAAAGTAGCCGAGGCTGGACTCGATGACATGGCCGTTGTTCACCGCCCACACGTAGACGGTCCAGTTGGCGGCGAGCAGGCTGCTGCTCAGGAGGTTCAGGCCGAGCAGGCGGCGGCTTTTGAAGGCGGCCCGCAGGGCCGGGAAGTTGCCCTGCCAGGCGATCACGCCCAGCAGGAACACCAGCGACCACACGATGCGGTGGGTGATGAGTTCCAGCGCGGCGACGGCCTGCAGCTGTTTCCAGTAGACGGGCACGAGACCCCAGATCAGGAAGCCGCTGGCGGCGGACAGGGCGCCGCGGGCGGCATCGGGATGGGCGGGAATCTTGGACACGGGCGGTCAAGGTGGGCCACGTCGCGGGTGGCGTCAATCAGGCCGGTCGTGTGCCGCCCCAAAACGGGCCCGGCTGAATTATTTGCCCGGCGCGGCCGGCGGCGGATTCCGGGCCGACTGCCAGGCGAGGAAGCGCCAGCGGCCGCCTTCCTCCCGCCAGACGGCGAGGAAGTTCAGGTCGAGCAGGGTCCGCTCCGCGCCGCGGCCGGCCTTGAAGCGGGCCCGGCCCTGCATCAGCACGACCCCGGGCCCGGCGGGGATGAAATCGCGCTGCACATACTCGGCCGATTCATAAATCACGTGCCGGCCCGCCAGCGACTCGATGAAGGAGGCCTTGGTGTCGATGAAGCCGCTGGAGTGGGCGTAGTGCAGCCCGTCGGAAAGGATCGCAGCCAGCCGGACGGGGTCGGCGGCGAGCATTGCCGCGATGCGCTCGTCGTCGGCTGCGCGCACCGTTGCGATCAGCGTATCCTCGGCGGCCGGCAGCCGGCCGGCCAGCAGTGCGAACAGGAGGAGCAGGCGGGCCAGGCGGTGCACGGCTAGCGGTCCCGGTGCACCGGCCACGGCTTGCCGTGGTCGTCGATGGCGACGTAGGTGAAGGTGCCCTCGGTGACGCGGACCAGTTCCCCGCCCTTGGTGCGCTGGGCCCAGGCCTCGACGGCGATGCGCATCGACGTGCGCCCGACCTTGCCGAGGGTGGCGTGGCAGCTGACGATATCGCCGACGTAGACGGGCGTGATGAACGTCATCGCGTCGATCGCGACCGTCGTCACGCGGGAGCGGGAGAGGTTGCGGGCATAGATGGCGCCGCCGAGGTCCATCTGTGAGAGCAGCCAGCCGCCGAAGATGTCGCCGTTGGCGTTGGTGTCGGCCGGCATCGCGATGGTGCGGATGACGAGCTCGCCGTGCGGCTCGGTGGGGCGGGCGGGTTCGCTCATGAGGGGCAGGTTGCCGCGCGGGCGCCGGACTGGCAAGCCTAGCGCCGGTCGTAGCGCAGGAGCTGCATGGTTTTCTCGGAGCCGACCAGGATCGCGCGGTCGTCCGTGGTGAAGCACGCGGCCTCGGCCTGCGGAAACTGGTGCGGGGTGAGCTTGACCGGTTCGCGGGCGAGGGCCTCGGCCCAGGTTTCGCCGGCGGCGCGCGGGAAGAGTAACGGCTGCTCGTAAACCAACACGAGGGCCAGCGTGCCGTCGTGGGAAAAATCCATCGCGGTGGGCCAGCCGAGGAAACCCTGCGTGGGCATGCGCACATTGCGCTGCAGGGCGGTGGGCTGGGGGAGATGGGGCACCAGCCCGAGGAAACGGGCCGCCACGGGCTGGGCGGTCGGGGCCGGCGCCAGCGGCAGTCGGTAGAGCCGCGGCGTGTCCTCGCGCTTGGAAAGCACGTAGATCGAACGTTCCCTTACGTCTACGGCGAGCGACTCGGCATCACGGGCGCCGTCCTCGTAGATGTAAGTGATGGAATATTCGGGGCGCAGCAGGAGTTCCTGGCCGGGCGAGAGCGCGGCGCCGTCCGGCTCGGCGATCAGGTGGAGCACGCAGTTTTTGCGCGTCGCATAGTTGTCGCCGATGTCGGCGGCGAGCAGCCACGCCCGGCCGTCGAGCTCGAACGAGGCCAGCTCCTCCCAGTCGTAATTCGTGACGCCCGCGACGCGAACCTTGCCGCGCAGCGAGCCGTCGGCGTTCAGGGCGAACAGCACGGGTTCACCGCCGCTGTCGTTGTGGGTCCACATCAGCCCCGGGGTGCGGTGCGACACGGCGATCCCGCTGGTCTCCTCGTTTTTGGGCTCGGCCAGCTGGGCGGCCTCAACCGGCGCGGCGTAAACCGGCGCGACGTCGGCCCGGCCCGGCAGCGGCAAAAGCAGCCCCAGCAGGACGGCGAACGCCGACTTTGGCGTTGTTTTCAGGAGGGCGAAGACGGATAGTGAGCGAACCATGACAGGCACTGCTCATGCCGCTTTCCGGCGATTGTTCAATGAAATCGGCACGGTCGATCAAGTTGGCGTCGAGGAACGCGTCGCCAAATACACCACCCGCAGCATCAAGAAGGGCGCCAAGCTGTTCGGCCTGAAGCTGGCCGCCTCGATGGTCGACCTGACCACCCTCGAGGGCAAGGACACCCCCGGCAAGGTCGAGTCGCTCTGCCGCAAGGCCCTCAGCCCGGCCGACGACCCCGAGGTCCCGACCGTCGCCGCCGTCTGCGTCTATCCGTCCATGGTGAAACATGCCCGCCGCGCGCTGGGCGAGGACACCGCCGTCCGCATCGCGTCGGTCGCCACCGCCTTTCCGTCCGGCCAGGCCCCGCTCAGGACCCGCCTCGCCGAGGTGAAGTCCGCCGTGGCCGACGGCGCCGACGAGATCGACATGGTCATCAACCGCGGCGCCTTCCTTTCCGGCGAGTTCCAGCTGGTGCAGGACGAGATCGCGGCCGTCGTCGCGGCCTGCGGCCCGGCCACGCTCAAGGTCATCCTCGAGGTCAGCGAGCTGGAGACCTACGACAACATCCGCGCCGCGTCCTTCCTCGCCATGCGCGTGCTGCGGCCGAACGACTTCATCAAGACCAGCACAGGTAAGACCTCGCTCAACGCCACCCTCGGCAACAACCAGGTGATGATCGAGGCCATCCGCGACTTTTACCTCGATACCGGCATCCCCATCGCGATGAAGCCCGCCGGCGGCATCCGCACCGCCAAGCAGGCGCTGCAGTTCCTCATCGCCGTCAAGGAGACGCTCGGCGACGAGTGGCTCAACAACACCCGCTACCGCTTCGGCGCCTCCTCGCTGCTCAACGACCTGCTCCGCCAGATCGCCAAGGAAAAGAGCGGCGCCTACCAGGCCCCGTATTACTTCAGCGAGGCCGCCGAATCCTACTGATTTTCCCCATGTCCACGCTCACCGCGAAAAAATCCACGCGTCCCGCGTCCCGTTCCGCCGGCCGTCCGGCCCCCGAGCTCATTTTCGGCGACCTCTGGGAATACGATCCCGCGCCCGAGACCGCCGACCCGAAGCTCAAGTCGCGCTATGATCTGTTCATCGGCGGCAAGTTCGTTTCGCCCGCTTCCGGCAAGTATTTCGACTCCATCAACCCGGCGAACGAATCAAAGCTCGCCGAGATCGCGCACGGCGGGCCGGCCGACGTCGACGCCGCCTACGCCGCCGCGAAGAAAGCCTACGACAACGTCTGGGGCAAAATGCCGGGCCGCGAACGCGCCAAATACATCTACCGCATCGCCCGCCTCCTGCAGGACCGCGCCCGCGAGTTCGCCGTCGCCGAGACGATGGACGGCGGCAAGCCGATCAAGGAGTCGCGCGACTTCGACATCCCGATGGCGGCGGCGCATTTCTTCTACCACGCCGGCTGGGCCGACAAGCTCGACTACGTGGCGCCGGGCCGGAAGGTCGCACCGCTCGGCGTCGTCGGCCAGGTCATCCCGTGGAATTTCCCGCTGCTGATGATGGCGTGGAAGCTCGCGCCCGCGCTGGCGATGGGCAACACCGTCGTCATCAAGCCGGCCGAGACGACCAGCATCACCGCGTTGAAGCTCGCCGAGATCTTCGCGGACGCCGGCCTGCCGGCGGGCGTCGTCAACATCGTCACCGGCTTCGGCGACACCGGCGCGGCGATCATGAACCACCCGACGGCGGCGAAGGTCGCCTTCACCGGTTCGACCGAAGTGGGCAAGATCATCATGCGGTCGCTGGCCGGCACCGACAAGAAGATGACCATGGAGCTCGGCGGCAAGGCGGCGAACATCGTGTTCGCCGACGCGCCGCTTGACCAGGCCGTCGAGGGCATCGTCAACGGCATCTTTTTCAACCAGGGCCATGTCTGCTGCGCCGGTTCGCGCCTGCTCGTGCAGGAGACCGTCGCCGCCGAGGTGCTCGCCAAGCTCAAGACCCGCATCAAGACCCTGCGCGTCGGCGACCCGCTCGACAAGAACACCGACATCGGCGCCATCAACTCCCCGGAGCAGCTCGCCACCATCACCCGCCTCGTCGCCGCCGGCGTGAAGGAGGGGGCGACGATGTTCCAGCCTGCCTGCAAGCTTCCGACGAAGGGTTATTATTTCCGCCCGACCGTGTTCTCCGGCGTCTCGATGAGCCATCGCATCGCCCGCGAGGAGATCTTCGGCCCGGTGCTCAGCGTGCTGACCTTCCGCACGGTCGAGGAGGCCGTCGAGAAGGCCAACAACACCGCCTACGGCCTCAGCGCCGGTGTGTGGACCGACAAGGGCTCGCGCATCCTGAAGATGTCGACCGAGCTCAAGGCCGGCGTGGTCTGGGCCAACACCTACAACAAGTTCGATCCGACGTCGCCCTTCGGCGGCTACAAGGAGTCCGGCTTCGGCCGCGAGGGCGGCCGCCAGGGGCTGCTCGACTACTGCAAGCTGGTCTGAGCGCATGCCCCGTGAGTTCACCGCACCTGAGAACTGCCCGGTTTGTGGCGAGGACGTCCCGCGCGGCGCGGCGGCCTGTCCGGGGTGCGGGGCGGACGAACGTTCCGGCTGGAACGAGGAGGCCACGCGCTATGACGGCCTCGACCTGCCCGATGAGGCCTTTGCCGACGAAGGCACGGAAGGCGCCGCGCGCCGTCAGCATGGGCGCGGCCTCTGGGTCGTCGTGGCCGTGGGCCTGCTCGTGCTCCTGATTTTCACCTTCGTCCTGCGCTGATCCCTTCCATGGCCAAGCCTCCGTATCTCACCGCTCCGCAGAAAATGTCCACGATGCCCCCGGGCATCCCCTACATCGTGGGCAACGAGGCCGCCGAGCGGTTCAACTTCTACGGGATGCGCGCCATCCTCGTCGTGTTCATGACGCAGTATCTCGTGAACCGTTCCGGCGAACTGGCGCCGATGAGTGAAAACGAGGCGAACAAGTGGTATCACCTCTTTCTCTCGATGAACTACTTCATCCCGGTGATCGGCTCGATCGTTTCGGATGCCTTCTGGGGAAAATACAAAACGATCTTCTGGCTCTCGCTGGTCTATTGCGCGGGCAGCCTCGCCCTGGCCCTTGACCACACGCGTCTCGGACTCGGGCTCGGCCTCTCGCTGATCGCCATCGGTTCGGGCGGCATCAAGCCCTGCGTCTCCTCCCACGTCGGCGACCAGTTCGGCCCCGACAACCAACACCTGCTGTCACGTGCCTTCGGCTGGTTTTATTTCTCGGTCAACTTCGGTTCGTTCTTCTCGATTCTGCTCGTCCCCTGGCTGCTCGAGAACCACGGCCCGGTCCCGGCTTTCGGGGTGCCGGCCCTCCTCATGTTGCTGGCCGCATTCGTGTTCTGGCTCGGCCGCTACAAGTTCGCGCACATCCCGCCCACAGGCCGCGAGTTTTTCCGGAAGACCTTCAATCGCGAGAGCCTCGGAGCGCTCGGCCGGCTCTGCCTCCTCTACGCGTTCATCGCGATTTTCTGGTCGCTGTGGGACCAGAGCGGCGGCGAGTGGGTGACACAGGCGCAGAAGATGGACCTGCGGTTTGCCGGCATCAACTGGCTGCCCGCCCAGATCCAGGCGTTGAATGCCATCATGATCTTGGCGTTCATCCCGCTGTTCCAGTATGTCATTTATCCCGTGATCAACAAGGTTTATGCACTGACCCCGTTGCGCAAGATCGGCCTCGGCCTGATTGTCACCGGGCTCTCCTTCTTTGTCAGCGCTTGGATTGAGACGCGGATTGCGGCCGGACTGAAGCCCAGCATCGGCTGGCAGGTTCCCGCCTACGCCCTGCTCTCCGCGGGTGAGGTCATGGTGTCGATCACCAGCCTCGAGTTTGCCTATACGCAGGCCCCCTCGCACCTGAAGGCGATGGTGCAGGCGATCTACCTGCTCGCGATTTCCGCGGGCAACCTGTTCACCGCCCTCGTGCACATCTTCATCGAGAACCCTGACGGCTCCCTGAAGCTCCACGGCGCGGCTTACTACAACTTCTTCGCCTGGCTCTCCATCGGCTGCGTGATCGTGTGGATTTTTGTGGCCAGGAGCTACAAGGAACAAACCCACCTGCAGGCCGACCCCGCCGCCCAAACTTAACCCGACTCCGCCATGTCCCGACTGCCCATCACCAAGACCCCGAAGGTTTACGTCGGCGGCGCTTTCATCCGCTCCGAGAGCGCGCGCACCTTCCCGCTGAAAGACGCGGCCGGCAACTTCTTCGCCAACATCCCGCAGTGCACCCGCAAGGACCTGCGCAACGCCGTCGAGGCCGCCGCCAAGGCCGGCCCGGGCTGGGCGAAGCGCACGCCCTACAACCGCGGCCAGATCATCTACCGCCTCGCCGAGATGATCGAGGCGCGCAAGGCCGACCTGGCCGACGCCCTCGCCGTCGGCGGCGCGACGAAGGCCGCCGCCGCGAAGGAAATCACCGCGACGATCGACCGTCTCATCTACTACGCGGGCTGGGCCGACAAATACGAGCAGGTGCTCGGCAACGTTAACCCCGTCGCCTCGCCGCACTTCAACTTCACCGTCACCGAGCCGATGGGCATCATCGGGATCCTCGCGCCCGAGGAGGCGCCGCTGCTCGCGCTGGTGTCCCTTTTCGCCCCGGCCATCACGAGCGGCAACACGGTCGTTGCCCTCGCCTCCACGGCGCAGCCTTACCCGGCCATCGTGCTCGGCGAGATGCTGGCCACGAGCGACCTGCCCGGCGGCGTGGTCAACCTGCTGACCGGCTACCGGAAGGAAATGGTCCCAACCTTCGCCACGCACACGCACCTGCGCGCCATCGCCGGCGTCGCCCATGCCGACGAGCGCAGGGTGCTCAAGCTCGGCGCCGCCGAGAGCGTCAAGCGCGTGAAGCTGACCAAGGCCGAGGAACCGGTCGACTGGTTCTCCGACAAGGCGCAGAGCCTCTACGAGCTGCGCGACACCCTCGAGTTCAAGACCACCTGGCACCCCATCGGCGCATGATGCCCGGCTACAACGACCAGCAGATCAAGGCCCGCCTCCTGGTCTGGTGGATCATCTGGGCGTCGGTCCTCGGCGGACTGGTGCTGATCTATCTCTTCCTCGCGCAGGGCAAGCCGCTGCCGCCGGTCTCGCGGGAGAATCCGCTGCAGGGCCTGATCGGCCTGGTGCCGCTGTTCGTGAGCATCGTCCTGCGGTGGCTGGTGCTGCCGCGGGCCGCGGATCCGACCCGCGCGTTCGTGCTCTTCATCGTGGGCCTCGCGCTGGCCGAGGGGTGCGGCATCCTCGGCACCTTCCTCGGCGGACCCTATCGCGACAGCCTGTTTGTGCTCGGCGTGCTGGGCATCACGCAATACGTGCCGTTCTACGCGAGGAAGCTCTTCGACCCCAAGGGCTCGGGCTTCATTCCGAACAACTAGCCGAATCAGGGCAGTCTGACCGACAGCATGCGCGATTGATCGGGACGATTGGGCAGGGGCAGTGTCGGCACCACAGGCTCAACCGGCGCACCCTCGCCAGACGGCAGGGAGGCGAAGATGGTGTCGGTCAGGTCCACCGACACAAACCCGGCGGTGTTGATGATCCGCTCAAGCCTGGCAAACAGGCCGCGGCTGGCGGGGGCCGGCGCGGGCAGGGCGGTGGGCGAAAGGGGCGTGGTCGGGCAGCTGGAATTCATGGTCGCCACTATAGTCCGCTTGTCCGCTGTCGCCATGGGCCGGATGGCTAGTTTGCCGCTGTGCTGCGAACGAATTCGCCAGAGTGTGCTGGAGACGGGCGGGGCTTTATGTCCTGACAGCGCATTCGCGTCAGCCCATCGGGGCACAACGCCGATCCCGCCTTGCGGGAAACAGCCTTATCCGCCGAGTTTCCCGGTCTCGGCGAGGCGTTCGAGGAAGATCCAGCAGCGCTTGGCGCGGGTCTCAGCGCCCTTGGCCTGCTCGATGTAACGCACCACCTGGCGGCGGATGGCCACGCTGTGCTTCGCCCAGCGCTCGCGCAGTTCCGGCCGGGTGCGGAACACGCGAGCCATCTCCGCCGGCAGGTCGGGCTCGCGCGAGGCGGCGTCGCGCCCGAGGGTGAACTCGACGATGTCGCCCGTGTCCACGCCGGCGGCCTGCAGGAGCTCGACCTTGAACGCGACCTTGTAGTGGCCGCGCCGGCGGCTGTTGAAGAGCGTGACGCGGTCAAGGTCGTCGTTGAAGCGCAGCACGGCGTTCCAACCCTTGCTCGCGCCCTTGATGTCGGCCGGCGTGAGCTTGAGCTTGTCCACGGCCGCCTTCGGCACGTCGGCCCAGCGGACGAGCGCAACCTGGTAGAGCTTGGCGCGCAACCGGACCATGAGCACGGCCTTATTCGGGCAGCTTCACGCGTTCCCTGATCCACGCGTCGATGGCCGGGAGTTCGCGCTTTTTCATCAGGGCGCGCAGGCGGATCAGGTCGGCGCCCTTGGCGGCCTCGGCGAAGGCGTCGGCCGGCAGCTTGGCGCGCACCAGTTCCTCGAGCTCGGCGGCGCGGGCGGCGTCGGTCGAGGCCTGGGCGATGCCGGGCAGGTAGACGTTGCGGCCGAAGAAGGTCGTGCGCTGCAGCAGCGCATCGGTGTTGGCCTTGGCGAATTCCCAGGCGAGATCGGGGTGCTCGTTGGCGGCGACGAGCGCGACGTTGCGCGCGGCCTCGGAGGTGGAGAGTTCGTTGCCGAGCGTCAGGGCCAGGGTCTCGGCGGCGAGGGCCGGATCGAGCGCGGCCTGCATGGCGGCATAGGCGCGGCGCTTTTCCTGCGTGGTCTTGGCGCCCTTGGCCAGTGCGTGCAGCTGGTCGTAGGTTTCGCGCGTGGCGTAGCGGCCGACCACGGCGAGCACGGGGGCCCGCAGGTTGCCGGGCAGGCTGGCAGGATCGGCCAGAAAGGCGGTCCAGCGGCGCGTGCACTCGTCGATCACGGCGCGATCGCCATAGGTGCCGAGCGCGGCGATGAGCTTGGGCCGGAGGGCCGCGTCGAGCGGGGACTCGTCGGGCCGGGCCTCCCACCCGATCCGGGCCAGGGCTGGCGCCAGCAGCTGGGCCGCCCAGGCATGGAAGGCGCGGCGGCCGGGCTGGTTGAGCTGCAGGCGGTCGATCAGGGCGATCTTGCCGAGCAGGTGTTCCCAGACTGGCTGGCTCGGGCTGGCGCGGAGTTGCTCCGCCAGGCCGAGCCAGGCGGTGGCCGACTGGCGGCCGGCCTCGTTCAGGGCCCAGGTGTCGCCCAGCAGGTTGAGCTGGTCGGTGGGGGGCAGGCGGTTGATCTCGCGGCGCAGCGCGTCGGTGAGCGCGTCGTCGTAGAGCACGCGGTAGAAGCCGGTGTTGCCCACATTGGCCTTGGCGGTGCCGGTGCCGGTGGGCCAGGGCACGGTGACGGGCTGTTTTTCCAGCAGCGTGACGGTGGAGGTGGCGAGGCTGGCGGTGTTGGCGAGCGTCACCGGGACCTTCCAGGTGAGCGGCGAGGCGCCGGGGTCGTTGACGGTGAAGCGCGATTGCTCAAGGCGGAGGGTGGGGCTGGCGCCCTCGCCGGCGGCGGAGACGAACACGACGGGGAAGCCGGGCTGCTCGGTCCAGCCGGCGGCGAGCTCGACCACGGGCTTGCCGGAGGCCGCGCCGAGGGCGGCCCAGAGATCGGCGGTGGTGGTGTTGGAATACTTGTGCCGCTGCATGTAGAGGCGGAGGCCGGCGCGGAAGGCGTCCTCGCCGAGGTAGGCCTCGAGCATGCGGAGGAAGCCCTGGCCCTTCTGGTAGGAAATGGTGTCGAAGGCGTCGTTGGCCTGGCTCTCGTTGGCGATGGGCTGCTGGATCGGGTGGGTCGTCTTGCGGGCGTCGAGGGCGAGGGCGCCCTCCTTCGCCTCGCTGGCGCGGACCCAGAGCTGCCAGTCGGGATTGAGCGCATCGCTGGCCTTGGTGCCCATCCAGGAGGCGAAGCCCTCGTTGAGCCAGAGGTTGTCCCACCACGCCATGGTGACGAGGTCGCCGAACCACTGGTGTGCGACCTCGTGGGCGATGACTTCGAACACGGCCTCGCGGTTCGCCTGCGAGCTGGTGGCGGGGTCGAAGAGCAGGGCGGTGTCGATGTAGGTGATGGCGCCCCAGTTCTCCATCGCGCCGAAGGTGGCGAAGGCGTTGGGCACGGCGATCTGGTCGAGCTTGGGCAGCGGGTAGGGCGTGCCGAAATACTCGTTGTAATAGGCGAGCAGGCGCTTGGTGGACTCGAGGGCATAGGCGGCGGTGGCGCGCTTGCCCTCGGTGGTGATGATGCGGAGTTGCACGCCGTCCTGCTCGCCTTCGAGCGTCTCGAACTCGCCGGCGTAGAGCGCGACCAGGTAGCTGGACATCGCGGGCGTGCGGGCGAAGGCGACCTCCTTCCAGCCGTTGCCGAGGGATTTCTCGTCCACGGCCGGCATGTTGGTGACGGCCATGAGATTCTCGCGCACGACGAGCGTGATGTCGTAGGTGGCGCGGTAGACGGGCTCGTCCCAGCAGGGGAAGACGCGGCGGGCGTCGGTCGGCTCAAACTGCGTGCCAAGCATGAGCTTGTCGCCGGAAGGGGTGGGATATTTGTCGACGAAGAAACCCTCGGCTTGCGTGCCGATCTTGCCGCGATACGCGATCGTGACGGTGTGGCGGCCGGCGGCGAGGGCGACGGGCAGCGTCAGGGTCTGCTTTGCGGGGTCGAGGCGCGGGGTGAGCGGGCGCGGCGCGGCGGGATCGTCGCTGAGTGCGGCGGAGACGATGTCCAGATCGTTGGCGTTGAGCACCAGCTCGGTGACGGGCGAGAGCACCTCCAGCTCGATGGTGGTCGTGCCGGTGGTGGTGCGCTGTTCGAGGTCGGGCTGAATGCGCAGCGTGTAGTGGCGCGGGACGACGGTCTTCGGCAGCTGGCCGGGGGTGTCGGCGAAGGCGAAGGGTTTTTCCGCGAGCAGGGCGGCGGGCAGGCAGCAGGCGATTAGCACCGCTCGCGCGGGGCGAAGGATGGTCAGCATAGGGTGCATCGACGCTGGCCGGCGTCCGCGGGGTTTGTCAACGGCCCGGCGACGAGAGCCCCGTTACTTGTGGTCGCGCTTCTTCAGGAAGCGGGCGATCTCCCGCGCGATGGGCATGGAAGGCGCGGTGCCGGGCTGCATGACGGAGAGGGCGGCGACCGCGCTGGCGTAGTGGGCGGCCTCGAAGATGTTGTGCCGGAACTTCACCAGCCCGGCCGCGAAGCCGCCGACGAAGGCGTCGCCGGCGCCGGCCGTGTCGACGACCTCGACGTCGTGCGCATGGATGCGCAGGTAGACGTCGGGCTGGGAGACGAAGCAGCCGCGGGCGCCGAGGGTGACGATGACCACGGGCACCTGCAGGCAGCGGCAGAGGCGGTGCAGGGCCTCGGCGCTGAGCGCGTGCAGCGTGGTTTCGGTAAACTCGCCGCCGGCGCCGTAGGGCGCGGTGCGCAGCAGCGCGGCGCAGGACGGACACTGTTTCACCAGCGCGGTGAACTCGCTCTCGTTGGGGATCAACACCTCGGCGTGGCGGAGCACGGCGGGGTCGAATTCCGGACGCATTGGCGCGGGGTTGAGGACGGTGATGGCGCCGTTGCGGCGGGCGGTGCGCAGCACCCAGCCGACGGTGGCGTAGTCGGACTCGCCCTGGCAGACGACAACCTGGGCGGGCGCGAGCAGCGGTCCGGGGATGTCGCGCGGCTTGAGGCCGAGGTTGGCGCCGAGGGAGATGATGATGTGGTTCTGGCCGGCGCCATTGACGGTGATGGCGGCGGCGCCCGTCGCGTGCTTGGGTTTCTCGACCAGATGGACGTGAAGGCCGGCGTCGCGTGCGAAGAGCCGGGCGCGCGCGGCGGCGCCGTCGGGCCCGACGGCGCCGATGAACTGGGTGGGGATGCCCGCGCGCGCGGCCGCGACGGCCTGGTTGAAGCCCTTGCCGCCGGGGCCGGGCCGGAAATCGCCGACGACGGTCTCGCCGGGCCGCGGAAAGACCTTCGTGTAGAAGGCCAGGTCCTGGACAAAGCTGCCGACGACGACGACCGAGAACTTCATGCGCGGGTCAGTTCAGGGTGGCCTCGCGCAGCACGTCGCGGAGCGAGTCGGCGCTGAAGGGTTTCTGGAGGAAGCCGTTGAGGTTCTGGCCGGCGAACCGCTGCTTGGCGTCCTGGGCGCTGTAGCCGCTGAAGATGACGATGCGCTGATCGGGCTGGAGCTGGCGGATGGCGGTGAAGGTCGCGTAGCCGTCCATGCCCGGCATGGTCAGGTCCAGCAGCACGAGGTCGAAGCGGCTGCCGCGCTGGCGCAGGAAGTCGAGGGCTTGCTGGCCGGACTCGGCCTGTTTCACGGTAAACCCGTAAAAGGCGATCATCTGGGCGGCGGTGGCGCGCACGGTCTGCTCATCGTCGACGATAAGGACGGCGCCACTGCCGCGCCAGGTGCGGGCGGGCGAGGTGGCCCGCGGGGCGGGCGCCGGGGCCGGCAGGCTGGCGGCCGGCACTGCCTGGCGGCCGGCGTCGGCGAGAAGCTGCTGGCACATCCGGGCGGCCTTCTGGGCGACCTGCTCGATCTGCTCCAGCTGGCCGGCGGCGGGCGAGGCGGGCGGCAGCGTGAGGCGCGCGAGGTTGGCGTTGCCGAGGATCGCGGTGAGCAGGTTGTTGAAATCGTGCGCCACCTCGCCCACGCGGGCGCCCAGGATTTCCGACTGCCGGACCGTCTTCAGTTTCAGCTCGGCCAGTTCGCGCTCCCGGGCGGCGGTCAGGCGGTCGGTGACCTCGATGGAGAGGGCGATCATGCCGGCGGTGCGTCCGTCGGGATCGCGCTGCGGAATGTAGCGGGTCTCGAAGATAACGCCGCTGATCTCGCGCTGGGTGCTGAAGGTTTCGCCGGCGAGCGCCCGGCGGACGTCGTCGAGGATGTCGGGCCGGGCGGCATAACGGTCAAAGATGGAATGACCCACGGCATCGCCCGGCTCGCGGCCGATGGCGGCGAGGCCGGCGCCCTCGGCGAGCGTGAAGATGCCCCGGGCATCGACCGAGAAAAGGATGAGCGGGGCGTGTGCGAGAACGGTCGCGAGCTGCTTCTGCCGCAGCTGCAGCTCGGATTCGATCTGGCGGTGTTCGGTAATGTCAGTGGCCTGGCCCACGAAGAACCTGGGCGCGCCCCGTTCGTCCCGGATGAGGCCGACGTTCAGCACCACGTGGACGAGGGATCCGTCCTTGCGAATGTAGCGTTTCTCGATGGGTTCCGCCGGGGTTCCGCCCGCGGTGATCAGGCGGTTCAGGGCCAGGGTTTTTTCCACGTCGTCCGGGTGGGTGATCTGGACAAAGCTGAGCTGCAGCAGTTCGTCCCGGCTGTAGCCGAGCATGCGGCAGTAGGTGTCGTTCACCTCCACCAGCCGGAGGTTCAGATCGGACAGGGAGATCCCGCCCGGCGCGTGGTCGAAGATCATGCGGCGCAACTCCACCTGGTCGCGCAGCTGCTGTTCCACCTTCCGGCGGCGCTGGAGATCGTGCCGCAGGATGGCGATGACCACGGCCGGCCCGGCCAGCAGCAGGATGGCCGCGCCAAGGCGCAGGAGCGCGATGAGCCGGGCGCGGTCGCGCTGTTCCAGCCATTGGGCGGCGTCAAAATCCACGCCGAGCACGGCCTCGACCGCCCCGGCCGGGGTCCGCAGCGGGGCAAACACGCTGATCCATTTGCCCCAGCGGTCCTCGACGACGTCCTCGTCGAAGATGAACTCGCCGCGGAAGGCCCGGGACAAGGCCGGGGTCAGCCCGTTGTAAACCTCGCCGGGTTCTGTGCGCGCCTCCCGGTCGCCCTCGATCCGGCCGTTGTGATCGTAGTCGGTCTCCGAGTCCACCAGGAGGAAGATCGCCCCGTCGGCCCGCCGGCGGAAGGTGTAGATGTCGGCGATGGCCGGGTTGAGTCTCAGCCAGTTGATCTCGGTCTGGATCAGGCGCTCATACAGCGGATCGCCGGGCGCCGGGTTGTCGGGGAGGCGGTCGTGGCCGAGCTGCTGCATCTCCTGGACGTAGTAGGGCACCAGGAGTTCGATCTGCCGGCGGACGTTGTTCTGGGCGTTGCTTCCGGCGTGGTCGACACCCCACCAGCCGCCGATGACCACCGCGGCGAGCAGGAGCCAGATGACCTTGGGCAGGTTAGGGAGCCGGCCGCTGCGGTGGAGCCACAGGCCCAGCCCGAGCCAGAGGCTGCCCACCAGGAACAGGAACAGCAGGTAATCGGTATTTTGGGCGAACCAGCCGTTCATCGGTCCCGCCATGAAGACAGTTCCCGGCGGCATGGCAACCCCGGGCGCACCCGCTCATCCTGCAGCGGGGCCGCTCGTCCAATCGGCGCGTGCCCCGCGCCGCGCCCGTCGGCAGCCTGCCGCCATGTCAGTCGCCCAACCCAGCATCGCGGACAACCCGGACGTTCTTGCCGTGCCCCCGGCGGGCGTGGTTCGCTCGCGGGTGAAAATGGACAACGCGATGGACACCTCGGCCCGGTTGCAGCGCGCGAAGGAGCGCCTCTATGTGCTCTGCCAGGCGGGCGGCTGGCTTTTCTTCCTGGTGGTGCAGGTTGTCTTTATCACGCTTTTCCGGGACCAGAACACGGCTGGCAAGGCCACGCAGGCGGATATCATCATGTCGCTGGTGCGGGTGGTTGCCGAAGGCCTGTTGATCACCCACTTTGCCCGGATCTACCTGACGCGTTGGGGCTGGACGGACCTGGGCTGGCGGCCGCTCATCCCGCGCATTCTCGGCCTGGCGCTCGCGATGTCGGCGATATGGACGACGGTCGGCTTTGCCTTGGATTTCGGACTGCTTCGAATCGATCCGCCGACCAAATATCCCCTCTGGCTGCTGATGACCTCAAGCCTGGTCAATGGGGCCATCATGATGACGGGCTGGCTGTGCATCTATTTTTTCTACCATTTGTTCGAGCGCCTGAACCGCCTGCAGGTCGAGCAGCTCCAGCTTGCGGCGACCGTCAAGGAGGCCGAGCTCCGCGCGTTGAAGTCCCAGGTCAACCCGCACTTCCTCTTCAACTCCCTCAACAGCCTGCGCGCCCTGATCGACGAGGACGCCCCGCGCGCCCGCGAGGCCGTGACGCGCCTCGCCAACATGCTGCGCTACTCGCTGCAGTCCGGCCAGCAGGAGACGGTGCCGCTCGAGGAGGAGATCCGCATCGTCGAGGATTACCTCGCGCTCGAGCAGATCCGGCATGAGAACCGCCTGCGGGTCCGGTGGGATGTCGCTGAGAGCGTCCGGGCCGGCGTGCTGACCGTGCCGCCGATGCTGCTGCAGACGCTGGTGGAGAACGCCGTGAAATACGGCATCTCCTCGCGGCGCGAGGGCGGCGAGCTGGTCATCTCCGCCCGCTTCGAAGGCGCGGTGCTCAACATCCGCGTGACCAACCCCGGCGACCTTTCCGCCCCCACCAGCCCGGCCGCCGCGCGCGCCGGCTCCTCCACCGGCGTCGGCCTGCGCAACGCCTCCGAGCGCCTCAAGCTGCTTTTTGGCGAGCGGGCCGCGCTCACCCTGCTGGCGGAGCCGCCCGGCTGCGTCACGGCCGACGTCCTGATCCCCCTCAACCCGCCCGCCTGATGAAGGTTCTTCTGATCGATGACGAGCGCCTCGCGCGCAACGAACTCCGCCGCCTGCTCGCGGCGCATGCCGATATCGAGATCGTGGGCGAGGCCGTGGACGTGGAAGACGCGCTGGCCCGGATCGGCGTGCTCAAACCCGACCTCCTCTTCCTTGACGTGCAGATGCCCGGGGCCGACGGGTTCAGCCTGCTCGAGCGGCTCGAGCCGCCGCTGCCACAGGTGATCTTCACCACGGCCTACGACGAGTTTGCCGTGAAGGCCTTCGAATTCAGCGCCCTCGACTACCTGCTCAAGCCGGTCGATCCCAACCGGCTGGTCGCCGCGCTGGAGAAACTGCGGCCCCGCGGCAGTGCGGCGCCGTTCGAGCCGGGTGGGGCGACGCACCGGCTGACGCTGGAGGACAAGGTCTTTGTCCGCGAAGGCGACCGCTGCTGGTTCGTGCCGGTGAAGAATCTCCGGCTGCTCGAGTCGGAGGGCAACTACACCCGGCTCCACTTCGACGACCAGAAGCCGCAGCTCTTCCGCTCGCTCACGGCGATGGAGGAGCGGCTCGACCCGAAGAGTTTCTTTCGCGCCAACCGCAAGCAGGTCATCAACCTCGCCTGGGTCGAGGGCCTCGAGCCCTGGTTCAGCGGCGGCCTGCTGGTGAAGCTCAAGGGCGGGATGAAGGTTGAACTCTCCCGCCGCCAGGCGCAGGACTTTCGCGAGCGCATGAGCCTCTGAACGGACATCACAAAAACCCGAAGGAGCGGAAACGCATTCGGCGATAGGAATTTAATCCCCACGAACATGATCGAAGCCCATAACCTGACGAAGACCTTCCGGGACAAGAAGCGCGGGGTCATCACCGCGGTCGAGAACGTGTCCTTCACCTGCCGCCCTGGGCAGATCTACGGCCTGCTCGGTGCGAACGGCGCGGGCAAGACCACCACGCTCCGCATGCTGGCCACGCTGCTGCAGCCCACCAGCGGCACCGCCACTATGGCGGGCCATGATGTGGCGACCGCCGGCGTGCAGGTGCGCGCCAACGTCGGGTTCCTCGCCGCGAGCACCGCGCTCTACGGCCGGCTCACCGCCCGCGAGATGATCACCTACTTCGGCGAGCTCAACGGCCTGGCGGAGGATGCCCTCCGGGCCCGGGTCCGGCAGCTGGCCGACGAGCTCGACATGCACGAATTCCTCGACCGGCGCTGCGACAAGTTCTCCACCGGCATGAAGCAGAAGACCTCCATCGCCCGCACGCTCATCCACGATCCGGCGGTCATGATCTTCGACGAGCCGACCCTAGGTCTCGACGTCATGACGGCCCGCTCGATCGTCAAGTTCGTGCGCGAGTGCCGCAACCGCGGCAAGACCGTCATCTACTCCACGCACGTGATGAGCGAGGTCGAGAAGCTGTGCGATGTCATCGGCATCATTCACGGCGGCAAACTGGTCGCGGAAGGCACGCTGGCCGAGCTGCAGGCCCGCTTCGGGGAACAGGACATGGAGGAAATCTTCGTCAAGGCGGTCGGCGGCGAGGCGGCGTTGATCGCGGCCATGAAAAACTGAGGACCCACCATGAACTGGCACCACATCGTCACCGTCTATCTCAAGGAGCTGAGGGACTCGCTGCGCGACCGTCGCACCCTGATCTCGATGATCGTCATCCCGACGCTCGTCATGCCCCTCCTCATGTTCGGCGTCGGCGCCGTCATGTCCAAGGTCATCAAGACCGCGCGCGACGAGGCCTCGGCCATCGTCATCCTCGGGGGCACGGACTCCCCCGGCGTCGTGGCCGCCCTCAAGGCGGACAAGCGCTTCCGCATCGTCGCCGCCGACGGCGACTACCGGCAGCTGGTTTCCGAGAAGAAGATCCGGCTGGCGGTGGAGATTCCCGCGGGCTTCGAGGCCGCGCTCAAGGCCGGGTCGCCGCAGACCGTCACGCTCTACCATTACGAGGGGGAGATGAAGTCCGGCCTCGGCGTGACCGCGGTCGAGCGCTTCTTCCGGGACCTCCGGGAGCAGACGATCGAGCAGCGCCTCACCGATCGCGGGCTGCCGGCCGACGTGGTGAAGCCCTTCGAGGTGAAACGGCAGAACGTCGCCCCGCCCGAGAAGGTGGGCGGCAACCTCATCGGCGGCCTGATCCCCTATATCATCATCATCCTGTGCTTCACCGGCGCCATGTATCCCGCCATCGACCTGACGGCGGGCGAGAAGGAGCGCGGCACGATGGAGACCCTGCTGTGCAGCCCGGTGCACCGCGTGAACATCGTCCTCGGCAAGTTCCTTATGGTGATGACGGCGTCGATCGCGACCATGTGCCTGACGCTGCTCTCGACGGGCGTCAGCGTCGCGATCGGCGGCAGCATGTTCTCCGGCGGCCGGACCGCCGCCGCGGCCGGCGCCACCAAGGCCGCCGCGAGCGTCATGCCGTCCATCGACCCGCTCGGCATCTTCGGCGTGTTCGCGATGATCGCGCCGGTGGCGATGTTCTTCGCCGCCCTGCTGCTCACGATCTCGCTTTTTGCCAAGAGCTACAAGGAGGCGCAGAGCTACGTGTCGCCCCTGATCATCGTCGTGATCATGCCGGCCATGATGGGCATGCTGCCCGGCATCGAGCTCACCGCGAAGACCGCGTTGATCCCGATCCTCAACCTGTCGCTGGTCTGCAAGGAGATGCTGTCCGGCGTCTGGCACTGGAATTACATCGGCCTCATCTTCGGTTCCACCTGCGTCTATGCGGCGGTGGCGCTGGCGTTGTGCGTGCGGATGTTCAACCGCGAGGACGTGATGTTCCGGGCGTGAACGCGCGCTGATGCCCCGGGGATGATTGACGAAAGCCTTCCCGCGCCGGAAGGCTTTCATATTTAGGTAAAACCCGTCCGTTCGGCGGTAAACCCCGGGTAAATACCCCCGGGGCCTCTAGGCGCGACGGAACAGTCGTGATAACGTGGCGTCGCACTTCTCACACCACCATGAACACGCCCAACACATCCGACAGCGCCCAGGAGGCTGCGCATCTCACCAAGCTGCGCGCGCAGATTTCCACCGACATCGAGGCCATGCAGCAGAAGGAGGCCAGCCTGAAGGAATACGAGCAGCGCCTGCGCCTGCTCATGGAGCACAACCGGCAGGGCCAGCCGGCGCCGCAGGCCAACCAGGTTTATGTTACCAGCGGGCCCAACGGCCAGGAGGCCCTGGACGCGGCCTGGGAAAAATATGACCGGGCCCACGCCCTGCTCGAGGCCGCCCGCCGCGGTCTGACCGATGACCGCCTTGCGCTGAAGGAACGCGAGGACAAGCTCGCGCAGCGCGAGGAGAACGTCTCCCGCCGGGAGGCCTGGGTGAAGGTTCGCGAGCAGGAGCTCGCCGCGACGGATGTCCCCAAGCCGGCCGTCGACGCGAAGCCGACGTTCACCACGGCCCCGTTTCTTGCCGCCAAGAACCTGTTCACCCGGCAGCACTGAGTGACGGCCGGTTCCCCCTGACGGTCCTGCAACGGCGCCCGCGGGCGCCGTTTTTGTTTCTACCGCTCAGGCTTTTTCCAGCTCGGCCAGCTTTGCGGCGGCCGTTTCCCACGCGGCGGTGGCGGCCTGGAGCTGGTCGACGATGACGGAAAGCTCGCGGTTGAGATGCTGGGCCTTGCCGGGCGAGCTATAGGTCTCTGGGGCCTCGAGCTCGGCGGTGAGCTCGTTCTGCTTGGTCTCCAGCGTGGCGACCTTTTCCTCGAGGTGACCGACCTCGGTGCGGAGCTTCTTCAGCTCGGCGGGATTAGGCTTCTTGACCACGGCGGCCTTCGGGGCAGGCGCAGGCGCGGCCTGCTTCGGCCGGGCGTCGGTGAAGCCAGCGGTGAGGGCGGCGCGCGCGTTGGCCGCCTTGGACTTCTCCAGGTAGTAGTCGTAGTTGCCCGCGTAGGGCGTGAGCCGGCCGGAATGGACGTGCAGCACCGTCTGCGCGAGGGTGCGGATGAAATACACGTCGTGGCTGATGAAGATGAGGGTGCCCTCGTAGTTCTTGAGGGCGTTCACGAGCGCGTCGATCGACGGGATGTCGAGGTGCGTCGTCGGCTCGTCCATCAGCAGCAGGTTGGGCGGGTTGACGAGCAGGCGGGCGAGGGCCAGGCGGGACTTCTCGCCGCCGGAGAGGACGGAGGCCTTCTTGAAGACGTCGTCCTTGCGGAAAAGGAAGCCGCCGAGCACCGCGCGGGCCTGCTGCTCGGTGAGCTGGTTCTCGTTCGTGCGCAGCTCCATCACGTTCTCGAGGACCGTGAGGTCGAGCTTCACGTTGTCACCGCGGTTCTGGGCAAAGTAGCCCGGGAAGACGTTGCTGCCGAGGTTGCGCGCGCCGCCCTGGATCGGGATCACGTCGGCGAGGATCTTGAGCAGCGTGGACTTGCCGGCGCCGTTGGGCCCGACGAGCACGATCTTCTGGCCGCGCTCGATCTCCAGGTTGAGGTCCTGGTAGACCACGTGGTCGCCGTAGGCCTGCTGCACGTGCTCGAGGTTGATGACCTTGAGGCCGGAGCGGGGCGGCTGGGGAAAGCGGAAATTGATCTTCTTGAGGTCCTCCCACGGTTCCTCGACGGCGACCTCCTTGAGGCGCTCGATCTGCTTCTCCTTCGACTTGGCGCGCGAGGCCATCGAGGCCTTGGCGCCGAAGCGGTCGACGAATTTCTGGAGGTGGGCGATCTCGCGCTGCTGGTTCTTGAACTGCGCGGCCTGCTGCTCCTTCCGGGCGTCCTTCTCGGCCAGGTAGTCGTCGTAGTTCCCGGTGTATTTGTTGAGCGTGCCGCCCTTCAGCTCGAGGATGCCGTTGCAGAGGGTGTTGAGGAATTCGCGGTCGTGGGAGATGATGACGAGGCCGCCCGGGTAGCGCGTCAGGTAGTCCTGGAACCAGAGCAGCGCCTCGAGATCGAGGTGGTTGGTCGGTTCGTCGAGCATGAGCAGGGCGGGCTCGCTGACGAGCAGGCGGGCGAGGTGGGCGCGCATGACCCAGCCGCCGGAGAAGGACTTGGCCTGCTTGAGGTAGTCGTCCTCGCGAAAACCGAGGCCGGCGAGGATCTTCTTGGCGCGCGGCTCGAGGGTCCAGTCGATGTCGTAATCGTCGTCGTTCTCCGGCTCGAGCTTCTTGCCGCTGGTGGCGATGTGGAGGATGCTTTCGTCGCCGACCGGGGCGCTTTCCTGGGGCAGAAAGCCGAAGTCGGCGCCGCGCTCCCACTCGATGGTGCCCTCGTCGGCCTGCTCCTCGCCGAGGATGAGGTTGAAGAGGGTGGACTTGCCGGCGCCGTTGGGTCCGACCAAGCCGAAGCGGTCGGTGCGCGCAACGAAGAGCGACACCCCGGAAAAGAGTTCCCGGGTGCCGTAGGACTTGGCGACATCAGCAAGGGTCAGCATGGAAAACCCGCGAGTGAGCCCGGCGACAGCGCGGTCGTCAATGGCTTTGCTCAGACCAGCGTAAGTGCCACGGCGCCAGCGACCGCGACGGCGCCGCCGACCAGCGAACGCCGGGACGGGCGCTCGCCCTCGAGCCAGTAGGTGAGGGGGATGGCGATGAGGGGCGTGGTCGCGGCAATGGGCAGGACGAGCCCGCTGGGCGTGGTCGCGAGCGCCCACTGGTAGCAGCCGACGCCGAGCACGGGTCCGACCAGGCCGTTGGCCAGCAGCCAGAGGGCGGTCCGGCGGCGGGCGGCCGGGGTGGCGGTCGAGCTGTCGGGCGGCGGCGTGAGCCGGCCGATGAGCTTGAGGAAAAGGAACCACGCGGCGGTGAACACCAGGCCGGCGATGATGCGGTGATACGCGGCGTTCAGGCCGAAGCCGGCGTTGTGTGCGGCCTCGCCCGCGGCGGTGGCGGCGTCGACGCCCTTGCGGCTGACGAGGGCGCCGAAACCCTGGCCGGCGGCCGCGAGCAGGCCGAAGAGGAAACCGACCGGCCGCACGCGCACGCGGGGCGGACTGGCCTTGCTCGGCATCAGGGCGATCATCACGCCGCCCAGGATCACCGCGCCCCACAGCGCCTGCGCCCCGCTCAGACGCGTGTCGAGCCAGAGCCATTCGCCGAGCGCCGCGATGGGCGCGGCCAGGCACTGGGTCATGAGGACCGTCAGGCGCGAGCCCAGCAGGGGCAGGGCCCCATAGACCCCGAGGTCACCCAGGCCCATGCCGATGACGCCGCTGAGCAAAAACCAGCCGGTGCTCGCGCTGTCAAAGCCGTGGCCGAGCGTATGGGCGAAGAGGCCCAGCACGAGGGCCGCCACCACGAGCCGTCCCAGGTTGGCGCGCACCGCTCCCGACGCCTGCACGCTGCGGCTGGCGCAGGTGGCGTTGAGGGCGAAGAAAAAGGCGGCGAGGCAGGAAGCGAGCACGGGTGGCCTGCAGATTCGCACCCGGCCGGCCGGTCACGCAATCCCGCTGTTCTCAATCCGTCAAAGGTAGCCAGAGGGAAGCCCGGACCCGGAAGCTGTCCTGGCTGAGGCTGAAGCGGTAGCGCCCCGCGAAATGCTGGTCGAGCGTGGCGCGGGTATCGGGCGCCACCGGATCGCCCGCGCGGGTGAAGGGCGGGTTGGAGCGGTCGAGCCGGCCGGAGTGGCTGACCTCCAGCAGGACCTGGCTGTCACCTGCGCGCTGGATCGTGAGGGTTATTTCCAGCGGCCGGCCGTCGGTCTGGCGGCCGGAGTGGACGGCTTTTTCGGCCAGGGGCAGCAGCAAGACCGGCGGAAGCGGCCGGGCCAGCAGGCTTTCGTCCACCTCGTAGTTCACCTGCAGGGCGGTGTCACACATCCGGAGACGCTCGATGTCGAGGTAGGCGCGGACCAGGGCGAGTTCGTCGCCGATGGTCGCGGTCTGGCCGCGGTCGGTATGGCGCAGGGTGTTCTGGTAGAATTCGCCCAGTCGTGCGGTCATGGCGCGGGCGCTGGCGGGATTGACGCCGATCTGGTGGGAAATGGCGGAGAGGGACCGGGCCAGGAAATTCGGGTTGAGCTGGTAGCGCATCAGCTCGAGGCGGTGCTGTTCGTCCGCCACGGCGGACTGGAAGGCCAGCGCCCGGTTTCGCAGCAGGGCCTTGGTCAGGAAGTAGGCGAGGCTCCAGATCAGGTAGACGGCACTGCGGAAGGCATAGAGACCCGTTTCCGGGATGAGCGTGGCATCATCGAGGCCCGTGAGGCGGTTGACGGCGATGCTGGCCAGGACATCGGCCGCGCCTGCCGCCAGGCAGCCGCCGAAGACGACCAGCGCGGCCAGCCAGTTGACCTGCTCGTCCGGGCGGTTGCGGCGGTAAAAGAGCCGCAGCAAGCCCGAGAGGCCCAGGCTGAGCGGCAGCTGGTAGACGGTGATCAGCAGCCCGATGGTCCACGAACCGTAGACCGCCTGCTTGACGGGCAGGGACAATACGGCAAACGCGCCCCAGCCGATGAGCTGCAGTTGCCAGAATAATCGCGCGCGGGAAAGCGCGCCGGAGATGGGTGAACGGAAAAGATCAGGCATGTCGTGGAGGCCCGGGCAGCAGATACCGCGAGTTGCGGCACATTTTTCAAATGTTAATATCCCCTAGCCGGGCCGGGATTTTCGGGAGAATTGCAATCAGGCCCCGGGTCGGATTTTCTCCCCCGATGCCCAATCGTCTTGCCGCCGAGCAATCCCCCTACCTGCGCCAGCACGCCGACAATCCCGTGGACTGGCTGCCGTGGGGTGAGGAGGCCTTCGCCCGGGCCCGCGCGGAGCAGAAGCCCATTTTCCTGAGCATCGGCTACTCGACCTGCCACTGGTGCCATGTGATGGCGCACGAGTCCTTCGAGAACGCGGAGGTCGCCGCCGTGCTCAACCGCGACTTCGTGCCCGTGAAGCTCGACCGCGAGGAGCGGCCCGACCTCGATCGCGTCTACATGACCTACGTGCAACAGACGACCGGCCACGGCGGCTGGCCGATGAGCGTGTGGCTGACGCCCGGCCTGAAGCCGTTCTACGGCGGCACCTATTTTCCGCCCGACGACCGTCACGGCCGCCCGGGTTTCCTCACGGTGCTCAATGCCATCACGCGTCACTGGCACGAGAAGCGCGACAAGATCCTCACCGGGGCCGACGAGGTGGTGGCGGCGTTGCAGCGCTACGCGGCCGAAGGGCCGGCCCGGGCCGAGCCGGAGGCCGGCGCGCCGGAACCGACGCTGCCCGAGGCGGCGAGCGAGGCGCTGACCAAGGCCTTCCAGTATTTCTACGAGGCGCACGACCCGAACTGGGGCGGCTTCGGCGGCGCGCCGAAATTCCCGCGGCCGGCCGTGCTCAAGTTCCTCTTCCGGCTGGCGGCCCTGCAGGGGCCGCGGACGGCGATCGGCGAGGAACTGCTGAAGATGACCGGGTTCACGCTGCGCAAGATGGCCGAAGGCGGCCTGCAGGACCATGTCGGCGGCGGCTTCCACCGCTACTCGGTCGACGAGCGGTGGTTTGTGTCGCATTTCGAGAAAATGCTCTACGACCAGGCGCAGCTGGCGGTGAGCTACCTCGAGGCGAAGCAGGCGACCGGCCTCGAGGTCTATGCGTGGATCGCCCGGGACATCTTCACCTATGTGCAGCGTGACCTGACCAGCCCGGCCGGCGGTTTCTATTCGGCGGAGGATGCGGACAGCCTGATCGCCCACGGCAAGCCCGAGCACGCCGAGGGCGCTTTCTATGTGTGGACCAAGGATGAGATCGACGCCGTGCTCGGCGCCGATGCGGCTTTTTTCTGCACCCACTACGGCGTGAAGCAGGGTGGTAACGTCGATCACGACCCGCAGGGTGAATTCAAGGGCAAGAACGTCCTGATGCAGCGCCAATCTCTGGCCACGACGGCCCGCGAGCACGCCCTCGAGGTGGCGGTGGCGAGCGACAAGCTGCTTGGTTGCCTCGAAAAACTCCGCACGGTGCGCGCGCAGCGGCCCCGGCCTCACCTGGACGACAAGATCATCACCGCCTGGAACGGCCTCATGATCTCGGCGCTGGCGCAGGGCGCCCGGGTGCTCGGCGACAAATCCTATCTCGCGACCGCGACCCGGGCCGCGGAGTTCATCCAGCGCGAGCTTTATGACGAGCGCAGCAGCACGCTTTACCGCAGCTGGCGCGGGAGCCGCGGGACGATCGCGGGTTTTGCGGAGGACTATGCGTTTCTCATCCAGGGGTTGCTCGATCTCTACGAGGCGGGTTTTGAGATCCGCTGGCTCCAATGGGCGGAGCGCCTGCAGGCCGGGATGGACGGATTGTTCGAGGATCCGGTGCGCGGCGGCTACTTCAACTCCCGGGCGGACGACCCGAACGTGATCGTGCGCCTGAAGGAGGATCACGACGGCGCGGAGCCGTCGGCCAACTCCGTGGCGGCGCTCAACCTGTTGCGGCTCGACTGGATGCTGGGGCTGGCCGGGGCGCGTGAGCGCGCGGTGAAGACCATCGGGGCGTTGCGCCCGCAGTGGACGGCGATGCCCCAGGGCCTGCCGCAGCTGCTGTGCGCCATCGAGCTCGTGGTGGACGCGCCGCGCACCGTCGTGCTGGCGGGCGATCCGGCCGCGGCGGATTTTCAGGCGCTGGCGGCGGTGCTGGCCGAAACACTCGGGCCGCGCCGCGCGTTGCTGGGCGCCGACGGCGGGGCCGGCCAGCAATGGCTGGCGGCAAAGCGTCCCTACCTGGCGGAAATGAAACCGCTCGGCGGCCGCGCCACCGCCTACGTCTGCGAGAACTACACCTGCCAGGCGCCCGTGACCGCGCCCGCGGAGCTGCGCACGCAGCTCAACGCCTGAGTGCGGCGCGCGCGAGCTGCTCGTCGCCGTCGTTGGCCGCGGGCCTGATGCCGAGCGCCGCGCAGAGCAGGTTGTAGACGTGGATGTTCGCGACGTCGGGAATCTCGACGCGTTGCCTGAAGGCCGGGCCGGTGGCGATGAAGAGCGCGCCCATGTTCGGTGTGGCCGGGTCCCAGCCATGGGTGGCCTTGCTGGTGGCGGCCCAGGCCGGGGACCAACGGGATTTCTGCTCCACCGTCCAATGGTCGTCGGCGATCAACAGGACGGGCGGGATAAGGTCGCCCGTGTTGTAGTGCAACCGGGGCGGCACGTCTTCGCGACGGTAGACCTGGATCGACGGCGGCAGCTTCTGGCGGATGCCGGCCACGAGGGCGTCGACATCGACCCCGGGACGGGGCCGCACCCCGCCGTAGGGGCCGGTGGCCTCCACGCGCACCTGCGAAATATCCATCAGGTTCTCAAGAAAGACGACCTTGTCGGGCGGGCATTCCGACATGCCGTGGTCGGACACGATCACGAGACTCGCGCTGTCACGCAGGCCGAGTCGTTCCAGGCCGGCCAGCAGGCGGGCGACGGCCTCATCTGCTTCCGTCACGGCCGCGGCGGTCTCGGGGGCGAGCGGGCCGTATCTGTGACCCTGCGTATCGACGATGTCGAAATACAGCGTGGCAAACCGGGGTCGCTGGGCCGGGGGCAGGGCCAGCCAGGCGAGCAGGCCGTCGACGCGGTCGGCCGCGTTCAGCTTTTTGTCGAAGGGCTTGAAAAAGCTCGGGCGGAGTCCGTCGTGTTCGCTTTCGGAGCCGGGCCAGAAGAAGCACGCGCTGCGCACGCCCTGTTTCTCGGCAGTGATCCAGACGGGTTCGCCGCCCTTCCACCAGCGGGCCTCGGTCCTGCCCATGTCGAACCTGGCGTCGTCAGACGGATCGTAGAACCAGTTGGCCACGATGCCGTGGTTCTGGGGGTAGAGCCCGGTGACGAGCGTGTAGTGGTTGGGAAAGGTCTTCGACGGGAAGCTCGGCGTCATGCGGGTCGCGTGCACCCCGCCGGCGGCCAGCGCCTTCAGGGTCGGGGCGTCATGCCGCTGCAGGTAGTCCCAGCGGAAGCCGTCGATCGAGATGAGGATCAGCGGACCCGGGGCGGCCGGTTTGGTCGGGCTGGAGCATGACACGAGGAGCAGTCCGCTGAACAGGAGGCCGAGGCCGGCCAGGAGGCGCTTCATCCCTGCAAGTTGGTGGATTGCCTCGGGCCGCGCAACCTGCTTCCTCTTGCGCATGAGTGAAGCCGACCGCCTGACCCGACTTGAGGAGCGCTACACCCACCTGCAGCGGCACAACGCCGAGCAGGACAAGGCCATGCTCGAGTTGGCGGACGAGGTGGCCAAGCTCCGGAAGGAGCTGGCCGCGCTGCGGGCGCAGCAGGCGGGCGGACGCGACAGCGAGGAGGCGCCGGACGAGCGCCCGCCGCACTATTAAAACAGCGCCGTGACCTCGACGTGCTGGCCGGGCTCGAGGAAAACCTCGCCGGAGAGCGCGGCGGTCTCGTCGTTCTTGTAGAGCTTGCAGGCCACGGGGCCGGTGGCCTCGTCGGTCGCCCAGCCCCACTTGCCGATGGAGACAAATTTCATCGGGACGCCCTTGTCCCAGCTGAGGCCCGGGCCGTCGCCGCGGATGTAGAGCTTGTTGCCGATGCCGATGTAGGCGGTGACCAGCAGGCGCGTGGCGCCGTCGGCGGAGACCGAGGGCTCGACGGTCGCGGCGGTCTCGGTCTGGGAATCTTCGGATGGGGCGGGCGCGGAGTCGGAGGGTGAATCGGCAAAGGCGGGTTCGCCCGACTGGTCGGTGGTCTCGGCGGCGGGCGTGTCGCCCGGCATCGGCTCGGACATCGCGGCGAGCGTGTCCTCGGGCTTGGGCTTGCGCGGAGCGCGGGGTTTCTTCGGCTTGTGCTCCTCGACGACGGCCGCCGGGGCGGCGGCCTCGGTCACGGAGACGGATTCGACCACCGAGGGCGCCGCGACCGGCTCGGCGTGTTTTTCAACGACCGGGGCGGGCGCGGGTGTCACCGTGGCGGCGGCCGCGGCGACCGGGATGGTCAGCGTGGCGAGCTTCGCATCGAGGGCGGTGAGCGCGGCGGCGAGGCGGGACTCGAACTTGCTGACGGCGGAATCCTGCGCGGCGGCGAGGGACTTGCGCGTGGCGGCCTCGAGGGCGGCGAGTTCGCCGGTGGCCTTGTGGATCTTGTCGGCGATGGTGGCGAGGCGCTCGCTCTCGCCCTGGCGGAGGGTGGCGAGCTCCTCGGTCAGGCGCTCCTTTTCCTCGTCCTCGGTGGTGGCCAGCTGCTGGTTGAACTCGGCCAGTTTCTCCTGCATGCGGTAGGGCAGGTTCTCGGCGGCGTGGGCGGTCTTGTGCACGGCCTCCTCGACCGCCTTGATCTGCGCGGCGGCGCGGGCAAGGCTCTCGCTGGCGGCGTTGAGACGCTGCACGTGGTCGGCGACCTTGGCGCGCTCGGCCTGCACGTATTCGGCGGAGTCCGCCGCATAATCGAGCAGGAAGGGGATGAGGCCGATTATGCCGGCGAGGGCGACGCACAGCACGGTCAGGACAAAAGGCAGCGGCGCGAAGGGGTCCTTGACCAGGTAGGCGATGATGAAGGCGGTGACCAGCAGGCCGGCATCAATCAGGAGGAAGACGGTTTTGGAAACTCGGGGGGCGGGGTCCAGATTCATAGGCGAGTCGCGCGCACGCTTCTTTTCGCGGGATACGGGCGGTTTCTCAAGGCTAAACACAGCGGGGTCGCCGTCCGAAAAGAACCTTGAGCGGCCGGCGCGGCGTGACAGGCTGCCGGCACAGCGATGAATTTTCCCCACTTCGTGCGGATCGACCGGGAACGCAGGGGGCTGGCGTGTCACTATGTGGTCCACACGGGCCAGCCGAAGTTCACCCTGGAGCTGACGCCGGACGCCGAGGCGCCGGACAAGATCGGGCAGGGCATCATCAAGCGCGTGTGCGTGCCGAATTCCTGGGCCGGTGACTACAACCAGTATGGCAAGATGCTCGCGGCGGCGCAGGAGTTCTTCGCGCAATCGCATCCGCCGGCGGCGCGGTAGGGTCTGGTCGGCACATGCAGGTGGCCCGCTGGCGGGCCACGTTGCGCGCGAGCGCGCAACCTACATCGCCATCAACCGGCGCCAGGACTGGGCGATGAACGAGACAAGCATGCCGATGCGGATCGAGCCCTCGAAGGTAAGCACCACGAGCACCCATTTCAGGCCACAGGTGCTGCGGATCAGGTAGCCGGCGCCGGTGACGAGGATGAGGACGACGCCCTGCGCCCGGCCGACAGGGTGCAGCAGGAGTGTGGTCATCCAGACATAATAGGCGAGCAGGCCGCCGGCCCAGGTGGCGGCCATCCAGTGGGTCATGGGCAGCTCGCGCGGATCGGCGTTCACCCGGATCTGCTTGATGCCCAGGTAGCGCTCGCTGACGACGAGCTGCCAGAGCTCGAAGGCGAGGAAGAGCGGCGCGAGCAGGGCGGCGGGGTTCATGGGCGGGGTCATTTCACGCGCCGACCGGGCCGAGGCCAGCTTTTTGCGACTTCGGCCCCCCGGCCGGTGTTTTCGGTGCAACTCCCCCACACCATGCTGTCCGATCTCCGCCTTTCCCTGCGGGCTCTCGCGAAGAGCCCGACCTTCGTCGTGGTCGCCGTCTTCACGCTGGTGCTCGGCATCGGTGTCAACACGGCGATGTTTTCCATCGTCAACGCCATCATGTTCCGCGGCCTGCCGTTCCCGGCGCAGGAACGGCTCGTCCACCTCGAGCACAACAACGCGGTGGAGAACTTCAACAACATCGAGGTTTCCTACCAGGACTTCGTGGATTTCCGCGCGGGGCAGACGACCCTGCAGGATCTGGCGGCCTATTATGACGGCACAGTTACGGTCAGCGGCCCGGGCCAGGATCCCGAGCGCCTGTCGGGCACCTACATCTCCGCCGGCGGACCCGACATGATCGGCGTGCCGCCGTCGCTGGGCCGCTGGTTCCGGCCCGACGAGGACCACGCCGGCGCCGCCCCGGTCATCGTGCTGGCGCACAGCTACTGGCAGAACCATTACAAGTCCGACCCGGCCGTCATCGGCCGGCCGCTCAAGATCAACGGCGAATGGGGCACCATCATCGGCGTCGGTCCGGTCGGCTATCGTTTTCCCGAGTTCGCCGACGCCTGGGTGCCGCTGCGCTACAAGAAGACCGACGAAAAGCGCGACGTGCGCTACCTCGAGGTGCTGGGCCGGCTCAAGGACGGCGTCACGGTCGAGCAGGCCCGGGCGGAGTTCGCCACGCTCAACCAGCGCCTGGCGGCCGCGCAGCCCGAGACGCACAAGGATCTCGGCGTCGTGGTGAAATCGCTGCAGGCGGAGTTTGTCGGCGACGACACGCGCCAGCTGCTGCTGGTCATGCTCGGCGCGGTGTTCTTCGTGCTGCTCATCGCCTGCGCCAACGTCGCCAACCTGCTGCTGGCCCGCGCCGCCACGCGCGAGAAGGAGATGGCCGTCCGCACCGCGGTCGGGGCCAGCCGCGGTCGCATCGTGCGGCTCCTGCTGGCCGAGAGCCTGGTCCTGTCCGCGCTCGGCGCCGGCGGCGGCCTCGCGCTGGCCTTCGGGCTGATGAAGCTGTTCCGCGACTACATCAACGCCAACAACCCCGCGCCCTACTGGATGGTCTGGAACGTCGACGCCACCGGCGTCCTCTATGTGGGGCTCCTCGCCCTCGTCACCTGCGTGCTGGCTGGCCTGTTCCCGGCGCTGCGCGTCTCGAAGCCCGACCTCAACACCGTGCTCAAGGACGCCGGCCGCGGCTCGACCGGTTTCAGCCTGAGCCGCTTCACCCGCCTGCTCGTCGTGGCGGAGGTGGCGCTCTCCTGCGTGCTGCTCGTGCTCGCCGGCCTGACCATCCACTCGATCATCAAGATGCAGACGGCCAGCCTCGGCTTCGACCCGCAGGGGGTGATGACCGCCCGCGTGGCGCTGCCCGACACGGAATACAAGGAGGCGGCGCAACAGCGCGTGTTCTTCCAGGAACTGCGCAACCGCCTAGCGGCCCGGCCGGAGTTCACGGCCGTCGGCGTGGCGGACAACCCGCCGGTCTGGAACAACCGCACCGCGATCCTCATCGACGGCCGCGCCCCCGACGGGTCGGGCAAGGGCAACACCTACGCGTCGTTCACGGCGATCTCGCCGGGTTATTTCACCGCCATGAACCTCCGCCTGCTGCAGGGACGCGACTTCACCGACGCCGACGTGGCGACGGCCCCCGGCGTCGCCGTGGTCAGCGCCGCCTTTGCGGAGCAATACTGGCCGAACGAGAGCCCGATCGGCAAACGCTTCCGCCGGGGCACGCCGGCCGACAAGGACCCCGGCCCGTGGCTGACCGTCGTGGGTGTCACGCCCGACACGCTCAAGGGCCAGTTCGACAGCCGGACCTGGCCGCAGGCCTATGTCTGCTACCTGCAGGCGAAGGATGCCACGCAGCGCATGACGGTGTTCGCGAAGGTCCGCAGCGGCGATCCCGCGGCGAGCACCCAGCTGTTGCGCAGCACGGTGCGCGAGCTGAACGACGACCTGCCCATCTACTTCGCGCAGACGCTGACCAAGATGGTGGACGAGGCCAAGTTCTTCAAAAAACTCTTCGGCTGGATCTTCGGCATCTTCGGCGGCGTGGCCCTCGTGCTGGCCGGTGTCGGCCTCTATGGCGTCATGGCCTACAGCGTGGCGCAGCGCACGCAGGAGATCGGCGTGCGGGTGGCGCTCGGGGCCGCGCCGGGCGACGTGCTGCGGCTGATCCTGCGCGAGGGCGGCGTGCGCCTCGCGCTCGGCCTGGGCATCGGCAGCATCATCGGCTACTTTGGCGGCCAGCTGCTGGCCTCGGAGCTTTACGGCGTGTCGGCGGGCGACGGGGCGACGTTCACCGGCACGCTGCTGACGCTCGGTGTCATCGGCATGACCGCCACCCTGGTGCCGGCGCTGCGGGCGCTGCGGGTGAACCCGGTTGTGGCGTTGCGTAACGAGTGAGGGGGGCGGTTGAGGGCAACCGCCCCTACCGCACCAAGCCACTTACGCCGGCATCAGGCGCTCGTGCGGGCGGACGCTGTAGTGTCGCGTGATGACCTTGCCCGGGGGAAACGGCTTGTTGAAGCGGTCGATCAGTTTCTTTCGCCAGTGCGTCGGCGTGAAATTGTAGAAGGTGCGGTATTCGCGACAGAAGTGGCTGGAGCTGGCGTAGCCGCAGTGGCGGGCGACATCCTCGAGCGTGAGCGCGGTGCGGCTCATGAGTTCCTGGGCCTTTTCGAGGCGGATGCGCTGGAAGGCGGTCTTCGGGCTGGTGCGGCGCACCTGCCAGAACAGCCGCCGCATATGGCTGGTGGAGACGTGGACGGCGTCGGCGACCTCCTTGACCGACGGGCGGCGGGCGAGGTTGACCCCATACCAGGTCAGCGCGCTCTCCACCTTGAAGTTCGCGAGGTCGGGCAGGGCGGGCTGCTCCACGGAGTCGTTGCCCGCGAGCATCATCAGGGCGAGGTCGTTCAGCCGGCCCTCGAAATGCAGCGTGCTGAGCTGGTTCGGGTTCAGGTAATGCGGCTCAACCTCGGCGGCGATGGCCTCGAGGCGCGCGATCTCGGCGTCACCCAGCTTGCGTTCGAGCCAGCCGCCATTCTGCCGGACGATCTCGTCGAGCGGGTAGGGCACGCTGCCGAAATGCATCGAGAGGCGGTGGTATTTGTGGCGGCGGTCGTCGATCCAGGCGTGGCTGCACTCGGGGGCGAAAACCCAGAGGGTCTTTTCCTGCAGCGCGGGTTTCTGGCCGTCGCGCAGCGCGGGGGCGCAGCGGCCCTTGATCACGGCATAGAATTCCCAGTTCGTGCGCGTGTTGCAGCGCATGGTTTCCTTCCAGCGAATGGCTCCGTTGGCAAAATAGCGCAACATCAGGGGTGGTGGGGTGGGCGGAGCGTAGTCCGGCGGGAGCCGGGTCCAACCGCCCTTGGTTCTGTCAGTAAGAATGACACGAAAAGGCGGAGAGACGGGGCGTAAAAAGGCCGGCACCTTTCGGTGCCGGCCGGGCTGGGGGCGCGGAACCCTCGCGCAAGCCAGCTTAGAACTTGTAGGTGACCGATCCCTTGAAGTTGCGCGGGTCGCCGACCATCATCGAGTTGCGGTTGATGCCACCCAGGATGTAGTCCTCGTCGAGGGCGTTGTTGATCTGGAGGCGCGCGGTCCAGGCCTTGGCCTCATAGGTGAAGCCGAGGTTGACGATGGTGCGGTCGGCCACCTTGAAGCTGGGCTGTTGCGGGACCAGCAGGCCGCCGGCCAGGGGGACGGTGGTGGTGTAGGCGTTGACATTCTCGCCGACGAGGTCGCTGCGATAATCGACGCCGAGGTTCACGCCGAAGCCCTTGAGCGAGCCGGTGCGGAGGCGGTAGTCGGCGTAGAGGCCGTAGCTCTTGTCCGAGACGCCGCGGAGGCGCACGCCGGTGGGCTGGCGCATCTTGTAGTCGGTGTAGTTGCCGATGATGGTCAGGTTCGGGGTGGCGGTGTAGCTGCCCTCGAACTCCCAGCCCTTGGAGGTCAGGTCGAGGTAGAGCGGGTTCTGGAGGGCGGCGGCCTCGGCGAAGCGACCCTGGGCCTGCAGGACGTAGAATTCGCTGTTCGGCACCGCGTAGTTGGACGAGGTGATGTCGAAATAGGCGAACGAGGCGGTGAGTTTGCCGTCGAGGAACGAGGTCTTCACGCCGTATTCGTCCTGGGCGCCGACCGAGGCGCGGAAGGTGGGCGCGACGGTGCCGGCGCTGAGGGAGCCGGGCATCGTGCCGCCGGAGGTGTTGTGGCTGTAGAACACCGCGATTTCCTTGGTGGCCTTGACGACGACCCCGTAGCTCTTGGCGGTCTCGGCCATGCTGTAACTCGGGAACGGCGTGGGCTGGACGCCGGAGGTGTCGGTGCGGGTGAGCGTGCCGAAGAAGCGCGAGATACCGCCGGAGAGCAGGACGCGGTCGTTCAGCAGGCTGAGGTTCTCGTAGACGAAGAACTGGGCGTCGGTCTGCTTGGCCTTGCGATTCTGGCCGTTGGCGGGAGCGGACGGCTCGGCGAAGACCCAGGCGGGATAGGTGATGCCTGCCAGGTTGTTGTTGGCGACATTGCCGCGGTTGTAGCCGGGGAAGCTGCGCCAGTGCGTCTTCACGCCGTTAGCGGCGAGACCGGCGATGGTGGTGGATTTCCAGGCGTCGCCATCGAACTTGATCGCGTAGTCGTTGCGGAAGTGGAGCTCGTTGTAATAGAGGTGGTCGCTGCCGGCGGTGCGGCCGTAGACGTAGGTGCTGGGATCGGGCAGGGCCACGCTGGTGGAGGAGGGGATGGCCACGGCGCCGGTTTGGTCGACCGTCCAGACCTTGCCCGGCTCGTATTTGCCGGTGCTCGGATTGCGGGTGATGCTGATGCCGGCGATGGAGCCGCTGGTGGTGCCCTGGTCCTCGCGGACGACATGGTTGGCGGTGAACTGCAGGCGGGAGCTGACATGCTGGCCGAGCTCGGAGAGCAGCTCCAGGGTGAGGCGCTCGGTTTCGCGGTCGCGCCGGTCGGACTCGTCGCCGAACGACCAGTCGCGGGGCAGGCCCTTGGCGATGATGGCATAGTCGTCGCTGCCGACGCTGGGATCGATCGGCAGAAACACGCCGTTGGTCTCCTGGTTCTGCATGATCTCACCCTTGACGGTCAGCTTGTGGGCGGGGGAGAGCTGCCACGACAGCGACGGGGCGAGCATGAAGCCGTCGCGGAAGTAATTCTTCGAGTAGCCGTCGTTCTTCCAGATGGCGGCGACGAGGCGGGCGGCGACGCCCTTTTCCTGGGAGACGATGCGGTTGAGGTCGAAGCTGAGGGCGTTGCCCTTGTATTGGGCCAGCTCGAGGGTCATGGAGCCCTGGTTCTTCATGATGGGCGACTTGGTGATCGGGTTCATCTGGCCGCCGGCCGCGCCACCGGGGACGAGGATGGCGTTCGGGCCCTTGATGATCTCGATGCGGTCGATGTTGTAGCTCATCAGCGAGGCGCTGTAGCCGTCGGCGCCGGAGATTTCCATGCCGTCGACGAACTCGTGCGAGACCTGGAAGCCGCGGATCGTGTAGCGGTCGCCGCCGGTGGGCAGCGTGGACTCGGTGATCGGCGTGACATATTTCGCCGCATCGAGCATGCGGAAGCTCATCGAATCCTGGAGGAATTCGCTGGTGACGACGGAGATCGTCTGCGGGATGTCCTGGATGTCCATGGCCACGCGGGAGGACGAGAGCGCCTGCTTGGACACATAGGGATTCTCCGGGGTCTCGGTGATGGTGAAGGTGGGCAGGGTGACCACATCTTTCTCGGCCGGGGCGGCGGGGGCCGTCTGGGCCGAAGCGGCCTGCACGCCCAGGGCGAGGCAGGCACACGCAATCAAGGCAGGATATCGTTTCATGATGCTTACAGGGTGGGGTTGAGGTAGGAACGGCGGACCTCCGCCGTTGCCGTCCTATGAATCCCGCACGGTCCGGTCCGTAAAGTTTCCGGACCGCTCAAAAAGTTGCACGAAACGCTCGCCGCCGGGCGGGCGATTTCGCTCAGTAGCCGACGGCCTTGCTGTCCGGTTTACGGGGATCGGCCGCGCCGAAGAGCCGGCCGGTGACGGGGTCGATGGCGATCGACTCGCCGTCTCCCTGATAAGCCCCCTCGTAGGATTTGCGCTCGGGGAGCTTGTGTCCCTTGGCCTGCAGCAGCGCCATGGTGTCGGGCGACATGCCGAAACGCTCGAACGTGACGACATCCGGCATCCACTGGTTGTGGATGCGCGGCGCTTCCACGGCCTGGGACACCGGCATGCGATGGTCGATCACGTTGCTGATGATCTGGAGCACGGTGTTGATGATGGTCGGTCCGCCGGGCGAGCCGGTGACGAGCACGGCTTTGCCGTCCTTGAACACGATCGTCGGAGTCATCGAGGAAAGCGGGCGCTTGCCCGGCGCGATGGCGTTCGCCTCGCCCTGGATGAGGCCGAACATGTTCGGGGTGCCGGCCTGCGCGGTAAAGTCATCCATTTCGTTGTTCATGAGGATGCCGGTGCCGGGGATGGTGACCCCGGAGCCGTAGCCGCCGTTGAGGGTGTAGGTGTTGGCGACGGCGTTGCCGGCGGCATCGACCACGGAGAAATGCGTGGTCTCCTCGGACTCGTGCGGGGCGGACGCGACGAATTTGCCGAGGCCGGGCTGCACGGCGGCGGCCGGGGTGGCCTTGTCCGGGGAGAAGTCGGCCATGCGGCCCTTGAGGTAGGCCGGGTCGAGCAGCTGGGCCACGGGGACTTTCACGAAGTCGGGGTCGCCAAGGTATTCGGCCCGGTCGCGGAAGGCGCGCTTCATGACCTCGGCGAACAGGTGGTATTTGGCGGCGGAGTTGTGGCCCAGCGCGCCGACGTCGAACGGCTCGAGCATGCCGAACATCTGCAGCAAGGCGATGCCGCCGGAAGAGGGCGGGGGCATCGTGATGATGGCGTGGCCGCGGTAGTGGCCCTGCAGGGGGGTGCGCTCGGCGACGCGGTAGTTCTTCAGGTCGTCCAGCGTGATGTTGCCGCCGTGCGCGGCCATCGCGGCGGCGATGCGGCGGGCGGTCTCGCCTTCGTAGAATTCACGCGGCCCGAACTGCTGCAGCCGCGCAAAGGTCTCCCCGAGGTCGGCCTGCACCCAGTGCTCGCCCGGCTGGCGAAATTCACCGCCCTCGAGGTAGATTTTTTTCGATTCCTCAAACTGGGCGAGGTGGGCGGCATTGTCGCGCAGGTTGCGGGCGGTGCCTTGGGAAACAACGTGGCCCTCGGCCGCCAGCCGGCGGGCCGGCTCGCAGATCTCGGCCCAGGTCACCTTGTGGGAACCGTATTTCTCCACGGCGAGGGCAAAGCCGGCCACCGAGCCGGGGACGCCGCTGGCTTTCCAGCCGACGGTCGACGAGCCGGCACCGCTGAGCACCTTGCCGTCGGGCCCGACATACATGTCGCGCGCGGCCGAAGCCGGCGCCGTCTCGCGATAATCGAGGGCGGTATCGCGGCCGTCCGCCAGATGAATGAGCATGAAACCGCCGCCGCCGATGTTGCCGGCGAAGGGATAGACCACCGTCAGCGCCAGCCCGGTGGCCGCGGCGGCGTCGACCGCGTTGCCGCCCTTGCGCAGGATTTCGAGGCCGGCTTGGGAGGCGAGTTCATGGGCCGAGGTCACCAGCCCCTGGGTCGCCTCGACCGGGGCCCGCTGGGCGAACGCGGCCAGCGGCACGGCCAGAACCAAAGCGAGAATCACCGGGGGCACGACAAAACGCGGCAGGGTCTTCATCGGGCCATCATCCCCCGGTCGGGGGAGTGCTCAAGTCGCAAAACGCCCCGGGGTTATAGGACTTGTTTCAGGCGCAGTTCCGGCTATCTTGAGGCCGACCTAACCAGCCTGTCGTCAGGCTGACCGTTTGTCCCCACGCCCTATGAATACCAAGATGTCTGGTTTTCAGGCCGCGCTTTGCGCCGGCCTGCCGCGGACGCGCACGGTTGCGCTTCTCGCCTTGCTGACCGTCACCGCCACCACCGGCTTCGCCCAGGCTGCTTCCACCTCCGGGGTGGTTGAGCTGGAGAAGTTCGTCGCCACCGGCTCGCGTTTCAATGACCGCACCGTGACCCAGTCTCCTGTGCCGATCGACGTGATCAGCGGCACGGAGATGAAGCAGGGCGGCTACAACGAGACCAGCCAGATGCTGCAGGCCAACATCCCCTCGTTCAACTTCCCGCGCCCGTCGCTCACCGACGGCACGGATCACATCCGCCCGGCCACGCTGCGCGGCCTCGCGCCCGACCAGACGCTCGTGCTGATCAACGGCAAGCGCCGCCACACCAGCGCCCTCGTCAACCTCAACGGCTCCATCGGCCGCGGCTCGGTCTCGACCGACTTCAACGCCATCCCGTCGTCCATGATCGAGCGCATCGAGGTGCTGCGCGACGGCGCCTCGGCGCAATACGGTTCCGATGCCATCGCGGGTGTCATCAACGTCATCCTCCGCAAGGACACCGGCTGGGGCCTGAACCTCGGCTACGGCCAGACGGGCGAGGGCGACGGCGAGGACTACAAGCTCGACGCCTTCGCCGGCACCACGCTCGGCGGCAAGGGCTCGCTCTTCGTCAGCCTCTACCTGCGCGACCACGGCGACACCAGCCGCGTCCAGCCGGATACCCGCCAGCAGTATTTCGGCAATGGCGGCACCTCGACCATCTCGGGCAACTACGGCTCCGGCACGGGCCTCAGCCCGTCGAACGGCACGCTCGATCCGCGCGAGCAGACCGTCAACCGCATCAACCACCGCTTCGGCGATCCCGAGACCAAGGACAAGGGCCTGTGGCTCAACGGCGAATACCCGATGGAAGACGGCATGGATTTCTATTTCTTCGGCGGCAACAGCATCCGCCACGCGAACGGCGCCGGCTTCTTCCGCCGCGCCGGTGACGACCGCACGGTGCGCGCCATCTGGCCCGACGGCTTCCTCCCGTTCATCGACTCCGTGGTCGAGGACCTTTCCGGCGGCGCGGGCGTCAAGGGCAAGGACGATGTCTGGACCTGGGATTTCAGCACGGCCTACGGCGTCAACACCCTCGACTACCGCACGTCCAATTCCGCCAACGTCACGCTGGGCAACTCCAGCCCGACCGCCTTCTACGACGGCCAGCTGAAGTTCAACCAGTGGACGACCAACTTCGACCTCACCCGGTCCTTCAACACCGGCATGCCCACGCCGCTCAAGTTCGCCATGGGCGTCGAATACCGGCAGGAGGAATACGCCATCAAGGCGGGCGAGCCCGACTCCTACCGCAACGGCGGTTTCAACGTCCTCACCGGCCCGAACACCGGGGCGCTCGCCGGCGTCGGCGCGCAGGTGTTCCCCGGCTTCAAGCCTTCGGACGCCGGCGCCCACGACCGCGACTCCAAGGCCGTCTACGTGGACCTGCAGCAGGACATGAACGACCGCTGGCTGGTCTCGCTCGCCGGCCGCTTCGAGGACTACAGCGACTTTGGCAGCAGCAAGACGGTCAAGCTGGCCAGCCGTTTCGAGGTCACGCCCGAGATCGCCCTGCGCGGCTCGATCAGCACCGGCTTCCGCGCCCCCCACCTTGCCCAGCAGTGGTTCAGCTCGACGGCCACCAACTTCATCGGTGGCGTGCCGTTCGACATCCTCACCTTCCCGGTGAACAACCCGGCGGCCATCGCGCTCGGCGCCTCGCCGCTGGATCCGGAGGAGTCCACCAACTACAGCTTCGGCGCCACCTGGAACCCGAAGAGCGGGTTCTCCGCCACGGTCGACTTCTACCACATCAAGATCGAGGACCGCATCGTCCTCTCCTCGAACTTCACCGGTGCCTCCGTGGTCGCGCTGCTCGCCACCCAGGGCATCACCGGCATCGGCGGCGGCCGCTACTTCACCAACGCGGTCGACACCACCACCAAGGGCATCGACGTCAGCGCCCGCTACACCTGGAAGACCTCCGACTTCGGCAAGCTGACCTTCACCGCCGGCTACAACCACAACGAGACCGAGGCCGACCGCATCAAGGGCGCCCCCGCCAACCTCGCGGCGATCACCACCACGCCGCTCTTTGACCTGACCGAGACCATCCGCCTCGAGCGCGGCCAGCCGAAGGACAACCTCAACCTTTCGGCCGGTTGGGAGATGGGCAAGTTCTCCACGCTGCTGCGCGCAGTGCGTTATGGCGAGGTCTCCCTCGTCCAGGCCTCCAGCGCCACGGCCGCACAGATCGCGGCCCTCACGCCCGGTTACGACGTCGAGCTCCGCCCGGCGCTCCCCGGCACGGTCGGCGGCACCACGACCAACCAGCAGGTCATCCAGAACTTCGGCGCCAAGTGGATCACCGACCTCGATGTGACCTACAGCTACAACAAGAACATCACCGTCTCGATCGGCGCGAACAACCTGTTCGACGTCTATCCCGACGAGAACATCCGTTCCAAGGTAGTGGGCGGCGTGGCGTTCAACGGTTACGACAACGTCGGCATCTTCCCCTACAGCGGCGTCTCGCCGTTCGGCTTTAATGGTGTGTTCTACTACACCAAGCTGAGCCTGAAATTCTGAGGCCGGGGCTAGGTTAGCTTTCAAGGCGCGGGCGATTAGCCCGCGCTTTTTTTGTGTGCCGGGATCGATCCGGGGTGGAACCCGGCCTTCCGCCGCCGCCAAGGCTATGGCGGACGCGGCCGGCCCGGTTCCACTCTCAACCGAACCGCGTCCCTTCGGGGAAATGCAGGTCGAAGTGTTCGGCGAGGATCGCGAGCAGGCGCGGTCCCGGTGTGATCGTTTCGTGGGCCAGGATCTCCGCGCCGCGGCGGTGCGTGAATTCGCCGCCGCGGATCGCCTTGCGCGTGCCGTCCCGGCCGGCGCGGCCGACGACAACGCTGCCCTTGAAGTGCGAGGCCGGGCTGGCGCTCGTCCACCAGTTGGCCACCTCGCAGTCGATGGGGAACATCTCGTTGAGCGTGAACTCGCAGCAGTCAGTCCAGTCGGTGCCGGTCCACAGCTGGTGGAACATCCGGTCGCCGTCGCGCACCAGCCGCCGCGGCTCGTGCGGCGTGGGCGACTCGCGGTCAAACTCCAGCGGGATCGCGCCGGTCAGCGAGGCGCCGCCCATGCCGACGTCCGTCAGCCAGTCGCCTTCCGGCAGGTGCACGCGGAGAAAAAGGTGGGTGCGCGCCGGGTTGATGTCGCGCGGGATCTGCCAGCGCACCCGGGCGCCGATGGGCGTCACGCGGTAGCCGAGCGCGCGCAGGACGAGCAGCAGGAGGTTGTTCTGCTCAAAGCAGTAGCCGCCGCGCCGGTCGTGCACCAGTTTCTGGAAGATGGCTTGGGGCGCGAGGCTGATGCCGCGGCCGAGCAAGACGTCGAGGTTCTCGAACGGGATCGAGGTCGCGTGGTGCAGCGTGACGGCGTGCAGCATGGCCAGCGTCGGCGTGCGCGGGCCGGTGTAGCCGGTGCGGGCGAAATAGGCGTCGAGGTCGGGGGCGAACGCGGCGGACATGGGGAAAACCAAGGCACATTTTCGGCTGCAGCGCCAGCCGGCGGGCGGAACCTCAGGCGGCCCGGGGCGTGAACCGCATCCACGCGACGACCGCGCTCACGCCGACCGCCAGGCCGAGGAAAATCCCGCTGGAGCTGACCCCGGCCTGCACGCCGGCAAACACATAGGTCCCGGCCAGCAGCATGCCGAGGTTGTCGCCGAGATTCTGCACCGCGATGGTCTTGCCCAGCCGGGCCGGGTCGGACTCGGCTTGCAGCGCGGCGTTGAGCGGGATGAGGAAAAGCCCGGCGGCCACCCCCGCGGCGACCAGCAGCATCACGACCGGCACGACCAGGTGCAGCGGCCCGAGCTGGACGACCGGGGTGCGCCAGAGGCCGAACGAATTGACCGAGGCCAGCAGCGCCAGCATTCCCGCCAGGGCAAAACCATAGACCCGGGTGCGGCGCAGGTCGCCGACCGCGTGCAGCTGGCCCGCGAGGATGCTGCCGCCCATGACTCCGACGCTAAGCCACAGGCCGAGCAGGGCGATCTGCGTGTTGTCCGGCAGGTTGAGCACCTCGAGGCCCCAGGGCTGGAAGTTGATCTTCATCGCGGCGCCGCAGACCCAGAACAGCGCCGTGCCGATCAGCACGCGGCCCAGCCGTGGATCGCGCAGCAGGTCGCGCAGGTGGCCGGTGAACTCGCCCACGCTCCGGCCGAGCCGGACGTCCGGCTTGTGCGGCGTGGGGGTCATGAAAAGATTGCAGACCAGCGCCGCGCCGAAGATGCCGCCCAGCACGCCGTAGGAGACGAGCACGCGGTCCTTGAAGACGTCGGCGAGGACCGAGCCCCCGATGGCGCCGCCGAGGATGGCGACGAGCGTCAGGAGCTCGACCAGGCCGTTGGCCTTCACCAGGCGCTCGCGCGGGAGGATCTCCGGCAGAATGCCGTATTTGGCGGGGCCGTAGAAGCAGGCGCCCACGCCGACCACGAGATAACCGATGCCCTGCCACCCGGCGCCATGCGCGACGCTCAAGGCGCAGAGGCCGGTGCCGAGGAGCTTGAGGGCGTTGCCGCCGGCGAGCCAGGCGGTCTTGGCGTAACGGTCGTTCAGGTAGCCGGCCAGCGGCGCGAGCAGCACGTAGGGGATGAACAGCAGGCTCGTGTAGATCGTGTTGCTCGTGCGCAGCTCGGTGCTGGTGATGGTGCCCGCCTTCTGCAGGTAGACCAGCTGGCCCACGATGACCGCGAGGATGGCGTTGTCGCCAAAGGCGCCGAGGAACTGGCCGGCCAGCAGGAGGGGAAAATTGCGGGTTGGGCTCATCGGCCGGGTGGTTTGGATGATACGCTGCCGCCCGGCGGCCGGATGCGCGCGTGGTCGGGGATCAGGGTATTTTCGCGGCCACCCAGGCGGCGAGAAGAGCAAGCAAGCCGAGGCGTTTCATAGGGGATGCACTGACAAAACACGCGGGCCGGCGCGGTGGCCAGCCAAGAGGTGGAGCCCGCGCGGATCGCCGGTTCCACCCTTGCGTCAGGCCGACGCCGCGCAAAACTCGCGTCCATGCCCCGCGTGGAAGGCCTGCGTTCCCCCTACGACAAAACCCTCGGCGGCCTGCATCATCTCGGCCGCATGCTCGACAAGATGCGGCTGAAGCTGGCCGGCCGGCTGCCGGAGGACTTCCACCGCAACTACGGGCTGTCCGTCGGGCTCGACGGGCAGTTCTGCGCCTTCATGAACGTGAAGTTCGAGGACATCGAGGCGCAGGTCGCCGCGGGCGGCACGGAAGCGGAGGTCGTCGAGTGGATTTTTGCGCACGGCCTGCGCCCGAGCCGGGCGCAGACGCTGGTGTGGAACGAGCACTCGCGCAAACTCGGGTGGAACGACCGGATGAGCAGCTTCGTGGCGAAGGTGAAGGCGGAAAGCGGCATCGGCACCCCGGCCACCAGCACGGTCTTCGAGCTGATCGAGCTGACGGAAGACCGGGAGCCGCCGGCGATGCGGTAGCGCCTGGGACTGGCTGGCGCCTAACCGGTCTTCTTGCGCTTGAAGACCAGCGGTTCGCCGAGGAGCCGCGGGTTGGCCAGGTTGGCCTTGATGAGTTTCTGCAGCGCGGCGCGGCCCTTGGTCTCCTCGGGCACCACCTTGGGGCTGACCATGTGCAGGGTGAGCTGGTTGCCATCGGCGGAAACCACGGCGGTCAGGTAAAGATAGAGGCGGCTGTCGCTGTTGAGATCCTGCACGCTCAGGAAGGCGGTGCCGGCGAAGTCCGAGTGAAAGGCGCGATAGATGTCATCGTCCATGCTGACGACGTAGGTCGAGTCGTCGAACCGACGGACGACCATCGTGTCCTTGCCGTCCTCGCCCCCGAGCCACACGCCGAGCAGGTGTTCATCAATCTTGCGTGTCGGCTTGGCTGTCAGGGCGACCTCGTAGTTGCAGCCGGCCAGGAGCAGGCCGGCCAGACCGAGCAGCCAGCAAAGGGCGGATTTGGTTTTCATGCGGGGCACGATGACAGAAAGCCGCGTCCAAACAAGACCGGGCCGGACGCAAAAAGGCCGCGGCTTGCGCCGCGGCCTTTGCACACTCGCACTAACCAAGGGGTGGGGCGGAATGCAGCGATTCCGCCCGGGTTCAGAACTTGAAGCTGAAGCCGGCCTGGAGGGCGACGTCGTCGCCCACCTCCACGGTGCTGCCAGCGAAGTTCGCATCATCGATCCAGATATACTTGGCGCCGAGGCTGAGCGTCGTGGACGGACCGACCTGGTAGGTCACGCCGGCGAAGGCCTGGGCGGCGAACGAGGTGTCCCGCAGTCGGACCGGGCCAAAGATGCTGGCACCGTCGATGCTGGTGCGGGCAAACCCGGCGCCGAGCCCGGCGTAATAGCCGAACCCGCCGGTGCCGGCCGCCTGCAGCCGGTAGTTGAGCGTCACCGGCAGGATATCGGCACTGAGGCCGGCTTCGTCGGCCTGCGAGTAACCGATCTCCAGCTCGATTTGGTGGGAGAGGGCTTCCTGCGCCTTGAACTCGAAGCCGAGGCGGGCGGAAAGGTATTCCTCCTCGCTGTCGAGCAGGTAGCCGGCGTCGGCTCCGATGATGAGGGCCTGCGCGGAAGCGGCGAGGCCGGTGGCGATGAATAGTGCGGTCAGGAGTTTTTTCATGATGGATTGGTTGGGCTTGGTCCGGAAAATCCCGGACACCGGCCAGACGACCGGCACCCTATCCAAAAGTGCCCGCGGCGGTATGGGCCGAAAGGCGAAGTCGCCGGCACAGCGCCGTGTTGGCGAACCGATACAGATTGGCGGTTCCCCGGCTTGTGTCGGGGCCGGACCCGGACAAGGCTGCCGTCGGTCTCCCTTCTCCGTCGCCCATGAACACCCTCACTCCCCTCAGCCGCCGGCAGTGGCTGATCCACGGCGGAGCCACCCTCGCGGGGCTCGCCTTGTCGTCCCGTTTCCTGAATTTTGAGGCGCAGGCGCAGATGACGCCGGAGCGACTGGCCGCCACCGCCGCGGTGAAGGCCCGGCTCTCGCTCAACGAAAATCCCTTTGGCCCCTCCCCGGCGGCGATGGCGGCCATTACCGGCAGCCTCGCGGCGGGCAAGGCCTGCCGCTATCCTTATGGCGAGGTGGGCGAACTGATCGAGCTCATCGCCCGGAAGGAAGGCGTGCCGGCCGATCACATCGTGCTCGGCGCCGGCTCAGGCGAGCTGCTGGAGAAGGCCGGCATTCATTTCGGCCTGGCCCGGGGCACGGCGGTTTATGCCGCGCCCGGCTATCTGCAGCTGCCGCGCGCGCTCGAGGCCGCGGGTGGCACCGCAGTGCCCGTGCCGGTCAATGCGAGGCTCGAGCACGACCTCGAGGCCATGGCGGCGAAAACCAACGAACCCAACACCATCGTCTACCTCGCCAATCCCAACAACCCGACCGGCACGGTCGTGGATAGCGGGACGCTGCGCGAATTCGTCAAGGCGGTGACGCCCCGGGCCTTTGTCTTCCTGGACGAGGCCTATCTCGACATCGCCGACGACTATGCCGGCCGCACGCTGGTGGGGCTGGTGCGGGACACGCCGAACCTGCTCGTCGCGCGCACGTTTTCCAAGATCTACGGCCTGGCCGGCATGCGCATCGGCTACGGCGTGACGTCGCCGCAGTTTGCCGCCACGCTGCGCCGCTACGGGCCGGCCTCGCTCGGTTTCCCGGCGGTCATGGCCGCCATCGCCAGCCTGAAGGACGAGGGTTATGTCGTCACGACGCGGGCGAAGATCGTGGCCGAGAAGGAGAAACTGCTGGCTCTGCTGCGCGAGCTCGGCCGGCCCTATGCCGATTCGCAGACCAACTTCGTGTTCTTTCAGACGGGTCGGCCGCACGCGGAGGTCGCGGCCGCGATGTTGAAGGAAAGCGTTTCGATCGCGCGGGCCTTCCCGCCGATGACGGACTGGGCGCGCCTCACGATCGGCCTGCCGGAGGAAAACACGCTCGCCCGCGCGGCGCTGCGGAAGGTGCTGGCATAAAAAAGGCCGCGGCGTGAGCCGCGGCCTTGGACAGGAGGAAGCACCGAGGGCTTAGCCCTTCTGCAGCTGGTGCGGAGCCACGTCGGCATCCTTCGGGTTGAGCGGGATGCGCATGCCGTAGAAGCTGCGATAGACGAACACCAGCGCGACGACGAAGATCACGGCGCCGAGCGTGTGCTTCAGGGTGTCGGGCATCTTGACCGCGATCTCGACGGCGAGCAGGCCGAAGAGCGTCGTGAACTTGATGACCGGGTTCAGCGCGACGGACGAGGTGTCCTTGAACGGGTCGCCCACGGTGTCGCCGACGACGGTGGCGGCATGCAGCGGGGTGTTCTTGGCCTTGAGGTCGACCTCGACGATCTTCTTGGCGTTGTCCCACGCGCCGCCGGCGTTGGCCATGAAGATGGCCTGGAAGAGGCCGAAGAAGGCCATGCCGACGAGGTAGCCGATGAAGAAGAACGGGTCGAAGAACGCCAGCGCGAGCGAGAAGCAGAAGATGACCACGAAGATGTTCACCATGCCCTTCTGCGCGTATTGCGTGCAGATCTTCACGACTTCCTTCGAGGCCTCGGTCGCCGCGGTGGCGGCGTCGAGCTTCATGTTGTCCTTGATGTAGACGACCGCGCGGTAGGCGCCGGTGACGACGGCCTGCGTGGAGGCGCCGGTGAACCAGTAGATGACTGCGCCGCCCATCAGGAGGCCCATGAGCGCCTCGGGGTGCACGAGCGAGAGGCGCTCCAGCACGCTGAAGCTCGGGTCGATGGCCGAGTAGTGCGCCTGCAGCATCATGATGATGCCGAAGACCATCGTGGTCGCGCCGACGACCGCGGTGCCGATGAGCACGGGCTTGGCGGTGGCCTTGAAGGTGTTGCCGGCGCCGTCGCCCTTCTCGAGCTGGTGCTTGGCGCCCTCGAAGTCGGGCTTGAAGCCGAAGTCCTTCTCGATCTCGGCGGCGATGCCGGGTTTGCCCTCGATCTGCGAGAGCTCGTAGACGGACTGGGCGTTGTCGGTGACGGGGCCGAAGGAGTCGACCGCGATGGTGACCGGGCCCATGCCGAGGAAGCCGAAGGCCACGAGGCCGAACGCGAAGATCGGCGCCGCGAAGCGGAACTGCTCGGGCATCATCGTCTGGAGGGCCTCATGCCCGGAGAAGTAATACGCGCCGAACATCAGCGTGAGGATGCAGAGGCCGGTCCAGAAGGCGGAGAAGTTGCCCGCCACGAGGCCGGAGAGGATGTTGAGCGACGCGCCGCCCTGCTTGGAGGAGGTGACGACCTCCTTGACGTGGCGGCTCTCGGTGGAGGTGAAGATCTTGGTGAACTCCGGGATCAGCGCGCCGGCGATGGTGCCGAGCGAGATGATGGTGGAGAGCACCCACCAGAGACCCTCGTGGCCCGGCAGCTTGGCGAGCAGCACGTAGCTGGCGACATAGGTGACGCCGATGGAGACGACCGAGGTGATCCAGACGAGGTTGGTCAGCGGGTGCTCGAGGTTGAAGTTCTTCGAGCCGCCCCAGACGGCCTTGGAAACGGCGTCGTTGATCCAGTAGCTGGCGAGCGAGGTGATCACCATCAGGATGCGCATGGCGAAAAGCCAGACGATGAGCACGGCGCAGAGCATCGGGTTGGCGGCGAGGGCCAGCGCGAGGAAGGCGATGAGCGCGACGCCCGTCACGCCGTAGGTCTCGAAGCCGTCGGCGGTCGGCCCGACGGAGTCGCCGGCGTTGTCGCCGGTGCAGTCGGCGATCACGCCCGGGTTGCGCGGGTCATCCTCGGGGAGCTGGAAGACGATCTTCATCAGGTCGGCGCCGATGTCGGCGATCTTGGTGAAGATGCCGCCGCAGATGCGGAGGACGGAGGCGCCGAGGGACTCGCCGATGGCGAAGCCGATGAAGCAGGGGCCGGCGAGCTCGCCCGGCAGGAACGCCAGGATGCAGATCATGAAGAACAGCTCGATGGCGACGAGGAGGAGGCCGACGCTCATGCCGGACTTGAGCGGGATGAGGAGCGTGGCGAGCGGGTTGCCCTGGAGGGCGGAGAAGGCGGCGCGGCTGTTGGCCACGGTGTTGATGCGGATGCCGAACCAGGCGACACCGTAGCTGCCGAGGATGCCGAGCACGGAGGCGGCCAGGATCATGATGACGTGCATCGCCGACATGTGCGACAGCACGCTGAAGTAGTAGCCCATGCAGACCGCGATGAGGATCCAGAGGCTCGCGAGGAACTTGCCCTGCTGGAAGAGGTAGGTCTTGCACGTTTCCCAGATGATCTGGGAAACGGCGGACATGGACTTGTGCACCGGCAGGTTTTTCGTCTGCACGTATTGCATCCAGCCGTAGATCATCGCGAGGCCGCACACGACCAGGCCGATGAGCAGCACGTTTTGGCCGCTGAGCGCGCCATCGAAGAACGTGACCGACTTGAGGTCGGGGATCTTGATGTCGGCCTCGCTGGCGAATGCGGGGGAAGCGGACGCGGCCAATGCAGTGGCCAGCGCACACGCTTGTTTCCAGGGGTAGGATTTAAGCATAGCTGGGGTGATTTAGTGGGGTGTGGTGACCGCGCAACTTGCCAAACCCCCGGGGGTGAAGCCAGTTAAATCTAGGCGCGGCGCCGGCGGCGCCGGGTAAATTCTTTGACGCCCGGCCGGTCGTGGCTAGGGTCGGCCGCATGAAGAACCTGTGGCGTCTCTCCCTCCTGTTGTCCGCCGGCATGCTTGCGCTGCGGGCTGCCGAGCCGGCCAAGGCCGACGGCTATGAGCACGTCGGATTCGACCGGCTGGCGTCGTTCAACTACACGCCCCCCGAGACGGAGACCGCGGCGCCGGCCGACCAGATCCCCGCGCCGATCAAGGCGCTCGACCAGAGGAAGGTGGCCGTGACGGGTTTCATGCTGCCCACCAAAATGGACAAGGGCCTGGTGAAGGAATTCCTGCTGGTGAAGGATGCGATGATGTGCTGCTACGGCGCCATGCCGAAGGTCAACGAGTGGGTCGTCGTGAAGATGAACGGCGCCGGCGTGAAGCCGCTCATGGACCTGCCGATCACCTTCGAGGGCAAGCTGCGCGTCGGCGAGATGTTCGAGAACGGCTACCTGACGGGCGTCTACCTGCTCGAGGGCGATCGGATGGCGGCGACGAAGGGGTGAGGGGAGGGTCCGCCTCCCTGCGCACCGTAGGTTGCGTGCTTGCACGCCACCGGCAGATCGAGCCAGCCGGCTACCGGGAAATGTCCCGCTGCGTCAGCACCTTGAAGCCGCGGGTGTTCAGCGCGCTGGCGGCGAGGTCGTTGTCCTCCACGCTCAGGGCCAGCGCGGACTTCCCCCGCGGACGCATCAGGAACGAGTAGGCGTAATGGATGTTCACCTCGACCGTGAGCAGGGCGCTGAGCACGGCGCTGAGCTGCGACTCGTTGGCGATCTCCACGGCGACCACCTCGCACTCGGTGAAGAAGAAGTTGTTCGCGGCCATCAGCTCGCGGGCCCGGTCGGGATCGTCGACGATCATGCGGTCGAGCGCCGTGTCGGTCTGGTCGATGGTCGTCATCGCCATGATGTGGACGTCGTGCTTCGCGAGCAGGGCGACGAGATCGTGCAGCCGCCCGACCCGGTTCTCGATGAACACGGAGAACTGTTTGACGGGATCGGCGGCGACCGGGGCGGCGGTGTCGGACATGGTGGCGGACGGAACGTAGGCCGGCGGGGTGGGGCGGTCAATGCCGCCTTGTGCCGGCCGGGACGGAGGCTAGTGTGCGGACCTCATGTCCCCGCCCTCCGCCCAGACCGCCGTGATGGCGCGCGCCGAAAGCAGCGCCCGCCTGGTGCTGCGCGGCATCGGGCTGAACGCCCTGCTCGCCGCCGTGAAGCTGGCGGGCGGCATCCTCGGCAACACCTACGCGCTCATCGCCGACGCGGCGGAGTCGATGCTGGACATCCTGACCTCGATCTTCGTGTGGGCCGGCTTCCGGGTGGCGGCGCAGCCGCCCGACGAGAACCACCCCTACGGCCACGGCAAGGCCGAGCCGCTGGCGGGCCTGCTGGTCGCGGGTTTCATCTTCGCCATGGCCGGCTGGGTGGCGTGGCACGCGGTGAGAGAGATCCGGACCCCGCACCAAGGGCCCGCCTGGTGGACCCTCCTCGTGCTGGCCGGCGTGATCGTGACCAAGACCTGGTTCTCGCGCCGCATGCAGATGAAGGGGGAGGAGGTCGGGAGCACGACCCTCGGCATCGAGGCGATGCATCACTGGTCGGACGCCATCACCTCCGGCGCGGCCTTCGTCGGCATCAGCATCGCCCTGTGGGGCGGCGCGGGCTGGGAGACGGCGGACGACTGGGCGGCGCTGTTCGGCTGCGTCATCATCGCCTTCAACGGCTTCACCATGTTCACCAAAGCGCTCGGCGACGTGATGGACACGGCCGCCCCGCGGAACTTCGAGAACGAGGTGCGGGCGCTGGCGCTCGCTGTGCCCGGGGTGCGGGCCCTCGACAAGGTGCGCATGCGCAAGAGCGGCCTCAGCCACCTGGTCGACATCCAGGTGCGGGTCGACGGGCAGTTGAGCGTCCGGGAAGGTCATGACATCGCCCACGCGGTGAAGGACGCGCTCATCGCGTCCGACCCGCACCGCATCAGCGACGTGACGGTGCACATCGAGCCCGCGCGGGACTGAGCGGCGACGGCCCGCCCAACCTTACCGGAAAGTAATGCACCCTTAACCTTGGTTTCAGTTTTGGGATCCAATATATCCCTCCGTCCATGAAAAAAGCATCCTGCCTTGTCCTGCTGTTGGCAGCCCTGTCGCCGGTCGTTCTTCCGGCCCAGGCCGCGCCCAGCGTGGAGGAGCGCCTGAAGGCGCTCGAGCAGCAGGTGCAGGGTCTCGCGAAGGAGAACGCGGAGCTGAAGCAGCAGCTGGGCTGGAAGGGTGACGCGGCGCCGGTGCTGCCGCGGCCGGGCGGCAAGGAAACGAAGCTCATTGTCGGCGGCTTCCTGCAGGGCCAGGCCGAGTTCGGCCGCGCCTCCGATCCGCGCTGGGCGGCGGTGAAGGACCGCTTCTTCTTCCGCCGCGCCCGCATCTACCTGGCGGGGAGCTTTGCGGAGGACTTTGACTTCAAGGCCGAGCTCGACCTGCAGGGCAATACGCTCGGGGCCGGCACGGGCCAGCTCGCGCGGGCCAACGAGATCTACATCAACTGGCACAAATACGCCTACGCCAACCTGCGCTTCGGCCAGCTCAAGCCGGCCTTCGGCGGCGAGGCCCTGGCGAGCGACACCGGCATCTTCACGATCGAGCGCTCGCTCGCCAATGACCGGCTGACGGACGGCCGGCAGCTGGCCGCGAGCGTGGCGGGCGAGCTTTTCAACAAGAAGCTGAGCTACCTCGCGGTCGTGGCCAACGGCAACGGGTCCAATGTCAGCGCAAACGATAACAGCAGATTTTCGAAGTCCGCCCGCGTGGTCTACACGCCGGTCGCCACGGCGACCGACAAGCTCGTGCTGGCCCTCGACGGGCTGTGGACCGAGGACACCAATGTGGCGAAGAGCGACCTCGGCCTGCCCGGCAATCTTTTCACCGGCTCGCGCCACATGAGCGGCGTCGATGTGACGTGGACGCACGGTCGTTTCGACCTGAATGCGGAATGGCTGCACGGCACCTTCAAGCCGGCCGGTGCCGTGCCGGCGGCGAAGTTCGACGCCGAGGGCTGGCAGGCCACGCTGGCGTATTTTCTGATCCCGGCGAAGCTGCGCGCGGTGGTGCGGGAGGAGGCGTTCGACCCCAACACCGCGATCGGTGGCAACACCATCCGCACCACGACCCTCGGCCTGAACTACTACCTCAAGGGCGAGGACATCAAGTTCATGCTGGATTACCTGGACGGCCGGGTGCCGGGCTCGAACACGGATGGCGGCCGGATCTTGTCCCGGGTGCAGATCGTCTTCTGAACTGACACCGCTGAGCGCGGCGCTACTTGAAATGCTGCGCAACCTTCCAGCCCAGCCACACCCCGGCGATGCTGCCGACGCCGCTCAGGAGGAAGCAGCCGAAAAATTGGAGTCCCAGAAATTCGCCGGCCGCCCAGAAGGCATAACCCAGGATGGTCGTGCCCGCGAAGATGCAGAGCTTGTTCACGTGCAGCAGGGTGCCGGCGGATGTTCTGCATGCGAGACTCAAACGAGGCCGCGGGCGCAGAATGAATTAATATTCAGGCTCTTTTCAGCCAGGGTTAAGCCGGAGAGCGCACTCTGGCGGCGATCATCCACCCCATGCGTCTGAACGCCCGCAAGCTGCTTCTGCCCCTGCATCTCTGGACCGGCCTCACGGTGGGTCTGGTGCTGGTGATCATGGCTGTTTCCGGCGCGCTCCTGACCTTTCGCCATCAACTGGAGCGGCGGGTCGACCCCCAGCGGTTCGTGGTGGAGCCGGGTAACACGCGGTTGACGCCGGAGGACCTGGTGGCCCGGGCGCTTGGCGCCCATCCGGAATCCGAGCTGGAGAGCATCCGCTTCTTCGGTGATCCGACTGCGCCCTTCCTTGTTTATTTCGCCAACAAGGATTACGTCCACCTCAACCCCTACACCGGGGCGGTGCTGGGCATCCGCAAGCGCTACGGCGAGTCATTCGGCTGGGTCGAAGGCCTCCACAAGTATCTGCAGGTCGAGCCCTCGATCGGCGAGCCGATCACGGGTTATGCGGCACTCGCTTTTGGCTTCATCACCCTGACGGGCCTCGTGCTGTGGTGGCCGGCGACACGCCGTGCGCTCAAGGCGGGCCTCACGCTCAATCCCCGGCTCACGGGTCGCCCCTGGAATCTCAACCTGCACAAGACCATCGGGGTCTATGCCGCGCTCGTGCTGTTGGTCTGCGTGGCCACGGGGGTGCCCATCTCCCTCGATTGGGCCAAGGATTCCCTCTACGTGCTGACCGGCTCGAAGAAAGCATTGCCCCCGCCGGTGGCGCAGAAGGCCGGGCCGTTTGCGGGATTTGATGCCGCCGCGCGCCGCATGGCGGATGTGATGCCGGCTGCACAGGAGACCTACATTCCCCTGCCGAAGAAGGGACTGGTGACAGCCTATGCGATCGAGCGCGATGCGGGGCACCCCAACGCCCGCTCCTATGTGTGGCTGGAGCCGGCCACGGCCGCCGTGCTTAAGACCTCCCCTTACCGGGAGGCCGGCACCGGGTTTCGTCTCTACTACTGGGGCATGTCGCTCCATACGGGAGTATGGGGCGGGCCGGTGGTGCAGCTAATCCTTCTGTTCGGTTCGCTGGCGGTGCCCGTGCTGGCCTACACGGGCACCGCCAGCTACCTGAAACGTCGCGCCGGCCGCACCGCGCCGGCCGCAAACTGAAACCTTTCCATCATGAACACCCCGATCGCCTCCCGCATCCTTCGTCTCGTCGCCATGATCCTGCTGCTGCCGGCCCCGTTCGTGGTTGGCGCCGAGTCCTCCACCCTGGACCTTGTCCGGCAACGCGGCCAGCTGCTCGTCGGCAGCAAACAAAGCTTCCCGGTTTTCAACCTCAAGGACCCCGCCACGGGCCGGAACGAGGGGTTCTTCGCCGATCTGGCCCGGGCTCTGGCGAAGCGGATCCTCGGTGATGAGAACAAGGTGGGCTTTGTCCTCACCACCGATGAAAACCGGTTCGAGAAAGTGGTGCACGGCGAGGTGGATGTTCTCATCGATACCATCCCGATCAACGACGAGAAGCTCAAGGTCGCGGATTATTCCCCGGAGATTTTCCGGTCGGGGTCGGCGTTTCTGGTCAGGAAAGGCAGCCCCATCCGGGGTCTGGCCGATATCGGCGCCGGGACACGGATCGCCTATGTGAAGGCCAACGAGGACATCGCCGTGGTCCGGGCCCGCGCCCCGGGCGCCACTTATCTGGAATTTGCCAAGAGCGAGGAGGCCCTGCAGGCCTTGAAGGACGGGAAGGCCGACGCCTTCACCCAGGTGGTGACCCATCTCTACCGCGCGGCGAGCCAGGACGCGAATTACACGCTGGTCGGCCGGTTCACCACGAAACCCTACCACATTTTCCTTAAGAAGGGGGACGTCGGGCTGCAGGCCTATCTGGACGGGTTCATGCAGGACCTGCGCGCCAGCGGGGAATACGACCGGCTCTACCAGAAGTGGTTCACGCCCTACGGCGGCGCGGCCGTGCGCTGAGGTGGCGCCGAGCAGATCAATTTAAACCAACCCACGCTCCACCATGAACACCACCAGCCTCACGGCCAGTCTTCGCACCGCCCTCGCCGGCATGTTGCTCGCCCTCCTGACCATCCTTTACGGCCAGGGCATGGGCATTGCCTTTGGCGTCAACGAACAGGCGATCAAGAACCAGCTCAAGACCTCGGCCACGGCGGTGCGGGAGACCGTCTACAAGGGAGATGACGCCGCCATGAAGGCCGTGCTCGACAACTCGTGGAACTACATGAAACGCGCCCACCTGCATGCGGGAGGCATGGGCACCACGGCCCTGGCGCTGATGGTCACGGTGGCCCTGCTGGGCACCGCGCGCATCACGACGCTGCTCCTCGGCCTGGCCCTGGGGGCGGGCGGTCTCGGCTATTCGGTCTACTGGATGTGGGCCGGCTTCCGGGCGCCCGGCCTCGGCAGCACCACGGCGGCCAAGGAGTCGTTGAAGTGGCTCGCCATGCCGGCGTCCGGAGTCTTCGTGCTGGCCACGCTCGCGGTGTTCGCGCTGCTGGTGATCGCCTTGGTTTCGCGGCCGCGGTCCGAGGCCGTTGAATAAGGACGGGCCGGCCTGAAATAAAATTCAGTCGGCCTTTAGCTTCGCTTTAGGAAATTCAGGCAAAGTCGGGGCCATACCCCACCTGCTCCCCACAGGCCACCCGACTGGATCACCCGCCACCTCATGAACACCCCTGCTTCACCCCACTCGCGCCGGCTGTCCTTCAGCCGGACGCTGCTCTGCCTGCTGCTGCCGGTTGCCGGCCTTTGCGCCCAGGAAGCGGCGCCCGCGAACCCGCCGGCGGGCGACGTCGTGCAACTCGAGACCTTCACCGTCACCACCGCGATCGGCAAATATGTCGAGAGCATGACCTCCGCCGGCAGCAAGCTGCCGATGGACATGAAGGAGCTGCCCAACACCGTGCAGGTGCTGAACGCCAGCTTCCTGAACGACACCCTAGCCCAGAACCTCGATGATGTTTACGGCTATGTGGTCGGCATGACCCGCGTGGCCTCGGGCGCCACGGATTTCAACCTGCGCGGCTTCACCTCGAACGGCGCCGGCCTGAACCTGCATAACATGCAGGTGGACGGCCTGCCGGGCCTGACCACGCGCTTTGGCTCGCCCAACACCTCCAACATCGAGCGGGTGGAGGTGCTCAAGGGCCCGGCCTCCATGCTCTACGGCCTGATCAATCCCGGCGGCATGATCAACCTGGTGACCAAGGTGCCGAAGGAGAAGCGCAGCACCACCGTGACGGGGACGCTGTCGACCTACGCCGGCGACATCAGCGCCTTCGGCGACAAGTTTTCCTACAGCGGCACCCTGGACACGACCGGGCCGATCGATGCCGGCAAGCACTGGCTCTACCGCCTGATCGTGAAGGGCGAGGACCGGGATTCATTCCGCCAAAACAATTTCTACACCAACTTCTACATCTATCCCTCCCTGACCTACCGCTTGAACAGCGACACCTCGCTCACCCTGCAGGCGGAACTGATCAGGGAAAAACGCCTGGCGGATTACGTGGGTTTGGTGGTGCCGTTCAACGATCTGGCGTTCCTGCCGGCGTTCGACACCAACTACAACAATCCCACCGACTATGAGCGGGACGAAGGCGAGGCGCTTTCCACCAGCTTCCGGCACAACTTTGCCAACGGCTGGGTCCTGCGATTTGCCTCCCGCATGGCGGTCAACGAGAACGGCCGGCAGCAGCTGGACTTCAACCTGCTCACGAGCCGGACGCCGGTGGAGACCTCCACCTACCGGCGGGTCTACCGGCATTTCCTGCCGGGCCGGAACAACACGGTGGATTTCTACGACGCCAACCTCTACGGCGACTTCACCACCGGGGCCGTCAAGCACACGGTGTTGTTCGGCGCCAGTTACGATCTCGACGAGCAGAACACCATCCGCGTGGCGCAGGGCCCCAACGTGGCCGTCATCGGCGTCTATGCCACGCCGGCACCCGTGGCTTATCCGGCGGACGGCACGGGGCAGCAGGTCACGAGCACGGATTACGACAATGTCAGCGGTTACTTCTCCGACCATCTGGAGATCGGCAAGCACTGGCGGCCCTCGTTCGGCCTTCGCTACGAGAAACAGAAAGGTCACACCATCAACAAGACCACGGGGGTGGCCTCCACCGGCAATGAATCCAGTCTCGTGCCCAGTGCCGGGCTCCTGTTCCTGGTCAACAACCAGGTGTCGGTCTACTCCAGCTACAGCGAGTCGTTCATCCCCAACTCGCTCACGGCCTTTGATGCCAACGACCGGAACGGCTTCGAGCCGGAGACCGCGAGCCAGGTCGAGATCGGCAGCAAGGCCGAGTTTCTGGGCGGCAAGCTCAACGCCACCGTCTCGCTCTACGACATCAAGAAGAAGAACGTGCTGCAGGCCACCGGGCTTTTCACGCCAGCCGGCAACGCCATCAGCCAGCTCAATGGTGGCGAGCGTAGCAAGGGCATCGAGATCCAGGCGGCCTGGCTGCCCGTCCCGCACTGGCAGATGCAGGCCGGCGTCTCGTTCCAGCAGGCGACCATCACGGCGTCGACCACCCCGGCATTGGTGAACTCGCGCATCCTGGACTCACCGCGGACCACGGCGAATTTCTGGACCCGGTATAACGTGCCGCACGGCGCCCTGCGCGGCCTCGGCGTGGGCCTCGGCGTGACCTATCAGGGCAGCCGGCCGACCTCACTCGCCCCCATCGTCCTGCCCAGCATCACCCTGATCGACTCGGCGGTGTATTACCAATGGCATCGCTTTAATTTTGCGGTCAACATGGCCAATGCCACGGACAAAAAATATATCGCCAGTTCCTCGGTCAACCGTCGCGGCTTGGTGCCGGGCCAGCCCCGCACCGTGACCCTTACCCTGCGGGTCAATTTTTGAAAACCGCCAGGTCATCCTCCGCCGGGGGAAGCCGGGTTTTTTCCCGGCGCTGCCGGCCCGGGCCTGACTAAAATCCGATGTCCTCCGCCCTGCTCACGACCCTGGCTTACGCGATGATCATCGTCTTCATGGCGTTGATCATGACGAAGCGACTGTCCGTGCTGACGGCGCTGATCATTGTGCCGATCGTCACGGGACTGCTGGCCGGATTCGGAGGCGGGCTCGGCCCCATGATGCTCGACGGCGTGCGGGCGATCGCGCCCACGGGCATCATGCTGGCCTTCGCCATCCTCTATTTCGGGCTGATGATCGATGTCGGGCTTTTCGAGCCGGTGGTGCGGCTGGTGGTGCGGTTGGTGGGCGGGGATCCGGTCAAGACCGTGGTCGGCACCGCCGTGCTGGCGCTCACGGTGTCGCTCGACGGCGACGGTTCGACGACCTATCTTATCGTGACGGCGGCCATGCTGCCATTATACAAGCGCCTCGGCTTGAGCCGGCTGGTGCTGGCCAGCGTGATCATGCAGGCTGGCGGCATCATGAACATCCTGCCGTGGGGCGGCCCCACCGCGCGGGCCGCGGCGGCCTTGAAGCTGGATGTGCGCGACCTGTTTGTGCCGATGATCCCGGCGATGCTCGCCGGGGCGGCCTGGGTGATCTTTGTCGCCTGGCGGCTGGGCCTGCGCGAACGCGCCCGGCTCGGCGTGCGACCGCAGCTGGCGGCCGGGGATTTGTCCGTGACTGACGTCGATGCGGCGGAAGCCGCGGCGGCGCGCCGGCCCCGGCTCTTCTGGTTCAATCTCGTCCTGACGCTGGCGCTGATGGGATCGCTGGTGGCTGGTCTGCTGCCGCTGCCGGTCCTGTTCATGATCGCCAGCGCGGTGGCGCTGGCGGTGAATTATCCCGGCCTAGCCGAGCAGCGGGAGCGGGTGGCCGCCCATGCCGGCAATGCGCTGGCGGTGGCGGGCGTGATCTTCGCCGCCGGCATATTCACCGGCATCCTGTCCGGCACGAAGATGATCGATGCCATGGCGCACAGCGTGGTGAACGTGGTGCCGCCGGCCCTGGGCCCGTATCTGGCGGTGATCACCAGCGTGCTGAGCGTGCCTTTCACCTTTTTCATCTCCAACGACGCGTTCTATTACGGCGTGGTGCCCATCCTGGCGGAGGCGGGTTCACACTACGGCCTCAGCGCGGCGGAGATCGGTCGCGCCTCGCTGGTCGGGCAGGCCGTGCACCTGCTGAGCCCCTTGGTGCCTTCGACCTATTTGCTCGTGGGCTTGTGCGGGGTTGAACTGGGCGACCATCAGAAGTTCACCATCAAATGGGCGTTGGGCGCGGCGGCGATCCTGTTGCTGGTGGGCTTGCTCACCACGGCGGTGCCGTGGACCGGCCTGGCCCGATGAGAAAATTCGCCACCAGCCTCTACGGCCAGGTGCTGATCGGCATCATCGCCGGCATCCTCCTGGGCCATTTCGAGCCGGAGCTGGGGGCACGCCTCAAGCCGCTGGGCGACGCGTTCATCAAGCTCATCAAGATGCTGATCGCCCCGATTATTTTCGTCACCGTGGTCTCGGGCATCGGCGGCATGGGCAACCTGCGGTCGGTCGGCCGGGTGGGGCTCAAGGCGCTGCTCTATTTTGAAATCGTGACGACGCTGGCCTTGGTTATCGGCCTGGTGGTGGCCAACGTTTTCCAGCCCGGCGCCGGGGTGCATGCCACCGCCGCCTCGCTGGATGCGACGGCCGTCGCGTCTTATGCGCAGGCGGCCCGGGGACTGAGCACGGTCGACTGGCTGCTGAACCTCATCCCGGCTACCTTTGTGGGGGCGTTCGTCGGCGGGGATATCCTGCAGGTCCTGCTCGTCGCCCTGCTGTTTGGATTCGCGCTGGCGGCGCTCGACGGGCGGGGACAACCCCTGGTGGATCTGCTGCATGAGATCGCCCAGGTTTTCTTCGGGATCGTCAACCTCGTGGCCAGGCTGGCGCCGCTCGCGGCGTTTGGCGCCATGGCCTTCACCATCGGCAAATACGGGGTCGGGTCCCTCAAGTCGCTGGCCGGGCTGATGGCCTGCGTGTATCTCACCTGCGCCCTTTTCGTGGTGCTCGTGCTCGGGCTCATTGCGCGGCTCTCGGGGTTTTCGCTGTGGAAGATCATCCGGTTTGTCCGCGAGGAGCTGCTGATTGTCATCGGAACCTCTTCCTCAGAGGCGGCGCTGCCGGGCCTGATGACCAAGCTGGAGCGGATCGGCTGCCAGAAGAGCGTCGTCGGCATCGTCGTCCCCTCCGGCTACTCGTTCAACCTCGACGGCACCTGCATCTACCTGACGATGGCCGCGCTGTTCATCGCGCAGGCCACGGATACGCCGCTCACGCTGGCGGCGCAGCTCGGGTTGCTCGCCGTCCTCCTGCTGACTTCCAAGGGCGCGGCCGGCGTCACGGGCAGCGGCTTCATCACGCTGGCGGCGACCCTGGCGGCGACCGGCACCGTGCCGGTGGCGGGCATGGCGCTGATCCTCGGCGTGGACCGGTTCATGTCAGAGGCGCGGGCCGTGACCAATTTCATTGGCAATACGGTGGCGACCCTGGTGGTGGCCCGCTGGGACAACGCATTCGATTCCGGCAAGGCGCGCGAGATTCTGGCCCGCCCGCCGGCCGGCTAGGCGCCGGCTGGGGTGCCCGCGGGGATCTCAAACACCACCCTCAGGCCGCGCCCGCCCGAACCGGCTTCCGCCCGGATCTGGCCGCGGTGCAGTTTCACGATGCTGCGGGAGATGGCCAGGCCCAGGCCGCTGCCGCCGGTTTCGTTGCCGGGGGCCAGCCGCACGAACCGCTCGAAGATACGCTCACGCTGATCCGCCGGCACGCCCGGGCCCTGGTCCTCCACCGCCACCCGCCACGCGCCGGCCACAATCTCGGAGGACAGGGTGACGGTGCATCCGGGCGGGCTGACGTTCAGTGCGTTGGTCAGCAGGTTGAGCAGCACCTGCCGGATCCAGCGTCCGTCGAACACCGCCGGGCCGTCCGAGAGCACCAGGCAGCTGAAGCGGGCCCCGCGGGATTCCGCCAGCACCCGCGCGTCGGTCGCGAAGCTTTCCAGGAAAACCCGCGATTCCTGCGGCTTGGTCTGCAGGGTGATGGCCCGAGCCTCGGCCCGCGAGAGGAAGAGCAATTCCTCGATGATCTGGTTGAGCCGCGCGATCTCCTCCAGCTGCAGCTGCAGCGCCTCCTCCTGTGCCGGCTTGAGGCCGCCGTCGACCAGCAGCTTCTCCGCCTGCAGGCGGATGAGCGAGAGCGGGGTCTTGAGTTCATGGGAAGCCTCGGCGGTGAACCGGCGCGTTTGGTGAAAGGCGGCTTCCAGCCGGTCAAACATCTCGTTGAGAAGCCGGGCGAGGTTGGACATCTCGTCCTCCACCGGCGACACGGGGATGCGCTCGCTGAGGTTGTCTGACCCAATGTGGGCGGCCGTGGACTGGATCTGCCGGAGGGGGCGCAGCAGGATATGGCTGAGGAAAAAACCGATCACGCTGCTGACAATCAGCATCAGCACGAGCAGGCCGTAGAATACCTCCTCGTAAGCCACGACCATCGCGTGCACCTGCTCATTGGACACGGCGATAAACACGGTGCGGCCGTCCAGCGGAAACTCGCCGATGTGCATCCCGCCCAGGTCGCCGATCTGGGCTTCATAGGTCCGCCGCGCACCCGAGGCCGGTCCGGGCGAACCGATTTCCAAGGCCCGCAGGAACCGGTCCAGGGTCTGCGCCACCAGGTGGGCCGGCCGGGGGTTGTCCGGGATAGGGTGGTTTTTCAGGTTGCGCGAGCGGTAGAGCAGGTCGCCGCCGGCCGCGTGAATCTCGATGCTGAACCGGACGGAAGCGTTGGTCGCGAGCCGCGCCTGGACCTCCGCGGCCTCCAGTGAGCCGGCGTCAGGTCCGAGCCGCCGCTTGACCTGCTCGAACTCCGCCTTGAGGCCCGTGTCCAGCGAGTGGAGCATGTGTTGCTCCAGCAGATGGCGTCCCACCCAGAAAAAGCAGCCCAGTGTCAGCACCGAGGCCAGGGCATACCAAAACGCGAGCCGGAAGCCGAGGGATCTCACAGCAGTTGGTAGCCGACGCCGCGCACCGTGCGGAAAAGCGACTTGCCGCCGCCGGCTTCCAGCTTGTTGCGCAGTTTGCTCATGTAAACGTCGAGCAGGTTCGTATCGACGTCGTAGTGGGACTCCCAGATTTTCTCGGAGATCAGGGTCCGGGTCAGGATGCGGCCGGGGTTCTGGAGGAACACCTCAAGCAGGGCGAATTCGCGGCTGGTGAGTTCGACCGGAGTTCCGCCTTGGGTCACCGTGCGACCCAGCAAGTCCATGCGGATCCCGGCGTGCTCCAGGACGGTTTCCTTGATCGCCGCCTGCCGGCGCAGCAGGGAGCGCACGCGGGCCAGCAGTTCCTCCAAGGAGAATGGCTTGGCCAGATAGTCGTCCGCTCCGACGTCGAGTCCCTTGATCCGGTCCTCCACCGCATCACGCGCGCTGAGGATGAGCACCGGCTCGTTGAAGCCGCTTTTCCGCCACGCCGCCAGCAGGTCGAGGCCGTCGCCATCGGGCAGGCCGAGATCGAGGATGATGGCGTCGTAGTTCGTTTCGCAGAGGGCGTTGCGGGCCTCCGCGCAGTTCGGCACCCAGGTGGTGGTGTAGCTCTGCTCGGTCAGGCCTTTCTTGATGAACTGCCCGAGCCGGCGTTCATCTTCTACGATCAGGATTTTCACGGGACGGCGGGGTTTCCGGACGGGAATAATCAAAGGCCGGGGCGGCCGGCGCGAGGAGAAACTCCCCTAATTTATTTTCAGGAAGGGTTCATGGTCGCTTCAGGTTCTTTCCGCAAAGTGTGGGGCCACCCCAGAACAACCTCCGCGTAATGAACGTCCCACCATCAAATCCACCCAGTGGCCCGGGACCGGCGCGGCGGCTTCTTCTCGGCTGGGTGCTTATGTCCGGTCTCGTTGTGTTGCTGCACGCCGAGGGCAGCCCGCCCCTCCTGACGGACGACCCCGGCACGCCGGGCGATGGTCATTGGGAGATCAATCTCGGCGTCAGCCGGGAGCAGCGTTCGGGCAGCCGTCTCTCGGGCCTGCCGTTGGTGGATTTTAATTACGGGATCGGCGACCGGTGGCAGGTCATGTATGCCGTGTCAGGCCTCCGTTTGCAGGAAGAAGGCGTGCCGTCCGTGTCGGGGTTTGGGAACTCCACGATCGGGGTGAAGTGGCGTTTCCTTGAGGCGGGGCCGGCGGTCTCGCTTCATCCGCAGTGGGAGTTCAACACCCCGGGTGCATCGTCGGATGAGCGGGGATTGGTCGAGGCCGGATCCGCCTTTCTCCTGCCCGTCCAATTCGAGCTGCCGGCCGGTCCGCTGGCGGTTATCGGCCAGGCCGGCCGCGAATTCCGGGCCGCGGGTGACGCGTGGTTCTACGGTCTCGCGGTGGCATATGAGCCCACCGCGCGCACGGCGATTGCCGTCGAGTTGACCGGCAGCGCCACGCCGCGTCTCGACCGCACCCAGCTGACGGCCAATTTTGCCGTGGCCGTCGACTGTAGTGAAGGCACCTCGCTGCTCTTCTCGATCGGCCGCGAGCTGCACAATCACGACGAGCCACGCGCCACCTTTGTGGGCTATCTTGGTTTCCAGTGGCGGTTGTAATGCCGCGCATGCCATGCCTACCACGCCCGCCAATCCGCGTGAAATCACGCTGCGCTTTCTCGCCGAGCCGGGCGACGTGAATTTCGGCGGCAAGGTCCACGGCGGCGCCGTGATGAAATGGATCGACCAGGCCGGTTATGCGTGCGCCGTCAGCTGGAGCGGCCATTATTGCGTGACGGCCTATGTCGGTGGCATCCGTTTTCTGCGTCCCATCCTCATCGGTCATTTGGTCGAGGTGACGGCCCGGCTCGTTCACACGGGTCGCACCAGCATGCACATTGCGGTCGCGGTGCGGGCCCGTAATCCCCGGGAGGGCGGGTTGAGCGATACCACGCATTGCACCATGGTATTTGTCGCGGTGAGCTCGACCGGGGCGCCGGTTCCGGTGCATGCTTGGGAGCCGGAGACCGCGCAGGAGATCGCGCTCGAGCAACAGGCGCTTAGGCAAATGAAGCTGCGCCAGAATACCGAGGCGGTGTTGGTATGACCAAGGACGCACCTCCGTCGCACGGGATTTTTTACACGCGAGACGTAAACGCCGGCACTAATGACTAGAGGAATATTATTTTAATTGCACGGGCCGGCGGGTCTTTCCCGTTTACTCACCCCCGCGGTCAATCCACTATTTTCAAATGAAGCATACCACGAAACCCCTGAGCAAAAACCCGCACCTGATCCAGTGGGTGAAGAAGATGGCGGCCCTGTGCCAGCCGGACGCGATCCACTGGGTGGACGGCTCGCAGAAGGAATACGACGCCCTGTGCGCGGCGATGGTGAAGGGCGGGACCTTCATCAAGCTCAACCAGAAGAAGTGGCCGGGCTGCTACCTGGCGCGCTCCGACGCCAGCGACGTGGCGCGGGTCGAGGACCGCACCTTCATCTGCTCGCATTCCAAGGAGGCGGCCGGTCCGACCAACAACTGGGTCAACCCCTACGAGATGAAGAAGACCCTGCGCCGCATCTTCGACGGCTGCATGAAGGGGCGCACGATGTTCGTGCTCCCCTACAGCATGGGCCCGCTCGGCTCGCCCATGTCGCAGATCGGCGTGCAGCTGACCGACTCGCCCTACGCGGTGGTCAACATGCGCATCATGGCCCGCATCGGGAAACCGGTGTTCGACCTGATCGACAAGAACTTCAAGCGCGTCGTCCCGTGCGTGCATTCCGTCGGCGCCCCGCTTAAGAAGGGCCAGAAGGACGTCGCGTGGCCCTGCAACAAGGAAAAATACATCGTCCACTTCCCCGAGACCCGCGAGATCTGGTCCTACGGCTCGGGCTACGGCGGCAACGCGCTCCTCGGCAAGAAGTGCTTCGCCCTGCGCATCGCCTCCGCCATGGCCCGCGACGAGGGCTGGATGGCCGAGCACATGCTCATCCTCGGCGTCGAGAATCCCGCCGGCAAGAAGACCTACGTCGCGGCCGCCTTCCCGAGCGCCTGCGGCAAGACCAACTTCGCCATGATGATCCCGCCTCCGTCCTTCGCCAAGAAGGGCTGGAAGGTGTGGACCGTCGGTGACGACATCGCCTGGATCAAGCCCGACGCCAACGGCCGCCTGCGCGCCATCAACCCCGAGGCGGGTTTCTTCGGCGTCGCCCCAGGCACCGGCAACCACACCAACCCCAACGCCATGAAGGCGCTGGCGAAGAACACGATCTTCACGAACGTCGCGCTGACCGACGATGGCGGTGTCTGGTGGGAGGGCATGACGGAGACCCCGCCCGCGCACGCCATCGACTGGCAGGGCCACGACTGGACGCCCGCGCTCGCCAAGGAGAAGGGCGCGAAGGCCGCGCACCCCAACGCCCGCTTCACGGCCCCGGCCCGGCAGTGTCCCACGATGGACAAGGACTGGGAGAATCCCGAGGGCGTGCCGATCCACGCCATTGTCTTCGGCGGCCGCCGCGCCACCACGATGCCGCTGGTTTACCAGGCCTTCAACTGGTCGAGCGGCGTCTACGTCGGCGCCACGATGGGCTCCGAGATGACCGCCGCCGCCGCGGGCACGATCGGCAAGGTCCGCCGCGACCCGATGGCCATGCTGCCGTTCTGCGGCTACAACATGGGCGACTACTTCCGCCACTGGATCAACATGCAGCGCAACCTCAGTGAGACCCCGCGCATCTTCCACGTGAACTGGTTCCGCAAGGACAAGGACGGGAAGTTCATGTGGCCGGGCTTCTCGGAGAACATGCGCGTCCTGAAGTGGATCGTCGACCGCGTCCGCGCCGGCGGCCGCGCCAAGGAGACGCCCATCGGCTGGATGCCGCGGTATAAGGACATGGAGTGGGACGGGCTCAACTTCCCGAAGGAGAAGTTCGAGGAGCTGCAGACCTTCGACCGCGCCGCCTGGCGCGCCGAGGTGCTCGGCCACGAGGAGCTCTTCCTCGATGTCCACGCCCACCTGCCCAAGGAGCTCATGTTCGAGCGCGAACTGCTCATCTGCCGCATGTAGGCCGCTCCGCTATTGCGGGAAACAAATCCCCGACGCATGGTCTCAAGGCCATGCGTCTTTTTATTTCCCTGCTTCTGCTCGGCCTGGCCGCCGGCCTGCGCGCCGAGGAAACCTCGCGGCCGGCCACGCCGGAGGAGGTCGTGCTTTTCAAGGAGGCGGTCAAGAACACCACCCAGGACACGGAGCACTGGGCCTACACCGAGACCACGGTCATGAAGTCCACCAAGGGCAAGGTGCGCGAGGAGACCGTGGTGCGTTTCGACCCCTCCCGGCCCTGGCCGGAGCAATACACGCCGCTCAAGATCGAGGGCAAGGTGCCGACCGAAAGGCAGCTGAAAAAATACCGCGAGCGCGGGGAGAAGCGCGGCGACCGGCTCGCCCGCCCCGCCGAACCGGTGGACGCAACCGCGCCGGCGAAACCGGAGCGGGGGAAGAAGGTGACGCTGGACCTGGACAATCCGCGCGTGCTGAAGGACGAAGGAGACCGGCTGGTCTACGAGGCGGCGCTGAAGGCCACCACCAAGGACATCCCGGTGGACAAGTTCGAGGTCCGGGTCGTGGTCGGCAAGGCCGCCCGCCAGGTGCAGCATATTTCCCTGCGCCTGCGTGAGTCCTTCCGTGTCAAACTCGTCGCGAAACTAAAGGCCGGCGAGGCCAGCGCGGACTTTGCGGTCGTGGATCCACAATACGGCCCGGTCATGGTCTCCGCGACGGGCAGCTTCGGCGCCTCGCTCCTCTTCGTGCCGGTGAACGGCATCTTCACCAACATCCGCACCGACTGGAAGCGGGTGAAGCCCTACAACGACCGGCTCCAGGTGAAGCTCGGCCCCCTCGAGGTGCTGGATTTCTAACCTGTGGCGTTCCCCTGCGCCGGGCCCAAGAGGGGAACGAAGGTCAGACTGACATAACTGACTGGCAGACAAAAAGCGGGTTGCCTGTGCGGGGCTCGCCCGCATGTTCCTCCGCGATGTCCACGCCCCCGTCGCCCCCGGATGCTGTGCATAGCGAGGAATTCCTCCGCGTGCTCATGCGCCGCCAGCTGAAACTGTCCGTGGCCTGCGCGGCCGCGTTCCTGGTCGGTCTCATCGGCCTGCCCCTGTTGAATTATTACGCCCCGGCCCTCATGGCGACGCGTGTGGCGGGTTTCACGTTGAGCTGGCTGCTGCTGGGCGTGCTGTGTTTCCCGCTCGTCTGGATGATCTCCTATTACTTCATCCGCCGCTCGATCTGGCTCGAGGAGGATGAGGTCGCGCAGGTTAAGAAGGGGAGGCTCGACGCATGAGCCCGCTGCCCGTGTTCGCTTTCCTGGAGGGCGTCGATCCCTGGATCTTCGCCTTTTCCTTCGTCACGGTCGTCGTGACGGTCTGGATGGGCTTCCGCTCGGCCAAGACCTCGAAGACGGCGAGCGACTTCTTCGTCGCCGGTCGCTCGGTGTCGGTCGGCTGGAACGCCTCGGCCATTTCCGGCGAATACCTCTCCGCCGCCTCCTTCATGGGCGTGGCGGGCATGGTGATGTCCTCGGGTTACGACGCACTGTGGTATCCGGTGTGTTACGCCTGCGGCTACCTGTTCCTGCTGCTCTTCATCGCCGGTCCGCTGCGCCGTTTCGGCGCCTACACGATCCCGGACTTCGCCGAGGGCCGGTTTGACTCGCCGCTCTTCCGCAAGATCGCCGTCTGCTTCGTGCTGTTCATCGGCTTCTTCTACACGATGCCGCAGATGAAGGGCGCGGGCACGACGCTCGCCTACATTTTCCCGGGCATGCCCTACTGGGGCGGCGTGGTGCTGGTCGGCGCCGTGATCACGCTGAACGTCGCGCTGGGCGGCATGAAGGGCATCACGCTCGTGCAGGCCTTCCAGTATTGGATGAAGATGTTCGCGATCAGCCTGCCGATCTTCGTCGTGATGTCGGTCTACGGTTTCTACGGCGCGCACCTCAAGGCAAACGATGGTGCGGCCCAGCTGGCGGGTGCGCCGGCCGCGATCACGCAGACGGTCGAGCGCAAGCCGCTCGTGGAAAAAGCCCCGGCCGACACGCCGTGGATCTCGCCCTTCGGTCCGTTGACGACGAAGGCCGCCAAGGCCGCCGGCCTGTCCGCCGAGGAGGCCAAGCCCTATTCGCTGCTCTACACCTATTCGCTCATCATCGCGCTCGTCTGCGGCACGGCCGGCCTGCCGCACATCCTGGTGCGGTTCTACACCAATCCCGACGGCGTTGCCGCCAAGCGCACGACGATGTGGGTCATGATTTTGATCGGCATCTTCTACGTCTTCCCGCCCGTGTTTGGTGTCATCGGCCGCAACCTGATGCCCGAGCTCTACGCCGCCACCGGGGCCAAGGGCACGGACAAGGTCGTGCTCGAGCTGCCGCGCGTGGTCGGCGGCGTGTGGGGCAGCATCCTGAGCGGCATCACCTGCGCCGGCGCCTTCGCGGCGTTCATGAGCACCTTCAGCGGCCTGCTCGTCTCGATGACCGGCGCGCTGGCGCACGACGTCTACGGCCGCATGCTGCGGCCGAACGCCACGCCGGAGCAGCGCATGCGGATGTTCAAGATCTCCGCGATCGTCATCGGCGGCGTGGCCATCGGGCTCGGTTCCCAGGTCGAGCAGCTGCAGATCAACTTCATGGTCGGCCAGGCCTTCGCCATCGCGGCCGCGAGCTATTTTCCGCTGCTCTTCATGAGTGTGTGGTGGCGCGGCATGACGATGAAGGGCGCGGCCACCGGCATGCTCGGGGGCGGCCTCGCCGCGCTGGCCTGCACGACGATCATCAACCTGAGCGACCTGAAGCTGGTCGACCTCACCGCCTTCTGGGTCGCCAACCCGCTGATCCGCATCCTCTGCGAGCAGCCCGCGATCTGGACGGTGCCGCTCGCCATCGGCCTGATGGTCGTGGTCTCGAAGGCGACCGCGGCCTCCGTGCCCGCCGACATTCGCATGAAGATGCTCGTCCTGCACGCGCCCGAGAAACTCGGCCTCAAGCAGGAATACATCCAGGAGCACCAGGCCGGCGCCGGGCATTGAGGCGGCAGAGTGGTCGCCGATTTTCCCATCGGCGACCTCTGGCGGCGGGGCGGAAACCGACGCCCGCGGATTATTCGCCTTCCGTCGGCGGCGTGAATCCTCGTCGCATCACATTCTCGGCCACACTTCGTGGGAACAGGAAGTTCTCGAGGTAGCCCTTGCCGCCGGCCTTGGTGCCGCCACCGGACATCTTGAAGCCACCGAACGGGTGGCGCTCGACGATGGCGCCGGTGCAGCCGCGGTTGAGATAGAGGTTGCCGACGAGCATCTCGTGCTGGGCGCGCTCCAGCGCCTTCGGGCTGCGGGAGAAGATGCCGCCCGTCAGCGCGTAGTCGGTGCCGTTCACGAGGGCGAAGGCCTCGTCGAGGTTCTTGGCGCGGAGCACGGCGACGACCGGCCCGAAGATCTCCTCGCGGGCGATGGCGTGTTCGGGCTTCACGTTCACGAAGACGGTCGCGGGCACGAAGTAACCCTCGGCGGGCGCCTTGCCCTGGAAGGCGAGCTTCGCCTCCTTCCTGCCCTGCTCGATGATGCCGAGGATCTTTTTCTGGGCATCGGCATCGATCACCGGGCCAAGGATGGTGCCGGGCTGGGTCGGGTCCCCGATCGGGTAGGAATCGCAGGCGGAAAGGAAGCGCTCGAGGAAGTGGTCGTAAACCTCATCGAGCACGATGAGGCGGGAGAGGGCGGAGCATTTCTGGCCGCTGAAACCGAAGGCGCTGTAAAGCGCGGCCGGGATGGCCTCGTCGAGGTCGGCGTCGTTGTCGATGACGAGCGCATTCTTGCCGCCCATCTCGCAGACGACCTTCTTGAGGTTTTGCTGGCCGGGTTGGGTCTTGCCGGCGGTCTCCCAGATCTTGCAGCCGACGGCGCGGGAGCCGGTAAAGGCGATGAAGTCCACCTGCTTGTGGCCGACGAGGTGTGCGCCGATGTCTTCGCCGAAGCCCGGCAGGAAATTCAGCACGCCGGCCGGGACGCCGGCCTCGATCAGGATGTCCATGAGCACGCCACCGATGACGGAGGTCTGCTCGGCGGGCTTCATGATGACGCAGTTGCCCGCGACGAGCGGCGCGACGACGAGGCCGGTGAGGATGGCCAGCGGGAAATTCCACGGCGCGATGGCGACACCGACGCCGCGCGGGGTCCAGGTCTGCACGCAGCGCTCGCCAGGGACGGCCTGGGTGACGACGGGTTTGGCGAGCTTGCGCATCTCGACGGCGTAGAAGCGGCAGAAGTCGATGGCCTCGGAGATGTCGCCGTCGGCCTCGATCCAGGGCTTGCCGGCCTCGAGGATGAGGAGGGCGTTCAGCTCGAGGCGGCGCGACTCCATGAGGTCGGCGGCGCGCTCAAGCATCCTTGCGCGGTCCTCGACCGGGGTGGCGCGCCATTTCGGGAAAGCGGCGACGCCGGCCGCAACGGCCGCCTCGGCATCCGCGACGGTCGCGCGCGCCCAATGGCCGATGACCTGCGAGGGCTTGGCGGGGTTGACGGAGGCGATGTATTCGCGGTCGGTGATCTTTTTGCCGTTGATGACGAGCGGCCATTTCTGGCCGAGCTTGGCGGTGCAGGCGGCAATCGCAGCGCGCTGCTTGTCGCGGTTGGCGGCCTGCGTGTAGTCGGTGTTGGCAGCGTTGACGAAGGCGCCGGGCTTCGGCGCCGGAGCCTTGAGCGGCTCGGTGGCCCCCGCGATGGCGTTGACCGGGTTGCCGAGGAGCTGGTCCTTGGTGGCCTCGCCCATGTTCTTGATGCGGAGGAAACCCTCGTTGGAGGTGTTCTCGAGCAGGCGGCGGACGAGGTAGGCCATGCCCGGGAGCAGTTCGCCGATGGCGCAGTATTCGCGGACGCGATGGCCCATCTGGAGGAGCGACATCTTCAGCTCGTCGGCCATGCCGTAGAGCGCCTGGAACTCGTAGGCGCGCGGGTCGATGCCGAGACGCTCGGCCTGGGCGATGACATGCGCGCAGGAGCGGACGTTGTGCGAGGCGAAGTTCGGCGTGACGATGTCGATGTTCTCGAGGAGGAAGAGGGAGAGCTTCTCGTAGTTGGCGTCGGACTCGGGCTTCTTCTGCCAGACGGGGACGGGCCAGTCGCGCTGCTGGGCGATGATGGTCTCGTAATCCCAGTAGGCGCCCTTGACGAGACGGACGCTGAGCGGGCGGTTGTTCTGGCGGGCCCAGGCGACGAGGTCGCGGAGGTCGGCCTCGCAGTCGCGTAGGTAGGCCTGGATGGCGATGCCGATGGCCGGCTGCTGGCGGAACTCGGGTTCCTCGAAGATGGACTTGAAGAGCCGGAGGGTGAGGTCCTTCAGCTTGTAGCTCTCCATGTCGAAATTGATGAGGGCGCCGACCTCGGTGGCGCGGCGGAGGATCGGGCGGAAGCGCTCCTTGAGCGCGGCGATGGAATTCTCCGGGTCGGCCGGATGGACGTCGGGCGTGAGCGCGGAGATCTTGACCGAGAGGTTGAGGCGGGGCAGGGGACCCTTGGGGCCGAGGTCGCTGAAGCAGGGCGCCGGTTCCTTCGCGTAGAATTTTGAGACCGAGTCGAGGATCTCGAGGTTGCGCTTGAGGAAGACGTCGGCCTCGGCGTCGTTGAGGACGGTCTCGCCCAGCAGGTCGATGGTCGTGGCGAGGCCAAGCTTGGTGTTCTTCTTGATCTGCTTGATCAGGTCCTCGCCTGTTTCGCCGGCGACGAACTGGCTCGCCATGTCCACGATCTGGGCCTTCACCGGCGTGGCGACCAGGGCGGGGGCGAAGGAGGAGGCGGCGAGGCCCGCCTTGAGGGCGGGGTTGAGCTCGACGGCCTTGTCGCCGAGGTATTCCTGCAGGTGGCGGACGATCTCGGCGGACGAATTGAGCGAGGGCAGGACGTCGACGAAGCGGAAGAGCTGGGTCTTGAAGACCGGGTCCTTCATGGACCACTCCATCAGGCGGGCGTAGGCGCCTTTCTTGGAGAACAGGGCCGGGGGCGGCTGCTGGTCCATGAGGGCGAAGAGCTGTTCGCCCTTGGTGCGGATGGCGGCTTCGATTTTCGGGTCAGGGGTCAGGAAAGCGGACATGGGGAATTTAAATGCGGAGTTTCGCCCGGTGTCATAAATAGGCAAGGGCGGCCCGGTCGGCCAAACGGAGCAAAACCGCGGCTAATCAGGCCCGTTAGGCCGGCCTCGACGGAGAAGGTGCGACTATCCTTCCGGTCGGGTGTTCTGATGGCTTATAGGCTTGGCACAACGTTATTTGCGTGGCAGGAGGTTTCTGCAACTCTACGGAGAGGCGCCGTGTTCTTAGCATGAATGAAGATCCTACAGTGCACACCACCACTACCGAAGGCGTAACGGCTCCGCCCGACTTCACCACGTTCATGCGCAACTACCAAGACATGGTCTATTCCACCGCGGTGCGTCTCATCGGCAACGAGACGCAGGCGGAGGACATTGCCCAGGAGGTCTTCATCAAGGCGCACGAGCACTTCGACAATCTTCGCACCAGCCCGTCGGCCGGTGGCTGGCTGAAGACGGTCGCGACCAACCTTTCGATCAACCACATCCAGCGCTACAAGAAGCGCTGGAGCTTCTTCTCCGACCTTGTCCACAAGGATGACGAGGGCGGCGAGAAGGAGGTCGAGTTCGCCGCGCCCGATACGTTTTTCGCCGGCGTCGATTCCGCCGAGCGCCGCGAGTGGGTCGAGCGCGCCCTGGAAAAACTCCCCGACCACCAGCGCATCCCGCTGGTGCTTTATCATTTCGAGGACATGCCCTACGAGGACATCGCGAAGAAGACCCGCGTGTCCCTCAGCAAGGTGAAGACCGACATCCTGCGCGGCCGCGAGGCCCTCGCGAAGATCCTGGTGCGCAGCGGCGCCAGTCACGAAAAATTTGCCAACTGAAGGTGCCCCATGAACGAAAAAATGACACCTGAAGACCTCGAGAAGTTCATCCACCGTGAACTGCGCGCCCTGCCGCCCCGCAAGGCGCCGGCGGGTTTCGAGACGCGCCTGCAGGCCGCCGTGGAGGCGCGCCTCGCGGTCCGCACCCAGTCGGCCGAGCAGCTGGAGCAACTCGTCCATCGCGAACTGCGCGGCCTCCCGCTGCGCAAGGCACCCTCCACGCTGGAATCGCGCGTTCTCGCCGCGATCGAGCACCAGGCGACCGTCGCCTGGTATCACAAGTCCTGGACCTACTGGCCGGGCGCCGTGAAGGCCGCCTTCCTCGCCGTCGCCACCGGCGTGAGCGGCGCCGCCATCGCCGCGTTCTACCTGGTCACCCAGGGAGCCGACACCAGCGCCCTGACCGCGGCCGCCGGCGAACGCTTCGGCGGCGTCGCCGCGCTCTTCCATGTCTGTCGCTGGATGGCCGGCTATGTCAGCGAGACCATCGCGAGCATTCCGCCCCTGTGGCTCTACGGCGGCCTCGCGTTTGTCGCCGCCCTCTACGCCACCTTCTTCGGTCTCGGCGCCGCCGCCTACCGCACCCTTTACCGCAATAATTGAGCGAATCCCCAATGAACAAGTCCCGTTACTCCTTCCTTTTTGCCGGCTGGCTGGCGCTGACCCTGGCGCTGTGGCCCGTGCTGCGCGCGCAGGAGGCGCCGCCCGCACCGCCGGCCCCCGCCGAGCCCACCCCGGCCGTGACCCCGGCCGAAAAACCCGCGGCGCCTGAGCCGGCGGCGCCGGCCGAAGCGCCCGCCGCGGAAAAGACCGACGAGGCCGCGCCGGCCGACGACCAGGCGGTTGCGCCCGAGGAGAAGAAAGCCGCCGGCGAACTCCGCGAACTGGGTGCGGACGAGGGCAAGCCCGCCAGCACGACCAAGAAGAAGTCCATCCGGCGCAACCGTGGCTCCGGTTCGCATGGCGCCGATGAGGCCCCGCATTTTGGCGACCAGACTATTGCCGCCACCCGCACCCAGGAAGCGGCGGTCACGGTTTTTGGCAACACCACGGTCGACGGCCATCTGACGGATGCGGCCGTCTCGGTCTTCGGCAGCACCACGGTCAACGGCACGGTGGATGGCGAGGTGGTGTCCGTTTTCGGCACGACCACCATCAATGGCAAGGTGAAGGGCGAGACGGTGACCGTTTACGGCGACCTCGTGCTCGGGCCCGAGGCCGACGTGGGCGGCCAGGCGGTCGTGATTTTTGGCAAGATCATCAAGGCGCCCGGGGCGCAGATCCACGGCAACACACAGGAAGTCGTCAGCTTCCGGCCGCTGGGTGATGCCGAGGGGCTGAGCACCTGGTTCACCAAGTGTCTCCTGATGCTCCGTCCCCTGGCGTTCGACAGCCGCCTGCTCTGGGCGTGGTATATCGCGTTCGGCTGCCTGGCTTTCTACGCGCTGATCGCGCTGATTGCACCGTCGGGCGTGCAGAAGTGCATGCAGACGCTCGAGACACGGCCCGGCTCCTCGCTGCTCGCGGCCCTGCTGACGATGCTGCTGACGCCAATCGCCTACCTGCTGCTCGTCCTCACCCTGACCATCGCGATCGGCTTTGTCCTGCTCCCGCTGTTCTCGCTGGGGCTGTTCTTCGCGGCGATCTTCGGCAAGATCGTAATCCTCGCCTGGATCGGACGGCGAGTCACTTCGCTGCTGGGCGATGGCCCGCTGGCTCATCCCGTATTTGGTGTGCTGATCGGCGGGTTGATCATGCTCGGGCTCTATACCATCCCGTTCGCTGGTTTTATCATCTACAAGCTCGCCGGCGTCCTCGGCCTCGGCGTCGTGGTCTACACGCTGATCCTGATGTTCAAGGCCAGCCGTCCCCCGAAGCCGGCGGTCGTGGCCGCCGCCCCGCTGGCCGCGGCCGGCACGGCCCCGCTGGCCGGCGAGGCTCCGCCCCCGGTCGCCGCGATGCTGCCGCCCGTCATTTCCTCGGCCACCCTGCCGCGCGCCGGGTTCTGGATCCGGCTGGCGGCGGTGGTGCTCGACGCCATCCTGATCGGCATGATGTGCGGCTTCCTCGGCAACATCTGGAGCGGCTTTGAGGTCTTCCCGTTCTGGTTCGCCGTCTATTGCGCCGCCATGTGGGCGACGAAGGGCACGACCATCGGCGGCATCATCTGCAGCCTCAAGGTCGTGCGGCTCGACGACCGGCCCATCGACTGGGGCGTGGCCGTCGTGCGCACCCTCGGCGGCTTCCTGTCGCTGTTCGTGGCCGGCCTGGGCTTCATCTGGGTCGCCTTCGACGACGAGAAGCAATCCTGGCACGACAAGATCGCCGGCACGACCATCGTGCGGGTGCCGAAGGGCACGCCGCTGCTTTAAGACAGGCTCTTTTCCCGGGCGCAGGGCTCTCCAGCCTTGCGCCTTTTTGTTTAAGGCCTTCGCTTGTCCCATGGCGAAGCCACTTGTCGGAATCATCATGGGCAGCTCCTCGGACTGGGAGACGATGGCGCACACGGCCACGACCTTGGCGGCGCTGGGCGTGCCGTTCGAGAAGCGTGTCGTCAGCGCGCACCGCACGCCTAAGCTCATGGTCGCCTACGCCGAGTCGGCCGAGAAACGCGGGCTGAAGCTGATCATCGCCGGCGCCGGCGGCGCCGCGCACCTGCCGGGCATGACGGCCTCGCTCACCACGCTGCCCGTGCTGGGCGTGCCCGTGGAATCCAAGGCGTTGCACGGCCTTGATTCGCTCCTTTCGATCGCGCAGATGCCGGGCGGCGTGCCGGTGGCGACTTTTGCCGTCGGCAAGGCCGGCGCGATCAACGCCGCGCTTTTCGCCGCCTCCCTGCTGGCGCAGTCCGACGCGAAGACGAAGCGGGCCTGGGAAAAATTCCGCGCCGCGCAGACGAAGAAGGTCCTCCAGACCAAGCTGCCGTGAGCGCGGGCCAGGCGATCCTCCCGGGAAAAACCATCGGCGTGCTCGGCGGCGGCCAGCTCGGCCGCATGCTCGCGCAGGCCGCGACGCGGCTCGGTTACCGCGTGCATGTCTACGAACCGGCGGCCCATTGCCCCGCCGGCGCCGTGTCGCACAAGGAGGTCAACGCGCCCTACGAGGACACCGCGGCGCTCACGGCCTTCGCCCGGGAGTGCGACGTCGTCACCTACGAGTTTGAGAACGTGCCGGCGTCGCCGTTGAAGGCGATCGAGGCCGTGACGCTGCTCCGGCCGCACTGGAGCGTGCTCGAGACGACCCAGAACCGCTCGCGCGAGAAGCGCTGGTTGCGCGACAACAGGTTTCCGCACGCCCGGTTCTCCGAGGGCACCGACGTGGCCGCGGGCATCCGCGAGGTCGGCGTGCCGTGCGTGGTGAAGACCGCGGACTTCGGCTACGACGGCAAGGGCCAGCTCAAGGTCATGACCGAGGCCGACATCCCGGCGGCCGTGAAGAAGTTCGCGGGCCAGCCGGTCGTCATCGAGCAGTTCATCGACTTTGCCTGCGAGGTGTCGGCGGTCGTCGCGCGCTCGCCCGGCGCGGCGGTGCGGGTGTTTCCGATCGCGGAGAACATCCACACGAACCACATCCTCGATTTCTCGATCGTGCCCGCGCGGGTCGCCACGGTGGTGACGGCCGCGGCCGAGAAGCTCGCGCGGCTCATCGCGGAGAAGATCAACCTCGTCGGCGTGATGGGCGTGGAGCTGTTCGTGACGAAGACCGGCGAGGTGCTGGTCAACGAGCTGGCGCCGCGCACGCACAACAGCGGGCACTGGACGCTCGACGCGTGCATGACCTCCCAGTTCGAGCAGCAGGTGCGCGCCATCTGCGGACTGCCGCTCGGTGCGGTGACGCTGACGTCGCCCGTCGTGATGGTGAACATCCTGGGCGACGCGTGGGCCAACGGCGAACCCAAGTGGGACACCCTGCTCGCCCAGCCGAACGTGCGGCTGCACCTCTACGGCAAGGCCGAGGCAAGGCCCGGGCGCAAGATGGGCCACTTCACCGTGACGGCCCGTGACGCCGACATGGCGTTGGAGCTCGCCGAGAAATACAAGGCGCGGCTCAGCACCTGAGCCGGTCAGTTGCCCGCAGGCTTGGGCGCCGGACGGTCAGGCGCACCGGTATCCATCACGTATTTCCACGAGCCATCAGGCTGGCGTTTCCAGATGCTGAGGAACCAGCCGCCGCTCACCCGTTCCTTGCCGTCGGACCCGGGGCTGCGGAGCTCGTAACGGCCGTAATTGTAGCCGAGAGTGCCGTCGTCGGAGACGTCGGTGAAATACGCCGACCAGGTCAGGCTGACTCCGGGGCGGTCCTCGCCAATACGCTGCTTGACGGCGGCGGCACCGCGCCACTGGCGCGGATCGGTGTCGATGAAGGCGACATCCGGCGCGGCGAAATGCTGGAAGGCGGCGAGCAGGCCGTCCTTCTTGCCCATGGCGCAAAATGCGTCCTCCATGGCGGCGACCTCCGCCTTGAGTTTCGCCTTGTCGGACAGGGCCTGGGCGAAGACAGCCGCGGGCAGGGCGGCGCAGAGCAGACAGAACACGAGGATTTTTTTCATGCCGGCAGAATGAACGCCGAGCCGTCGGGCGGCGAGCGCGCAGCGACCAAAGCCCAACCGGGAACGCCGGTGTGCGTTCAGGCTTGGGCGGGCAGCACGCGGCCGCGGCACTCGCCGAGGCCGATGCGCCGGACGCCGGGACGCTCGGCATAACCGCGCAGGATGACCTCGTCGCCGTCCTCCAGGAACCGGCGTTCCTCGCCGTCGGGCAGGCGGAGCGGCTCGGTGCCGCGGGCGGTGAGCTCGAGCAGGCAGCCGCGCGAGTCCGGGGTCGGGCCGGAGACGGTGCCGCTGCCGAGCAGGTCGCCCGGTTGCAGGTTGCAGCCGTTGCTGGCGTGGTGCGTGAGCAGCTGGGCGAGCGTCCAATACATCTGCGAGAAATTGCCGGAGCTCAGACGGTGCGGGGCGCGGCCGGCGGCGCGCATTTTCTCCGTGAGCAGCCAGGCCTCGAGCGTGAGGGCGAGGCCGCCGTGGGTCGCGTCATTTCGATCGGCGAGGTAGGGCAGCGGGTCGGGATCGCCCGCCGGGCGGGCGAAAGCCGGCGCCTGGAACGGGGCGAGCGCCTCCATCGTCACGACCCACGGCGAGATCGTAGTGGCGAAATTTTTCGCGAGGAACGGCCCGAGCGGCTGGTATTCCCAGGACTGGAGGTCGCGGGCCGACCAGTCGTTGAGCAATACGACGCCGAAAAGGTGGCCGGCGGCGGCGGTGAGCGGAATGGAACCACCCCGGGGATTGCCCGGGCCGACAAAGACGCCGAGCTCCAGCTCATAGTCGAGGGACTGGCTCGGGCCGAAGCGCGGGGTCGGTTGGTCCGCCGGTTTGCTCTGGCCGTGCGGCCGGAGGACCGGCGTGCCGCTGACGGCGATGGAGGAGCTGCGGCCGTGATAACCGATGGGCACCCATTTATAGTTGGGCAGGAGTGGTTGATCGGGGCGGAAGAGCCGGCCGACGTTGGTGGCGTGGAAAATGGACGCGTAGAAATCCGTGTAGTCGCCGATGGCGGCCGGCAGTTGCATCGTGGCGGCGCCTTGCGGGACGAGGCAGCGCCGGACCTGCGCCCGCAACGCCGCCGGGCAGGAGTCGGCGCCGAGCAACTCGCTCAGCCGGGACCGGAGGGCGGTCCAAACCGCCGGACCGGACGCCATCAGCGGGTTGAGGGTGGTCGGCAGGCAAAGGGGGCGCGCGGCGGCGGGAAGAAGATCCAGGCCGGCGGCGGCGGACAGGTCGAGAATCTGGTCACCAATGGCGACGCCGATGCGGGCCGCCGCGGTTTCGGCGCTGCGAAAAACGCCGAAGGGCAGATTTTGCAGGGGAAAGTCCGACTCGGCCTGGTTGGCGGACTCAATCCAGCTGGTGCGCGCAGGATCGTGGGTGGGGTTGAGCATCGGGCAGGGGAGAAACGCGCGGAGTTTCGGAGACGAAGCAGGCGGAGTCAATGGACTCCACCTGCGGCAGAAGACGGTGCAGCCCGGCCGGCGGTCAGTTGGTCTTTTCCTTCGCCGGCATTTCCAGAACCTTCAGGGGCCCCAGTCGGGTGGAGGCATTTTTGCCGTCCATGTGCTTGGCGAGAAAGGCTTCGAGTCGCGCGTAATAGTCAATGCGGCCGGCCTCGTTGCGGAAGCCATGGCCTTCATTGCCCTGAATGATGATCTCGTAGGGTTTGTTGTATTGCTTGAGCTTTGCTTCCAGGCGGGTCCAGTTCTCGATCACCACGCGGGGATCGTTGTAACCGTAGGCGTGGAGGGTCGGCACGCGGATGCGCTCGACGAAGTTCACCGGCGAGCGGTTGTATTTGTATTCCTTGTCGTCGCCGACCCATTCGCGATAGAACATGTCGCTGCCGCGGCCAGCCCGGCCCCGCGCCCAGCTGGTGATGAGGTTGAGGTCCGAGACGCCGACATAGTTGATGGCGCAGCAGTAAAGCTCGGGAGTAAAGGTAACGCCGGCCAGGGCGGCATAACCGCCATAGCTGCCGCCGTAGATGGCCACGCGGTCGGGATCGGCGATACCCTGGGCGATGGCCCATTTCACGCCGTCGGTCAGGTCATCCTGCATCTTGCCGCCCCATTCGCGCTGGCCGGCCTTCATGAAGGAATAACCATAGCCGCCCGAGCCGCGGTAGTTGATCTGCAGGACGGCGTAGCCGCGATTGGCGAGCAGCTGGACCTCCGGATTAAAGCCCCATTGGTCGCGGGGACCGAACGGCCCGCCGTGCGGGTTGATGATGAGCGGGCCGGGCTTGCCCTCGGCGCCGGCCGGGCGGGTGAGATAGCCGTGCAGCGTCAGACCGTCGCGGGCCTGGAAGGTGATGGGCTCCATCGGTCGCATCTCCGCCGGGTTGATGCGCGGGTTGACCTTTCCGATCTGCTTGAGCGAGGGCTGGCGCAGGTTGAGCAGGTAATAGGTGCCGGGATCGCGATCACTCGAGGCCCGCACGACCACGACCTTCTCGTCCTCGGAGATACTGGCCACAACGTTGTGGGTGCCGGGCAGGGAGGCGTCGATGGTCTGCTGCAGATTGGCCCGGCCCTGGTCGGCGAAGCTGTAGTAAACCTTGTCCGTCTCGAAACTGACGCCGTAAAATTTGCTCCGATCCCAGGACATGAGGACGCTGCCGATCTCTCCCTTCGGGGTGTGAAAGAGCACGGGGCTGAGCTGGCGAGTGCGGACATTGAAGGTGTGCAACGCCCCGGTATCGGTCTGGTCGCTGGTGATCAGATAGAGGGTCTCGTTATCCGCCGCGAACCGGCGGAACGACCATTTGGGGTCGTTGGCCGCGAATTCGGCCACTTTCACAAAGCCCTCCTCGGCACTGGGACGGACTTCATAAATCGTTTTGGCCCCCAGCAGGTAACTGCGCGCCCGGACGACGCCATTGTTGTCCACGGCAACCTCCTGGGTGTCCTCCTTGGGTTCATAGCCGAGGGCGGGCCGCCGCTCCCCGGTGCGAATGTCCAGCTTCCACAGGGCGAAGTTGAAACTGCCCTGGCTCTTCGGGCCGGAAACCAGCAGGTGGTGCGGGTGGAGTTTCAGTTCATCGACGATCTGCGCGGAATTGGCCCGGTCCGCGAAGCGTTCATCGTAGGAGTCGGCCAGTGCGATCACCTTGCGCTTGCTTAGGCTGATGGAACGCAGCGCGCTTGATTCATTGCCGCCGATATCCCCGCCGAAAACGATCCAATCGCTGTTTTTCCAGAAAAAGCCCTCGTAGTTTTCATCCTTGGCTCCGACCAGCGGCTCCACCTTGCCCGTGTCGAGATGCATCAAGGCGATGCCCACCTTGCCCGTGCCGAGTGTCGTGAGAAAAGCCAGGGACTTGCCGTCGGGCGACACCTGCACCGAGCTGATGTCGGCTTCGGCGAAGAAGGCCTCTACGGGCACGCGGGAGACGGCTTGGGCCGTCACAGCCGACAGAATGAGGATGGCGGCAATACTGATGGCGCGCCAGGCAGGGCATGATGAGGGGTGGTGCTGTGTTGGCATGGCGGAGGTTGGGCGTGCGTAGGAGGCGAGTCAACGGGTGGGGCATTAGCCGGCATTGTCCGCCGGCAAACGGCAGCAGGCCGGGTGGCGCCGGCATGGGATCCAGTGAACCGGTGAAATCCGCTCGGATCGGCTGATTGAGAGGAAATAACGATTGGTCGGTGGCTCCAGACGGGTGTTTGTCGGTGTCATAACCCGATTTGCCTGACGGCTCTTTGCCAAGGCGCATGCCGTAAGTCGCGTATTTAAGTCGAGAATCAGTCCGAGGAGCGAATATTCATGAATTAATCTAAAACGTTGATGATTAATGGTATTAATCGAATCTCGCATTTGGCAGCCTTTATTTCGTAAAAGAGAAATAGATTGCTGTTCGTCGTATAAATAGTTCCCTTCGGCCCAAGAAATTAGCCGGTCACGGGTAGTTTCCTACCAACACAAACACCTAGAACTATGAACAATAGCTCCGTAAGTTACCTACGGAAGCCGTTGGCGCTGCTTGGCGCCGGGCTTTCCCTGTTCGCGGCCAATGCCGCTATTGCCCAGACTGCTGCGGCTCCGGCCGACGACACAGTAAAACTCGAGAAGTATGTCGTTACCGGTTCCTACATTCCGCTCGCTGGTGCGGCCACGGCCATCCCGGTCACCGTCTTGGATTCCAAGGCGATTGAGAACACCGGTGTGACGTCCAACGTGATGGAAGTGCTCCGCAAGGCGGCGCCCCAGTTCACCGGCAACGGCAACCTGGGTAACACCAATGCCAACGTCTCCAGCGGTTCGACCGGTGGTGGTTCGCAGGTGGCCTTCCGCAACACCCAGACCCTGGTGCTGCTCAACGGTCGCCGCGTGTCCTACGCGCCGATCCTGGCCTCGGGCGGCTTCCAATACGTGGACGTCAACCTCTTCCCGGTGGCGGCCATCGAGCGCATCGAGATCCTGCAGGACGGCGCCTCCGCCATCTACGGCACGGACGCCGTCTCCGGCGTGGTGAACATCATCCTGAAGTCGGACTACAAGGGCTTCCAGATCGGCGGCCACTACGGCTTCTCCGACAACAAGGGCAAGTGGGCCGAGCGCGAGTTCTCGATCGTCGGCGGCACGGGCACCGACAAGACCAGCATCACCCTCGCGGCCGAGTGGTATATGCAGGATCCCCTCAAGCAGTATGAGCGCAGCTTCAGTTCCCCGATCTACGGCACCGGCACGTATGCCGGCGTGGTCAGCATCGGCAGCCAGTTCTACGTGCTAAAGCCGGGCCTGAACGCCCCGCCGGCCGGTCCGAAGCAGTCCGCGGCCGCCCTCGTGGCCAACGGCACCTACATTCTGATCCCGAACAGCAGCAACCTCATCAGCGGACTGGGTTCGGAAGGTCAGTATTCCTTCGATCTGTCCCAATACCCGACCCTGGTGATCGGCAACGAGCGCAAGAGCGTCACGCTGAACTTTGATCACAAGTGGACCGACAATGTCACCCTCTTCGGCGACATGCTCTACACGATGACCAACACGTTCTCACAGCTGAACGCGCAGCCCACGACCTTCTCGGCCAGCGCCGCCTATGCGCTCAACCCGTTTGACGTCGCCGTGACGGCCCGCAACCGCTTCCTCAACAACCCCCGCCAGTATTTCTATGACACCACCAGCATCCGCGGTGTCGTGGGTGCGAAGGGCACCTTTGGCGAGGGCTTCACCTGGGAAGCCGCGGCCAACAAAAACATCGTCAACCAGCAATACCGCAACGAGGGCGTGGTCAGCACCGCGACCCGTGGCGTTGTGACGGCCAGTGGTTTCATCAATTATTTCGCCCGCGAGCAGGCGCCCGGCGCCGTGGCCGAATCCGGCCTCTTCGGCACCGCGCTCGGCACCGCGAAGTCCACCCTGACGACCTATGACGCCCGCCTCACCGGCAAGCTCTTCGACCTCCCCGGCGGCGAGCTCGGCTTCGCGGCCGGCGCGGAATACCGCACCGAGACCCTCGACCAGACCGCCGACCGCAACAGCCAGTCGGCCACCTTCGGCTGGGACTCCGGCACCACGCTCGACCCCTTCAACTCGGGTCGCGACGTGAAGTCGGTCTTCGCGGAAGTCCGTGTGCCGATCTTCGGCGGCGACAACAAGATGAGCGGGGCCAACCTCCTCGAGCTCACGGCCGCCGCCCGTAAGGAAAAATACAGCGACACGGACGATCCGCTCGTGCCGAAGTTCTCCATTCGCTGGCTCCCGGTGGATGACCAGCTGGCGATCCGCGGCACCTACTCGAAGTCCTTCGCCGCGCCCACGCTGTTCAACCTGTTCGGACCCGGTGGCGCCGGCTTCACCAGCGCGCTCAGCCTGCAGCGCCTCGGCGGCGGCCCGGCTATCACCGGCCAGGCCAACTCGCGCTCCGGTTCCAATCCGAACCTGAAGGCGTCCCGTTCGAAGAGCTACACCTTCGGCTTCGTCTACTCGCCGAAGGCCGTCAAGGGCTTCTCCGTGACGATGGACTACTTCGACATCAAGCAGACGGACCTTATCTCCACGATCGGCAACGCGACGATTCTCCAGAGCGTTGAGTTGCTCGGCACCGCCTCGCCTTATGTCAGCTATGTCCGTCGCGGCCCCAATGGTGACCCGACCCAGTTCGACAACGGCGCGCCCATCACGGCCGCTGGCCAGATTGGCAGCTCGTCCATCGACAACATCTATGTGACGGACACGCTGACCAACATCGCCGCGGTCAATCTCTCCGGCCTCGACCTGAAGGTCCAGTATACCTGGAACTCGGACGCCCTGGGCAAGTTCGACTTCTCCCTCGCCGGCGCCTGGTATAACTCCTACGAGGTGCAGACCCTGCCGGACGTGGCTCCGTATGAGACCGTCGGCCTGACCAGCAGCTTCAACGGCACCACCCCGGAGTGGCAGACCTACACCAGCGCGGCCTGGAGCCGTGGCAAGTGGAGCGCGACCCTCGGCTGGACCTACATCCCGTCGACCACGGACGAGAGCGGCATTCCGGCCGGCCCCGGTGTTGACGCCGCCTCCGACGACCATGTCGAGGCCTATCATTCCTTCGACGTCTCCGCCGGCTACAGCTTCGGCTCGGACTATCGCTGGCTGAGCGGCCTGACCGTCCGCGTCGGCGCGCAGAACGTGCTGAACGAAGGCCTGCCGATGAACAAGGGCACCGACACCAACAGCAACGGCGACATCGCCACCTACGGTGCGATCGGCCGCCTGATCTTCGTCGAGGCCAAGTATAAGTTCTAAGCGATCAACGCTTGATCATTCCCGAGGCGGCCCGAGCAATCGGGCCGCCTTTTTATTGTCCGGGTTCGCTTCCAGGTCGACCGGCACACGGGAAGGCCGGAGATTGCGAGCGCTGCGACGGCAGGGCGCTCCCGGTCGCGGCGGTAGTAAATTGCATTGCGGACGGGCGGATTGTGTTTCCGTATCGCGCACGTTCCCCATGAAAACGTGGCAACGTTGCTATGATTGGTGCCTTGATCGGATGGCACCGGATAAGTGGAGGGTCTACCAGATCCAGTTCCTGCTGCTTTTCGCGCTCAGCACCCTGCTTTACATCGGGTTTCCCGGCACACGGGAGTGGCGGCGTCTGGCGGAGGAAAGCCAGATGCACACCATCATCCGCGGCTGGGACGGCCTCTCCTGGTATACGTGGCTGGCGGCCGCGCCGGTGATGATGCTCTTGGTGCAGCGTTTTCCACTGGGGCGAGGCCTGATCAGGGTGAACTTGCTGCGGCTCGCCGCCGGCAGCGGGGCGATCTACCTGATGGTGACCCATGCGCGCTATGTGCTGCGGGTCCTGCCCGACGCCCTGGCCGGGGCCGGTTGGGGGCATGTGACGGATTTCGACACCTACGCCTACAACACCTTCGCGATGCTGCCGCTCGACCTGCTGACTTACAGCGGCTTCTTTGCGGTCTCGTTCGCCATCGATTCCTACAACAAGCACCGGCAGAAAGCCGAACAGGCCGTGCAGTTCCAGCTCAAGGCCGCGCAGCTCCAGTCGGAACTGGCCCGGGCGGAACTGGCCGCGTTGCGCGGCCAGCTGCACCCACATTTTCTCTTCAACAGCTTCAACGCGCTCGCCACGCTGGTCCGCCAGCAAAAAAACGAGGCGGCGGTGGAGATCATCGCCCAGCTGAGCGCGCTGCTTCGGCTGGCCATCGACCGCACCGGCCTGCAGGAAATCCCGCTGCACCAGGAGATCGATTTCATCCGGCGCTACCTCGACATCGAGCACGTGCGGTTTGGCGACAAGCTGCGCTTGGATTTCGCCCTGGAGGCCGAGGCCATGAACGCCCTGGTGCCCAACATCGTGCTGCAGCCCCTGGTGGAAAACGCGATCAAGCACGGCATCTCGCTGCGCACCACCCCCGGGACGGTGCGGGTGGCGGCCGGCCGCACCGGGACGCGCCTCCGGATCGAGATTGCCGATGACGGCGCCGAAGAAGCGGCCCCGGCGCACCACCGCCGGGTTGAGAAAAAAACCGGCATCGGACTGACCAACACCCGCGCCCAGCTCGACAAACTGTATGGCACGGATTACCGGCTGGAAATCTCCCCGCAGCCGGCCGGCGGCACCATCGTCACCCTCAACCTGCCGTGGCGCCCGGCGCCCGGCGCCTGAAACCCATGCCAAACAAAATTCGCACCCTGATCGTTGACGACGAACCGCTCGCGCGCGAAGGCATCCTGACCCTGCTTGCCGGGGACCCCGAGGTGGAGGTGATTGGCACCTGTGCCGACGGACAGGCCGCCGTTCAGGCCATCCGCACCAAGCACCCCGACTTGGTCTTCCTGGATGTGCAGATGCCCAGGCGGGACGGCTTCGGGGTGCTCGCCGAGTTGAAGCGCGAGGAACAACCCCAGGTGATCTTTGTGACCGCCTATGATCAATACGCGATCCAGGCCTTCGAGGCCCACGCCATCGACTATCTGTTGAAGCCTTTCCGCGACGCGCGGTTTGCCGCAGCGCTGGCCAGGGCCAAGGGCGAAATCCGCAAGGCACGGTATCTGGGCATGGGAAAAAAGCTGGAAGAGTTGCTGAGCAGCCTGCAGTCACCGGCCCCGCACGAACCGGCCCGGCCCCCGGTCGTCCCGGCCGAGCCGGCCGACCGCGTGGTTCTGAAAACCGGCAACGACATTCATTTCATCAAGCCGGCCGACATCGTCTGGGTTGAGGCCCAGGCGGACTTTGTGAAGGTTCACACGACGGGCGCGGCGCAGTTGGTGCGCGAAACCCTGCAAAGCCTCGAGCAGCGGCTCGACCCCGGGAAATTCCTGCGCATCCACCGATCATCCCTGGTCAACCTGGAGCATGTGAAAAAAGTCACGCCGGCGCTCTATGGCGACTACACGGTCCTGCTCAGCGATGATACCAAGCTTCGGCTGAGCCGCCGAAACCGGGATAAATTAAAACAGCTGATCAACAGCCTTTCGTCCGGGGCCTGACCATCTGCGATCAGGGAGGCAACCTGTTCGCGGCGGGGCGTAAAAGGGTGCGGCTTGCGGATCACATGCGACGCGAAACGGCCCTGCCATTCGTGTGAACAATAAAGCCGGCGATGAGATATAACGAGCAGTTCATCGATATGCTGTTGCTGCCCAATATGACACAAGTAGGCAGCCGGTAAACACGACAGCGTGTTTTAACACAACACACCTAGAACTATGAACAATAGCTCCGTAAGTCTACGGAAGCCGTTGGCGCTGCTTGGCGCCGGGCTTTCCCTGTTCGCGGCTCAAGCCGCTTTTGCTCAATCAGCCGCCCCGGCGGACGATACCGTGAAGCTTGAGAAATTCGTGGTCACGGGATCATACATTCCGTTCGCCGGCACGGCGACGGCGGTGCCGGTGACGGTGCTGAATTCCGAGGCGATCGCCGACACCGGCGTGACGACCAACGTGCTGGAAGTGCTGCGCAAGGCGGCGCCCCAGTTCAGTGGCAACGGCAACCTGGGTAATTCCAACGCCAACATTTCCTCCGGTGGCACCGGCGGCGGTTCCCAGGTCTCGTTTCGCAACACCCAGACCCTCGTGCTGATCAACGGTCGTCGCGCGGCTTACGCCCCGATCCTGTCCTCGGGTGGCCGGCAGTATGTCGACGTCAACCTGATCCCGATCGCCGCGGTGGAGCGCATCGAAATCCTGCAGGACGGCGCCTCGGCGCTCTACGGCACGGACGCGGTCTCCGGCGTGGTGAACATCATCCTGAAGTCCGACTTCAAGGGCTTCGAGGTGGGCGCCTACTACGGCACCTCGGACAACGACGGCAACTACGCGCAGCGCAAGTTTTCCATCGTCGGCGGCACGAGCACCGACAAGACGGGCATCACCGTTTCCGCGGAGTGGTCCTACTCGGATCCGCTCTGGCAGTTCGAGCGCAGCTTCAGCAATCCCTCCTATGGCACCCCGACCTTCGGTGGTGTGGTCAATATCGGCTCTAGCTACTATATCTTGAAGCCGGGTCTGAATGCTCCGCCCCTGAACCAGGACCTGACCGCTGCCCAACTCGTGGCCAACGGCACCTACATCAAGGTCGATCCCACCGCCCTGTCCTTCGGTCCTCTCTACGGTTCGGACGGTCAATATTCGTTCAACCTCGCGAACTACGTGACCCTGCTGCTGCGCAACGAGCGCAAGAGCGTCACGACGAACTTCGAGCATAAGTGGACGGATAACCTGACGGTGTTCGGCGACATGCTCTACACCCAGACCGGCACGGCCTCGCAGCTCAACGCCCAGCCGACCAACTATTCCGCCCCGGCGGGCTACGCCTACAACCCGTTTGACGTCACGGTTACCGTGCGCAACCGCTTTGTGGATCATCCCCGCATCTACCGCTACGACACCGACAGCATCCGTGGCGTGATCGGTCTCAAGGGCACGTTTGGCGACAACTTCTCCTGGGAAGCCGGCGCCAACAAGAACATCATCAAGCAGCAGTATCAGAACGACGGCGTCATCGACACCGCCACCCGCGTGGCCGTCGTCGCCGCCGGTGATCTGAACTACTTCGCGCGTGAGCAGGCGGCTGGCGCCATCGATGCCTCCGGCATCTTCGGCACGGCGCTCGGCACCGCGACCTCGACCCTGACCACCTACGATGTCCGCCTGGTCGGCGAGATGTTCGAGCTGCCGGCCGGCCCCGTGGGCTTCGCTGTCGGCACGGAATACCGCACCGAGACCCTGAAGCAGACCGCCGACCGCGGCAGCCAGACCCTGACCTTCACCTGGGACTCGGCCACCACGCTCGATCCGTTTGATTCGGGCCGCAATGTCTGGGCCGCCTTTGCCGAAGTCCGCATCCCGGTCTTCGGGGGCGACAACAAGCAGAGCTTCGCCAATCTCCTCGAGCTCACCGCCGCTTTCCGCAAGGAAAAATACAGCGACACGGATGATCCTTCCGTGCCGAAGTTCTCGCTGCGCTGGCTCCCGGTTGACGACCAGTTCGCCGTCCGCGCGACCTACTCGGAATCGTTCTCGGCGCCCACGTTGTTCAACCTCTTCGGGCCCGGTGGCGTCGGTTTCACCGATTCGCTCTCGCTCGATCGCTTCGGCGGCGGCGCCCCGATCGTCGGCCAGGCCAACTCGCGCTCCGGTGCCAACCCGAACCTGAAGCCTTCCAACTCGGAAAACTTCACCTTCGGTGTCGTCTGGTCGCCCAAGGCGGTCAAGGGCCTGGCGGTCTCGCTCGACTACTTCGACATCACGCAGACCGACCTGATCACCAGCATTGGTTCGGCCACCATCCTGCAGGACGTCGAGCTCAACGGCACGGCTTCCCCCTACGCCTCCTTCGTCAAGATCAGCACCGCTCAGGGCACCGCCGGTTTCTTCACCGGCAACCCGATCACGGCGGCCGGCCAGATCGGCAGCAACCCGATCGATGACATCTACGTCACCGACACCCTGGTCAACATCTCGGAGCAGTCGCTCTCGGGCATCGACCTGAAGGTCGACTACACCTGGAACTCGGACCAGCTGGGCCGCTTCGACTTCAGCTTGGCCGGTGCCTGGTATAACAGCTACAGCTATATCGACCTCCCGGGCAACCCGGAGACCGAGACGGCCGGTTATGCTACCAACTTCAACGGCACGATCCCCGAGTGGATGACCTACACCAGCGTCGTCTGGAGCCGCGGCAAGTGGCGCGCCAACCTCGGCTGGACCCACATCCCCGAAGTCGAGGACGTCAACGCCGCGCCCGGCGAGACCGATGTCCGTTATGATGCCACCGTCGAGGCCTACAACTCCTTCGATGTCGGCGTGGCTTACACCTTCGGCTCCGAGTCCTCCTGGCTCAACGGCCTGAGCGTTCGCCTCGGCGCCAACAACGTCTTCAACGAAGGCATCCCGATGGCGGGCAGCACCTTCACGGAGTCGAATGCTGACATCTCGACCTACAATCCGATCGGTCGCCTGATGTTCATCGAGGCCCGCTACCGCTTCTAAGCAGCGTTCGCAGCCTCACGGCCCATGCTTCCAAGGGCGGCCCGGCAACGGGCCGCCCTTTTTCTTGTCCGGTCATTAAAAAATGGAATCCGGTCAAACTCTCCTCAAGGATTCGGCCATGAGAGGCTTTTCCATAGCGACATTGCTGGCGCTGCTCATCCTTCCGGCCCAGGCGGCGGAGGATTTTTGGCAGCACCTGACTCCGGATGAGCGCAAGGCGGCTGGTTTCGACCAGCTCAGCGCCGAGCAGCGGGCCTTGATCGACCGGTTCGCCAGGCGCTTTGCGGAGGCACAAGCCGGCCAGACCATCCCGTTGGTCGCCGAAAAGGCGCGGGAAGAAGGCCGGGCGGAGGCCCGGGCCGCGGCCTTGGAGCAGAAAAAGGCCAATCTCGGCCTGGCGCCCCGGGAAGACGACGAGACGGAAGTCATCCGCACGCGCATCAGGGGCGACTTTCGTGGGTGGACCGGGCACACGCGGTTCGCCTTGGCGAATGACCAGGTCTGGCAGCAGGACCAATCCGAGAACCGTTTTTTCCCCCTGATGGTGGATCCCGAGGTGGAAATCAGGCCATCACGGCTTGGGGGCTGGAAAATGACGCTGCTCAAGGAAGGGCTTTGGATCCGCGTCAAACGCGTTCGTTGAGCACGGGCTCGAGCTTAAAACGGCGGGAGTCAGTTGGTTAGAAGCCGAACCGGGATTGTCTTGAGGTGTGGGGGAGTATGAGCCGGGTGCACCGACCGTCTGGTAAAAAGAGATTGAGTTTCGAAGGCAATAATGCGCGTATCGGCGCAAGAAATTAGCCTGTCACGGGTGGTTTCCTACCAACACAACACACAACCGAACTATGAACAATAGCTCCGTAAGTTACCTACGGAAGCCGTTGGCGCTTTTTGGCGCCGGGCTTTCGCTGTTCGCGGCCAATGCCGCTTTTGCCCAAGCGCCGGAAGCGGCTGACGCTGCCAAGGAAGAAGCTGTCACCTTGGAAAAATTCTCCGTCACCGGTTCGCGCATCATGCGCCGGGATATTGAAACCCCTGCCCCGGTCGTCGCCTACTCCTCGGCCGAAATCGAAGCCAAGGGTTACACCAACATCGGTGATTTCATCCAGAGCCTGCCTTTCAACACGGGCTCGGCCAACTCCATCTATCAGACCGCCAGCTTCCTACGCGGCGCCGCGACGACCAACATCCGTGGTCTCGGTTCGCAGCGTTTCCTGACCCTGATCGACGGCCGTCGGGCAGTGCCCTATGCGCTCACGAACAGTGGCAATCGCTCGGTCTTCGACTTCAACAGCCTTCCGGCCGCCGCGGTCGACAGCGTTGAGTTCCTGAAGGACGGTGCCTCCGCCATCTACGGCTCCGACGCCATCACCGGCGTGCTGAACATCAAGCTGAAGAAAAACTACTCCGGCCTGGCCGTTAGCGGCTACTATGGCAACACCCAGGGCCATGACACCGGCATCCAGCAGATCAGTGCTGTTGCGGGTTCCGGCACCGGTAAGACCCGCATGATGGCGGCAGTGGACTTCAAGAGCGCCAACTCGAACTTCCTGCGCGATTACGATATCAAGTCCACGGACTACAGCGCTTCTGGCCGCGGCCAGAACAACAATTCCACGCTGAACTTCCCGGCCAATATCACGATCAACGCGGCCCTCGGCGCGGCGCTGGGTCTGCCGGCCAGCGGCACCTTGGTGATCAACGGAGGCGGCCTCCTCGCGAATCCGCAGCTCAGCGATTTCAGCCGCACCACCTCGGTCGCCAATGTAAATCGCTACGACTTCGTGCAAACCTACCAGCGCTATCCTGCCTACTTCTATACGAGCGCCTTCGCCGAGTTCGAGCATGACATCAGCAAGACCATGACGGCCTTCGCCAAGTTCACCTACAGTGACAACTTCACGTTCTACGCGTTCACCCCGGGCGTGATCAACTTCTCGACCGAGGGTCTCTCCCTGCCGGTCGCCAGCCCCTACAACCCGTTCGGCATCCCCGTGACGACGCTGTTGGCCCGCACCAACTTCGGTCCCGTGCGCAAGTTCGATACCGAATCAGTGGCCGCCAACTTCCTCGTTGGGCTCAAGGGAACCATCATGGACAAGTGGGACTGGGAAACCGGTGCCTCCTACGGCATGAACCGCGTGACGACAATCTCTCGCAATGCCATCCGGGCCACGACCTATCAGGCCGCCCTGAACGGCACGCTGTCGGGTTTCGTCGGTTCTTACTTCAATCCGTTCGGCCCTTCCTCGAATCCCAACCTGGCCAACGCGCTGTTTACCACCTCGACGGCCTCCAATCGCGCCGAGAGCACGAGCTTTGACGCCAGCATCTCCGGCGCGCTCTTCGATCTGCCGGCTGGTGAACTCGGCATCGCGGCCGGTGCCGAGTATCGTGAGGACGAACTCGTCACCAACCCTGATACGGCGGCCTACCTTGGCTCCGGTGGCGGTCAGCCGCTCTGGGGCAACCGCGAGGTTTCCTCATTCTATATGGAGGTCACGGCGCCGGTCACCAAGTTCCTGGAACTCCAGGCGGCGGTCCGTCACGAGCGTTACAGCGACTTTGGCAACACGACCAAGCCCAAGGCTGCTTTGAAGATCACGCTGCCGAAGACCAAGCTCGCCAGCGTGCTGCTTCGCGGCTCCTACTCGGAGTCCTTCCAAGCCCCGGCGCTCGGTCTGCTCTACGCTTCGCAGACCATCGCCTTCTCGTCCGGTCTGTTGCAGGACCCCCTGCGCCTGTCGGATCCCCCGCAGCAGCAGCGTATCGTCACCGGCGGTAACCCTGGCCTGCTCCCGGAAACGGCCAAGAGCTTCTACGGCGGCTTCGTGGTGGAAGACATCGGCGGGGTGAAGAACCTCTCGGTCAGCTTCGATTACTTCAAGTTCCGCATCAACCAGGTCATCGTGACCCCGAGTGCGACCTACCTGCTCTCCGAGCGCGGTCGCGCCCAGTTCCCGGATGCGATCGTTCGCGACGGCGCCGGTGGTCCCATCCTGCGCATTGATTCGGTGCCGTCGAACAACCCCGACGCCTACCAGATCTACCGGGGCTTTGATATCGGCGTTAACTATCGCCTGAACAACACCCGCTATGGTGACTTCACCTTCAGCGCCGAGGCCACCCGTATCCTGGAGATCGGCAGCGACTCCGGCCTGGGCGGCGGTTACTTCGACAACATCGGCCTCTACAACAACCCGAAATGGCGCGGTCAGGCCAGCGTGGGCTGGCGCTACAAGGATTACGGCGCTTCGTTTGGTGGCGACTACATCGGCGCTTACTTCAACGACGGATACACTGCGGCGGGCTGGGATGAAGGCGCCTTCAGTCTCTATCAGGCGTCCTTCAGCTATCGCGGCTTCTGGGGCACCACGTTGACCCTTGGCGTCAACAACCTGTTCGACAAGACGCCGCCGTTCAACGGCTACGACACGTCGAGCTTCGACCCGAACACCTACGGCGCTGCCGCCATGGGTCGCTTCATCTATCTCCGCGTCCGCAAGGAATTCTAAGTCCTTCGGCCACGGCTGAAACACTCACGGGCTCCCCGCAGGGGAGCCCGTTTTTTTTGCGCCTGACACCGCGTTTACCCGTCGCTTTCGTGGCAGCACACACACTGATGAAAACTACCCTTGTTGCGCTGGTTGCGTTTCCCGCGTTGATCACGGTGGCGTTGGCCGCCCCGGTGGTCCCCCCGGAAATCCCGGTCGAGACCCTGTTTCAGAATCCGACCATGTCGAACCTGCAGTTCTCGCCCGACGGCAAGAAAATCCTTTGTCTCGTGCCGCATGAACGCCGCCAGAACCTCGCGGTTGTGGACTTGGAGAAGGGCACCAAGAACCTCCTCAGCAGCTTCACCGACAAGCAGGCGACTTCGCCGTTTTGGGCGAATGACAATCGGATTCTCTTCCTTGCCGACGACGGCGGTCGGGAAACCTTCCGGGTTTACGCGGTCAATCCGGACGGGTCCGACGCGGTGACCCTGCCGTTTGACCGGCCGGTCAGACTGGGGCAGCGCTTGCGGGGGGACCCCAAGAACATGCTCGTGCTGGCGGGCATCACCTATCGCGATTGGTGGGATGTCGCCCTGATGAACCTCAAGACCGGGAGGCTGTCGGCCCCGATCGCCCGCGCGCCCGGCAATGTTTCCGACTATGTGATCGATCGCAACCAGGTCCCCCGGATGGCGGTGCTTACCGACAATCTGACCAATACCGTGCGGGTCTTGTATCGCGATACCAACCAGGCCGAGTGGCAGGAGATTGCCTCCTTCCCGTTTGGGGGCGAAGGCTGGGCACCCCTTGCCTTTGACGGCGACAATCGGACGGTCTTCGTCTGGTCCAACCTCGGGCGCAAGACCCGGGCGATCTACCGTTACGACACCGCGACAAAAACCATGGGTGATTTGGTCCTGGCGGATGACACCTATGATATTGCGCCCCCGTTTAGTCAGGGCGTGGAGCCTATCATCTACGATGAATTCAAGCGCAAGGTCGTGGGTATCCAGTATGAGGCCGATCGTCGGCGCTTTCACTGGCTCGATCCGGAGATGAGGGAGGTCCACGGCCGCATGGAAAAAGCCCTGCCGGACACGGTGCATGAGCCGGTGCAATTTGCCGAGGATGGCTCGAAGATCATTTTCCGGTCCTATAGCGACCGTGATCCCGGCGTGTTCTATATTTATGATCGGAAACGCCAGAAGGTCAGTGAACTCGCCGTCATCCGCCCGGCGATTGATCCGGCGCTGATGGCTCCGGTAAAGCCCGTTTCCTTCAAGGCCCGCGATGGCCTCACCCTCCACGGTTACCTGACCCTGCCGGTCGGGCGTGATCCGAAGAATCTGCCGCTCATCATCCATCCGCACGGGGGCCCCTACGGTCCGCGCGATACCTGGGGCTATGATCCCGAGGTGCAGTTTTATGCCAACCGCGGCTACGCGGTGCTGCAAATCAACTTCCGGGGTTCCGGCGGTTTTGGCGACTGGTTCGAGGCGGCGGGTTTCAAGAAATGGGGTTTGGAAATGCAGGATGATCTCTCGGATGGCGTGAAGTGGGCCGTGGATCAGGGTCTGGCGGATGCCAGGCGGGTGATCATCGCTGGCGCCAGTTACGGCGGCTACGCCACCATGGCCGGTTTGGTCTATACCCCGGAGCTGTATTGCGCCGGCATCAATTATGTCGGCGTGGTTGACATCAATAATCTCATTCCCAGGGCCCAGCCGGCGGACCGCATGTATTGGATGAACACCCGTATCGGCAACCTGGCGGACAGCGCAGACAAGAAACGCCTGCATGACACCTCGCCGGTAAACTTCGCGGATCGCATCCGGGTGCCGTTGCTGATGGCGTATGGGCGGAACGATCCCCGTGTCCGGATCGACCAGGCTTATGATATCGAGCGCGCGCTGAAGCGCGCCCAGGTGCCCTATGAACTCATCATCGAAAAAGACGAGGGCCATGGCTTCCGCATGGAGGAGAAACGCATCGCCTTTTACGCCAAGATTGACGGGTTCCTGAAAAAATTTGTCCCGGGGCCGGGTGATCCGGGCAAAGTCAGGATTGCCCCGCTCGAGGTAATCTCGATGCCGGCCAAGCCGACCGGCGACAATTGATTTATTCCAGTCTGAGCGGCTTCACGCGGCAGCGCTGACCCACGCCCTCGATCTCCAACCAGAACGTGCCAAAGGTGGCCGGGAAAATCTTCACCTTGGGTGACTTCAGCGCCGGGGTGTAGGGGTAGGAATCATTGTTCACCTGCGTCCAGACCTGGCCGTTCTCCAGCTTGAAGTTGGTGCGCCCGCTCCAGCCTTTGAACTCGCCCACCAGCCGGGCTTCCAGGACCTGGGATTTGGTGGCGGGTTGATTCTCGGCCCGCTTTAGGGTGATCAGGGCGCCGACCCAGTCAGGCAGGATGCTGGCGGATTTGGTTTCAGGCACCGGTTGCGCGGCCGGTGCCGGCAGGACGGGCGGCACGGCGGCCACGGCCTGTTCCACGGCGCCGGTCTTGTAGCGCTCGATGAGTATTTCCAGCTGCGCGATCTCTTCCGGGGTCAGCTTCACCAGACCGGCCGAGCGCAGGTTTTCCGGAGTCAGGTTCTTGGTGAATTCACCGCCGGCCGCCGCGGCATGCACCGATAGCAGGATGGCGAACAGCAGGACGCGGGCTTGGGTGACGGACTTCATGCGGAGCAAGCTGACGGGACGGGGCTCGCCGGTCAATCCGGCGGCAGTTCCAGCGCTTGGGTATTTGCCGCTCAATTGATCGCCGGCCGGGGGGGGGCGTGCCGGCGGGCGTCTGTTTGAGGCTGAAGGCACGGCTCCGCCGATGTCGGCGACAAGGGGCGGGGGCCGTGGCTGGCGGCCGCTCAGCCGCGCTTCTGCTTGATCAGCTGCTCGAGCTTGACGATGTCGGCGGCAAACACGCGGATGCCCTCAGCCGTCTTTTCGGTGGCCATGGCGTCTTCGTTGAAGGCGAAGCGGAAGCCCTTCTCGTCGAAGCTGACCTTCTTCAGGTCGGCGCCCTTGGCCTTGACCGGGTCGAGTTTGCGGACGAGCGGCTCGGTGCCGGCCTTGAGCTCGGCGAGCAGCTGCGGGCTGATGGTGAGCAGATCGCAGCCGGCGAGCTCGGTGATCTCGCCCTTGTTGCGGAAGGACGCGCCCATGACCTCGGTCGCATAGCCGAACTTCTTGTAGTAGGTGTAGATCTCGGTGACGGACCTGACGCCGGGATCCTCGGTGGGGGCATAATCCTTGCCCGTGCTTTTCTTATACCAATCCAGGATGCGGCCGACGAAGGGCGAGATGAGCTGGACCTTGGCCTCGGCGCAGGCGACGGCTTGGGCGAACGAGAAGAGCAGGGTCAGGTTGCAGTTGATCTTCTCCCTTTGGAGCAGCTCGGCGGCCTTGATGCCCTCCCAGGTCGAGGCGAGCTTGATCAGGATGCGTTCGCGCGGAATGCCGGCCTTTTCGTAGAGGGCGATGATTTCGCGGGCCTTGGCGATCGAGCCGTCGCGGTCGAAGGAGAGGCGTGCGTCCACCTCGGTGGAAACGCGGCCCGGGACGATCTTGAGGATCTCCTGACCGAAGAGCACGAGCAGCCGGTCGATGACCTGCTCGGTGCTGGCGGAGGCACCGGCATCCTTGACGGCTTTGTCGAGCAGGTGGGCGTAGGCGGGCAGGGCGGCGGCCTTGAGAATCAGGCTGGGATTGGTCGTCGCATCGCGCGGGGCATACTCCTTCATGCTGGCGAAGTCGCCGGTGTCGGCCACGACGGTGGTGAACTGCTTGAGTTGGTCGAGTTGGTTGGGAGTGCTCATGGCGTGGAGGTGGAGGACGAGGATAAAACCGGGGGATGGGCCCGCAAATAGTTTCGCATCCACTCGAGGCCGCCGGCCTCGTCATGAAATGCGCCGTCCAGCTGGGATTCGAATGCGGCCTCCAGCGCGGGTTTGAACTGGGGCCCGGGATGCAGCCCGAGGCTGATCAGGTGCCGGCCCAGCACGATGGGCTTCGGGGCGGTATGCTCCAGTGCCAGCCGTTTGGCGGCGCGGCGCAGGTGGTCCAACCGGCGCACAGTCTCGGCGGAGACCAGGGGCGGTCGGCCGAGGTGGTCGGATTGCATCACGGCGATCAGCTCGTCGATCGTGGCCGGTTCGATCTTGCGGGCGAGGCGGCGCACCGTGGTGTCGCGGTATTCCTCGGCGCCTTGGTGGTGCAGCAGGTGGTTCACCACCAGCTGGCGCACGCGGGGGATCAGGTCGAGCGGCGCGCCGATGCGCGTCAGGAAGGTGTCGGTCAGCGGACCGCCGGCAGCCTCGTGCTCGGGGCTGACCCAGCGCAGCTTGCCGCGGCGCTCGGCCTGCTTGGTCGTGGTGGCCTTGCCAAAGTCGTGGGCAAGCACGCTGAGGGACAGTAATCGCCGGGTTGGCGGCGGGCCATTGCGCCACGTGTCCAGTCCCACCAGGGCGTCGAGGCAGTGGTTGGTATGAACGAGCACGTCGCCTTCGGGATGCCACTCGGGCTCCTGGGGAACGCCATCGAGCGCGGCGACCTCCGGGAAATGCCTCAGCCACCCGGTCTGCTTGAGCGCGTTGATGCCGAGCGAAGGCTTTACAGCCTTCGTGGCCCACTTGTCCCATTCGCCCCACACGCGTTCAACGGCCAGTTCGGCGTAGGTGTCACTGATCGAGCGGCACAGCGCGATAGTTTCGGGTGCGAGCGTCAGCTCGAAGCGGGCGGCGAATTGGAAGGCGCGCAGCACGCGCAAGGGATCCTCCACGAAGGCGGGGCCGGTGTGACGCAGGATTTTCTTCTTCAGGTCATCGGCGCCGCCGTGGAAGTCGAGCAGCCGGTTTTCCAGCGGATCGTAGGCGATGGCGTTGATCGTGAAATCGCGGCGCGCGGCGGCCTCGGCCTCGGTCAGCGCCGGATCGGGCGCGACGGCGAAGCCACGATGGCCGGCGCCGGTCTTGGACTCGCGGCGCGGCAGGCTGAAATCGTATTCCGCGCCCTCGAGCCGGACCTTGAGCACGCCGAAGCTGCGGCCGACAAGGTCCGTCGGGCCGAACGGCGCGAGCGCGCGGCCGAGCGTCTCATAGTCGAGGCCGTAGACCTCCACATCAAAGTCCTTGGGCTCTAGACCCAGGAGCCAGTCGCGCACGCAGCCGCCGACCAGGCGTGGCCGGCCGCCGGCGGAACGCAGGGCGGCAAGGGCGGCGAGCAGGGGCGGAGGCAGCTTCATGCCTGGGGCGATTTAAATGCGTGCCAGGCCAGCAGGGCCCAGCCGAGGAGCAGGGCCACCCCGCCCAAGGGAGTGATCGGACCGAGGAATTTCGGCCCGCCGAGCGCAAGGCAGTAGAGGGAGCCGGAAAACAGAACCACGCCAGCGATCCAGTATCGGCCCACCCAAGTCCGGTCCGGTTGGGCGGCCAAGGCTACCGCGTGGATCAGGTGGTAAAGGACGGCGGTCTGCCAGGTGGCCGTCGTGCCATTGGCCGCGAGGGTTTCCTTCAAGGCATGCGCGCCAAACGCGCCCAGCGCGACCCCGGTGAAACCAAGCAGGCCGGCGGCAATGAGGTTTGAACGGGTGGCGGGATTCATGGCTGCAACGAGTGTGTGGACAACAGGGGCAAAAACAAACACATCCATGGCCAGCGGCGGCCATGCGTTTTCCCCATAAAATTTTCCTTCTTGGGCTCGGTCTTTTGGCCTGGGCCCCGGGTCGGGCGCAAGAGGAGGCGCCGCCGCTGCGGGTCGATGTGGCGTATGCCTCCAGCCATGTCTTCCGCGGGGTCGAGCGCGCCGGCGATTCCGCCCAGGCGGCCGTGGAGTTCAGCCACGAGCGCTTGCGCGGCGGACTTTGGGTCAACCAGCCCTTTGACGACGACGATACCCGGGAAGTGAGCCTGAATGCCGCCTACGGGTGGCAACCCGTGGATGGATTCACGTTGGAAGCCTCGGTGGCCCACGCTTGGTTCGACGGGGTGCCGGCCGGCGGCGTGGATCGTTCGTTCGAGGCCGGCCTCACAGTCACGACGGCGCCGCTTGGCGGCTTTACGCCGAGCTTCGCCTACTATCACGACTTCCGTTTACGGGCTGACACGGTGCAGGCGGCGGTCGCTCGCAGCATCGCGCTGACCAAACTGGGGGCGTTCCTCGAAGTGAACCTCTTTGGAGGATGGGTGAGCGGTGATGACTGGCGCCCGGATGCGCCGGGACCGCGGCGCCATGACAGTTACGGCTATTGGGGCGGGGAAGTGCACCTCCCGTATCGTATCGGTGCACATACGACGGTGGTGGCCGGGCTGCATTACGCCGACAGCTTTGGCCGCTCGGCAACAAATGGTCCCTTTGGTCGCGCTTCGCGCGGGAATCTGTGGGTCACATTTGGCGTAACCCTCGATTTTTGAAGGGTTAAGCCATCCGGCGGGTGGTATTCAGGAATGTGAAAGGTTCGGGGTTGACAGGGGTAGGCGAAATCCTTCCCTTTGGCCCCTTTCCGCAAATGAAAACCTATCTGGCCAAGAAAGAGACAGTGCAGCCCAAATGGTATCTGATCGATGCCGAAGGCAAGGTGCTGGGCCGTCTCGCCGTTAAAGCCGCCAACATCCTTCGCGGCCGTCACAAGCCCACTTACACGCCCCACGTCGACACCGGCGACTTCGTTGTCGTCATCAACGCGAGCAAGATTGCCCTCACCGGCAAGAAGGAAGAGACCACCGAATACATGTCGTTCTCCGGCTACGTCGGCGGCGAGAAGTATCGCAAGCTCGCCGACGTGCGCCGCCAGAAACCCGAATTCATCATCAAGCAGGCGGTCAAGGGCATGCTCCCGAACAACCGTCTGGCCGACAAAATGCTCACCAAGCTCCGCGTCTTCGCGGGCGCCGCGCACGATCACGAGGCGCAGAACCCCGTTAAGCTTTAAAGTAATCCATGAGCGCTGAAACCTCCGTTTATCTCGGCACCGGTCGTCGCAAGACCTCCACGGCCCGCGTCCGCCTCGTCGCCGGCTCCGGCCAGCTGTCCGTCAACGACCGCAAGTTCGAAGTCTATTTCACGCACGACAACTTCGTGCGCCGCGCCGTCGCCCCCCTGGTCACGGCCGACAGCAAGGACAAGTTCGACGTCTCCGTGAACGTCGCCGGTGGCGGCATCAGCAGCCAGTCCGGCGCCGTCGCCCACGGCATCGCCCGCGCCCTGCTGAAGTTCAATCCCGAGCTCCGCGTCACCCTCAAGAAGGCCGGTCACCTCACCCGTGATCCCCGTGAGAAAGAGCGCAAGAAGGCCGGCCAGCCCGGCGCCCGCAAGCGCTTCCAGTTCTCCAAGCGTTAATCGCCCGATCCTGGAACACGTTTTCCCCCGAAGCGGAGCGCCTCACGGCCTCCGCTTCTTTCTTTGGCGGTCACGAAACTTCTCGATTCCCCCGCGGGAATTCATAATTCTACCACTCCCTTAAATGAATGTCGGCATTGTCGGCGCGTCGGGTTACTCCGGCGAAGTTCTGGTCAAACTCCTCCTCGGTCACCCGCAGGTCAAACTGACGGCGGTCACATCGCGTCAGCACGCGGGCAAACCGGTTTCCGCCCTCATTCCGTCGTTGCGCGGCACCGCGGCCGACCAGCTGAAGTTCATCGATTCCGACGCCAAGGCCCTCGCCGCCCGCAGTGACATCGACCTCTGGTTCCTGGCCCTGCCGCACGGGGCGGCGGCCGACTTCGCCAAGGCCCTCGTGCCGGCCGGCCGCAAGGTGGTCGACCTGAGCGCCGACTTCCGCGTCGTCGACCTCGCGACCTACGAGAAATATTATGGCGCCCACCACGCTCCCGAGCTGCTGCCGACGGCAAAATTCGTGCTGCCCGAGCTGACCGATCCGAAGTGGAAGACGGAGCTCAAGCTCGCCGCCGCGCCGGGATGCTACCCGACCAGCACGCTCGTGCCGCTCCTCCCGCTGCTCAAGGCCGGCCTCGTCTCGCGCGAGCACATCGTGGTGAACTCCTTCAGCGGCGTCAGTGGCGCCGGCAAGAAGCTCGAGGAGACCTATCTTTACGTCGAGCGCACCGAGAGCGCCAAGGCCTATGGCCTGACCAAGCACCGGCACCTCGCCGAGATCGAGGAGCAGCTGTCCGCCGCGACCGGCGCGAAGGTCGTGCTGCAGTTCAACCCGCACCTGGCGCCGATGCGCCGCGGCATCGCCACCACAATCACCGTCCCGGCGGCGCCCGGCGCCACCATCGAGTCCCTCTACGCCGCCTGGCGAACCGCCTATGCCGGCCGGTCCTTCGTGACCATCCTGCCGTCCGGCGAGACGCCCGATACGGCGCACACCGTCGGCACCAACCGCGTCGACATCTCCGCCGTGCTTGATGCCCGGACCGGCAACTTCGTGATCACCTCCGCCCTCGACAATCTCGTCAAGGGCGCGAGCGGCCAGGCCGTCCAGATCATGAACCTGTGGCTAGGCCTGCCCGAGACCGCCGGGCTGGCCTGATTTTTCCGCCCCATCCATGACGACCCATTTGCTCGTTACTCCCGACAGCGCCGGCATCACGGACGTGCCCGGCTTCGAGGCCGCCGGTGTAGCCTGTGACATCCGCGACAAACACGACCTCAAGCGCCTCGACCTCGCACTGCTCTTTTCCCTGCGCCCCTGCACGGCCGCGGGCACGTTCACCAAGAACGCCGTCAAGGCCGCGCCGGTGCTGCTCTGCCAGAAGCACCTCGCGCACGGCGGGCCGTTCCACGGGATCGTGGCCAACTCCGGCAACGCCAACGCCTGCACCGGCCCCGACGGCCTGGCGGACGCGCACACCACCGCGCAGCGGATCGCGGCCTCGCTCAACCTGAAGCCGACCTCCTTCTTCGTCTGCTCCACCGGCCGCATCGGCCAGCCGCTGCCCATGCCGAAGCTGCTCAAGGGCCTCGAGCGCACCGTCAGCGAGAAGGGCCGCACCGCCGACCACGGCCACAAGGCCGCCAGCGCGATCCTCACCTCGGACACGAAGCCCAAGACCGTCACGGTCAGCTTCACCTACGACGGCAAGAAGCACTTTGTCTCCGGCATCGCCAAGGGCGCCGGCATGATCCAGCCGAACATGGCCACGATGCTGGCCTTCCTCGCCACGGATTTCTCCGTGCCGCGCAGCTTCCTGCAGAAGACCCTCTCCGAGGCGGTCACCGGCACCTTCAACTGTATCACGGTGGACGGCGACATGAGCACCAACGATACCGTGCTCATGCTGGCCAACGGCCACTCCGGCGTCAGCGTCGGCGACAAGAGCCCGCGCGAGCTGCGCGTCCTGTTCGCCGAGGCGGTCTGGAAGGCCTGCGAGGTCCTGGCTGACAAGATCGTCTCCGACGGCGAGAAGATCACCAAGGTCGTCGAGGTGAAGGTGAATGGCGCCGCTTCCGCGGATGACGCCGAGAAGGTGGCCCGCGCCATCGGCAACTCCCTGCTCGTGAAATCCTCTTGGTATGGCGAGGATCCCAACTGGGGCCGCTTGGCCGACGCGGCCGGTTATGCCGGCGCCAAGCTGGTCGAGGCCAAGCTGGACATCCTCTACAACGACACGCCGGCCATGACCGCCGGCAAGCCGCACGCTGACCTCAAGCCCAAGTGGAAGGAGATCGTGAAGGCCCGCCGCTTCACCATCACGCTCAACCTGCACCTCGGCAAAGCGTCGTTCCGGCTGCTTGCGACCGACCTCACCGAAGGCTACGTGCACTACAACAAGAGCGAGTGAGCCGGGTGACATTTGCCAGACACCGCATTTTTTTAGTGAAATCTGCGCGCATTGCCTTAACAGATTCAGCCACACGACAACTGATGAACACCGCGCCGCAGACTTTTGCCCGCTCCTGACCTCCTGATGGACGTTTCCGAGGTCATTGCCAAAGCGCGCGTGCTTCTTGAGGCCCTGCCTTACATCCAGGACTTTCGCGGCGCCACCTTCGTCGTTAAATACGGCGGCAGCTTCATGGACGATCCCGATCCGACCGTGCGCAAGAGCGTGGCCACGGACATCGCGTTCCTCGCGGCGGTCGGCATCAACGTCGTCGTCGTGCACGGCGGCGGCAAGGCCATCAACCGGGCGATGGACGCCTCCGGCCTGAAGGCGAATTTCATCAACGGCCTGCGGGTCACCGACGAGGCCACGATCGCAATCGTCAAGAAGACCCTCGACGAGATCGTGAACAAGGAGGTCTGCGACACCCTTTCCGCCGTGAAGGCCAAGCCGAAGGGCCTGGCCGGCGACAGTGTGCTCGTCTGCCAGAAGCTCGAGACCGACGACGACGGCAACAAGATCGACCTTGGCTTCGTGGGCGATGTCACCGAGGTGAAGGTGAAGCTCATCAAGAAGGAGATTGCCGACGGCTTCATGCCGGTGATCTCGCCCGTGGCCGAGGGTTACGACGGCAAGCCTTACAACGTGAACGCCGACACCGTGGCCGGCCGCGTGGCCAGCGCGCTGCGCGCCCGCCGCCTGGTCTACATGAGCGACGTGCCCGGCTTGCTGGCCGACCCGAAGAATCCCGCGACCCTGATCTCCTCCGTCAAGGTCGGCGAGGTGGATGGCCTCAAGAAGAAGGGCATCATCGACAAGGGTATGCGTCCGAAGGTGCAGAGCGCGGTGCGTGCCCTGCAGGAAGGCGTCCAGCGTGTGCATTTCGTGGACGGCCGCATGCCCCACAGCCTGCTGCTCGAGATCTTCACGGATCGCGGCGTGGGCACCGAAATCGTGCACGGCTGAGCGCCGGCACGCGGCGCATTGCGCGCGTGCATTTGTCTCCCGGATCCGTAAACTGCCGACTTCCTTCTTTCCCATGAGCCTGCCGACCATCGTCCGCACCAACACCGCCGAGCTTTACGACGCCTATGTCATGAAGAACTACGGCCGTGCGCCGCTGACGATCGTGCGCGGTGCGGGCGTCAACGTGTGGGACGATACCGGCCGGGAATACCTCGATTTCACCTCGGGCGTGGCGGTGGCGGCGCTCGGGCATTGTCACCCGGTCTGGGTGGAGGCCATCCGCCGCCAGGCCGGCGAGCTCATCCATTGCAGCAATCTCTTCCGGCACCCCAATCAGGGCGAACTCGCGCGGCGCCTCGTGCAGCAGGCCGGGCCCGGCCGGGTGTTCTTCTGCAACAGCGGCACCGAGGCCAACGAGGGCCTGATCAAGCTCGCGCGTTTGCACGGGATGCGGAAGTCGGGGGTGGAGGGGAAGTGCATCGGCATCATCGGCGCAAAGAACGCCTTCCATGGCCGCACCTTTGGCGGCATGAGCGCGACGCCGCAGGAGAAGATCCAGAAGGGCTTCCGGCCGATGCTGACCGGGTTTTCCTTCGGCGAGCTGAACAACCTGCAGAGCTTCGCCGACCTCGTGGACGAGAACACGGCGGCCATTTTCCTCGAGACAATCCAGGGCGAGGGCGGCGTCACGCCGTGCACCGATGAATTCCTCTGGGGGCTGCGCCAGCTCTGCGACAAGCACAACCTGCTGCTCATGCTCGACGAGGTGCAGTGCGGGCTCGGCCGCACCGGCACCTTCTACGCCTTCCAGCATTCCGGCGTGCGGGCGGACGCCATCGGCATGGCCAAGGGCCTGGGTGGCGGCTACCCGATGGGCGCCATCTGGGCGGCGGAGAAGCACGCCGATCTGTTTACGCCCGGCTCACACGGCTCGACCTTCGGCGGCACGCCCCTGGCGTGCGCGGCCGCCCTGGCGGTCCTGGACGTCTTCGAGCGCGACAACATCCTGCAGAAGGTGCAGACCAACGGCACCGCGTGGAAGACGCAGCTGGAGCAGCTCGTCGCGGAGTTTCCCAGGCAGCTGAAGGCCATCACCGGCCGCGGTTATATGATCGGCCTGCTGTTGCACGGCGAGCCGGGCCCCTACATCGCGGCGCTGCGCGACGAGGGCCTGCTGGCGCCCGCGGCCGGCACCAACACCGTCCGGCTGCTGCCTCCGCTCATCGCCACCAGGGAGCACCTTGACCGCGCGACGGCGATCATCCGCACCGTGTTAACCAGAAAAAACTGAACGCCATGAAACATTTCCTCCAGGAAACCGATTTTACGCGCGACGAGGTCGTGCAGATCTTTTCAATGGCCCGCCACTTCAAGCAGGAGCGGGGTCGTCATGAAAAACCCCTGACCGGCCAGACCTGGGCGATGATCTTCGCCAAATCGAGCACCCGCACCCGCGTGTCCTTCGAGGTCGGCATCCACGAGCTGGGCGGCAACCCGCTGTTTCTCAACACCAACGACATCCAGATCGGTCGCGGCGAGCCCATCAGCGACACCGCCAAGGTGCTGGGCCGCTTCGTGCACGGGTTGGTGGTGCGCACCTACGCCCACGGCGACATCATGGGGCTGGCGCAGGACAGCGGGGTGCCGGTGGTGAACGCCCTGACGGATTTTCTGCATCCCTGCCAGATCTACACCGATGCCTTCACTGCGGCCGAGCGCTGGGCTGGCCCTGACGGCGACCTGTTTGCCTCGCTCAAGGGACGGAAGATCGCGTTTCTCGGCGACACGGGTTTCAACATGGCGAACTCGTGGATTCTTGGCGCGAACCTGTTTGGCATGAAGGTCTCGCTGGGCGGTCCGGCCAGTGACGGTCCGGGCAAGCTAATCCGGATGATGACCGAAAAGCTGGGCGGCACGTTCCACTTCACTTCCGATCCCTACGAGGCGGTGGCTGACGCCGACATCGTCTACACCGATGTCTGGGCCAGCATGGGGCAGGAGGGCGAATCGGCCGAACGGCAGAAGCGCATGATGCCATTCCAGGTGACCAAGAAACTGTTCGAGGCTGCGAAGCCTGACGCGCTTTTCATGCACTGCCTGCCGGCCCATGCCGGCGAGGAAGTCACGCAGGAGGTGCTCGATCATCCGCGCTGCGTGATTTTCGACGAGGCGGAGAACCGCCTGCACGTCCAGAAGGCGATCCTCGCCATGCTGGCCCGGGAGCGGGGTTGAGACACGGCCGCGGCCGTTACGACCCCGTCGCCAGGACAAACATCACGCGCGTGGGCGTGGTTTTCTGAAAGTTGCCGGTCGTCAAATCACCGTCATCGATCTTCTCGTCGATCTGCGTGAGCTGCTCGTCGGTGCAGGTGAAGGCGGCGATGCAAATGCCCGCGTTGCCGCCGGAGCTCAGGTTGTTGTCCCAGTTCCAGCGGCCGCCGATCACGGTGACCGCCTGCCACGAGGCGACCTTGAAATCACCGGCCATGGGCACGGGCGAAGAAGGCACGACGCCGGAGCCGGCATTGGCCGGCCAGGCTCCATTCTGAGAGTTGTAGATTTCAAAAGCCTGCGAGAAGACGCGAAAATCATTGATGATACGGGCATTTTGCGAGGCACGCTGCACCCGCTGGAAAGCCGGAATGGCCAAGGCGGCCAGCAGTCCGATGATGACCACGACGATCATGATTTCCACGAGCGTGAATCCGCTCACTGGAATACGGCTGAACCGCTGTGGGGCCTTGCTCATGAAACTGGGGTGATCATCCCCGGCACTGGGGTAAACGCAACCCCAGAGGGGCCATTCGGCCTTAAATACCTGATTTTTACTTTGCGCAGCCGGGATGATTGCCAACACTGCGAAACCTACCATGAAGATCGTCCTCGCATACTCGGGAGGCCTAGACACCTCCGTCATCGTCAAGTGGCTCAAGGAAACCTACGACGCCGAGATCGTCACCTTTGCGGCTGATATCGGCCAGGAAGAGGAGCTTAAGGGCCTGGACAAGAAAGCCCTTAAGACCGGGGCTTCCAAGCACTACACCATCGATCTCGTCGAGGAATTCGCCCGGGATTTCATCTACCCGATGATCCGGGCCAACGCGATTTACGAGGGCCAGTATTACCTCGGCACCTCCATTGCGCGCCCGCTCATCGCCAAGGCGCAGGTTGCGATCGCGCGGAAGGAAAAGGCCGACACCGTTGCGCACGGCGCCACGGGCAAGGGCAACGACCAGTGCCGCTTCGAGCTGACCTACATGGCACTCGCCCCGCACCTGCAGATCATCGCGCCGTGGAAGATCGAGGCCTATCGCGAGCTTTTCCCGGGTCGCGCCGAGATGATCGCCTACTGCGCGAAGCACAAGATCCCCGTTGAGGCCTCGCTGAAGAAGCCGTATTCAATGGATCGCAACCTTCTCCACATCTCCTACGAGGCGGGCATCCTCGAGGATCCGTGGTTCGATCCGACCACGAAGGCGAACAAGGCGATGTTCAAGCTCTCTGTCGCCCCCGAGGACGCGCCGGACAAGCCCGAGTATGTCGAGATCGACTTCGTGAAGGGCAACGCCGTCGCCGTGAACGGCAAGAAGCTCACCCCCGGCGGCGTGCTGAAGACGCTGAACAAGCTCGGCGGCAAGCACGGCATCGGCCGCGTCGACCTCGTCGAGAACCGTTTCGTGGGCATGAAGTCCCGCGGCGTCTACGAGACCCCGGGCGGCACGATCCTCATGCAGGCCCACCGCCAGGTGGAGTCGCTCACGCTCGACCGCGAGGTGCTGCACCTGCGCGACGGGTTCATCCCGAAATACGCCGAGCTCGTCTACAACGGCTTCTGGTTCGCGCCCGAGCGCGAGATGCTCCAGGCGATGGTCGACGAGAGCCAGCGCTATGTCACCGGCACCGTCCGGCTGAAGCTCTACAAGGGCAACATCATCACCTGCGGCCGCAAGTCGAAGTATTCGCTCTACGACGACAAGATCGCGTCGATGGAGGGCGTGAAGAGCTGGTATAACCAGAGCGACGCGACGGGCTTCATCCGCCTGAACGGCCTGCGGCTCCGGGCCCGCAACCTCGCGCAGGGCGGACCCAAGGCATAAGACACAGGGGATTTCCCCGGCAAAAACACGGCGGCCCACCGGCCGCCTTTTTTGCGCCAGTGCGCTTCGGCGCGGAATTATGCAGACTCGTCGCGCCTTCCGGCAGACTGGCCACACGCTGGTTGTCGGGGACCCGCGCATTGCGTTGGCTGGGACCGTCTGCTAGCTAGGCCGACAAACACAATGACTACGACGCCCCGCGATCACTGGTGGATGAGCCTGGCGTTGCTGGTTTTGGGCGGTGGACTGGCGCTGGTGTTTTTCGGCCCGCGGGAATCTTTGCCCGAGGTGAGGCGCGCGGTGGCGGACGAGGATGTCCTGCGGATCGTCTACACGCAGACGCTGCGCCCGGATCCGCACGTGCGGCTGCTGCCCCTTTCGACCTACAATCAGTTCATCCTCAGCCTGTGGGAGCCGCTGGTGGAATGTGATCCCCTCACCGGGGAGCCGCAACCGGCGGCGGCGGCGAGCTGGACCTGGTCGGAGGATCACCGTCTGCTGACCCTGCGGCTCCGGCCCGACGGGCGCTGGAGCAACGGCGATCCGGTCACGGCCCAGGATTTTGTGCGCGCCTGGCAGCGGCTGCTTCGTGCCCGCGTCGACTTGGCCTTCACGCTCTTTCCGGTGAAGAACGCCGAGGCCTACCACCGCGGCCAGCGCGAGCAGCCGGAGGCGGTGGGTTTGCGCGCCCTGGATGATCTTACGCTGCAGGTTGAGCTGGACCAGCCGCGCACCTCGCTGCTGGCCGAGTTGTCGGATCCGCTGCTGGCTCCGCTCCACCACTCGACCGAGCAGGTGCTGGCGGACCGTTCGTTTTATGAACAGCCGTCGGCCCTGGTCACCAACGGTCCCTTCCGGCTGCGGGAGGCCAATGCCGATGGTTACCGGTTGGAGGCCAGCCCCGTCTATCACGGGCGGGCGGGGGTCCGGCTCGCTGGCGTGCAGTTCATCCGGGCCGCCAACTCAAGCATGGGGGCCCTGCTGGTCTCGGCGGGCCGGGCGGACCTGATGCCTTCGGTGAATCTTTCAGCCGGACGCGTCTGGCCCACACGCCGGGCGATGACGGTTGAGTCGGAGCTCGAGCTTGGGGTGGTGGGGAACTATTTCAACGTGACGCGCGGCCCGTTGCGCGACCTGCGGGTGCGCCGGGCCCTCGCGCTCGCGCTGAGCCGCGAGGAGCTGATCGAGGAATCCGACCGCACCCGGCTGGTGCCGGCCTGGTCCTGGGTGCCCGACATGCCCGGCCGGCCCGGTCTGGCGTTGTTCAAGGAGGATGCCGCCGAGGCCCGCCGGTTGCTGGCCGAGGCGGGTTATCCGGCCGGGAAGGGTTTCCCGGTCCTGCGCATGGCGCTGCCGCTCTGGATGGAGGGCAATCCCTACCCGACGGCCTGCGGTGAGCGCTGGTTCAAGGAGCTGGGCATCCGCACCTACGTGGCCTACGAGTCGCCCGCCCGGCGCAGCGAGCGGATCAACGCGGGCGATTACGACGTCATCTACGGCGGCCTGATCGCCACGGTGCCCGACCCGGCGGACCTGCTTTCCAGCTTCACGATGCCGGCGGAATACAGCGAAACCAAATGGCGTGACGATGAGACCATCCGCCTGATGGCGGCGGCCAACCAGAAGACGGGCGGCGAACGGCTGGCGCTCGTGGAGCAGGTGGAGCGTCGGGCCATGGCTGACGTGCCGGTGGTGCCCCTGATGTTCGAGCGTCGCCACACCCTGCGGGCCGCCGAGGTCAAGGGCTGGTATGGTGACCCGCTCGCCCGCCAGTCGCCCAAACGACTCTGGCTGGAGGCCCCGGCGGTCGCCCCAAGAGCCGAATCCCATCCCCGCACATGAATCCCGCTAACGGCAACGGTGGCGGCGACTGGTGGCGCAACTGGCGCATCTGGCTGATGATTTGGGTGGCCGGCACCGTCGGGCTTGTCGCCTTCTTGCTGTGGGATGCCCGCGCCTGGCTGCAGGATTCACCGCAGGCCACCTTCCGCGCCACCAAGCTCAATCTGTGGCCGCTGGAAATCCTGTGGTGGCTGTTTGTCCCGGCGATCCTGCTGGTGCACCGAAGCCTGGCGCGCGCCGACCGGCACTGGCTGTGGGCGGTCGCCCTGCACGGGTTGCTCGCGCTCATCATCACCGCCCTGTTCATCGTGGCGCAGGCGTTCCGGCTCGTGCTGCTCAACCATCTGCCCGCCACTTTCCTGCCGGTCGTCGTGAACGACCTGCGCTGGATGCGGGGCTGGAGCTACCTCCCGGCCCTGGTTTATCTGGCCCTGGTCCTGGCGATATACACCGTCAGTTTCTACCGCCAGTGGCGGGACGGCCAGCGCCTGACCAGCCAGCTGCAGGTCGCCAATGCACAGCTCGAAACCAAGCTGGTCCGCGCCAGTCTCGACGCGCTGAAGATGCAGCTGCATCCGCACTTCCTCTTCAACACCCTCAACTCCATCACCAGCCTGATCCGCAACAACCGCACCCGCGAGGCGGAAGACATCGTCGCCGGGCTGGGAGAGCTGCTTCGCCGCTCGCTGGACCACAAACAGGAGGCGATGGACACGCTGGAACGCGAGCTCGACTTCCTCCGCCGGTATTTCGAGATCGAGCGCATCCGCTTCCAGGATCGCCTCAAGGTGGAGTTCGACATCGATCCCAAGTGCCTGCGCGCCCAGGTGCCGAGCCTGCTGCTCCAGCCGCTGGCGGAGAACGCCATGAAGCACGGCATCTCCAAGGACCCGGCCGCGCGCCTGCTGCGTGTCAGCGCCCAGCGCGACGGCACCCGGCTCCTGCTCACGGTGTATAATGACGGCCCGGCCCTGCCGCGGGACGATGCCGCGCTGGGCCGCGGCATCGGCATGCAGAACACCCACGCCCGCCTGCTGATGCTCTACGGCGACGAGGCCCGCCTGCGGCTCCGGGACAACACCCCGCAGGGCGTCCGCGCCGAGATCATCCTGCCTTTCCGCACGAGTTCATCCCCATGAATACCACAACTGCCACGATTCGGACCATGATCGTCGACGACGAGGTCCTTGCCCGCCAGAACGTCGAGGCGCTGCTGCGCCACGACCCCGACATTGCGATTGTCGCCCAGTGCAACAACGGCGCCCAAGCCGTCGAGGCCATCAAGCAGCACCAGCCCGACCTGCTCTTCCTCGACGTGCAGATGCCCGGCATGACCGGCTTCGAGGTTCTGGCCAAGCTGCCGGCCGCCCTGATGCCCCAGGTCGTCTTTGTCACCGCCTATGATCACTTCGCCCTGCAGGCCTTCGAGGTCCAGGCGGTCGATTACCTGTTGAAGCCCTTCAACCGCGCCCGGTTTGCCGACGCCCTGGCCCGGGCGAAGAGCGCCGTGCGCAGCCAGGAAAAGCGCGACTTCTCCAAGCGTCTGGACGAGGTGATGTCGGCGTTGCAGAAGCTGCGCGAGGGCGCCTCGGCGGAAGGGGCCGCGGCGACCGCCCGGCCGCGCGAGGGCGACGGCCGCCTCTTCATCCGCTGCGACGGCGAAATCCACGTGATGGCGCCCGAGGACATCCTGTGGATCGAGTCCGACGGTGACTACGTGCGGCTGCACGTCAGCGACAAGTCGCGCTTCGTGCGCATGTCGCTGCACAAGATGATGGAGAAGCTGGATCCCGCGCACTTCGTGCGCATCCACCGCTCGACCATCGTCAATCTCCGGCACATGCGGAAGGCCAGCCCGGCGCTCTACGGTGAATACACCGTCGAGCTGACCAACGGCGCCAAGCTCAAGGTCAGCCGCACATTTGTGCACGATTTGAAAGCGCATCTGTAGGCCACGACGCGCTTCGTCGCGCTTAGTTGGCGTCCCGCCAAATCGAACGGGGATTTGGAATCGGCGGATTGTAGCCCCGTCGCACGGCCATTGAGCCGGCCGGGCATCACGCGACAACTGCGGTGTCATAACGAGGCGCAGGCGCCCTGCCGCGCTCGCCATGACACACCCGTAAAACGCATGAACTCAACACGCACTCCACGCTCGTGGGGCCTGGCGCGACTGCTCGCGCTCACCCTCCCGGCGTTCGCGGCCACGGCCGCTTTTGCCCAGACATCCGAAGAAGCGCCCAAGGAAAAGGTGAACCTGGAGACGTTTACCGTCACCGGTTCGCGCATCAAGCGCATCGACGCGGAGACCCCGCAGCCCGTGGTCCGGCTGACCGAGGCCGAATTCAAGGCGACCGGCTTCACGACCCTGGGCGACGCCATCCGCGCCATGCCGGCCATCTCCGGCTCGTCCCTGGTCTCCATCGACGGCGGCACCAGCTTCACGCCCGGCATCAGCTCGTTCAACCTGCGCGGCCTGGGCAGCAACAACACCCTCGTGCTCATCAACGGCCGTCGCGCGGCGCCCTACGCCTCCGCCGGCTTCAACGGCTTCCAGACCGTGTTCGACTTCAACAGCATCCCGACGGCGGCCGTCGAGTCGCTCGAGGTGCTGAAGGACGGTGCCTCGGCCATCTACGGCTCCGACGCGGTCGCCGGCGTCATCAACGTCACCCTGAAGAAGAACTACAGCGGGTTCACCTCGGAGGTGTCCTTCGGCAACACGGTCGACACGGACTCGGCCGAGAAGTCGATCTTCCTGCTGGCGGGGGCCCAGAACGGCAAGGCCTCGCTGATCACCACCTTTGACTATCGCGACCGCGCGGGCATGGACGGGGCCGACCTGGCCTGGACCGACGAGTCGGATGGCACGCCCTACGGCGGCCTCGACCAGCGCAGCACTTCGGGGCCGATCGGCGCCGTGCGCGGTTTGACCGGGCTGCCGCAGTTTGCCAACGGCCGGGCCGGTTACACGACCCCGCAGACCAACCCGACGCTCGCCGGCGCCCAGAACATCACGCCGCTCTATAACTTCCAGGAGAACGTGGGCTTCACGCCGGTGGAGCGCTCCTTCGGCTTCTACACGCGCGCGACCTACACTTTTAGCGACTACCTCTCGGTCTGGGCGGATGTCTCATTCCGCCGGTCGCAAGTCAACATCGCCGCGGCGCCGGTGCCCTATGTCACCGGGCAGGAAATCGGCAACTCGCCGGGCGGCACGGGCATGTTCCCCGCCACCAATCCCTACAATCCCTTCGGCCAGAATATCGTGGACCTGCGCTGGCGCCTCTCCGAGCTGGGTCGTCGCGAACAGGACACCACCTCGGATTCGCCGCGCATCGTGCTCGGCCTCGACGGCAAGATCCCCGAGACCGAGTGGTCCTGGACCGGCGCGCTGCTCTACTCGAAGAATTCGATCACCCAGCTCGCGAAGAACACTTCCTCCGACCAGCTGGTCCAGAACGCCCTCAACGGCGTCCTGCTGAACGGCGTGGTGCGCTATGCCAATCCGTTCGGGCCCAATCATCCCGATATCATCAACTATCTGCGGATCACCAACCCGAACTATGACGATTTCGACGTGCGCTCGGGCGACTTCAGCGTTTCGGGCCCCGTCTTCAGCCTGCCCGCCGGCGATATCGGCCTGGCGGTCGGCGGCGAGGTCCGCACCGAGAAGATGCAGAACGTCGGCACCCAGCTGAACCGCGACAGCCAGATCGTGGGCGGCAGCGCCGGGTCGGACACCTATGGCGACCGCCGGCTTTACTCGGTTTACGCCGAGCTGAACATCCCGGTGCACAAGATGGTGGAGCTGCAGGTCGCGGGCCGCTTTGAGAGCTATAGCGACTTCGGCGAGACCACGAAGCCCAAGATCGCCGCCGTGTTCCGCCCGCTGCCCGAGATCCTGCTGCGCGGCTCCTACGGCCAGTCGTTTTTGGCGCCCAACCTGGCGTTCCTCTACACCACGGTCAGCACCAGTTTCACGGCCAACACCCTGGCCGACCCGCTCCGGCCGCAGGATCCCCGCGTGCAGATCCGCCAGTTTGGCGGCGGCAACCCGGGGCTGCAGCCGGAGGAGACGGAGGTCTATTACGGCGGCCTGGTCCTCCAGCCCTTCGCCCGCAAGAAGGGCAGCATCTTCCGCGAGCTCTCGTTCGGCCTCGATTACTTCCGGTTCTCGCAGGAGAACCTGATCAACCGCCTGACCGCGGCCCAGATCCTGGCCAACCCCGCGTTCGCCAACCTCGTGGTCCGCAATGCGCCGACCCCGGGCGAGACGGTCGGCACCATCAGCGGCGTCCTCACCACCTGGCAGAACCTCAGCACGGGTGAATACGAGGGCTACGACATGAACGCCCGCTGGATCCTGCCGGAGAACAAGTGGGGCAACTTCCGCATGGAACTGTCCGGCACCTACATCGCCGAGGCCAACTTCTCCAACGCCAGCGGCGTGCTCGTGGACACCGACGGCGAGTATGGCTCCCCGCACTTCCGCGGTTCCGCGACCCTCGCCTGGAACAAGGGTCCCTGGGCGGCCTCCGTCCTCACGACGTATATCGGGGCTTACAACGACGCCTTCCAGATCGCCCAAATCAAGGATCAATACGTCGTCAATCCCCAGGTTTCCTACAAGGGCTGGTTCGACAGCACGATCACGGTCGGCGCGCGCAACATCCTCAACTCGACGCCCCCGATCGATCTCTCGGACAGCAAGCTCGTGAACGAGAACACGAACTGGGTCGAACCCCTGTTCGTCTACGTCCGCGTGTCCAAGGACTGGTAATCCCGGTCTGATTCCATCATCCGCGGCGACCCCACCGGGGGTCGCCGCTTTTTTTTGGCGTCCTGTCCCGGAGCGATTGTGGCCCGGCGGAGCACCGGGCATGCTGCCGGCATGAGAACCCCTGCTCGCTTCCTTGGCCTGTCCCTTCTGCTGATCCTCGGCCTCTCCGCCCAAACCCCGCCACCACCACCGCCCCTACCGCCCGAAGCACGGCAATTTGATTTCTGGGTCGGCGAATGGGAGGTGACCAACCCCGCCGGAAAGCTGGCGGGTCGCAGCAAGATCGAGTCAATCGCCGGCGGGGCGGCCTTGCTGGAAAACTGGACCGGCGCGAACGCGGGATTCACGGGCAAGAGCCTGAATGTCTACCACCCCGCCAGGAAACAATGGCAGCAATTCTGGGTGGGCAGCGACGGCGGCATCCTCGAGCTGGTCGGCGGGATCGTCGAGGGTCGCATGATCCTGTCGGCCGAGCACACCGTGAAGGGAGTGCGCACGATCGAGCGCATCACCTGGACCCCGAATGCCGATGGCACGGTGCGCCAGCATTGGGAGCAGTCCGTTGACGGGGGCAGGACGTGGAAGACCGCCTTCGACGGACTTTACCGCAAAAGGGAGTGATCGGGAACCGGCGGCGGAGCCGAGTGAAAGCCGTTGAGTCGGGACATGGTAGGCGCCGCACTCCGCCGCGGTTGTTGCCCGCGGCGCGTTAGTTCCGGCCATTTGGAGCACCTTCATCGGGTTCTCGCGCCGGCGTGCGCCGGCCGGACCTCAATAGGGAATGCCAACCAGGAAGATGGTCCACACGCCGGCGAGGGCATGCGAGGCGGCCGCGGCCAGATAGGATCGCTCGCGGCGGAAGATCCAGCCCCAGAGCAGGCCGGCGCCAAACGCCAGCACGGCGAAGACCGCGCTCAGATGCACGTGCAGGATGGCAAAGACGAGGTTGGCGATCAGGAGCGACTTCCATCGGTCCGCCTGCCCGGCGGTGCGATAGAAGAGGGCCAGGGCGCCCTGCGTCACGGCGCGCACATATTCCTGGGCAAAACTCAAGCCGGTGTAAATGAGGGCGAAAATCAGCCACCGGTCCCAGGCCGGGGCTGCGTTGGCGTTCATCGCGCGCATGGGTTCGAACAAACGGCCGCCGTCGGGTTGCAGCCCGAGCCAGGCGGCCTTGGCCAGCAGCACGAGCGCGAGCCACGGCAGCGTCCATAGGATGCCGCGCCAAAGCTGGGCGCCCCAGCGGGTGAAATTCAGGCCAAACTCCGCCCGGTCCAGTCCCGAAGTGCGCTGGAACCCCCACGTCATGCCCGTCAGCAGGAAGATGAAGCCGAAGGAAATCAGGCTGTCCGAAGGAAGCACGGGCTTCAGCCACTCGGCGACCGGCAGCAGAAAGATGTAGATGGAAAGGGTGACCAGGATCCGTCCCACCATCATGAGCGACGCCAACAGGCGGCGGTGGGCGGCCTGCTCGGCGGCGTGCTTGGCGTGGAGGCTGTCGTTGGTGACGGTGAGGCGGCTGACCAGGGTGCGCGCGAGGTTTAGCATGACCTGCGAGCGGATACCACCCGACTCGGGCAGGTCGGCCAGGCGGAGTTCACGGAGGGCCGCCGGTTGCAGTGCCACGAGCGAGGCGGAGGCGGCGCCGCCTTGAAGAACAGTCATCTCGCCAAAGCATTCGCCCCGCCGCAGCACGGCAACCTGCACGCCCTGCGGATCATTCACCGGGCCCTTCCACACGGCGAACTCGCCTGACTCCACCCAGTAGAGGCGCTCATTCGCGTTGCCCTCGGCGATTACGACCTCGCCGGGGGTGCAGATTCGCACCGGGAGCCGGGCGATCATAGTTGCCTCTTCATCGAGGCCCGTGAACAGAAAAGGAGCGAGGGTGTGTCCGGCCATGCAACGTCGGCGCGAACCGTGCCGGCGGGCGCCGTCGGGCGCAAGTCGCGATGTGTGTCGACCCGTTATTCCGGAGCAGCCGGCAGGAATTTCAGGCCGGCGGCTTCGAGGCAGTGCCGGGTCTCGTCCAGCCGCCCGGCCTTCACGAGCACGTAGTCGGTGTCAAAGGTCGCCGTGGCCAAAATGCCGATCTTCGCGGCGGCCAGCGGCGCCAGCACCGCAGCGAGGATGCCGGTCTCGGTGAAGGCGAACGGTCCCTGCAGTTTCAGCAGCCGCCAGCCGGACTCGTGCTTCACGTCGGCAGGCACCTGGGCGGCTGGGCACAGAATGGAAAGCTCATCTGCCGTGCGCGTGACCGAGCTGAAAACCGCGGAGCTCGCCCAGGCGGGCACGGGCTCGGTGGCGGGCAGCCGGCACACGGCGAACTCGCCGGGGATGAGCTGGAGGGTGAGGGACATGGGGTAGGGGCCGTTGCCCTCAACGGCCCGGGGAAGGGTGGTTGAGGGCAACCGCCCCTACCAATCGGAGCGGCATTAGAACAGTGCGCCGGCCACGACGCCGACGGCGGTGATCGGACCCTGGTCGCCGAGGCCGTCGAGCGCGCGATCGGCCTTCTTCATCGTGGATTGCACGTTGAGGTAGAGACTGTCGTCGGCGATCAGCTTGCCGAGGGTGCCCTGGCCGCTGTTCAGCTTGTCCGAGACCTCGCGCAGGTTGGTCATCGAGGTCTTGAGGCTGTTGGCGGTAGCCTCGTCATAGAGCAGCAGGCCGAGCGTGCCCTTGCCGGCCTTCACGTCGGCGACGATGCCCTTGGTGTCGCTCATGAACGTGCGCGCGTCCGCCGCGGCAAGCTTGATCTCGCCCACGCCGGCGAGCAGGTCGTCGTGCAGCTTGGAGTCGTTGACGAGTTTCCCGAGCGTGCCCTCGCTGGTTTTGATCTTGGCGGTGATGTCCTGCAGGTTGCTGATGGTCTCGGTGAGCTTGGGGCCGTTGTCGGTCACGAGCTTGTCGATGCGCTGGAAGATGCCGCCGCCCTCGCTGCCGGCGCCCATGGACTTGCCGATCTCGCCGATGACCTGCTCAAGCTTGGAGCCGAGGTTGCCGAGCTGGCTGATGACCTCGCTCATGTCGACCGTGGCCTTGGTGCTGATCTCGTCGCCGTCCTTGAGCAACTCGATGCCGGGCGTGCCGAAGGTGACGCCGAGGTAGTTGCTGCCGAGCAGGCTCGACTGCTCGACGCTGGCGACGGCGTCGGAGGGGATCTTCACGCCCGGCTCGATGGCGAGGACGGCCTCGACGCGGTGGCCGGCGAGGCGGGTGAGCTCGACGGCGCCGACCTTGACGCCGGCCATGCGGACCTCGTCGCCGGTCTTGAGGCCCTTGAGGTTGGCAAAGCCGGCCACGAGGGTGTAACCGGGCTTCTTGAAGAGCCGCCCGCCGTTGAGCGACTCGAAGGTGATCCAGGCGAGCGCGATCCCGAGAAGGAAAAAGAGACCGACGCGGATGCTTTGTGACATGTTATTCATGGCTGTTCTCCAGTTGTTTGAAGCGGGGATTCTTGAGGTCGATGACCGGGTTGAGAAAATTGGCGATGACGGGGTCGGTGGGATTCTTGAAGTCGGCGGGCCGGCCGACGCCGCGAATCCGGCCGTCCATCACGAAGGCGATGCGGTCGGCGATGGCGAAGGCGAGGTCGCGATCGTGGGTGACCACGACGCTGGTGACGGCGGTCTGCTCGCGGAGGGTGGCGATGATCTCGGTCAAGGTGGCCGACATCACCGGATCCAGTTCGGAGGTGGGCTCGTCGTAGAGCAGCAGCTGGGGCTCCATCACGAGGGCGCGGGCGATGGCCACGCGCTTCTTCATGCCGCCCGAGAGGTCGGAGGGGAACTTGTTGGCCGCCTTCTCGAGCGACAGGATCGAGAGGGCGTGCATGACACGCTCGCGGATGCCGGCCTCGTTGCACTCGCGGTGCTCCCGGGGGTAGAGGGCGAGGTTGTCATAGACCGAGAGCGAGTTGAAGAGCGCGCCGGCCTGGAAAACGAGGGCGAGGTGCACCTTGTTGCGCGTCTCGGGATCGGCGGCGTCGAAGTCGCCGATGCGGACCTCGCCGGTGGTGGCCTGCTCGAGGCCGGCAATGTGCTTGAGCAGGACGGTCTTGCCGGATCCGCTGGGGCCCATGATGCAGAAGATTTCGCCCGGCTTCACCTCGAGGCTGACATCCTTGAGCACGGTGGCCTTGCCGAAGGTCTTCGTCACGTTGGTCACGGTGACGCCGAACGTCTTGCCGAGGAACGGAGAGGCGGTGTAGGTCGAGCTCATGTGAAAAGCAGGGCTTTGGTGACGAAGTAGTCGAGCACCAGGATGAGGATGAGCGAGGTGACGACGGCCTTGGTCACCGAGCCGCCGATCTCGCGCGGGCCGCCGCGGGTGTTGAGGCCGATGTAGCAGCAGACGGTGATGATCACGAAGCCGAAGACCTCGGCCTTGACCAGGCCGTCAATGATGTCCTTCGGCTTCATGAACGCCTTCAGGGCGGTGAAGTAGGCCTCGGAGTCGACGGAGATGGAGTGGGTGTATTGGCACACGAGCGCGCCGCCATACCAGCCGCAGAGGTTGGCGATGATGGCGAGGACCGGCATCATGACGAGGATCGCGGCCAGCCGGGGCAGCACGAGCATCCGCTCGGGCGGGATGTTCATGGTCGTGAGGGCGTCGATTTCCTGGTAAACCTTCATCGAGGCCAGCTCGGCGGTGATGGCCGAGCCGACGCGGCCCGCGATGAGGATCGCCACCATGACGGGGCCGAGTTCGCGGGCCATGGTGAGGCCGACCAGCGTGCCGATGAACTGCTTGGCGCCGAAGTTCTCCATGCTGTAGCCGCTCTGCAGCGCGAGCACGCTGCCGATGAAGAAGCTCAGGATGGTGACGATGGGCAGCGAGGTGTAGCCGATGAGATAACACTGCTCGATGAAGCGCGGGAACTGGCGCGGCAGCGTCGGCAGGTGCTTCAACGTGCGCACCAGCAGGAGCAGGGTGCCCCCGATGTGGCCGATGATGGCGGTAAGGTAAGTCATGACGGCGGTGTCCCGTTGGTCTTGTTAGCGGGTTTGCGTTGGAAATCGAACAGGAAGAGCCGCCAGGCGCGCTCGCCCGGGCGGCGTTGCAGGCCAAGGAGGCCGTTGCCCAGCGCGATGCGCTGCTGCCCGGCGCCGGTTTGCACGCTGAACAGCGGGCCGAGGTGGAACTCCTTGTCCGTGGCGCTGCGCCGCCAGGTGACGGCTTTCCACAACAGGGAGTGCCGCGAGGTGGCGGCATCCGTGCGGTCGTAGCGGTAGAGGGCGAAGACCGGCGTGTAGAGCTGGCGGACGATGTCGTTGGTGGGGAAGAAAACCTCGAGCGGGCTGAGCACCTGCACCTGCTGGCGGCCGGCGCCGTTGTCCCAGGAGCTGAACAGCGGCCAGAGGTGGGTCTTGTGCGCCCGGGCGGCGGCGGGATTGGTCAGGCTGCGCTGGGAATGGGACCAATACAGGAAATACAGGAACTGGTTCTTCTCCTGGGCGAGGCCGGCGTCCTGCCATTCGGCGTGGCGGTAGAGCGGCCAGAGCACCCAGGTCTTGTCGTAGCCCTTGATGATAGAGTGGGTGTAGACCGGCGCCCACCGGTTGATGTGGCGTTGGTCGCCGCGGGCCTGGACGAGGAACGGCCAGAGGTAGCGCTGTTCGTCGTAGCGGTAGGGCTGCGTGCGGTGCGTGTAGCCGAAGAAGGGCCACCCGTAGGTTTCGCTGATGTAGCCCGGGGCGGTGTCGCGGGTGTAGAAGGGCAGGGCGCCGACACTCACCGTGGGTTCCGGCTCGGAAAGGTTGCGCGCGGACTTGTAGAAGAGCGGCCACAGGTAGAAGCGGCGGTCGTAATCGCCGTCCCGCCCGCGCTGGCCGAACAGCGGCCAGAACTCGAAGCCATGATGCCCCGCGCCGTCGATGAAGCGCAGGAACGGCCAGGGCGCGGTGGTGATCTCCATCCCCGCCTTCTCGCTGTGCAGGTAGAGCGGGAAGGCATACCAGGACAGCTCGTCCTTGCCGAAACGGTTCTTGATGGTGCCCGCGACGGGCAGGAGCGCCCGGTAGCTCGTCGCCGGGTCGCCGGTCTCCCGGGAGAAGTAGAACGGCCAGACATCAAACCCCTGTTCGCCGGGCTGGCCCGGCTGGTCCGCCTGGCGGCGGTTGATGAGTTTGAAGAAGCTGAATTCGCGGTAGCCGGGCTGTTTTTGCCAGGTGAAGAGGGGATAGAGGAAGGTGGCGGTTTCCTTGTCGCCGACCTTGGCCTGCAGGTAGAGCGGCCGGACGCCCGACACCTCGCCGGCGGCATGCTGGGCAAAGATCAGCGGCCCGAAGTATTGCACGGTTTCAGCCGGGGCATCGGGCGGCGACTGGCGCACGACCAGCGGCCAGCCGTTCCGCTCCTCCGCGGGGAGGGCAACGGCAGCGAGCAAGGCAGCGCAGAGCGGCCAGACTAGGCGTCGGGAAAACATGCTTGGTGGACTGGGTAAGGCATTGCCTTCGCGCGGCACAGAAGCCAGTTAGGTGGCCGGCTGCAGGCCGCGGGGGGTAGAGCTAAGTCGCCCCCCGTCCCCGTGCAAATGCTATGTTAATACAACCATTGGCAGCAGAAAGTGTTCCCGCGTTCCGGCGATCGGGATGCATGGGGCTGACCGGGCTAAACAGGACAGGGTCATGCGGATAACCGGCGGCCAGGCCCGGGGCATTCCCTTGGTGCTGCCCAAGGGCGACGCGGTCCGTCCCGCGACCGACGCCATGCGGCAGGCGGTTTTTTCCAGCCTGGCCGCCCGCGTGGCCGGAGCGCGGTTTCTGGACCTGTTTGCGGGAAGCGGGGCCTACGGACTCGAGGCGCTCAGCCGCGGGGCCGCCGGCGGCGTGTTTGTGGAAAAAAACGCGCGGACGGCGGACTTCATCCGCCAGAACATCACCGGGGTGTGCAAGAGCCTCGGGCGGACGACGGACGACCTTCAGGTCGTGACCGCCGACGCCACCCACGTGATGCCGGGCGAGGCGCCCGACTTGGTCTTTATCGACCCGCCCTATGAGATCATCCGGGAGGTGGCGCCAAAGCTGTTCGCCCGGCTGGATGAACTGCTCGTGGCGAAACCGGACGCACTGGTCGTGTTCGAGATGCCCGGCGAGGTGGAGCTTTCCCCTTCGGGTTGGACCTGCGTGAAACAGCTTGGCAAGGGCGTGCGCCAGCCCACGGTGCGGATCTTCAGGTCAAGCCGAGCTTCGCCCGGATGAGGGTGATGGCGGCGAGGCACGCCGTCTCGGTGCGCAACACGCGCGCGCCGAGGTGCACGAACGCGAAGCCGTTTTCGCGCAGCAAGGTCCTTTCAGCCGCCGACCAGCCGCGTTCGGCGCCGACGGCCAGCGTCACGGGCCGGCCCGGGGGCACGGCGGCCTGGCTGAGCGCCACCGGCGACTCGTAGTTGTCGAGTGCGAGCCGGATTTCCCCGGCGGGTCGGGTGGCGATGGCTTCGGCGAGCGTGCGGCCGTGCGTGACATCCGGCAGCCGCGTGCAGAAAGCCTGGGCCGCGCCGTTTATGACGCACTCCTCCCACGCGCCCGAGTGCCAGAGGGAGCTGCCGGCATAGGCGGCCTCCCCCTTGTCCGTGCGCACGAAATGCAGGCCCGCCACGCCGAGGGTCGTGGCCTCGCGCAGGATGTCGCGCGCGGTCTGTGGTCGCGGCAGGCCGACCAGCAGCGTGAGCGGGGCCGGAGGAGGCGCGGGGTCGCCCCACGCGAACGCGAGCCGCACGCGGTCCGCCTCGACGGAGACGAGCGTGCCCTTGCCGCGCGGACCGTTGATCACGCCGGCGTCGAAGGTGTCGCCCGGCTGGCGACGAAGCACCGTGAGCAGATGTTGCGCGCGCGGATCGCTCCGGGGCAGGGGAAGCTCGACTTCTGAAGGACGAAACAGAATGATGTTCACGCAAGAAGACTGGCACAGCCGCACGTCAGGACCACGCCTGCGAGAAAACACTTCCCGTAACGCCTTCCGGACCGGATCGTCTTTGCCAGACCATACCTGAACAGAAACCAGTGAACTCAGCGGACACAATCCCAGGAAAAAGCCCGGCCGGCCCGTCGGCCAGCGGGCGCGTGGTCATTGTGGAGGATCAGCGCATCGTGGCGGAATTCTTCACCTATCACTGCCGGGATCTCGGGCTGCAGGTGCTGCAGGCCTGCGGGACCTGCAAGGACGGCCTGGCGGCGATCCGCAAGCACAAGCCCGACCTCGTGCTCATGGACATCTCGCTCCCCGACGGCGACGGGCTGGAGATGGCCAAGGTCGTCCTCGACGAGCTGGCCTCCGTGAAGATCCTGGCGATTTCCTCGCATCGTGATCCATGGACCATGCTGCAGGTGCAGCGCATCGGGCTCCATGGCTTCGTGGACAAGAACGAGCAGCGGCCCGAGGTGCTGTCCGAGGCGATCCACGCGGTGCTGGGCGGCCGGGTCTATTACACGCCGATCGTGAATGAATCGAGCGCCAGCATCCGCCGCGATCCCAAGGCCTTCATCCGCGTGCTCTCGGACTACGAGACGCGCATCCTTTCGATGATCGGCGAGTCCAAGACGGACGACGAGATCGCCGCCGTGCTGGCCATCAGCCCCGCCACCGTGCAATCGCGCCGGCGCGACATCATGCGCAAGCTCGACATCCACACGACCCCGAAGCTGATCCACTACGCGATCGTCAACGGACTCACGCGGGCGGAACAGCTGGGCCGGAAGAAGCCAGTCTGACCCGCAGGTCGGCCAGCTGCGCGGCAAACTCACCGCCGAGGCGCCGGGCTTCGTCCCATCGGCCGTTGTCGACCGCGGCCTCGATCTTGCGCTGCGTCTGCTCCAGGTCGCGCTCGTAGACGAAGCTGCAGCGGCCGCAGAGCATGTGGGCGTAACGACCGGCCTCGGCCGCATCCTCCTGCTGCAGGGCGGCCTTGAGCTGATCAAACTCGGCTTCGAGTTCGGAGACATACAGCGCCAGTTCGTCCGCGAAGGGCACGCCCTTTTTGCGCGCGAGGAGGCGCAGGTTGCCCAGGCGGTCAGCCGGACCGGGGTTGGCCGGCGCCGGACGATCGGCTGGCGAACGGGCCTGCTCAACCGCCGCGGAGGCGGCGGCCGGCGGGAGATTGGCGAGCGCCTTGGCCAGCCGTTCCCTGGTGACCGGTTTGCCAAGGAAGGCGTCCATGCCGGCGTCGAGGCATTGCGCGCGCTTTTCCGGGGTCGTGAAAGCCGTGGTGGCGAGAATGAGGGCGTGGGCGGTCGGGCCGGGCAGGGCGCGGATGCCTCGCGCGACATCGACCCCGCTCAGGCCCGGCAGGTTGAAGTCGAGGAAGACCACGTCGAAGGCTTGTTGCGCCGCCAGGTTGAGGGCCGCCGTGCCCTCCTGCGCGGACTGCACGGTGAATCCCATCGCCTGCAACAGGTCGGCCAGCACGATGCGGTTGTATTCCTGGTCATCGACCACGAGAGCGGTGCGGGTGGCGGCGGCGGAGCCGGGAGTGGCCGCCGTCGCAGGTTCGGCCGGCGTCTCGACCAGCGCAAAGGGCGCGCTGAAATAAAAACAGGAACCGTGGCCCAGCTCGCTCTCCAGCCAGATGCGGCCGCCCATCTTCTCGGCGATGCCCTTGCAGAGCGCCAGGCCCAGGCCGGTGCCCGGCACGCGGCCCTTTTGCGCCGCCGCGCCGCGTTCGAAACGGGTGAACAGCCGCGCTTGTTCCTCCGCGGAGATGCCGGGGCCCTCGTCAGACACCGCGAAGATGACCTCGGTCTGCGCCGGCCCGAGGTTCTTGCACCACACCGTGACGCTGACCTGGCCGCGGCCGGAGAATTTCAGCGCGTTGCTGACAAAGTTGATCAGGATCTGCCGGATGCGTCGCGCGTCGCCGACCAGCTCGCGCGGCACGGCGGGGGAGACGGCGAGCTCCACCGGGATGCCGTATTTCTCGCTGTCGGGGCGGGTGATGGCGCCCACGGAATCGACCAGGTCGACGAGGTCGAACGGCTTCGGATCCAGCTCGATGGCGCCCGCCTGCACCTTCGAGAAATCAAGGATGTCCTCCAGCAGCGAGGACAGGTGGCTCGCGCACTGGCGGAGCAGGCTGAATTTGCGGCGGCTTTCCAGGTCGAGGCCCTCGGTGCGGAAATTCTCGGCGATGCCGATGACGCCGTTCATCGGGTTGCGGATCTCGTGGCTGACGCCGGCGAGGAACTCGTCCTTGGCGGCGCTGGCCTTGACGAGTTCGGCGGTGCGGACCTCCACGAGGGCCTCGAGCTCCTGGTTGCGGATCCGGATCCGGCGCTCGCGGAACCGGATGTAACCGAAGACCGCCAGGGCGAGGATCGCCGCGTAGCCCGCGAAGGCCCGGCCGGAACGATACCACGGCGGCAGGATCCGGAAGGTGAACACGGCTGGCGGACCGGCCACGCCCGCGACATTGATCGCCCGCACTTCAAAGCGGTAGTCGCCCTCGGAGAGGTTGGTGAAGTCAAAGGACCGCTGCGTGGTGGCCGCGGACCACTCGCCTTCGCCGGTGCCGAGGCGTGTCTGGAAGAGCCAGTCCCGGCTCTGGAGGTAATTCCCGGTAAACACCCGGAAGCCGAGCCGGTGATTGGCGAAGGGATAGAGCGGGATGCCGTCGGCCATCGTGACGCTTCCGGGTGCGTCCGTGGTCTTGATGAGCGGGGCGGTCGGCGGCGGCAGGGTGGGGATCTTGTCGTAGTCGAGGCGCAGGATGCCGTTCATGCCCCCGAGCCAGAGGATCGTCCGCCCGTTTTCCTCCGAAAAGGTTGCGGCCCGGATCGAGCCGATGGCGCCGAGCGAGGCGAGGTCAAGTTCGCGCCAGGCGGCGGTGCCGTCCTGCGCGAAGGAGATCACCCCGGCGGCATGCATCGGGCCGCTGGTGCCGGCGGGGCGCTGGTAGGCGACCAGGACGCTTTCCTTCCCGGGAACGCGCTGGACCACCGACGGATTGACCGCCGGCAGGCCCGCCAGCTGGCGGAGTTTCCCGCCGTCGGGTCCGCTTTGCAAAACCCGGCCCGGAAGAAAAAACAGGATCCGATTTGTGTCTCCGGCAATCTCGGTGCGGCCCTGGAGCGGCTGGCCGCTGGCCGGGTCTTTGACCGGGGTCAGCTGCTGCGTCGCCGGATCATAAAGAAGGAGACCCTTGGTAATCGTGCCGATCCAGAGCCGGCCGACGGAGTCTTCTTGAAGATTAACCACCGAATCGGGCAGTTCCAGAAACCGGGTGCGCGCAAACGAGCCGTCCGCATTCTGCACCAAGCGGACGATGCCCCCCACCTCGGCGACATAGAACGACCTGGAGCCGGTTCGGGCGGGTGCGATGAAGAAGGCGGTGTCGGCCGTGATTTGGTATGCCGGACGCACGTTGATCCCATCGAACCAATCGACACCCCCGAAGCGGGCGAGCAGGAGGCCATCGTTGTAGGACAGCACATGGTGATATCTGGCCGGCAGCGCGGGAATAGACTGAAAGCCGGCGGAGCCGTTTTCTGCGACAGTCTGTCGGTAGATGCCGTCGTCCGTTGCGACATAAACGGCGGACTTCCAGGCGGCGAGACTGTTGGCCCCCTGGCTCCGCAACCCGTTAAGCGCATTGAATACGCTGGCATCGCCAGACGCGGGAAAGTGGAAGAAATCGGTCGGGGAAGCGCCCAGGATTTCCCCCGAGGGATCGGTGGTCAGGGAGAGAATGGTGCGTCCCGGCAGGCCCGTGCTGGCGTCGGCCCAGATGCGGATAATCTCACCGGTCCGGCTCGTGAGCACCAAGCCGCCCGACAGGGTGCCGATGGCGAGATTTCCGTCCGGCAGCTCGGTAAGCGCACTCACCTTGTGCTGGGTAAGGTAGTCGTTCAGCGCCTTGGGCGAAATCGGGCCGGACGCTCCCGCCCGGACCAGGCCGTCATTGCTCACTGTCACCACCCCGGTGTCATCGCGAAACAAGGCAATGATCAGGGGAACGGGCAGCTGGTTCGCGGTGAATTTTAATTCGGGACCCCTTTCGGTGATGCGATAAAGCCCGGTCTCAAGATGCTGGAACCAGAATTCCCCGCCGAGCCGGAGCGGGGCCAGCCGCAATCGGGTGGGAAAAGCCGTGACCTGGAAATTGCGCCCGTCCCAGCGGAGCAACTTGTCCTTGCCGACAAAATAAGTGTAGGGGCCCGCCGGGGCGCAGGACCAAACCGTGCCGAGATTGCGTGCCTCTTCGGGCAGGTGTTGCAGCAGGGAATGAAATTTGAATTCACCCGGGGGTTCTTCCTGGAAATAGCCCAGGTCGTTGGTCGTGCCTGCCCAGAGGATGCCTGGCGGTCCCGGGGTTAAGGCCGAGAGAAAATGGTCGCCAGGTTTCGGGTGGGCGCGCCAGGCCTGGCCGTCGAATACAAGCAGACTGGTGGACCCGACGAAAATCCGGCCCAGCTTGTCCTGCAAAACCACCGACTTGAGCGTGTCTTCGCCCAGTCTCCTGGCGGTGGTGATGTCCACCGGGGGCAGGCCGGCCGCGTGATCCCGCCAGTCTCCGCGAAGGACCGGACAGGCCAACCCCAGAAGCAAAACCAAATGGTAAATCCCAACTCTGTAGGAAGATAGGCGCACTTTGTGAATAAGACAGTAGTCGACCCCGGAGGCACGCCGCAATTTCCGGGCGCACCTGCATTTAGGTGAGATGCGGTTCTCCGCACTTCGTCCAGCATGGGGTCAATTCAGGTCGTTTTCAAAGTCCGGTTTTCGTGGGGATCGTGCGAAACTGTGGCCGATGAAATCAATCAATCACGCCATCAACGGGCTCGCCTCGAGCCTCCTCCTCAATGTCGGCCTCACGAGCGTCGCGGAAAAATTCGACACCGTGCAAAGCCTCAGCAGCAAGTCGGACGCGGCCGCGACCGAGAACTGCAACTGGCTCTGCAATTTCCTGCCTGAGTCCGGCGAGTAATTATTGGTTTGCCGGCCAAGCCGGGCAGTCGATGGTCGGCCCATGCTGAGCCTAGCCGCATTCCGTTACCGGAACGTGCTGGCCGGGGCGGGTGGGCCGATCGAGCGGGTGGAGCTCGCAGACACGACGGTGCTTGGTGAGCGGCGGTATTTGGCCAACGCCTACCTCGTCGCCGCACTCGCGGGCAACCGGGAAGACAGCACCCTCTACAGCAAGGCCAACGGCAGCGGCATCGCGGCCTCGGCCATGGTGGCCCGGTTCATGGCCATCTCGGAGGCGATGGAGCGCTGGGCGCACTGGCAGCTCTGTGCCGCACCCGCCGGCCAGGCTTTTGGCTTTGATGTCGATCCGTCAAGCAACGGGCTGGCGGCCTTTCCCGGACTGTGGCGGCGACAGGCGCGGGCGGGCGCCCTGCTGGAGGCGGCGGAAAGGTTCAATCTGTTGAACTGGTGGGAGGGCCGCCTTCCGGCCCGCGAGACGGAAACCCGCTGGCCGGGCGTGCGTGCGGCGGTCATCCGCTCGCAGGCGCCCGGCACCACGGTGATCCTTTTCAAGCGCACGACCGAGGGTTTTTTTGCCTACGGCCAGGCGGCGGACAAGGATTATGCGGGCGCCTGCCGCAAGGCCGCGGGGGAAATGGAAAGGCACGCCCGGGTGGTCGCGCGTTTTGCCCAAAGCCACGCGGGCAACATCCGTGATCAACTGCCGGCCACCGCCCATCCCCTCGAGCGACGCAGCTTGTTTTTCGCGCACGAGGAAGGGCACGCCCGGTTTCTCGATCGCCTGCGCTCACCCGTCAAAGCCACGGCCGAGCTGAAATTGGTTTACGATGGTTTTGTGCCGGGCCCCTGGTCGGATTATGCGGACGTCTGGCGCGTGGTCTACGAACCGCCGAGCCGGCGCTTTCTCAGCATGGACGAGACTTACTTCATGCTCTGAAGCCCGTCCTGAAAAAGCTGTAAAGCTGGAGCGGCTAGTCGGAATCGAACCGACGACACCTGCTTGGAAGGCAGAGGTTTTACCATTAAACTATAGCCGCGCTTTCGACCGGCGAGAGTGCCCCGGGTCCCCGGGCCTTCAAGCTTTTGTTGGTTCCGGTTCCGGTGCCGGGGGATAGGCGGGAAATGGATTGCCGCCGCATCCGGAATAAGCCTAGCTGGCCGGCATTATGGCGACTCCAGCGGCAGCAAAACCCCAGCAATCCAGCGTGAAGGCGGCCCAAGCGTTGGCCAAGCAGAAGGCCCTCGAGAAAAAAGCCAAGACCTACAAGCTCGACCTCGGCGAGCTCTCCATTTTCACCAGCCAGCTCGCCTCCCTGTTGCAGGCCGGCCTGCCCCTCGTCTCCTGCTTGGAGGCCCTGCAGGACCAGACGGAGGACCAGGTTTTCCGCATCGTCATCCGCGACGTGCGCAACGACATCTCCACCGGCACTTCCTTCTCCTCGGCGGTCAAGAAGTTCCCCAAGGCGTTCCCGAACCTCTTCATCTCGATGGTGGAGGCCGGTGAAGCGTCCGGCGGCCTGGCCGAGATTCTCGGCAAGGTGGCCGGCTATTTCGAGTCCACCGTCAAGCTGACCAAGAAGGTGAAGTCCGCCATGACCTACCCGATCGCGGTCATCGGCCTGGCGGTTGCGCTGGTCAACGTGCTGCTGATCTTTGTCATCCCGGTGTTCGCCGCCATGTTTGCTGACTTCGGTGCCAAGCTGCCCGCTCCGACGCAGATGCTCATCGACCTGAGCGATTTCATGAAGGCCTGGTGGTGGGCGCTCGGCCTGGGCGCCTATGGCGCCTGGTTCACCTTCAACAAATACATCGCCACGCCCAATGGCCGCGCCCAGTGGCACCGGTTCCTGGTCCGCGCCCCCATCTTCGGCAATCTGGTGCACAAGATCGCCCTCTCCCGCTTCTGCCGCACCTACGCCACGCTGATGCGCTCGGGCGTGCCCATCCTGCGCACTCTGGAGATCGTCTCCTCCGCCAGCGGCAAGGTGCAGGTTGAGGACGCCTGCTCCGAGATCGCCAAGCACGTCAGCCAGGGCGGCCAGGTCTCCGACATCATGGCCGTCAATCCGTTCTTCCCGCCGATGATGAAGCACATGGTCAAGGCCGGTGAGACCACCGGTAACGTCGATGGCATGATGAACAAGATCGCCGACTTCTACGACACCGAGATCGACGCCACGGTGGCCGCCCTTACCTCGCTGATCGAGCCCCTGCTCATCGTGTTCCTCGGCGTGGTGGTCGGTGGCATCGTCATGGCGATGTTCCTGCCGATCTTCCAACTCGGTGCGGTGGCCGGCGGCCTGCAGTAAGGTCTCCGCGGGGTAGCCCGAACGCCCCAGGCGGCCGGCGGTGACGCCGGCAACCGGCTCTCCATCTTTCCATGCCCTCCCTCCTCATTGTTGACGACCTCATCTCGATCCACGAGATGCTGGAGGCCGTCATCTCGCCGACCGGTTACAAGACCGCGTTCGCGACCGACGGGGAAAAGGGCCTGACCCGCTACAAGGCGGAGAAATACGACCTGGTGCTGGCGGACATCGACATGAAGCCGATGGACGGCATCACGCTCCTCAAGCAGCTCAAGGCCTATGATCCGACGGTGGTTGTCATCATCATGACGGCCTACGCCAGCACCGAGAGCGCCATCCAGGCGCTGAAGTTCGGGGCGTTCGATTACCTGCAGAAGCCCTTCAAGGTCGACGAGCTCATGCAGGCGCTGAAGCGCGGGCTGGAGTTCCGCCGCACGGTCCTCGAGCGCGAGACCCTGGGCATCACCACCCCGGAGATCAGGGCCGAGGATTTCGAGGCGCGGCTCGTGGGGGACAGCCCGAAGATCAAGCGGCTGATCAACCAGCTCAAGAAACTCGCGACCGCGCACACGCCGGTGCTCATCTCCGGCGAGCCGGGCAGCGGCCACGAGGTCGCCGCCGAGTTGCTGCATGCCGCCGGGACGCCTCCGGGCAGCCCGTTCGTGCCGATCGATTGCCGCCAGGTCACGCCCGAGGCGATCCGTTCCGGCCTGCTGGGGCAGAATGGTGCCGGCGGCACCTGGGTGCAGCAGGCCAAGGGCGGCACCCTCCTGCTCCAGCATCTGCAAAGTTTGCCCAAGGATGCGCAGCCCGAGATGATCTCCGTCATCCGCAACAACGCGCATGCCTTCCGGCTGGTGTGCACCACGGAGGAGGACTTGGAGAAACTGGCCGAGGAGGGTGGCTTCAACGAGGAATTGTTCTACCGCGTCGCCGCCCTGCCGGTGCAGCTGCCCCCGCTGCGCGAGCGCATCGAGGACCTGCCGCTCCTGCTCAAGGAAGCCGCCGCCAAAAGCCTGAACCCGCAGTTCGACGCCCGGCAGGTCGAGTTCGCCCCGGATGCGCTGGCCGCGTTCCGCGTCTACCGCTGGCCCGGCAACCAGGCCGAGTTCAGCCAGACGATCTCCCGGCTGGTGGCCGGCACCGAGACACGGGTCATCACCGCCGCCCAGCTGCCTTTGCAACTCCGCGAATTGAAGGACTGGCCGACGTTGGCCGACCATCTGGCCGCGCAGGAGAAGGAATACATCGCCCGCGCCCTCCATGCCTGTGGCGGCGACAAGGTCCGGGCGGCCAAGGCGCTCGGCATCGAGGTCAGCCGGCTCGGCTGATCTGGCCGCGGCTTTAGCGCCGCGGCAGCCAAAGCACCGGGTTGCGGATGGGAAAATTTCGGCGGATCTCCTCGATCTGCGGATCCGCCTCGAGTCGCTGCCAGAGCTCGAGCCAGTCGCGCCGGCCGGTGGCGAGGGCACCGAACACGAGGAACGGCTGCCGCACGGGCCAGTCGTCCCAATACATTACATCGGGCCTCACAAGGTCGTTGGTCGGCCGGGCGACCCCGGCCGCGTCGGGCGCGGTGCGGTGCACGGTTTGCAGCCAGAGGGACTTGTCGGCGATGAAAGGCGCGATCCAGGCCACGCCCTTGGCAAGGCTGCGTCCGTCGGGCAGTGTCCACGTCATTAGGTTTTCCTCCGGCGTGGAGCACACGACGGCGAGCGCCGCCATCACGTCGAGGTTGAAGATCGCGTAACCGTAGGGTTTGGTGCGGCGCAGCTCCTCGGGGAAACTGCCGTCGGCCGCCATCTGGCCGGGGAGCAGGACTTCCTTCAGGCGCGTCCGGCTCTCGGCGAGCGCGGCCTGATCGCCCGTGAGCTTGGCGAAGCAGGCGATCTGCAGCCAGGCGCAGGTGCCGTGGTTGTTCTTCGCGTTGCTCTCGTCGATGCCGTAGGGATGCGTGCGTAGCCAACGAAGATAGTCGCGGAACCAGCCGGTGAGGGCGGCATCCTCCGCCGGGGTCAGCGCTTTCGAGCTGCGCAGCGCCTCGATGCCGAGCGCGACCTCGGCGAGGTGCAGGGTGTCGATCACCCCGATGCTCCGGCCGGTGCTACGGCCCTTGATGGCCTGGGAGTAAAGGAGGCTTGGGTTCATCCGGGTCGTCGGGTCGACGAACCACTTGTGCGCGTGGCGCACGGCGGCGGCGGCGAAGCGCTCGTCGCCGCTCACCTTCCAGGCCGCCGCCAAGGCGCCGAAGTCCCGGGCAAAGCCGAGCAGCAACTGCCGGTGGGCGACGAAATTGTCCGGGTTGGTCAGGCCGTCCCGCTGGACGTAGGGGGCCGCCGGGTTGGCCGGGTTCGGCCACCAGTAGTCACCCTCGGATGAGAAGTCGTTGCGGCCGCCGGCGCTGCGGGGGTTGACCGCGGTCGTGATGCTACGCGGCTCGGCGGCCAGGGCGGCCTCGGCGAGGTGGACGATGCGGGGGCGTTCGAAGGCTTGGAGGTCGAAATCCAGGGGCATGGGGCAGGTCCCGTCAGACTGCCGGAACCGGCGGGAACCTCAAGAAATGAGATGGTTGCATCGTTGAGCGCTGGCCGGGCGGTTATGTCACCGAAACGCCGCGGGTTTTGCTCAATTCCCGCTTGCGCCACCCTAGGGGCGACACAAGCCTCAGCAAAATCTACGCGCATGCCCAAACGCACCGACCTTAAGTCCATCCTCATCATCGGCGCCGGTCCCATTATCATCGGCCAGGCCTGTGAATTCGATTATTCCGGCACCCAGGCGTGCAAGGCCCTCAAGGAGGAGGGCTACAAGGTCATCCTCGTGAACTCCAACCCGGCGACGATCATGACCGACCCGGAGTTCGCCGATGTCACCTACATCGAGCCGCTCACGGTTGAGATCCTGGAAAAGATCATCGCCAAGGAGCGCCCGTCCGCCCTGCTCCCGACCCTCGGCGGGCAGACCGCGCTCAACCTCTCCATGTCGCTGCACAAGGCCGGCATCCTGGAGAAATACGGCTGCGAGATGATCGGCGCCAAGCCACCGGCCATCGAGATGGGCGAGGACCGCAATCTTTTCAAGGAGGCCATGCTCCGCATCGGCCTCGATGTCGCCAAGTCCGGCGTTGTGCACTCGCTCGAGGAGGCCCGCGCGGCCGCCGAGAAGATCGGCACCTACCCGCTCATCATCCGCCCGAGCTTCACGCTCGGCGGCACCGGCGGCGGCATCGCCTACAACCGCGAGGAGTTCGAGCAGATCGTCAACGGCGGCCTCGAGGCCTCACCGACCCACGAGGTCCTCGTCGAGGAATGTCTCCTTGGTTGGAAGGAATACGAGATGGAGGTCATGCGCGACCACAAGGACCAGTGCGTCGTCATCTGCTCCATTGAGAACTTCGACCCGATGGGCGTCCACACCGGCGACTCCATCACCGTCGCGCCGGCCCTCACGCTCACCGACAAGGAATATCAGGTGATGCGCGACGCCTCCTTCGCCGTCATCCGCGAGATCGGCGTCGAGACCGGCGGCTCCAACATCCAGTTCTCCATCGACCCGCAGACCGGCCGCCAGGTCGTCATCGAGATGAACCCGCGCGTGTCGCGCTCGTCCGCCCTCGCGTCGAAGGCCACCGGCTTCCCGATCGCAAAGATCGCCGCCAAGCTCGCCGTCGGCTACACGCTCGACGAGCTGCGCAACGATATCACGCGCCTCACGCCCGCCAGCTTCGAGCCGACGATCGACTACATCGTCACGAAGATGCCGCGCTTCGCCTTCGAGAAGTTCCCCGGGGCCAACAGCACGCTGACCTCGGCCATGAAGTCCGTCGGCGAGGCCATGGCCATCGGCCGCACCTTCAAGGAGTCGTTCCAGAAATGCCTGCGTTCGCTTGAGATCGGCGCGCGCGGCTGGGGTGGTGGCGGCAAGTTCGGCGGCGACGAGCTGCCCGACGAGGCCACCATCCGCCAGAAGCTCGGCACCCCGAACGCCGAGCGCGTGTTCTACCTCCGCTGGGCCTTCCTGGCCGGGCTCACCGAGGAGGACATCTTCAACCTTTCCAAGATCGACCCGTGGTTCCTCCGCCAGCTGCGCGAGCTCCACGAGATGGAGCTGGAGCTTAAGAAGCACACGCTCAAGACGATCGACGTGAACCTGCTGCGCCGCGCGAAGCAGTTCGGCTTTTCCGACGCCCAGCTGGCGCACATTCTGAAGTCCGACTTCGACACGGCCCGCGCCTTCCGCAAAAAGGCCGGCATCAACACCACCTTCCGCCTGGTGGACACCTGCGCCGCGGAGTTCGAGGCCTTCACGCCCTACTATTACTCGAGCTACGGCGACGAGAACGAGGTCAAGCCCTCGGCGAAGAAGAAGATCATGATCATCGGCGGCGGGCCCAACCGCATCGGCCAGGGCATCGAGTTCGACTACTGCTGCGTGCACGCGTCGTTCGCCCTGCGCGAGGCCGGCTTCGAGACCGTGATGGTCAACTCGAACCCCGAGACCGTCTCGACCGACTACGACACCTCCGACCGCCTCTATTTCGAGCCGCTTACGCTCGAGGACGTGCTGGAAATCTACGAGCAGGAGGGCTGCATCGGCGCCATCGCCCAGTTCGGCGGCCAGACCCCGCTCAACCTCGCCAGCGCGCTGAAGGCCCGCGGCGTGAACATCATCGGCACCTCGCCGGAAAGCATCGACACCGCCGAGGACCGCAAGCTCTTCGCCGCCGTGCTCGACGCGGTGAAGCTCCGGTCGCCGGCCAACCGCATCGCCATGTCCGAGCCCGAGGCCATCTCGTTTGCGGCCGAGCTCGGCTACCCGGTGCTCGTGCGCCCGTCGTTCGTGCTTGGCGGCCGCGGCATGTTCATCCTCTACAGCGAGACCGAGCTGAAGGATGTCGTCCGCCAGGTCTTCGACGTCATGCCGGGCAAGCCCGTGCTCATCGACAAGTTCCTCGAGGACGCCATCGAGCTCGATGTCGACTGCATCAGCGACGGTGAGACCACGCTGGTCGGCGGCATGCTCGAGCACATCGAGTATGCCGGCGTGCACTCCGGCGACGCCGCCATGGTGATGCCGCCGCACACGCTCTCGAAGGAGATGCTCGGCACGGTCAAACAGGCCACCTATGCGCTGGCCAAGGCGCTCAAGGTCGTCGGCCTGATGAACGTCCAGTTCGCGATCAAGGACAACCAGCTCTACGTGCTTGAGGTGAATCCGCGCGCATCCCGCACCGTGCCGTTCGTGGCCAAGGCCATCGGCGTGCCGCTCGCCAAGCTCGCCGCCCGCGTCATGGCCGGCGCGAAGCTCAAGGAGCTCGGCTTCACCAAGGAAATCCAGCCGAAGCACTGGTGCGTGAAAGAGGCCGTGTTCCCCTTCAACCGCTTTCCCGGCGCCGCCATCGTGCTCAGTCCCGAGATGCGCTCGACCGGCGAGGTCATGGGCATGGACGACGACCTTGGCATCGCCTTCGCCAAGACGCAGATGGCCGCCAAGCCGGCGCTGCCGCTCAAGGGCAAGGTCTTCATCAGCGTCAAGGACGCCGACAAGCCGCACGCCGCCGAGCTGGCCAAGGGCTTCATCGAGCTCGGCTTCACCGTCTGCTCGACGACCAACACGACCAAGATCCTGCAGGCACAGGGCATCGCCGTGCAGCCCGTCTTCAAGCTCAACGAGGGCCGGCCGAACTGCGTCGACATGATCAAGAACGGCGAAATCTCGCTCGTGGTGAACACGCCGCGCGGGATGATCCCGCGCAACGACGAGAACGCCATCCGCGCCGCGGCCTACGCCAACAACGTCTGCATCATGACGACCATCACCGGCGCGCGCGCCGCCATCAACGGCATCCGCGCGATGAAGAACAAGCTCGTCGATGTCCGCGCGTTGCAGCTCTACAAGGGCAGCGTCGTGCCGATGTAACGCTCTCGCCCGGTGAAGACCCCCGCCACGCTCGTCGCGCTGCTGCACGGTCCCGACCAGCCGGGCATCGTGGCGAAAACGGCCGGGTGGATCTTTGCGCGGTCGGGCAACATCCTGCACGCGGACCAGCACCGCGACATGGAGGCGGGCGAATTTTTCCAGCGCATCGAGTGGGTGCCCGCCGGCGCCGACGTGGCGCAGGAGGCGGCCGAGCTGCGCGCGTTTGCCGCCTCGCTGGGCATGGCCGCACGCGTGGCCGTGTCGACCCATCGCGCCAAGGGCGCGCTCTTCGTCTCGAAGGAGGATCATTGTTTCCACGATCTCGCGCTGCGCGGCCGGGCCGGGGAGTTTGCCGGTGATTTTGCGTGCGTCATCTCGAATCACCCGGACCTCGGGGACGTCGCACGACACTACGGACTGACGTTCCATCACGTGCCGGTGACTGCGGCGACCAAGCCCGAGGCCGAGGCCAGGCAGCTGGAGATCCTGCGCGCGGCCGGCACGGAGTTCGTGGTGCTCGCCCGCTACATGCAGGTGCTGACGGAGGATTTCCTGAAAAAGGTCGGTCAGCCGGTCATCAACATCCATCACTCGTTCCTCCCGGCCTTCGCCGGCGGCAAGCCCTACCATCAGGCCCATGAGCGCGGGGTGAAGCTGATCGGCGCCACGGCGCACTACGCCACGGCCGTCCTCGACGACGGCCCCATCATCCAGCAGGACGTCGTGCGGGTGACGCACCGGCACAGCGTGGAGGACCTGGTGCGCAAAGGGCGTGATCTTGAGAAACTTGTGCTGGCCCAGGCCCTGCGCTGGCACTTGGACAACCGGGTGCTGGTTTACGGCAACAAGACCGTGGTTTTTGACTGAGCCGGGCACACTTTGGCGTTGAGGCGGCCCGGGGCGCCGCTCAACCTGCGCGGTTCCATGAGCCAACTTCCCCCCGCCAACCCGACCCCTGAGGGCACCACGCCGGTTTACGTGCCTTCCCTTGAAACCGCCGTCCATGGCTTCTGGGCCAAGAACCGCCAGGCCATCCTGGTGCTCTGTGTTGCGGTGCTGCTCGCCATCATCGGCCGGGAAGCCTGGCAGTATTTCGCCGCCAGCCGCGAAAAAGCCGTGCAGGCCGAGTATGCCAAGATTGCCGACCAGACCGCCAAGCTCGAGGCCTTCGCCAACGCGAATTCCGGCCACGCGCTCGCGGGTGTCGCCTGGCTGCGCCTGGCCGACGAGAAGTTCGCCGCCGGCGACTTCAAGACCGCCGCGGCCCACTATCAGAAGGCGACGGGCACGCTGCAGAACGCGCTTCTGCTCGGCCGGGCCAAGCTCGGTGCCGCGGTGAGCCAGCTCAACGGCGGCGACCAGGCGGCCGGCGAGGCCGCACTCAAGGCCGTCGGCGCCGATGCCACCCTCGACAAGGGTGTGCGCGCCGAGGCGACCTACCATCTCGCGGTTTTCGCGGTCGACGCCGGCAAGGCCGACGAGGCCAAGAAACTGGCCGAGGAAGTCTCGAAGATCGATCCCCTGAGCAGCTGGGCCCAGCGGGCCACGCTGTTGCTCACGAGTTCGCCCGCGGCCAAGTCCGCCACGCCGGCGACTCCGACGCTCAGCTTCAAGCCGGGTGGCGAATAATCCGGCTTCACGCCCGCAACAAAAGCCCGCCGGCCTGGCGGGCTTTTTTTTTGGCGGACCGGTTCACGCGGCGCGCCCGCGCCTCTGCCGGCGGATGACGGCACCCGCGAGCACCATGGCCCCCAGGATGGCCGCGTAGGTTGACGGCTCGGGGACGGCGGTGACGGAGCCGTGGACCGTCACGTCATCCACCCGGAATGTGCCGAGGCTCGAGGATGCACCCGAGCCCCAGATTCGGAAGGTGGTTGCGGTGTTCAAGCCGGACAGGGTGATCGTCAGTGTCCCCGAGGAGCGCCATGTGCTGTCGCCGGTGATGGTGCCGGAAGCCAGGTTGGACGCGTAGGCGTCGGTGCTGGACCGCACCGCAAAATTCGTCGGACCCGTCGAGGTGGCGCGGTAGCCAAAGCTCAGGGAGGTTGCGGAGAAGGTGTATCCCGCATCCGGGGTCAGCGTGAACTCAAAGTAATTCGAGCCCGGGGCTGTGCCGGTCCAGGAGCTTGCCGCAAAATATCCGCCGCCGCTGCCTGCACTATAAAGTGGTGAGGTGCCGCCGGGGGCAGGGGCACCCAGGTTGCCTGCGAACACGCTGGCGGTGAGATTGGAAGCAACACTCGTTGCCCCGGCAGTGGGCGAGCCGGCGGTGCCGAAGCTGTAAACGGCGATCTGCCCCTGGGCGGCGCAACCGAGCAGCATGAGCGCGCCGGCCAGCATTCTCCGGGTCAGAAGATGTTTCATGGCCATGGGTTTTCCCGGCAGCATAGCTGAAAAACCAGCAAGGCCGATTTCCCTGAAAACCTTAGAACAGGCGCACAATTTAAGGTGTCCGGCTGGGGCGGACTCCGACAGAAATTGGTCGGGGCGATAGGATTCGAACCTACGACCTCCTGGTCCCAAACCAGGCGCTCTACCAGACTAAGCTACACCCCGTTGACCGGCACGCATGGGACGCGCTGAGATAGCAGGTGTCAATGGCGGGTTCCTGGACCTGTAAAAGGCGCCACCTGATTCGACCGGACAAGGGTTTAGGTCGGTTCCGGGCTCAAAAACTGCGCATAAATGCTTCTTGCCTCATTACCTGAACCGCCCGTATATACGCCCCCTCAATCTCTTAAACAAATGGACACTCTTTCCCGTGATAGTAACAGCTCCGGCAGCATCTTGCCTCTCGTTGGCGTGATCGCCGGCGGCCTCGCCCTGGTCCTCTCGATCGTGGCACTCGTCAAACTTTCCACGCTCCAAAAGAGCGTCGCCGCGCACGACGAGGCGATCAACAGCAAGATCCCCGCCCTCGAGGCTTCGGTCAGCGCCGCGGCCGCCAAGTCCGAGACCGACATCAAGGGTCTTCGCACCGGCATCCAGACCGCCCTCGACCAGGTCGGCAACGAGATCGGCACCATCAACGCCAAGATCACCAAGATCGAGGAGGCCATGAAGAAGCCCGCCCCGGCGGCCGGCAAGGCTGGCGCCGCCGCCGCTCCCACCGGCGTGCTGAACGCCGACGGCACCTACACCATCGCTTCCGGCGACACGCTGTCGAAGGTCGCCCGCAAGTTTGGCGTGCGCACTGACTCCATCGAGGCGGAGAACCCCGGCCTCGATCCGGCCAAGCTCCGCGTCGGCCAGAAGATCCGCATCCCGAAGCGCTAAATCCTTCGCGTAATTTTCCAGTGCCTCCCAGACCTTGTGTCGCGGAGGCATTTTTTTTGCCATGGCCGAACAACCGCCGTCCCCGCAGCGCTGGAAGAAACTGGGTTCCCGGGAGGTGGCGCGGACGCGCATCTTCAGCGTGGAGAGCGTGTATTTCCATCATCCCCAGCGGGCCAAGCCACAGGATTTTTTTGTCATCAACGCGCCCGACTGGGTCAACGTGCTCGCGCTGACGCCCGACGGGTGCCTCGTGCTCGTGCGGCAGTTCCGCTACGGGATCGATGATTTCTCGGTGGAGATCCCGGGCGGCGTCATCGACCTCGGCGAGGACCCCGTGGCGGCCGGCGTGCGCGAGTTGCGCGAGGAGACGGGCTACGTCGGCGCCTCGGCCCGGCTGCTGGGCAGCGTCCGCCCCAATCCCGCGATGCAAAACAACCGGTGCCACCTCGTGCTCGTCGAGGACGCGCGGCCGGCGGCGAAGCTCGACTGGGACCCGGACGAGGAATTTGAGATCATGACGCGGCCGGTGGACGAGGTTTATGCGCTCGCCTATGCCGGTGGCATCACGCACGCGATGGTGCTGGACGCGCTGCTGTTGTTCACGCCGGTGTGGGCGAAACGGCAGGGCCAGGCCTGAGCCTGGGGCCCGGTTTTTGGCCCGTTTGACTTTGCCGGCGGCCGGCCTTAACTCCCCGGACCCAATGGAATCCACCAAGCCCGTCTCCGTCTTTGCCAACGCCCCCGAGGCGTTGGGTGCCGCCGGGCCGGGCGGCCTGCCGGTGCCGTTGGAGCAGGAGGTCCGCGCCATCTACCGCCGCAGTCCGCTTTACGCGCAGCGTTTCGCGCTGCACGCCGAGCCGCTGCAGTGGTCGTGTTATCGCGAGATTCCGGTGCTGACCAAGCAGGAGATCCTGGACCGCGGCCATACCGCCTTCTTCGCCGACTACGCCGAGATCGAGCGCGGTTTTGCCCAGAAGAAATACGAATACGAGCACACCTCGGGTTCCACGGCGCGGCCGATGACCGTGGTGATGGAGGACGGCTGGTGGAACGCCCAGCTGAAGCGCGCCTACCTCGCGCACCCGCAGCTGGCGCAATACGCGGACCGCCCCTATCGCAAGGCCGTGCTCGCCCCGATCGGCTGCTCGAGCAACCTGTGTCCTTACGAGGACCATCCGTTCCCGCACCGCTATTTCGACGGCACCGTCTACCTGAACCTCTCGAGCGACCCGTTCGTCTTCGCCGAGGCCGAGTGGGACCGCATCGTGCTGGAGCTGCAGGCGCTCAAGCCCGAGGTCATCGAGGGTGAGCCGGTCTATCTTTCGCTGCTGGCCCGCGCCGTGCGGAAGCGGCGCGTGAGCGTGCCGAGCGTGAAGACCGTCATCCTCACCTATGGCAAGGCCAGCCGGCAGCACAGCCGGCGCATCGCGGAGGTTTTCCCGGGGGCCGTGCAGGTGGATCTCTATGGCTCGACCGAAGCCGGCTATATTTTCGTGGGCGACGCGTTCGCCGACAACCTGCGCGTGATCGACGGCAACGCGTTTGTCGAGCTGGTGGCGTGGCGGCGGGAACTGCCGGACGTCTTCCAGATCAACGTGACCACGCGCGACCGCGAGGCCATGCCCCTGCTGCGCTACTTCACGGGCGACATCGTGCGGCGCACACCGGCCGGCTACCGGATCCTTGGCCGCGAACGGGACCTTTATTTCAGCGCCGACGGCCGCGTGGTGTCGGCGTTCGAGATCGACGCGGTGATGCCGGAAGGCTTCGCGTGCTGGCACTGGAGCCTGGTGCAGGGTTCGGACAACCGCTGGGACTTCCAGTATGTGGCCGACGAGGCGGCCCCGGCCGGGCTTGACCGGGCGCTGGCGGCCGCGCTGGGGGCGGACGTGCGCGTGAACCTGTTCCGCCGGAAATTCATCCAGCCGGCCGCGAGCGGGAAGTTTGCGCTGCTCAAGCCGCTGGCGCGCTGAGGCCGCGGCGGTAGCGCCGCCAGCCGAAGAAAGCCGCGCCGAGGCCGACGAAGATCGCGCCGTAGGTCGAGGGCTCGGGCACGCGCTTGTTGTAGAGCACGCCGTTGACCGCCGAGAGGTCGATGCCGCCGCCGCCGCTGTTGCCGTCGGTCGTGGACGAGTAATAGGTGGTGTTGTTCCAGTTGACGAGGTTCGCCATGTTGCCGCCGATCGTCGCGCTGGTCACGTCGCCGGCCATCAGGGAGTAGCCATAGATGGTGGTGCCGGTGGCGATGCCCAGGTCCGCCATGGAGATGGTCGCCCCGCCGATGCCCTGCGCGCCGGTTTCGGTGTTGTCGCTCCAGTAGGGCGAGCCCAGGTTGCTGCCGTTGGCGTAGCGGAAGAGATGGTAGTCGAAATTGGCGGTGGGATTGGTGGTGCCGTAGCTGGCGGGGCTCAGGGTGACCAGGACGCCGCCATAGGCGGTGGGCACGCTGTTGACCGAGTCCCACCCGGTGATCACGGCGATCGACACGGTGTCGTGCTCGGTGGCGTTGCCGCGGTCAAAGACCGCGAAGGCGGTCGCGATGGTGGACGTGATGCCGGAGGAACTGAACAGGAAGTCGAGCCGCTCGATGTTACCCGTGTTGGTGCCGGTGCCGTTGGCGAAGGTGTTGTCGGAACCGCGGAGGAGATTGTTGCCCAGCAGCAGCGAGTCGTAGGTGGTGGCGTAGGTCGCGGCGAAGTCGGTGGTGGAGCCGTCCGCATACCACACGGAGGAGTTGTTGGCGTTGCCCACTCCGGTGTTGCGGCGCACGTAGGCGCTGCCCGCGACGCTGTTCGCATCGTAGATGTTGCCCGCGCCATCCTTGAACGTGGTCACGGCGACGGTCTCGCGGCCGAAGGAATCGCCGTTGATGTTCTGGTTGGACAGGTTGGACGAGCTGGTCGTGATCTGGGTGACGGCGATCTGCGCCGGCAGGGCGGGGGCCAGCAGCAGGAGCGCGCCGACCGCCGCCAGGGTGCGGCTGAGGCGGTCTGCTGCGCCGGAAGGAAGATTCTCGAAGGAGTGATTCACGGTGCGCCCGGGTTGTGTCAGCTGGCGGCCGGATTGCCGCGGCGGAAACGGCGCCAGCCGAGGGCGGCGGCGCCCAGGCCGACGAAGATGGCCCCGTAAGTCGAAGGCTCCGGCACCGGGCGCGAGATCTGCGCGCCAAAGCCCATGAAGTCCATGTTGCCGTAGCCCGCCGGGTCGGTGTTGGTCGGGTAGTAGGTGGCGTTGTTCCAGTTGACGAGGTTGGCGGCGGAGGCGGGGGCCACGTCGCCGGCCATCAGGGAGTAGCCGTAGATGGTGGTGCCGGCGGAAATGCCGAGGTCGGAGAAGCGGATGAGAATGCCCACGAGTTCCAGCGTGCCCGCGCTGGCCGAGCCCGAGGCGCTGCCGGAGAGATTGTCGCCGTTGGTGAAGGTCGAGCGCCGGTAGTCGGCACTCGCGTTGCCGAGCGGGTTGTCGATCGGGCCGCCGAAGGAATCGGCGGGCACCAGCAGGCCGGTGTTGGCGTAGGTGGTGGGGGCGTTGGTGGCGCCGTTGACCGTGCCGACCGCGGTGAAGGCGGCGATGCGAAAACCGTCGCCGAAGTTGCCGGCGTTCTCGATGTCGAAGAACACGAGCGCGTCGTTGGCCTGCACGGTGTAGCCGCCGGCGAAATAGAAATCGAGGCGCTCGATGTTGCTGTTGGTCGAGGTGCCGGCGCCGTTGGCGAAGGGATTGCGGATGCCGGTGTAGAGATTGCCGCTCAGGAATACTTCCTCGAGGGAAGGCTCGTAGGTGCCGTAGTTGCGGTTGTTGGCGGAGTCATACTGGTAGATGATCGTGGTGTTGTTCGGATTGTCCGAACTCTGGTTGGGTGTGCCGTTGCCGCCCGAGTCGGTGTTGCGGCGGGCGAAGACGTTGGTCGCCAGCGGACCGTCGAAGCGGTAGTCACCCAGACCGGTTGTCACGGTGCTCACCGGCCGGAACCGGTTGTCGTAATTAATGCCGCCTTGCGAGGTGTTGCTGGCATTGATGGCGGTCCCGTAGGTGATGTCGGTCACCGCGGTCTGCGCTTGGATGGCGACTGCAGCCAGCAAAGCTCCCACAAGAAACACGGGCTTGCGCACCAGTGTGGTGAGCTGCTGTATTTGCTTGAGATGGGGCGAGGCTTTCATCTAGGTGATAATACCTAGATTTAAATGGGTAATAAGCCAGAGCAAATATCCGTGTGAAGCGCGTTTTACCAAAAAATACAATCGAGGCCAAAATTGAGGCTAAAAAGACTTCGGATATATATCGGAAGAGATTCAAATATATATGTTTAAGTGTAGTTTTAGCGTCGTTGAGCACCTCGATTGGATATTATCTGGTCTGGCCGAAAATCCGCAGTTGGAGGCAGGGAAGGAGCTTGGGTGAGGCGGAAAACTACGAAAAAAGCGGCGATATTCGTAGGGCCCTATTGATTTTGGAACAGACCGTTCAGCTCTATCCGCAAAACTGGGAAGCAAGGCGACGGCTGGCAAACTTCCTGGAGCGCTTGGGGCAGCGTCAAGGCCTGGAGGCATGGAAAGAGATCGCGCGAGACGAACCGACGGATCCGAGAAACTTGCTGGGGTTGGCCGGAGCTGCGCTGCGTTTCGGGGATCCCGCTGTGGCCCGCCAGGCGCTGGATCAGCTGCGCCGGATGGGTCAGACGGATGCGGCTTACTACCGGCTGTCGTCCGGGCTGGCCTTGGTGACGCGTGATACCCGGGCCTTGGAGGAGGCATTGACCGAGCTGGCCCGCCTCGAGCCAGGGGATCAGCGCGTGCAGCTCAACCTGGCCATCGCGCGGTTGCAGTCGGCCGATCCGGCCTTGGTTGAGGTCGGCCGGGTGGCGCTGGTGGGGCTCGCCCGTTCTGAGCCGGTGCGCATCCGCGCCGTGGTCGAACTCCTCAACGACATGGCGCGCCGCTGGCCGCGCCCGACGCGGGAGCGCGCGGCCGCTTTCGAGCGGCTGGCGTCGGAGCTGACTCCGGCCCAGGGTCCGGTCCTCGGGCCCCCCGAGATTAGCGATCCGGTGGAACGGTTGGTCTCGTTTGCGATGCGCCAGCCCGCGCCGGAGGCGGAGGACGCGGGTGCACTGTTGTCCTGGCTGATCCTCAACGGCCGCGCGGCGGCAGGATTTGAGTGGCTCGAAAGCCTGCCGGTGAAGACCCGCCAATCGCGCCTGGTGACGGCGGCCGCCAGCGAGGCGGCCTTGCAAACGGGTGATTGGGTTCATCTCCGCCAGCTTCTGCTGGCCGGAGGCTGGGGCCCGCTGCCACCCTTGGCGGTAAATGGCGCTTTTGCCGCCCGCGAAAGCCGCGGCCAGCTGTCGCCGGCGGCCCAAGCCAGCCGGTGGGCGACCGTGCTGGAGTCCTGTCAGGCCTCGTTGCCGGCCCTGCGCATGGTGCTGCGGCTGAGCGAGGCCTGGGGCTGGCCCGAGGAACAACAGCAGGTGCTGACGGCCATCACGCGGACCTTTGCCGGTGAAACCTGGGCCTGGCGCCGGCTCATTTCCCAGGCGCTCGCGCGTGGCGAGGCCGAGCTGCTCTGGCAAATCTACCAACGCTGGAGTCGGGCCGCGCCCGGTGACGCGATGGTGCAGACCGAGACGGCGATCATGGGCCACCTCCTCCGGAAGCGCGGGGCTCCCCCCGTTGCGATGACGGCCGAATTTGTGCGTCAGCAGCCGTCCGCCCCTGGTGCCGTGGTGGCGCATGCCTTGGCGCTCTGGCGCGGCCAGCGGCCGGCCGAGGCCCTGGCGTTGCTGGGCGGGCTGCCGGCGGATGCTTTTGGCGAGCCCCGGTATGCCCTCGCCTACGGCCTGATGTTGTCCGAGGCCGGTCGGGCCGGGGAAAGCGAACAGATGCTCAACCGGGCCCAGGCCGACCGATTGCTGCCTGATGAAATGCTGCTGCTTGAGCAGGCCCGGGCGCACAACCGGCCGCGGCTGCCGGCCGCGCGCACTCCCTAGGGAGGGTGGGGGCTAGGCGGCCGGACTTCTCAGCCGATTTAGGACCCCTAATTATTCGGCCGTTCGGGCCGGCGAGGCCTTTACATTGTTTGGGGCTGTTGGTTTACCTATCAACGTCAGTCCGCCCGCCCACCCGCCACGCATCCCAGACCCCACGCGATGAATCTGCTCGGTTCACTTTTTCAGTCGTCCATCGGAAGAAAATTCCTGATGGCCCTCACCGGGTTGGTGCTCTTCGGCTTCGTCACCGGCCACCTCGTCGGCAATCTGCAGATCTTCCTGCCGCCGGCGAAGATCAACGCCTACGGCCACATGCTGGAATCGCTCGGCGCCGGCCTCTGGCTCATCCGCGGCTTCCTGCTGGTCTGCCTCGTCATCCATGTCTGGCTGGCGATCCAGCTCACCCTGGAAAACCGTGCCGCCCGTCCGCAGGCCTATGGCGTCGAGCATGTCAATCGCGCCACGCTGGCCTCCCGCATCATGGCGCGCACCGGCATCGTCGTGCTGGCCTTCATCCTGTTCCATCTCGCGCATTTCACCGTCCGTGCCGGCCATCCCGAGTGGAGTGAGCACACCTTCACCCTCGCCGACGGCATCACCAAGGTGCGCGACGTCCACACCATGGTGGTGCAGGGGTTCAGCAACGTGCTGGTCTCGGTCTTCTATATCATCGCGGTCGGCATCCTCAGCTACCATCTCGCCCACGGCGTGGTCAGCCTGTGCCAGAGCCTCGGCCTCAAGAATGAGAAATGGACCCGCGGCCTCGAGCGCTTTGCCGTCGCCTACTGCTGGGTTTACTTCCTCCTCAACGCGTCCATCCCGCTCGCCGTGCTCGGCGGTTTCGTGAAGCTCGCCGCCTGACCTTTCCGCCATGGCCAAACTCGAATCCAAGGTTCCCTCCGGCCCGCTCGCCGAAAAGTGGCGCAAGCACAAGACGGAGATCAAGCTCGTCAACCCGGCCAACAAGCGGAAATACGAGGTCATTGTCGTCGGCGCCGGCCTCGCCGGCTCCTCCTGCGCCGCCACGCTCGCCGAGCTCGGCTACAAGGTGAAGAGCTTCGTCTTCCACGACAGCCCGCGCCGTGCCCACTCCATTGCCGCCCAGGGCGGCATCAACGCCGCCAAGAACTACCAGAACGACGGCGACTCCGTCCACCGGCTCTTCTACGACACGCTGAAGGGCGGCGACTACCGCGCCCGCGAGGCCAACGTCCACCGCCTCGCCGAGGTCTCCGTCAACATCATCGACCAATGCGCCGCGCAGGGCGTGCCCTTCGCCCGTGAATACGGCGGCCTGCTCGCCAACCGTTCCTTCGGCGGCGCCCAGGTGTCCCGCACCTTCTACGCCCGCGGCCAGACCGGCCAGCAGCTCCTCCTCGGTGCCTACAGCGCGCTCTCCCGCAAGGTGGGTGACGGCAGCATCCAGCTGCACACGAATTCCGAGATGCTCGACCTGGTCGTCGTCGACGGCCACGCCAAGGGCATCATCGTCCGCGACCTCATCACCGGCGCGATCACCCGCCACAGCGCCGACGCCGTCGTCCTCGCCACCGGCGGCTACGGCAACGTCTTCAATCTCTCGACCTACGCCCGCGGCTCCAACGCCACCGCCATCTGGCGCGCCTACAAGCGCGGTGCCTGCCTCGCGAACCCCTGTTACACGCAGATCCACCCGACCTGCATCCCGGTCAGCGGCGACTACCAGTCCAAGCTGACGCTCATGTCCGAGTCCCTCCGCAACGACGGCCGCATCTGGGTGCCGAAGAAGAAGGAAGACCGGCTCAAGAAGCCGGCCGACATCCCGGAGGCCGACCGCGACTATTATCTCGAGCGCATCTACCCGAGCTTCGGCAACCTTTGCCCGCGCGACGTCGCCTCCCGCGCCGCCAAGCGCATGTGCGACGAGGGGCGCGGTGTCGGCGAGTCCGGCCTCGGCGTCTACCTTGACTTCTCCGATGCCATCAAGCGCCTCGGCGAGGCCGGCGTGCGCGAGCGTTACGGCAACCTTTTCGACATCTACCACGAGATCACCGCCGAGAGCGCCTACCAGCAGCCGATGCGCATCTTCCCCGCCGTGCATTACACGATGGGCGGCCTGTGGGTGGATTATAACCTGATGTCCAACATCCCGGGCCTGTTCGTGCTCGGCGAGGCCAACTTCTCCGACCACGGTGCCAACCGCCTCGGCGCCTCCGCGCTCATGCAGGGCCTGGCCGACGGTTACTTCGTCCTCCCTTACACCATCGGCAATTATCTCGCCGACCAAAAGCCGGGTTCGCGCCCCGCGACCGATCGCGCCGAGTTCAAGCAGGCGGAGGAGAACGTCACCGGCATGACGAAGCAGTTCCTGGCCAACAAGGGCAGCCAGCCCGTCAGCCATTTCCACAAGCGCCTCGGCAAGATCATGTGGGAGCACTGCGGCATGGCGCGCACGAAGGAGGGCCTTGAGGCCGCCCTCCAGAAGATCCCCGCGCTGAAGGAGGAGTTCAACGCCACCGTCAAGGTCCCCGGCTCCGCCGACACGCTCAACCAGTCGCTCGAGCAGGCCGGCCGCGTGGCCGACTTCATCGAGCTCGGCGAGCTGCTGTGCCGCGATGCGCTCACCCGCGAGGAGAGCTGCGGCGGCCACTTCCGCGAGGAACACCAGTGGCCGGACGGCGAGTGCAAGCGCGACGACGAGAAGTTCGCGCACGTTGCCGCGTGGGAATACCAGGGCGAGGGCAAGACCCCGCTGCGCAACACCGAGCCCCTCAACTACGAGTTCACCAAGATGAGCGTCCGCTCCTACAAGTAAGCCGAGGAACCCCGCCATGGTCGCTCCCACCGCCAAGAAACTCTTCTCCGTCACCCTCCGCGTCTGGCGCCAGGCCGGCCCGGCCGCCCCCGGCCAGTTCGTCGATTACCCGGCGAAGGACGTGAATCCGGACATGTCGTTCCTCGAGCTGCTCGACGTCGTGAACGACGGGATCACCGTGCAGGGCGGCGAGCCGATCGCGTTTGCGCACGACTGCCGCGAAGGCATCTGCGGCACCTGCTCCTGCACGATCAACGGCAAGCCACACGGGCCGGGCCAGGGCATAGCCACCTGCCAGCTTTACATGCGCAGCTTCCAGGAAGGGGATACGATTGTCGTCGAGCCCTTCCGCGCGAGGGCGTTCCCGATCCAGAAGGACCTCGTCACCGATCGCGCCGCCTTCGACAAGATCCAGCAGGCCGGCGGCTTTATTTCCGTGCGCACCGGCGCGGCGCCCGATGCCAACAGCATCCCTGTGCCGAAGGAGGACGCCGATCTCGCCATGGACGCGGCGACCTGCATCGGTTGCGGCGCCTGCGTCGCGGCCTGCAAGAACGCCAGCGCGATGCTCTTCGTGGCGGCCAAGGTTTCGCACCTCGGCCTCATGCCGCAGGGCCAGCCTGAGCGCGACAAGCGCGTGCTCGCGATGGTGCAGACGATGGACGAGGCCGGTTTCGGCAACTGCACCAACCAATACGAGTGCAGCGCCGTCTGCCCGAAGCTCATCTCGCACGACTTCATCGCCCGCCTGAACCGCGACTATGTCGCGGCGCTCTTCAAGTCCCGCTTCACGCCGACCTCGAATGCGGCGGCCGGCGGCGGGGCCTGAGCCTTGTCACAGGCCGGGGCCGGCGATCCCGCCGGGCAGATGGGCTGGCAGCCACTTGCGTGATTTTGCAACTTCCGCGCGGCTGCCGTGTTTTTATGGCATCAACCAACTGATCCCATGAAAACCGCTCTTCTCTCCGTTCTCACCGCGACCCTCCTGGGCTTCGCGTCGCTCGCGAGCGGTCGTCACTTCGACGCCGCCGACTTCACCGCCATCATGTTCACCACCGGCCTCGTGGCCTGGACGATCGATCAATACAGCCGCGCTCCCCGCGCGCTGATGCTGGCCCGCCCGATCCGCTTCCCGGTCCGGCTGGGCGTCCGCTCCGCGAAGGCACCGGCCATGCGACTGGCTGCGTGAATGGGCTGGTTATCTCCCCGGCGGCCCCGGTTTGACCGGTGCCGCCTTTTTTTGCCCTGCCCAGTGCTTGCGCAGGGATCCTATTTGGTCGTGACCGGCACCGTGCCGGTTGCGGACAGGTTGCTGCGCTCCGTCGAATCCCCGAAAAGCCGGATGATGACAGACGACTCCACGCGATAGGTGGCGGAGCCGGCGGCGGCGGCGGCGGCCAGCGTGCGCTCGGCCGCCGGGCCGGCGGCGGCCAGCGTGGTGGAACGGGCCGAGTGGTTGCTGGCGGGAAGCGCCATCGCGTCCTTGTCGGTGATGGTGCCGATCAGCACGCCGTCGAGATACACCCGATGGGTGGACTGGGCCAGCAGGTAGGAAACCACATTCGGATTCACCACGCGCCAGTCGGCCCGGGCGGTTCCGTCGCCGGCGCGGACGATGCCCGTCAGCTCGACCTTGAGCCCGGCCGTGATGGTGTTGGAGCTGCTGCAGCCGGTGCCGAGCAACGCCAGCAGAGAGCCCAGCAGAAAGAGGGTAAGGAACTTCTTCATGGCCCGCATACTGCGCCGCCGGCCGGGCGCGGCAAGTTTACTCCTCCTTGTCCTTGGATTTCTTTTTCACACCGCCCCCGAGCTCGAACTGGGCGATGATCCCGACCACCGCCAGCGCGAGGATCGAGGGGAACATCCAGGGATTGCTGTCGATCAGGGCGGGCAGCTGGTCCGGTTGCCGGAAGTAATACAGCCAGTCGATCGAGTTGGTAAAATATGCGACGGCGAGCACGGCACGAAAGGCGCCGAGCAGGGCCGTGGACAACATGATCAGGATCCGCTGGACCTTCACCGCCAGAAAGCCGCCGATGACCCCCAGCACACAGCCGCTCAGCAGGGCGACCATGTGGTGGTAATTGGCCAGCAGCAAAATCCCGAGCGTGGCGCCAAAGCCGAATCCGGCCACGAACACCGCCGCGATATACAGCAGGAATGCCAGGCCGGCGCCGAGCAGGCCGCCCACGATCAGACAGGCGGTCACGCCGCCCGGCCCGAGTCCCGTGGCCGTCGCCGCGGCGTGGGCGCCGACCGCGCCGAGCAGGCCGCCGAGCAGCGCCAGCGTGATCTTGAAGACCTTGTAGCCGAAAAAGCAGTCGAGCACGCCCCACGCGATGGCAGCGACGGATATCCACGGATAAAGTTCAGGGTCAAACGGCACCGCGCGCAGTGAGGCGCGGCCGCCGGTCGTTGGCAAACTACTTTGCGAGGAAGAGGCCGGCGCCGGGTCCGACCGGCAGGCCGAGCGCGATCCAGGCCACGAGCATGAGCGTCCAGGCGACAAGAAACGCGATCGAATAGGGAATCATCATGGCAAGCATGGTGCCGATGCCGGTCTTGGGCACATAGCGCACCGCGAAGCCGAGGATCAGCGGGAAATACTGGTTGAGCGGCGTGATGATGTTCGTGCAGCTGTCGCCAACGCGGTAGGCGCCCTGCACCAGCTCGGGGCTGTAGCCGAGCAGCATGAACATCGGCACGAAGATCGGCGCCAGCAGCGTCCACTTGGCCGAGGCGCTGCCGATGACGAGGTTGATCAGCGCGGTGAACAGCACCAGCGACACCATGAGCAGCGTCGGGCTGTCCTGCAGGTTGAGATCCTTGATCACGCCGGCGCCCTTCACGGCCATGACGGTGCCGAGGTTCGTCCAGTTGAAATACGCGAGGAACTGGGCGGCGAAGAACGCCATCACGATGTAGGAGCCCATCGTGGAGACGGAGGCGTCCATGCCGCGGATGACGTCGTTATCGTTCCGGATGGTGCGGGCGCCGAGGCCGTAGGCCAGGCCGGCCACCAGGCCGTAGAGAAAGATGAAGAAGATCAGCCCGCGGATGAAATAGGAGCCGAGGAAAGTCGGGTTCTTCGGGTCGAGCAGGAAGCCGCTCTCGGTCAGCGTGCCCCAGAGCACCAGCACCGTCACGCCGAGCGTGGCCAGCACGGTCCAGCGCAGGCCGCGCTTCTCGGCGGCGGCGAGGGGTTTGATCTCCTCGGGCTGGGCGTCGCCGTTATAGGGTCCGAGCCGGGGTTCGATGATTTTTTCCGTCACCCAGGTGCCGACCACGGTGATGAGGACGGAAGCGGCGACGAGGAAATACCAGTTGGCGGCCGGGTTGACCGTGATGCCCGGGCGCACCACGGTGGCCGCGGCCTGGGTGATGCCGGCGAGCAAGGCGTCGATAGTGCCAAGCACGATGTTGGCGCTGAAGCCGCCCGACACGCCGGCGAAGGCGGCGGCGAGACCCGCGAGCGGGTGCCGGCCCGCCGCGTGGAACAGCGCCGCGCCGAGCGGGATGAAAAGCACGTAGCCGACATCAGCCCCGGAGTGGGAGAGAATGCCGCCGAGCACCACGATGGCGGCCAGCCAGCGCCGCGGCGTGGTCAGCACGATGAGCCGCAGGGCGGCGGTCACGAGCCCGGTGCGTTCCGCCACCGCGATGCCGATCAGGCAGGCCAGCACGGTGCCCAGCGGCGGGAAACCCACGAAGTTTGGCACCAGGTTCAGCAGCATCCGCTGCAGTCCCTCGGTGTTCAGCAGGCTGATGACCTGCATGGTCTGCCCGGTGGCCGGGTGGATGACCGACACTCCCATTCGGTTGAAGAACCAGGAAAGCAGGACGACCAGGAGGGCGAGCAGGGCGAAGAGCGTGGAGGGATTCGGCAGCAGGTTGCCGACCCGCTCGATCACGGTCAGGAAGCCTTGGAACCAGGAGGATTTCGCGGCCGGGGATGGGGTGGGGCTCATGCCCAAGGGCAAGAGTCCGCGCAATCTGCGTCAAACCCTCACCCGCCCAGTGGAAACAAAGCGGCCGGTTCCAACCTCAGAACATCACGACCGCCCGCGCGCTCTCCAGCACGACCCAGGCAATGGCAAAGCCGCTCGCCCAGAGAAACAGCCCCTTCGCGACGCGCCGGCGGCGCAGGCTGCGCTCATAGCGGTCGACATTGTGCGTTCGGAAGCCGGTTTCCTCGAGGTAACACGCGAATTGGGCGTGTTTGACCCGGGCCGTCCGCAGGCGCTTGTCGCTCCGCATGCCGAGGGCGATCGGCAGGTGGTTCAGCAGGCGACGGAAAGCGTAGGACATGGCCCAGTTACATCGGAAAATAGCGCTTCCCCTCAAGGGGAATCTGGCTATCTGGACACCTTTCACGCTCCGTTTACCTCGATGCACCACTTCCGCTACACCGGCCAGAAACTGCACTGCGAATCGGTCGACCTCGCGGCGGTGGCCCGGCTCCACGGCACGCCGACCTACGTCTACAGCGCCAGGACCATCGAGGACAATTATCGCCGCCTGGCCGCCAGCCTGGGCGGGCTCGACCTGCAGATCTGCTACGCCATGAAGGCGAACTCCAACCTCGCCGTCCTCCGCCTCTTCGCGAACCTCGGCGCTTCCTTTGACCTGGTCAGCGGCGGCGAGCTCCGGCGCGTGGTCGCCGCGGGCGGCAGCACGGCCCGCAGCGTGTTCGCCGGCGTCGGCAAGACGGAGGCGGAGATCCGGCTCGCGCTCGAGACCGGCGTCTACGGCTTCCACGTCGAGAGCGAGCCCGAGCTCGCGCGCATCAACCACGTGGCCGGCCAGCTCGGCCGCAAGGCGCCCATCGCCATCCGCGTGAATCCCGACGTCGACGCCAAGACGCACGCCAAGATCACCACTGGCAAGAGCGACAACAAGTTCGGCATCCCGCTGAAGGCGGCCGCCGAGGCCTACGCGGCCGCCGCCAAGCATCCGCACCTCGAGATCAAGGGCGTGCAGATGCACATCGGCTCCCAACTGACCTCCGCCGAGCCCTTCGTCGAGGCCGTGAAGAAGGTCATTCCCTTCGTCGAGCAGCTCAAGCAGGCCTACGGCATCACCTATTTCAGCGTCGGCGGCGGCATCGGCATCATTTACCAGGACGCGCTCGCCAGTGGCGACGCCGCGTGGTGGAGCGCCAAGCCCGAGGGTGAGCGTCCGCTTACGCCCGAGGCCTACGGCGCCGCACTCAAGCCGCTGCTCGCCCCGCTCGGTCTCAAGATCCTGCTCGAGCCCGGCCGTTTCCTCGTCGGCAATGCCGGCGTGCTGCTCTCCCGGGTCGAATACCTCAAGCGCGGCTCGAACAAGAACTTCCTCGTCATCGACGCGGCGATGAACGACCTCGTGCGCCCCGCCATGTATGACGCCTACCACGAGCTGGTCCCGCTGGTGCGGGACTCCGCGCGGCCCGCGCTCAAGGCCGACATCGTCGGCCCGATCTGCGAGTCGGGCGACTGCTTCGCCAAGGACCGCACGCTGCAAACGGTGGGCGAGGGTGAGTTTGTCGCCTTCATGAGCGCCGGCGCCTACGGCTACACCATGGCCAGCCGCTACAACACCCGCGGCATGGCGGCCGAGGTGCTGGTGTCCGGCAGCCGGTTCGAGCTGGTCAACGCCCGGGAAAATTTCGAAGCTATGCTCGCCGGCGAAAAGATCCCCGGCTTCCTCCAAGCCTGAAGGCCCGCCCCATGCCCGACCCGCGTCCCCTTAATTTTGCTGTCATCGGTGCGGGCGCCTGGGGCACCGCGATGGCCGTCCATCTGGCCCGCCGCGGCCAGCATACCACGCTCGTTCCGCGCCGGCCGGAGCACGCCGCGCAGATCGTGGCCGCCCGGGAGAACCGCGATTACCTGCCCGGGGTCCGCTTGCCTGACGGGCTCCTCGTCACGGCGGATCTGCGGGCGGCCCTGCTCGAGGCCGATGTGGCCCTCATCGCTTGCCCGTCCCAATCGCTGCGCGCGTGGTGCGAGCAGATGCGCGCGGTGCTGCACGACACCTCGCGTCTCCAGCTTTTCCTCAGCCTGGTCAAGGGCCTCGAGATCGGCACCCACCTCCGGCCCAGCGAGGTCATGGGGCAGGTGCTGCCCGGCCTGAACTGCGGCACGCTGACCGGCCCGACCAACGCCGGCGAGGTGGCCCGCGGCCTGCCCGCCGCGATGGTCATGGCGGCGCAGCGCACCGACGGGTTCGTGCCGAAGGTGCAGGCGGCCATGAGCGGGACCACGCTGCGCATCTACACCAGCGACGACCTCGCTGGCGCCGAATACGGCGCCAGCCTCAAGAACATCTATGCCATCGCCGCCGGCCTGTGCGACGGCCAGAAACTCGGCGACAACGCCAAGGCCGCGCTGCTGACCCGCGCCGTGACCGAGATGCTGCGCGTCGGGGTCGCCCTCGGGGCCAAGCCCGAGACCTTCTACGGATTGAGCGGCTTTGGCGACCTGGTCGCCACCAGCCACGGCAGCTGGAGCCGCAACCGCGAGTTCGGCGAGCTGATTGGCGCGGGCAGGTCCGTCACCGAGCTCCTCGCTGGTCGCAAGACGGTGGTCGAGGGACACCGCAGCACCGAGGCGCTCCACGGGCTCTGCCAGGAGCGAGGTATCAACGCGCCGATCCTAGCCGAGGTCTACGCCATCCTTTATCAAGGCAAGAAGCCCGCCGACGCGCTCCATGCCCTGATGACCCGCGAACTCAAGCGCGAGACGGCTTCGCCGTTTCCAAAAAAATAATCCTGGCCCGTGCGCCGTCCTCGCAGGGATTAAGCCGGTCGGCCGGCGGCATTTCAGCCGGGTTTTAGCACGGGAAAACAGGTTGGGGCGATGAACCGGATTTCATTCCGAGGTTGAAATCGACGGGTTCCTGCATGATGGGGATGGGCATGTGGCGCGAATTTGTAGCGTTTGCCGAGAAGGGCGATGAGCCCTTTACGGCCGTTTGCGCGCGCTTCGGCGTCAGCCGGAAAACCGGCTACAAGTGGCTCAACCGCTTCCGCACGGAAGGTGAGGCCGGGCTGGTGGAGCAAAGCCGCCGGCCCAAGACCAGCCCGCGCAAGACGCCGGAGTCGGTGGCCGAACTGGTGTTGAATCTGCGGCGGGAGAATCCCGAGTGGAGCGCGGCCCGCATCAGCGCCGAGCTGAAGGAGCAGGGCGTGGTGCCGCTGCCGGCGCCCAGCACGATCGACCTCATCCTGCGCCGCCGCCGCGAGGCGGCCTCGTTGCAGGCTGCGACACTGGGCCGGCATCCGGACACCCTGCGCTTCGAGCCGAACTACCGGTGGGTGCTCCGCTTCGGGCGGGAGCTGAGGCTTGCCGGCGGGGCCGTGCGCATTCCGGCTTTCGTGCGCGATGAGACGACCAACTTCATCGTCGACGCGGTGCTGATCTCATCGTCCCGGCAGGAGGAGGAACTCACGGAATTTCTCGGTCAGCTCTTCCGGCGGCACGGCCTGCCCTGGCGGATCGCGTTGCCCGCTCCGCGGACCCACACGTTGATGAGCGTGTGGCTCATGCGCGCGGGCCTGGGGGTAGATTTTGTCTCGGCGGGGCCGGTGACGGAGGAGACCGACCGCCAGCAGCTCGCGGCCCGGCTGGCCGCGCTGCCGTCCTACCAGCGGGCGGCGCTGGAGGAGCGCCTGCACCAGGCCGACCTGCTGCATCCGTTGTATGAGTCACGCGCGCTCTCGGAGAACCAGGCAAAGGCTCTGCTGGAGCAGATCCGTGCGCAGCAGAACTTCGGCGGCCGGCAGGAGGCGTTGCAGCAGCGCAGCCCGCTGTCGCTTTACCGGCCGAGTGTGCGTGTGCTGCCGGAAAAGCTGCCTGAGGTGGCGTATGCCCCCGAAGCCGAGGTCCGGCTGGTTTCCGAAAAGGGCATCTTCACCTTCCAGCGGCGCCTCGTGCATGTCGGGCGCGCCTTTGCCGGTCATGAGGTGGAGTTGAAACCCACGCCGCTGGCCGGGCACTACTTTGTGCTTTTTGCCGGCCAGGTTCTGGGTCAGGTCGATCTTTCTGCCGCCGAGATGGACGAGACGACCTCGTTGCCTCTGCACGCGGTTTGAGGCGCGTCAGGTCGGGTTTGACGGCGGATGGGGCGGTGCTGCTTTAACCCAACTGTCACCCACTCGCCGCAGAAATGTAACCTATCTGTTTATTATAGTTAGCCCACTCGGCTACTAAAAATAAAACAGAAAACACATTTATGAATCTATATATCAATGATTTATTTGTTACAGCGCGCAACCTTAAGGCTGTTTTCAACGAGATTGACTTGGGAAGAATTATTCGATTCAGGTTACAGCGGTCAGTTTACCCCAACCCCAAACCCTACCTCTCCATGCACGTTTTCGGACGTCGGCTAGTTGTGAGCCTGCTTGGCTTTGCCCTGCTTAATTCCTTGGCCTCGGCCGCGACCATCACGGGTCGCGTGCGCGATTCGAACACGAATTCCTACCTGCTCGGCGCGACCATCACGGTGCGTGAACTCGCCCGCTCGACCAGCACGACGGCGGGCGGCGATTTTTCCCTGAGCAACATCCCGGCCGGCACCTACACCGTGGAGATCTCCTCCATGGGTTTCGTGGCGGCGACGGAGACGGTGGTGCTCGCGGAGAGCGGGACCGCGCCGCTGGAAATCGCGCTGAAGTCCGAGATCCTCAATCTTGAGAAATTCGTGGTCGAGGGCACGCGCGAGGGCCAGGCCCGTGCGCTCCAGCAAAAGCGCTCGGCCGCCAACATCATGGACGCGGTTTCCGCAGACGCGGTGGGCAAGTTCCCCGATGGCAACGCCGCCGAGGCCCTGCGCCGCGTGCCGGGTGTCTCGCTCGAAATCGATCAGGGTGAAGGCCGCTTCGTCGTCGTGCGCGGCATGGATGCCGCGCTCAACAACGTCACGCTCAACGGCCAGTCTGTCGGCTCCCCCGCGGAACAGGGCCGCCGTGGCCTGGCCATGGACTCCGTCCCGGCCGATCTGATTGCCCGCCTCGAGGTGGTGAAGGCGGTGACGCCCGACCTCGACGGCAACGCCATCGGCGGATCGGTGAACATCGTCACCCAAAGCCCGTTCGACCGGGCGGAAGGTTTTCTCCTCGGCTCGATCAGCAAGGGCTACAACGCCTTCAGCGGCCGCTGGGGCTGGCAGGCCGGCAGCGTGAGCTACGGCCGAGTGTTCGGCGAGACCAAGCGCTGGGGCGTCGTGGGCGGCGTCAGTTACTCCTTCAAGGAATTCGCCTCGCAGACCTCTGACAACCTGAACTGGACCGCCATCAACGGCTTCTTCACACCCGACACGCAGGAGTCGTTTGACTACCACGTCGAGCGCGAGCGTCTCGGCATCAACGCCGGCCTCGAGTTTCGTCCGAAGCCCGGCCACGAACTCTACCTGCGTTTGAACCACAACGAGTTCACCGACGAGGAGGGGCGCCAGAAGACCGGTTATAATTTCCGCACCGGCACGCTGACCAACCAGACCGCCACCTCGGGCACCAACAGCACGGGTCGCTCGACCAAGGAATTCCGCGATTACAAGCAGCACGGTATCATCGACGCCGCCTCCATCGGCGGCAAACACGCCCTCGCCGGCGACTACACCCTGAGCTGGCAGGCCGGCCTGAGCACCGGCGAACGCCGCACGCCGCGGCGCGTGGACTGGGAATTCCGTTCCGCGGCCAACGCCTTCCCCAATTCCTACGATCTTTCCGGCGACCTGCCGATCATCACGCCCAACGCCGCGTTCTACGACCCCGCCTCCTATCCGTTCCGCCGCGTGCGCTATCGCACCGACGCGGAGCAGGAGGATGTCACCTCCTTCCAGGCTGACCTCAAGCGCGACATGACGTTCGGCGGCAAGCCCGGCTACGTGAAAGTCGGCGCCAAATGGCTCAACAGCGACAAGACGCAGGATCGCAACAACACCAACTACAACCTCACCACCGGCGCGGCGAACCTCTTCACTCTCGCCGCGACCGGCCTCGCCGGCCCGGAGCCCGAGGGTTTCATGGACGGCCGCTACCGTTTCGGTCCCACGCTCGATCTCGCCGCGCTGCAGGCCTACTTCGTCGCCAATCCCGGCCGCTTCACCCTCGACGCGACCAGCACGCTCAATGATTCGACCACCGCCGATTTCACCGGCACCGAGGAAATCCTCGCCGGCTACGTGATGGCGAACGTCGAGCTCACGCCCAAGTCCAACCTCCTCGGTGGCGTGCGCGTCGAGCGCACCGAGTCCGAGTTCTCCGGCAACCAGCGGCGCAACGGCGCCTGGTCGCGCCTGGTCCAGGACCACTCCTACAGCGAGGTCCTCCCCGGCCTGCACTACACGATCCGGCCCAATGACCGCCTCGTGCTGCGCGCGGCGTGGACGAACACCTACGGCCGCACCAACTACACCGATCTGGCGCCCCGCAACACCCTCGACGATATCGATCTCGGCGGCGGCATTTTCCAAGGCAGCCTGTCCCGGGGCAACCCCGACCTGAAGCCCTACGAGTCGATGAACTTCGATCTGTCGGCCGAATATTACCTCAAAAATGCTGGCGTCCTGTCCGTGGCCGTCTTCCACAAGCGTATCGACAACCCGGTCTACCGGAAAGCCTACACGCTCACGAACACCACCTACGAAGGCCGCAACTACTCGACCCTCGCTATCACCAGCCCTGAAAACGCTGACAGTGGCGAGATCAGTGGCGTCGAGCTCAACTACCAGCAGTTCTTCAGTTCGCTGCCTTCGCCGTTCGATGGCCTCGGGGTGAACTTCAACTACACTCTGATCGACTCCTCCGCGACGATCCCCGGCCGCACGGGCGACGTGCCTTTCTTCAAGCAATCCGACCGCGTCGGCAACATCGCGCTGATGTATGAAAAATACGGCATCGAGGCGCGCATCGCCTACTCGCTGAACAGCGCCGCACTCGACTCCGTGGGCGACATTCCGGACCAGGACGGCTACCTCGACGAGCGCAAGGTCATCGACGCCAAGCTCAGCTACCGGATCAACCACCGCATGCGCGTCTTCGTCGAGTTCCTCAATCTCAACGAGGAGCCGCTCCGCGAGTATCAGGCCGTCCCCGGCCGCCGCAGCAGCCTGGAGATCTACTCCTGGAACGCCAATGCCGGCCTCAGCTTCAACTTCTGAGCAGCCGCCTTTGCCCGTCCCGGGCCACTGGCCCGGGACGCGGCCCGCCCTCGCATGCCTCCGTCGTTTTATCCGCTCCCGGGTGAGTTGACGCTCAGCCGCCGGTCCTTCCTGGCCGGCAGCGCCTCGTTCGTGCTGGCGACCATGCTCGCCGGCCGCGTGCGGGGGGCGGTCACCTCGGCCCCGCCGCTGGCCGGCTATCCGTTCACGCTGGGCATCGCCTCCGGGGATCCGGCGCCGGACGGCATGGTCCTGTGGACTCGGCTCGCGCCGCGCCCGCGCGAGAACGGCGGCGGCATGCCGGCGGTCCCGGTGGAAGTGGGCTGGTTGGTGTCCGAGGACGAGGCGATGACACGCGTTGTCCGGCAGGGGGCGGCGATTGCCAGCCCCGACTGGGGGCATTCCGTCCATGTCGAGGTCGCGGGCCTGTTGCCCGACCGCTGGTATTGGTATCAGTTCAAGTGCGGCGGAGAAGTCAGCCCGCGCGGGCGCACCCGCACAATGCCGGCGGCGGGCGCCGCGGCGGAACGCCTGCGCTTCGCCTTCGCCTCGTGCCAGAAATACGAGATGGGCCACTACACCGCTTACGAGCACATGGCGCGCGAGGACCTCGACCTCGTCGTCCATCTCGGCGACTACATCTACGAGAAGGGCGACGACAAGCAGGCCGTGCGGCCGCACGGCACGCCGGAGCTGTTCACGCTCGACGACTACCGCAACCGCTACGCGCTCTACAAAACGGATCCCGCGCTGCAGGCCGCACACGCGATGGCGCCGTGGATCGTCACGTGGGATGACCACGAGGTGAACAACAACTACGCCGGGGTGACGCCGGAAAACCCCGAGCGGCAGGACGCGGCCGCGTTCCTGCGCCGCCGCGCCGCGGGTTATCAGGCCTATTACGAAAACATGCCACTCCGGCGCGGCGCACAGCCTTCCGGCCCGGATATGTTGCTCCACCGTCGGCTGGAGTTCGGCGCGCTGGCCTCCTTTCACGTGCTCGACACGCGCCAGTATCGCACGGACCAGCCGCAGGGCGACGGCATGAAGCCGCCCGGTCCCGCCTTGCTTGACCCGGCCGGCACGATGATGGGCCCGCGGCAGCGGGAGTGGCTTTTCGACGGTCTTGAGCGCTCGGCTGCGTCCTGGAACATCCTCGCGCAGCAGGTCATGATGGGCCGGGCCGACCGCGAGGCGGGCCCCGGGGAATCCTACGCCATGGACAAGTGGACGGGCTACGAATTCGAGCGGCGGCGCGTCCTGCGGCATTTTCGCGACCGGCGCATCACCAATCCCGTGGTCATCACCGGGGACATCCACCAGAACTGGGCCAACGAGCTCGCTCCCGATTTCGACCGGCCGGACGCGCCGAACGTGGGGGTCGAATTTGTCGGCACCTCCATTTCCTCGGCCGGCGATGGCGTGGACCGGCCCGACTATCTTGCCAGCCTGTTGGCCGAGAATCCGTCGGTGAAATACCACAACAGTGAGCGCGGTTACGTGCGCTGCGAAGTCACCCCGCAGGCGATGCGCGCCGACTACCGGACCGTTCCCTACATCACCCGGCCCGGCGCACCGCTCAACACGCGCGCCTCGTTCGTCGTCGAGACCGGCCGGCCGCAGCTCCAACGGGTGTGATAGCCCGCTCCGCCACCGTGTCCTCACCCCAAGCTTGTCCGTTGCCGTCACTTCTCTAGAACCGGTCCGTCGCCGCGGCGACGGACCATGACCGCCCTCCAACTACCCCCCCACATGCTCACTGGTCCCTTCCTGTTTGCCGCGCTGGCGCTCGGCATCGCCTTCATCGTGGTGGCCACCACCCGGTTCAAGATGCACCCGTTCATCGCGCTCATCGTGACGGCCTACGGCATCGGCCTGTGCGGCGGCCTCACCCCACAGCAGACGATGACCGCGCTCACTGGCGGCTTCGGCAAGACGATCAGCTACATCGGCATCGTCATCGCCTGCGGCTGCATCATTGGCATGGTGCTGGAGAAGAGCGGCTGCGCGCTCGTGATGGCCACCTTCATGGTGAAGATCATCGGCAAGACCCGCTCCGTGCTCGCGATGTCCTGCACCGGGGCCCTCGTGTCCATTCCGGTGTTTTGTGACTCCGGCTATGTGATTCTGTCCCCACTCAACCGTTCGCTCGCGCGCAAGACCAAGGAGTCGCTCGCGACCTTCGCGGTGGCGCTCAGCATGGGTCTCTACGCGACGCATTGTCTCGTTCCCCCCACGCCCGGTCCGATCGCGGCGGCCGGAGAACTGCGGGCGGACATCGGCACGGTCATTCTCCTTGGGATTATAGTGGCCATCCCGGTCATCGCGGCGACCTACGCCTACGCACGTTTCATCGGCCGGCGCATCTACATCGATCCGGGTGTTTCCGATCCAGTCGCGACCCCGGCGGAGCAGGCGGGTGCGGGCGCGCCTTACGGGCCGTTCGCGGCGTTTTCGCCGATCCTACTGCCCGTGCTGTTGATCGCGCTGAAGTCCATCGCCGACCTGCCAAGCCGGCCTTTCGGTGAAAACGGCCTGCGCACCTTCCTCACGATGGCGGGCGATCCGAACACGGCGCTCATCCTCGGGGTGTTTCTCGTGTGGTTTGTCGTGCGCCGGCACGGCCTCAACGCCTTTGGGGCCTGGTGCGGCGACGGTCTGCGGGATGCCGGCACGATCATCCTCATCACCGCCGCGGGCGGCGCCTTAGGTGGCGTGCTCCGGGAAACACCCATGGCGACGATGGTGGGCAACACCCTGTCGTCGCTCGATCTCGGGAAGCTCAGCATCCTCCTGCCGTTCATTGTCGCCGCCGGACTGAAGACCGCTATCGGCTCATCCACGGTGGCCATCATCACCACGGCCTCGCTGGTCTCGCACCTGCTGCCTTCGATGGGGCTTGCGGACGGCTACGGCCCGGCCCTCACAACCCTCGCCATCGCCTCCGGCTCGATGATGCTCTCGCATGTCAACGACAGTTACTTCTGGGTCATCACGCAGCTCTCGAACATGACCGTGGCCCAGGGCTACCGGCTCATCACTGTCGCCTCCGCCATCGCGGGCGTGACGGGAATCGCGGGCGTGTTACTGCTCAGCCTTTTCCTTCTATAGTGTTTCCCGCCGCCATGAAAATATCATCCCCGTTCCGCAGTCTCCTGCTTTTCCCGCTGCTGGCGGTCACCCTGCTGGCTCAGCCGGTGGCCGGCCGTTATGTGCGCACCCAGGATTTCGATGCCACCAAGGTCATTCCCGTCGCGCCGGCCGCCGACTCGCTGGCCACGCTGGCGGACCTGGAAACGGTGTATCAGGTCCAGCGGCGCCGCACGCCGGAGCAGGTGGCCCTTGCCAACTATTTCGCGGAGGATTCGGTCTTCCAATACGATGCCGTGATCGGCCTCTGGTTCACCGCGGCCAATCTGCCGCGGACCGCCGAGGTTTTCCTCCAAGTCGATGCCGACCGGTATGCGATCAGCACCAAGGGCAAGGTGGTCTGGAGCCGCCCGCGCCCGCCGCTGCTGGATCCGCGCATTCAGGCCTGCGCCCTCCTGCCGGCCAGCGGATCCTATCCGAGCGGACATTCCACCCAGGCCTTCCTGTGGGCCGGGCTGCTGGCGGAGATTTTCCCTGCGCAGCGGGAGGCATTGCGGGAACGCGCGGAACTGGTCGCTTGGTCGCGCGTCATCGCCGGCGTGCATTATCCTACGGATATCGTCGCGGGCCGGATTCTGGGCGACCGGCTGGCAAAGGAATTTCTTGGCGTGCCGGCCTTCCGCGACGCGCTGGCCGCCGTGCGGGCGGAGATCACCGCTTTCCAAGCCAAGGCGGGGGTGACCACCTCCCCATGACGCGGGTTCTCCTGGCGTTCGACAAATTCAAGGATGCGCTGACAGCGCAGGCTGCGGGTGCGGCGGTGGCCGCGGCTTTGCAACAGGTGCGACCGGATTGGCGCATCGACCACGCGCCGCTGGCGGACGGGGGCGAGGGTTTCGCAAAAATCCTGACCGAGACGGCTGCCGGCCGCATGGTCACGCACCGAGTCACCGGGCCGCGCGGGTCGCCGGTGGAGGCAGGTTTCGGTCTGGTCCCGGCGAACCGCATTCCGCCGCCTGCGCGGGCGCCGCTGCGTCTGGATGCTGATGCCACGGCGATGGTTGCGATCATCGAAATGGCGGCAGCCAGCGGGCTGGCGTTGTTGCCGACGGATCAACGCGACCCATGGCACACCACCACCTTCGGGACCGGTGAGTTGATTCGGCACGCGTCCGCGCCCGGGGTGCAGGCCATCGTGCTTGGGGTTGGGGGCAGTGCCACCCATGACCTCGGTCTGGGAGCCTTGGCGGCAATAGGCTTGGAATTTCACGGTGCGACCGGAGCCCCGGTGCCGGCGGTGTGGCCACAGATCACGAGCGTGGGCGGAAAGGTGACTACCGGGCTGCCGCCTATCTACATTGCCTGTGACGTCACCAACCCGCTGCTCGGTCCGCGTGGGGCCGCCGCGGTTTATGGGCCGCAAAAGGGCCTGCGGCCGGCGGATCAGGCCCGTCTCGAAAGCGAAAGCGCCCGGCTGGCGGACCTGCTTTGCCAACATTGCGGGCAACCGCCGACGATGAAGGATGTGCCGGGTGCCGGGGCCGCGGGGGGCATTGCGTTCGGCCTGATGACCGCGGCGGGCGCGAAGCTGCTGCCGGGTTTTGACCTCGTTTCGGCGTGGCTGGACCTGGACACAAAGCTTGCGGCCGCGGACATCGTCATCACCGGCGAAGGCCGTTTCGATGACAGTTCACTCGAGGGCAAGGGCCCCGGGGCGGTGGCGGCCCGGGCGCTGGCGCTGGGCAAGACGGTGCATGTGTTTGCCGGCCAGGTGACCGCGGCGGCGCGGCCCGGCTTGGCGTTGCATGCCATCACGCCGGCAGGCGTCCCGCTTGCTCAGGCGCTGCGGGAGGCACCGCAGAATCTCACCGCGGCGGCGCGGGCCGTTTTTGCCCGCTGAATCATTTCCCTTATGAAAACACGATCCGTCCTCCTGGTCTTTGCCGTGATCGCGTCCGGCCTATCCGCCGGGGAGCCTGCGCCCGAGCTGCCGCCGACGCCCGGCTGGAGCCACACCGAGCTGCGGCGCGTGCCGGCGGCCGAGGCCCGGCAGGGCGTCGCCGCGGACGCAGATTTTTTCTACGCGATCAACAATTTCTCGCTCGGCAAATACCGCAAGGACACGGGCGAGCGCGTCGCCGGCTGGGAATGCCCCGAGGGCAAGCCGCTGACGCACATCAACGCGGGCATCGTGCACGAGGGGAAATTATACGGCGCGCATTCCAATTATCCCGGCGTGCCGATGCTGAGCTCGGTGGAGATCTGGGACACGAAGACAATGCAGCATATCGGCAGCCACAGTTTCGGCCGCGCCGACGGCTCGCTCACGTGGATCGACCGCCGCAACGGCCGCTGGATCGCCTGCTTCGTGCATTATGAGAAGAAGGGCGGCGAACCCGGCCGCGGTCCGGAATGGACGCGCATCGTGGAGTTTGACAACGAGTGGCGTCAGACAGGCGGTTGGGCGCTGCCGGGCGACCTGCTCGCGCACATCGCGGGCGGCGGCTACAGTTGCTCGGGCGGTGCGTTCGGGCCGGGCGATTTTCTCTATGTCACCGGTCACGACAACACCGAGCTCTATGTGCTCGATTTTCCGTCGGCCGGTCCGGTGCTGAACTGGGTGGCGACCTTTCCCGTCGTGGCGCGCGGCCAGGCGTTCGGTTGGGATCCGGTGGACAGGAATGTCATCCACATGCTCAGCCGGACCAGCCGCGAGATCGTCAGCGGCCGGGTGACGATCCCGGCCGGCGCCAAGGCAAGGTGAAGCTAGAAAAGGCTAGGATCCGCTTGCGACCGCATCCCCATCCCGGTGGGCCACCAGCTGGCGGGGGAGAAAGGGGAGGGCAAACAACACGAGGGCGGTGGTGCCCGTATCCAGCAATATCATGCCCGTGAAGCTGCGTCCCAGCCGCTCGTAGATCCAGGAGCCCAGCACATCGGAGCCCGACACCGACAGGCTGCCCAGGCTGAAGATGAGGGCATACCCGAACGCGGCGATATGTTTGGGGGTGGCGCGGGCCAGCAGGTCGAAGATCGGCATGAAGGCCAGGGCGGTGCACAATCCATACAAGGCTTCGATCGCGATGGCCGAGCCGATTGACCGGTAGCCGAAGAAGGCCAGCGAGGAGGCCGTATGCAGGCTGATGCCGAGCCAGAGCAGGCGGTTCAGGGCAAGGCGGCGGCAGATGCGCATATAAAACAGACTGCCCAACATGCCGGCGCCCGCAGAAACGAAACTGAGGTATCCGATGACTTGCGGCGTCAGACCCAGGGTTTCGCTCTTATAATAAAACAATGGGGTCCCGAAGCCGGGCGAAAACTTGACGAGCACCCAGAAGCCGGCGGCGGCCCAAAGGGTGCGATGCTGGAACATTTCCTTGAACACTCCCAAGCTCCAGGAGGGGGTCGCCGGGCCCGCCGGGGGTTCGTCGTCCTCACGCAACATTTTCGCGAAGATGACCGCCAGCACGACCATGAGGAAGGCGTTGATCAAAAAACCCTGGTGGAGCAGGTGCACCGCGATCCAGCCGCCGACCAGTCCGGCCAGCAGCCAGCCGAAACTCTCGGTGCCACTGCGCACCGCGCTGATCCGACCGGTGGCGCCGAGCGCCTGGCTCACTTCCACCAGCAACCCGCCCAGGGTCGTATGCACCATCATCAGCGCAAAGTTGATGGCCAGGACCAGCCACAACATTGAAAGGTAGGTCTGGTGGAAAAAAGCCAGCGCCAGCCACAGGCCGCCCCCGATGACCGAAAAGACAACCAGGTAACCTTTCCGGCGTGAGCCCAGAAACCGCACCTTGTCGGCGAGCAGGCCGGCGAGCGGCTTGCAATACCAGGCCAGCTTCGTGATCAGAAAAAAGCCCGCCAGCTGGGTCGCGGTCAGGTGCAGCTGATCCTTGAGCAGATAACGCAGGGCCAGGCCGGCGATGCCCTCCCGATAGTCGCACAGCGTCAACAGCAGATAGCCCGTGCCCACCAGGAGCATGGCCGAGCGCAACCGGGCGCTCTCGGGCTGGTCCGCGGGCCCGAGGAAAGTTCCGCCGGCCGGGGCGGGCGGCGGGGCGCTCATGGGCGGGCGGGCGCCTCGATCACGATCCCATCGGCGAGCAGGCGGTTGTAGGCTTCGTCGTCGATGCCGATTTCGCGCAGCAGGCTTCGGTTGTGCTCACCCAGGCCCGGGGCCCGGGAACGGATGGAGCCGGGCGTGCCCAGCAGCCTCGGCACGACGTGGTGCATCGGCAGGGTCGCTGTTTCCGGGTCGGGATAGTCCGCCACGATCTCCCGCTGGATGAAGTGCGGGTCCTCGAGGATCTGCGACACGTCGTAGATCGGCCCGACGGTGACCTCGGCCTGCTCGAAGAAGGCGACGGCCTCCGCCTGGGTATGCCGGCCGATGAAGGCGCCGATGATCGCGTCGAGTTCCTCGGCATGCTTCACGCGGCCGGCGTTGGTGCGATAGCGGGGATCCTCCACCAGGTCGGCGCGGCCGATGGCGCGGAAAAGCCGCTCGGCCATGCCCTGGGTCGAGCCGGACACGGCGACATATTTGCCGTCGGCGCAGCGGTAGACATTGCGCGGGGCGGAATTGGTCGAACGGCTGCCGGTGCGCGGCTTGACCTTGCCGGTCAGGCGGTAGTTGGCGGCCTGCGGGCTCAGGATGGCGAAGAGCGGGTCGAGCAGCGGCAGGTCGATGACCTGGCCGCGACCGCCGTTATGCTCCACCTCCCGCAGGGCGATCATCACGGCCGAGGCGCCGTAGAGCCCGGCGACACCGTCGGCGAGATACATGGGCGGCAGCACGGGCTCGCGGTCGGCGAAGCCGTTGAAAGAGGCGAAACCCGACATGCCCTCGATGATGGTGCCGAAGCCCGGGCGCTGGCTGTAAGGGCCATCCTGCCCCCAACCGGAGATGCGCACGATGACGAGCCGGGGGTTGAGCTTGAGCAGGTCGGCGGGGGCGAGTCCCATTTTTTCGAGGATGCCGGGACGGAAGCTTTCGATGAAAAGCGTGGCGGAGGCCGCGAGCCGGCGGATGAGATCGATCGCCGCGGGTTTGCGCAGGTCGAGGGCAAGGCTCTGCTTGTTGCGGGAATAGATTTTCCAGTGCGTGGACACCCCGTTGGTCTGCCAGGCCCGCAGCGTATCGCCTTCGGGTGGTTCGACCTTGATGATCTCCGCACCAAAATCGCCGAGCACCTGGGTCAACACATTGCCCGCGAAGAGCCGGGAGAGATCGAGCACGCGGATTCCCTGCAGCGGGCCGCGGGCGCCGGGGTCATAGTCGCGCTTCTTCAGGGGCATGGCTGCGAAGTCACGCCGTGGGCGGGAGCTGTTGGGCGATGGCGAGGACGGCGCGGGCGCGCCTGATGAAGGGCGCGTCGATCATCCGGTCGTCGACCGTGAAGGCGCCGGCGCCGGTTTTTTCCGCGGTCTCGACCACGCGCCGGGCAAAGGAGATCTCCTCCTCGGTGGGGCGGAAGATTTCATTCGCCACGGCGATCTGGGTCGGGTGGATGCAGCTTTTGCCGATGTAGCCCATCCGTTTGGCGGCGAGGGCCTCGGCCCGGTAGCCCTCGAGGTCCTTGATGGCACCATAGGCCGCGTCGCAGGCCCACAAACCGGCCTCGCCGGCGGCGAGGCGCACGGCGAACTGGATCTGCGAGACGGCCGTCGCATTGCCGCGGTCGATGCCGAGCGGTTCCATCAGGTCGGCATACCCGATCTGCAGGCCGGCGACGCGCGGGTCGGCGCCGGCGATCTCGGCGGCCAGCCGGAGGCCGCGGGGTGACTCGATGTTCGCCAGGATGCCAATGGGGCGGGTGAGGCCGCGGGTCGATTCCAGGGCGGCGAGTGCCTGTGCGGCGGCCCGGACCTCGGCGGCGGATTCAACCTTCGGCAGGTTGAGCAGGTCGAGCCGCGGGCCGACCACCGCGGCGAGGTCCGCGGTGAAATGCGGCGAACCCAGGCCGTTGACGCGCACGATCAGGATTTTTTTCGAGGCGGCAAACTCGGGTGACTGCAACGCCTGGCCGACGAGGCGCCGGGCCTCGGCCTTGCCGGCCTCGGGCACCGCGTCCTCCAGGTCAAACGACAGGCTGTCCGCCTGGCTGGCCAGCGCCTTGGGAAAGAGCTCGGGGCGGGAGCCCGGGACAAACAGCTTGCTGCGCATGGGGTGAGCTTGCGGATGTTTCAGCCGGCGTCGACCACGCAGCGGAAGCCGACCATGCCGCTGCGATCCTTGCCGGGGGCCATGAGGAGATATTTGCCGTGCTGGTCGAGCTGGTAGGCCTGCGGGAAATACCAGTGCGAGGTCTGCGGCTGGTAGGAGCTGCCACCCCGCAGCACCGCGGCCCGCGTGTGCTCATCCGCAAATTCATCGGTCCACTGCCAGACGTTGCCGACCAGATCCATTACTCCGAACGGACTGGATCCGCCCGGATGTGCGTCGACGTCGGCCGGCGGCACGAGGGTGCGACCGCGATTGGGGGTCGGCACGTTGGCCGGATTCCAGGCATTGCCCCAGGGGAAGAGGCGGCCATCGGCGCCTTGGGCGGCATACTGCCACTCCCATTCGTGCGGCAGGCGCTTGCCAGCCCAGGCGGCATAAGCCCGGGCATCCTCCAGCGAAACCCACGTCACGGGCTTGTTCGCCCAGCCGCGGGGCGGCGCACCACGCTTCCAGTCGCGGAGGAAGTTATGGTCATCCGCGGGACGGTAGCGGGTTGCGGCCATAAAGTCCCTGAACTGCGCGTTGGTGACCGGGAAACGATCGATGTGGAAGGCGGCCAGCTTCAGCCGGTGCACGTGCGAGCGGCGCGGGGATTTCTCCCAGGGATACTGCACATCCTGCCCGTTCCAGGTGAAGCCCTCGATCTCGACGCCCGTGACCCGGAAATCGAACTCGCCGGCGGGAATCGTGACCATGCCCTCGGGGGCCCGGGCCGCCCGGCGCGTCGCCTTGACCGGCGTGATCTTCTGCGGAAGACAGCGCCACTGGGCGGAGAGCTCTTGCAGGGGGGTGCGCGTGAGCACCCGGCGCTCGCGGAGGTAGGCGGCGAGGTGCTTGATTTTGGCGCCACGTTCCACAGCCAGCACGGCGCCGAAGCCCCGCGACTCGATCGGAAACGCGAGCGTCGCCTGGTCGGCCTCCAGCCGGGGTTTGAGCTCTTGCCCATGCCAAGCGTCGTAATATCTGCGGCCGTCCCGGTGCGCCACGCGAAGCTGGTCGCCCTCGAGGCCGTATTCGTTGCGGTTTACGACCGTCCACAGGGTGACGGTGGAGGTGGGGAACATCGAGGCGAACACGTTGTGCTGGCAGGCGTGGGCATACGGTTCCCAGCCGGCGCTCACGAGGGGCTCCGGGAAATTTCGATACAGGTGTGCGATCCGCCGGAGCGCGGCGGCGTCCCGCGGCGTGAACTGGTTCCAGAGGCCCCAGATGTTCTCCCAGGAGTTGTAGCCGGTGCCGTTGAAGAAGATGTAGTGAAAATCATTGGTGCGGTCCCGGCCCCACCGGTTCTCGGTGTTCGACATGTGCCGCGGCTCAAGCCACTTCAGCTTGCTGACCGGCAGCACGACCTGGTCGGGCAGCAGCTTGCCCCAGCTCTGGAGGTTCCAGGCCAGCGCCTCGTCGGAAAGCGGCACGGCCTCGGGCTCGAGGACGAGGGGATGACGCTGCCGCTCCGCCGCGTCGAAAAACGCGCGCGGCACCCCGCTGTAGGTGTCGCCGTTGACCCCGTCGGCGCCGATCGCCTTGGCCAGGCGCGCAATCGCCTCCCAGTCGGGCAGGCCCTGGGGCCGCGTGCCGCTGTCCCACGGCTTCGTCGGGATGAACACCTTCACGCCGCGGCGGTGAAAATCGGCGACCGCGCCCTTGAGCCCGGCCAGACCGCCGGGCAGGTCGGCGGCCAGGTCGAACTGGTTGCGGTCGTCGATGCCGATGTTGGGGTAGACATACCAGATCAACACGCTGTCGATGCCGCCGTAGCGCCGCTCAAGGTCGTCGAGGTAGCGGTCCACCGTGTAGCGCCGCTTCACCGGGTCGTAGAAATAGCGGTCCTCGACCATCATCTGCGCATGGACGAAGTTCCGCTGCGTCCACCGGAACTCGGGGCGTTCGTAGTTCGCGCCGCTGTAGCCCATGCGGATGAGATGTTCGTCCCGCCACTCCCGGAAATCCCGCCGCCAGGCCTCCGCGACGGCGTTCACATCCTGTTTCCACTGGCCGATCGTCTGGAAGGGCCAGCCCGGCATGTTCACGGGCAGCGGTAGGTGGGGACCGTTCCGGGCATGCGACAGCTGGAACTCGGCGACACGGGTGGAGGGTGCGCGGGTGGGCTTGCTCATGAGAGGGGTGGGGTGACGCCGGTCAGGATGGCCGGGTTTGGACGGGAAGGCATGACTAAACTGGCCGGATTTTGGGCGGACTGACGGGCAGGGCGTGCAAACGTTTGCCTGCTGTGTTGGGTCATGTCTATTCAAATCGTGCCTTGCTTGCGGTGGAGGATGAACGCAAGTTGTCGCTCCGCCGCTGGTGTGGCGGCGAAAAAATCACCCCATGAAAAAGCCCTCCAGTCTGATCGATGTGGCCCGCCGGGCGAAGGTGAACATCTCGACCGTCTCGCGCACGATCAACCAGACCGGCAAGATCGGCGCCGAGACCCAGGCCCGCGTGCTCAAGGCCATGCGCGAGCTGGGCTACAAGCCCAACCGGGTCGCCCGCCGGCTGCGCACGCGGGACAGCAGCAGCCACCTGCTGGGCCTGATCATCCCCAACATCCAGAACACCTTCTTCGCCGACCTGGCTCGTGGCGTCGAGGACGTGGCCTACAAGAGCAACTACGCGGTGCTGCTGTGCAATTACGACGAGGACGAGGCCAAGGAGCGCTTTTACCTCGACGTCATGCAGCTGGAATCGGTCGACGGCATCATCCTGCCCCCGATCCACGAGAATGACCCGGCGGTGCTGCAGGTGGTGCGCACCGGCACGCCCGTGGTCTGCGTCGACCGGAGCCTTTCCACCGGCAACCTGGACAAGGTCGAGGTGGACAACCACACGGGCGCGCTGAAGGCGGTGGAGCACATCATCGCCCAGGGACACAAGCGGATCGGCCTGATCGGCGGTCCGGCGGACTCCTCCACCGGTCGCGAGCGGTTGCGCGGCTACAAGGATGCGCACGCGCAGGCCGGCCTGCCGATCAAGTCGGAGCTGATCCGGTTCGGTGACTTCAAGCAGGAGAGCGGCCAGACGCTCGCGCACGAGCTGCTTTCCCTGGATGATCCGCCCACGGCGCTTTTTGCCTGCAACGGCCTGATGACGGCCGGAGCGCTCGAGGCGATCGCGGCCCGGGGGCTGAGGATCCCGAAGCAGATCGCGATCGTGGGGTTCGACGAACTGCCGCTTTCAAGCGTGTTCAACCCCCCGCTCACCGTCGTGCGACAGCCCGCCTACGAGGTGGGGAAATACGCCGCGGAACTCCTGCTGAAGCGGATTGAGGACGCCAAGCGGCCGGCCACGAGCCTCAAGCTCATGCCCGAGCTGATCATCCGCAAATCCTGCTGAATCCCGGTCTGGCCGCCGGCCGCGGAAAGGTTTCGCTTGACGCCAGAGCGATGCAAACGTTTGCATGAGATTGCCCCTTGGTTTGCCCAAACCACCCCAGGGACCCGCCAGGTGGCCGGGCTCCGGTGGCCACCCCATTTCCCGTTATCCATGTCCATTTCTCCCCAGGTCGTTGTTGTCGGCAGCATCATGCAGGATCTGACCTTCGCGTGTGCGGAATTCCCGCAGGCGGGTCAGACGGTGATGGCCCGGATGGCGAGCGGCCAGGGCGGCAAGGGTTCGAACCAGGCGATCGCATGCGGTCGCACGGGCGTGCGCACGGTTTTCGTCGGGGCGATGGGGCGGGATGGTTTTGCCGCGCAGGTGGCGGCCTTCTACCGCAAGGAAAGGATCGGCTGCCAGCTCGCCTTGCAGGCCGGCCGGGCCACCGGCACGGCGGTCATCCTGATCAACCGCGAGGGCCAGAACCAGATTGTCATCGAACCCGGGGCCAACGCCCGGCTGGCGCCCGCCGACGTGCCGCGGGCATTGCTGACGCGCGCCCGGGTGGTGGTGACCCAGCTCGAGTCCAACCTGCGGACCACGGCGCATGTGCTCCGCGTCGCCCGGCAGGCCGGGGTGACCACCATCCTGAACCCGGCGCCCATGCGCGCGGATTTTCCGCTGGCGTTGCTGCGACATGTCGACATCCTGATTCCCAACGAGAGCGAGTTTGTCGCGCTGGTGCGCGGGCAACCCGGGTTGCGGGCGGCCCGGTTCGACGAGCGGGCGCTGCATGCCCTGTCCCGGGACGAGCTCCACGGGCTTTGCCGCCGGTTCGGCGTGCCCACGGTGATCGTGACGCTGGGGAGCAAGGGGTGCTTTATTTCGGAATCCGCCGGGCACGCCTTCATCCCGGCCCACCGGGGCCTGCGCGTGGTGGACACCACCGGGGCCGGCGATGCCTTTTGCGGCGGCTTTGCCGCCGGGCTGGTCCGCTACAAAGGTGCGATCGTGCCTGCCGCCCGGCTTGGCACCGCGGTGGCGGCGCTGTCCATCACCAAGCCCGGCGCCGCGTTCTCCATGCCCACGCGCGCGGAACTGGAACGTTTTCTGCGGAAAACCTCAACCGCACGGGCGGGGCGTCCGGCCCGGTCCTGATCGCGGGATGACCGGCCAAAGCCTTATCCGCCTGGGTCTGGGCTTTCTACTTGCCGGAACGGTGGTGGCGGCGGCAACCCCGCCGGCCCGGCCGAATGTCATCCTGATCCTGGCGGACGACCTCGGCTATGGCGACCTCGGGGCCCACGGCAACCCGCGCCTGCGCACCCCGCACCTCGACCGGCTGCGGGCGCAAAGCATGCGCTTCACCGATCACCACGTCGCCCCGATGTGCACGCCGAGCCGCGGCGAACTGTTGACGGGGCGGTCGGCTTTCCGCAACGGGGCCAGCGCGGTGGCCTTCGGCCGCTCCATCCCCCGGCGGGAATTGCCGCTGATGCCCGCGATCTTCCGGGACAACGGCTACGCGACGGCCCACTTCGGCAAATGGCACCTGGGCGACAACCACCCGTTCCGGCCGCAGGATCGCGGCTTTGATTTCACGATCCACGGGAATGGCTTCGGGATCAGCTCGCTCGCCGATCACTGGCTGAATGACACGGTGGACGACCATTACTGGCGCAACGGCTCGCTGGAGAAGTTCACCGGCTACAACACGACGGTCTTCTTCGACGAGGCGATGCAATGGATGCGCGGCCAGACCAAGCCGTTCTTCGTTTACCTGGCGCCGACCGCCTCGCACGAGCCGTTTTACGTGGCTCCGGAATACGTGAAACCCTACGAGGACCTGCCGGCGCCGCTGGCGGCATTTTATGGCATGACGGCGCAGCTGGATGAACAGATCGGCCGCCTGCTGGAATACCTCGAGCAGAGCAACCGGGCGCGCGATACGATCGTGATCTACCTGACCGACAACGGGACGGTGGAACGGACCGGCTTTTATCCCGCAGGCATGCGGGGGCGGAAAGGTTCGCTGTATGAAGGCGGGCATCGCGTGCCTTTTTTTGTCCGCTGGCCCGCGGGCCTGCCCGGGGCGCCGCGGGATATCGGCGCCCTGACCCACGGCACCGACCTGCTGCCGACCCTGATCGAGCTCTGCCGGCTGAAAGCCGCGGACAGCGCCGACCTCGACGGCCGGAGCCTGGCGCCGCTGCTGGCTGAGGCGGCGGGGACCTGGCCCGACCGCAGGCTGGTGATCCAATACGGGGCTGAGCTGAAGCCATGGGACAGCACGGTGCTTTGGAACAGGTGGCGGCTGGTGAAGGGCACCGAGCTTTACGACCTGGCGACCGACCCGATGCAGGCGCAAGACCTCGCGATGACGCGGCCGGATATAGTGGCCGATCTGCGGGCCTATTATGAATCGTGGCTGGCCGTGACCACACGGGTGGCGGGCCGGCCCAACCATATCGTGGTGGGAGCGTCCGACGAAACCCCCACAGTGCTGTCGGCGGCCGACTGGATCGGGCAGTATTGCGGCGAGTGGGGTGAACTTAAGGAATCTGCGGAACCCAAATTCGGCGCGTGGGACATCGAGGCCGGGGCAGCCGGCAACTATGAGGTCTGGCTTTACCTCTTTCCCCCGGAATCCGGCCGGCGGCTCAACGAATCATTCCGGGCCGCCCCGGCGCGCCCGGTGGCGGGCGCCACCCTGCGGCTCGACGACCGCGAAATCACGGTGCGAACCACCCCGGACGCCACGCACGCCCGGTTTGAAGTCCGGTTGCAGCAGGGTGAGCGCCGCCGGATCGAGGGACGGCTCCTTGATGCGACGGGGCGGCCCCTGTGGGGCGCGATCTACCTTTTGATTGAGCGCACGAGCCAATGACCGTCCCATGATTTCGCTCAGCCGAGGATTCGCCATCGCCGCACTCGCCGGATCCCTCGCCTTTCCGGTGCGAGCCGCGACGAGCGTGATCGGGGGCGCCGACGTCGACGTGCAGCCCCTGTTGGTGAATGCCCGGCAGATCAGCGATGCCCTGGCATATCTCGGCGCGCCCTTGTCCGAGGCCGGGCAAAGGCGTCTGGCCGCCGCGGCACAACTCGCCTCGGATGATGAAGCGGCCCGCGAAATCCAGGCGGTGCTCGATCCTCACTGCCTGGCGCTGCTGGAGGTCAATCCCGAGGGTCGCGTGAAGGTCGCGGAAGGCCCGGCGGCCAGGACGCTGGTGCAGGAGGCGTGGCGCCCGGTGCTCGTGAAGGTGCGCAACGAAGCCGGCAGCACGGCGGTGCTGAATGTGGCGAGCCAGGAGGCGGGTCCGGTTTACGACAAGGAATACTGCGGCCCGCAGCAAAGTCTGACCCCGGTCTTTGCGCCGGCCGTGCCGGTGGCCCCGGCTGCGGTCGCGGCCCGCATCCGCGACCGCTGGCTGAACCTCGAGGTGTATCGCCGGCCGCCGATGAGCGCCCGCCTGGGCGGGGCACGGCTCGAGTATGCCATTCTCTGCCTGCAGAGCCGCGATGCCGGGCGGCGCGCGGCGACATTCAGCTTCGACCTGGGCCAGGGCACGCAGGATCTCGGCTTTCGCAGCGAACTGACCCTGGTCTTCGCCGTCGTTCCCGCCACGCCGGTGCGGCTGCGCGTGCGCGACGACCGAGGTGCACCGGGCATGGGGGCGTTCGTCATCCGCGACGCGGCGAACCGCCTCTATCCTTCGCCGTTCAAACGCATCGCCCCGGACTTCTTTTTTCAACCGCAGGTCTACCGGGCGGACAACGAGACCGTGCTGCTTGCTCCGGGGGAATATACGATGGAGTTCACCCGCGGCCCCGAGTCTCTCAAGGAAACGCGGCGCGTTTCCGTCGGCTCCGAGCCGCTGACCCTCGAGTTTCAGGCCCGGCGCTGGATCGACCCGGCCGCCTTTGGCTACGTCTCCGGCGACCATCACATCCATGCGGCCGGTTGCGCGCACTACACGGATCCGACGCAGGGCGTCGCGCCCGCCGACATGCTGCGGCAAATCCAGGGCGAGGACCTCAAGGTTGGCGCCGTGCTGACGTGGGGGCCTTGCTTTGACTACCAGAAGCAGTTTTTCACCCGCGGGCCCCACCAGGGGGACGCGCCGCCGCACCTGCTCCGCTACGACATCGAGGTATCCGGCTTCGGGTCGCATCGCGCCGGCCATCTCTGTTTGCTGCGTCTGAAGGAAGACAACTTTCCGGGCGGGGACTCCATCGCGCACTGGCCGACGCTCGGCCTCGAAATTCTGCGCTGGGCGAAGCGGCAGGGGGCGGTCTGCGGTTCGCCCCATTCCGGCTTCGGCCTGCAGGTGCAGGGCGGCCCCCGCGAGGGCACGCCGGCGGTGTTCGCCGGGGAGATCCCGTTCTTGCAGGTGCCGGTGTTCTCGGGCATCGGCGCGATCGAATACCTCGTCGACCTGACCCACGAGTTGCCCGGCCCCGAGGGCAAACCGGTGCCGGCGATAGATTTTCTTTCGGGCGGCAACTCCAACGAGGCGGCGGTGCTCACGATGTGGTATCACTCGCTCAACTGCGGGTTCCGGCCCCGGCTCGCCGGCGAGTCGGATTTTCCCTGCATCACCGACGAGCGGGTGGGGCAGGGCCGCACCTACGTCCGTTGCGCCGGGCCGCTGAACTATGAGGACTGGTGCGCCGGTCTCGCCGAGGGGCGCGGCTATGTGTCCGACGGTCTCGGCCACCTGATCGATTTTCGTGTCGACGGGCAGTTGATGGGCGAAGGCGCGAGCGAGCTCCGGCTCGAGCACCCGCGCCGGGTCAAGGTGGTCGTGAACACCGCCGCGCTGCTTGAGACGTCGCCGCCGCATGAGCGGCTCGCCTGGCTGCCGGACAAGCGTTCCGACACCCGGCTCCATCCGCCGCCGGTGGCACTAACGCCGACGCGGCAGCCGGTATATTCCGCCGACGCCGTGCAGTTGCCCTGGCACCTCGAGCGCGCGCGCGTTGCGCACACTCGCCGGGTGCCGGTCGAGGTGGTCGTGAACGGTGCCGTCGTGGCGCGCCGGGAGATCGAGGCCGACGGTGAGCTGCGCCAGTTGGAGTTCGACGTGCTGATCGCGCGAAGCAGCTGGGTGGCGGTGCGCATTCCCGCCTCGGCGCACACGAATCCGATTTTCGTGCTGGTCGGCGAAAAACCGGTGCGCGCCTCCCGGCGCAGTGCGCAATGGTGTCTCGCGGGCGTCGACCAATGCTGGTTGCGCAACGAGCGCTTTTACGCCGAGCCGGAGAAGGCCGCGGCCCGCGCCGCCTACGAGCACGCGCGACAGGCTTATGCGCGGATCGCCGCCGAATCGGACGTTGATTGATCCGCCGTGATCGTCCGCAGATTTTACTCTGGTGCCACCTGCAGCCAGGTCAGCCGCCAGGTTCCGTCGGTCCGGCCGCCTGCTTCAATGTAAGGATGAAAAACCAGGGCGGGGCGGTATCCGAGGTTGAGCCGCACGGCGCGGGCCTCGCTGCCGGGGGGCGCGTCGAGCAGTTCAAGGGCGCCCTCGGCCTGGTGCGGCAGCCGGACGGTCTCCTCGATCTTGAAACCGTCGATCAGGCCCGTGGCGTAGACCAGCGGACCGCGGGTGATGGCGGCATAGTCAAAGTGCAGCACTTCCTGGCAGACCGGCGAGCCGTCCGGCGCCCGCGATTCCTGGATGTTCCGGTTGACCTGCCGGTGCAGCTTCGGGGGCATCGCCAGCGAGAGCGTGACCACGTCACCGGGCTGCCAGTCGCGCTCGATCGCCGCGTAGGTGTTGGCGAGGGTGGGGACGGACACGGCCCGGCCGTTGACCTGCAGGCTGGCTTGTTCGGCCCAGCCGGGGATGCGCAATTGGAGGGTGAACCGGGCGGCACGCTCGGGGTGCACCGCGATGCGGATGTCGCCCTCGTAAGGATAGCGTGTATCCTGCTGGATCCGGACGGCGCCGGAAGCGGGGGTCGAGAGCGTGGCTTCGCCCGGGCCGTAGAGATTGATCGCGAGGTGACCCTCCGGGTTCACGCCGTAGGCGACCGGGGGCAGTTCCTCGAGGGCCCACGGGCCGCTCGACTTGCAGCAGCGCCAGTAGGTGGTGTAGACGCGCTTGCCGTTCGGAAAGGAATAGTAGCACCAGTTGTCGCCCGCCGGCGCCTGCGCGCCGAGCAGGTCGTTGTAGGCCGATTTCTCGATTTCGTCCGCATATTTGGCGTCGCCCGTGACCGCGAGCAGCTCCCGGTTGAGCTGGATCCAGGAGAAGGTGGAGCAGGTCTCGACATAGCCGTAGGGGCTGAAGACATGCGGCGGGTTGAACACCTCGCGGGAGCGATGCGCCACGCCGCCCCACGGGCCGCCCCCGAGGGTGAGATGAAATTGGCGGATGCTCGCCCAGAGCTTTTCCACGGCCTGCAGATAACCGGGTTCGCCGGTCGCACGGTGCAGCTTGGCCAGGCCGACGAGATTCCAGGACAACTGGTAGGCTTTGCCGGTGGCGATGAAAGCGGCGTCGGTGCCCGCCAGCGCCCGCGGCAGCAGCTCCAGGGCCGGGGCCGCGTTCGCCTGCTCGAGGATCAGCCGGGCCAGGTCGAGATAGCGTTTTTCTCGGGTCACCAGGTAGAGCTCGACGGCCGGATCCAGCAGCACGGTGGCGGAGAGGCCGTGGTGATTGCCAAGCGAGGTGATGCCGATGCCGCCGCCCGACAGGGTCTGCCTGCAAAGGTCGCCGATTTTCCGGGCCGCCGCGACATAAGCGGGCGCGGACAACACCCGGCCGGCCGCCAGCAGGCCGAGGATGAGGTAGCTGTGCACCCAGATATCCCAGGTGCGCTGGCCCGGTGCGCCGTCCCAGGTGCGCGGACCGGAAACCTGGCGGCACATGAAACGGCGCGCGGGGGCGTAGGTGCCAAGGTAGCCATCCGCCTCCTGCACCCCGACGAGATAGTCGGCGACGCGGCGGAGACTGGCCGTCAGCTGCGGATCGCCGGTGCGCTCTACCGCCTGGGCGGTGGCGCAAAGCCATTTGCCGGCGTGCTCGCCATACCAGTCGCCCTCGTGGTTGTGCCGCACGTGATCGGGACAGAAGAGGGCGATCGGCGGGCTGGTCTCGTCCTGGATGAAGCGGGCCAGGTGCGCGGTCTGGCTGGAGGCCAGGGCCCGGCCCAGCGGGCCATCGAGCCTGACTTGAGCGGCGGAGGGGAAGATCATGAGGAGCGGCAGGCGGGGGTGAAGGGAGTAGAATGACAAAAAAGTTGACACCAAGGTTAAAAACAAAATGGTCGTCGTGCAAACGTTTGCTTTGCCCCTTTGCCCGGCCACCCCAGCCGTCAGATTTTGCCCCACCCACCCCTCGTTACTGTTCGTCGGACAACCCCCATCCCAGCCTTTTTCCTTTCCCGTGCACGCCTGGACCGCGGTGCATTTCGCTCGTTAAACCTAACACCCTAAAAGCAAACGTTTGCTCTACCTGTATCATGAATAACTACCCCCCCCGACTGAAACCTGCGGCAACGCTCCTTGCCGCGCTGCTGCTCGTGACCTCCGCCGTTGTCGGCCGCGCCCAGACCAGCGCCCCGGCCGCGCCGGCGGCCAAGGAGGAAGAAGACACCTCCGAGGTCGTCAAACTGGAGAAGCTCACGGTCACCACCGGTTACCGTTCGCCCAAGGCGATCGACCAGATCCCCGGGGCGATCAAGCTGGTCTCCAACGAGGAGATCTCCAACACGCTGCTCCTGACGGACGACGCGACGGCCGTGCTGTCGCGCACCGTGCCCGGCTACGCGCCCGGCACGCAGCAGATGCAGAACACGGGTGAGACGCTGCGCGGCCGCGTGGCCCTCCGCCTGTTCGACGGCATCTCCCAGACCACCCCGCTGCGCGAAGGCAGCCGCAACGCCACCTTCACCGACATGGATATCGTCTCGCAGATCGAGGTCATCAACGGACCCTCGGCCTCGGAAGGCATCGGCGCCGCCGGCGGCATCATCAACTACATCTCCAAGAGTCCGACCAAGGATGGCAGCGAGGCTGTTCTGCGCACCAAGTTCTACTCGCAGGGCTACGACGACAGCAGCGGCTATCGGGTGGGCCTTAATTACATGCACAAGGAGGGCGCGAACGACCTGATCTTCGGTGCGGCCTTCGCCAAGCGCGGCATGGCCTATGATGCCAACGGCCGGCGCATGGGCATGGGCGCCAGCGGCTCGATGAACGACACGAATTCCACGAATCTTTTCATCAAGGCCGGCCATAACTGGGGCGAGAACAACGCCCAGCGGCTGACGCTCACCGTCAGCCAGTTCAAGGTCGAGGGCCAGGGGCACTATGTGCAGGACCTCGGCAACCGCGCCCTCGGCATCACGGACTCCGCCAAGCGCGGCGTGCCGGCGGGGGCGAAGACCGAGTTCAATGATTTCTCCCAGTATGCGCTCGCCTACAAGAACGACGCGCTTTTCGGCGGTTCGCTGAACGTCCAGGCCTACAAGGCCAGCCAGGCCATGCGTTTCATCGCCGAACTCGGCGGCGCCGACAAGCAGGACCCGCTCATCGCGCCCCTCGGCACGCTGGTCGACCAGTCGGAAATCAACTCCCAGAAGAAGGGCGTGCGCAGCTCCTGGTCGCGCGACGACCTGTTTGCGGTCGAGGGCCTCGATATCAACGTGGGCTTCGACTTCATGGACGAAACCGCGCAGCAGCTGCTGGCGCTGACCAACCGCGTCTGGGTGCCCCCGATGAACTACACCAGCAAGGCGCCCTTCACGCAGGTCTCCTACACCCGGGGCCCCGTGACGGTGAGCGCCGGCGTGCGCCATGAAGGTGGCGAGCTGCAGGTGGACGACTACACCACGGTCTATTTCAACAACCGTCAGTTCGTCTCCGGCGGCACGCTGGAATACAGCGACACCCTGCCCAACGTGGGCCTCATCGTTCGCCTGCCCCAGAACTGGTCGGTCTTCGGTTCCTACAGCAAGGGCTTCACGCTGCCCAACGTCGGCATTCCCCTGCGCAACGTGAACACCCCCGGCCAGTCCGTCTCGGGCATCCTCGACCTGCAGGCCGTCATCGTGGACAACAAGGAGGGCGGTGTCAGCTGGCAGGGCAAGCGCTTCAGCTTCAGCACCTCCTATTATCACTCCTACTCTGAGCTCGGCTCGAGCCTCACGACCGACCCGATCACCCGTGATTTCGTGCTGCAGCGCCGGCCGGTCAAGCTGACCGGCTATGAGTTCACCGGTGAATTCAAGGCGACCAAGACCCTCAAGTTCACGGCGCTCTATTCCCACGCCAAGGGCCTGACGCGAACCACCGAGACCGGCCCGCTGACCCGCGAGATGGGCATGGGCAACGTCAGCCCGGACAAGCTCAATGTTTCCACGACCTGGAAATTCATGCCGAAGGCGAGCATGACCCTCGATGTCGAGCACCTGTTCGCCCGTGACATCAACGTCGGGCGGTCCGGCGAGGAGCACACCACCGCGCTCACCCTTGCGCACCTGACGGCCAGTTACTCGACCAAGTGGGGCGACTTCGCCGTGGGTGTCGAGAACCTCATGGACAAATACTATATCCTGCCCTGGGCGCAGATCGACCAGTTCCAGAATTACTTTGCCGGCCGCGGTCGCGTGATCTCGGTGTCGTATGCGAAAAAGTTCTGAGCCTTTTTTGGTAACCCACTGATCTCCGCCCGATGCCCGCCGCGGCCTGCTTCCAGGTGCGGTCGGCATCGGGCGTGTTTTTTTAGCCCAGCCTCGCATAACTTTACCGTGACCTGCCGCCGGCCGCCACGTATTGTGTCATGATTCTTCCCGCTCCGCTCCGCTTTCTCATCAAGGCCGCCGCCCCGCTGGCCGCCCTGGGTTTTGCCCTGGGGCTCGGCGCCGCCCCGCTGCTGCCGGTGCGTGTCACCGCGCAGGGCCAGGTGCCGGCCGGAGCGGACGGACAGCTGGCCGTGATCGATGGTGCGCCGCTGGTCCTCGCGGGGGACCGGGTGTGGACGCAGGACGGAGCCGGCGGATGGCGGGAGCAGCCTTGGCGGGCGGATGGCGGGATCGCGTGGGTGTTTGGGGACGGACGGACGGCGTTTGCCCTCTTCGCCGAGAAACCGTCGGGGCCGGTCCAGCGGGTGCGCCAACTTCTGCTGGCCGACGGCCGGCTTGCCTCGCGGGATTTGCCGCCGCTACCCGCGCCGCTGGAGACCGCGTTCGGCGCGGTCAAGGACACCCGGATCTTTGTGCATGGTGTGGATGCCGCCGGCGCCACGCAGCTTTACATCCTGAACCTGAGTGAAGCGGCGCCCGGCTGGCGTCATCATGTCGGATGCCCCGTGACGGCCGGCCGCGTTGAGGCGCTCGTCGCCCAGCAGGACTCGCTTTATGCGGTGGTCACCTCGGCGGAAGACGCCGGCCAGCGGCTCTATCGCTGGTCCCCGACCCAAAATTGGATGGAGGCGGCGCGGTTGCCGGGGAAGCTGGCACCGGGTGCCCTCCGGGCCACGGGCCAGGCTCATTTGATCGGAGTGGTCGGCGACGCGGCCGGGCAACGCATGGTGAGTTATTATGCCATCACCCAGGTATGGGCCGAGCTGGGCGGGATCGACGTCCATGGGCTGCGGCCGGGTGCGCCCTGGGGCAACGGTTTCCTGCTCGCGCAGGAAACCGGCGGGAACCTCACCCTGAGCCTGGCCGAGTTGGTGCCGACCAAACAGCTTCTCCGGTCGCTCGACTGGGTGATGATCGTCCTCTACCTGGGTCTGATCGCCGGCATCGGGGTTTATTGTTACCGGCAGGAGCAGAAGAAATCGACCGCGTCGTTTTTCGTCGGCAGCCGGACGATCCCGTTTTGGGCCGCGGGTATCAGCCTCTACGCCACCAACTCGAGTTCCATCGGCTACATCGCCACGACCGCCAAGGCGTTCGCCACGAACTGGCAGTATCTGGTGGGCAACCTGCTCGGCGCGCTCGGCCTGGTTTTCGTGGCCATCTGGATCGTGCCGCTGCTGCGCCGGCTGGAGCTCATGTCGGTGTTCACCTACCTCGACCAGCGTTTCCACCGGTCGGTCCGGCTCGCGGCCAGCGCGTTTTGCATCGTCATGCACATGGGCGGACGGCTGAGCGTCATCCTGTTCCTGCCGTCCCTCGCCATCGCCACCATCACCGGGCTGAACGTGATCTGGAGCATCCTGATCATGGGGCTGGTCACCATCGGCTACACGGCGCTCGGCGGCATGCGGGCGGTGATCTGGACGGACCTGGCCCAGGTGATCGTGAAGGTCGGCGGCCTGGTCTTTGCCGTGGGCTTCATCGCCTTCAAGCTCAAGGGCGGCGTGCCGGAATTCATCTCGATCGCCCAGGCGGACGACAAGTTGAAGATGTTCGACTGGAGCTTCGACCTGACGAAGGCGACGGTCTGGTGCTTCATTTTCCTGACGCTCCTCGAGACCGTGCTGACCTTTCCCAAGGACCAGATCCTGATGCAGCGGGTCTTCACCACCAAATCCGAGAAGGAGGCCGGCCGGTCGGTCTGGGTCTATGCGATCATCGTGCTGCCCGCGAGCTGCCTGTTCTATCTGATCGGCACGGGCCTGTATGTGTTTTATCACACCCATCCCGAGCGCATGAACCCGCTGCTGCCGGTGGATGCGACCTTTCCGCTCTTCATCGCGGCGGAGCTGCCCGTCGGGGTCACGGGCCTGATGATTGCCGGCCTTTTCTCCGCCGCCATGGGCACGAGCTCGAGCATCCTGAACAGCGTCTCCACCATGATCTCCGTGGATTTCTACGAGAAAATCGCGAAGAAACCGGACCAGGGCTTCAGCATCAAGCTGGCGGAATGGGTCACGGTGATCGCGGGCCTGGTCGGCATTGGCCTCGCCATCCTGCTCTCCCGTTTCAGCATCAACTCATTCCTCGACACCTCGATCGAGCTGGTCGGCCTGTTCGGCGGTTCCTTTGGCGGGGCCTATACGCTCGGCATGTTCACCCGCCGCGCCAACTGGCAGGGGGTGATCATCGGCATGATCGTCAGTTTCGTGGTCACCTTCGCGGTCTGGTGGGCCAGCCTGGTGCATCCGTTCCTCTATCTCGCGGTTTCCATCTCGGTGTCGATCGTGGTCGGCTATGCGGCCAGCTACCTTTTCCCGCCGCCGCCCGATGAACAGGTCGAAGGGCTCACCATCCTCACGCCGAAGCGCAAGAAAACCACGGTTCCGGCCTGATCAGTGGCCGGGCTTGAGTTGGGCGAAGACGTATTCCACGCCTTCCACAAAGGTCGGGCGCCAGGCGGCCCAGTCGTGGGGCCCGTCGACGACCCGCAGCTGGGCGGTGATCAGCGGCACGCGCCGGACCTTGTTGTAGAGGGTGTGGGCCTCGTAATCGAGGTCGTGGACCGCCTGTGCGGGATCGGCCAGGGCGTGTTCGTCATCACCCACGGCGATGAACATCACCAGCGGCAGGCCGCGGGCGGCAAACAGGGGCAGCAGGGCGGGATAATTTTTTGCCGCGTAAATCTCCGGGTCAAAGATCCGGGCCCCGTTGCCGAAGGCGCCAAATTCGCGGGTGCTGGAATCCGGCGGGGGCAGGGGGAAATAAACCGCGGGGCTGAGCACGATGGCCGCCCCGAACAGCTCCGGGTGGGCCAGGGAGTAGCGCAGCGCCCCGTAGCCGCCCATGGAATAGCCGGCGACGATCCGGCCGAGGCGGTCGGTCTTGGTCGGGTAAGTGCTGTCCACATGCGCGACCAGATCCTGGGTGAACGCGCTTTCGATGGGCTCGCCGGCCGGCAGCGCGGGCTGCTCGGAACCGGTGAACTGCGAATCAATGTAGTAACCCGCCCGCCGGCTGGCAGGCGCGTCGGGCATGATGGCGATCACCGGGGGGATCCGCCCGGCGTTGATCAGCCGGTCGAGATCGGGCTTGATGGTGGTCCAGGCCGCCATCTTGTCCCCGCGGCCGTGCAGCAGGTAAAGCACGGGATAACGCTTGGCCGCCGCCGCATCATAGCCCGGTGGCAGGTAAAGATGATAGGCCAGCTCGTGGGCCAGGGTCGCCGACGCGAAGCGGCGCGACTCAACCGTGCCGGCCGGTTCCGCCGCCCGGGCGAGCGGGACGGTCGCGAGCAGGCCGAGCAGGGCAAGGATCGGGCGGGGCGGAAAATTCACCACCCGAATCTCGGCCAAAAACTCACTGCACGCAATCCGCGAAGCGCGGCTGGGCGGCGGCGTGGCGCCGGTGCACGTCAGCGTAGACCTCGTCGACCATGCGGTCGAGCTCGGGGCCGCGCATGAACTTCTGGCTGAAGCCGGGGATCTGGTCGTCGATCGCGCGGGCGGCGGCGAGAAAATCGCCGATGAGCTCGCGGGGCGACTCGTCGCCGATGGCGATGCGGATGGTGGTGCCGGTGATGCCGGCCTCCTTGAGCGCCTCGGGGCTGAGCTCGGAGTGGGAGGTGAGCGCGGGGCAGAGCACGAGGGTGTTGCTCTGGCCGAGCGACACCATGTGGCCAAACATCGGCGCCAGGGAATCGAAGAAGCGCTCGAGCGTGACACGCGTGACCTTGGCCGCCTCGAAGTTGATCGTGAAGAGCGGGGCGGGCAGCTCCAGATACGAGAGCTTTTTCGCGATGGCGAAATTCGGGTCGCCGGGATTGGCGGGCCCGGTGACGGTGACCAGCGGGTTCGAGGCCAGCCAGCGGGCGAAGACGAGGGTGTTGATGCATTTCTTCAGCATGCGCAGCTCGAGCGTCTTCATGCCGGTGAGCACCTCGAAGGCCTTGTCGGAGTCGAGGAAGGCGCCCTTGATGTAGTAGACGTTCCAGAAAAGCGTGTCGTGCCAGCTCTTGCCCGACGGCGAGGTGTCGCCCTTGGGCAGGAACATGTCCTCGTTGCGGCCGATGACGACGCCGGCGGTGGTCGTGCCGTGGCCGGTGAGGTCCTTGGTGTAGCTGTGGATGATGTAGTCCGGGCGCTCCGCGGGGTCTTTCTGCTGGAGCGGGCGGACGAGGAACGGTGTGCCGACGGTGGCGTCGCAGATGACCGTGAGGCCGGCGGCGTGGGCCGCGGCGCAGATGCCGGGGACGTCGAGAAACACGCCATGCGGGTTGCACGGACTCTCGAGGTAGACGTAGACCTTGCGGCCGGCCTTGAGGCGGTCGGCATATTGCTGCTTCACGCCGGCGAGGGCCTTGGTGAAGTCGCCGGCGGTGAACCCGTCGAAGAACACGACGCCGACGTCGAGGTTAGAGCGCTTGCCGAACCAGTCGTGGAGCAGCTGGTAGGCGCCGCCGTAGATGTTGCGCGAGGAGAGAACGACGTCCTGGTAGCCGACGAGGTGCGAGAGCGCGGCGTCGATGGCGCCCATGCCGGAGTTGAAGTTCCAGGCCATGTATTCGCCGGACATCGGACCGGCCTCGATGTCGACGATGTGGTTGGCCAGCGAGATCGAGGTCGGGTTCATCAGCCGCGAGTAGATCTCGTGGAGAAACTCTTTTCCTTGGAATGCGTCGTCGATCCACTCCGAGCAGGCGTAGAGGTAGGTCGCGGTGCGGGTGATGACGGGCGTGGCCGAGAAGATGGCCGTGACGTTGTCGAAGATCGGGTAGGGCCCCTTCGCGAGCATCGTCGCGTTGCTGTAGCGGAGCGACTGGTGGGTCTTGCGCGACGGGTTTTGCAGCGTGTCGAGGAGCTTCGCCAGCTGGAAGGAGAGGAATTTCTTGGCGTTGAAGAGCGCGAGGCGGTCCTGGCGCGGCAGGCGGCCGAGTTCGCGGGTCGTGGCCTCCCAGAGGTCCATCACGTCGCCGTGCGCGCCGTAGAGTTTCTCGGCGAGGGCGAGCAACGGCCGGCCGGCCTCGCTCTTGGGATCGATGTGGAAATGCTCGAGTTGCTCGACGGCGAGTTCGCGGAGTGTGGTGGCCTGCGTGGTCTTGCGGCGCGGGGAGAGGAGGCGGGCCGGCGGGGCCTCGGGCCGGACGGTCTTCTTGGCGGGGGCAGGGGTCTTTTGCATGGCGCGAAATTGCTGTGTCATAAACACGGTTGCAAGCAGCGGCTGGTGGCGGTCAGCTCATTCATCCATTTGGATTTAATGATGCATCCCAACCAGGCCCGGCGGCTCCTTTGCCACCTGCAGGACACGATTCGCGATTCCGTGCGGGCGTCGCAAAGCCGCGATGCCCGGCGCATGACCCGCGTCGCGGCGGTCACCACGGCGGACACGATCTACGGCATCGACAAGGTCAGCGAGCACGCCGTGCTCGCCTGGTTTGCGCGGCACTGGCCGAAACACTGGCCGGTGGAACTGGTGATGGAGGGGCTCGAGGGCGAGGCGGTCACCTTCCCGCGCGGCACGCCGTTGGCCAAGACACGGTTCAAGTGCATCCTCGACCCGATCGACGGCACGCGCGGCATCATGTATGACAAGCGCAGTGCCTGGAGCCTGGCCGCGCTTGCGCCGCAGCGCGGGGCGAAGACCAACCTGAGCGACATCATCGTCGCGGCGATGACGGAGTTGCCGACCAGCAAGGCCGGTTTCGCGGATCAGCTCAGCGTGGTGAGGGGTGGGCGGGTCCGCGCGGACCGCCTCGACCTGCGGAAGGGACGGCGGAGGAAATTCACGCCACGTCCATCCAAGGCGCGTGACCTGGCGCATGGCTTCGCGTCGTTCGCCAAGTTTTTCCCGCCCGGCAAGGTCTGGCTGGCGGAGCGCGAGGCTGAGCTGTTTCGCGCGCTCGGTGACAGCCCGGATGTCTTTGACGACCAGTATTTGAGCAGCGGCGGGCAGCTTTACGAACTGCTGATGGGCCACGACCGGTTCATCGCCGACCTGCGGCCGCGGGCGTTTGCGCGACTCGGCCTCGACGCCGCGCTGACCTGCCACCCTTACGATATCTGCACGGCGCTTATCGCGCAGGAGCTCGGGTGCATCGTCACGGCACCGGACGGCAAACCGCTGCGGGTGCCGCTCGACACGACGTCACCGGTGGCCTGGGTCGGTTATGCCAATCGGAACCTCGCCCGGAAAATCGGGCCGAAGCTGCGTGCGATTCTGAAAATGTAGGCGACGCGCTCGCGCGCCACGTTGCCCGCCAGCGGGCAACCTACAATCCAGCCGACAGTCAGGACGAACCCGGTCCGCCGGCCAGCAGTGACCCTGCATGGGCAATCAGTCCTTGGTCTGTTCGATCGCGACCGCCTTGCCGTCCTTGAAGTTGACGCGGATGCGCTCCTCCTTCTCCTGCGCGTAGGTGTCGGCGTAGACCGGGCGGTAATAGACCCGGTAGGTCTTCAGGTAGGGATCGTAGTAAACGTTGCGGTGATAGCCGGCGAAGCGGGTGCCGTCGTAGCGCTCGTAGTAGGTGTTGTAGATCCACGTGGTAGACTTGCCGTCGGCGGTGATGGATTCGCGGCGCTGGTCGGGCTTGCCGAGGGCGAGGTAGACGGCGTCCTCGCTGAAGCCGAGGTCGATGATACCCTGCTTGACCTTGTCCTGCGTCGCGGTGTCGAGCCTGGCGAAAACCTCGGGCTTTTCCTTGATGCGGTCATCGACGGTCTGGCAGCCGGCGAGAAAGCCGAGACTGGCGGCCAGCATGAAGGTGGTAAGGAGGCGGCGGTTCATAGAGGTGATGGGACCGCGGCAACCTAGCCAGGTTTCTTCAAATTGCTAGGAGGCCGTAAAATTTAACCGCGGCGAAAGCCGGAAACCCATTCCGGGGTTGCCATGGCAACGAAGCGCGGTGGCATGACCGCATGATGTTCAAGTCACGCGCCATCATGTTGCTTTGCGCCGTTGTCACGCTGACCGGCTGCGGCCGGCAGAACGAAGCCCGGGTGGCGGCCACACCCGAAAACACCAAGCCCGTGCCCAAACCCCTGGCGAGCGACTTCCAGTCACCGTGGCAGACGGAATCGGAATACATCGTGACGATGGTCGCCGCCGACCTGGTCGAGATGGCCTATCACGCGAAGCATGGGCGGGCGCTGGAGATGAACCTGCCGGTCGAAGTGAGGGAAATGACTTCATCAACCGAGGCGCGGCCCGTCTACCAGGTGAGGGCGGCGCTGGGACAGGAGGGGGAGGTCACGTGTGAATTGGGGATCGACACCCCGATCTGGGCGCCGCGGACCTATGCGCCGCTGGTGCGGATGCTGTTCGAAAAACTCCAATTGTCGGGAACAGAGGGCGGGACGGAACCCGTCCTTCTCAAGCAGCTGCAGGACCTGCGGGTCGAGACCCTGGCCAAGGCCGACGTCGAATTGTCGGAACAACTGGCCCGGGAGTTCGCCGTGCCGGAGCGGCATGAAGAGGCGGCCTTCCTGTTGGGCGCGTTCACGCTGCGGCAGACGAACGGCTTGTTTTTCCAGCTCCGGGCCGAGCTGTGCCGGATGACGGCCCACCTCGCCTTTGCCGGTGGATTGCGGGCGAACAAGACGCCGCCCGTTACCGGCCAACTGGCCGCGGCCCTGCTGACCGTGCTCTATAACAACCAGGCGGACGCACTGGAGCTGCTGGCGCCGGTGCCGGATGAGGGCGAGGCGGGTGTGTGGAAGCGGACCCTGCGCATGCGGGCCACCGGCGATTTCCGCATCATCGGCGAGAGCCGGACGCGCGCGCTATGCGAGGAACTGGAATGGTTCCGGGCCCGTGCCGAATCCGTGTCCGAGGACCGGGCATGGGCGAGCCTGCGTTTGAGCGGGGAGCAGCAGGTGTTGGCCGATTGGACGCGGGTGTTGGGTGCCGAGCGCTCGACGGTGCCAATGGGCCACATCGTCCTGCGCGCCGGTTTGCCGGCCGAATTGCGTGAAGTCGCGCTGGCTTACGAGGCAGTGGAGGGGAAGGCGCTGCCACCCGGTGAACTGGTGGAGGCGCTGAATGCCGAGCCCCGGCGTTGCGTGACGGCCGCAGCCGGCGGCAACGCGCGTATCGGGGTCATCGGCTGGGGCATGTGGGCGGCGTTCCTGCAGCGCCAGCTTTGTCAGGCGCTCACGACGAATTTCCTTTTCATGCGGGACGGCTGGGGCGTGCCGGATGAGGCCAGGCAATACCAGGAGGCGATCGACCGGGAGTTCTGGGGATTGCGGCTGTATCCGTTCGTGCGCCGCCAATGCGCCCCGGATCATGCCTACTACAAGAAGGCCCAGGACGAGGAGATGGCCCTCGTGCGCCGCAGTCCGCACGTCGTGCCGGCCGGCGCGTGGAACTACATATCCTTTGAGAATCCGCTGGGTCCGATCTACTGGCCACCACCGCACCCGTTCATCAACGAGTGGCACCGGCCCAACCCGGTTCCGGGCACCGCTTACAACCCTTGGCCGCGCATGTCGCACCGGAGCCTGACCGAGCGACCGGACGTTGTCGCGAGGCTGGAGCGCATGCACCAGCTGGCGCCCTATGACGGGATCGTGAGCCACAATTTGTTGCGTATTCGTGATGGCGAGAAACAGACGGCGGAGCTGGTCGAGAAAACCTACGCCGCCGGGCTGGATTTCCAAACGGTGCCTTTGCGCAAGCTGGCCCGTCTCACCCGGGATCCCGCGGCGAAGGAAAGATGGATTCGCAAGAGCGCGGCCATCGATCCTTCCGACTACTGGCAACTGGCCCAGTTTTACATCGAACAACGCCAGGAGGATGACGCGGCCCAAGCCTACGTGGAGTGGATCGACAACGAAATCGACGAAGTCGCGGTCTCGAACTCGGCCGAATGGTTGATCAGGTATTTTGAACGCAAGGGTGATATCGCTTCGGCCCGGAACCTCGCGGACCGGGCGGCGGCCGCCTATTCCTCCGCCGGCCTGCTGGCCAAGGCACGGTTGCTCGAACGTCAGCGGGAGACAGATGGGGCGCTGGAATTTTACCAGAAGCAGGCGGAGCGCTACGATGACCATGGCCCTGTGATCGGCTTCCTGATCCGCCTGAAGGAAGCAGGCAGCAGCGAACACGCCGCATTGCGCGACAGTCTGATGAAGGAGCATCTGCCAGCGGGGCTCATGAAATTTGACAAGACGACGCAGACCGCGCCTAGGATTGGCGTGCGGGTTCCCGAACAGGGGACAGGAGAGTGGCGCCCAGGGTCGCGGATCGAGGCCGCCGGTCTCCGCCGGGGCGATATTGTGGTGGCGGTGCGTGGCTACCGCGTGGCCGATTGGGAGAGCTTCAAGGTGCTGCGAAGACTGGAGCCGGAGGTGCCTTACATCCTGATCATCTGGCGCGACAAGAAATATCTTGAGCTGCCGCCGCTGGCCTCGAATTACCGCTTCGGCGTGGATTTGGTCGATTATCGGGCGCCCTGAGCGATCGTGCTGGCGGGGCTGATGCCCGTTTCAGGCACCGAGCCTTGTCACGAAGCCGAAAGGCTGGCGACAAAGGCTTCGATCAAGGGGTGGCTTTTGCCGCACAGGGCGGAGCGCTCGGGTTGGAAAAGCGAGCCGAGGTAGAAGCGGTGGCCCGGCAGCTCGAAGGCGCGGATGTCCCCGGCGGCATCGAAGCCCGTGAAGCGCAGGCCGGCGGCCTCCAGGCGGGCGCGGTAGGCGGGGTTGACGCCGTAGTTGCAGTGGTAGCCCTCGTGGGCCGGTCGACCGTTGAAGATGCCGTGCAGGCGCGAGCCGGGCGTGAAGCTGATGCCACCGGTTCGGTCGACCAGCGAGCAACCTAGGGCCGTAACCACCGGTTCAGCGGCTTGGGCATTCGTCTCGGCATGGTCGGCGCCGGTTATCCCGGCGACATTGCGGGCGAACTCGATCAACGCGTGCTGGAAACCGCCGCAGGTGCCGAGGCAGGGCAGGTTCCGTTCGCGGGCATGGCGGGCGGCCGCGAGCGCGCCGTCCATGCTGACGTAGGGACTGCCGGGCGTAACCCAGATGCCGGCAAAATCCGCGAGGGTCTCGACGGCGTGGCCCACGCCGTCCGTGCCGATCCACGTCCAGTCGAGGTTGGCGCCCGTGCTTTCGCGGGTGAGTTCCAGCGCCTGCGGGATGGCGATATGCGCGATCTTCCGCGCGTCGTAGTCGCCGATGAGGGCGAGGCGGGCCATGATGTCAGGTGCGTTCGCTCGCCGGCTCGACCACTGCGGCGGCCACGGCCTGGCGCGGCGGAAGGGCGAGGGTCTTTTTGTTCTTCGTGACGGTGATGATCGCGACACCCGCGATGATCACGCCGGCCGCGACAAAGATGCGGGGCGACACGGGCTCGTGCAGCACGAACCAGCCGAGAAAGACCGCGACGACGGGATTCACGTAGGCGTAGGTCGAGACCTTCGCGGGCGTGCTGTGTTTCATGAGCCAGGTGAAAGTGCTGAAGCCGATCAGGGAGCCGAAGACGACCAGGTAGGACCAGGCGAGCACCGAGCGTCCGGTGACGGCGCTCGGGTCAAACCGCCCGAATTCACCCATCGCGAGGCTGGTCACGAGCAGCCAGCCGCTGCCGGTGAGCATTTGGATGCCAGACGCGGTGAAAGGCTCGGCGGGGTTCGAGGCATACCGCATGTAGAGCATGCCGACGCCCCACAGCAGGGTGGCCGCGAGGAGACCGAGGACGCGCCACGGATCAAGGCTGCCGGCGCCGGTGGCCATCACGCTCGGGCCGACGAGGATGGCCAGACCGACAAAACCGAGGGCGAGGCCGACAAAAGTAAGCACCCCGGGACGCGTGCCACGCTTGCCGTCCTTGAAGAAGGCATGGACGCCCCAGTCCATCAGCACGATAAACACCGGGCCGGCGGAGATGATCAGCGTGGCGATGCCGGAAGGCACTTTCTCCTCGGCCCACGACACGAGGCCGTTGCCGCCGAGGCAGAGGAAGCCGCCGACGATTGCGTTGTCGCGCCATTGTTTGGCCGTCGCGTGGAAGCCGCGGGTGAGCGCGATGAAGGCGGCGACGATCGCGCCCGCCACAAGGAAGCGAACGCCCGCCATCAGGAACGGGGGCATCGTCTCCACGGCGATGCGGATGCCGAGGTAGGTCGAGCCCCAGATGATGTAGATGGCGGCAAAGCCGGCGATGAGCGCGGCCTTGGTGGGATGAGAGGGGGAGGTCACGGAAGGAGGATAATGAAAAACAAGGATCGGGATAGTGGCCGGCCGGCCAACGGCGGAAAGCAGGCGACCAATTCGCGCTCAGAGCTGCTTCTTGATCAGGTCGCCGAGCGTCTTGAGAGCCGCCTCGATCTCGTCGGACCAGGGCAGGCCGCAGCTCATGCGCAGGCAGTTGTGGTAGCGGTTCTTCACCGAGAACAGCGCGCCAGGCGCGGTGTTGATGCGGTGCTTGAGCGCCTCGTGATGCAGCTTGAGCGTGTCGACCTTGGCGGGGAACTCGACCCAGATGACGTTGCCGCCCTGGGGACGGCTGTAGCGCGTGCCCTCCGGGAAATACCGCTGCATGGACTGGGCGAACTGGTGCAGCTGCTGGTGGTAGGCGCGGCGGAGCGTGCGCAGGTGGTGGTCGTAGCCCCCGTCGCGCAGGAACTCGGCGATGGTCTTCTGCAGCACGACGGGCGTGCCCATGGTGTTGGTGAACTTGAGCCGGCGCACGCGCTCGAGGTAGCGGCCCGGCGCGGTCCAGCCGATGCGGAAGCTCGGGGCGAGGGTCTTGCCGAAGGAGGAGCAGAGCATGACGCGGCCGTCCTTGTCCCAGGCCTTGAGCGGCTTGGGGCGGAAGTCGCCGCAGTGCGTGTCGGCGTAGACATCGTCCTCGATGGCGGGCAGATCGTATTCGCAGAGTAGGTCGTAGAGCCGCTGCTTCTTCTCGTCGGGCATGAGGCTGCCGAGTGGGTTGTGGAAGTTGGGCATCACGAGCACGGCCTTGACGTCGTTCTGCTCGATGGCGTCGCGCAGCTCGTCGAGGCAGATGCCTTCGCGGGAGGAGGTGGGGATCTCGAGGGCGCGCAGGTTGAGGCTCTCGATCATCTCGAGGAAGCCGAAGTAGGCGGGCGTCTCGATGGCGACGGTGTCGCCCGGCTTGGTGACGGCGCGCAGGCAGAGGTTGAGCGCCTCGGAGCAGCCGATGGTCACGACGAGCTCCTCGTGCGCCAGCGGCACGCCGCCCTGGAGGTAGCGGCGGGAAATCTCGCGGGTGAGCGGTTCGTAACCCCAGTTCATCCCGTGGCGGCTGATCAGGGAAGGATCGCGGCGGGCCACGGAGCCGAGCAGGCGCGCGAGCTTCTTGTTCGGAAAGAGGCTGTGGTGCGGGCACGCGGCGCCGAAGGGGATGAAGTCGCCGTCGGCCGAGCGCTCCATGATCTCGGTGGTGAGGTCCTTGACGCCGACATAGGCCGGTTTGGCCATGGGCCTGGCCATGCGCGGCTCGGGGCTGAGGAAGGGTGGGCGCGGACGGACGTAATAACCCGACTGCGGCCGCGCCTCGAGGTAGCCGCGGTTTTCGAGCACGGTGTAGGCCTGGAGCACGGTTGCGATGCTCACGCCGCGCTGCAGCGACATGCGGCGCACGGACGGCACGCGGTGGCCGGGACGCAGCGTGCCCTGTTCGATGAGGGACTGAAGGGAAGCGGCCAGCTCGACGTAGAGCGGTTGCGACAGCGGGGTTTCAGCCGGCTTCGCGGAGGGCGGGGGCAGGGTCTGGATCATGCGTGGAGGAAATAGCGGCACACGGTAGCTGAAACGGCCGGCACCCGGCAGGGGTAGCGCACTTTAATTGAAACCAGCACAGTTTCCAAAGCGAGGTGCTGTGACCATCACAAATTTCCCGCTTTTGGGAAAACCGGGACGAAAAAGGCGGCCCGTTGCGGGGCCGCCTCAGGATTTAGGTGGTGGTTATCCTCTAGAAACGGCCGCTCAGTCCGACCGTGAAGAAGGCCGCGGTGTCGCCGTTCAACGTGTAACCGCGCTCGTAGTAGTCGAATTTTTGGTCGGTGATGGCGCCGGCCTCGACCGTCAGGGAGAGCACATCGCTGAGTTTGTAGTCGGCGCTCAAGCCGACGCGGATCTCGCGGTAATCGAGGTAGGTGTCATCCAGCCGCGGACCCACCGCGATCGAGACCGGTCGCGGATCGTCGGCGATGTGAAAGCTGCCGCCCTGCACGGTGAGTCCAAGCCCGAGCTTGAGCGCGGGGCAGAGTTCATAGCCGAACCCGGCGCGCGGGAAACCGATCGTGAATTCCCACCGGGGGGCGAAGCGCCAGTTCACGCCGACGAAGGGCAGCACGGGCTTGTCCGCAAACGGGTCGGCGCGCAGGCCGAAGGACCAGGCGAGTTCGCGGCTCCGCAGCCAGGTGGCGAGGAACATGACGGGGGCGTTAAAGGCCTCGTGGCTGCCCCCCTCGAGGTCGCCGTAGAGGCCCGGCTGCACGGAGGCGATGAGCAGCCATTGCGGGCTGAGCCGGTGCGTGGCGCCGAGCGCGAGGGAGATTTCCTGCAGTTTTTCCGGCACGGCCATCGGGCCGGAGCGCGCGAAGTCATAGCCGCTCCAGGAGAGGCCGTAATTGAGCTTGGTCGCCTCGGTCAGGGCGGCCGAACTGCGCCAGTCGAGAAACGCGGCGTTTACGCCGACCTCGCCGCCGGGCGTGCTGCCCAACATGAGGGGATTGTCGGCGGAATGGGAGTAGCGCGCGGTGATCTGTTCGTCGGCGCGGACCGGCAGCGCCAAGGCGGCGGCCAGGAGCAGCGGGGAGGAGAAGCGGCAGAAGCAAGGGGGGATTTTCATGCGGGGAGGATGGACGTAACTACGGGCAAAGTGTTCCTCCGTATGCACAAAAAGCCAACTTTCCGTTCAAATCATGATTTCACCCCGCAGATAGAGGACGGCTTGGCCGGCCAGCTTCACGCGGTCGCCGGCAAGTTCACACAGAAGTTCGCCACCGCGGGCGGAGACCTGCCGGGCACGCAGCTGCTTCCGGCCGAGTTTTTCGGCCCAATACGGCACAAGCGTGCAATGGGAGGAGCCCGTGACGGGATCCTCGGGCAGGACGCAATTCGGCATGAAGAAGCGCGAGGCGAAATCCACGGCGCCGGTGCCAGGTGCGGTGGCGATGATGCCGATCACATTGATCTGGTTGAGCAGGCTGAAGTCGGGTTTGAGCGCCAGCACATCGGCCACCGACGGATAAACACAGAAATAATCGCGTGCCTTGCCGATCCACAAGGGCCGCGGGCCGCGCAGGCCGGGCAGGAGGGTGGGCGGGAGCTGCGCGTCCGGCACCGGTGTCGGCGGGCGCGACGGGAAATCGAGCTCGAGCCGGCCATCGGGCCGGCGCGTGACGGTGAGCGGCCCGCTGCGCGAGTCGAAGACGATGCGGTCACCCTCCTGCCCGAGGTGGTGGAAGACCACGAAGGCGCTCGCGAGCGTGGCGTGGCCGCAGAGGTCCATCTCCAGTTCCGGCGTGAACCAGCGGAGGTGAAAACGATCCGGCCCGGTGCGGACGAAAAACGCGGTCTCGGCCAGGCCGTTTTCAAACGCGACCTTTTGCATCAATGCCGCCGCGGGCCAGGCGTCGAGCGGCACCACGCCGGCGGGGTTGCCGTGAAAGGGCTGGTCCGTAAAAGCGTCGACCCAGTAGAGCGGTAACTGCATCGCTTAAATCTACCGCAGGCGCGGGACGTTGCCTAGGCGCAGCCGTCAACCCCGGCCGCGCACAGTCGGCCGCTGTAGCAGGCGTATTGGGTCAGGACTGGACCGGTCAGCCGAGCGCCCCAGGCACGCGCAACCACACAGACCATTTCAGGCATATTGAGTGAGCGCCGGTCCGGTCAGCCGGCAGATCTGCCACTCCTTCATGCGTCGGGCGCCGAGGCCCTCGTAGAATTTTATCGCCGGCTCGTTCCAGTCGAGCACGGACCATTCCATGCGGCCGCACCCGCGGGCGTTGGCGATCTTAGCCAAGTGCAGTAACAGCGCCTTGCCGGTGCCGGCGCCGCGGAATTCCGGCTTCACAAAGAGGTCCTCCAGGTAGAGACCGGGTTTCGCAAGGAAGGTGGAGTAGTTGAAGAAATAAAGGGCGAAGCCGGCGGGCCGGCCGTCCACCTCGGCGAGGACCACGTGCGCGGCCGGTGTCGCACCGAACAGCGTGGCACGCAGCGCGGCCTCGGTGGCGACAACCTCGTGCGACAGTTTTTCGTAATCGGCGAGACCGCGGATGAATTCAAGGATCAGCGGCACGTCCGCGACAGTGGCAGGGCGAATGGAACAAGGCATGGGCGGGATACAACGGCCTCGGGGCTGTGAAAGCCAGCGCATCCCCGGTGCCGGACAGGAACACCACGCGTAAAAAACCGGTGAACAGCCCGGAAAAAATTTCGGAGCAAATGCGCCCCGCCTCGGTCTGATCCGGCTATGAACAAATCCATCCAGTCTGCAAAGATGTCCGTCCGCCGCCTGTTGGTCGCCCTGATGCTTGGCGTCTCCGCCGCTGGTCTGACCGGGTGTGTCGCCGTGGTCGCCGCCGGCGCCGCCGGCACCGGTGTGGCCTGGTATCGCGGCCAGCTCGAGGCCAGCCTCGATCACAACATCGAGGCCGTGTTTGCGGCGTCGCAAAAGGCGCTCAACCAGCTCGAGTTCGCCAATATCAGCAACAAGAAGAGCACGGTCGACGCCCAGCTGGTCTCGCGGACAGCCCTCGACAAAAAGGTCGAAATCACCCTCCAGAAGGTCACCGATCGTTCCACCAAGGTCATCATTCGGGTCGGGGTTTTCGGCGACGAGACCTTGTCTATGTCCATCTTGGACAAGATCAAAGCCGCCCTTTGAGCCCCGGGACCGGCCGGCTTGAGATGCAGGATTGCAATGGTCGCAGTGGGGCCTGATACCAAGGCCCCACTATTCCATGCTGCGTAAGTTAATTTCCAAGATCCGGCAGACCTTCACCGCGGACGCCAAGCGCCCCGAGACCAAACCGGCCCACAAATCCAGCCGGCCCGCGCCCAAGAGCGGCGGCCACCCGCGGCACGAGAAGCGGGGCGGCCATGTCCCCCGCCAGGAAGCGCCCCGCCATGCCGCCCCGGCGCACGCTCCCGCCAAGCCCGCGGCCCACGCGCCGCGCGCCGTGCACGCCGCCAAGCCGCTGCCCGAGGTGCCGAAGATGGAGACGACCTTCACCGCGCTCGGTCTCGGCGACCGCATCGCTTACGCGGTCCAGCAAAAGGGCTACGAGAACCCGACGCCGATCCAGGCGCAGGCCATCCCCGTGGTCCTCTCCGGCAAGGATGTGATCGGCTCGGCCCAGACCGGCACGGGCAAGACCGCGGCCTTTTCGCTGCCCATCCTCCAGCGGCTTGGCGCCCACGGCAAAATCCGCTGTCTCGTGCTCGAGCCCACCCGCGAACTCGCGCTGCAGGTCGAGGAGTCGTTCAAGGAATATTCCAAATACACCGACCTGCGCACGACCGTGATCTACGGCGGCGTCGGTTACGGCAAGCAGCGCGAGGATCTTGCGCACGGCATGGACATCCTCGTCGCCACGCCCGGCCGCCTCCTTGACTTCATGGAGCAGGGCGAGATCCGGCTCGACCACATCGAGACCCTCGTGCTCGACGAAGTCGACCGCATGCTCGACATGGGCTTCCTCCCTGACGTTAAGCGCATCGTGGCCAAGGTGCCGAAGACGCGCCAGACGCTCTTCTTCACCGCCACGCTCCCGCCCGAGATCGAGCAGCTGGCCGCCTGGGCGCTGCGCGACCCGTTCAAGATTTCCGTGAGCCGCGAGCGCTCGACCGCCGAGACCATCTCGCACGCGTTTTATCCCGTGGTGCAGGCCCAGAAGTTCGAGCTGCTCGCCCATCTGCTCGAACAGACCCAATACCACAGCGTCATCATCTTCTCGCGCACCAAGAGCGGCGCCGACTACGTCGCCAACCGCCTGAAGCAGGCCGGGCACACCTGCGCGGTCATGCATTCCGACCGCAGCCAGCAGGAGCGCGTCGACGCGCTCAAGGGCTTCAAGTCCGGCAAGCACGAGGTGCTGGTCGCCACTGACATCGCCGCCCGCGGCCTCGACATCGCCGACGTGTCGCACGTCATCAACTTCGATGTCCCGGAAAATCCCGAGGACTACGTCCACCGCATCGGCCGCACCGGCCGCGCGCAGAAGACCGGTGACGCCTTCACCCTCGTGACGGAGGAGACCTGGCGTGATGCCCGCAGCATCGAGCGTTTTATCGGCATGAACATCGAGTGGAAGAAGGTCCAGGGCTTCAACTACACCTACTCGGGCATCTTTGACGGCGGCGGCATGCCGCAGGCCGCGCCGGAGAAACCGAAGAGCCGCCTCATGCGCGGCGGCCGGCGCTGACCGGCACCAGCAACCGCAAAACCGGCCCGCGCGGCCGGTTTTTTGCTTTCCGGCCGGGACGACGGGCCGCGGGGAAAAATTCCGCTTGATCTATATTCCTTTAAAGGTATATAGAATCGGCATGGAGCTGGTCCAAATCTACGAATGCCTCTGCGATCCCACGCGTCTGCGCCTGCTGAACGTGCTGGCCCAGGGCCCGCTGTGCGTGTGCCATTTCCAGGAGATCCTTGGCGAGCCGCAGGTGAAGATATCAAAGCACCTCGCCTATCTCCGTGCCCGCGGCCTGGTCGAGGTCGAACGGCATGGCAACTGGATGGTCTACGCCCTGCCGGCCCGCCCGTCGCGCGAACTCAAGGCCAACCTGGCCTGCCTGCAGGACTGCGCGCAGGAGGACCCCGTTTTCAAACGCGACCTTGCCCGGCTGAAAAAACGGGCCCCGCAGTTTGCCGAGACCAGCCCGTGTGGCTGCAGTTGAATTTACCATGGCCACCAAGACACCCTACAAGGTTCTGATCCTCTGCACGGGCAACTCGGCGCGCAGCGTCCTCGGCGAATACCTGCTCCGCGAAAAGGGGCGGGGCCGCTTCGAGGTGCACAGCGCCGGCTCGCACCCAACCGGCCGCGTGAATCCGCTGGCCGTGCGCACGCTGCGCGAGAAATACGGCATCGACGCGAGCGCAGCCCGCTCCAAGTCATGGGATGAGTTCAAGGCCGTGTCGTTCGATTTCGTCATCACCGTCTGCGACAACGCGAAGGAAGCCTGTCCGATCTGGCCGGGTGCGCCCGTCCTGGCCCACTGGGGTTCGCCCGATCCCGCGGGGGCCGAGGGCAGCGAGTCGGAGAAATATCGCGTCTTCGTGAACGTGGCCTCGCAGATCGCGCGCCGCGTGGACCTGTTCTGTGCCTTCCCCGATGACCAGCTGACGGCCCTCGCGGTGCGCGACATCGGCGAGCGTTTCAAGCTCGACGGCGAGGCCGGCATGAAGCGCTGAGGCGGTCGCCGGATTCACTTTAACCCAGATCCAAGATGAACATCCCCGAACTCAAGGCGCGGCTCCGCGCCCATCCCGAACTCAACGTCCGCATCCTCCGGCCCGATGGCACCGCCATTCCCGCGCATTACCACCTCACCGAGGTGGGCCATGTCGCGAAAAGTTTCGTCGACTGCGGCGGGAAGTTCCGCGCCAGCGAGACCTGCGTGCTGCAGACCCACTTTGGCTCGCCCCGTGACGACGGCCACCGGCTGACCGCCGGCAAGTTCGCCATGATCCTCGATCTGGCGAAGCCGATTCTGCCGACGGAAGACCTGCCGGTGGAGGTCGAATACGAGGCTGGCGTCATCTCCCAGGCCCCGCTGACGCACGTGAGCGTCGAAGACGGCGTGCTACAACTGCAGCTTGGCGCAAAGCACACCGACTGTCTCGCCAAGGAGAAGTGCGGCGGTGATGACGCTTGCGGCTGCGCGGATGAACCCGCCGCGGCCGAGGCGGAGGCCTGTTGCGCGGCCCCGGCGGCCGGACAACGCTGCTGCTGACCGCCGTGCAACCCGTCGCCGCCCGTCTCTCGCTGCTGGATCGCTACCTGACCGGCTGGATTTTTCTGGCGATGGCCGCGGGATTGCTGGCCGGCCGGTTCGTGCCGGCCCTGCCCCAGGCTTTGACCGCGTGGAGTGTCGGCACCACGTCCATTCCGATCGCGCTCGGCCTGATCATCATGATGTATCCGCCCCTGGCGAAGGTGCATTACGAGCGGCTGGGTGACGTGTTCCGGGACCGGAAGGTGCTGGCGCTGTCCCTGGTGCAGAACTGGCTGGTCGGCCCGGTGCTGATGTTTGCCCTCGCCGTCATCTTCCTGCGCAACCAGCCGGAGTATTTCGCCGGGCTCGTGCTCATCGGCCTGGCGCGGTGCATTGCGATGGTGATCGTGTGGAACGATCTGGCCGGCGGCAGCCGGGAATATTGCGCGGGGCTGGTGGCCTTCAACGCGCTGTTCCAGGTAGTTTTCTTTGCGCCGCTCGCGTGGCTCTTCCTGAAGGTGCTGCCTCCGCTGGTCGGCGTCGAGCTGGGGGCGCTCGACCTTTCCACGGTCACGATCGGCCGCGTGGCCCAGAGCGTATTCATCTATCTGGGCATTCCCTTTCTCGCCGGCTGGCTGGGCCGGCTGATCCTGCGCCGCGGGCCGGCGGGGGTGGACTGGTATGACAGGAAGTTCATCCCGTTGATCAGTCCGCTCACGCTGGCGGCGCTGCTGTTCACGATCTTTGTGATGTTCAGCCTCAAGGGCGATACGGTGCTGCGGATCCCGCTTGATGTGCTGCGCATCGCGGTGCCGCTGCTGGTGTATTTTGCGGTCATGTTCGGGGCCACGTTCTGGATGAGCGTGCGGGCCGGCGCGGATTATTCGCGCGCCGCGACGCTGGCTTTCACGGCGGCGGGCAACAATTTCGAGCTGGCGATCGCCGTCGCCGTCGGCGTGTTCGGCCTGGCCTCGGGCGCCGCCTTTGCCGCCGTGGTCGGTCCCCTGGTCGAGGTGCCGGCGTTGATCGGGCTCGTCACAGTGGCGCTGGTGTGGAAACGCCGGCTGCCGGCCGGACCTCAGCAGCCGTAGACGCCGCCGTTGATGTCGAGCGTGGCGCCGGTGATGAAGCCGTCGTATTCGCCCGCCAGGAAGACAGCGGCGCGCGCGACGTCTTCCGCCGAGCCGCCGCGACCGAGTGGGATGCCGGCGACCGTGGCGTCGGCGGATTGTTTGGTCGTGTGCGTGTTGTGGAAACTGGTGCCGAGGATCAGCCCGGGGGCGAGGGCGTTGACCCGGATGCCCTGCGGCCCGAGCTCGCTGGCGAGCGAACGGGTGAAGGTGAGGATGGCGCCCTTGGCCGTGGAATAAACCAGCGAGCCGGCATGGCCGCCCTTGCGACCGGCGAGGGAGGACATGTTGACGATGCTCGCGCCGCCGCCGGATTTCGCCGCGGCGGCGAGGTGCGGCAGGGCGGCGCGCGTGACGCGGCGCATGCTGCCGAGGTTCAGCGACATCACCTCGGCCCAGAAGGCATCGTCCGCCTCGGCGAGGCTCTTGCGGGCGACGAGCGAGCCGGCGTTGTTGACCAGCACGTCGAGCCCGCCGAGAAATTTCACAGCCGTGGCCACGAGCTGGTCGCAGCCCTCGGTTTCGGTCAGGTCGGCGCTGGCGTGGGCGTAGCGGCGGCCGAGTTGCCTTGCCTCGGGTTCGACGGCGCGGGCGGCGTCGGCGCTGCTGCGGTAATGGACAAACACATCGCACCCGGCGGCGAGCAGCTGGCGGGTGATGGCGAGGCCGATGCCTTGGGCGCCGGCGGTGACGAGGGCGCGTTTGCCCTGGAGCTTCGACATGGTGGCGCACTTGTGACGCAAAAGGACCGGGGGCGTCAACGTTTGGCGTTGCGCGGGGCGGGGTGGGCGCTTCGCTGGCCGGCTGATGAAACTCGACATACCCGCGGGTGATTTCTCCGGCTACATCTTCGACCTCGACGGCACGCTGGTGGACACCATGCCGCTGCACTACCGCGCCTGGAACCGCGCGATGCAGCACGCCGGCCTGAAGGAGGAGCTGAGCGAGGACCTGTTTTATTCCTTGGGCGGCATGCCGACGCGCGGCGTGGCGAAGATCTTTGCGGACCACTACGGGCTCGTGATCGACGCCGAGAAGGTCTTCCACCAGAAAGAGGCGCTGTTCCTCGAGCTGAAGTCCGAGATGAAGCTGATCGAGGCGGTGGTGGCGTTTGCCCGGAAGGCCGTGACGCAGGGCCGGCCGGTCAGCGTGGCCTCGGGCGGGCCGCGCGACATCGTGCGGCACACGCTGGAACTGATGCACCTGCAGGCGCTGTTTCCGGTGGTGGTGACGCCCGAGGACGTGGTGCACGGGAAGCCGGCACCGGACATGTTTCTGCTCGCGGCGAAAAAGATGGGTGTGCCGCCGGCCCATTGCCTGGTGTTCGAGGATGCAGTGCCCGGCATCCAGGCGGCTGAGGCGGCCGGGATGAAGTGGGTGCGCGTGCCGAGCCGGCCCTGAGCCCGGCCGGCCGAACGGCGTAATCCACCGGCCGCGGGCGGATTTTGATTTGAACCGGAGCCCGCCCCGCAGTGGGCTGGCCGCATGACTTTCGCCGAACTCGCCAACAAGGGGATCCTGACGCAGCCGGTCTACGAGCCCGGCAAGCCGATCGACCAGGTGGCGCGCGAGCTCGGCCTCGACCCGGCCGGCATCATCAAGCTGGCGTCGAACGAAAACCCCTTCGGGCCGTCGCCCAAGGCGATGGCGGCGGCGGAGCGGGCCGTGCGCGAGATGCATCTTTATCCGGACGGGGGCTACTATGTGCTGCGGCAGAAGCTGGCGGCGAAGTGGAACCTCGGCATGGACCAGTTCATCATTGGCGACGGTTCCAACGAACTGCTCGAGCTGCTCGGGCACGCGTTCCTCGCGCCGGGTCTCGAGTGCGTGATGCACCGGTCGTCGTTCATCGTCTACAAGCTGGTCACGCTGATGTTCGGGGCGACCCCGGTGGAGGTGCCGCTGGCCGGCATGCGGCAGGATCTCAAGTCGCTCGCCGCCGCCATCACGCCGCGCACGCGGCTGGTCTTCCTCGCCAGCCCGAGCAACCCGGTCGGTGCGGTCAACAACGCGGCGGAGATCGCGGAGCTGGTGCGCGCGCTGCCGCCGCACGTCATCCTCGTGCTCGACGAGGCGTATGCGGAGTATCTCGACGAGGCGCCGGACCTGCGGCCGCTGATGGCTGAGGGACGGAAGGTGATCGGCCTGCGGACCTTCTCGAAGGTCTACGGTCTCGCCGCGCTGCGCGTCGGCTACGGTTACGCCGCACCGGAACTGATCGCGATCCTGCAGCGCGCGCGCCAGCCGTTCAACGTGAACGGCATCGCGGTTGCGGCGGCGGTCGCCGCGCTCGACGACCACGAGTTTGTCGAGAGATGCCGGCGGGAGAATCGCGCCGGTCGCGCGCGGCTTGGGGAAGGCTGCGCCAAGCTCGGCCTGGAATTCGTGCCGGGTGGCGGGAATTTTCTGCTGGTGAAGGTCGGCGACGGTGCCGCGGTCTTCGCGGCGTTGCAGGCACAGGGCATCATCACCCGGCCGGTGAAGCCCTACGGCCTGCCCGAGTGGCTGCGCATCACAGTGGGCACGCCCGCGCAGAACGAGCGGTTGCTCGCCGCGTTGGCCGCGGTGATCCGCGGCTAGGGCCGGTGCGGACCGAGGGCCGCCTGCAACGAGGCCAGCAGCGGTTTTTGGGCAGGCAGCAGCAGGTGGCGGTCGCTGCCGAGCACGGCACTGGCCCGGGCCAGGATTTCGCGCGAGGGCTGCCGTGTGCGGAGGAAGCGATTGAGGTGGGTGGGCAGGTGCGCGAGGTTGCCGGTCTCGAGCTCGAGCCGGATGAGGCTGGCGAGGGCGGCTTGATTGAGCGGGTCGCTCTCGACCGCCCGGGCGAGGGCTGAGAGCGCGAGTTCGCGGGCCCCGCGGTCGGACAGGCGGCCGGCCACGGCGACGAGGTTTTCCGCCCGCAGGTTCTTCCCGGCCAGGAGGTGCTCGAGGCTTAGGCGAGCCTCATCCGCCCGGCCGAGACCGCTGAGGGCGACCGCTTGCAAGCCGTTGAAAACCGCGGCGAACCGGTCGGCCCATTCGGGGTGGGCCTTCGTGTAACCGGCGATCAGCTCGACGGTGGTCTGGTCATCACCGGCGACCAGGTGGGCCTCGGCGACCAAAAGCGCGGCGGCGGCGTTTTCGGGCCGGCCGGCCAGGGCCTGCTGCGCGCGTCGGGCGAGGGCAGGTTGACCGGTATTGGCGGCGAAATCCGCGAGCAGGAGCAAGGCGGCGGGGTCGGCGGCGAATTGCTGGAGGAAAGCCTCGGTCTCGCGCCCGAGCCGGGCCTGATCCCCGCGCCGCAGGTGCAGTTGCAGGCAGGCCACGCGCGGGGCCGGCGCGAGCGGGTCGCTGGCGACCCGCTCGACGAGGGTGGACTCCCATTCGCTCGTGCGACCGAGGGACTGGTAATAATCGGCGAGCAGGGCCCGGGCCTCGTCGTGGCCGGGGTGCCGGGAAAGGTGCTCTTTCAGCTGCAGCAGGGCCAGTTCGGGAAAGCCGCGCTCCCAGGCGATGCGTGCCTGCAGCACACCGCCGTCAGGCGAGCCGTGCAGCTGATGGCGTTCGATGAGATCCTCCGCCTCGTCATAGTTGCCCCGGTGGTAGGCGGCGGTGGCCGCAAAGATGGCGACCATGGGCCGGGTCGCGGAATCGGCCGGCTTGGTCAGCAGCCCTCGGGTGATCTCGTGCAACAGCGTGTCTTCCTGGAATTCCAACAGGAAGGCCAGGGTGGTTTGCAGATAAGCGGGATCCTCCGGCCGGTAGGTGAGCCCGTCGAGCAACACCTGCTTGGCGAGATCCGGCCGGCGCTGGGCGAGATACGCTTGCGCGAGGAGGATGCGGCCCTGCGGATTGGCCGGTGATTTGCCAACGCCGATGCGCAGCCGGTGCAGGGCGAGTGAATATTCACCTTGCTGCAGCAGGGACTCGCTTTGGCTGATGTAGAAATCGCCCTGGCTGACCCGGTATTGCGGCCAGCGACCGGGCCAGAGGAGATCGACATAATTCGCCGTCGCGAACCCCCGGTGATATTTGACGAAAAGCCATGCGCCGAGGGTCAGCAGAAGCCACAATCCTGCGGCTGCCAGAAGCAGAGTTGCCCCCAAGCGCCACCCGTGAAAATGTAAAAAATAAATTCCTGCGCCGCCCGGTTTGTGTGATTTTGGGCTCAAATCCATCTGGGGCCTGTTTTATCCACGTTATTTTTGCCGCTGGCAATCATTCCGCCACTCTGGTGGGCGATGATCCGACACATTAAATTGGCATAGTATAGGCTTGAACACGAAAGTGATTTGCAGTTTTTTCGATGGGCAAATCCGTAAATACCTGCCCTTGTTCCACGCAAGGAAACCGCTTACCTATGAAACACACCGCACGAACCCTCCTCATCTCCCTTTCGGCCGGCCTCGGCCTCTCCGCCACGGCGGCCCCTTTCATGGCCGTCGGCGACAACGCCGAGCTGTTTGTGACCGCCGCCGCCCAGGTCCAGTTCGACGACAATATTTATCTCGATAGCACCAATGAGTCGGACGACACGATCCTGAGCTTCACTCCTGGTGTCGACCTGGTGTTTGGCAAAGGCTCCGTCACCAAGGGCAACGCCTATTACCGCGAGGAAATCCGGCGCTATAGCGACAACGACAACCAAGACACTTCATTGTCGAATTTCGGCTTTGCGTCCAATTACGACAACGGCGTGACCAAGGCTGATTTCAATGCCTCCTACGCCCAGGTCGCGCAGAACGACAATGACCTGCGGGCCACCGGCACCCTTGTCCGTCGTAAGCTGACCAACCTCGGCGCCAAGGTCGAATTCGGCCTGTCCGAGAAGACCAGCCTCGGGGTTGGTATTTCCTTCGACAAGACTGACTACGGTCCGGCCTCCTACTCGGACAGCGACATCTGGAATCTCCCGGTCGACCTCTATTATAAGGCCAACCCCAAGATGGATTGGAGCTTGGGCTATCGCTATCGCACCACGGACCTCAGCGGTTCGGGCACGGACAGCACCGACCACTTCATCAACGTCGGCGCGCGCGGCGAGTTCACGCCCAAGCTGGTCGGCCAGGTCCGGGTCGGTCTCGGTCAGCGCTCCTTTGATGTCGGCGGCGACAAGAGCCTGCTGGGCTTTGACGGCAACCTGACCTACGCCTTCTCGGAGAAGACCAGCTATCGTTTCAACCTGAGCAACGACTTCGGCAGCTCCGGCACGGGTGACTCCACCGAAACCTTCCGCATCGGGCTCAACGCCACCAACAAGATGTCGGAACAGTGGTCCTTCACCGGCGGGCTGAGCCTCAACAAGACGGATTATCCGACCCGTTCGGATGACTACCTGGAGGGCCAGCTGGCCGTGACCTACACCCTGAACGCCATGGTCAACTTCGGCGCCTCCTACACCTATCGTGACAACGGCTCTGACTCGGCGGCGGCGGAGTTCACCAACACCGTCTTGGCCTTCGGCGCCAACATCCGTTACTGAGCATTTTTCCCGGCTTGCGAACGGAAGAAGGTCGCTGATCTTCTTCCGTTTTTTATTCCTCGTTTCCATGCGCTCACGATCCCTCTGCCTGCTGCCGTTCCTGGTCCTCGGGTTGCTGGCCCCCTTGTCCGGTGCCGAGGCCCCGCCGGCGTCCCCGGCGGCCGAGGCGACGGATTACGTGCTGCAGCCCTCGGATCTGATCCGGGTCCTGATTTTCCAGCAACCCGACCTGTTGCGCGAGGTGCGTATCACGCAGGAATACACGATCACCCTGCCGCTGATCGGCACGATCGATCTCCGGGGCCGCACCGTGCGCCAGGCCGAGGAGATCATCCGCAGCCTGTATGACAAAGACTACCTGGTGAACCCGCAGGTCAACCTGACGGTGCTGGAATACACCCAGCGCACGGTGCAGGTCGTCGGGGCCGTCAACCAGCCCGGCGCCGTGGTCTTCCCGCCCGAGCAAAAGATGGGCCTGATCGAGGCCATCGCCCGCGCCGGCGGCCAGTCCCGCATCGCCGACCTCAAGCGCGTCCGCCTCACCCGCACCAACGCCGAGGGCAAGGCCGAGAACCAGATCATCAACGTCGACGACATGATGAAGGGCAATTCCAACGAACAATACCTGCTGCAGAAGGGCGACGTCATCTTCGTGCCCGAGCGGCTGCTTTGAATTTGAGCAACATGGACACAGCGCCCAAGGCGGACAAGGCGACCGGTTCCGGCGAAGCCTATCCCTACACCTATTACGGCACGAGCTACAGCGGTTACGGCTCGCCCGGGTCGGGTGACAACCAGATGCAGCGTAGCATGCAGGACTACGTCCTGATCCTGCGCGAGCGGGCCTGGTATATCGTCCTCGTCTTCACCCTGGTCTTTTCCGCCGCGACGATCTTCACCTTCACCCGCACGCCGCTCTTCCAATCCGTCGCCAGCGTGCAGCTCCTGCGCAATGGCCCGGTCGTCATGCAGGTTCAGGAGGTCGTCAACAACGACATCCGCTCCGCCGAGGATCTGAACACCCAGGTCAAGGTGCTTGAGAGCATCGCCATCGTCCAGCGGGTCGCGGACCGCCTGAGCGGCGAGGACCTGAAGTCCTTCCTTGCTCCCTATCAAAAGGCGGCGTCCGCCGAACAACCGGTCAGCCCGGCCGAGATTATCTTCAAGAACCGCAAGATCGTCCCCGTCCGCCTGAGCCTCGTGTTGCAGGTCCAATACACCCACCCGGACAAGGTGATCGCCGCCAAGGTCGCCAACCTCTTCATCGACGAATACATCGCCTACAACTCCCGGCAGCGCATCGAGGACTCGATGAAGGCCGTCGACGACCTCAAGGAGCGCGCCGAGCAGCAGAAGAAGAAGGTCGAGGAGCTCGCCATCAATCTCCAGGCCTATCGCGAGAAAAACAAGATGGTCTCGCTCGACAAGGGCAAGGACATCGTCACCGAGAAGCTCAAGGCCCTCAACGCCTACGTCACCCAGACCACCTCCCGCCTCAACGAGGCCGAGATCCGCTGGCGCCAGGTGCAGGAGCGCAAGGCCACGCCGGCCCTGCTCCTCGACCTCCCGTTTGTTTCCAGCCAGTCGCTCATCACCCAGCTGGTCCAGCAGGTGTCGGCGCAGAAGATCGTGATCTCGCAGCTGCGCGAGCAATACCGCGACAAGCACCCCAAGATGATCGAGGCGGTCAACTCGCTCGCCCAGACGGAGCGGGAACTGAGCCGCGCCATCGATTCGACGGCGGCCATGTTCGAGGCTGATTTCCAGACGGCCAAGCGCAACGACGAGGAGGCCCGCGCCAACCTCGTCCGCCAGGAGGCCGAGTCGCTGGAGATCGACCGTTATGCCGTCGAATATTCCAACCTCGAGCGTGACCTCGGCATCAACGAGCACCTGCTGAACAACATCCTCGGCCGCATGCGCGAGACCTCGATGAGCAGCACCATCGAGACCCAGAGCGCGCGCGTCGTCGACCGCGCCGCGCCGGCCCTCAAGCCGTTTTCGCCCAACATTCCCCTCAACCTCGCCCTCGGCTTCCTCGGCGGGCTGGCCCTCGGCACCGCCTTCGCGTTCTTCGTGGCCTACATCGACGACCGGGTGAAGAGCTCCTTCGACATCGAGTCGGTCGTCGGCCTGCCGCTGGTCGGCATCGTGCCCGAGATCAAGCGGCTCGAGCAGCCCGAGAAGGCCCAGATCGTGGCCAACAACCAGGACAAGCAGGTCGTCGAGTCCTTCCTCACGCTGCACTCCAGCCTGCGCCTCAAGGACGAGAGCAAGCGTGCCCAGGCCATCCTCGTCACGAGCACGATCCCGGGCGAGGGCAAGTCCTTCACCACGACGAATCTTGCGCTCACGTTCGCCGCCCACGGCGAGAAGGTGGTCATCATCGACTGCGACCTCCGCAAGCCGAACATCCACAAATCGTTTCGCCTGGAGAACATCAAGGGCGTCATCGATATCTGCGCCGGCACGCAGACCATCGACCAGGTGGTGTGCAAGAGCGTGCACCCCAACCTCGATGTCATTCCCGCCGGTGGCCGGGCCAAGAACCCCACGCAGATCCTCAACAGCAAGAATTTCGAGCTGATGCTTTCCGACCTGCGCAAGCGCTACGACCGCGTCTTCGTGGACACGCCCCCGCTGGCCGCCGTGAGCGACGCGCTCATCATCCTGCCGCTGATGGACGGATCGCTTTTCACCATTTTCTTCAACCGCGTGCGCCGCAAGGCCGCGCAGTTCAGCGCCCGCAAGCTGCTCGAGGTGAACGTGCCGTGTTTCGGCGCCGTGCTGAACGGCCTCAACCTCGCGGTCTCCGGCTACTACTACGCCCAGTATTACGACAAGTCCTACAAGGACTACTACGTGACCATGGCGAAGCAGGACCCCGGCACGGCCGACCGCTGAGCCGGCTCGAGGGTTTCACCGCGCCTGACTGGAGGGGTCGTCCGCTTGCGACGACCTTATGATTTCACCGTTTCGCCGCCGCGCGCTTCAGCCGGTCGTTGAGCGCCGCGGCCAGTCCGCTGACGTCGGCCGGCAGCGGCTCCACCCGGATCTGCCGGAAACGCGCCGCATCGGCGCGCCGCAGCACGGCGTAAAGATTGCGCGCCACCTCGGCGAGCGAACCGCGTTCACTCAGCCAGAACACGTTCCCGGGCACCGGCCCTCGCGGCCGGCGCAGCCAGATGACGGCGGTATCGGCCGGTGGCTTCGCCGCCGGCGGTCCGAGGCGCAGGGGCGTGCGCGGGCTGTAGTGCCGCTCCAACATGCCGGGCGCGAGCTGGCGCGCGCGCGCGCCGCGAGCCTTGGCGCCATGCACCTTCACGCGGAGGAATTTTCCGAGCTGGGCCGCGGTCACGGCACCGGGCCGCAGCACCCGGGGCTTTCGCGGGTTGGTCATGTCCAGCACGGTGGACTCCACGCCGACGGTGCTGGCTCCGCCGTCGAGGATGTGGGGGATGCGTGAGCCGAGGCCTTCCCGCACATGCGCCGCCGTCGTGGGGCTGATGTAACCGAAAAGATTGGCACTCGGCGCAGCCAGCGGGATCTTGGCCAGCCGCAACAGCCGGCGGGCGAGGGGATGCGCCGGGGCGCGGACCGCCACGGTCGGGCCGCCGGACGTCACGATGCCGGGCACGCAGGCCTTCTTGGGCAGCACCAAGGTCAGCGGGCCGGGCCAGAAACGGCGGGCGAGCCGCCGGGCCGCCGGGTTGAAGTCTGCCAGCTCCTCCGCGTGACTCAGGTCCAGCACATGCACGATCAACGGGTCGTTGGCCGGGCGGCGCTTGGCCGTGAAGATGGCCCGGCAGGCCTTGGCATCCAGGGCATGGGCCGCCAGCCCATAGACCGTCTCGGTCGGAATGGCCACGAGTTCACCCTGTTGCAGCGCCCCGGCGAGGCGCCGGAGGTTGGCCGGGGTGGGGGCGTGGACGTGGGCGGTCATGGATGCGGGCAATAAAAAAGCCGGAGCAGATGCTCCGGCGGAAAGGCTAAGCCGGCAACGGCTTATTGCATCGTCAGCATGTTGCGGGCGCGCTTGATCTTGGACGTGACCTTGCGCTGCTGCTTGGCCGAGAAGCCGGTGTATTTGCGGGGCAGGATCTTGCCGGTGTCCGTGATAAAGCGGCTCATCAACTGGGGGCTGGTGAAAGGAATTTCCTCGGGCTTGAGGGTCTGGGTCTTGGTTTCGGTCGTGCTCATGATGGGAAAAGGAGTCGGAAGGTTGGCTTTCGCCCCCTCCCTGTCAACGGGCATTTTTAGTTTGCCAAACCCCTCCCGCGGGCATGTCTGGAAATGACTTTAGTCCCCGTAGCTCAAATGGATAGAGCAGGCGTTTCCTAAACGTCTGATCCCGGTTCAATTCCGGGCGGGGGCACCAAGTTTATTTCCGAAGCGGAAAGAAGCTTGTCCGCCGTAGCCTTGGGCGAAGGCGGATATTTCATATCCGCCGGGGGGCAGTGGCTCGGCTGGTCAGTCTGCCTGTTTTAGTAGGGCGGAAAGAATACAAGGCACAACTTTGCCTGACTGGTCCGGCCAGCTTTTACGGCGCTTCCCCGTATTCACGGATCTGGCGACCGAGTCTCCAATCTCGACCAATGAAGAGGTGAGGACCAAAAACCGGAAGGGCGAGGCCATGATTCCGGCAATGACGTAGAAGGGCTCTTTTCTGGTAACGACAGAAATCTTCATGACGCACAGGGCGGCGAGCCCCGGTTCGCGTGGCGGATGCCGGGGAGCTATCTCAAAAAAAGACAGGTAGATCGGCCTTGGAAATACCGGCGCAGATTACATCACCCCGGAAGGTTTCGGGCAACCCCCCGTTCTTCCACCCACCCCGAATCAACCTGCGACCAATGAACCTCCCGGTCTCCAAACGGCGAAACCTGAAACTCGTCGCGCTCGTTTCGAGCGCGAACTTCATGGAGATGTTCGATTTCATGGTGTTCGGCTTCTACATCACGTGGATTGCCCGGACCTTTTTCCCCGTCGCGAGCGAGTTCGCTTCGATCATGCTGACGTTCGCCACCTTCGGCGCCGGCTTCCTGATGCGGCCCATCGGGGCTGTCGTGCTGGGGGCGTATATCGACCAGCGCGGGCGCAAGGCCGGCCTGACGATGGCGCTGACCTTGATGACCTTAGGCACGCTGTCCATCGCCTGCATGCCGGGCTACGACAAGGTCGGCGTGATCGCCCCGATCGTGGTGCTGATCGGCCGGTTGCTGCAGGGTTTTTCGGCCGGCGCCGAGGTGGGCGGCACGTCCGTTTACCTCTCGGAGATCGCCACGCCCGGCAACAAGGGGTTCTTTGTCAGCTGGCAGTCGGCCAGCCAGCAGATGGCGGTCGTGTTTGCCTCCCTCATCGGCATCACCCTCTCCCGGAACCTGTCGCCGGTGGAGATGGGCTCATGGGGTTGGCGGATTCCGTTCTTCATCGGCTGCCTGATCATTCCCTGCGTCTTCCTGATCCGGAATCATCTCGAGGAATCACCCGCCTTCGTCGCGCGCACGCACAAGCCGCCCGCCCTCCGCCAGGTGATCGTCTCCATGGGCCGCAGCTGGCGGATCGTCGCGCTCGGCACGATGCTGGTCATGATGACGACGGTCTCGTTCTACCTGATCACCGTCTACACCCCGACCTATGGCAACGCGGTGCTGAAGCTCTCATCGGGGGAGAGCCTGACGGTGAGTCTCTGCGTGGGCCTTGCCAATTTCGTCCTGCTGCCGGTGATGGGTGCGCTGTCCGACCGGATCGGCCGCCGCCCGCAACTGATCGGCTGCACGGTGCTGGCGCTGCTGACCGCTTATCCGGCGCTATGGTGGCTGTCGCAGGCGCCGAGTTTCGAGCGTCTCCTTGGCGTGGAGCTGTGGTTGGCGCTGATTTACGCGGGCTACAACGGCGCCATGATCGTCTATCTGACCGAAGTCATGCCGCCGGATGTCCGGACGGCCGGGTTCTCGCTGGCTTACAGCTTGGCGACGGCGATCTTTGGCGGCCTCACCCCCGCGATCTGCACCTGGTTGATTCATTCCACCGGCGACAAGGCCGTGCCCGGCCTCTGGCTCGCGACGGCGGCTCTGGTCAGCCTCACGGCCACGCTCATTCTGACATGGCGGGCAAGGCGCCCGGCGCCTATCGCGGCGGTGCCCGCGACGGCGTAGATTTTCCCGTTCCGCAGGGCCCCTTCACCTGTTTTTGGTTACCTCCCAAACGAAAAGGACACCCATGCGCCCGCCACCTGTGTTGAAAAACCTTCATCTGGCCTGCCGGGCCGTTGCCGTCCTCGCCTGCTTTTCGGGAACCGCCGCCGCGTCCGCGGAACCGGCGCGCAACATCGGACAGGGCGCGAAACGCTTCGGCAGCGGCGTGCCTGGCGTGCCTGCGCGCCCCGATCAACGGATCGAGCTGGGCCTGAAGATCAATCAGTCCTTCACCGTCGTGGGATTGGGCGACATGTTGCAGTTCCAGCCGTTCGCCAAAAGCAATGACCCGGACATCCAGTATCTCCTGAATATCATCCGGGAGGCGGACATGGCCGTCGCCGATTTCGAGAACGAGATCATGGATTTCGATAACTTCGGTCATTACGGCCACAATCTGGCTACGAAGGAAGTGGCCGACGACTGGGCGCTGATGGGCATCGACATGGTCAGCCGGGCGAACAACAAGCCCCAGGATGCGCCCGGCATCTGGGAGAATTTCCGCCAGGTGGAGCGCGTGGGCATCGTCCATGTGGGGGTCGCGAGAACCATGCGGGAGGCGCGGATGGCGCGTTATTTCTCCACCCCCAAGGGCCTGGCCGGCTTCATCGGCGTTTATGCGGAGGGTGGGATCGACTCCGCCGTCTCGCGCACCAGCAATCACCCTTCGCCGGAGGTGGTTTACGTGACGGAGGTGCAGCTCGCGCAGGTCCGGGCGATGAAGGAGACCCTGCTCGCCCGCCGCGGCGAAGTGGACGTGCCGGTGAAGATGCCCCCGTCCGAGCCGTCGGGGACGGTCACGGTATTCGGTGTGATCTTCAGACTGGGCCCCAAGCCGGACGGCGTGGTCCCGGTGGTCGCGGTTCCCGCGCCGGCGGATAAGCCGAAGGAGCAGCCGAAAGACCGGATGTTGCAGGATGGCATCGCCAACACGCTCCGGCTCACGCTTTATCGCGGGGTCACGGCCGAACAGATGGCCCAGCTCCGGGCCATCGCCGGCGATACCGGCACGGGCCGCGATCTGTCGGCGTTCGGCACCCAGTTCCGCATCATGGACCGGCCCGGCGAGCACAGTTTCGACATGAACGCGCAGGACCGGCGTGAGATCCTGACGCAGATCCGCACCGGCAAGCAGGCGTCCGATATCCTGGTGAGCAACACGCACTGGCATCAAAACCGGTTCGATTTCCAGGCCTATTCCCACGATCACTTCCCGGCGGATTTCGAAATCAAGTTTGCGCGCGAGGCCATCGACAACGGGGTCGATGTCTTTGTCGCCCAAGGCGTGCACACGCTCAAGGGCGTGGAGATCTACAAGGGCAAGCCGATCTTCTACGGCACCTCGAACTTCGTCTTCCAGACGACGATCATGCCGAAGTCCTTGCATGGTCCGGAAAAGGCGGAGGAGGGGTTTGCGCCCGATGCGATCATCGGCGAGCACGAGATCCAGGGCCGGAACCCCATCAATCCCTCGCGATTCTGGCAGCTCAAGGCGACGCTGAAGGCGCTCCTGACCCACACGCGCTTCGAAAACGGCAAGCTGGCCGAGGTCCGCATCTACCCGGTCGACCTGGGCCTGACCCCGCGGCCTGGTTCCCAGGTAGGCATCCCGAAACGGCCCTCGCCGGAGATCGCCCGCCAGATCCTTGAGGAAGTGATCGAATACTCGAAGCCGTTCGGCACGAAGATCGAGATCGAGGACGGGGTGGGTGTGATCCGGATGCCGTAGGCTGAGAGCTGAGACGCGCGAACTCCCTCGGCGTTTTTTGTCAAAATGGGAGGGGCTTTATACCCCGACGGCTTGTGCTCGATGTCGGGCATAAAGCCCGACCTTGTTGCTACCGTCAAACCGCCCCACTGAAAGGTGGTCGCCTATTTTCACCTCGGCGACGGCGACGTGAGGAAGAAAACCGACGCCCACCAACGGTCTGATCCGGCCTCAGTCCATCGCATGGCCGGCCCGTTCGTCGACAACAGGCTCGATGGGTTCGGCGGGTTCGAAGTGCGCCACAACCTTGGTCCACACCAGGTCGCCCATGCAGTTGATCGTGGTGTTGCTCATGTCGAAGAAGCGGTAAACGCCGCCCACGATCGCCGCGACCTCGACCGGGAGGTGGAAGGCCTTCACGAAGATCATCGCGATCACGAGGCCGCCGCCGGGCACCCCGCCAATCCCCTCGGACAGGATGAGGCCGACAAACAGGATGGAAATAATGGTGCCGAGGTCGAAATGCACCCCGGCGGCCTGGGCCGTGAACAGGAGGATTGAGGCCAGGGTGACCGAGGTGCCGTCCTTGTTGAACTGCGAGCCGAGCGGCAGGGTGATGGCGTAGATACGGCGGGGCAGGCCGAGTTTTTTCTCCGCCACGTCCATCGTCACCGCCAGGCTGGCCAGGCTGCTGCACGTGGCGATGGTGGTGGCATACAGCGGGGCCGTGCGCTGGAGGAAATCCAGCGGTCGCGTGCCGGTGACCAGCCGGAGGGCGATCAGGTAGAAGGCAGCCACCAGCAGTTGCGCGAGCCAGACTCCGCCGACGAAAAGCGACAGTGAGCCCAGGATCGTCGAGCCGTATTCCCCGGCGGTGACGGCGGCGAGGGCGGCGACTCCGAGCGGGGCGATCCCCATGATGAGGGTGGTTAGCTGGCGCAGGGCATCGGCGATCAGCGTGTAGGCGCGCGCCAACGGTTCGCGCTTGTCGGCCGGGAGCATGACCGTGGCGATGCCCAGCAGCGCGGCAAACACCGCGATCTGCGCCACGTTGCCGGAGGTGAGAGCCTGGAAGATGTTGCGCGGCACGAGGTCCATCAGCGTGCTGGCGATCGACGGGACATTGCCGATCTCCTGCGAGACCTCGGCGCGCAGCGGAACCCCCAGGCCCGGCTTCAGCCAGTGGATGATCGCCAGGCCGAGGCTCAACGCCACCACGGTCGAGAAGAGATAGCAGAGGACGACCCGCAGCCCGACGCGCCCGAGCAGCTTGATGTCGCCGGCCGAGGTGAGGCCCGCCAGCAGATTGAAAAACACGAGCGGAATCGCGCTCATGATCAGCGCGCGGATGAAGATCTCGCCCACCGGCTGAACGACCACGATGGCGGGCCCGACCCCCAGGCCGATGGCGCCGCCGACGAACATGGCGCCGAGCGTCTTCGCGCCGAACGACCAGCCTTGCCAGCGGGCCAGCAGGCGGCGCGGGAATGATTGATTTGCCGGGAGGGTCATGCGGGAGGCGCGGCCAGCGATTTGCCCGCGATGTAGGTGGGCTCGAGCAGGACGCTCGTGCGGGAGGCCCGGCCTGCGGCGAGGGCCTCCGCCATGGCAAAAAGCCGGCGGGCGTAGGCGGCCGGGCGGTAATCATAATGGCTCGGGCTCGGCAGCAAGTAGCCGAGGAAGGGGTCACCGTAGGTGGTCAGCAGCGAGATATCCGTGGGAATGCGCAGGCCCAGCGAACCCAGCACGCTGACGACGGTGAGGTAGTAGAACGGGTTGGGGACGAGGAGCGCACTGGGCCGGTGGGCGGAGCGCAGGACCCGGCCCAGCAGCCGGCCGACGCTTTCGGCGTTGGGCTCATGGCGGAGCACCTCGGGCTCCAGGCCCCGTTGCCGGCCCACCTCCAGAAACCCGCGCGTGCAATTCTCCCATGCCGCCGTCTGGTGTTTCTCCGCGAGCACGGCGATTTTCCGGTGGCCCTTGGCGAGCAGCAGGCCGGCGGCATGGATGCCGAGCGCGCGGTTGTCCAGGGCGACGAACGGGAGCGCCACGCCCTCGTCGCACGTGCCGGCGACGACGCACCGGACGCCCAGCGACTGGAAACGGCTCTGCAGGCCGGCTGGCGAAAGGTTCAGGATCCAGCAGCGATGCTGGTGCTGTTCCAGGAGGCGGCCGTAAAGGCGCGCCCGCTTGGAGGCGCTCTCACTCCGCACCTCGTGCACGATCAGTTCGTAGCCCGCGGCCGTGCAGTGCGAACGCAAATGATCGATCCACAGCAGCTGATAAGGCTTCAGCTGGTCCAGTTCGGTCGGCTGGAGCAGGCCGAGGGTCCGGCTCGGCGGCGCGGTGGGGGCCCGATCCTTGCGCGCCACCACGGAGCCGTAGCCGTTCACGGTCTCGATCATGCCTTCGGTGCGGAGCTGGGCGAGGGCCTGGCGGAGGGTGGAGCGGCTGACCTGCAGTTCCGTGCTGAGCTGCAATTCGCCGGGCAGCACGCGCGCCCAGCGGCCGCGCGCGATTTCGGCGGCGAGAGCGGCGGCGGCGGATTGCCCCAGGGATTCGCGGGTCAGGCGCATCGGTGCGGCCGGCGGGCAATCATGCCTTCACCTGGCAGTTTTCCATGATGACGCGGCCATCGACCGCCAGGCGGGCGCGGAGCATCACCAGGTCGTAGTGGGTGGGGGCGACGATCTCGCCGCCCAGCGTGAAACTGGTGCCGATGCCGATGTGGATGGACCCCATGACCCCTTCGTCTTCAAGCATGAAACCGGATAGAGTTGCGTTCGGATTAAGTCCAACCCCGAGTTCCGCGACGTTGAAGCATTCGGGGTTTTGATGCGAACGCAGCGCGGTCTCGAACTGACGGGCTTGGGCGCCGCCTTCCATTTTCACGATATAACCACGCTCGATCGTGCACACGACCGGTTCGGTCAGCACGCCGATGCCGAGGTAGGGAATGCTGCCGTCGGCCACGAGGATGCCCTCGCTGGCCCCGTGGACCGGGACCACATTGGTCTCGATGGTGGGCACGGGGGCCAGTTCACCCGGGCCGGGCACGCCGGTGAGAATGTTGACCGGCCGGCCGGCGATCGGGATCCGGAGATCGGTGCCCTGCGCGGAGGTGAGATGGACCGCCTGGCCGGCTTGAAAAGCCGCCCCAATGGCGCGCCCGACCGGGGCTTGCGCGTTGAAATCCGTGTCGAGCAGCGCCGGGCAGGTCAGCACGCGTTCATTGTGCGCCGTCATCAGGATGGCCCGCGCGCCCCGCGCCAGCGCGGCGCGCATGGCCCGGGTGTGCGTGATCGAGACGCTCACCGGGGAAAAGATCACGGCGGCCTCCAGCATGGCCGCCACGGCGTCGGCGGGCGGCTCCTGGCCGTCGTGCAGCCGTTTCGGCACGACATACAGGCGGACGTCCGCCCCGATTGTGCCCAGTTCCGCGACCAGCAGGTCCGCGATGGCGCTCATTTCGGGATTGGTGATCACGACGGCGCGTTCGCCGCGCTGGACGCGGCCGTTGTGTTGGATGACCCTGCGGATGCCTCTGATCATAAGGAAAGGAGTTCGGAACGGCCGCACAGGGAAGGGCGGCGTTGAGTGGCTTGATGTGGCGCGGCCCGGCGGGTTCCCGCGAGCCTCCCGTCGCTGTCTGTTCTTCAGGCAGGGAATTGCACCACCTGTTTGCGAAAAAGACAGTCATCAAGCATTTGGCGCGGCCGGCGCCATGTCATTGTAATCGCGCCGCGCCCAGTTTGCGTCACCGTCGCCGGATGGCCGGCCCGGATAAGTCACACCTCTCCACCTCCATGAATAGACTTAGCCTGTGTCAGCCTTTCGCGGTGAGGGCCCTCTGCCCCGCCTTGTTCCTTGCCGCCGCCGTTGCCGGCCATGCCCAAACCGCCCCGGTGGCCGGGGACGCCCCGGCCCACTCGGAGGTCATGAAGCTCGAGGCCTTCAAGGTCACCGGCTCCAACATCCAGCGCCTCGACGCGGAAAAGGTCCTGCCCGTGACCGTGCTGGACAGCGAGGCGATCCAGGCAAGCAATTCGCTCACGCCGATCGAGTTGCTGACCCGGCTGCCGCAGCTCACCGACGTGCCGCGCAACGAATCACAAAACGGCGCCGCCAGCACCCGCGGTGACAACGCGAACATCAGCCTGCGCGGCATGGGCTCCGGCTTCACCCTGATTATGCTGAACGGTCGCCGCCTCGCGCCGGCTCCGCTGGTCTCGAATGAAGCCGGCATCCCGGGTATGTCGGTGAACGTCAACCAACTCCCGATGCAAGGCCTGGCCCGCATCGAAGTGCTGCGCGACGGCGCGTCCTCCATCTATGGCTCGGATGCGATCGCCGGCGTGGTGAACTTCATCACCGACCCTGACTTCCTCGGCACGACGGTGAAGACGCGCTTCGGCGCGCCGGAGCATGGCGCCGGCCGGACCTTCCAAGCTAGCATGACGCATGGGTTGAAGTTCGCGGATGACCGCGGCCGGCTGCTCGTGGTGCTCGACGCGTTTCGCCGCGACCCGATTTTCATGACCGAGCGCGATTTCTCGGCGTCGGCCTACAACTCGCCGCGCGCACCCGCGCCGTTCAACGTGCCGGGCAGCGCTTTCGACGGTCGCGGGGCGGACGGCCCGTATCCCGCGTTCCGTATCGGCACGAGCACCACGGCCAATTATTTCCTGCCCGTCAACGGGGTGATGGCCTTCCGGACGACGGCACCGACGCGCGCCGCAAATCCGGAGTATTTTCTCGACGTAAATCAATTTCAGAACGTCGCCTACAACAAGGCGGAGCGGGTCAACCTGATGACGAGCGCGTCTTACGAACTGACTAGGAGCATCACGGCCTTCACTGACCTCTCTTATTACCACTCGCGCAGCCGGATCAGCCGGGAGCCGATCCGCAGCGCTGCGCCGGCGAGCAGCCAGTTTGCGCCCATGTCGGTCGACAATCCCTATAATCCTTATGGCTCGCGATTCTACAGTCCCACCGGGGCGCCGAACGCCGACGGCACGGCCCGCCTCACGGGCACGCCGCAGGCCGTCGTGCTGGTGTCCAAGTATCACGTCGACGTTGGCGGCGAGGACATCACGGTCACCGGCGACACCTTCCGCCTCGTCGGCGGGCTGCGGGGCAAACTGGCGCATGGCTGGAATTGGGAGACGGCAGGGTTGTATGCCCGCGCGTCCGCGACCGATAGTGCCAACAATTCGGGTCGCGAATCGCTGTTCCAGCAGGCGCTGATGAAAACCGACGCCACCGCCTACAATCCCTTTGGTTATACCTTCAAGGTCCAGAATGGCGCGGTCGTGCCCGATCAGGCCTATGTCAATCCGGCGAGCGCATTGGCCCCTTGGGTCCAGCCCTACCTGCATGACGGCACCACCACGCTGACAAGCGGCGATGTCCGCGCGTCCGGCCCCCTCATGACACTGTGGGGCAACACGATTTCGCTGGCGGTCGGCAGCGAGGCCCGGCGCGAGGAATACACGGACACCCGTCCGCCTTACGCCGGCGTCAATCCGGCGGGTTCCGGCCTGGACGTGAATGACAACGACTTTCTCGTGGCCACCGCGAGACCCGATTCCGCGGGGAAGCGGACGGTGTATTCCGCCTACAGCGAAGTCGTGCTTCCCGTGATTGGGGGCGAACGCGGCCTGCCCCTGCTGCGCTCATTGGAGTTCTCCGCCGCGGCGCGCTACGAGGACTACAGTGACTTTGGCACGACGACCCGGCCCAAGTTCGGCCTGAATTGGAAGCCCTTCGAAAGCGTGATGGTGCGCGCGTCCATCAACCGCGGCTTCGCGGCCCCGACGCTGACGGCCAAATATTCACCCACTCAGTCCACGGTGGATAATCCGCTCGACACTTACCGCAACGCGGCGATCGGCGAGGGGGCCTACAGCCAGCGACGTGTGACCACGGCCAACCCGGCCCTGGGGCCGGTCAAGTCCGACGGCCGCAGTGCGGGCATCGTGATCGAGATACCGAGGGTGCGCGGTCTGACGCTGACCGCGGATTATTTCCAGATTGAACAGGAAGGCGAGGTCGGCACACGCAGCGCCGCCCAGATCATGAACAACGATCTCAGTCTCCTCCAAGCCTACACCGCGGAGCAACTCGCGGCCGGCAAGAGCATCGACCAGATCGACCTCGGCAGCGGCACGGCCAACTACAAGGGCGACTCGATGGTGGAGCGTGCCGTGGTCAGTGCCGCGGACATCACGGCTTTCGCCACGGCCAATGCATCCAAGCCGGCGGCGCAGCGGATGGCCACGGTCGGTCGGGTGTTCAACCGCTACATGCCGTTTGAAAATTTCGCGAAAAGTTATGTCTCCGGCATCGACCTGAGCCTCTCGTATGCCCGGCGCAGCAGCCGGTGGGGCCGGATCATGACTTCGACGGAATGGACCTACCTCATCCGCTCGGATGTCACCCGCAGCCCGGCCGGCGGCGCCACGACGGTGTCGGACCGGCTTGGCGTGGGCGGCGCCACCCGCTGGCGCGGTTCCACCTCGCTCGCCTGGGAGCGTCGTCAATGGTCGGCCTCGGCGGGCGCGTATTACATCGGTGCCTTCGGGGATACCGGCGCCACGACGACCGCCGCGATCTACGATTCGCTGGGCAAGCCGGACTATCTCGTGAAGGGAACCGACAACAGCGCAGTCGTGTATCGCTATCGGATTTCCGATGTGATCACCTTCAACGCCGCGCTGGGTTATGACTTCGGAAAGGAGCGCAATCCCTGGTTGCGGAATACCAAAATGAAGATCGGCGTTATCAACCTGACCGACCGCGAGCCCCCGCTGGCCTCCGGCGGCTTCGGCTTCAACGCCGCGGTCCACAGCTCGCTGTTCCCCGGCCGCACCTGGACGGTGGAGCTGAGCCGGAAGTTCTGATGGATTCCCCTGTCGCGCGGCTCATCCCAGTAACCACAGGCTTCCGGGTCTGTGGCAGTCTGCAAGAGCCGCAGACAGGGACGCCTGCCGCTACGCAATCGCTTCGGTTTTTTATCGCCCTTGCCCTGTCCGCGCTGACGGCGTCCGCCGCGCCCGATCCGCGCATCGCCCATGCGCCGGTCGTCCGCGCCGACCGCACGGTGACCTTCCAGCTGAACTGGCCGAAGGACGCCAAGGTGGAGCTGGTGGCCCGGGGCGAAGGGCGGCACAGCGACTTCCCGCTGCCGGTTTATCCCCTGACTCGCGAACCCGATGGCATCTGGCGCGTCACGATCGGTCCGTTGTTGCCCGGCGTCCATCTCTATCGTTTTCGCGTCGACGGCGCGGAGATCGTCGATCCGTGTAACCTTTCCGTGCAGCCGTTTTTCCGCGGTCCATGGAGCAAGGTTGAGGTGCCGGACCCGGCGCCCGTGCCCTGGACACCGCGGTCCGACGTGCCGCACGGACGGGTCGAGGTCAGCCGCTTTGGCGCCCAGACGGTGGGCGGGACGCGTCCGGTCCATGTTTACCTGCCTCCGGGCTACCGCGAAGGTGCGGGCCCGGCGCTGCCGGTGCTCTATCTGCTCCATGGCGCGGAATACAACGAGGCCGACTGGATCGAGAACGGGCTGCTGCCTACCATGCTCGACAACCTGATCGCGAGCGGCCGGGCGCGCCCCATGATTGTCGTCATGCCGATCGGCTACAGCCGGCTCCCAATCGCCGACGCGACCGCGCAGCGCGATGAATACGAGCAATGGTCGGTCCAGATTCTCCAAGGGCTCATCCCGTGGGTGGATCGCACCTACGGCGCGGCGTCCGGCCGCCGGCATCGTGCCGTGGCCGGGCTCTCGATGGGTGGACACCAGGCGTTGCGCCTCGGCCTGGGGCATCCGGAACTTTTCGCATGGGTGGGGGCGTTCAGCACGGGCGCAGGGGCGCTCGACAACTACCCCGACTACGCCCCGACGTTCGCGGCCGGCGCACCCAAGCCGGAGCTGGTGCTGATCGGCTGCGGTGCTGGCGATAAGTTGAACCCCGAGGCGAAAAAGACATATGAGAAATTGAGGGCCGACGGACTCAGGGCGGAATGGCGCGAGATCGAGGGCCGCCACACCTGGCGCGTCTGGCGGCAGTGCCTCGCGGATCTCCTGGAACGCGCCTTCGTCCAATTATGATCACCCCTGCCGTGAATTTTTTCCGTCTTGGCACTGCGCTGGTGCGGTCCGCGCTGGCGGGACTCGCGAAAAGTGAGACGCGGATTCCGACCGCATCCTTCGCGCGCGCGCCCACAGTCAGCGTCGCGCAAGACCGCTCCATCCTCGCCCTCTGCTCTGTCCTCGCACTCGCGGCGCTGGCACCCGCTGCCGTCGCCGCCAAAATCACCTCCCCCGAGGAGCATTTCGGCTTCCGCATCGGGGATGACCGCCACCTTGCGACCTACACGCAGACGGAGGCCTACTTCAAGAAGCTCGCGGAGGAGTCGGATCGGTTGAAGCTGGTCGAGATCGGCACTACGGAAGAGGGCCGCACGCAATACATGCTGATCTGCTCCTCGCCGGAGAACCTGCAGAACGTCGAGCGCTACCGGTTGAATGCCCAGAAGCTGGCGCGGGCGGAGGAACTGACCGACGAGGAAGCGCGCCGCTTCGCGCAGGACAGCAAGCCAATCGTGTGGATCGACGGCGGGCTGCACGCCACGGAGACCGTGGGCACGCACCAGTTGATCGAGACGCTCTGGCTGTTCGCCTCGCGCAACGACCCCGAGACGCGCCGCATCCTCGACAACGTCATCATCCTCTTCGCGAACGACAACCCGGACGGGCAGGAGCTCGTCAGCTCGTGGTATATGCGCAACGAGATCCCGCGCCGCGACCAGTTCGACATCCCGCGGCTCTACCACAAATACGTCGGCCACGATAACAACCGGGACTTCGTCATGATGAACATGCGGGAGTCCGCCAACCTGGCGCGGGTGTTTTACATCGATTGGATTCCGCAGATCATCTACAACCATCACCAGCCCGGCCCCGTCGGTTCGGTGGTGGCCGGACCACCCTACCGCGATCCGTTCAACATGCTCTACGATCCGGTGCTCGTCACGAGCCTGGATGCCCTCGGCGCCGCAATGGTCACGCGCCTGAACCTTGAGAACAAACCCGGCTACACGCGGGGCAACGGCGCGCAATACAACGCCTGGCGGAACGGCGGCCTGCGCAACAGCGCGTATTATCACAACCAGATAGGCATTCTCACCGAGATGCAGGGTCACCCGACGCCGATCAGCATTCCGCTGATGCCGGAGCGGCTGGTGCCCAATGCGAGTTTCCCGAACCCGATCCCGCCGCAGGTGTGGCATTTCCGCCAGTCGATTGAGTATTCGATTTCGCTCAACTACGCGGTCCTGAACTACGCCGCACGCCACGGAGACGAGCTGCTCTACAATATCTACCGCATGGGCCGGAATTCCATCGAGCGCGGGCGGCGTGACCACTGGACCCTTTATCCCAGCCTGATCCGCCAGCTTGAACCGGCCACCGGCAGTGCCGCGCAAAAGCAATTCAACGCGGTCTTCCGGGATCCCGCCAACCGCGATCCGCGCGGCTTCATTCTTCCCGCCGACCAGCCGGACTTCCCCCGGGCGACGCGGTTGATCAACGCCCTCATCAAATCCGGCGTGGTGGTGCATCGGGCTACCGCCGCTTTCACGGTCAACGGCCGCAGTTATCCCGCCGGTTCGTGGGTGGTGAAGACCGACCAGTCGAACCGCCCGCAGGTCATCGACACCTTCGAGCCGCAGGATCACCCGGTGGAATATGCGCCGGGCAGCACGGTCCCGACCCCGCCCTATCGCGGCGACGGCAGCGGCTGGACCCTTGCCTTCCAGATGGGTGTGAAGTTCGACCGCGTGTTGGACGGATTCGGCGGCCCCTTCGAGCGCATTCCTTACGGCGTGATCCAGCCGGTGGCGCCGGCTGCCGTGGAGGAGGGCGCGGCCGGTTTCCTGCTGAGCCACGCCGTGAACAACAGCTTCATCGTCGTCAACCGCCTGCTCAAAGCGGGCCTCCCGGTGGAATGGGTGCGCGGAACGGAAACCGCCGCAGGGAAGGATGCTTTCTACGTTCCTTCCGGTCGCGGGGTGACGGAGATCTTGCAGCAGGCGGCCAGGGAACTTGGCGTTGTGGCGAAGCCAGCGGAACAGAAGCCCGGTGGCCAGACGCTGCAGCTTGCGAAGCCCCGCATCGCCCTGTGGGACATTTATGGCGGCTCCATGCCCTCGGGCTGGACCCGCTGGCTGCTGGAGCAGCACGAGTTCTCCTCGTTCAAGGTGGTCTTCCCCCAGGAGATCAATGCCGGCCGGTTGCGCGAGAAATACGACGTGATCATTCTCGTCGATGCGGCTTTCGCCGAACTGGGTGGCGTTTCCAAGCGCGAGTTTCCGCAACCCAAGCCGGAGGATATCCCGGAGCAATATCGGGGTTGGCTCGGCCGGTTGACGCGCGAGAAATCCGTCCAGCCCCTGAAAGAGTTCATGGAGGCGGGCGGCACGGTCATCACGGTCGAGTCCGGCACGGTGCTGGCCTCGTTCCTCGAACTGCCGGTGCGTCACGCCCTGGTCGAGACCGACGCCGCGGGCAAGGAGCAGCGGTTGCCCAAGTCGAAATTCCATGTCCCGGGCAGCCTGCTCGACATTGCAGTGGAGCCGGCGCATGCGATCACAGCCGGGATGCCCGACCGCGTGGTGCTCAATTTCGACGACAATCCGGTCTTCGAGCTTCTGCCCGATGCCGCCGCCAAGGGCGTGCGCCCCATCGCCTGGTTCGACACCGAAAAATCCCTGCGCAGCGGCTGGGCCTGGGGTGAGGAACGCCTCAAGGGCAAAGCCAGCGCCTTCGAGGCTGTGATCGGCCGGGGCCGTTTCTATGCTTTCGGCTCGGACATCACCTTCCGTGGCCAGTCCGACGGAACCTTCCCGCTGCTCTTCAACGGCCTGCTTCTGAGTGCCGCCAAGGCGCCGAAGTGAGGCCGCGGCTGAGGGTTTCTCACATCCCGCTGCGGAATGTCTTGTGGTCCACGGCCCCGCTGGTGCGGACGCTCTTCAGGGCCTTGCCATATTCCTCCAAGAGGCGGAGGGCGTAGCGCAGCCGCTGGCGCTGCAGGGTGTCTTCCTTGCCCAGGTCGGGCGTGCCGTCCGGGGCGTTCAGGTTCTGCTCGGCGTGGTGGATGATCACGTGTTCGGGAATCCAGCACAGCCGGTTGTTCTTGGTGCCGCTCATGCGGAGTTCGGCGACTGGATAGCTGCCGCCGCGGGTTGCCGATACGGTGACAATCAGACCGGGCTTGTGGCCGATTTCACCGGCGGTGCAGTTGAGCAGGAAATTTTTCACGCCGGGTGTCGCCATGCCGCTCCATTCGGGGGTCACGATGACGAGCGCGTCCGCGGCCTTCAGCTCGGTCGAGATGGGGTCCCACAGCGCGTCGGGCGCACCGCCGGTCGTCTCATCCCACAGGGGCAGGGGATTGCCGCTCAGACTGTAGAGGTGCGTCCCGGCGCCGGGGTGCTCGCGCGTCAGCACCGATTGCACATATTTCGCGACCTTGAGCGTCTGCGCCTCCGCCCGGTGACTGCCGCTGAGGATGAAGAATTTCATGCGCCGACCTATGCCTTACCTAGGGCTTGCTTGCAAGCGGGGCGGGCCCAAACATTCCGTCCCGTGTCCAACTCCTTCGGCCAAAATTTCCGCATCACCACCTGGGGCGAAAGCCACGGGCCGGCCGTGGGCGTGGTCATCGACGGCTGCCCGGCCCGCCTGCCCATCACCGCCGAGGAAATCCAGGCCGACCTCGACCGGCGTCGCCCCGGCCAGAGCGACATCACGACCCCGCGCAAGGAGGCCGACAAGGTCGAGATCATGTCCGGGGTCTTCGAGGGCCGGACCACCGGTGTGCCGATTTCCCTCGTCGTCCACAGTGCCGACCAGCGTCCGGGCGCCTATGACGAGATGAAGGAAAAATACCGTCCTTCGCACGCTGACTATACCTACCAGGCCAAATACGGCCATCGCGACCATCGGGGTGGCGGGCGTTCCTCGGCCCGCGAGACCATCGGTCGCGTCGCCGCCGGGGCTGTCGCCCGGAAGATCCTCCATCTGGCCCACCAGCTCGAGATCCGCGCCTATGTGACGCAGATCCACGACATCGCCGCACCGGCCGTGACCGGATTCCCGACCCTCGCCGCGGTCGAGGCCAGCGCCGTGCGCTGTCCCGATGCCGCCACTGCGGCCAGGATGATCGAGCGCATCAAGCAGGCGCGCAGCGAGGGTGATTCCGTCGGCGGGGTCATCGAGTGCCGCGTGCGCAATGTGCCGGTCGGGCTCGGCGAGCCGGTGTTCGACCGCCTCGAGGCCGATCTGGCCAAGGCCATGCTTTCCCTGCCGGCGACCAAGGGTTTCGAGGTCGGCAGCGGTTTTGCCGGCACGCGGCTCAAGGGATCGGAACACAACGATGCCTTCGTGGCCCAGGGCGGCCGGATCCATACCGCGACCAACCATTCCGGCGGCGTGCAAGGCGGCATCAGCAACGGCGAGGAGATCGTCTTCCGCACCGCCTTCAAGCCGACCGCCACCATCCTCCAGTCGCAGAAGACGGTCGATGTGCGCGGGCAGGAGACCGAGCTGCTGGCCCGCGGCCGGCATGATCCGTGCGTCGTGCCGCGCGCCGTCGTCATCGTCGAGGCCATGACGGCGCTCGTGCTGGTCGACCACTGGATGCGCCAGGCGGCGCAGAACCAAACCTTCAAATTCTGACCGGCCTTCCGCCGGCTTGTCTTTTGCGCGATTTGCGCCTCTTTGCGGTCAGATGAGCTCCCCCGTCTATTTCATCCTCGGCACGCCCGGCTCCGGCCGGCGCGCCATCGTGCGCGACCTCATCGAGAACGGGATGGAAGGGAAGTCACTGGTGCTGCTGGCGGAGAGCGAGGCCGCCGACCCGGTCGACGCCCGGCTCGCCGCCCTGCCGGCCGCCACGGTCCGCCGCTGGGCGTGGACGGAATCCGCGTTGCCGCCGGTCGACCTGCCGGCCGATACGACGGTGTTTTTCCTGGCTGATCCGCAGGCCAGCCCGATCGACCAGCTGGAGGCGCTCAAGCCCTGGCTCGCGGCCCACGGGGCCGAACTCGCGCGCATCTTCTGCGTCGTTGACTGCCAGCTGGCGGAAAAACAGCCGGTGCTGCGCCAGTGGTTCGACGCCTGCATCCATTTTTCCGACGTGGTTTTCCTCACCCGGCGCGAGGGCCTGGCCAACAAGTGGCTCAGCGACTTCATCAACCGCTTCAAGGACGAGCGCTTCCCCTGTCACTTTGTGCAGGTGAAGACCAAGGGCGATCTCGCGACGCCGCTCGTGTGGCTCGATCCCACGCCCCGCCGCGTTTCCCAGTATTTCGAGGAGGACTATGTCGACCTGTCGGATGTCGTGATCGAGACCGGTGACGACGAGGCCGAGGAAGGCGAGCCGGTGAAACCCGACGAAGAGGACGGCATCATCCCGCCGGAGCCCTATTTTGTGAAACTTAGCAGCGGCCGGCGGGAGCGGGAGGTTCCCGACGTCCGCGACTACCTGGCGAAAAAATAACCTGCCCGAAAATCGGCCGCGGCCTTTGGCGGAAACCGGCCATGATGGAGGCATGATCCAACCAGAACTTTCCATGGCCGCCGCCGTCCAGTCCCTGCCCACGCCCCGCACGATGTATCGTGCCCTGGCCCGGCGCGATGCCGCCTACGAGGGCGTTTTCTTCACCGGGGTGAAGACCACCGGCATCTTCTGCCGCCCGACCTGCCGCGCCAAGAAACCGAAGCCTGAAAACGTCGAGTTCTTCCCCACCATCAACGAGGCATTGCACGGCGGCTACCGGCCCTGCCGCCTCTGTCGGCCGATGGATTCCACCAAGCCCGTGCCGCCGCTCGTCGAGCGGCTGCGCCGCGCCGTCGAGGACTCCGCCGAGGGTCGCGTGTCGGACAAGGACCTGCAGTCGATGGGCATCGAGCCCTCGACCGCCCGCCGGCAGTTCCAGTCCTATCACGGCATGACCTTCCATGCCTACCAGCGCGCCCGCCGGATGGGTCTGGCCTTGCGCGACGTGAAGTCCGGCAAGCCGGTCATCGACGTGCAGCTGGCCCGGGGCTACGAATCCACCAGCGGTTTCCGCGAGGCCTTCACGCGGATCTTCGGCACGCCGCCGCGCGGTGCGAAGGCCGGGCACTGCCTCCTCGCCCAGCGGCTGGAGACCCCGCTCGGCACCATGCTGGCGGTGGCGGACGAGCAGGGCCTGCGCCTGCTGGAGTTTGCCGATCGCCGCGGTTTGGAGCGCGAACTCGCCGGCCTGCGCCGGCGTCTGAAATGCGCCATCGTGCCCGGACACAACCCCGTGTTGCAGGAAACACAGCGGCAGCTCACGCGCTATTTCGCGGGCGAATCGCTCGCTTTTGACCTGCCGCTGGCGCCGGTTGGGTCGGATTTCCAGCGCAAGGTTTGGGCCGAGTTGCAGCGCATCCCGGCCGGGAGCACGCGCAGCTACAAGGAAATGGCCCACCGGGTCCGCCTGCCCAACGGCCACCGGGCGGTGGCCCGGGCCAACGGCTCCAACATGCTGGCCCTCGTGATTCCCTGTCACCGGGTCATCCGGTCGGACGGCGATCTTTGCGGATATGCCGGCGGCGTCTGGCGCAAGCAGCGGCTGCTGGAACACGAGCGGAAATACGCCCCCGACCAAGGCCACGAAAAAGCACGATAAGTCACGAAAAGGGCTGGGCCCCTGAGGTTTCTCCTCGTGGGTTTTCGTGCCCTTTGGCGGCTAAAACCCCTTCGGGCCGTCTCCGAACAAAAGCCTTGCGCCACCCGGGCCGGGACGTATCCATTCCCCTTCCGTTTTTTGCCCAGGTGGTGGAATTGGTAGACACGCAGGTCTCAGAAGCCTGTGCTTAACCGCATGGAGGTTCGAGTCCTCTCCTGGGCACCATTTGAAAAGTCCGCTGGCTTCCCGCCGGCGGACTTTTACTTTGGCGGGGCCTCCTGTGACCTCTCCGCCGGCCCAATCAACCACCAGCCCCCGGCAAATCCTGCTGGCAACGCTGACGATCGTTGCCGGGGCGGCTTTGGCTTATCACAACACGTTCTCGGTCCCGTTCCTGTTTGATGACAATTCGTCGATCAGCGGAAACCCGTCAATCCGCGGTCTGATCACGGCCTGGTCGCCGCCGGTGGAGGGCGGCCACACGGTTAGCGGCCGGCCGTTTCTGAATTTCACGCTGGCGCTGAATTACGCGGCGCATGGCACGGCGGTCTGGGGCTATCATCTGTTGAACCTGCTGATTCACGTGGCGGCCGGCTGCACCTTGTTCGGGATCGTGCGGCGGACCCTGTGCAGGTTGCCGGCTGGCGGGCAACGTGGCGCGCGTGCGCGCCACCTGCAAGAGGACGCGACCTGGTTGGCGCTGGCGGCGGCCCTGCTCTGGACGCTGCATCCGCTGCAGACCCAGGCGGTGACCTACATCATCCAGCGTGCCGAGTCGCTGGTCAGCCTGCTGTATCTGCTGACGCTGTGGGGCTTCATCCGCTCGGTCGAGCCGGGGGCCTCGAAAGGGTGGAGCGTGCTGGCCTGGGTCGCGTGCCTGCTCGGCATGGCGACCAAGGAGGTCATGGTCACCGCGCCCGTCGTGGTGGCGCTTTACGACCGGATTTTTGTGGCGGGCTCGTGGCGCGAGCTCTGGGCCCGGCGCAAAGGATTTCATCTTTCGCTGGCCTTAACCTGGCTGCTGCTGGCGTGGCTGGTGATGAGCACGGCCGGTCGCGGCGGCACGGCGGGCTTTGGCGGCGGGATGTCACCTTGGGATTATGCGCTCACGCAGGTGGGCGCGATCGTTCATTACCTGCGCCTCACGCTCTGGCCGTCGCCGCTGGTCTTCGATTACGGCAAGGATCTCGTCGCGGGCTGGGGTGACGTCTGGTGGCAGGCGCTGGTTTTGTTCCCGCTCGGCTTGGCGAGCCTTTGGGCGGCTGGGCGCGGTCGCGCGGCCGGCTGGCTCGGGGTGTTCTTCTTTGCGGCGCTGGCGCCGAGCTCAAGCTTTGTGCCGGTCGTGACCCAGACCATGAGCGAACACCGGGTTTACCTGGCGCTCGCGGCCGTCGTCACGCTGATGGTGGTCGGCCTTTATGCGGTGCTGGGGCGAAAGAGCTTCGTGGGGTTTGCGATTCTGGCCATCGGGCTGGCCGCCGCGACCATGCGCCGCAACCACGACTACCGCACCGAACTGGCCATCTGGGAAGACACCGTGGTGAAACGCCCGGCCAATGTCCGCGCCCTCGCCGCCCTCGGGTCCATCCACCAGGAGGCCGGCCGGCTCGACGAGGCGCGGGTGCTCCTGCAGGAGGCGGTGCGTCTCGCGCCGCAGTCTGTCGAGGCCCGCAACAACCTCGGCAACGCCTGGATGAAGGCCGGCCGCTGGACCGAGGCGATGACGTGCTTCGAGGACGCGCTCAGGCTCAAGCCGGACGAACCCTATGCGTTGAACAACCTGGGCAACGCACTGTTGCAGCTGGGCCGCGGGACGGAGGCCATCGCCCGGTTCGAGGCGGCACTGCGGGTGAAGCCGGATTTTCCCGAGCCGCGGTTCAACCTCGCCAACACTCTCGCGCAGGCGGGTCGGACGGCCGAGGCCCTGACCCATTATGATTTTTACCTGCGGATGAAACCGGATGACATCGAGGCCCGCAGCAATTACGCCGCGACGCTGCAGATGACGCGACGCTTCGGGGATGCGGTCACGCAGCTGGAGTTCGCCGTGAAGCTCCGGCCGGCGGACGCCGAACTGCAGAACAACCTCGGCGCCGCGCTGGCGCAGGCCGGCCGGCCGGCGGATGCGCTCCGGCACTTTGAGGAAGCGTTGCGCCTGAGGCCGGATTTCGTCCAGGCGAGGGAAAATCTGGAGCGCGCGAAGAAGTCTTCAGGGCGGTGAGCGACGGATGAATTAGATGGGAGGGGTTTTATACCCCGACAAATGCTCGTTCATAAGTCGGGGTATAAAACCCCTCCCACCAAAACCTCCGGCCAGACGCTACTGTATCAGATCCTGGATCAGCGGCTCCTGCTGCGGGGTCGCGGCCGTGAACTTGATGGCCTCGCGGATGAACGCCTCGGCTTTGGCACCGCGGGCGTCGTCGTTGACATGCAGGGTGCAGAGCAGGGTGCCGGCGCTGACGGGCTCGCCGATCTTGATGAGGTCGGCGATGCCGACCGCGTGGTCGACCTTGTCCGTGACTGCCGCGCGGCCGCCACCGAGGGCCATGATGGCGTGGCCGCATTTCAACGCGTCCACCTCGCTGATGAAACCCTTCGCGTCCGCCGGTGCCTTGACGGCGAGCAGCTTCTTCGCCGTCGGCAGGATCTTGTAATTGTCGACGACCTTCGGGTCGCCGCCCTGGGCGATGCACATCTCGCGAAAGACCTTGAGCGCGGCACCGTTGTTGATGGCCGCCTCCATTTGTTTGCGTGCGTCGGCCTCGTCCTTCGCCTTGCCCCCGAGCAGGAGCATCTGGCCGGTGAGCGCGTAGGTGACCTCCATGAGGTCGGCGGGGCCGCGGCCCTTCAGGCACTCGATGGACTCGATGACCTCGGTGGTGTGGCCCGCGGCGCGGCCGAGCGGCTGGTTCATGGCGGTGAGCAGCGCGCGCACCGGTTTGCCGCCGGCCTGGCCGACCGCGACCATCGCGCGGGCGAGGGTGAGCGCGTCGTCCTTCTTTTTCATGAAGGCGCCCTTGCCAAACTTCACGTCGAGCACGAGCGAGTCGATGCCCTCGGCGAGCTTTTTGCTCATGATGCTGGCGCAGATGAGCGGGATGCACTCGACGGTGCCGGTGACATCGCGGAGCGAGTAGAGCTTTTTGTCGGCCGGCACGACCTGCGGCGTCTGGCCGATCATGGCGCAGCCGACTTTCTGCAGGATGGCGCGGAACTCGGGGACGCTGAGGTTGACCTTGAAGCCCGGGATGGCCTCGAGCTTGTCGAGCGTGCCGCCGGTGTGGCCGAGGCCTCGGCCGCTCATCATCGGGACCCTGAGGCCGCAGGCGACGGCGAGCGGGGCGAGAATCAACGAGACCTTGTCGCCCACGCCGCCGGTGGAGTGCTTGTCGACCTTGGCGCCGGGGATGTCCTGCAGGTCGATGACGTCGCCGGAGCGCATCATGGCGTCGGTGAGCCAGGCCGTCTCCTGCGGGGTCATGCCGCGCCAGAAGATGGCCATGAGCAGCGCGGTGGCCTGGTAGTCGGCGAAGGACTTGCTGTCGGTCACGCCGCGGGCGAAGAACTCGATCTCGTCCTTGGTCAGCGCGCCGCCGTCGCGTTTCTTGATGATGATGTCCTGCGGGAAAAAGGTGGGGGTGGTCATGACAGAAAGTTGGTAGCTGAGGGTTGAGAGCTGGGAGACCGATTCAGGAAAAGCGAGGTCCGGTGTATCCGACTCTCAACCCTCAACGCTCAACACTCAACCCTGCCTTTTCAGGCATACCGCTCTTCCTTCCAGGGATCGCCGACGTTGTGGTAGCCGCGCACCTCCCAAAAGCCGAGGCGGTCCTCGGCGAGAAAGGAGATGGTCTTCACGAACTTGGCGCCCTTCCAGGCGTAGAGCTTGGGGATGATGAAGCGCGCCGGGCCGCCGTGCTCGCGTGAGACGGGCGCGCCGCCGAACCTCGTGGCGAGCAGCACGTCGTCATCGAGGCAGTGGGCGAGCGGCACGTTGGTCGAGTAGCCGTCGTAGCTGGTAAAATAGACGAACTGCGCCTCGGGTTTCGGGGCGACCAGCTCGAAGAGGGTGGTGAAGGCCACGCCGCTCCACTCGCAGTCGTATTTGCTCCAGGTTGTCACGCAGTGGAAGTCACTGACATCGGTCACCTGCGGCAGGGCGTTGACCTGGGCCCAGCTGAGCATGGTCGGCCGCTCGACCAGGCCGTCGAGTGTGAGGCTCCATTCGGCGTGCGGGATGTCGGGCTGCACGCCCAGGTCGAGCACGGGAAAGCCGGTCGTCAGCTTCTGGCCGGGCGGCAGGCGGTCGGTCGCGGCGGTGGCGCGGGGCTTGAAACCCTGCGCCCGCTGTTTCTCGGCCCACTTCTGCTTGGCCTCGATGTAGCGCTCCTTCGACATGGTGGGACAGGTTAGGTCGGGGGCGCCGGCTGGCAAGCGATTGCCTTGGTCGCCGCGAGCCGGCGCTTAGAAAACGGAGGGATTCGCCGGCGCCGGCGGCACCGCCAGGGCGGCGGCGACCGGGCCGGTGCGGCTGCGGTAGTAGAGCGCCAGACCGCCTTGGAAAATGACACTGACCAATGCGACGGTGCCGTAGACCGCGTAAAAGACGGTTTGGACGAGCGGCAGGACGTCGGCCCGCTCGAGGCCGGCCTCCTTGAGCGCGACCTCCATTTCAGGCGTGAGGCTGGCCATGGCGGTCTCCCCGTCGAAGCTGCCCAGCCGGCTGACACAATAGACCAGGATCACAGAAAGCAGGAAGAGCTGGGCCCGCACCAGGAGCTTCAAGCCCGCCGGGTCGCGCCGCTGGAGCCGGTGCCGCCCGCGCAGCTCGGTGACCCCGGCGGCCAGCACCAGCAGGCCGACGCCCGTGCCGAGCAAATCCCCCAGCAGCAGGGTGAGCAGGGCGCCCAGGACGGCGACGGCAACGAGGCTCCAGCCATCAATGGCGGAGACCAGCAGGACGCGCTGGAGGACTTTCTCCGGCGGCGTGGGCAGGGGGGCGGTCATGCGGTTTGACTTTGCCATTATTGGACCCGCACGGAACCTCTAATTTCACCTGTCATGCCGCCCCGTCCGAAAAAACCCTGGCCCTTCCGGATCGAGTATCCACCCGAGCTGCCGATCAGCGCCCGGGCGGACGAGATCATCGCGGCCATCCGCGACCACCAGGTGCTGGTCCTCGCGGGAGAGACGGGCTCGGGCAAGACCACGCAGATCCCCAAGATGTGCCTCGTGGCCGGTCGGGGCGAAACCGGCCGCATCGCCTGCACCCAGCCCCGCCGCGTCGCCGCGACCTCGGTCGCCCGGCGCGTGGCCGAGGAGCTGAACGTGCCCTTCGGCCGGGAGGTCGGCTGCAAGATCCGCTTCGCCGACCAGACGTCGGACGACACGGTCATCAAGTTCATGACCGACGGCATGCTGCTCGCCGAGCTGCAGGCCGACCCGGAGCTGCGCGCCTATGACACCATCATCGTGGACGAGGCGCACGAGCGCTCGCTCAACATCGACTTCATCCTCGGCCACTTGCGCCGGCTGCGCTTGCGCCGGCCGGAGCTCAAGATCGTCATCACCTCGGCCACCATCGACACCGAGGCGTTTTCCAAGGCCTTTGATGGCGCGCCGATCATCGAGGTCTCGGGCCGGGTTTATCCGGTCGAGGTGATTTATGCCCCGTTGGAGGAATTGGATGCAGCCGGGGCCGACGGCCCCGGCGCGGGGTCAGCGCCGCCGGCGGCAGGGAAGAAGTCACGACGCGACGACTTCACCTACATCGACGCGGCGGTCGAGGCGGTCGAGCGCGTGCTGCTCGAGAGCAATTCCGGCGACGTGCTGGTGTTCATGCCCACGGAGCGCGACATCCGCGAGACGCGCGATTTGCTCGAAGGCCGCCGGCTCGGCCGGCTGGAGATCGTGCCGCTCTTCGGCCGGCTCACCAACGCCGAGCAGCAGCGCGTGTTCACCCCCACGCCGGGGCGGAAGATCATCATCGCCACCAACATCGCCGAGACCTCGCTCACGATCCCCGGCATCCGGTTCGTCATCGACACCGGCCTGGCGCGCCTCAGCCGCTACACGCCGTCGAGCCGCACCCGCCGGCTGCCGGTCGAGCCGGTCGCCCAGAGCAGCGCCGACCAGCGCAAGGGTCGCTGCGGCCGCGTGAGCGACGGCGTGTGCATCCGGCTTTATTCGGAACAGGATTTCAACGACCGCCCGCGTTTCGCCCAGCCGGAGATCCAGCGGAGCAACCTGGCGGACGTTATCCTGCGCATGAAGGCCTTCGGCCTCGGCGACATCGAGGAATTCCCGTTCCTGAACGCGCCGCCGGTGAAGGGCATCCGCGCCGGCTACGCGCTGCTGCATGAGCTCGGCGCCATCGACGACGCCGGGGTGTTGACCGACCTCGGGCGCGAGCTGGCGCACCTGCCGGTCGACCCGACGGTCGGCCGGATGATCCTGCAGGCCCGCAGTGAGAAGGCCCTGCGCGAGGTGCTCATCATCGCCGCGGCGCTCAGCATCCAGGACCCGCGCGAGCGGCCGCTCGACCAGCAGCAGAAGGCCGACACGGCGCACCGGAAGTTCACGCATCCGGATTCCGATTTTCTCACGCTGCTGGCGATCTGGGAGGACTACCACGACGAGTTCGAGGCGATGACGCTCGGCAAGCTGCGTAAATTCTGCACGGCGCACTTCCTCTCGTTCATGCGGATGCGCGAGTGGCGCGACGTGCACGCCCAGCTCGAGGACACGCTGCGCGAGCGCGATGGCTTCACGCGGACGTCGATCTACGACGGCGTGAAGCCGGGGCAGGAGGTGAAGGTGGCGCTCGGCACGCCCGCCTACGCGGCGATCCACCGCGCGATCCTGTCCGGCCTGCTCGGCAACATCGCCACCCGGACCGACGAGGGTGACTACCACGCGGCGCACGACCGGCGGGTGAACGTGTTTCCCGGGTCGGCGCTGTTCGAGCGCATGGAGCGCAAGACCACCGTCCCGCGCAAGGAGCCCGTCCCCAAGGCCAAGGTCGCCAAATGGCTCATGGCCGCGGAGATCATGGAAACGAGCCGGCTCTACGCCCGCACCTGCGCGCGCGTCGATCCGCACTGGGTGCTCGACCTCGGCGCGCACCTGCTGCGCGTGGCGCACAGCGAGCCGTTCTGGAACGCCGAGGCCGGCCGCGTGCTCGTCAAGGAGCGCCGCCGGCTCTACAACCTCGAGCTCGAGACCCGGTCGGCCAGCTACGGGAAGATCAACCCGGTCCACGCCACCGAGATCTTCATCCGCGAGGGCCTCGTCGGTGACACCGTGACGTGGCCCTTTGATTTCCTGAAACACAACCGCCGGATCCGCGAGGAGGCCGAGAACCGGCTCACCCGCACCCGGAGCTCGGGTTACATGAACCTCGACGAGGCGGTCTACCGGTTCTACGCGGCGCAGATCACCCAGGTGTCGGCCGTCGGCGAACTGGTGGACTTCGTGCGCCACCAGCAGACCACGCAGCCGAAGTTCCTCTTCATGTCCGAGGACAGCCTCCGCGCGACCGAGGAAGCGGAGCATGATGCGACGGCCTTTCCGGAGGCGCTGCCGGTGGACAACCGCGTGCTGCCGCTCGCCTACGCCTACCAGCCCGGCAAGGAGGCCGACGGGGTCACGGTGCGCGTCAGCTTGGCCGAGGCCGAGGCGCTGACCCCCGCCGCGCTCGACTGGGCCGTGCCCGGTCATCTGCCCGAAAAGGTCGAGCTGATGCTCAAGGCCCTGCCGAAGGAGCAGCGCCGCAGCCTGATCCCCCTGACCGAGACGGCGCAGAAACTGGTGCGCGACCTCGCGCTGATCAGCGCGCGCCCGAAACCGCCGACGCTGGCGGAGGCGCTCGCGGAACTGCTCTCGCCCCGGCTCGGGGTGCGCATCGATCCGGCGCTGTGGGAGGCGCGGCTTTTCCCCGACCACCTGCGCGTGCGCGTCGAGGTGGTGGACAACCGGGACCAGGTGGTCGGCGCCAGCCGCGACCTGGCCGAGATCCAGGCACAGCTGCACAGCCGCTCGCGCGACGTGAGCAAGCAGGCGGCGACGGTGGACAACGGCGCGTGGCGCACCGCCCGGGCCCGATGGGAGGGCGAGCCGGCGACGGAGTGGAAATTCGGCGACCTGCCGGAAAAAATCCAGGTCAGCGAACACCACGGTGTGCCGGTCCACGCCTATCCCGGCCTGAAGGCGATGCCCGCCGGCGTGGCCGTGCGGCTGTTCGCGACCCCCGAGGAGGCCGCGGCGGCGACCCGGACCGGCCTGGTGCAGCTGTTCGAGGCGCAGATGCGTTACGACCTCGGCTGGCTGGAGAAGGATCTCAAGGCCCTGCGGATGCTCGGCCCGCTGGCGGTGACGCTCACGCCCCCCGACGCGCTGCAGGCGGACGCGTTGGCATCCATCCGGCGCTGGGTGTGCGGCCGGGCGGTCGCACCGCTGCACGCGGCGGTCTTCGCGAAACAACTCGCCGCGGCGAAGCAGGATCTGCGCGGGCTGGTGCCGCGGCTCGGCGACTGGCTGAAGGAGATCCTCACGCTGCGCCTGGCGCTGCAGACCGCGAAAAATTCCTACCCCGGCATGACCGAGGACCTGGCGGCCCTGCTGCCGGCGGATTTTCTCCGCGCCATGCCGTTCGAGCGGGTGCCGCACCTGCCGCGCTACCTGAAGGGCCTGCAGGCCCGGGCCGAGCGGGCGAAACGCGACCCGGCGAAGGACGCGGCGCGCGCGGCGGAGCTCGCGCCATTTGTTGCGGCTGTGAAAAAGTTCGCTGGAGGGCGGACGCCCTCGTCAGCCAAGCAGGGTGAGGGCACCCCGCCTCCATGGGAAAACTTCCGCTGGCTGGTCGAGGAGTTCCGGGTGAGTTTGTTCGCGCAGGAGCTGGGCACGGCGGAGCCGGTGTCGGCCGTGCGGCTGGAGCGGATGCTGCGGGAGCTGGCGCCCGGCAGTGTGAAGGAGGCGCCCGCGCCTGCGGCCCGGGTGGCGCCGGCCACGGCCCGGAAGGGTGCGCCGCTCAAGAGCCTCGGGGCGCTCGACCAGTTGTTCCGCAAATAATGCGCACAGATTGACGTTGTCGTGCCCCCTTCGCGCCGTAGGCTGCGGCCATACCCCATTACCCCATGAACACTTCGATAGCTACGCTGTTGGAAGGGAAGAGCCGGGCTTTGCATACGGTGCCCGCCACCGTGACGGTCTTTGAGGCCGTCCAGAAAATGAACCAGCACCGCATCGGCGCTATGCTCGTGCTGGAGGGGCCGAAGCTCGCCGGCATCTTCACCGAACGCGACGCCCTCACGCGCGTGATCGCCGCCAGCCTCGACCCCAAGACAACCCCGCTGGCGAAGGTCATGACCGCCAACGTGCTCACCGTGGGTCCCGAGGCGACGGTGCAACAGGTGATGGACCTTTTTGCAGAAAAACGCTGCCGGCACCTGCCTGTGATCCAGGGGGAAAAGCTGGTCGGCCTGATTTCCATCGGCGACGTGTCGCGGTGGGTGGCCAACGCGCACCGGGCCGAGGCGGAGTCGCTGCGGCAATACATCGCGGGCGGCCTGTCGACCTGAGCCGGCCTGTGCGGGAAGGCTTCCCCGGGAATTCCCTTGCGAGGGGGGTTGGCGCTGTGGCTTTCTAGCGCCCGATGAGTCCCCCGAACGTCTCCCGCCCGCCGGTGGAATCCGTGCGTCAGGACATCGCCCTCCGGGTCGAGGCGGAGATGACCCGGCTGCTTTACCGCTCGGCGGGCTTCGGGCTGTATTCCAACTTCGTGCTGGCGCTGGTGCTGGTGGCCGGGGTGTGGACCTATTTTCCCGCCCGGCTGACGCTCGGCTGGCTGGCGGTCATCTTCCTCGTCAGCCTTGTCCGGTTGGGGCTGACCCGCACCTTCGCCCGGCGGCTGCTCCGCGACGACCAGCTCCGGCTCTGGCGCTCGTTGTTTTATTTCGGGGTGATCGCCGCCGGCTGCACCTGGGGTGTGGCCGGCTGGCTGTTCCTGCAGACCGACGAGCTGCTGCCGCGCTGCCTCGTGGTCTTCATCATCGCGGGCATGAACGCCGGCGCGGCCCGCTCGCTGGCCTCGGTGCGCCTGTGCTATCTCGCCTACATCGTGACCACGATGACGCCGCCGATGCTCGCCTTCCTCGCCTACCGCGAGCCCGGGAGCTGGACGCTGGTGGCCTGCACCATCACCTACGCGCTCTTCCTGTTCAACACGGCGCGGCTGCACCGCCAGGACCTGCTCAAGCTCTTTGCCCTGATCTTCGAGAACGAGGGGCTGGTGGCCACGTTGAGCGACGCCAAACGCCGCGCCGAGGCGGCCAACGAGGCCAAAAGCGAGTTCCTCGCGACCATGAGCCATGAGATCCGGACCCCGATGAACGGGATCATCGGCATGCTGCAGCTGCTGCGCGACACGCCGCTGACCGCGGACCAGCAGCAGCAGATCGACATCGCCGGCAAGTCCGCCGACACGCTGCTGCGGCTGCTCGACGACATCCTCGACCTGTCGAAGGTCGAGAGCGGCAAGCTGGAGCTCGAGGAGCTCGAGTTTTCGCCGGCCGAGGTGGGCGAGGAGGTGGCCGCATTGTTCCAGACCCAGGCGGCGGGCAAGAACCTGCCGGTGGCGTATCATGCCAGCCCCGGGCTGCCGCCGCTGGTGACGGGCGACCCCATGCGCGTGCGGCAGGTGCTGCTCAACCTCATGGGCAACGCCGTGAAGTTCACGGAACAGGGCCGCATCGAGTTCCACATCGAGGCGGTGCGGGTGGACGCCGTCGAGGCGCTGCTGCGGTTCCGCATCACGGACACCGGCATCGGCATTGACGCGGCGACGCAGTCGAAGCTTTTCCAGAAATTCAGCCAGGGTGACAGCTCGATGACGCGGCGCTACGGCGGCTCGGGCCTCGGCCTGGCCATTTCGCAGAGCCTCGTGCGCCGCATGGGCGGCGAGATCAAGGTGGTGAGCGTGGCCGGGCAGGGTTCGGAGTTTTATTTCGACCTGCCGCTGCCGGTCGCCCGGCCGATGGAGGCGGACGGGGCGGCCCCGGCCGGGCCGAAAAACCGGCTCAACGGCCGCGTGCTGGTGGTCGAGGACGACTGGGGCAGCCAGCGCGTCGTGGAGATTTTCCTGCGCAAGCTCGGGCTCGTGCCGGTGATCGTGGACAACGGGGCCGAGGGCATTGAGCTGGCGGTGCGCGAAAAGTGGGACGCCGTGCTCATGGACCTCCAGATGCCCGGCATCGACGGCTTCGAGGCGGTGCGCCGCATCCGGCGGCGGATCGAGGGCCGCTGGCTGCCCATCATCGCCCTCACCGCCAACGTGCGCCCGGAGGACCGCGAGGCGGCCCAGGCGTCCGGCATGGACGATTTCCTGAGCAAGCCGATCCGGCAGTCGGACCTGCGGGCCAGCCTGGAGCGCTGGCTCAAGGGCCCGAATTGACCGCGCGGGAGTTGAGTTTTGCGCCCGGCGGCCTAGCATGGGCCCATGAATCTATCCCGAATCCTGCTGGCCGGTCTCGCCCTGGGCGTGGCCGGGATGTTGAGCGCCAAGGTCGTCACCAAGCCGGTGGCCTATGAGCATGGCGGCGTGAAGCTCGAGGGCTGGCTTGCGTATGACGACGAAAAGGTCGCCGCCGCCAAGCCGGCTCCCGGGGTGCTCGTGCTGCCGGAATGGTGGGGCCTGACGGAATACCCCAAGAAACGCGCCGAGCAGCTCGCGAAGCTGGGCTACGTGGCCTTCGCCGCCGACATGTATGGCGCCGGCGTCACCACCGCCGACCCGAAGAAGGCGGGCGAGCTCGCCGCCCCGTTCTACGGCAAGCCGCTGATGGCCGAGCGCTCGCGCGCCGGCTTGGACCAGCTGCTCGCGACCGGCCTGGTCGATGGCGGCCGGGTGGCGGCGATCGGCTATTGTTTCGGCGGAGCCGCGGCCCAGGTGCTGGCCTACAGCGGCGCGCCGCTCGCGGGCATCGTGAGCTTCCACGGCAGCCTGATCCCGGCGTCGCCGGCGGCCGCGGCCGCCAACAAGGCGAAGATCCTCGTGTGCCACGGCGCGGTCGACCCCTTCATCAGCGCGGAGGAGATCGCGGCCTTCATGAAGGGGATGAACGAAGGCAAGTTCGACTACCAGTTCGTCAGCTATGCCGGTGCCGTCCACGCCTTCAGCAACCCCGGGGCGGACAAGATTGCCAAGGCCACCGGCCTCCCCATCGCCTACAACGCCGCGGCCGACAAGCGCTCGTGGGCGCACATGCGGTCGTTCTTCAACGAGATCTTCGCGGTCAAAAAGTGAGCGCGCTCACCGCCTACCTTCATCCCACGTGCAGCACCTGCGAGCAGGCGCGGGCCTGGCTGCACCGGCACAAGCTGGCCTTCGTGGAAAAGGACATCCGCACGACCCCGCCGACCGTGAAGGAACTACGGGCCATGCTGGCGGCTTATGGCGGCGAGCGGAAGAGACTGCTCAACACCTCGGGCATCGAATACCGCAAGCAGGGCCTCGCCGCCAAACTGCCCGCCCTGGACGACGCCGCGGCGCTCGCCCTCCTCGCCGGCAACGGCATGCTCATCAAGCGCCCCTTCGTGCTCGGCCCGGGCGGGGTCGGGGTGGTGGGCTTTGACGACAAGAAATGGGCGGCGGCCCTTTTGAAACCATGAGCGCCGCACATCCCAACCAGGTCGAGGTCCGCCTGCGGGAGCTCTCGCAGCTGTTCAACTCGATGGATCCCTCGCCATTCATCGACCGGGACCTGGACGCCGCGGCCGAGGAGTTCATCGTCAGCTGGGCGCGTGAACTGCCGCACAAGGGGGATCTCGAGCTGGTCATCCATCTCACCACCCCGCCTGAGCCCGACCGGGCGGCCGGCACGGCGGAGGCAGTGCGGCACTATTTTGCCAGCCGGGCCGAGATCAAGCGCCGGGAGCTGCGGCTCCTGCTGCGGCGCGGGCGTTCCAGCGGGGTCATCGCCCTGCTTTTTCTCGCCGGCTGCCTTGCGCTGGGCGAGATGGTTCGCTCGGCCTCGACCCAGCCTTGGGCCGGCTTTGTGGAGCTGGGCCTGCACATCGCGGGTTGGGTGGCCATGTGGCGCCCGCTGGAGATTTTCCTCTACGACTGGTGGCCGATCCGCAGCGACCGGCTGCTTTTGGAGCGACTTTCCCGCATGCAGGTCCGTCTGGAGCTGCCGAAGGGCTGAATCGGGCGATATTGGCTGTAACTTTCGGCCCCGGGGCGTGTTTTACAAGGCACACGACCCATGAAATCCCTCATTCCTCTCCTCGCGCTGGGCGCCCTGCTGGCATCGCCGGCGGTGCTCTCGGCCAAGATCACGCGCACGGTCGAGAAGACCTTCACCGTCCAGCCGGGCGGCAATTTCAAGGCCGCCACCCAGGGCGGCGACATCACGATCCGCACCGCCGACGTCACGGAGGTTCGCATCACCGCGAAGCAGGTCATCAGGGCCTCGGATGAGCGGGAGGCGGATGAAATCCTCCAGAAGCTGACCCTCACCCTGGAGCAGACCGGCAACGACGTGACCGCCGAGGCCAAATATGAGAAGCGCCCGGGCGGTTCCTGGTTCGGCAGCTGGCCGCCGGTCAGCGTCTCCTTCGAGGTCACGTTGCCGAAACACTTCAACCTGAATCTCAGCACGTCCGGTGGCGACATCGAGGCCGCCAGCCTGCAGGGCAACGTCCGCGCCCGCACCAGCGGCGGCAACCTGAAGTTCGACCGCGTTGACGGCGAGATCGACGCCCATACCTCGGGCGGCGACATCGTCCTCCGCGAGGGCACCGCCCGCGCCAAGCTCGGCACCTCGGGCGGCGACATCGAGGTCGACCGCGCCGGCGGCCCGACGCAGGTCTCCACCTCGGGGGGCGACATCACCATCAATTCCGTCGCCCAGCTCCTCAGCGCCACCACCTCGGGCGGCAACGTCCGGGCCACCCTCACGGAGCCGCTGAAGCAGGACGCCGTGCTCAGCACCTCCGGCGGCGATGTGCGCGTGCGGGTCGTGCCGGGCGCGGGCTTCGAGCTCGATGCCAGCACCTCGGGCGGCGACGTCCGCGCCGAAGGCCTGACCATCACCATCGCCAAGGGCGGCGTCGGCAAGAGCCGGCTCGCCGGCAGCGTCAACGGCGGCGGTCCCGTCCTGAAGCTCCGTTCCAGCGGCGGCGATATCTCGGTCCGCACCGAGTAAACTTTCACCAGGCAGACTGGTGTGTGTGCAAAGGAAGCCAGCGCGAAAGCGCTGGCTTCTGACTTTTGGCGGGCTTCAATCTCCGCGTGGGCCTGATCGACACACACACGCACCTTGAAACTTTCGCCCGGCGCGGCGAATTGCCCGGGATTTTGGCCCGGGCCCGGGCCGCGGGGCTGGAGGCGCTGGTCACTATTGGCACCGACACCGACGACTGGCCGCTCTACCGGGAGCTGGCGCGGGATCACGCGGGATTCGTGCACTACACCGCCGGCCTGCATCCGTGCAGCGTGGGCGAGGACTGGGCCGGGCGGGTGGCGCAGTTGGAGGGTTTCTGGGCTGACGCGCAGAAGCCGGTGGCGCTGGGGGAGATCGGCCTGGACCGCTTTCATCTGCCCAAGGACAATCCGGCCGAGGCAGAAAAGATCTTCGGCTGGCAAAAGGCGGCACTAGCGGAACAGCTCCGGCTGGCGAAGAAGCTCGGTTGCCCGATTGTGGTGCATTCGCGCGGGGCTTTTGCCGAGTGTGTCGAAATGATCGATGTTTCCGGCGTGGCCTGGGGCCGGGTGGTGTTCCACTGCTTCACGGAAGGTCCGGCCGAGATGGCCGAGCTGACCAGGCGCGGCGGCTACGGATCATTCACCGGCATCATCACCTACAAGACCGCCGGAGCGATCCGCGAGGCGGCGTTGGCGCAGGGGCTCGACCGGCTGATGATCGAGACCGATGCGCCTTATCTGACGCCCATGCCGCACCGCGGGAAATCCAACGAGCCGGGCTACCTGAAGCACACGGCGGAGTTTTGTGCCGGGGTGTTTGGCGTGAGCTATGAGCGGCTGGCGGAAGTCACGACGGCCAACGCGAAACGGTTCCTTTCGATCTAATCGCGGAAGCACGGAGAGGAGCATAAAAAAGCCGGTCGTCTGACCGGCTTCCGTGTTTCCGCTCCTTCGCGTTTCCGCGATTTGCCTTGGACCTCAGCCTCAGGCCTCGTCGAACTTCTTGGCAAACAGCGCCTCAAGCTCGGTCAGCATGGCCGGGGCGTCCTCGCCGGTGGCGATGAACTTGACCTTCGTGCCCTTGGCGGCGGCCAGCATCATGAGGCCCATGATGCTCTTGCCGTTGACCTGCTCCTCATCCTTCTCGACCAGGACCTCCGCCTTGAACTTGTTGGTCACCCGCACGATCATGGCCGCCGGACGGGCATGAATGCCCATCTTGTTCTGCACGAGGAGTTCCTTCGTGTGCGGGCCGGCTGACGTGGGTGTGCTCTTTTCCATTGCGATGAGGCTGCTGGGTCGGATTAAAGGGTAACGCAAAAGCCGGTCGTGACCCGGCTTGCAATCACAAAGACCCCCGCATGCCAGCCTTCGCCATCATCGTGCCGTGCCGTTTGGAGTCCACGCGGTTTCCGCGCAAGCTGTTGCATCCGATTAAGGGCAAGCCGCTTGTGCTGTGGGTGGCCGAGCGCATCAAGGCTCAGGCGCCGGACTTTCCGCTGTGGTTTGCCGTGGATCATGAATTGCTGGCCGAATGCATTGAGGGAGCGGGGTTTAAGGCGATAATGACCGATGCCAGCCACCCCAGCGGCACCGACCGCATCGCCCAGGCCAACCGCACGGTCCGTGCCACGCATGTGCTCAATGTCCAGGCCGACGAGCCGCTGGTGACCGCCGGCCAGCTGCAGGCCCTGGCCCGGCTCATCCAGGGCGACTGCCCGATGGCGACGCTCTGCACGCCGTTCAAGCGCATCGTGGACTTCTACAACACTAACCAGGTGAAGGTCGTCATGACCTCGACCGGCCGGGCGCTGTATTTCTCGCGTTCCCGCATGCCCTATTCCCGCGATCTCGGGCTGACCATTGATGACGCGTGGCTCGCGCAGAACACCTGCTACAAGCACCTTGGGCTTTACGCCTACCAGGCCGACTTCCTCGAAAAATTCGTGGCCATGCCGCCGGGCCGGCTGGAGCAGATCGAGAAACTCGAGCAGCTGCGCGTGATGGAGGCGGGTTATCCGATCGCCATCGATGTCACCGAGGATCCGACCATCGGCGTCGACACGCCGGAGGACGCGAAACGCTTCGAGCAGGTGCTCGAAGCGAAGTAACAAGGATCAAGTCACAAGTGCCAAGAATGTGGGACGGCCCGGTTCTTGATACTTGAACCTTGTTACTTGCCACTTCCCGCGCTGCACGGGCCTCAGATCTTCCCGGCCTTCCGCTTCTCGACCAGGTGGTAGAAGTCGGTGAAGAGCGGATCGGCGTCGTTAGGGCCGGGGGCGGCCTCGGGGTGATACTGCACGGAGAACACCGGCAGCTCCTTGTGGCGGAGGCCCTCGACGGTGTTGTCGTTCAGGTTGATCTCCGTGACGACTGCACTGCGCTTCTCGAGTGACTTGGGGTCGGTGGCGAAGCCGTGGTTCTGCGCCGTGATCGAGACCTTGCCGGTTTCGAGATTCTTCACCGGCTGGTTGCCGCCGCGGTGGCCGAACTTGAGCTTGAAGGTCGTGCCGCCCACGGCGTGCGTGAGCATCTGGTGGCCGAGGCAGATGCCGAAGATCGGGTAGTCGGGCAGCAGGCCGCTGACGGTCTTGTGGATATAGGGTAGGGCGGACGGGTCGCCGGGGCCGTTGGAGAGGAACACCGCGTCCACGCCGTATTCGCGCACCTGCTCGTGCGTCGCCGTGGCGGGGAAGACATGCACGTCGAAGCCGTGGCGGACGAGCTTGCGGAAGATCGTGTATTTCGCGCCGTAGTCGAAGGCGGCGACCTTGAAGCGTTTCTTCGGCGTGACCGTCAGGCCCTGCGTCGTGCCGACGGGGAGATACTGGGCGTTGTGCCGGGAGGCCTCTTCCGCCTGCCAGTGATAGGGTGCGGCGCAGGTCGTGTCCTTCACGTAGTCGCTGCCGGCCATGTCCTGCCAGGCCTTGGCCCGCTTGATCGCCTCGGCGTCGCTGAGCGGGAGGGTGGAGAGGCAGCACTTCATCGCGCCGTCGACGCGGAGCTTTTTCGTCAGCGCACGGGTGTCGACCTCGCTGATGCCCGGGATGCCGTATTTCTTCAGGTAGGCGTCGAGCGACAGCTGGCTGCGCCAGTTGCTGACGATGGGTGAGACCTCGCGGACGACGAAACCCGAGCATTTCGGCGCGGCATGCTCCTCGTCCTCGGCGTTGATGCCGTAGTTGCCGATCTGCACGGCCGTCATGGTGACGATCTGGCCGAAGTAGGAGGGATCGGTGATGATCTCCTGGTAGCCGGTCATCGAGGTGTTGAAGACACACTCGCCGGCAATGGTGGCGTCGGCGCCGAAGGCGGCGCCGCGGAACACACTGCCATCTTCCAGGGCCAGGATCGCGGGTTTGGGAGCAGACATTAAAGAGGCACGAAAGGCATTTAGGCCCCGCCTGTCTAGTGGTTTTCCGGGCAAATGCGTGAAATGTGCGCGGGTGCGCTCAGTCCATGAGCCGGTAACCGATGCCGGAGTCGGTTTTCAGGTGCCGTGGCGTGTGCGGATCGGCTTCGAGCTTCTGCCGGAGGTGCGTCATATGCACCCGCAGGTAATGGGTGTTTTCCTCGGCATTCGGGCCCCAGAGTTCGCGCAGGATCTGCCGGTGGGTGACGACCTTGCCGCGGTGCTGCGCCAGCAACTGCAACAGGGCGTATTCCTTGGCGGTGAGGTGGACTTCGGTGCCGGCGCGGCGGACGAGGCGGGCGGCCTGGTCGATTTCGAGGTCGCCGATGCGGACCACGGCCGGTTCGGCCGCGGCGGGGTTGCGCCGCAGGATGGCGCGGACGCGCGCCAGCAGTTCGCGGCCGCTGAAGGGTTTCGTCAGGTAATCATCGGCCCCGGCGTCGAGTGCGGCGATCTTGTCGTCCTCGCCCTCACGAACCGACAGGACGAGCACGGGGACCTTGGACCACTCGCGGAGGCGGCGGATGACCTCGGTGCCGTCCAGGTCGGGCAGGCCGAGATCAAGGATGATGCCATCGGGCGCGGCGTGGGCGACCTCCTGCAGTCCGAGCCGGCCGGTGTCCGTTTCGCGCACCTTGTAGCCCTCGCCTTCCAGCGTCACGCGCAGCAGGCGGCGGATCTGGACCTCGTCATCGATGATCAGGAGGGTGGCGTGAAGCGGCGCGGTCATTCAACGGGTGCAGCTTGGGGCGCGGTGTGCGGCAGGTAAATGGTGAACACGGCGCCGCCGCCGGGGTTCTCGCCGACCACGATGTCGCCGCCCTGCGCCGTCACGAAGCCGCGCACGATGGACAGGCCCAGGCCGAGTCCGCCCGCCCGCGCGGCGTCGCCGCGTTCGAATTTCTTGAACAGCCGGTCCCGCATCTCCAGCGGGAAGCCCGGTCCGCGGTCGGCCACGGTGAAGAACGCCCGCGTGCCGCTGCGCTCGATGCCCGCGGTCAGGAACACCGGGGTGCCGGCCGGCGTGTGGCGCGCGGCGTTGAACAGCAAATTGGCCAGCGCCTGCTCCGTCAGCGCGAAGTCGGCGCGCACGGGCGGCATGTCATCGGGCAGGACCACCTCGAGCGGATGTCCGGCCAGCTCGTCGCGCACGGCTTCGAGCGCGGCATTCACCAGGTCGCGGGCGTCGCACCAGTCGAGGCGCGGCTTCAGCGTGCCGCTTTCGAGCCGCGTCTGGTCGAGCAGGTTGCCGACGAGCCGGTTGAGCCGGCGGGCGGCGGCGCGGCCCTCGTTGACAAGTTCAGTGCGCAGCTCGGGCGTCGCGTCGGGCAGGTTTTCCAGCGTCCCCGTGATCACGGCCAGCGGCGTGCGCAGTTCGTGGGAGACGCTGTCGAGCAGGACGCGGTGCAGCTTGTCGGACTCGGCGAGCAGCTGCTCCCGGGCGCCCGCCTCGCGCAGGTGCTCGCGCTCGACGATCAGGGCGAGCTGCCGGGCAAAGGCTTCCAGCAGGTCGCGCTGCCCCAGCGTGAGCATGCCGTCCGCCGGCACGGCGATGCCGAGCACGCCGATCGCCCGGTCCTCGCGGACGAGCGGCAGGTAGAAGGCGACCGCACCGGGCAGGGTGTCGGTGAAGCGTCCCGCCGGTCGCCGGTTGCGGTAAACCCATTCGGCCACGCCGCGTTCCTTTTCGTCCAGCGGGAAGGAGCCGGCGAAATGGGGCGTGACCACGCCGTTGGCGTCGGCGAGCAGCAGCGCCGTCTTGGCGCCAAACAGCCCGTCCGCCTGCCGGAGCGCGGCGAACACGGCCTCGTCCAGCGTGCCGGCCTCGGCCAGCGAGCGGGTCAGGTTGAACAGCGCCGTGGCCCGGCCCTCGCGCCGCCGCTCGGCCAGCGCTTGGGCGCGGATGCGCGCCGTGAGCTGCCCGGCCACGAGCGCGACCACGAAGTAGGTGCCGAACAGCAGGCCGTCCTCGATCTTCTCGATCCGAAACGTGAAGCGCGGCGGAATAAACAGGAAGTTCCAGGTCAGCGCACTGAGCACGCCCGCGACCAGCACCGGGCCGCGGCCGACGCGCAGGCTGAGCAGGATAACGGCGAGCAGATAGACCAGGCCGGCGGCGAGGTAGTAATTGGCCGGCAGCAGCAGGGCGCCGAGGGTCAGCGCGGCCACCGTGCCGGCGGCCCAGCCGTATTCGCCGGCCCCGCTGCGCAGCTCGTGATCGAGGTCGTCGAGGCTGAAGGGGCGTCCCGCGGTTTCCGCGGGGACGACATAGACGTCGATCTTGCCACCGAGCCGGAGGATGCGGTCCACCAGTGAACCGCTGGGTGTGAACCGCGCCCACCAGGTGTGGCGCGGCGTGCCGACGACGATCTGCGTGGCGTTCTGCTGCAGGGCGGTGCGCACGAGGGCGACGGCGACATCGTTGTCCTGGGTGATGATGAGTTCGGCGCCGAGTTCGCGGGCGAGGGCCAGGTTCTTGTCGAGCCGCTGCTGGGCCTCGGGCGCGAGCGGCGTGACGGGCTCGACATAAACCGCGATCCACGGGGCGCCCTGGGCGGCGGCGAGCCGGCGCGTCCAGCGCACCAGCTGCGTGGAGAAGGGGCTGGGCCCCACGGCGACGAGCAGCCGTTCGCCGCTGCGCCAGACGGTGTGTTTGGCGGAGCCGGCGCGCTGGTGGCGGAGCTGGCGGTCCACGCGCTCGGCGGTGTAGCGCAGCGCGAGTTCGCGCAGGGCGGAGAGGTGCGAGTCCTTGAAGAATCCCCCCTGGGCCGCCACGGCGCGCTCGCCCAGATAGACTTTGCCGTCGCGCAGCCGCTCGAGCAGCGTCTCGGGCGTGAGGTCCACGAGTTCGAGTTCAGCGGCGAGGTCGAGGACGGAGTCGGGCACGGTCTCCAGCTGGGCCGCGCCCGTGATCTCACGGACGGCGTCGGCGCGCGACTCGACGTGCTGGATGTTGAGGGTGGTGTAGACGTCGATGCCGGCGTCGAGCAGCTCAAGCACGTCCTGCCAGCGCTTCGCGTGGCGGGAGCCGGGGGCGTTGGTGTGGGCGAGTTCGTCGACGAGCACGAGTTTCGGCCGCCGCGTGCGCACGGCCTCGAGATCCATCTCGGTCAGCTTGGCCCCGCGGTGCTCGATGGTCACGCGCGGGACCACGGTCAGGCCGTTGAGCAGGGCCTCGGTCTCGACGCGGCCGTGCGTCTCGACCACACCGACCACGACATCGGTGCCGGCGGCGCGCTCCTGCTGGGCGGTGCGGAGCATGGCGTAGGTCTTGCCCACGCCGGGGCACATCCCGAGGAAGATCTTGAGGTGTGCGCGCCGCGCCCGGACCTCGTCGGCGCGCAAGGCGGCCAACAGGGCGTCGGGATCGGGGCGGGCGTCGGGATTCATTGCGGCGGGAAGGCGTCGTCGAGCGCGAGGTTCAGGCGGAGGATGTTGATGCGGGCCGGGCTAAGTTGTCCGCCTTCGGTGTTTCGGGCAATCAATCCGTCGATTGCATCTTGTTGGACCGGCGCAAGCTGGCGGGCGGCGGCGATGCGCGGGAGCTGGAGCCGGACGGCCGCCGGCGTCAGGTTCGGGTCGAGCCCGCTGCCGCTGGCGGTGAGGAGGTCGGACGGCACATCCGGGCCGCCACCCCAGGCGGCGCGGCGCTCGGCGACGGTCGCGGCGAGCTTGGCGTTGCTCCACGCCTGGTTGCTCGCGCCGGAGGCGACGGTGGCGTAGTCGCCCGCCGACGGTCGCGGCCAGAAATAGCGCGGGTCGGTGGTCTTTTGCGCGAGCAGCTCGGAGCCCACGGGCACCCCGGCGCGGGCGAGCACCGAGCCCTCGGCGGCGTGGCGGAAGAACACCTGTCCGGCGGCCCAGACGGCGAGCGGATAGAGCAGGCCGGTGAGCACGGTGAGCGCGGCGAGGACGCGGAGGGATTGCAGGAAGGTTTTCATGGTGGGAATCGGTCAGGGTTTGGTGTTCGCGGCCGGAGCCGGCCAGTCGACGCGGGACTTGCCCGGCGGGCGCTGGTCCAGCCATTTGAAGAGGAGAATCACACCCAGGACGGACAGCAGGATGAGCATGCTGCCGAAGAGGAGCTGGTCGGTCGATCTGCGGGGAGGCGGGTTCATGGCCGGAGGATCAGGCGAGTCCGAGGGTGACGAGCGCGACGTCGATGAGCTTGATGCCGAGGAACGGAGCGACCAGGCCGCCGACGCCGTAGACGAGAAGGTTGCGCCGGAGCAGGTCGGCGGCGGGCAGGGCGCGGTAGGCGACGCCGCGCAGCGCCAGCGGCACGAGCGCGATGATGATGACGGCGTTGAACACGACCGCGCTCAGGATCGCGCTCTGCGGCGAGTGCAGCCCCATGAGGTTGAGCGCGCCCAGCGGGCCAGTGCCACCGGACACGGCGTAGAGGCCGGCGAACATCGCGGGGATGATCGCGAAGTATTTGGCGACGTCGTTGGCGAGGGAGAACGTCGTCAGCGCGCCGCGGGTCATGAGCAGCTGTTTGCCGATCTCGACGATCTCAATGAGTTTCGTCGGGTTGGAGTCGAGGTCCACCATGTTGCCGGCCTCGCGGGCGGCCTGCGTGCCGGTGTTCATGGCGACGCCGACGTCGGCCTGGGCGAGGGCGGGGGCGTCGTTGGTGCCGTCGCCGGTCATAGCGACGAGCCGTCCCTGCGCCTGCTCGTGGCGGATGCGGGCGAGCTTCATCTCCGGCGTGGCCTGGGCGAGAAAATCGTCCACTCCGGCCTCGGCGGCGATGGCCGCGGCGGTCAGCGGGTTGTCCCCGGTGATCATCACCGTGCGGATGCCCATGCGGCGGAGCTCGGCAAAACGCTCCTTGATGCCGCCCTTGACGACGTCCTTCAGGTAAACGACGCCGAGCACGGTGGCGCCCTCCGCGACGGCGAGCGGGGTGCCGCCGGCCTTGGCGATGCGGTCCACGCTCGCGGCGACCTCGGCGGGCCAGGCGCCGCCCTGGGTGGCGACCCAGGCGCGGACGCTGTCGGCGGCTCCCTTGCGGATGCTGCGGCCGGCGAGGTCCACGCCGCTCATGCGGGTCTGGGCGGCGAAGGGCACGAAGGTGGCGTGCGGCGCGGCAACCTCGCGCTCGCGGATCGCGAATTTTTCCTTGGCCAGCACGACGATGCTGCGGCCCTCGGGCGTCTCGTCGGCCAGCGAGGCCAGCTGCGCCGCGGCGGCGAGGCGCTCGGCCGTGACGCCCGGCGCCGGGACGAACTCGACGGCCTGGCGGTTGCCGAGCGTGATGGTGCCGGTCTTGTCGAGCATCAGCACGTCGATGTCGCCCGCGGCCTCGACGGCGCGGCCGGAGGTGGCGATGACGTTGCGGCGGATGAGCCGGTCGATGCCGCTGATGCCGATGGCGCTGAGCAGGCCGCCGATGGTCGTCGGGATGAGACAGACGAAGAGCGACACGAGCACCGGCAGGGACACGTCCACGGCGCCGGGCTGGCCGGCCAGCGTCTCGCTGTAGCGGGCGAAAAACGGCAGCGTGGCGACCACGGCGAGGAAGATGGCCGTCATGGCGACGAGCAGGATGCCGAGCGCGATCTCGTTGGGCGTGCGCTGGCGCGAGGCGCCCTCGACGAGGCCGATCATGCGGTCGAGGAAACCGCCGCCCGGCTCGACGGTGACGCGCACGACGATGCGGTCGCTCAGCACGCGGGTGCCGCCGGTGACGGCGCTGCGGTCGCCGCCGCTCTCGCGGACGACGGGGGCGGATTCGCCGGTGATGGCGGACTCGTCGACGCTGGCGATGCCCTCGATCACCTCGCCGTCGGCGGGGATGATGTCGCGCGCTTCGCAGACGACGCTGTCGCCCTTGCGGAGGTCGGGGGCGGCGACGCGTTCCTCGGCGCCGTCGCGCAGGCGGCGAGCGAAGGTGTCGGCGCGGGCGCGCTTGAGCGCGTCGGCCTGGGCCTTGCCGCGGCCCTCGGCGATGGCCTCGGCGAAGTTGGCAAAAAGCACGGTGAACCAGAGCCAGAGGGTGATCTGGAGCGTGAAGCCGGTGAGCCGGCCGTGCAGGAGACCGCCCGCGGCGACGACCGTGACGGCGACGGCGCCGACGGCGGTGGCGAAGATGACGGGATTGGCCCAGAGCGCACGCGGGTCGAGCTTGCGCAGGGCATCGAGCGACGCGCGGCGGAGCAGGGCGGTGTTCCAGGAGGAGTTGGCGGAAGGTTTCATGGGAGGCAGAGGTTTTCGTCCCACGTAATTTGTAACGTATTACGTTACAAATTACCGGAGCGCATCGGGCTCAGAACGTGCGGCCGGCGGTGAGGAGGAGGTGCTCGAGCACAGGGCCGAGCGTGAGGGCCGGGAAGTAGGTGAGGGCGGTGACGATGAGGATCACGCCGGTGAGCAGCACGGCGAAGAGCGGGCCGTCGGTCGGGAAGGTGCCGCTGGAAGGCGGCACGGTCTTCTTGACCACGAGGCTGCCGGCGAGCGCGAGCACCGGGAGAATCACGCCGAAGCGGCCGAGCAGCATGGCGAGCGAGCCGCCCCAGGCGTAGAGGTCGCCGGTGGCGGTGAGGCTGGCGAAGGCCGAGCCGTTGTTGTTGGCCATCGAACCCCAGGCATAAAGGATCTCGCTCAGCGCGTGCGGGCCGGCGTTGCCGACAGCGGCGCGAGCGGCCTCGCTCGCGAAGGAAGCGGCGCAGCCGAGCAGCACGGCGGCGCAGGGCAGCAGCACGGCGAGCGCGGCGAGGCGCACCTCGCGGGCCTCGATCTTCTTGCCGAGATATTCGGGCGTGCGGCCGACCATCAGGCCGGCGAGGAACACCGCCAGCAGGATGATCATCACCATGCCGTAGAGCCCCGAGCCGATGCCGCCGAAGATGATCTCGCCGAGCAGCATGTTGAGGAGCGCGAGGCCGCCGGCCAGCGGGGAGAGCGAGGAATGCATGGCGTTGACGGAGCCGTTGGATGCGGCCGTCGTGGCGCTGGCCCAGAGGATCGAGGGCGTGACGCCGAAGCGGACCTCCTTGCCCTCCAGCGCGAGCGCGGCGGAGCCAGGCGCGGCGTGTTCGCTCCAGAGCGAAAGACCCAGCACCGCGACAAAGAACAGCAGCATCACGCCGAGCACGACCTGCGCGTGGCGGCGTGCGCCGACCAGCCGGCCGTAGGCGGAGACACAGCCGGCCGGCAGCACGAGGATGGCGAGCAACTGCAGGAAGTTGGAGAGCGGCGTGGGGTTCTCAAACGGATGAGCGGAGTTGAGGCCGAAGAAGCCGCCGCCGTTGGTGCCGAGCTGCTTGATCGCGACCTGCGAGGCGGCGGGCCCGAGCGGGATTACCAGTTCCGTGCCGGCCAGCGTCGTGGCGGTGACGTATGGTGCGAATGACTGCACGACGCCCTGCGACACCAGCACAACGGCGAGTCCGAGCGAGAGCGGCAAAAGCACATAGAGCACGGAGCGCACGAGGTCGGCCCAGAAATTGCCGAGACCGGCGGCGGATTTGCGCGAGAAGCCGCGGGCGAGCGCGGCCATGACGGCGAGACCCGTCGCGGCGCTGAGGAAGTTTTGCACTCCAAGACCGGCCATCTGCGTCAGGTAGCTGAGCGAAGCCTCGCCGGAATAGGCCTGCCAGTTGGTGTTGGTGAGGAAGGAGACGGCGGTGTTGACCGCCACGCCGAGCGGCACCGCGCCGAAGCCCTGCGGATTGAGCGGCAGGTGTGCCTGCAGCAACTGCAGGGCAAGGATGGCGCCGCCGCCAAGCAGGTTGAACACCACGAGAGCCGTGGCGTAGTGGCGCCACGACATGTCCGTTTCGGCTTGCACGCCGCCGACGCGGTAAAGCGCGCGCTCGACCGGCGCGAGCCAGCGGAGCCACGCGGGCGGTTCACCCTGCAGCACGGCCGCCAGCCAGCGGCCGAGCAATGGAGTCGCGGCCACCAAGGCGGCAAAGTAGAGACCCAGGTAGGTGAAGTCGGCGATCGTCATGGCCGGAGAATACTCCGCGCCGCCCGCCCGGACTAATTAAGAGGTGGGCCTTGGGCATTAAGAAAACATTAAGCCCACTGTGCCGGTCGGGTATGGATTCCGCCGTTTGACACCCCGGGCAAACCGGCTATCTCTGCAGTCCGCCCATGCCCTACACCGAAGACCGCACCCACTGGTTTGCCGGGCAGGGCCTGTGGTCGCACGTGCCGGAGTCCGACTGGAAGGACTGGACCTGGCAGCTTAAGAACCGGATTACCACCGTCGAGCAGCTCGAGCGCTACATGACGCTGACGCCGTCGGAGAAGGCCGGCTGCCTTTTCGCCAAGGACAAGCTCGCGCTGGCGATCACGCCTTATTTTTTCAACCTGATCGACCGCCACGACCCGGACTGCCCGGTCCGCAAACAGGTCATCCCGCGCAGCGACGAGATGGTTCTCTCCTCCGGCGAGATGCTGGACTCGCTCGGCGAGGACGAGCATTCGCCCGTCCCCGGTCTCGTCCACCGCTACCCGGACCGCGTGCTGTTCCTCGTCACCGACCGCTGCGCCGCCTACTGCCGCTACTGCACGCGCAGCCGGCTCGTGAGCAACGCCCAGGACTACAACTTCCATCCCGAATACGAGCAGGCCCTCCGCTACATCGAGGCGCACCCGGAGGTCCGTGACGTGCTGCTCTCCGGCGGCGACCCGCTGCTGCTCTCGGACAAGAAGCTCGACCACCTGCTCGGCCGCCTGCGCGCGATCAAGCACGTCGAGTTCATCCGCATCGGCTCCCGCATCCCGGTGTTCCTGCCGCAGCGCATCACGCCGGAGCTGGCCGACATCTTCAAGAAGCACGGCCCGGTCTGGATGAGCGTGCACCTCAACCACCCGAAGGAGGCCACGCAGGAACTGAAGGACGCGTGCGAACGCCTCGCGTTTGCCGGCGTGCCGCTCGGCAACCAGAGCGTGTTGCTCAAGGGGATCAACGACGACCCCGAGGTCATGAAGGCGCTCGTGCACCGGTTGCTCCGGATGCGCGTGCGGCCCTATTACATCTACCAGATGGACCTCATTACCGGCGGTGCCCATTTCAAGGCGGATGTCCGCCGGGGCATCGAGATCATCCGCGCGCTGCGCGGCCACACGACGGGCTACGCGGTGCCGCAATACGTCATCGACGCCCCCGGCGGCGGCGGCAAGGTGCCGGTCAACCCGGACTACGTCGAGCAGATCACCGACGACGAGGTCGTCTTCCGCAATTTTGAAGGGAAGCAGTTCCGTTATCCGCTCAAGGCGGCACCGCTGCCGGCGAAGTCCGCCGGCAGCGTCGTGCCGGCGGAGATCCACCTGTGATTTTTTGGAGGCGGGACCATCAGTCCCGCGGGCCGCGGTTGTCGTGGCTGGAATGATGCGGGACTGATGGTCCCGCCTCCAGGTTTCACCGCATCGCAAAGGTCGTCGTGACGGTGGCGATGATGGTCTTCTCGACGGACGAGGTGTCGTTGTTGCCCTCCCAGCTGGTGGACGACGAGTAGAGCGGGTTGATCTGCACGACGCCCATGCGCGCGTTGAGCAGCGACTTGATCCGCCGGTTGCCCTGCGACGCAATCTGCTCGGCGCGGGTGCGGGCGTCCTTCGTGGCCTCGGCCATCATCTCCACCTTGGCTTCGCCCGCCTTGGTGTAGATGAAGTCAAAGCCGCCGGACACGAATGCCACGCCCTGCTGCAACAGTTCGCTCGAGTCGTTGGCCAGCCGCGGCACGCGGTCGACATCGTCCGAGTGCACCTCGACGAACTGCGTGAGGCGGTAACCGACGCGCACCTTGGTCACGGTGTCGTCGTCCTCGTTGCGCTGCCGCGCGGTGAGCTCGGTGATCTGCACGGGCGAGGCGGTGAAGCCCTCGATGCCGCGGTTGGAGAAAAAGGCGGCGACCTTCGCGTGGTCGGCGCGGAGTTTTTGCTGCGCGTCGATCAGGGTCGGGGCCTCGGTGGAAAAACTGGAGCGCCACACGACGAGGTCGGAGCGCACGTTTTTCCGTGCGGAGCCGGTGACGTTGATGACCTGGGATTCGGCGATGCGCGTCCAGGCGTTGGCGAGGACGAGCGCGGTGAAGACGAGGCCCGCGGCCAGCGCGAGGCCGGCGAGCAGACCGAAGAGATGCGGACGGGAGGCGGAGGGTGTGTTCATGATTTCATATGTTTATGACAAAACCGGGCGCGTTACCGCGCCCTGAAATCGGAACCAAACCCGTTCGTAAACAACTGCAGCCCAGCACCAAGCACCAGACCTTTCGGCAAGAACTTATTCACAAAAATTACTGCAGGAAATATTCAACGTTTTCGAAACGGTCGCGTCTATCCCTACGACATCAGTGCGTCGTTTTCATAGACGAACATTGTTTGTAGTTCTTACGGTTTGCTTGGTGTTAGGTCATGCAGGGCGTCCCGCAAGGGGCGCCCTTCATGTTTATGGCCCCCGAGATGTCGCTCGCGCGGGATCGGCGGGCCCGCATCAGCCTTCGCCAGGCCTACGGCTGACAAGAGGGGCGCCCTTCATGTTTATGGGGTTGGAACCGTGCCAAAAGATTTTTGGAAAAAGATTCAACGTTTTCGCCGCGAGCCCGTCTATCCTAGCGACATCAGTGTATCGTTCTCATAGGCGAACATTGTTTGTAGTTCTTACGGTTTGCTTGGTGTTAGGTCATGAAAGGCGTCCCGCAAGGGGCGCTTTTCATGTTTATGGGGCCGGAGATGGGGGTCTTGGTTTGCAGGTGGGAGGGGCTTTACGCCCCGACTTTTCCAGTGCGGTCATCCTGTCGGGGCGTAAAGCCCCTCCCGCCAATCCAATTCTGGCATGGCGCCGGGCCGCCGGACCTGCACTTTTGTCGCCATGCGTAATCTTCGCGTCCCCGCCCTGCTGGTTCTAACGCTGCTGGTGCTGGTCCGGTCTACCGTGGCCGGTGTGCCGGTGACCGTGACGCCCGTGGTGGCCAGACACGGCATGGTCGTGGCCGGTCATCCGGAGGCGACCCAGGCCGGCGTCGCGGTGCTCCAAGCCGGGGGCAATGCCATCGACGCGGCCGTGGCCGTCTCCCTCTCCCTGGGGGTGGCCGAACCCTATGGCTCCGGCCTCGGCGGCAAGCTCATGCTCCTCTATTATGAGGCGGCCACCGGTCGGACCTATGCGGTTGATGCCATGGATGCCGCCGGCTCGCTCGATGTCGCCGCCTACCTGCCGCGCCCGGAGGAGGACCGCAGCTATGGTTATGGCTCGGTTTGCGTCCCGGGTCTCGCGGCCGGGCTTTGGGCTGCGCACCAGAAATGGGGCCGGCTCAAGTGGGCCGACAATGTGGCGCCCGCGATCAGGCTGGCGCGCGACGGCTTCGAGATCCTGCCCAAGACCCGCGATTTCTTCGCCGAACAGGAAAAGAAACTCCGTCGCGGCGACCCCGAGATCGCGCGCCTCTACCTGCCCGGCGGCCAGCTGCCGGCCGTCGGCTCCCACCTGCCGAATGCCGACCTGGCCCGAACCATGGAATTGCTCGCGCAGCACGGGCGCGACGGCTTCTACCGCGGCCCGGTCGCCGACGCCATCGTCGTCGCCGCGCAAAAGGGCGGGGGTGTGCTCACGGCTGCCGACCTCGCGAGCTACGAGGCCCGGCTGACCGAGCCGCTGCAGCTTGATTTTCGCGGCTACCGGCTGCTGGCCAGCCCGCCGCCGACCAACGGCGCACCGCTTTTCCTGACCATCATGAAGGTGCTGGAGGATGAGGCTTTCACCGGGCCGCTGCGCTCGCCGGCCAACCTCGACAAGATCGGCCGCGCCTGGCGCGAGGTCCAGCCGCTGGTGCAGCGGAGTATTGGCGATGCCCCCGAGGCGGTCTTCAACTACGAGAAGCTGGTCGCGCCCGATTCGATCGCGGTGATCCGCGCCAAGGTGCGGGCGGCCGGCACCCCGGAGAAAAAGGTGGCCTGGCTCGATGACAGCGGCTGGTCCGAGGACATCGCCGCCGCGACGACGCATTTCCTCGTGGCCGACTCAGCCGGCAATATCGTGTGCGCCACGCAGTCGCAGAGCCTGCACTTCGGTGCCGGTGTTGTGCCGCCGGGCACGGGCGTCGTCCTGAACGACTCGATGAGCAATTTCGCCTACGGCGATGCGAAAAGCATCAACTACGTCGCCCCCGGCAAGCGTCCGCGCAGCACCATTTCGCCGACGATCGTGTTCCGGAGCGGGAAACCCGTCTTCGCGATCGGCATTCCGGGCGCGGCCCGCATCCCTACGGCGATGCTGCAGGCGCTGCTCGACCGGCTGGCGCTGGACCGCTCGCTGGCCGCGGCCATTGGGGATACACGCATCCACTGGGACAGCAACTGGCGAAAGAACGACGAGGTCTCGATCAACGCCGAGCAATCGTATGCCCCGGCCGACGTGCAGGCCCTCTCGGCGCTCGGCTGGAAGGTCGAGCTGCCCGAGGCGCCCGGCACCGGCCGCTATTTCGGCGGCATCAACGCCATCGAGCTGAACGCCGGCGGCGGCTACACCGGCTACGCCGACCCCCGCCGCACGAACACGGCGGCGGGGTATTGAGTGTCACGCGTGGTGTGGCGCCGCTCCATGCGGCGCCGCTTCCGCGGCGGGTGCGGCCGACTTCCGGCGGTCCTGCGCCAGTAGCGTGTAGAACGCCGGCACAACGAACAGGGTGAAGAGGGTGCCGATGCTCATGCCGGTCGCGATGACGAGGCCGATGCTGAAGCGGCTCTCCGCACCGGCGCCGCTGGCGCGCAGCAGCGGCAGCACGCCGAGCACCATGGCGGCGGTCGTCATGAGGATCGGGCGCAGGCGCACGGCGGCGGCGTGTTCGGCCGCGTGGCGGATGGACATGCCCTGCTCCTCCTGGAGCTTGTTGGCGAACTCCACGATCAGGATGCCGTGCTTGGTGATGAGGCCCACCAGCGTGATGAGGCCGACCTGGGTGTAGATGTTCAGCGTGGCGAAGCCGAAGAAGAGGAAGACCATCGCGCCGGCGATCGAGAGCGGCACCGACATCATGATGATGAACGGGTCGCGCCAGCTCTCATACTGCGCGGCCAGCACGAGGAAGATGACGATGACCGCCAGCACGAAGGTCGTCAGCAGCGAGCTGCCCTCCTGCATGAAGACGCGGGAGTCGCCGTTGTAGTCGATGGTGAAACCCTGCGGGAAGAACGTGGCCGCCTCGGCCCGGAGCCAGTCGAGCGCCTCGCCCTGGGCGACGCCGGGCGCCGGGGCGAACGAGAGCGTGGCCGAGTTGAGCTGCTGGAAGCGGCGCAGCTCGCGGGGTTGCACGACGTTTTCCGGCGTGGCGATGGTCGAGAGCGGCACCAGCTCGCCCTTCGTCGTGGAGATGTAGAAATCCCCGAGCTGGTCGGGATTGAGGCGGGCCAGGCGGGTGACCTGCGGGACGACCTTGTAGGCGCGGCCCTCGATGGCGAAGCGGTTCACGTAGCCGCCGCCGAGCATCGCGCCGAGGTCGGCGCCAAGCTGGGACATGTTGATGCCGAGCGCGGCGGCCTTCTCGCGGTCGATCTGCAGGTTCACCTGCGGCTGGTCGAACTTGAGGTTGGTGTCGCCGAAGACAAACAGCCCGCTCTTCATCGCGCGCTGGAGCAACTCGCCGGAGATCTCGGCGACGCGCGGGTGCGCCTCGGTCGAGCCGATGACGATCTGCACCGGCAGGCCGCCGGCCGAGCCGGGCAGGCTGGGCCGGAGAAAGGAGGATACGCGGGCGCCGGCGATGGCGCCGAGCTTGCCCTGGATCTCCTGCTGCAGCGACTGGGCGCTGCGCTTGCGCTGGCTCCAGGGCTTGAGGCGCCAGCCGATGAAGGCGCTGTTCGGCGTGCCGCCGCGGCCGACAAAGAGGAAAATCTCGGCCGTCTCGTCCGGGTAGTCGCGGCGGATCAGTTTGGCGACCTCCTGGCTGAACATCATGGTCTGCTCGACCGTCGCGGTCGGCGCGCCCTCGGCGCTCATCAGGACGATGCCCTGGTCCTCCGAGGGCGCGAGCTCGCTCTTGGTCAGCAGGACGAACGGGATGATCGAGGCAAACACCAGGGCGGCGACGAGGAAGATGGCGGCGCGGGCGTTGAGCGCGCCGTGCAGGAAGCGCTCATAGGCGTTCTGCAGCCGGTCGAAGGTGCGGTTGAGGAAGGCCTCGAAACCGCGCGGGTTGGCGGTGTGCACCAGGATGCGCGAGCACATCATCGGCGACAGGGTCAGGGCGACGAAGCCCGAGATGATGACCGAGCCCGCGAGCGTGAAGGCGAACTCACGGAACAGCGCGCCCGTCAGGCCGCCCTGGAAGCCCACCGGCGCATACACGGCGGCGAGGGTGATGGTCATGGCGATGACCGGTCCGATGAGTTCGTGCGCCCCCTTGATCGCGGCGGCGAAGGGCGTCAGCCCCTCCTCGATGTGCCGGTGGATGTTTTCCACCACGACGATGGCGTCATCCACGACGAGGCCGATGGCCAGCACCATGGCGAGCAGGGTCAGCAGGTTGATCGAGAAGCCCATCGCCAGCATCAGGGCGCAGGCCCCGATGAGCGACAGCGGGATGGCCACGATCGGGATGACGACGGAGCGGAAGGAACCGAGGAAAAGGTAGATGACGATGATCACGATGCCCATCGCCTCAAGCAGGGTCAGCATGACCTCGGAAATGGAGTCGTTGATGAACTCCGTGAAGTCCGCGACGATCTTGCCCTGCAGGCCGGGCGGCAGCTGGGCCTGGATGTCGGGGAGGGCGGCCCGCACGCCCTTGATGACGTCGATGGCATTGGCGGTCGGGAGGGCGGAAATGCCGATGAACACGCCGTTCACGCCGGAGAAATTGACCAGCGAGTCGTAATTTTCGGCCCCGAGCACGACGTCGGCGATGTCGCGCAGGCGGATGATCTCGCCGTTGGTTTCGCGGACGATGATGGCCTTGAAGTCCTCGACGGAACGCAGGTCGGTCTGGGCGGTGAGATTGACGGTGAGCATGCTGCCCTTGGTCTGGCCGACGGCGGAAAGGTAGTTTTGGGCGGCCAGCGCGGCGCGGACCTGGGCGGCGCTGAGATTGAGCGCGGCCATGCGCTCGGGCTTGAGCCAGATCCGCATGGCGAACAGGCGGCCGCCGAGCACGTCGGCCTTCTGCACCCCGGGGATGGTGGAGAGCTTGGGCTGGACGACGCGGGTGAGATAGTCGGTGATCTGGTTGCTCTCCATCGTCTCGCTGCTGAAGCCGAGGAAGGCGGAGGGCGTGGTCTCGCCCACGGCGACGTCGAACACCGGGTCTTCCGCGCCGGCGGGGAGCTCGCCCTTCACGCGGTTGACCTTGGCGGTGATCTGCGTGAGCGCGTCGTTCGGGTCGTAGTTGAGGCGCAGGCGGGCGGTGATGGTGGCGCTGTTCTGGCGGCTGACGGACTCGACGTAGTCGATGCCGTCCGCCGAGGAGATTTCGCGCTCGAGTGGCGTGGTGACGAAGCCGCGCACGAGGTCGGCGTTGGCGCCGGGGTAGGCGACGCTGACCGTGACGACGGCGTTGCTGGTGTAGGGATACTGGCGGACGACGAGCGCCGAGATGGCCTGCCAGCCGGCGATGAGCAGGAAGAGGTTGAGGACCGTCGCGAGGATCGGCCGCCGGATGAAGAGCTCCGTGAAATTCATGGGCTCAGCTCTCGGCGGGTTTCGGGGCGGGGCTGTTGGCGGGCACCACGGTGTTGTTGATGGTCACCGGCGTGCCGGGGCGGAGCTTGCCCTGGCCGGCGGTGACAACCTCCTCGCCGGCCTTCACGCCTTCGCGCAGCGCGATCTGGTCGCCGCGCTTGGGCCCGACCTTGACGAAGCGCTGCTGCGCGGCGAGCACGCCCTTGTCGTCCTTCGCCACGACATAGACTGAATCGCCGTAGGGGCTGTAGACGATGGCCGTGGCGGGAAGCACGATGACGTCGCGCTCCTCGGGCAGCTGCACGTCCACGGTGGCGAACATGCCCGGGCGGAGGGCTTCGTCGGCATTGGGCACGGTGGCGCGGGCGCGGAGGTTGCGGGTGGTGCCGCTGACGCGCGGGTCGGTCGCCTCGAGGAGGCCGTCGAAGAAGCGGCCGGGGAAGGCGTCGATCATGACCTTGACCGCGAGGCCGGGCTGGAGCGCGGTGACATCCTGCTGCGGCAGGGTGAAGTCGACGTAGATCGGGTTGGTGGCCTCAAGGGTCACGACGGTGTCGCCCTTGTTGAGGAACTGGCCGGTGTTGACCAGGCGGAGGCCGAGCCGGCCGGCGAAGGGGGCGACGATGCGCTTCTTGGCGAGGGTGGCCTTGGTGGCCTCGATGGCGGCGGTGGCCTGGGCGAAGGTGGCCTCGGCGGCGTCGAGGTCGGCCTGCGTGTTGGTGTTGGTCTGGCGGAGTTCGCGGGCCCGCTGGAGGTTCAGCTCGGCGAGGCGCGCGGTGGCCTCGTTGCTGCGGAGCTGGGCGGTCTCGGCCGCGATGTCCATCTCGACCAGCAGGTCGCCGGCCGCCACGCGGGCGCCGGACTCGAAGGCCACGTGCACGATGCGGCCCTCGATCTCGGAGCGGAGGGTCACGCCCTGGAAACTCTCGAGCGAGCCGACGGCATGGAGGGTGTTACGCCATTTTTCCGCCACGGCGGGGGCGGTGGTCACGGCGGCCGGGGCCGGCCGCCGGGCGGCAAGGGCGGCCTTCTCCTTGCGGAGCTGGACGTATTTGAAACCAAAAATGGCGCCGAGGACCCCGAGCGCGACCAACACCGTGAGCAGAATACGTTTATTCATCGGAAACCGAGGATGTTGCGCGAAAATGCGTCGAGCGCAAGCGGGTCATAGGGGAAGTTTTTCTTGCCTGCGGGCGCGGCGGACGTATCGCTGGTGCCGCCTGTAGGGGTGTCCTCCGCGGAGGACTGAGATTGCGGCGCGCTCGGCCGCTCGACCCTTCGAACCTGAACGGATCATGCCGACGAAGGAAACAGCAGGCGCCGCGGGAGCGCCATCGGGCGCGTGGCGCCCCTTCTTTGGGAGTCTGTTTGGGGTCCGGGCCTCAACCCATGCAACTCCCGAACCGAATCCTCTCTCTCGCCCTCGCCCTCGCGGCCCTGCCGCTCTGCGCCCAACCCGCGGCCGACCCGGCGCCCGTCAAGCTGGACACACTCCGCGTCACCGCGGACCTCTGGGCCATGCCGCTCGCGCGCATCCCGGCCAGCGTCACCGTCTATGACGAGGCCGCCCTGCGCGCCGGTTCCGTCCGGCATTTCGGCGACCTCGCGGACCAGATCCCCAACCTCACCTGGACCGGCGGCACGTCCCGCCCGCGTTACCTGCAGATCCGCGGGATCGGGGAGAACTCCCAGTTCGAGGGCGAGACGCCGGACTCCGCCGTGCGTTTCCTGGTCGATGACCTCGACTTCACCGGTCTCGGCACGATCGGCAGCGCGTTCGATGTCGCGCAGGTCGAGGTGCTGCGCGGCCCGCAGGCCGGGGCCTTCGGCGCCAACGCCGCCGGCGGTCTCGTCCGCCTGGTAACCAACGCCCCCACGCCGTTCTGGACCGGCCGGGTCGAGGCCGGCATCGGCGGGGACGCGCTGCGCACCGGCGGTTTTGCCATCGGCGGCCCGCTGGTTTCGGCGAAGCCCGAGCAGCTGATGATGCGCGTCGCCGTGCAGCAGACGAACCAAGACGGCTTTCGCCGCAACCTCACGCTCAACGCGGACACGAATGCGCGCGACGAATTCACTGCGCGGCTGCGCCTGACCTGGAACCCGAACGCCCTGTGGCGCTGGGAGGCGGCGGTGCTCGCGGCCGACTTCGACAACGGCTACGACGAGTTCGCCCTCGATAACAACGGACGCTACACCTACAGCGACCAGCCCGGCTTCGACAAGCAGGAGTCGGTCGCCGCCAGCCTGCGCGGCACCTACCGCGGCTGGGCTGGCGGGCGTTTCACCACGGTCACGAGCGGCGCCCGCACCGATTCGCGCTACGCCTACGACGACGACTGGACCGCGGCGTCCTACATGGGATTCAGCGACCACACTCGCCGCCGCTGGGTCCTGAACCAGGAGCTGCGCCTCGACTCCGAGCCCGGCATCGCGGCCGGCTGGATCAGCCGCTGGACGCTCGGCGCGTTTTACTCGGACGTGGACGAGCTCACGCGCTACACCAACACCGATCCCGACAACATCCGCGGCCTCAAGACGGCCTACCACTCGGCCAATACCGCGCTCTTCGGCCAGCTCGGCCACGACTTCACGCCGCGCACGCGGCTGGTTGCCGGCCTGCGCGTCGAGCAGCTGGCGATGGACGGCGACGGCACGAAGACGCGCTATCGCGCCGGGCCGGGCACCTTCGATCCGGTCGTGGTCATCCGGCCGTCGTTCGACGACACGCTCGTCGGCGGCAAGCTCACGCTCGAGCACGAGCTGGGCGACCACGAGCTGGCCTTCGTGTCGCTGACCCGCGGCTACAAGGCCGGCGGCATCAACATCGATGCGCGCATCAACCCGGCGGCCGACCCGCTGACCTACGATACCGAGACGCTCTGGAACTGGGAGGCCGGCCTGCGCGGGAACTGGCTCGACCAGCGGCTGACCGGCGAGTTCACCGCCTTCTACCTGCAGCGGTCGGACACCCAGGTGCGCGACTCGGCCGGTTTCGGCGGCAACTACCGCTTCTTCACCGACAATGGCGACCAGTCACACGTTTACGGTCTCGAGGCTGCGGGTTCCTATGCGTTGACGAAAAACTGGTCGGTGCGCGGTTCGCTCGCGCTGATGCGCTCCGAGCTGGAGTCCTTCACGCTCGCCAACGGCAACACCGGCGGCGGGCGCGACCTCGCGAACACGCCGCACTACGGCTATACGCTCGGGACACGCTACGACGCCGGCCAGGGCTTCTTCGGCAGCGCCGAGCTCGTCGGCCGGGCGCAGCAGTTTGACTCGAACAACCAGAATGAGGCGCGCCGGGCCTTCCGGGTGGTCAACGCCAGCCTCGGCTACGCCTGGTCGCGCTGGACCTTCACCCTCTGGGCGAAAAACCTCCTCGATGAGACCTACGACAAACGCGTGTATTTCTTCGGCAACGCGGATCCGGACTATATCGAGACCCGCTACGAGAACCGCGCCGACCCGCGTCAGGTCGGTGGGGCGGTGAGTTATCGGTTTTGATGGTGGAACCTGCGCTCCGCGCAGGTTTAAGCCCGCGCGGAGCGCGGGCTCCACCCGCCGGCAACAAAATTAATTCGGCGCTCGGCTTTTTCCCGGTTGCGGGCCGCGCCGGAAGCACTGGCATCGGGCCTTTCCCTTCATGGATCTGCCCAATCCCGACCACGTGCTCCGCCTCGCGCAGGAGCTCAACCTCAAGGTTCACCAGGTGGCGGCCACCGCCCAGCTCCTCGCCGAGGGCGCCACGGTGCCGTTCATCTCCCGCTACCGCAAGGAGGCCACCGGCCTGCTCGACGAGGTGCAGGTCACGGCCATCCGCGACCGGCTGGAGCAGATGAAGGCCATGGACGAGCGCCGCGCCGGCATCCTCGCCTCGCTCAAGGAGCGCAACCTGCTCACGCCCGAGCTGGAGAAATCCATCCATGCCGCCACCACGCTCACCGCGCTGGAGGATCTCTATGCGCCGTTCCGGCCGAAAAAGCGCACCCGCGCCACCATCGCGAAGGAAAAGGGCCTCGAGCCGCTCGCCGAGCTGCTGTGGGCGCAGGATGCGGCCACCAATCCCGTCGCCGCCGCCCAGGCTTATGTCGGCCGCGACTACACGCCCGAGGACGGCAAGAACCAGCCGCAGAAGATCGCGGACACCGAGGAGGCGCTGGCCGGCGCGCGCGACATCCTCGCCGAGCGCATCAGCGACGACAAAAACGCCCGCGCCCGCCTGCGCGCGGTTTATCAGGCCCAGGCCGTGCTTTCCTCCCGGGTGCTCACCGGCAAGCAGGCCGAGGCCGCCAAGTTCAAGGACTACTTCGAGTGGAGCGAGCCGCTTGCCAAGGCGCCGAGCCACCGCGTGCTCGCGATCCGCCGCGGCGAGTCGGAGTCGATGCTCATCATGCGCGTGACGCTGCCCGACGAGCTCACCGCCCCGGCCGAGCTCGAGCCGCTGTTCGTGCGGGCGCGCAACCCCGCGGCGGAACAGGTGCGCCTGGCCGTGCAGGACGCCGCCAAGCGCCTGCTCGGTCCCGCGATGGAGACGGAGATGCGGCTCGAGGCCAAGAAGCGTGCCGACGAGGTCGCCATCAAGGTCTTCGCCGACAACCTCCGCGAGCTGCTCTTCGCCGCGCCGCTCGGGCAGAAGGCGGTGCTGGCGATCGACCCGGGCTTCCGCACCGGCTGCAAGGTCGTGCTGCTCGACCGCCAGGGCAAGCTGCTGCACAACGACGTTGTCTACCCGGACCGGCACGAGGCCGAGGCGAAGGAGAAGCTCGCGGGCTTCGTGAAGTTCTTCAACGTCGAGGCCGTCGCCATCGGCAACGGCACCGGCGGCCGCGAGACCGAGGCCTTCGTCCGCGGGCTCGGCCTGCCGCCGGCGATCCCGGTCGTGATGGTCAACGAGTCCGGCGCGTCGATCTACTCCGCCAGCGACGTGGCCCGCGAGGAGTTCCCCGACCACGACCTCACCGTGCGTGGCGCCGTCTCCATCGGCCGCCGCCTGATGGACCCGCTCGCCGAGCTCGTGAAGCTCGACCCGAAATCCATCGGCGTCGGCCAATACCAGCACGACGTCGACCAGCCGGCGCTGCGCCGCTCGCTCGACGACACCGTCATCAGCACCGTCAACGGCGTGGGTGTCGAGGTGAACACCGCCTCCAAGCAGCTCCTTAGCTACGTCTCCGGCCTGAACGCCGCGATCGCGGCCGCCATCGTGGCCCGGCGCAACGAGAAGGGCCCGTTCAAGTCCCGCGCCGAATTGAAGGAGGTCCCGCGCCTCGGACCGAAGGCCTTCGAGCAGGCGGCCGGCTTTTTGCGCATCCGCGGGGCCGACAACCCGCTTGATGCGAGCGCCGTGCATCCGGAAAGTTATCCCATCGTCGAGAAGATGGCCGCCGACCTCGGCGTCAGCGTCGCCGACCTGATGCGCGACGGGAAGGCCCGCGCGAAGCTGAAGCTGGAAAACTACGTCAGCGACAAGGTGGGCCTGCCCACGCTGACCGACATCGTGGGCGAGCTGGCCAAGCCCGGCCGCGATCCGCGCGAGCAGTTCGAGGCGTTCAGCTTCTCCGCCGGCGTGAACAAGCCCGAGGACCTGAAGCAGGGCATGAAGCTGCCTGGCATCGTGACGAACGTCACGGCCTTCGGTGCGTTCGTCGACGTTGGCGTGCACCAGGACGGCCTCGTGCACGTCAGCCAACTGGCCGACAGTTTCGTCAAGGAGCCGGCCGCCGTCGTGAAACCCGGCCAGAAGGTGATGGTGACGGTGACCGAGGTCGATCTCGCCCGCAAACGCATCGCCCTCTCAATGCGCAGCAAGCCCGAGCTCGGCGCCCGGCCCGGCAATACCGCCACGGGCAAGCCCGTCACCGGTCCTGGTCAGTTGCGTTCTGGCAGCGGTCTGCGGCCGTCTCCCGCCGCGCCGTCCGCGCCACAATCGCTCAACGGTGACTGGTTCACCGCCGCGCTGAACAAGAAGAAATAGTCAGCGCGTATCTTGGGGTGGTCACACGCTGACCGGCTTTGGCATTGCCGCGATGTGGGCGCCTGAGCAGGCTGCGCGCCTCACCCACCGGTTCCCATGAAATCATCCCCGCTTGGCTCGGTTGCGCGTGGTGCCCTGCTGGCGCTCGCTCTGGCATCACTTTTGAATGGTCCCGCCTCGGCGGCCCCACGAACCGTCACTACGCCCGTCGAGGGCCTGCGGGACGCCAGTCCCCGGGTCCATGCCCTCGTGGGCGGCCGCATTGTGGTCGCCCCGGGCCAGGTCATCGAAAACGGCACGCTCGTCATCCGCGACGGCGTCATCGCGGCGGTTGGTGCCGGGCTTACGCCGCCGGCCGACGCCCGCGTGTGGGATGTCACGGGCCGCACGCTCTATGCCGGCTTCATTGAGAGCGGCACGACCCTTTTCCTGCCCGAGGGGTGGAAACCGGCCGCGCCGCGGGCCGATGAGGCCCCTGCGGCGGCTCCGGCACCCGCGGCGCCGCGCACCGGCACCTATGCGTGGAATCCCCGCGTCACGCCCGAGCGCGCCGCCGCCCGCGTGTTGGCGCCCGATGCCAAGGGCAGCGAGAAGCTCCGCGCCCTCGGCTTCACCACCGCCAATGTCACCCCGGCCCGCGGCATTTTCCGCGGCACCGGCGCCCTTGTCGGCACGGGCACCGTGGGTTTCAACACGGGTCTCGTCCGCCCGACCACGGCCCAGGAGCTGGCCTTCGAGTTCGGCAATTTCACCGAGCGTTCCTACCCGACGTCGCTGATGGGTGCGATGGCGCTGGTGCGCCAGACGTTCCTTGACGCGCAATGGTATGCCGCCGCGCAGGCGGCTTACGCCGCCAACCCGGCCGGCCGTGAGCGCCCGGAGACCAACGAGTCGCTCGCCGCGCTCGCGCCGGTCGTGGCGGGCGCGCAACCCGTGTTGTTCGAGATCAGCGACGAGCTGGACGTGCCGCGCGTGCTGGGCCTGGCCGCCGAGTTCAAGCTCAACGTCGCCCTGCGCGGCAGTGGCACCGAATACCGTGTCCGCGACGTCCTCGCCCGGGCGAAGGTCCCGGTCGTGCTGTCGCTGGACTTTCCCGAGGTGCCCGAGGTCGAGGTGGCCGAGCGGGCCGTCGACATCCAGCTCCACGAGTTGCAGCACTGGGAACTCGCGCCGGCCAACGCCGCGCGCCTCGCCGAGGCGGGGGTGCCGATCATCCTCACGACCGCGAAGCTCAAGAAGCCCGAGACCGAGTTCTGGGCGCGCGTCCGCAAGGCCGTGGGCCGCGGGCTCAGCCCCGACGCCGCGCTCGCCGCGCTCACCACCACGCCGGCCGGCCTGCTCGGGGTCGGCGCGACCCAGGGCACGCTTGAGGCGGGCCGCGTGGCCAACGTTGTCGTGGCCGGCGGCGATCTCTTCAAGTCCGACGATGCCGCCATCGAGCTCGTGTGGGTTGACGGCGATCCGTTCGAGCTCGAGGCCTGGGAACGCCTCGACGCGCGCGGCACCTGGTCGCTCTCCTGGGCCGGCGGCAAGGGGCCGGCCGAACTCGTCATCAGCGGCGCCAAGCCGAACCGCCTGAAGGTGAAGGCCGGCGACAAGGACGTGTCCGTCAGCGCGGCTGACAAGAATACCCTCCTGCTCTTCGCCCCGGCCGAACTTTTCGGCGCGACCGGCGGCACCGTGCGCCTCAGCGCCACCGGCACGGCCGGTGAGCTCACCGGCACGGGCGAGCTGCCCGACGGCACCGCGCTGCGCTGGACCGCAAAACGCACCGCCCCCTTTAAGCCCGAGGAATCCAAGCCCGCCGCCGCGGAGAAGATCCTCGCCACCGCCGGCGTCTATCCGGCCGGCGCCTACGGCCGCGCCGCGCTGCCCGAGCAGCCGGCCGTGTTGCTCGTGAGGAACGCCACGATCTGGACCAGCGGCCCGGCCGGCAACCTCGAGTCGGCCGATCTCCTCGTGCGCGCCGGCAAGATCGAGCAGGTCGGCAAAAACCTCACCGCGCCCGCCGGCGCCATCGTGATCGACGCGACCGGCAAGCACCTGACGGCGGGTCTCATCGACTGTCACTCTCACACCGCCGTCTACCGCGGCATCAACGAGGGCGCCAGCGCCGTGACCGTCGAGGTGCGCGTCGGCGATGTTATCGACCCCACCGACATCGGCCTCTACCGCCAGCTCGCCGGCGGCACGACCACTTCGAACGTCCTGCACGGCTCCGCCAACCCGATGGGCGGACAGAACCAGGTCATCAAGCTCCGCTGGGGCGCGGGCGCTGAGGCGATGAAGTTTGCCGGGGCGAAACCCGGCGTGAAGTTCGCCCTCGGCGAGAACGTCGTGCGCGCCAACTTCGGCGCCACCCGCACCCGCTATCCGATGAGCCGCATGGGCGTGCCCGAGATCATGCTCGATACCTTCAACCAGGCGCGCGAATACGGCGCCGCGTGGGAGGCCTTCACGTCCGGTAAAAGCACGCTCGCGCCGCGCCGCGACCTCCGGCTCGAGGCCGCGCTGGAAATCCTCAGGGGCGACCGGATCATCCACATCCATTCCTACCGTTCGGACGAGATCCTGGCCTTCATCCGGCTGGCCGAGCAGCTGCACCTGAACGTCGGCACCTTCCAGCACATTCTTGAGGGCTACAAGGTCGCCACCGAGATCGCCAAGATCGGCGCGGGCGGCTCCACCTTCTCCGACTGGTGGGGTTACAAGTTCGAGGTCTACGACGCCATCCCCTACAATGGTGCGCTCATGAGCCGGGCCGGCGTGGTGGTCTCCTTCAACTCCGACGACGACGAACTCGCGCGCCGCCTCAACACCGAGGCCGCCAAGGCCGTCAAATACGGCGGCATCGCGCCCATCGAGGCGCTCAAGTTCGTCACGATCAACCCGGCGAAGCAGCTGAAGATCGACGACCGCGTCGGCTCGCTCGAGCCGGGCAAGGACGCCGACTTCGTCATCTGGAACGGCAGCCCGCTCTCCACGATGTCGCGCCCCGACTCGACCTGGATCGACGGCCGGCGCTATTTCGACCGCGACGACGATCTCCGGCTCCGCGCCAGCGCCGCCACCGAGCGCGCCGCGCTGCTGCAAAAGGCGCTCGCCGAGCGCCAGAAGGCCCTGACGCGCGGCGGCGGGGGAGGGGACGGACCACCGGCCGAGCCGTCTGCGGTCACGGCGCACAGCGACGATCACGACGAATTCCGCGCCATCTATCACAACGGCGGCAACACCCACACCTGCTCCGCGCAGGACGGAGGTCACCAATGAAAACGCGCATCCTCACCCTCTTCCTCGCCGGCGCCGCGCTCGTGGACGCCTCGACCGTCACCCCCGCCAAGCGTCCGGCCGCGCCGGTGCTGCTCAAGGGCGGCGACATCCACACCGTCAGCGGCGGGGTGCTGGCCAGGACCGACCTGCTGCTCGTCGACGGCAAGTTCGCCGCGGTCGGCGCCACCTTCAAGGCTCCCGCCGGCACGGAGGTCATCGATGTGACCGGCAAGCGCATTTATCCCGGCTTCATCGCGGCCTCGAGCCCGATCGGCCTCGAAGAGATCGCCTCGGTCCGTGCGTCCGTGGACACGAAGGAAATCGGCACCATCACCCCGAACGTCCGCGCCCAGGTCGCCTTCAATCCCGACAGCGAGATGATCCCCGTGGCCCGCGCCAACGGCATTCTCACCGTCCACACCCGGCCGGCCGAGGCGAGCGACAACGGGCAGCCGCGCGGCATCGTCGCCGGTCTCTCGGCCCTCATGCGCCTCGACGGCTGGACCTGGGAGGACATGACGGTCCGTGCCCGCGTCGGCCTGCAGGTCTACTGGCCGCTGATGCCCATCAACCGCGGTCCGCGGCCGGCCCCCGGTGCGCGCGACCCGCTCAAGGAACAGCTGACCGCGCTGCGCACGGCCTTCACCACGGCGCGCGCCTACCTCCGCGCCAAGGAAGGCGCCGCCGGACGGCCGGTGGAGACCGACCTGCGCTGGGAGGCGATGATCCCCGCGCTGAAGGGCGAGGAGCCCGTGTTCGTCCACGCCGACGAGCTCAGGCAGATCAGCGCCGCGCTCGACTGGGCGCGCGAGGAAAACCTGAGGATGATCCTTGTCGGCGGCCGCGACGCCTGGCGCGTGGCCGACCGGCTCAAGGCCGCGGACATCCCCGTGATCATCGACGGCACGCACAATCTCCCGCTGCGGCGCGACGACGGCTATGACGACGTTTACGCCAACGCCGGCCGGCTGCACGCCGCCGGGGTCCGGTTCTGCATCGCCAACGCGGGCGACACCAAGGGCGGCGCGACCAACGCGCGCAACCTGCCCTACGAGGCGGCCATGGCCGCGGCCTTCGGCCTGCCGCCGGCCGAGGCGCTCAAGGCGATCACGCTCTATCCCGCGCAGATCCTCGGCGTCGGCGCCGAGCTCGGCTCGATCGAGACCGGCAAGCGGGCCACGCTGATCGTGACCGACGGTGATCCGCTGGAGATCCCCACGCAGGTGACGATGGCCTTCATCGACGGCGCCCGGATCGAGCTCCACAGCCGCCATACGCAGCTCTACGACAAATACCGCCAGCGCTACGGGAAGTAGGGCGACCTTCCATTTTCTGAAACTTGTTACTTCGCCGCATCCTGCCGGCGCAGGAGATGCATCGGCGTGGTCTCGAAGTTCTTGGCCGTCGTGAGATGGCCGACGTATTCGGAGGTCACGCCGCTGTCCGGTTCCAGCCGCAGCAGCGCGGCGAAACTGGTCGTTACGTAGACCTCGCCCGGCGGCGTGCGCGGTTCGATCCGGGCGGCGCGGGTCAGGCCGCGGCCCATCACCATGTTGATGCGCAGCACCGGGTCGTAGACCGGCACCAGCGGCGCGACGTGGCCGCCCAGCCGCAGGGAGAGATCGGCCGGCAGGCCGGCGGCCGCGAGATCGACGGTGTGCAGGCGCTCCTGCAGGTCGAGCGCGACGCGCGCGCCGTTCACCGCGTTGTCGACCACGAGGAAAAGGCCGTCGCCCCAGGTGTTGCGCACGATCACGTGCGCGCCGTGGCGGTCGAGCACCTCGGCCACCGGCTGCATCACCGTGGCGAGGAAAAGCTTGATGTGCTCGTCGTGCAGGCGGCTGAACCCCTTGAAGTCGCCGAAGAGCACCGCGTGGATCACGCGCTTGGCGGAGGGGAGGATGAACGGGGCCGTCGGGGTGGTGCGGGTGGAGCGGACCGGGATGACCTTGGTCACGCCGCCGGCGAGCCGCCATTGCTGCATGTCATGCGCGGTGCCGGCCTTGTCGTGGGTCTCGTCGCCGTCAAACACGGCGAGCTGCCACACGCGGGTGTCGATGCTGGCGGCGCGGTTCATGGCCTGGCCCATGGCGATGCGGCCGGCGTAGGCGAAGAGCACGTCGTCGCCGTTGTAGGCGCTGTCGCTGGCGATCGTGACCGAGTTCGCCGCGCCGAGGCAGTGGCGGAAACGCGCGACCCAGTCGGGGCCGGCCGGCTCGACGCTGATGGCGATGAACTCGTCGATCGCGAAGGGCAGCACCACGTGCAGCTCGGCGCCGAGCTCGAGGGCGATCTCCGCGATGATGATGTCGGCGCCGCTGGCGAGCGAGCCGTGGGCGAAGCCGACGCGGTGGGCCCGGAGCTTTTCGCGCACCTGGGTCGCCACGCCGGCCTGCTGCTCGTGCGGGAAGCGCGCGCGCGCGCCCGGCGGCGCCGTCATGTGGCCGCAAAAATGGATCACCTCGGGCTGGGCGAGCAGGTCGGTGATCGGTGCCGGGTCCAGGCCGAGCGCCTCGCAGAGAAAACGGAGCTGGCGGCGCGTGGTGGCCTGCGCGCCGTGGTCATCGTGCGCCACGCTGGCGGCCTTGGTCAGCGCCGCGAGCGCCCCGGCGCGGTCGCCAAGGATGAGCAACGCCTCGGCCCGGGTGGCCCAGGCCCAGTAATGGCCGGCATCGTTGGGGTCGGTGAGGGCGGCGGCTTCCCTGGCCACGAGTTCCACCACCTCGCGCGCGAGGGCGCGGGCATGGCCCGCGCGGCCGGCGATCAGCCACTCGGTCGCGGCGTTGACGCCGGCATAGGAGCGGCCGAGGCGCCGGTAAACCGCCTCGTAGGCGGTGGCGGCCGCGGCGGCCAGCGCCGGCCGCTCACGGGGGGCCGCCCGCAGCGCATGATCCTTGGCAATGCGGGCGGAGAGGGCCGCGATGTCCTCGCTGAGGGCGGGCGGCAGGTCGGCCGGCAGGGACTTGGCCAGCTCCGCCGCCTCCGCCCCCGCCCGTTTGGAACCGCCGGAGCGGGCCAGGGCGAGCACCCGCAGATACCTGATTTCCGCCCGGGCCACGGGGGTCAGGGGCGGCTCAAAGTTGTGCGCCACCGCATCCTCCGCCACGTCGTAGGCCGCCAGGTATTCGCCCCGGCGGATCAGATGGCGGATCATGCCGATCGCCTCGGAGCTGCTGGTGGCCGGCAGCAAGGCCGGCTTCGCGGTGGGAGCGGGGGAGGACATTCGGCCTTACTAGGTAAAACAACGGGTGCCAGTGAGGGTTTGGGCTGGCAAGGCCTAAGCATTATCGCCATGAACTGCCGGGAGTTATGCCGGACAACACACACTCGCCCGGCGGTGTTTTTCTCAGCTATGCGCGGGAAGACACAAACGCGGCACGGCGCATCGCTGAGGCGATGCGTGCTTTTGGCGTCGATGCATGGTTCGACCAGAGTGAATTGCGCGGCGGCGAAGCCTGGGACGCGAAGATCAGGAAACAGATCCGCGAGTGCGCGTTGTTCATGCCCATCATCTCCGCGGCCACGCAGGCGCGCGGCGAGGGTTACTTCCGTCGCGAGTGGAAAATGGCGGTTGAGCGCACGCACGACATGGCCGCCAGCCGGGTCTTTGTGGTGCCGGTCGTCATCGACGACACGCCCGAGGCCGGGGCCGAGGCGCCGGAGGAATTCATGCGGGTCCAGTGGACGCGGTTGCAAGACGGCGCGCCCACCCCGGAATTCATCGCCCAGGTGAAGCGGCTCCTCGAGACGCCGCGCAAACCTTCGCTCAAACCCGACTTGCCCCGGCCGCCGACCCTGCCGCCGGAATTCCGGCAGGCCGCCCGGGCCAAGGCCGAGGGGGCGGCCCCCGCGACGAAGAAATCCACCCCGGGCGCCGCGTTGTGGATTTCGCTCGGCGTGATCGTCGCCGCCGTGGCGGCGGTGTTTTTTGTCACCAGCCGGAAGGAGCCGAAGGAGGAGGCGGCGCGACCCGCCGCCGCGCCCGCGCCGGTGGCCGCGCCGTCCGCTCCGGCACCGCGCCCGGCGGACAAGTCCATCGCCGTCCTGCCGTTCACCAACATGAGCGAGGACAAGGACAACGCCTTCTTCGCCGACGGCGTGCACGAGGACGTGCTGACGAACCTCGCTCTCATCCGCGAACTGCGCGTCGTCTCGCGCACCACGGTGCAGTCCTACCGCGGCACGGCCAAGCCGATGAAGCAGATCGCGTCGGAGCTCGGCGTGACCTACATCCTCGAGGGCAGCGTGCGCCGGGTCGGCAACAAGGTGCGGGTCACCGGCCAGCTCATCCACGCCGCGACCGACGAGCACGTCTGGGCCCAGACCTATGACCGCGACCTGACGGACATCTTCACGATCCAGTCCGAGCTTTCGCAGCAGATCGCCGGCGCGCTGAAGGCCGCGCTTTCGCCCGAGGAGAAGATCTTCATCGCGCGCCGGCCCACGACCGTATCCGCCGCCTACGATGAATACCTGAAGGGGCGCACCACCCGCAACCGCTCGCCCACGGGCAGCAAGGCAGCGCTCACGTCCGCCGAGCAGTCGTTTCAGCAAGCGGTCACGCTCGACCCGGATTTTGCCGCCGCGTGGGGCGAACTCGCCGTCGTGCACGCGCTGCGGATTTTCTGGGGCCATGATGTGAGCCCGGCGCGGCGCGCGCGGGGCGAGGAGGCCATCGCCCGGGCCGTCCGGCTGGCACCCGAGGCGCCCGAGGTGATCCGGCTCGCCGGCACCTACGCCTACTACGCCCACCGCGACTACGCGAAGGCCACGGAAAATTATGAGAAGGTGTTGCGGCTCCAACCCAACGATCCGACCGGCTACATGTCGCTCGGCCTGATCCAGCGCCGGCAGGGCCGCTGGGCCGAGTCGATCGTCAATCTCCGCAAGGCGGTTGAACTTGACCCGGCGAACGTCACCTACGTGCGCAACCTGCTCTCGTCGGCCCGTTATGGCCGGCGTTGGGACGAGGCCCGCGCGATGCAGCAGCGGCTGGTCGCCCTGTTGCCCGGTCAGCTGCGTGAACAGTGGTTCCTCGCCCAGCTCGACTGGGAGCAGACGGGTTCGACCAAGACCGTGGACCAACTGCTGGCCGCGATGCCGGCGGCGGACCGCGATTCCGAGCTGGGGCGCTTCATCCGGGGGGCCTGGGCGCTGAACCGGGACGACTACGAGGAATTCAAGCGGCTCGACGCGCTGCAGCCGGCCTACCCGGACGAAGTGGCCCCCGTGCTTTCGGCCATCACCGCCGCGACCTATCATTATTCCCGCGGCAACCAGGCGGTCGCGCGGGCCCGCATCGAGCCTTTCGTCGCGGCCGCCCGCGCGCAGGTGCAGGCTGAGCCGGACAACTTCCGGGCGGTCGGCATACTCGGCGCCCTCGAATTTTTCCTCGGCAACACCACCGAGTCCCTGCGCCTGGCCCGCCAGTCGGTGGACATGATGCCGGAGAGCAAGGATGCGCTCGACGGCCCCAACGGCCGTTATTATCTGGCGGCCGGCTATGCGCTGGCGGGCGACAAGGAGCGGGCCCTGGCGGAGCTCGCGCACCTCTTCACGTTGCCGTGTGGGATCATCGTGCACGCGACCCGCACGGACCCGGCCTTCTTCCGGCTCCGCGGCGACCCGCGCTTCGAGGCCCTGCTCAACGACCCGAAGAACAACGCGCCGCTCTTCTGATGAGCGAATCCACCAAAGCCGTCTACCTGAGCTATGCCCGTGAGGGCACGGAGGCCGCCTTCGCCATGCTGCGGCTTTATGCGCCCGGCCCGATGGTCGAGTCGCCCAATGAACTGCGCAACGATCACCTGCTGGCCCGCCTGCAGGCCGACCCCCGTTTCGAAGAAATACTCAAAACCGCCCAACCGTTATGAGCGACCCCACCAAGGCCGTGTTCCTGAGTTACACCCGCGAGGACCTCGAGGTCGCGCGGCGCATCGCCGACACCCTGCGCAGCCAGGGCATCGAGGTTTGGTTCAACCAGGACGCGCCGGCCGGGGAGGCCGGGGAGGCCGCGACCGGCCGGCAGATCCGCGAATGCGCCCTGTTCATCGCCGTGGCCTCTGCGCAGACACAACAGCAGGCCGGGGGACCTTTCCGTCACGAGTGGCAGCTGGCGGCCGAGCGTGCGCGCGCGCTGGCGCCGGGCAGCGCCTTCCTCGTGCCGGTGATGATCGACGACACGCCGGAGGTGCAGGCGCTCGCGCCGGAGGAATTCATGAAGGTGCAGTGGACGCGGCTGGCCGGCGGCCAGCCCACGCCGGAATTCGCGGCCCAGGTGAAACACCTGCTCGGGGGCGGCCAGCGGCGCCGGCCGACCATCGCGCCGATGGCCACGGGCCTGACCACCGCCCCGATGCGCACCCGTCCGCCCATGACGGCGCTGCCGCCGCTGGCGCCCCGGCCGCCGGCCCCCGTGGTGGTGGAGGCGCCGCCGCCAAAGAAGAAATCGGGTGGCAAAGCCTGGATCTGGATCCTGCTGGTTCTCCTTATCGCCGCCGGTGCGGCCGCCTATTTCTTCCTGATGCGGTGAGCCTCCCGTCGCCCTGAACCACCAGCCCCCGTATCCCGTCGACTCCGCCATTTTTCGTTCAGCGTTAAAAGTTGAGCGTTAAGCGTTCTTCCTGCTTCCCGTCGGTCCAACCCAACACACTGATGCACTCCGAATCACCCGCCGTCGGCACCCTTTCCACCACGCCGTTTCATGACGACGTGTGGGAGGACCTGCTCAACTACATCGAGGAAAAGCGCGTCATCCCCATCGTCGGTCCCGAGCTGCTCAAGGTGCAGACCGAGGCCGGCCCGCGCCTCCTCCTGGAGTGGCTCGCCGAGAAACTGGCCGCCCGTCTCAACGTCGATCCCGCGCCGCTCGCGAAGCCGCTCACGTTGAACGACGTGGTCTGCAGCTACCTGACCAACCACGGCCGCCGCGAGGAGGCCTACACCCGGCTGCGCACCATCATGCGCGAGGCGGCCTTCGCGCCGCCGCTGCCGCTGCGGCAGCTCGCCGAGATCACGGACTTCAACCTCTACGTCTCGATGACCTTCGACCCGCTGCTCGAGCAGGCGGTCAACGCCGTGCGCTTCGGCGGCGCGGCCAACACCGAGGTCATCGCCTACGCCCCGAACCGCGTCGCCGACCTCCCGGTCGAGCGCGACGACCTGCAGCGCCCCGTCGTCTACCACCTGCTCGGTCGCCTGTCCGCGTCGCCGACCTACGTCATCTCGGACGAGGACATGCTGGAGTTCGTCTGCGCGCTGCAGAGCGAGCACCTGACGCCCGAGAAGCTCTTCCACGCCCTCGAGCACAACCACCTGCTCGTCATCGGCAGCGATTTCTCCAACTGGCTCGCGCGGCTCTTCCTGCGCATGACCAAGCGCCGCCGCCTGTCCGACCCGCGTGACGTGGGCGAGATCCTCGCCGACAGCCACAGCCTGAAGGATGTGCGCCTCGTGTCCTTCCTGCAGCAGGTGAGCGTCCGCACGCGGATGTTCTCCGGCGCCGAGGAGTTCGTCGCCGAGCTGCACCGCCGCTGGATGGCGCGCCGGGGCGGGGCCCCGGTGTCCGCCGCCGCCCCCTCGCGTTTCCTGGCCCCGGCCCGCGAGATGCCGGAGAATGCCGTCTTCATCAGCTACGCCCGCGAGGACCTGCCCGCCGTGCAGAAGCTCAAGGCCGCGCTCGACGCCGCCGGCATCACGACCTGGTTCGACATGGACCGGCTGGAGAGCGGCGACGACTACGACCTCAAGATCCGCAACAACATCGCGCGCTGCTCGTTCTTCCTGCCGGTGGTCTCCGCGACCACGCAGCGGCGGCACGAGGGTTTCTTCCGCCGCGAGTGGAGCTACGCCGTGGACCGCACGCGCGGCATGGCCGACGGCGCCGTGTTCATTCTGCCGGTCTGCATCGACGCCACCGCCGAGGCCGAGGCGATCGTGCCCGAGAAGTTCAAGGCCGTGCACTTCAGCCGGCTGCCCGGGGGCGAGCCCTCGCCGGAGTTCACCCGCCGCCTGCAGGAATTCTTTAACGCCCGCCGCTGATGAAAACGAATCCCACCCCCGCGGCGCCGGTCGCCACCGTTGACGAGCAGAACCCCTGGCTCGGCCTGGTCTCGTTCACCGAGGAAACCCGCGGCTACTTCCACGGCCGCGAGGAGGAGGCGGCCGAGCTCGGCCGCCGCGTCCAGCGCAAGCTCCTCACGATCCTCTTCGGCCAGTCGGGCCTCGGCAAGACCTCAATCCTCCAGGCCGGCCTCGTGCCGCGCCTCCGGCCCGAGGGCTTCTGCCCCGTCTACGTGCGGCTCGACTACGACCCGCACTCGCCGCCGCCCGCCGAGCAGATCAAGCGCGCGGTCTTCCGCGCCACCGAGGCCGCCGGCACCTGGACGCAGAGCGGTTCCGCCGTGGCCGGCGAGACGCTGTGGGAGTTTCTCCACCACCGCGAGGACGTCCTCAAGGACGCGACCGGCCGCGTGCTGACGCCCATCCTGATCTTCGACCAGTTCGAGGAGATCTTCACGCTCGCGCAGTCCGATGACGCCGGGCGGAAGCGCGCCCAGGAATTCCTGGGCGACCTCGCCGACCTGGTGGAGAACCGCCCGCCGGTGGCGCTGGAGGCGCGCATCGACCGCGACGAGACCGACGCCGCCAAGTTCGACTTCGCCCGCGCCGACTACCGCATCCTGATCTCGCTCCGCGAGGACTACCTCGCCCACCTCGAGGGCCTGAAGGGCTCGATGCCGTCGGTCACGCAGAACCGCATGCGCCTCGCACGCATGACCGGGCCGCAGGCCGTGGCCGCCGTCCGCGCGCCCGCGCCGCACCTCGTCAGCGAGGCCGTGGCCGAGGCCGTCGTGCGCTTTGTCGCCGGCGGCGCCGACCTGGCCCGCGCCGAGGTCGAGCCGTCGCTGCTCAGCCTGATCTGCCGCGAGCTGAACAACACCCGCCTGGCCAAGGGCGAGGCCGAGATCTCCGCCAACCTGCTGGAGGGCTCGCGCGACACCATCCTGTCGGAATTCTACAAGCGTGCGCTCGCGGACCAGCCGCCCGGCGTGCAGACCTTCATCGAGGACGTCATGCTGACCGACTCCGGCTTCCGCGAGAGCGTGGCCGAGGAGCGCGTCCGCAAGGGTTTCGCCGCCGCCGGCGCCGCTGAGGGGGCGCTCGCCCTGCTGGTTGACCGCCGCCTGTTGCGCGTGGAGGATCGCCTCGACCTGCGGCGCGTGGAGATCACGCACGACGTGCTCTGCAGCGTCATCGGCGCGAGTCGCGGCGTGCGGCGTGAGCGCGAGGCGCTGGCCGAGTCCAAGCGCCAGCTCGCCGCCCAGCGCGAGCGCGAGCTCGCGACCCGCAAGGCCCTGACCCGCGCCCGGCGCATCGCGGCCGTGGCGGTGGCCGTCATGCTGGTGGCCATCGGTAGCGCCGTCTTCGGCTGGATCAACATGCGCCGGGCCAAGGCGGCCGACATGGAGGCGCAGGCCGCCCGGCAGCTGACCGAGCGCGCCCGCGGCGAGGCCGAGAAGCTGGTCGGATTCCTGCTCGAGGATTTCTACGAGGAGCTCAAGCCCACCGGCCGCGCCGAGATCGTCGGCAAGCTGGCGGACAAGGCCGTGGCCTACTATGACGGCCTGCCGCCCGAGCTGATGACGGCGCAGACGCGGCTCTATCGCGGCATGGCCATGGTCCGCAAGGCCGCCGCGCTCTACGACTCGGGCAAGGAGCGGGAGGCGATGGTCATCGCGCGGCAGGCGCAGAAGATCTTCGAGGACATGCGGGCGGCGGGTGACACCAGCGACGAGACGGTGACGGCGCTCGCCCTGTCGGTCTTCGCCGTCGTCTCGCCGGCCGCGTTGGGCGAGACCAAGTCCCAGCTCACCAAGGCGACCGAGTTGCTGCGGCCCATCGTGGCCTCGGGCCGGGCCAGTCGCACGGCGAAGCTCGCCTTCGGCGACATGCTGCAATACCTCGCCCACGCGGAACCCGATGCCGCGCAGGCCGTGGCCCACTGCGAGGAGTCCCGCCGGATCCTCGCCGGCATGGGGGCCGTGGACCTGACCGACCTCACGGCCGCCTCCATCTACGGTGACGTGACGGACACGGAGTCGCGCATGGCCATGCGGCTCGGCCAGGTCGACGAGGCGGACCGCCTTGCCGCGATTGTCAGCGACATCGCGGAAAAGGTGCTGCAGCAGCGGCCGGGCGACCTGCGGGCGATGAAGAACCGGTATTTCTCCCTCAACATGCAGGCCAACGTCGCCCGCAACCGGCACGACCTCGCCAAGGCGCTGGAATACAACCTGAAGTCCGACGAGGCCGCCCGTTACTACACGCGCTTCAACCCCGCCGACGCGGGCGGCTGGGAAAACCGCGGCAGCGGCATGCGCGAGCTGGCCTTCAGCTATTTTGACCTGGGCCGGATCAGCGAGGGCCTGAAGCAGCTGGAGGAGGCCGCCGCGCTGGCCCGGGACCCGCACAACAAGACCGGCATGAGCTTTTTCCCGTATCAGGCGACGATGCTGACCGTGGCGTGGAATGCGCAGCTGGGTAACATCGGTTCGGCGCGTTCGGCCCTGGCACAGGCGCGCCGCGCGCAAAAGGAATTCGTCAAGGATCGATCCATCGACGCCGAGCTGGAGGCGATCGGGACCTTCGGCCTGGATCTGCTGGAGAGCGCCGTCGACCAGGCCGAGGGCAACCACGCCAAGGTTCATGCCCGGGCGGTGGAAACCGCCGACAAGCTTGCCCGGATGAAGGTGCAGGCCGAGGGCAATATCGAGACCCGCAACAATATCCTGCGCCAAAGCCGCACCCTGCAGGTCGAATCAGCGCTGCGGCTGGGGAACTTTGAGGAAGCCCTGGAGGTGAGCCGTGACCAGGTGACCAACCCGCGTTTCAGCCGCCGCATGGATGCCCTGGACCTGGCCGCGGCCACCGCCCGCAACAAGCTCCGCTACGGCCAGGCCCTGCTGGGGGCGGGCAAGCGGGCGGAAGCCCTGGTCGCCTTGCGCGATGCCGAGGATTTTTACCGCGAGCAGCAGGCCAAGGGAGCGTCCGACACCGGCTTCCGGTTGGATTTCGCCCGCACGCTCTATCATCTCGCCCGGGCCCAGGAGGAGGATGACGCCGGCCGCACCGCGCGGCTCGCGCTGCTCGACGAGGCCATGACCCTGCTCGGCGGGCTCACGATCGAGGCCCAGCAGCTGCGGGACAGCAAGGAGCTGATCAAATGGGTGACGGACACGCGCCGCGATACGCGGGCGGGGGAGTGAACCGATTCGTGAGCGAACCGAACAAAGCGGTCTTTCTGAGTTACGCCCGCGAGGACGTGGTCGCGGCGCGGCGCATCGCCGAGGCGCTGCACGCGGCGGGAGTCGAGGCGTGGTTCGACCAAAGCGAGCTCCGCGGCGGCGACACCTGGGACACGAAACTGCGCCGGCAGATCAAGGAATGCGCGCTGTTCATTCCGCTGGTGTCGCAGCATTCCGAGGCGCGCAGCGAGGGCTACTTTAGACGTGAATGGAAACTGGCCGTTGATCGCACCCAGGACATGGCCGGCGGGCGCTCGTTCATCGTGCCCGTGGTCATCGACGACACCGCGGAATCCGACGCCGCCGTGCCGGAGGAATTCCTGCGCTACCAGTGGACGCGCCTGCGGGGAGGCGAGGCGACCCCGGATTTCGTCGGGCAGGTGAAGCACTTGCTCGATGCTCCGCGCCACAAACCTTCGCTGAAGCCAAGTCCGCCGCGCCCGCCCACCCTGCCGCCGGAATTGAAGCAGGCGGCGCACGCCAAGGCCGCAGCGGTCGCCGCACCTGCCACGAAAAAATCCTTCCCGGTCGCCGCGCTGGCCATCGCCCTCGGCGGCATGGCGGTCAGCGTCGGCCTGGTGTTATTCGTCACCCTGCGCAAGCAGCCGGTCCCGGCGGTGGCGCCGCCGCCTTCCGTCGCGACCTCGCCGGCGCCCGCCGCGCAGCCATCCCGCCTCATCGACAAGTCCATCGCCGTGCTGCCCTTCACCAACATGAGCGAGGAGAAGGACAATGCCTTCTTCGCCGACGGCGTCCACGAGGACATCCTGACCAATCTCGCGCTGATCCGCGAACTCCGCGTCGTGTCCCGGACCTCGGTGATGTCCTACCGCGCCACGACGAAGCCCATGCAGCAGATCGCGGCGGAACTGGGCGTGACCTACATTCTCGAGGGCAGCGTGCGTCGCTCGGGCAACAAGGTCCGCGTCACCGGACAGCTCATTCACGCGGCCACCGACGAGCACGTGTGGGCCCAATCCTACGATCGCGACCTCACCGACATGTTCACGATCCAGGCGGAGTTGTCGCAGCAAATTGCGGCCGCCCTGAAGGCGGCGCTCTCCCCGGAGGAGAAGGTTTTCATCGCCCGCAAGCCCACCAGCAACTCCGCCGCCTATGACCAATTCCTGCAGGCGCGGGCCATCTATAATCGTGAGGGCAACAACCTGGCGGCCCGTCTTCGCCGCATCACCTTGCTGCGCGAGGCCGTGGCGCTCGACCCGGCCTTCGCCGCGGCGTGGGGCGAACTCGCCGTCGTTTATGCCTACGCGGCATTCTACGGGGACGCGGGCATGGAGACTTCGCTGGCCCAGGCCAAGGAAGCCATCGAGCGCGCGGTGCAGCTCGCCCCCGAGGACCCCGAGGTCATCGCGAGTCTCGGCACCTATCATTATTATGGTTACCGCGATTACCGCCGCGCGACCGAGCAATATGAGCGCCTCGCCCGGCTGCAGCCCAACTCGCCGCGAGTCTTTGCCACGCTCGGCTTGATCCAGCGCCGGCAGGGACGCTGGGCGGAAGCCCTGGTCAACCAGAGGCGCGCCGTCGATCTGGACCCGGCCAATCTCACCTATCTGACCAATCTGGACAGCACCTTGGTGGCCGCCCGCCGTTGGGATGAGGCGCTGGTGGCCCGGCGTCGGTTGGTGGCGTTGCGCCCGGGTGACCTGCGCGCGGCTTCCAGCCTGGCTGGCTTGCCCTTCCTGGCCTCCGGTTCCATCCGCGAGATCGAGGAGTTCTTTGCCCGCCTTTCCCCGGCGGAACGGGATTCGCCGCTCGGGATCGAATTTTTGAAAAACTGGGCCATCTGGAACGGCAATCTTGCGGAGTTTGTGCGGCTCGACCGGCTGCAGCCCTATTACGATGACCGCGGCACGCCGCGTTGGGAGCAGGCGTTTGATGCGGCTCAGGCTTATTATCTGCTGGGGGACGTCGCCGGGGCGAAGGCCCGGCTGGGCGACTTTCCGGCGGAACTGCGCGCCCGCTTGCAGCGCGAACCGGGAAATTTCCGGCAACTGTCTTTTCTTTCCGCCATGGAGTCCCTGCTGGACCACCACGAGGAGGCCTTGCGCCTGATCAATCGCGCGACGGAACTGATGCCGGTTTCACGAGATGCGGTGGATGGCGCCTTCTATGTATTTTTCCGCGCGTGGGCCTATGACATGGCCCGGCAAAAGGACGTGGCGCTGGCGGAATACGGGCGGCTGATGCGTGTGCCCCTGACTGGGAATGTCTTGAATGTGCATTTCCTGCGGGCCGGTTACAGGGGTCCGCTCCGGGGCGACCCGGCCTTCGAGGCGCTGCTCAACGATCCGAAGAACAACGAGCCGCTGTTCTGATGAGCGAAGCGCCCAAAGCCGTCTTTCTCAGCTACGCCTCGCAGGATGCCGAGGCGGCAAAGCGCATCTGCGACGCCCTGCGCGCCGCGGGCGTCGAGGTGTGGTTCGATCAGAGCGAATTGCGCGGCGGCGACGCCTGGGACCAGATGATCCGCCGGCGCATCAAGGAATGCGCGCTGTTCGTGCCCGTCATCACGCCCACCACCAACGCGCGGGCAGAGGGTTATTTCCGGCTCGAGTGGAAACTCGCCGTGGATCGCTCGCACCTGATGGCGGACGACGCGCCCTTCCTGTTTCCCATCGTCATCGGTGACGTCACCGACGCCACGGCTCGTGTGCCCGACAAGTTCCGCGAGGTGCAGTGGACGCGCCTGCGCCTCGACGAGACGCCCGGCGAGCTGGCCGCGCGGGTCGCCAAGTTGCTGAGCACCGGATCGTTGGTGGGAGGGGTTTTACACCCCGACTCCTCCAAGCCGTCGGGACATAAAACCCCTCCCACCGGACATGCCGGCCGCTGGCAATGGTGGATGATCTTCCCGATCATCGGCACGATCATGGGCCTGATGTTCGCCGCGGTGCCGCTGTGGAAGGCGATGAACCGCCCGCCGCGCGTTGCGCCCCCATCGAACGTCGAAGCGCCGGCCACGCCGGTGTATCCCGCGCCGGACGCATCCAGCAGCCGGCCGGCGCGGGACTGGCCGAAGGACCCGGAGCTGAAGAAGGCCTTCGGCATCATTTCCGGGCTGGATGTGACGATCGAGTCGTGCCGGCTGGCCGAGGACATGATCAATGCGGTGCTGAAGCAGCGGCCTACCGACCCGGAAGCGACCACGCTCTATGCGATGCTGAACAACTATTACATCAACCGCGGCTACGACACCTCCGAGGAGCGGCAGGTGCTGGCGCGGCGGTTCTCCGAGCGGGCCCTGCAGCTCGCCCCCGAGGAACCGGAGGCGCTGGCGGCCATGGCCCAGTTCATCGCTTTCCGCGGCGCGGACTATGCCCGCGCTGAAACCCTCATCCGGAAAGCCATGGCCTTGGCGCCGGAGAATCCCCGCTTTGCCCGCATCCTCGTCTACAACGTGCTCCGCCCCACGGACCCGCCCCGCGCGCTGGCGCAGGCGAAGGAGGACGCCGCGCGTTTTCCGGATGACCCGCTCACCCAATACGACCTGGCCCTGATCAGCCGCGGGACGGGCGATCTTGAGCTGATGGAGCAGGCGCTGGACCGGACGATCGCGCTCGCCCCGATCTCGTCGGCCCTGATCTGGAAAGGTTGGCTGGCGGCCTGGGTGCACGGTGACCTGCCGGGCTTCAAGGGCTGGCTGGACCGGATCAGCGGCAACTACCGGTTCAACGAGCGCGCGGTCTACATGCACTACCTCTACGCCTGCCTGAGCGGTGATGCGGACCATGGTCGTGAGGCGCTGCAGGCCTTTCCGGGAACTTGGCTGAACGATTTCTATTACACGGGCCCGCGCTCGCTGTTGCTCGCCGACTTGCTCGTCCTGGCGGGGAAGCCCGAGCTGGCGCAGGGGGAATATGACCGGGCGCTGGCCGAGATCAGGCGGATGGGCGACCGCGACGGCCCGGACACGGTCTGGCGGGCGGAATTCTGGGCGCTGCGCGGCGCCGGCCGCGACGCGGACGCCCGGGCGGCGGCTAAGCGCATGATGCAGCGGCTGAACCGTCCCTACCGTCCGCCCATCATGCAATGGTGGCATGATGTGATCCCCGCCCAGCTGCTGGCCGGCGACCGGGCCGATGCCCTGGCGTTGATCCGTGAGGCGGCGATGGTGCCCGCGACCCGGGCGCAGATCTGGACGGCGCTCAAGATCGACCACCGCATGGCCCCCTTCCGCGACGACCCCGAGATCCAGGCCCTGCTGGGCGGGCCGACCAAGGCTGCCGCCGTCCGCGACTGGCCGAAAAATTCCGAGCTGAAGAAGGCCATCGAGCTCACCGAGGGCCTGGAGGCGATCCCTGACGACCTGGCGCTCGCGGAGGAGATTGCGAAGCGGGCCGTGGACCGTTCGCCGACGGACATCGAGGCGGTGACCGTGATGGCGCGCGTGCAAAGCCATTTCCTGCGCCGCGGCTTCGACCGGAGCGACGAGCGCGCCGCGCTGGCGAAGCGTTATGCCGAGCGGGCCCTGCAGCTGGCGCCCGAGGAGCCCGAGGCGATGTATGCCCTGGCCACCTACCATTTCAGCCGGGCGACCGGCGAGACCGCCCGGACCGAGCAGCTGTTGCGCCGGGCCATGGAGCTCGATCCCACCAACCCGCGTCCCGGCCGGCTGCTGGCCGACCTCTACAACGTCACAAACCGCCTCGCCGAGGCGATCGCCCAGGGGCAGGACAACGTCCGCCGGTTTCCGCGGGACGTGCTGAGCCACTACGACCTGGCCCGCAACTACAAGGACCAGGGCCGTTACGATGAGTTCGACCGGGAGCTCGACGCGACCCTGGCGCTGGCCCCGCTGCCCAACGCCATCGTCTGGAAGGCCCGGCTGCAGTTCGGGCTGCGCAATGATTTTGCCGGCATGAAAGCGTGGCTGGACCGTGTCCCGGCCCGGGTGCGCGGCACCGAGCGCGCGGTGTTCAGCTACTTCCTCTACGCCGGCCTCGGCGGCGACCCGGAAACGGGGCTCGCGGCGCTGCGCGACTTTCCGGAGAAGTGGTTCACGGACTTCGAGTATGCCGGACCCACCGCGTTGTTGAACGCCTCGTTGCTGGAACTGCAGGGCAAGACCGAGCTGGCCCGGCGGCAATACGAGGTGGCGCACGGCGAGATCCAGCGCATGCGGCAGACGGACCCGGGCCGGATCGGCCTCATTCAGGTGGAGTTCTGGACCCTGCTCGGGCTCGGCCGCACCGAGGAGGCGAAGGTCAGCTACCGTCGGATGGTGGAAGGCACCCGCCGGCCGTATGCCCAGGACCTGGTCAACGGCTGGTGGTTCACGACCATTCCGGCGGCCCTGCTGATCGGCGACCGGACGACGGCGCTCACCCTGCTGCGCGAGTCCATCGAGACCCGGCCGCAGAGCCGCGCCGCCTTCCGTCTGCGGTTTCAGATCGATTCCCGCATGACGCCGTTCCGCGACGACCCCGCCATCAAGGCGCTGCTGGCCGATCCGGCCGCGAAATGAACGCCCAACGCCCTATGATCCGCACCAGGCAAACCAGTGTTACAGGAGATCGCGCAGTGCGCGGAGGATCCATGTTTGAAATCCCGGCGGCCCCTGCGAGCCCCCCTAAAACGGATCGGAGGATTGTCGTCTCATGAGTGAAACCAGCAAAGCCGTCTTCCTGAGCTACGCCTCGCAGGATGCCGAGGCGGCGAAGCGCATTTGTGATGCCCTGCGCGCCGCGGGCGTGGAGGTGTGGTTCGACGCCGAGGGCGGGCTGGAGCACGGCGACGAATGGGACGCGAAGATCCGCCGGCAGATCAAGGAGTGCGTGCTGTTCATCGCGGTCATCTCGGCGAACACGCAGGCGCGGGAGGAGGGGTATTTCCGCATCGAGTGGGAGCTGGCCGCGCAGCGCGCGCTCGGCATCGCCTCGGGCGTGGCGTTTATTTTGCCTGTCGTGATCGACGACACGCGTGAACCCGACGCGCTCGTGCCCGACCGTTTCCGCGCCGTGCAATGGACGCGTCTGCGCGGCGGCGAACTAACGCCCGAGGTGAAGGCGCGCTTCCTGAAGCTGTGGTCTCACCGCACGGGAATGGTGAAGCATGGCCGGGAGCAGGGGGCCGGGGGCCGGGAGCCAGAAAGGGTGACATTGGCGCGCGAGCCATCCGGGCCGGGTTGGAAAATCTATGCCGGGCTCGCGGTCGCTTGTCTGGCGCTGGCCGGCTTCTTTTTGCTGCCCCGGCAGGGGACCAAGGAGGCGGTGCTGGCCACGCCGCCCCAGGCCGCGGCCGCAAGCCTGCCCGAGGGGGCCGCCGAGGCCCGCCAGCTGCTGGGCAAAGCCTACGGGTTGCTCCGGGGGCTCGAGGCCACGCGCGAGGACTTCGCCCTGGCGGAGGAATACTGCCAGCGCGCCATGAAGCTTGCGCCGGATGACGGTGAGGTCTGGGCGGCGTATTCGCAGCTCAATGCGGCGTTCGTTTACCGCGGGTGGGATGCGTCGCCGGCTCGCAAGGAACAGACGCGCGTGATGGCGGAGCGCGCGATCCGGCTGGCCCCGGCGTCCGTGGAGGCGCGTATCGCCCAGGCCGGCGCCTGGTCCACTTTCGGCATCAATCGCGATGAGCGCGAAAAGCTCTTGCGCGAAGTCGTGCGCGACCAACCCGACAACCAGGGGGCGCTCCGTTTCCTTGCGGTCACCCTTCTCACGAAGCCGGGTGGCTTTGAGGAGTGCCTGGCCCTCAACGAACGTTCGGCCGCGCTGCCCGGTGGCGACCCGCTCGCCCTGTTCAACAATGCCCGTTACCTCTGGAACCGCGGCCAGGCGGCCGAGGGTTATGCCGTCCTGCAGCGGGCGATCGCGCAGAAGTCGTTCAACTCGGCCCTGGTGCTCAAGATGGTCATGGAGATCACCTGGCGCGGCGACCTGGTCGCGGCGGAAGCCACCCTCCGCCAGCTGCCGCAATCCGCCCTGCAGGAGGATCGCGCCAACTACACCGCCGGCCTTCTTCGCTACTATCAGCGGAACGCCGCCGCGGCCTTGGAGATCTGGCAGTCCTTTCCGCGCGATTCCTACCGCGATTTCGTCTACGAGGGCCCGAAGGGTCTGCTTCTCGGGCTGGCCTACGAACTCGACCACCGCGACGCGGCCGCCAAGATCGAGTGGCGGGCGGCGTTGCCGGTGATGGACCGGATCATCGCGGCGGCGCCGAACAACCCGGCCCCCTATCTGCAGCAGGCCCTCCTGCTGGCCTGCCTGGGGGAGAAGACCGCGGCCAACGAGGCTCTGCGCACGCACGAGCAGCTCGCCGGCCTGAAATACACCGACGATCAACCCATGACCAACGCCGTCGCCCGGGTTTACGCCCGGCTCGGGCGCTTTGACGAGATCTTTGCCCACCCGCTCGGAGGCAGTCGCACCATCCTGCGGGTCAGCCCGGATTTCGACGCGTTGCGCACCGACCCGCGTTTTGCCGCCTGGCTGGCGGAATCCCCCGGCTCCGCGGCCCTGCCCGCCAAGACGGACGACAAATCCGTCGCCGTGCTGGCCTTCGCCAACCTGAGTGACGACAAGAACAACGAGTATTTCTCCGACGGCATCAGTGAGGAGCTGCTCAACGTGCTCGCGAAGGTGCCGGGCCTGAAGGTTTCGGCGCGCACCTCGGCGTTTTATTTCAAGGGCAAGGACGTGCCGGTGCCGGAAGTCGCGAAACAGCTCGGCGTGGCCTACGTCGTCGAAGGCAGCGTGCGCAAGGCGGGCGACAAGGTCCGCATCACGGCGCAGCTGATCAAGGCGGCGGACGGTTTCCATGTCTGGAGCGACACCTTCACCCGCGACCTGAAGGACGTCTTCGCCGTGCAGGATGAGATCGCCGGCCTCATTGCGAAAAACCTCGAGCTGAAGCTCGGCCGGGCGGTGGACGTGGCGGTCGCCGCGGCGTTCAATCCCGAGGCATTCCGTCTCTACCTCCAGGGTCGCGAGGCCTGGAACCGCCGCGACACGGCGGGCTTCCAGCAGGCGGAACTGCTCTTCCATCGCGCGCTGGAGCTTGAGCCCCGCTTCGCCCGCGCCCATGCGGCGTTGGCGGATGTCTGGCTGCTCGGTGCCGTTGAACCGATGGGCGGCTACGCCCAGCGCCAATCGCCCCTGTTGATGCGGGCCATTGCCAAGGCCGAACAGGCGGTTGCCATGGACGAGAAATCGGCCGAAGCCCATGCCTCACTAGGCCATGTGCTCGGCTATGCCTGGCGGTCCGCGGATGCGCGGCGGGCGTTGCAGCGGGCGATCGAGCTTAATCCCAACTACGCGAGCGCGCATCAATGGCTTGGGCGGGTGCACCTGGAGCAGGGTGAATTGGAGGAGGGGATCGCGATGCTGCGCCGCGCCATGGAACTCGATCCGCTCTCGCACCGCATCCTCGACAACTACGCGGACGCCTTGGAATGCGCGGGCCGGCTCGAGGAGGCGTGGGTCATGCTCGGGCGGGCGGCGACCTTGCAGCCGTCGGGTGTGCAGATCCGGTGCAAGCAGGCACTGCTGTTGCGCCGGCTCGGCCGCCGCGACGAGGCGCTGGCCGCGGCGCGCGCCCTCGCGGCGGATACGGCCGCGGATGATCCGGACTACCGTCTCAGCACGGCGGTTGCCGTGCTCAGCGCCTGTGGCGAGACGGCGGAAGCGGAGGCAGCGCTGCGCCGCATCGCGCAGGATTCGGAGGATTATCCGGTCGCGCTGCTCAATATCGGTCGCACCCGTGAGTTCATCGCGCTTCTGGATAACGCATCGATCAATTGGATTCACAACCTCTGGTTTTATCCGGAGTTCGCGGCGGTCCGGGCGGAGGCCGGGCTTCGCGCTTGGGCGGGGAAGGTCGGAATGGCGGAGGCGCTCGCCCGCGCCGAGGCCTGGACCGCGGCGCACCAAGCGCGGAATCCGGAGGCGAAGAGATGAGTGACTCTGGCAAGGCCGTTTTCCTGAGCTATGCCTCGCAGGACGCGGAGGCGGCGAAGCGCATGGCCGACGCCCTCCGCGCCGCCGGGGTCGAGGTGTGGTTCGACGCCGAGGGCGGACTCGAGCACGGCGACGAATGGGACGCGAAGATCCGCCGCCAGATCAAGGAGTGCGTGCTTTTCCTTCCGATCATCTCGGCCAACACGCAGGCGCGAGAGGAGGGCTATTTCCGCATCGAGTGGGACCTCGCCGCCGAGCGGGCGCGCGGCATCGCGAGCGGCGTGGCTTTCATCCTGCCGGTCGTGATCGACGGCACCAAGGAGTCGGCGGCGCTCGTGCCCGACCGCTTCCGCTCCGTGCAATGGACGAAGCTCCCCGGCGGCAATGTGCCGGCGGACGTGCTGCAACGCTTTCTCAAGCTCTGGTCGCACCGCACGGGCGCGATCAAGCACCGGAACGAGCAGGCGGCGAGCGCAGGCCGGGAAGAACCGGCCGTGGCGGAGGTGTCCACCAAGCTTGGGCGGAAAATCTATGGCGGCCTGGCGGTGCTCTTGCTGGCGCTGGCCGCCGCGGCGGTCGTGTGGTTTGCACGCAGGCAGCCGGCGCCGACCCCGGCCGTTGCGGCTGTGCCCATGACGGAGGCCCGGGAGCTCACGCGGCGCGCCCGGGCCCTGATTGACGACGACCGGCTCGCCGGCCGGGAAAACTACCGGCTGGCGGAGGAACTGGGTCGGCGGGCCACGATGCTCGATCCGACGGATGGCGAGGCCTGGGGCACGCTTGCGCGGGCGTTGGTCGAGATCGTGGCCAGGAATTACGACTCGACGCCGGCACGACGGGAACAAACCCGTGGCGCCGTTGAGCGGGCCAACCGGCTGGCTCCGCTCTCGGTCGAGAGCGGGCTGGCCTTGGGCGGCTATCAGGCCTTGGGCGGCCTGCCGGCGGAGGCGGAGAAAACCGCCCGCGCGACACTGGCCCGGTTTCCCGACGATCATCGTTGCCTGCTGCAGCTTGCGGAGATCTGCCACGACACCGGCCGGACGGCGGAGGCGCTCGAACTGCTCAAGCGGGCGGCGGCCCTGCCGGGCGGAGTGGTCGATTCCCTGTCGATGGAGTCCGGCCTGCTGCGCGACCAAAGGCGCTTTATCGAGGCGGAGGCGGCGGCGGACCGTTCGCTGGCCGGGGCCGCGTCCTACCGCGGCTATCAACTCAAGTTGCTGCTCACAGCCTTTGACCTCGACGACCTTGAGCGCGCCCAGCCCGTGGTTGAGCAATTGCCGGCGCGGTTGCAGCAGGAGGACTTGTTCGCGGGTCTCGCCGCCAAATACTGGCTGTGGCGGGGACAGCCCAACCGGTCGCTGGAAATACTTCGCCGCGTGCCGCGGGATTTTTTCGAGGAGCAGCGGCAGTATTTGCCCAAGGGCTGGCTGACCGGCTGGGCCCAGCAGCAGGCGGGCCGCTCCCTGGCAGCGAAGGTCGAATGGGAGCAGGCCCTGGCCGTGGTGGAAAACCGCCTCGTGGCCGAACCCAGTCGTCCGCAGTTGCTCTCGTATCGCGCGCGGCTCCTCGCGGTGCTCGGGCGTCGCGCCGAAGCCGAGGCCGCCCTGCGCCTGGCCGAGGAGCTGGGCGGCGGGTCCGGCGATTTTGTCCCGGCCGTCCGGGTTTGCCTCGGCGACTACGAGGAGGCGATCCAGTCGCTGCTCGCGGCTTTTGCCGATCGCAGCCAGCTTCGCGACCGCGGGGTGGGCAACTCGATCAAGAACGATCCGATGTGGGCGCCCATTCGCGGCGATCCGCGAATCAAGCAGCTTCTGGCTGAGCATGAGGAGCAACTGCGCCGGTTGAAGGCCGGCGGCTTGCCCCCGGTTGCCGGGGCGAAAGGCGGCGATCTCGCGACGGGGGGCGGGCCCGCGACCAACGACAAGTCGGTCGCGGTGCTGGCGTTCGCCAACCTGAGTGACGACAAGAACAACGAGTATTTCTCCGACGGCATCAGTGAGGAGCTGCTCAACGTGCTGGCGAAGGTGCCCGGTCTGAAGGTGTCGGCGCGCACCTCGGCGTTTTATTTCAAGGGCAAGGAGGTGCCGGTGCCGGAAATCGCGAAACAACTCGGTGTCGCCTACGTGGTTGAGGGCAGCGTGCGCAAGGCAGGCGACAAGGTCCGCATCACGGCGCAGCTCATCAAGGCGGTGGATGGTTTCCATGTCTGGAGTGACACCTTCACGCGCGACCTGAAGGACGTATTTGCCGTGCAGGATGAGATCGCCGGCCTCATTGCGCAGAGTCTCTCGCTCAAGCTTGGGGCCCGGCCCGGCGTGGCCGCGCCGGTCAATCCGCGCGTCATCGAACTCTACATCCAGGCGCGCCAGATCTGGAGCGCGCGCTCAATGGAGGATTTCGCGCGGGCCGAGCAGTTGCTCAACCAGGCACTCGAACTCGATCCGGGCTTTGGGCGCGCCCGCGCGGCGTTGATCGATGTGCGGCAGATGCGGGCGTTCCGCCAAAGCACCATCGGCAGCTTCGCCCAGCGGAATTCCCCCGAGCTCGAGGGTTACCTAGCCCAAGTCCGCGAGGTTCTCTCGATCGACCCGAATCTCGCCGAGGCCTATGCGACCCTGGGCACCTCGTTGCAGGGGAAGTGGCAGTGGTCCGAGGCGGAGCAAGCCTATCGCCGGGCGCTGGCCCTGAATCCCAACTACGCCACCGCCCACCATTGGCTGGGCATGCAACTGGCCATCGACGGCCGCGTGGACGACGCGATCGCGGAACTGAAACTGGCCAGCGACCTGGATCCATTCTCCTCGATCATCCTCGATAACTACGGGTGGTTGCTGAATCACGCGGGACGTCACCGCGAGGCGCTGGCGCTGTTGGATCGCGCCCAGGCCCTGAATCCAGGCCTTTCGCAAACCGTGGCGATGAAAGCCTCTTCGCTCTGGGCCTTGGGACGCCGGGATGAGGCCCGGGCGCTGGCGCGGCAGATCCAGTATTATGACCTCGACGAGCAGGTCCGGACGCTGCTCGCCGTCGATCTGGCTGGGGAAGCCTGGGAGATTCTGGGCCGTGCGGATCCAGTTCACGACGTCAGCCGCTTCCAGCCGCTGCTGGCGCTGGGACGCCGGGAGGAGGCGTTCGCCGCGCTGGGCGAACTGAAATCCGGCGTCACGTTCGGAGACTGCATGGAGCTGCTCTACCGTCCGCTCTTCGACCCGGTGCGCGACGATCCGCGCTTTCTGGATTTCATGGCCCAACTGGGCCTCGGTGAGGCCCACCGCAGAATCCAGGCTTGGCGGCAGGCCAACCCGCCGGAAAAAGCCGGGAACGGAAAATGAGCGAACCGCTCAAAGCCGTCTTCCTTTCCTACGCCTCGCAGGATGCCGAGGCGGCGAAGCGCATCGCCGACGCCCTGCGCGCCGCCGGGGTCGAGGTGTGGTTCGACCAGAACGAGCTCGTCGGCGGCGACGCGTGGGATGCGAAGATCCGGAAGCAGATTCGCGAGTGTGCCTTGCTCATCCCGGTGATCTCGAAGACCACGCAAGGCCGGCGCGAGGCTTACTTCCGGCTGGAATGGAAACTGGCGGATGAACGCACGCACCTGATGGCGAAAGGCACGCCGTTCATCCTGCCCGTGACCATTGACGCAACCAGCGACCGGGATGCGTTGGTGCCGGATTCATTTCTGGCGGTGCAATGGACCAAGCTGCCGGGCGGGGAGGGCGGGAGCACTTTCGCAGCGCGGGTGCTGAAACTTTTGAGCGGGGAGCAGGGAGCGGGGAGCAAGGAGCCGGAACGCCCCCGTCCCGCAGAACGCGGCGAGGTCGCCCCGCTTCCAAAGGGCCCGCGCCTTGGCCCCTGGCTGGCGCTCTGTGGCGTGGCCGTTGTGGTGCTGGGTCTCTCGATTGCCCGGCCGTGGCAGCACTCCGGCCCGCCGGCGGCGGCGTCCGCCAAAAAGCCGGCCGCCCCGCTGTCCGAGGCTCGCAAGCTGGCGAATCAGGCGATGCAACTGCTTGAGGATCCCAACTTCACCCGGGAGACCTCGTGGCTTGCCGACGAACTCTGCCAGCGCGCCCTCACGCTCGATGCGGCCGATGCCGAGGTGTGGGCGGTCGCCTCGTTTGCGTCGCAAAATCTCTTTTTGAACACCTACGACGCCAGTGCGAGCCGGCGGGAGAAGGCGCGCTCGCAGGCAGAGCGGGCCAGCCAGCTTGACCCGTCGTCGGTGCGGGCGGCCCTGGCGGTCGCCCGCTCTCTGGAAGGCACGGGCAACGACGCGGAAGTGCTGCGGATGCTGCGGGAGCTGCACGGTCGTGCCCCCGAGGATCAGCAGGTCATTTTCAGCCTGCTGCGGGCGGAAGGCCGGCAGCAGAACGAGGCCGCCGTGCAAGGGTTGCTGGCGAAGCTGCGGGCCCTGCCCCGCACGGGGCTCCTTCCGCTCGCGCTTTGGTTTGAAGGACTGCGCCTGCGCACGGCCGGCCGTTACGCCGAAGCCGAGGCCATCCAGGATGAGATGCTCGCGGGTCCCGAGGTGCTGCGCGGGGCCTATTACGAAAAGCTCAATGTGCTCATGCGGAGCTGGCACGAGCTGACGGAGGCCGGTCGCTTTATCGACAAGATCCCGGCCCGCTTTCGCCAGGAGCCCTCCTTTGGTTCGGCCATTGCTTATTACTGGCTCTGGCGCGCAGAGCCCGAGAAGGCCCTGCAAGCCCTGGCCCTGGTGTCGCAGGACTATTTCGAGGAATATGCCGCCCGCGAACCCAAGGGCTATCTGACCGGGTGGGCTCATGCCGCGGCCGGGCGATCGGCGGCGGCCCAGGCCGAGTGGCGAAACGCGCTGGCGGTGGTCGAGGAGCGCCTGAAGTCCGACGGCCGAAACTTCACGCTGCTAAATCAGCGCGCCATGCTGCTTGCGCTCACCGGACAGCGCGAGGCGGCGAGGGAAGCGTGGCAGCTGCGCGTCGAACTGGGCGGCACGCAGAATATTCCCGGCTTTGAGGCGGAGAGCCAGGTCTTCCTGGCCCTCAATGAGCCTGAGGCGGCCATTACGGCCCTTGAGCGTGATTGGGCCAGGCTCTCCCCGGGCGGCCGGTGCTGGCGTCTGCCCAACCTGCGCCATCATCCGGCCTTTGCCGCCGTGCGCGGTGATCCGCGCGTGCAGCGCATCCTCAGCGAGGGAATGGCAACGCTACAGGACCTCAAGGCGCAACAAACCGGGGCCATCAAGCCGGCCCTCCCGGCTCCAGCCGACGACAAATCCGTCGCCGTGCTCGCCTTCGCCAACCTGTCGGACGACAAGGCCAACGAGTATTTCTCCGACGGCATCAGCGAGGAGCTGCTCAACGTGCTCGCGAAGGTGCCCGGCCTGAAGGTGTCGGCGCGCACCTCGGCGTTTTATTTCAAGGGCAAGGAGGTGCCCGTGCCCGAGATCGCGAAGCAGCTGGGCGTCGCCTACGTGGTCGAGGGCAGCGTGCGCAAGGCGGGCGACAAGGTCCGCATCACGGCACAGCTCATCAAGGCGTCCGATGGATTTCACGTGTGGAGCGACACCTTCACGCGGGACATCAAGGACATCTTCGCAGTGCAGGATGAGATCGCGGGGTTGATTGCGCAAAACCTGCAGCTGAAGATGGGCATGGTGGCGGCGCGCCCGACGGTCGATCTCGAGGCCTACCAGGAATATCTCGCCGGCAAAGCGTTGTTCGCCAAGGCCGGCAACAGCGATTTGCGGGCGGCCGTCGTGCACTTTGAGAAGGCCGTGGCGATCGAACCCAGATTCACGGCGGCGTGGGTGCAGCTGGCGAGCGCGCATACGCGGCTGGGCCGATGGGGCGGCACCCCGAGCCTGCGGGCTTGGGCGGCGGCCCGGGCGGCCATCGACCGGGCCCGGGCGCTCGAGCCCGATTCGCCGGAGGTGCTGCTGGCGCTGGGCTGGATTCTCCGCACCGCCGAGTGGGATTGGCGCGGAGCCGAGCAGGCCTTCCGCCGCGCACTCCAACTGCAGCCGAACCAGCCTGACGCCCTGGCGGGCGCCGCGGTCCTGTTGTTCAACATCGGCCAGACGGAAGAGGCTTATCGACTGGCCCAACGGGCGGTGCAACTCGACCCGCTCAATGCCTCCACGCAAATTGACCTGAGCATCATGTTTTACATGAATAAAAACTGGGTCGAAGCCGAGCGGTCGGCGCGCCGGGCCCTGCAGCTGGCGCCCGGCGGCACCAGTTATCGCAGCATCCTGTCCTGGGGCCTGATCGGCCAGCGACGCTTTGCCGAGGCTGAGGCCGAGATCGCGCAGGACCAGGAGGGGATCGACCGGACCAACGCCCAGGGCCTGCTCGCCATCGCGCGCGGTCAGGAAAAGGAGGCCCGCGAGCAGCTGGCCCGGCTGGAGGGATATTCCCGCATCGACGGCGACCTGGCGGACCTGCAGCAGTCGATTGCGTGGCTGTGTGCCTACCTGGGAGAGAATGACCGGGCCTTCGCGGCCCTGGAAAGGGCGGCGGCCTCACGGGACCCGAGCATGGCATGGCTGATCAACAGCTGGTATCTGGAGCCGCTCTATTCTGATCCGCGCTGGCCGATCTTCCTGCGCAAGGTCGGCCTGGCGGACGAGCAGTTGAAATGAACCCGTCGTCCGAAAACTGGCCCCCGGAACTCGACGCCCTGATCGCCGCGCCGAACTATCACCGGTTGGTGCTGGAGAACGACCGCGTCCGGGTGCTCGACACCCGGATCGCGCCGGGTGACACGGTGCCGTTGCACACGCACCGGTGGCCGGCGGTGCACCAAATCATGAGCTGGAGCGATTTTGTCCGGCGGGATGCCGACGGCAAGGTGCAGGTAGACACCCGCGGGCGCCCGGCGCCGGCCACGCTGCCGGCCGTGATGTGGGGCGAGGCCCTGCCACCGCACACCCTGGAAAATGTCGGTGACCGCGAGCTGCACGTCATCAGCGTGGAGCTGAAAGGTGACGGACAGAAACGTGTAATATAATACGTTACATGTTTCTGGGTGGAACGCGTTGGTTTGAAAGAGCGCGTTGAGGGCAACGCACTCCACCTACAGCTCCGCGGCGATCTCGGCGACCTGGCGCTCGTAGGTGATTCCGCACTCGGGCGGGAAATGCTTCAGGCCGTCGGCGCGCAACGCAGGGGCATGATCGCGGAGGTAGTCGTCGAAGGCCTTCCGCGAGGGGAAGACGTATTGCGTCTCGACGACCGCCGGCGCCGTGTCGCCGGCGCGGTCCGGCAGCACGATGCGCGCGCCGGTGGCGCCGCCCTTCATGACCTCCATGATGTGGTTCGGCGAGAGCCAGGCGAGATAGCGGCCGCGGACCTGGATGGTCGGGCAGGTGGTGCGGACGGTATAGAGAATGGCGGGCATCGGTTGGCCGGGAGCATGGAGCGGGGAGCCGGGAGGCGGCAAAAATAAAAACGCCCGCCGGGGAGGGCGGGCGTCGTGGGAGAAGCGAGCGGGCTTACTTGGCAACTGCGCCGGGGACGGTGCCGGCCTTGATGAGGACCATCTTGTCCGGGTTGAGGTGCTTCTTGATGGCGCCGTTGACCTGGGCCGGCGTGAGCGCGGCGATCTCGGCCGGGTAGGTGTCGAGCCAGCTGAGCGGCAGGTTGCGGTTGACGGTCGCGAGGAGCTGGTTGGCCATGCCGTCGGTGGTGGCGAGCGCGACCTTGAAGGTGCCGATGAGGTTGGTCTTGCGGTCGGCGACCTCCTTGTCGGTCACGCCCTCGCCATACCAGAGGGTGAGCTGGCGCTGGGTGGAGGCGATGCCCTTGTCCAGCAGGTTGGGCGCGAAGGTGGCGGCGATGCGGAAGTCGCCGTCGGCGAAGGTGTCGCTCGCGAGGCGGGCGCTGATGCCGTAGGTGAGGCCCTCCTTGTCGCGGACATTGCCCATGAGGCGGCCGGTGAAGCCGCTGCCGAGGATGGCGGTGGCGACGCGCAGGGCCTGGTAGTCCTCCTGGCCGTAGCGCAGGCGGGAGGGCTGGGCCATGATCACGCTGACGCTGGTCTTCTCGGGCATGAAGACGACCTGTTCCTTCGCGCCGTCGCCCGGCGAGGCCGGGAGGGCGGCGGGCAGGGCAACCCCGCCGGTCCAGCCGGCGAAGGCCTTGGTGAGCTCGCCCTGGATCTGCGGGATGTCGAGGTCGCCGACGGCGGTGAGGGTCAGGTGCGCCGGGCCGTAGTGAGCCTGGTGGAAGGCCTTCACCTCGTCGAGGGTGGCGCGCTCGATGGCGGCGAGCATCTCGGCGTGCGGGGTCGGGCGGTTCGGGTGGCCGATGGGATAGAGCGCGAGCGCGGCGGCCTCGGAGGCCAGGAAATCGGTGCTCTCGAGCGAACGCTTGATGTTGCCGGCGTATTGCTTCTTCGCCTTCTCGAACTCCTCGGCGGACAGCGCCGGGAAGCGGAGCTGCTCGGCGATGAGCGCGATGACGAGCGGCACGTCCTTCTTCAGGCATTTGGCGCTGATCTCGACGAGCTCGTTGCCGACGCTGAAGTCCAGCGTGGCGCCGACGGCCTCGAGCTTGGCCGCGATGGCGAACTTGTCCTGCGTGGTCGTGCCCTGGTCGAGCAGGAGGCCGGTGAGGGTGGCGACGGCGGGATTGGTGCCGGCGGAGAAGACGTCACCCGCGGGCAGGGAGCCGCGAATGTTGACGACGTTCTTCACGCCGGTCGGGTAGAGGAGGACGTCCATCCCGGAGATGCGGGTGCGGGTGACCTTCGGCGCGATCTGGGCGAGGGCGACGGAGGACAGCAGGCCAAGGACAGAGAACAGAAAGAGGATGCGTTTCATGGGGAAAGGCTGTGGAAGGTTACTTGGCGGCCGGGGCCTTCGGGGCGGCGGGCGCGAGGGGGATGAACCAGCCGGTCGTGCTCTGGTCCTCGTTGAAGTAGAGGTTGGCGACGCGCTTGACGTCGGCGGCCGTGACCTTGGCGGTGGCCTGGTCGAGGGTCTCGTAGAGCGTCCAGTCGCCGACGGCGATGCACTCGTTGATCTGGGCGGCGATGGCGAAGGTGCCGTCGCGCTGGAAGGCCGAGTCGGCCACGATCTGGTTGATGGCGCTCTGCACCTCGGCATCGGTGACGCCGTCGGCCTTGATCTTCTCGATGTCGGCGAGGGCGATCTTCTCGACCTGCTCGTGGGTCACGCCCGGGGCGAGCGGCACGAAGGTGTAGTGGAGCATCGGGTCGTGGGTGAAGCGGGCGAAGGTGAAGACGCCGGTGGAGAGGCTCTGGTCGGTGATGGACTTGTAAAGGCGGCTGTTCTTGCCCGAGCCGAGGATGGAGGCGAGGACCTGGATGGCGGGGAAGTCGGGGTGCGTGCCGGCCGGGATCTTGTGGCCGATGGCGACGGCGCCGAGCTGGCCGGCGCGCTTGATGACGAAGCGGCGCGGGCCGCTCTGGGCGGGCTCCTCGGTGTAGATCTGCGGGATGGGCCGCGGGGCCTTGGGAATGGGGCTGTAGAACTTTTTGATCAGGCCGAGGGCGTTGGCGGGATCGAAGTCGCCGATGACGGTGACGGTCGCGTTGTCGGGCCAGTAGAAGGTGTCGTAGAACTCGCGGAGCTTCTCGATGGAGACCTTCTCGATGTCGGAGCGCCAGCCGATGGTGGAGTGGTGGTAGGGGTGGGCGATGTAGGCGTAGGAGCCGAGCTCGAGGAAGAGGGCCTGGATGGGGTTGTTCTGGCCGCGCTCAAACTCGTTGCGGACGACGGTCATCTCGGGGCGCCGGTCCTCCTCCCGGAGGAGCAGGCCGCGCATGCGGTCGGCCTCCATCTCGACGACCATGGGCAGGTGCTCGCTGCCGAAGGTCTCGTAGTAGTTGGTGCGGTCGACGGAGGTGGTGGCGTTGTTGGTGGCGCCGATCGGGTCGAGGATCTGGTCGACCTTGTTGCCCTTGTCCTTGTTGAAGTTGGCGGAGCCCTTGAACATCAGGTGCTCGAGCAGGTGGGTGGCGCCGGTGGTGCCGGTGACCTCGTTGCGGGAACCGACGCGGTAGGTGACCATGAAGGTGATCACCGGGGCGGAGTGGTCGGGCATGAGCAGGACCTGGAGGCCGTTGGTTTCGAGGCGGTATTCATCGAAACCGCCGAGGGACTTGATGTGGCTGAAGCCCTCGACCGACGCGGGCGCTGCGGACAGCGTCAGGGTCGAGGCGAGCAGCGTGAGGAACGCGAGGGAACGTTTCATCATAAGCATGGGGGGATGGGGCCGGAAACCTAGTGTTTCGGGTCAGCGCTGCAACAAGACAAAAGCCCTGCGGCCTGCCGGCCGGGACTGGCGGTTCGCCGCGCCGGGTGAGCGGCCGGCCGGGCGGATCAGCGGCGGGGCAGTTTCTTCAGCAGGACCCCGACGGCGGCCTCCAGCTGCGGGTCGCGGCCGGCGGCGAGCGACCCGGGGTCGTTGGCCACGGCGACATCGGGCACGATCTCCCGGTTCTCGAACCAGCCGGTCTTGAAATCGCGGGCGCCGAGCTGCGGGATGCCCCACTTGAGCGCGCCTTTCATCGGCAGCATCCACCACACCGCGGTGCCGGTGCCGGGCGTGCGGTCGCCCACCACGGGGCCGAGCTTCTGGCGCTGGTAGAGATGGGGGAAGATGCTGCCGTCGGAATACGAGGCGGCGTTCTGCACGAGCGCCGTGGGCCGCGCCCAGCGGCCCGACGGGATGCGGCCGACCACCTCGTTGTCGCGGTTGGTGAAGCCGGCGAGGAGCTCGCCGGTGAAGAGCGTGACGAGCTGTTCGTGCAGGTTGCCGCCGGCGTTGTAGCGCACGTCGATGACCAGGGCCTCCTTGTTCCGGTAGTCGCCGATGACCTCCCCATAGGCGCGCTTGTAGGTGTCGAGGTCCATCGCCGGGAGGTGCACATAGCCGAGGCGGCCACCGGAGAGTTTTTCCACCAGCGCCTTCCGTCCGGCCACCCAGCGCGCATAGCTGAGCGCGACGGCCTGCTGCCCGGTCATGGGCACCACCGTCTCGATCAGCGTGGTCTTGCTGCCGGGGGGCTGGATGAGCAGCTGGACGGCGGTGTCCGCCATGCCGTTGAGCAGCTGGTCGAGGTTGGTGAATTCGTTGATCAGCTCGGAATCGATCGCGAGGATGAGCGTGCCGGGCCCGAGACGACTGCCGGGCAGGTCGGCCGGGCCGCCGGGCAGCACCGCGGCCACGCGCAGGCCCGGCCCGGCGTAGTCGTCGTCGAAGTGCACGCCGAGCGAGGCGGTGTGGTCGGCGAGCGGCGGGGGTTTCAGGTAATAGCAGCCCATGTGCGAGGCGTTCAGCTCGCCGGCCAGCTCGGACATCATCTCGGCAAAATCCTCCCAGGTCTCGAGATGGGGGAGGAAGCGCGCGTAACGGGTGCGCAGCGCGTCCCAGTCGCGGCCGTGCAGCGTGGGCTCGTAGAACTTCAGCTTGGTGAGACGCCAGAAATGGTTGAACCAGTGGGCCGCCTCGGCGTGGACGTCGACGTCCATGGTGGTGTCGAGCGGGAAGCTCGTGGTCGTGCCGGTGGCGAGGTCGGTCCTTTCCACGGCGCCGCCGGCCAGGGCGTAAACCTGCGACCCGGCGGCATCGACGGCGTAGGCGTCGGCGAGGGGTCTGGTGAAGAGCTCGGTCGATTCGCCGGTCGCCACGTCGAAGCGCCGGGCGACGGCCTTGCCGGCGGGCGACTTCTCCACGACGAGCAGCGAGTCGTGCCCGGCGGAGAGCGCATAAAGCAGCGGCGTGAGGGAGAACGGTGTCAGCCGTTTCGTCCGTTGCTCGATGCCGCCGGGTTGCGGCTGCCAGTCGGCCCCGTCCGCCTCGTCCTTGGCGTCGAAGCCGGCGCGGGTGAGGTAGGCGAGGTAGATGTCGAGCTGCCCGGTGGTGGCGTCGGCATGGCGCATGCCCTCGCGGCCCGAGGCCCAGAGGACCGCCTTGCCGTCGGGGCTGAACCGCGGCCCGGCATCGTGATAACCGCTGTGGGTGACGGTCATCGGCGCGGCCCGGCCCGAGGCGTCGAGCAGCACGATGTCCTGGTTCGTCACGATCGAGCCGACGGTGGCGGTGAGCCACCGGCTGTCCGGCGACCATTCGAAGCTCATGTCGTCGTCCCGGTAGGAGTAAAAGTAGCCGGCGGGCAGGGCCGTCACGGTCGCGCCGGTGGCCCGGTTGAGCACCCGGAGCTGGTTGCGGTCGGCGAGGTAGGCGAGGAGCCGGCCGTCGGGCGAGATCTTCGGGTAAAGCACGTCGCCGGCCGTGTCGACGAGCTTGCGCTCCACGACGATCCCGGTGCCCTCGTCCAGGGTCGCCTCGTAGATATTCATGTCGCCGTCGCGCTCGCTGACATAGACGAGCGAGCGACCGTCGGGGGCGAAGCTGACGTCGCGCTCGTGTGCCGCGGTGCGGGTGATGCGGCGGGTGGTGCCGGTCGCGGTCGAGAGCACGAACACCTCGCCCCGGGCGACGACGGCGACCTGGGTGCCGTCGGCGGAGAGTTTCATCTCGGTGAGATAGTCGTTGGCGCTGACGGTGGTGGTGGCCGGGCGGTCCGCGCCCGGCGGGAGGCGGACGGGCACGCGGGCGGCCTGCTTCGCTCCGGCCGGCCGGCACCAGATTTCGCCTTCGAGGCCGTAGACCAGTGTGCCGTTGTTCGCCACGCTGAGAAAACGCACCGCGGTTTCGCGGTGGGCGGTGACCTGGACGGGCCGCGCGCCCGGTTTGAGGCCGGCCCGCCACACATTGAACGAGCCGGACCGTTCGCTCAGGTAATAATAACCGCTGCCATCCGGCGCCCAGACGGGGTTGCGGTCCTCGCCGCGAAAATCCGTCAGCTTGCGGTGGGTCTTTTTCGCCAGGTCGTAGAGCCAGATGTCGTGGGCACCGTCGGAGACGGCGCCCTTGCGCCACTCGTTTTCATAGACGGGCCGGTCTTCGTAGAGCAGCTGTCCGCCGCGCGGGTCGGCCGAGACCGCGAGGGCCGGCGTCGGGATGACGAGCCGGCTGCGGCCGCCGAGGGCGGGCACGGCGTAGAGCTGGTCGCTGTTGGCGTAACCCCCGGCGAGGATGGTCTCAGGGCTGCCGAGGCGGGACGAGGCGAAGTAAACCACCGAGCCGTCGGGGGAAAAGGCGCAGGGCTGGTCGTCCGCGGAGTGATAGGTCAGCCGCGTGATCTTCCCGCCACCGGCGGGCATGATGAAGAGGTCGAAGTTGCCGTGCGGCTTGGCGGCGAAGGCGAGCATCGAGCCGTCGGGCGACCACACCGGGCGCGTGGAGTATTGGTCGGCGTCGGTCAGCGGCACGGCCACGCCGCCGGCCACGGGCACGCGCCAGATCCGGCCGCCGGCGGTAAAGGCGATCGCGGTGCCGTCCGGCGAGACGGCGGGATGGCGGAGCCAGAGCGGATTTTCCGCCGGCGTTTGGGCGCTGGCTGCGCCGGCGACAGCCAGGACGCAGAGGGTTAGCAGGGGCAGGATGAAGCGATGGAAGTTCACGCCGGGATGAGGGACGGAGGAATCATAGCAGGAGGTTCGCCGGGATGCCAACAGGACAAAAAGGCTTTCGAAATCCGCCGCGCGGCAGCAACGCAGGCTTTTCATGGGGCCGGCCGGGGCTCAATCTCCCGGCCAAAAATCCCCCATGATCAGACCATCCCGCCTCCTTCTCATCCTGATTTCCCTGGCCGCCGCTCTCCATGCCGCGGCCCGCCCCATCGAACTGGAGGACCTTTTCCGGTTCAAGCGCGTCTCCGATCCGCAACCGTCGCCTGACGGCACGCAGGTTGTCTACGTTGTCACCGAGGTGCTCAAGGACGAGAACACCACCCAAAGCGACCTCTGGCTCGTGTCCGCTGCCGGCGGCAATCCCCGCCGCCTGACTCATTCGCACAAGCACGACCGGCATCCGCGCTGGTCGCCGGACGGCCGGTGGATCGCCTTTGAGTCGAACCGCGAGGGTTCGTATCAAGTCTGGGTGCTGCCGGTCTCGGGCGGCGAGGCGCGTCGGCTGACCAACCTGAGCACCGGGGCCACGCAGCCCGTCTGGGCGCCCAGCGGCAACAAGCTCGCGTTCGTGTCCGCGGTGTTCCCGCAGTTCTCCGCGAAACCCTTCGCCGAGGCGGACAAGTTGAACAAGGAGGAGCTCGATCGGCGTGAAAAGAGCAAGGTCAAGGCTCGCGTTGCCACCCAGCTCCTCTACCGGCACTGGGACTCGTGGGTCGAGGGCAAGCGCCAGCACCTCTTCGTCCTCGGTTTCGCCGGGGGCGAGGCCGCGGGCGAGCCGCGCAATGTCACGCCGGGTGACAACGACGCCGTGCCGACCTCCTCGACCTTCAGCGCCGGCGACGACTTTGCTTTCTCGCCCGACGGCACGGAACTGGCCTTCACCGCGCCCCACGCCGTCACCCGCGAGCAGGCCTGGTTGACCAACCACGACATCTGGACCGTCAACATTGCCACCGGCGAACGCCGGCAGGTCACGACGAGCGCCGCGGCCGACGCCTTCCCGCGTTACTCGCCGGACGGCAAGCTGCTGGCCTACCGCGCGCAGGCGCGCGCCGGCTTCGAGGCCGACCGCTGGCAGCTGCGCGTTCGCTCCCGCACGAGCGGCGAGGATTGGAGCCTGACGGCGGACTTCGATTCCTCGGTCGGGGCCTTCGCCTGGGCTGCCGACGGCCAGAGCTTGTATTTCCCGGCGCAGGACGCCGGCACGGAGTCGCTCTGGGCGGTCGGGGCCGCCGGCGGCGCCGTGCGGAAGATCGCCAGCGGCGGCGTCAATACCGCCGCCACGCCGTCCGCCGACGGCCGTTTCATCGTCTACCTGCACGCGAGTTTCACCGAGCCGCCGGAGGTCTGGCGCGCCGACCTCGTTACCCGCCAAGCGCCCTTCCAGCTCACGCGCGCCAACGCCGGTCTATTGAGGGAAATCAAAATGCCCGCGGCCGAGTCCGTGACCGTCGCCGGCGCGGGCGGTGCACCCGTGCAGATGTGGATCATCAAGCCGCCCGGCTTCGACCCGGCGAAGAAGCACCCGCTCGTCTTCTGGGTGCACGGCGGTCCGCAGAGCGCATCCATGGACAACTGGTCCACCCGGTGGAACCCGCAGGTCTGGGCTGCACAGGGTTACGTCGTGGCGCTGCCGAATCCGCGCGGCTCGACCGGGTTCGGCCAGAAATTCACCGACGAGATCTCGCGCGACTGGGGCGGCAAGGTTTTCGAGGACCTCATGGCCGCGCTCGCCCATCTGGAGCAGCAGCCGTGGATCGATGCCACGCGCATGGCCGCGGCCGGCGCCAGCTACGGCGGCTACATGATGAACTGGTTTCAGGGCCACACCGACAAGTTCAGGACCCTCGTCACGCACTGTGGGGTCTACAACCTCGAGGCCATGCATGGCACCACCGAGGAGGTCTGGTTCGCCGAGTGGGAATCGGGCGTGCCGTGGAAGGACACGGACCAGCGCAAGTGGTCGCCGCACGTCTACGCGGGAAACTTCAAGACCCCGAATCTCATCATTCACAACGATCTCGATTTCCGCGTGCCGATCAGCCAGGGCATGGAGCTCTTCACCGCGCTGCAGCGCCAGGGCGTGCCGTCGCGGCTCGTGATGTTTCCCGACGAGGGCCACTGGGTTCTCAAGCCGCAGAACAGCGAGCGCTGGCACCAGGAGATCTTCGCCTGGCTGGCGGAGTATCTGAAGAAATGACTTTAGGCGGGGTCTCCTGACCGACTGCGGCCGGCCGGGAGGCCGGCCCTCCGCCGAAACCCGCCCCATGTTCACCCGCCTCTTCCGCCGTTTCCTCACGACCTGCCCGCCCGCCGCGCGGCAGCTCGGGCTGTTGCGCGAACACGAAGACATCGCGACGCGCCACGCCCGTGTGCGCGCGGCCTGGGCGTCGCATCTGGCGGAGAGCCGGAAGCTGGTGCGCGAGGTGGGGCAGGGCTGCCGGAAGCACGACCGCGTGCTCGTCATCGGGGCGGGTGACTGCCTCGATGTGCCGGTGGAGGAACTCGTCGCGACGTTCCGCGAGGTCGTGCTCGCCGACATCGTCACCAGCGCGGAGGTCCGCCGGTGGGAGCGGGCCTTTCCGGGGCGGGTGCGCGGCGTGAACTGGGACGCCAGCGGCGCGCTCGCCACCCTGGCCGCGGTGCGCGCGACCGTGGCGCCGCACGAGGCGCCGGAGATCTTCGCCCGGGCCGATCCGGGACCGCCGCCGGGTGGCGAGCCGGATTTCATCGTGTCGGCCAACTGCATCTCGCAGCTCGGCCTCGTGCCCGGTCATTCCCTGCCGGCGTATGCCAAGGACAAGGGCCTGCCGGACCGTTGCGCCAAGGCGGCCGCGCGGCGGCACCTCGCCTGGCTCGGTGAACGGACCGGCGTGCGCCTGCTCATGGCTGACGCGGCCCGGCTCGACATCGGGCGCGACGGCCGGCAGCTGAAAAAGGAGACGCTGCACGAGCGCTTCGGCCTGCCCAAGCCCGACCGCACCTGGCGCTGGGACCTCGCGCCGATCCCCGAGTGGTCGAAGGACTTCCACCGCGTCCACGAGGTCGGCGCGTGGATTTGGACAGAGCGGGTTATATCTTGAGGTGGAACCCGGCCGGAGGCCGGGTTCCACCCCGAGCCGCTTGTAATTTAATAGACTACAAATGGATCGGGCTATGCCGGGCTCACGGGCCAAATTATTCCAAGATTTCTTTTAATTGGTTTGGCGGGCTGGGGTGTCTAGAGGATGGACGGGCCAACAGGATGGACCGCCCACCGCATCGATGCCACCACCCGATTCAGAGCTTGCCCGCTGGTTCGCCGAGGAAGTGCAGCCGCACGAGCCGGCGCTGCGCGGCTGGCTGCGCAGCCGGTTCCCGACGCTCGCTGATGTCGACGACCTCGTCCAGGAATCCTATTCGCGACTCCTGCGGGCGCGCGGCACCGGGTCCATCGCCTGCGCCAAGGCCTTCCTCTTCGTCACGGCACGCAACCTTGCGCTCAACCAGCTGCGCCACCTGCGGCATGAGCGGCCGGACGGGGTCGCGGAAATCGACGCGTCGGGTGTCTTCGATGAAAGCGCGGCCATCCCCGAGTCGGTGGCCCGCGCCGAGGACCTCCAGCTTTTGATCCGCGCCATCCAGTCCCTGCCCGACCGCTGCCGCCAGATAGTGACGCTGCGGAAGATCTACGGCCTTTCCCAGAAGGAGGTCGCCGCGCGTCTGGTCATTTCCGAGCACACGGTCGAGGCACAGGGCGCCATTGGCCTCCGCAAGTGCATCGAATATTTCCGCCGCCACGGCTACGGCCGGGGCTTCCGCCCATGACGACTCCGACCAGTTCCCCCGACAAAGACCCCGTCGCGCAGGCCGCGGCGGAATGGATGATCCGCCACGACCGCGGCCTGACCGCGGCCGAGCAGGATGAATTTTCCCTGTGGCTGGCGGCTGATCCGCACCACCCGGCCGCCTGGGCCGAGCACCGCTGGGGTTGGGACGAGCTCGACCGCCTTGCCGGCCTGCAGACCTCGGTGCACGCCATGCCCGATCCCGACCTGTTGGCCCCGAAGCAGGCGCGGGCAGGCCAGCGCTGGGCCTGGCCGGTGCTCGCGGCGGCCGCGGCAGTAGCGGTCGGGATTTTCATCCTCTCAAAACCTGTGGCGCCGGGGACCCCCGCCGGCGGGGTGCCGGTGGTGCGTTCACTGGCGCTCATCGAGCAACGCGAGATGCCCGACGGCAGCGTGATCGAACTCAACCGCGGGGCGGTTATCACCGAACATTACACGGCGGGCGAGCGCCGTGTGCGCCTCGAGCGCGGGGAGGCTCATTTCAAGGTGGCGAAGGATGCGGCGCGGCCGTTCTTCGTCGAGGCCGGCGGCGTGGCCGTGCGCGCGGTGGGCACGGCGTTCAACGTCCGGCTCGACCCCGCCTCGGTCGAGGTGCTGGTCACCGAGGGCAAGGTCAGTGTCGCCGCGCCCTCGGCTCCCGGCGTCGAGCCGGTCATTCCGCTGATGGGCATGAACGAGCGCACGGTTGTGTCACTTGCGCCCGCGGCGCCCGCGCCGCAGGTGACGGTGGTGCCACCGGCGGAAATCGAGGCCCGGCTCGCCTGGCAGCCGCGGCTGCTGGATTTCACGGACGCTCCGCTCGCCGAGATCGTGGCCGAGTTCAACCGGCGCAACCCGGTGCGGCTGGTGCTCGCCGCCGAGGCGCTGCGGACGGTGCGGCTCAGTGCGACCTTCCGCTCGGACAACGTCGAGGGCTTTGTGCGTCTGATGGAATCCGACTTCGGCATGAAGGCGGAGTGGCGCGGTGGCGACGAGATCGTGCTGACCGGCACGCCGTGAGGCCATGGGTGACAAAACAGTGACGCGGAGATTTTATTTAATGGAAAGCGCCGCGCCGGGGTTCGTGTAAGCAGTCAACCGAACCTCAACATGCTTACGACGATCCTGCCCCCGTTGCGCCGCCTGCTGCGGCCTGCCCTATCCGGTCTCGCGGCCCTCGCCGCCGTGCTCACGCTGTCCGCGGCCGACGCCGCGAAGAAAAGCTTCGATCTCCCGGCCGGTCCTGCCGGCGAAACGCTCAAGGCCTTCGCCCGGCAGGCCGGTCGCGAGATCGTCTTCTCCGCCGACACGGTCGGTGGCGTCCCGACCAAAGCTGTGTTCGGGGAATACACGCCGCGCGATGCCATCGAGCAGATGCTCGCCGACACAGGGCTTGTCGCCTCCCAGGATACCCGGACCGGTGCCTTCGCCGTGCGCAAGACGACGGGAATCGAACCAAAAAACGCCCCAAGCCGGATCCAGACGCAGGCGGCAAGCCGCGCTGACGAATCCGGCGACCGGCAGGCTGAAACCCTTCAGCTGGATCCCTACAGTGTGACCGTGACCGTGCAGAAGCGCCCCCAGGAGGCGCAGGACGTTCCGATCGCCATGACCTCGCTTTCATATCGCACGCTTGATCGCTTCAAGGTGGAGAGCCTGCGGGACCTTTCGCGCCTGACGCCAAACTTCCTGGTTTCCGCCTTCAACAACACCAGCCCGACGATTGCGATTCGCGGTGCGACCAACACTTTCACACAGATTGGCGTGAACAAGCCCGTGGCGGTCGTGATCGACGACGTTTTCATCCCGCGCAATTCCGCGGCCACCTTCGAGCTCTACGACCTCGATTCCGTCCAGATCCTGCGCGGCCCGCAGGGCACTCTGTTTGGCCGCAATGTCACGGGTGGTGCGGTCGTGCTCAATACCCGGCAGCCCCTGCTGGGCGTCAAGGCGGCGGCGGCTTCGATCGAAATGGGCAATTTCAACGAACGGAAATATGACGGCATGGCCAGCCTGCCCCTGGGCGAAAGAATGGCGGCCAGCCTGACCGTTTCCGGACACGCGCACGACGGTTATGGGCGTGACCGCCTGAATGGACGCGAGTTGGATGATCAGGACAGCTCCAGCATTCGCGGGCAGTTGCTTTTCCAGGCGAGCCCCGAGGTGAAGGTCCTCCTGCGGGCCGACTATGCCGACGACCGCACCGGCGGGCGCACGCTTTCCTCCAAGGGGGTGGGCAATGACGGCGACCGGCGCACCGCCGAAATTGGCGTCGTGCAGGGATATGCACGCAATATCTGGGGAGCTTCGGCCAATGTTGATTGGCAGACGCCGGCGGGCAGTTTCACCTCCATCACGGCCTACCGCGAATCGCAGTCAGGCGAGACATTCTCGGGCACGGGCGTCAGCTATAGTTTCCTCACCGGCGGCAGCCAGACCGTGAATTACGACCGCGACAATCCCGGCACCTTCAGCCAAGAGTTGCGCTACGCCAGCCCGAAATGGGCGCGCGGGGATTTTGTCTCCGGAATCTATTACCTGAACGAAGCGGCGCACCGTAATCTGCAGATCCGCGCCTTTGCCGCCGGCTCCGGCAACACGGTCAGCAGCCAAAATATCGACCAGAAGGTCGATACGGAAAGCCTGGCGGCCTATCTGGACGGCACATGGCGCGTCACCCCTGCCATCGGACTGACGCTCGGCGGACGTTTCACCTCCGATCGCAAGGAGGCCGCATTGGTGCGCGTCGACAACATCGTTTCCACCAGGGGCTTCACGTCGAACGGCTTGAGCACACGCTGGAGCGAGTTTACGCCCCGGGCCGTCCTGACGTGGCAGCCGGCCAAGGCCGTGAACATTTACGGCAGCGTCACCCGTGGCTTTACCTCAGGCGGTTACAACACCGAGGCGTCCACGGCCGCCATTGCCGCGGTGCCGTTCTCCCCGGAAACGGTTACCAACTACGAGGTGGGGTTGAAGGCCCAGTTCTGGGATAAGCGCCTGCGCGCCAACGTGGCCGTTTTCCATGAGAAATATGCGGACAAACAGGAACTGTATTTCCACACCCCGACGCAGGTCCTCACCATCGTCAATGCCAGTGCGGCAACCATGGATGGCGCGGAAATCGAACTGCTGTTCACGCCGGTGAAGAGCCTGGCGCTGAACATCGCTTACGGCCGGCTGGACGCAACCTACGACAATTTCCTCGTCCCCGGCGTGCTGAACAACACGGGCAATCCGCTGGGATCTTCCCCGAAGAACAAGTTTTCAGCCGGGGCGGATTATCAGGTATCGCTCGGCGAACGAGGCACCGTGTCCTTGACCGCTTCCTATTCCTGGACGGACGACTACTATACGGGAGCCACCAAGGACCCGAACCTGTTTGTCCCGGCTTATTCCCTGGTCAACGCGAGCATCCGGTGGGACAGCGCCGATGGCCACTGGCGCGTAAGCTTGTGGGGGAAAAACCTGGCCGACACCGAATACCTGCTGACCCCGTCCACCCAGGGCGTGCTGGCGGAATATCTCGGCGAACCGCGCACCTACGGCGTTACCCTCAGTTGGCGCTACTAAGGAGCCGGCCATGCGCTCCCTGATCAGTGGGCTGACCGTGTCAGCTTGCCTGGCGCTGACCGTCTTGCGCGCCGACACCCTGCCGCCCTGGACCCCGGGAACACTGGATATCCACCAGATCGCGACGGGCCTGGGGAACTCGACGCTGATCATTTGCCCGGATGGCACCAGCATCATGATCGACGCCGGCGCCGGCAGTTACCGGCCGGGATTATGCAGTCCTCCGCGCCCCGATGGTTCGCGGCGGCCCGGCGAGTGGATTGGGCGTTATGCGCTGCGACACCTGCGCGCGACGGGCCGCACGGAGATCGATTACTTTGTCGCCACGCACCTGCATCCGGATCACGTGGGCGATGTCGGGAACGACACGCCGCCGGCGCCAGCCGGAACGTTCGTGCTGTCGGGCATTACGGACGTGGCGGCGATGCTGCCCATCCGGACGCTCATCGACCGGGGATTTCCCGACTATGCCTACCCGGCGCCCTTTGCCGCGCCCTTTGCCAATAACTACCGCGCCTATGTCGCCTGGCGTCGGGCCCAAGGCGAGGCTTGTGAGCAACTACGTGCGGGGGCGGCCGACCAGATCGTGCTGCGGCATGAGCGTGCCGGCTATCCGGGCTTCGTGGTTCGCAACGTTGCGGCCAATGGCTCGGTTTGGACCGGCCAGGGTGACGCGGCGCGAAGCGCGGTGCCGGAACCCGGGTTGCTCGCGCGCCAGGATTATCCGGACGAAAACATGTGTTCGCTCGCGTTTCGGGTCAGTTATGGCCGCTTCGACTACTACACAGGAGGTGATCTGGCCTGCTCGACGGCCGACGACACGCAATCCTGGCGTGACGTGGAAACTCCTGTGGCGCGTGCGACGGGAGCGGTCGAAGTGGCGGTTGCAAACCACCACGGTTACTTCGACGCCGTCGGACCGGAGGCGGTGAAGGCGCTTCAGCCTCGCGTATGGGTGGTTCCGGCCTGGCATGTGACGCATCCCGGCATCGCGCAACTGGAGCGCATGCTGAGCGAACGACTGTATTCTGGTCCTCGGGATATTTTCATCACGAACCTGACGGACGCGGCCGCATTGCTCAACCAGCGGTTCCTGCCGCGGGTGAATAGCACCTCAGGCCATGTCGTGGTGCGGGTCGAGCCGGGTGGTGCACGCTACCGGGTGTTTGTCGCCGATAACCGCGATGAATCGGACAGCATCCTTGCCACTTTCGGGCCCTATGATTGCCGCTGACACTCCAGCCATCCGGGACCCGCGCGAAGTGGACCGCCTTTACCGCTACTGGCGGGTGCGGGTGATGTATGCGATGACGACGGGTTACGCGCTGTATTACTTCGTCCGGAAGAACATTTCGATGGCGGCCAAGCCGATCACGGACGAGTTCGGTTTCAGCAACACCCAGTGGGGTCTCGTGTTGAGTGTGGCGACCATCGTGTATGCGCTGTCGAAGTTCCTGAGTGGCGTGATCGGCGACCGGGCCAACCCGCGCTGGTTGATGGCGGGCGGGCTTTTGTTATCGGCCCTGGTGAACGTGGCGTTCGGCTTCGCGGCCGGCCTCGGGACGTTTGTCGCGCTCTGGGCGCTGAACAATCTGTTCCAAGGCGCCGGCTCGCCGCCGTGTTTCCGGTTGCTGACGCACTGGTTCAGCCCGCGTGAGATCGGCCGCGCGTGGGGCGTGTGGAACGCCTCGCACCAGATCGGTGGTGCGCTCATCGCGGTGTGGGCCGGGTGGCTCGTGACGCACTATGGGTGGCGCGCGGCCTTCTGGGTGCCGGCGGGGGTGTGCATCATCGGCTCATTCTGGCTGTTCAACCGGCTGACGGATTCGCCCGAGGCCATGGGCCTGCCGCCGGTGGAGGTCTACCGTGAAGGCGCGGCGCATGTCACGGCGGCGGCGCACGCGGAATCCTTCTGGGGCATCTTTCGTGAGCACATCCTGACCAATCCCTGGGTTTGGGTGGTCAGCTTCGCCAATTTCTTCGTCTACATCGTCCGCATCGGCATCCTAGACTGGGCGCCGAAATACCTGGTCGAGGCCAAGGGTTTCACGCTCAAGGACGCCGGCTTAGCGCTCTCCGCCTTCGAGCTGTCGGGCATCTTCGGGGCCTATGCGGCGGGCTGGATCTCCGACAAACTCGGTGGCCGGCGCGGGCCGGTGTCGGTGTTCTTCATGCTGCTGTTGATCGCCTCGGTCGGCATCCTGTTTTTTGTGCCGTCCGGCCAGCGCCTCTTCATGGCGGCCGTGTTCACCGCCATCGGGTTTTTTGTCTACGGCCCGCAGATGCTCGTGGCGGTGGCGGCGGCGGATTTTGCCACCAAGGTCGCCTCGGCCAGCGCGGTCGGCCTGACGGGTCTGCTGGGTTATCTCGGCGCCACGCTATGCGGCATCGGCACGGGTGTGCTGGTCGACCGTTATGGTTGGAACGGCGCGCTCTGGCTCTACGGCATCTCGGCCATCATCGGCTGCGCGCTGCTCGCCACGACCTGGTCCAAGACCGCGGCCAACGCTCGCGCCTGACCCCTTTTCCTATGATCAAATCCAAGCTCACCTGCCTGCTCCTTGTCTCATTCATCCTGGCCGCTCCGCTGCTCCACGCTGGTGTGCCCCCGGCCACCCGGGTGGCCGCCCAGCTTTCGATCTGCGTATATTGCGGGGCCAGTGATCGCGCGGATCCCAAATACGCCGCGGTGGCCCGGGAGCTCGGGGAGGCCTTGGCCCGCCGCCAGTGGACGCTGGTCTGGGGCGGTGGACAGACCGGGCTGATGGGTGCAGTGGCGCGCGGGGCCAAGGAAACGGGTGGCCGCGTGGTCGGTATCATCCCGGAATTCATCCGCCAGTGGGAGGTGGCCTATAAGCAGGCCGATGAGATGATGGTCGTGACCACGATGGCCGAACGGAAAATACTGCTGCAGACGCGGTCCGACGTCTTTGTGATTCTGCCCGGCGGGGTCGGCACGCTCGATGAAATCAGTGACACTCTCGACCTCAAGAACCTGAGTCAGCACCACAAACCGATCATCCTGCTCAACCAGGACGGCTATTACGACACGCTGCTCGCCTTTCTCGACCACAGCATCGCCGAGAAATTCAGCAAGAACGAGGCGCGCGGCCAGTTCATGGTCGCCAGGAGTGTCGAGGAAGTCCTCACCCTTTTGGAGGACATTGACCGGGCTTCCCTGGCGACCCGCTAGCCGGCGGCGAGGATCTTCTCTCGGAGGTGCGTGCAACGTAACTTGGATTCCGCGTTGCGGACGGCCATGCCGTAGGCGGCGGGCTCGCCGACGATGAAGACCTTTTTCCGGCCGCGCGTGATGGCGGTGTAGATCAGGTTGCGCTGCAGCATCACGAAGTGCGCCTTGAGCAGCGGCACGATCACCACGGGATACTCGCTGCCCTGCGACTTGTGGATGCTGATGGCATAGGCGAGCGCGAGGTCGCCGAACTCGCCGCGCTCGAAGGTGTGCTTCGTGCCGTCGAAGTCCGCGGTGAGCGTGCCCTTCACGCCGTCGATCGAGACAACCTGGCCGATGTCGCCGTTGAAAAGGTCCTTGTCGTAGTTGTTGCGCAGCTGGATGAGCTTGTCGCCCGGGCGGAACTCGCCGCTGACGGTCTTGAGGCCCTGCGTGCGGCCGTTGAGCGCGGCCTGGAGCGCGGCGTTGAGGTTGCCGACGCCGGCGACGCCCTTGTGCATCGGGGCGAGGATCTGCACGTCGTTGACGGGGTGGAACCACCGGAAGTGCTGTGGGATGAACTTCGTGCAGAGCTCGGTGACCTTCGCGAGGCAGTCCTCGGGCGAGGAGGCCGCGATGAAGTTGAGGTCGCTCCACGCCTGGGCCTTGGCGACCTCGCTGACGACGGGCGGCGGGGAATTGTCGCCGCCGTTGATGGCGTGGGCGACGGTAACGATCGCGCTCTGGTCCTTCTGGCGGTAGACCATCGAGAGGCGCGTGACGGGGACGCGTTCGGTCGCGATCAGGTCCTTGAGCACGTTGCCGGCGCCGACGCTGGGCAGCTGGTCGGTGTCGCCGACGAGCAGGAGGTGCGCCCGGACCGGCACGGCCTGCAAGAGCGCGGCGGCGAGGCGGGAGTCGAGCATCGAGGCCTCGTCCACGATGAGAAAGTCGGTCGCGAGCGGGGCGGATTCGTTGACGGTGAAGCCCATCTTGGTGCCCTCGAACTTGAGCAGGCGGTGGATTGTCTGGGCGTAGCCGCCGGTCGTCTCGGCGAGGCGCTGGGCGGCGCGGCCGGTGGGCGCGGCGAGGTGCACCCGGGCCTTCTTGGCCTTCAGGATCTCGACGAGGGCGCGGAGAATCGTGGTTTTGCCGGTGCCCGGGCCGCCGGTGAGGATGCTGAACTTGTGCGAGAGCGCATGGTGCAGCGCGGCGCGCTGGAGGTCATGGAACTGGAAGCCGGCCTTCTCCTGCGCCCAGGTGATGGCGGCCTCGACCTTGATGGCCGGCAGGCCGGAGGGCACGGCGTTGAGTCGCTGCACGACCTCGGCGATCTTGCGCTCGGCGCGGTCGTTGGCGGGCAGTTGGAGGAAGGATTGCGGATCGCGGATTGGGGATTGCGGATTGGCGGCGTGGATTACGACGGCCTTGTCCTTCAGCAGGGCGTCGATACGTGCTTGGAGGAGCTCGGCGGAGGTTTCGAGGAGCGTGGCGGAATAGTCGACGAGTGCGCCGCGCGGGTAGGCGGTGTGGCCCTCCTCCTGCAGGGTCTCGAGCGCGAAGATGAGGCCGGCGTCGAGGCGGGGCGGGGCGTCGTTGGCGTAGCCGAGGTTGATGGCGATGCGGTCGGCGGTCTTGAAGCCGATGCCGTCGATCTCGCGGGCGACGCGGTAGGGTTCGTTTGTGATGACCTGCTTCGCCTCCGGGCCGTATTGGTTGACGAGCTTCACGCACTGCGAGGTGGTGACGCCGTAGGTCTGGAGGAAGATGTGCACCTCGCGCAGGGTCTTCTGTTCCTCCCAGGCGGTCTTGATGGCGGTGGCGCGGACCTTGCCGATGCCCTCGACCTTGCGGAGCTTGCCGGATTCCTCGCTGAGGACGCGGAAGGTGTCGGTGCCGAAGGTGTCGACGATCTTGTTGGCGTAGACCTTGCCGATGCCGGGCACGAGGCCGCTGCCGAGGTATTTGCGGATGCCGTAGACGGAGGAGGGGAGCTCGGACTTGTGCGTGGCGATCTTGAACTGCGCGCCGTGCTGCGCGTGCTTCGTCCATTCGCCGGTGAGCTGGAGCGTCTCGCCGCACTGCACGCCCGGCAGCGCGCCGACGATCGTCACCCGGTCCTCGGCGGTCTTCGCCGACTCCGGGCGGAGCTCGGCGATGGTGTAGTGGTTCTCCTCGTTGAAGAAGATGATGCGCTCGAGGACGCCGGTCAGGGAGGTGGGGGCGGGGGAGGCCACGGGTGAACCACGATGCAGGGAAAGGATTGGCCACAAAAAGCACAAAAAACGCAAAAAGACGACTGGTTGACCGCGGCAGGCGCCGCCGGCAGCCTCAGGGCGTTTCTACCATGCGCTATTTCGAGGACCTGAAAACAGGCGATAAATTCAACACCGCCGAATACGAGATGACGGCGGAGGAGATCATCGCGTTCGGGCGGCAGTTCGACCCGCAGGCGTTCCACACGGACCCGGCGGCGGCCAAGGACACCCTGTTCGGGCAACTGGTGGCGAGCGGGTGGCACACGGCTTCCGTGAGCATGCGGCTGATGGTGCTCGGCGAGATGGACCTCGACGGCGGCGTCATCGGGCAGGGCATGGAGTCGCTGCGCTGGCCGCGGCCCGTGCTGCCCGGCGACCGGCTGCGGGTGGTGACGGAGATCGAGGAGCTGCGCCCGGCGCCGGCCCGGCCCGACCGCGGGCTGATCAAGCTCCGCTGCCGCACCTACAACCAGCACGGCAAGGTCGTGCAGGACATGACGGCGACGCTGCTGGTGGCGCGCCGGCCGGCTTAGTTTGGAGGCGGGGCCATCAGCCCTGTTATGATGCCTCGTGGGGCTGATGGCCCCACCTCCAATAAAAGAAGAGGAATATCCGAATGATTGCGGCGTTGCCACCGGGCGGGGCTGCCGGCTGACTGCGGGGCATGAAACCCCTCGCGGACGTCCTGACCGCGCTCGTCGCGCTGCTGCATGTCTACTTTCTCGTGCTGGAGATGTTTCTGTGGACGAAACCCTACGGCCGGCGCGTGTTTGCGCTGACGCCGGAGAAGGCCGAGCTCACCAAGTCGCTCGCGATGAACCAGGGCCTCTACAATGGTTTCCTGGCCGCCGGGCTGGGCTGGGGATTGCTGGCCGGGGCGGACGGCCATGTCATCAAGGTGTTTTTCCTGTCCTGCGTGATCATCGCCGGCGTGTTCGGCGCGGCGACGGCCAGCCGGAAGATCCTGTGGGTGCAGGGCGTGCCGGGCGCGCTCGCGCTGGCGCTGGTGTGCGCGGCGAACGGGTAGGTTGCGCGCTGGCGCCCCGTCTACGAGAGTGCTCCGGCTGCCGCCGTGAGGTCCGGGAAAATCTCCGTGCCGCCGGCGGCGCGCAGTTCCTCCGCCGAGTGCGTGCCGGTGGTGACGCCGATGAACCCCAGGCCCGCGTTCTGCGCGGTGGCCACGTCGAAGGGCGAGTCGCCGACCAGCGCGGTCGTGTCGGCCTCGCCCCCGAGGGCGGCCAGCGCGTGTTGGGTGAAGCGCAGGTCGGGCTTGATCCAGGGCACGTCGTTGGCGCCGAAGACGCCGGCGAGCAGCGGGTCGAGACCGAGGTGGGTGCAGACCTCGCGGGCCGCATAACCGCGCTTGTTCGTCAGCACGGCGCAGCGGACGCCGGCGGCGTTCAGCGCCCCCAGCAGTTCGCGGGCGCCGGGCAGCAGCGTGACGTCGTCCAGGTTGGTGGCGTTCCAGTGCTCGACAAAAAGCGGCAGGATCGCGGCCACGCGCTCCTTCCCCGCCAGCTTGGCGATGGCCTCGTCGAGCCCGCCGCCCACGGCGTGGCGGACCTGCGCGAGGGTGGGCTCGGGGAGGCCGAGTTTCCGCATCGCGTAGGCATGGCAGCGGTGGATGGCGGAGAAATGGTCGATGAGCGTGCCATCGAGGTCGAAGAGAACGGTGCGGAAACGCATGCAGGGGACAATGTGCAGCAGGCACCCGCCCCTTGGCACGGAAAATTTTGCCCGTGAATCCGGCGGAGCGCGGAGTTCGCGGGACAAACACCGGACTGCCAGCAGGCAGCAACGGTGCCACCGCAGCCTCAGCGGAGGGGCCGCACCATCGTTCGCTCTGCAAAAATCAGTCTGGCGGACCGGCCCGTGACCTTCACACTTGTCTCTGTCCCATGATGCCCGCCTGTCCTCTGACCGCCGCCCGTGCCGACGCCTCGCTGGCGGGCGACACGCTCACGGTGCGGGTGGGGGGCGACTGGCGCATCACGGAAAAGCATCCGGACTGGGCCGAGCTCCTCGGCGGCCGGCAGCCGCGGGCGGTGGTTTTGTCCGGCCCGGAGCTGGGGGCCTGGGACAGTTCGCTGGCGCTCTTCATCCGCTGCGTGCAGCTGTGGAGCGAGAAGACCGGCGCCACCCTCGCCCTGGAGCAGCTGCCGCCGGGCGCCGTCCGGGTGGCCGCCAGCCTGGCCCGGGAACCGCTGGCCCCGGCCGCACAGCCCCTCGGCCTGCCCGACCTGCCCACGGCGGTCGGCACGGAGACGGTCCGCCTGTGGCGCGAGACGAAGGATTTTTCCCAGCTGGTCGGCGAGTGCGTGTTCAGCATGGGCCGGTTCTTCAAGGCGCAGGCGCATTTCCGCTGGCGCGACTGCTTCGCCGAGATGCAGCAGTGCGGCGCCATGGCGCTGCCCATCGTGGGGCTGATCAGCTTCCTGGTCGGCGTGACGCTCGCCTACACCGGCTCGCTGGTGGTGCGCCAATACGGCGGCGACATCTGGATCGCCGACATGGTCGGCCTGGCGGTCGTGCGCGAGATGGGCCCGATGATGGCGGCCATCGTGCTCGCCGGCCGCACCGGCGCGGCCTTCGCCGCCACCCTGGGCAACATGAAGGCCAACGAGGAGATCGACGCCCTGTCGACCCTCGGGGTCTCGCCGATCGACTTCCTCGTCATGCCGCGGATCGTGGCGCTGTTCTGCATGATGCCTTTCCTCGCGCTCTATTCCGACGGCATGGGCATCCTGGGTGGCATGGCGATCGCGGCAGCCCCGCCGCTCAACATCCCGGTCAACCTCTACTGGGCGGAGATGCAGACCATCGTGGACCTCTCGGACATCAACACCGGCATCATCAAGGCGGCGACCTTCGGTCTGCTCATCGGCCTCGCCGGCTGCTGGCGCGGCCTGCAGGCGGACCGCAGCGCGGCCGGCGTGGGCCGGGCGGCGACCGCCGCCGTCGTCACGGCCATCCTCCTCATCATCGTGGCGGACGCCCTCTTCGCCGTGGCCTTCGACATCCTCGGCTGGTGAACCCGTCCATGAACCCCGTGTCCGCCAACCCCGCGCCCGCGATCGAACTCACCGACGTGACCTGCGGCTACGGCGAGCGCGTTGTCCTCGAGCACGTGTCGTTCGCGGTGCGGCGGGCGGAGATCTTCTTCATCATCGGCGGCAGCGGCTGTGGCAAGAGCACGCTGCTCCGCCACATGATCGGCCTGCACACGCCGACCCGCGGCTCGGTGAAATATTTCGGCCGCGACTTCGTCACCGCCACGGCCGCGGCGCGCAAGGACCTGTTGCGCACCTTCGGCGTGCTCTACCAGGGCGGGGCGCTGTGGAGCTCGATGACGCTGCGCGAGAACGTGGCGCTGCCGCTCGAGCTCCTGACCGACCTCGACCGCCGCGAGCGCGAGGAGATCGTGGCGCTGAAGCTGGCGCAGGTCGGCCTGGCCGGCTACGAGGACTATTTCCCGGCGGAGATCAGCGGCGGCATGCGCAAGCGCGCCGGCCTGGCCCGGGCGCTGGCGCTCGACCCGGCCATCGTGTTCTTCGACGAACCCTCGGCCGGCCTCGACCCGATCACCTCGCTCAAGCTCGACGAGCTGGTGCGCGAGATCCGCGACACGCTCGGCACCACCATCGTCATCGTCTCCCACGAGCTCGCCAGCATCTTCGACCTCGCCGACCGGGTGGTGATGCTGGACAAGGAGGCGAAGGGAATCATCGCCGAGGGCGACCCGAAGGCGCTGCGCGACGGCAGTGCCGATCCCCGGGTGCGGGAGTTTTTGAATAGACGCGGCGCACCGGTTCGGCAACAAGAGGGGGCTTCCCCGTGAAAACCAAACTGAGTCCCGCCACGGTTGGCATGTTCGTGCTCGGCGCCATGCTCCTCGCCGTCGTCGGCTTCCTGTCCTTCGGCGGCTCGAACATCTTCGCCAAGCCCGCGCGGTTTCTCATCTATTTCGACGAGTCGGTCAGCGGCCTCGATCCCGGCGCCCCGGTTAAGCTCAACGGCGTCCGCGTCGGCCGCGTGGCGGCCATCAACGTCCGCTACGACGCGGCGAGCAAGGAGGCGCTGGTCGGCGTGACCTGTGAGGTCAACCGCAACATCCTCACCGACAGCACCGGGGCCCAGATCGACCTGACCAGCCCCGCCAAGCTGCAGGAGCTGATCGACCGCGGCCTGCGCGCCCGCCTCAACCTCACCGGCATCACCGGCCTGCTGTTCGTGGAGCTCGATTTCGAGGACGTCCGCAAATACCCCGCCAACCCGCGCTTCATGGCCGAGGCGCTCCCGGTCATCCCCGCCATCCCGTCCCCCATTTCCGAGGTGCAGCAGAGCATCGTCGAGATCGTGGCCGACCTCAAGCGGGTGGACTTCACCGGCCTCTCGAAGGAGCTCAAGACCCTGCTCACCACGACCAACGCCAAGATCGCCGCCCTCGACGTGAAGACCCTCGGCGAGAAGGTCAGCGGCGCGGCCGACGCGATCACGGGCTTCGTCAACTCCCCCGAGGCGCGCCAGACCTTCCTCAACCTCAACGCCGCGCTCACCGACCTCCGCGTGGTGCTCGCCCGCATCGACGGCAACGTCGGTCCGGTCAGCGAGGAATTCAAGAAGACCATGGCGGACGCCCAGAAGGCGCTGCAGTCCCTCGAGGCCACGGCCGCCACGACGCAGCGCTTCGTCGCCGCGCAGGGCACGCTGGGCGACGAGGTCACCTCGTCCCTCCGCCAGCTGTCCGACGCCGCCGTGGCCCTGGAGCGCCTGTCCGACGCCCTCACCCGCAACCCCAGCTCGCTCATCGTCGGCAAAAAGAAACCCGGGCAGCCATGAAGAAATCAGCCCTTAGCTTTCAGCTTTCAGCCCTCAGCCTTCTCCTTGCCGCGTGCAACCTGCCCGCGCCGCAGGCCGACACCGTGCGGAATTTCACGCTCAGCGTGCCGGCCGCCGCGGCCCTGGACGGCGCCACCGTGCGCCCCGTGCAGCTCGCCGGGCATCTCCGCGGCCGCCTGATGGCGGTGCGGGTCGCGCCGAACGAGGTCATCTACCTGGAGGACGTCCGCTGGGCGGAGTCGCTCGACGATGCCATCACGCAGCTGCTGCGGGCCCGCGTGGGCTCCGCCGGCGCCGGCCGCGTGGTCACTGTGCAGGTCGCGCGCTGCGAGCTCGTCCGCTCCGAGGGCAACAGCGTGCAGCTGGCGGCGACGTGGACGATCACGGCCGCCGACGGCACCGCGCAGCGCGGGGTCTTCACGGCGGGCCCGCGCACCTGGGACGGTAAGGATTACGGCGCCCTCGTGGGCCTGATCCGCGACGCCGTCACCGAGCTCGGCGACACGCTCGCCGCGGCGGCGGGGAAGTGACGGAAATCAGAGCACAGAGAACAGATGACAGAAATCAGTTCTCCAGCCATTCCTGAACCCGTTACCGACCTCTGTAATCTGTCCTCCGTCCTCTGATCCTTATGGCTTCCGCCGTCGAATCCAAGCTGCGCGACCTCCTCGAACTCGCGCAGGTCGTCCTCGACGACCTGCCGATCGGCCTGCTGGTGGTCTCCGCCCACGGCAAGCCGCTCTGGTTCAACCGCGAGGCGGAGGTCGTGTGTGCCGTCTGGAACCGCACCCCGCTGCGCAAGGACGCCCTGCCGCTGAAGCGGGCGGATTTCACCGTGCCCGAGGTGCTCTGGAAGGAATGCGCGGCCTTGCTCGCGGCCGACGACCCGGCCGGCGCGGTGCCCGAGCCGCGCATCCTCACCGAGGCGGATCGCGGGTTGCACGCCGTCATCCGCCTGCAACGCCGGCCCGGCCGCACCGGGCCGCCGGCCTGTTTTCTCCAGCTCGACTACCGCCGCCCGCGCGGCGACCGCGAGCGGCCGATCTCGCCCGGCGCGCTCAGCCTGCTCTCGCGGCTGACCTTCCGCGAACGCGAGGTCGCGCTGCGCATCCGCGACGGCCTGACGACGGAGGAGATCGCCAAGGAGCTCCGCCGCAGCCGCCTGACGATCAAGACGCAGCTCGCCGGCATCTTCCGCAAGCTCGGCGTCGCCAACCGCTCGCGCGTGACGGCGATGCTGAACCGGTAGGGCGCGTTATCCCTAACGCGCCGTCGTTCGCGGCGGATTCAGGATAATCCGCCCCACCTCACTTCAGCGCCGCGGCGATGCGCGCGAGGGCGGTGGTCACGTTCTCGCGGGAGTTGAAGGCGCTGATGCGGACGTGGCCCTCGCCGCACTTGCCGAAGCCGGCGCCGGGGGTGCAGACCACCTGGGCCTTGTTCAGCAAGAGGTCGAAGAATTCCCAGGAATCACGGCCGGTGTTGACCCAGATGTAGGGGGCGTTGTCGCCGCCGATGCAGGTCATGCCGAGCTGCGTCACCGCCTCGCGGATCAGCTTGGCGTTGCCGAGGTAGAAATCGGTGAGCTCGCGCGTCTGCTTCTGGCCCTCGGGCGAGTAGACCGCGGCGGCGGCCTTCTGCACGGGGTAGGAGACGCCGTTGAACTTCGTCGTGTGGCGGCGGTTCCAGAGGGCGTGGACGGACTGCTCGTTGCCGGCGGCGTCGCGGGCTTTGAGGGTCTTCGGGACGACGGTGTAGGCGCAGCGCAGGCCGGTGAAGCCGGCGAGCTTCGAGTAGCTGCGCATCTCGATGGCGACGTCGCGCGCGCCCTCGATCTCGTAGATGGAGCGCGGGATGCCGGGCGTGCGGATGTAGGCCTCGTAGGCGGCGTCGAAGAGGATGATGGCGTTATGCTGCTTCGCGTAGGCGACCCACGCGGCGAGCTGGGCCCGGGTGGCGACGGCGCCGGTCGGGTTGTTGGGGAAGCACAGGTAGATGAGGTCGGCGCCGGTGGACGGCGGGGCCGGCACGTAGCCGTTGGCGGCGGTCGAATCGAGGTAGGTGATGCCGGTGTAGCGGCCGTCGACGTTCGCGCCGGTGCGGCCGGCCATGACGTTGGTGTCGACGTAGACCGGGTAAACCGGATCCGGGATCGCGAGCTTGGTGTCGGCGGCGAAGATTTCCTGGATGTTGGCGACGTCGCACTTCGAGCCGTCGCTGACGAACACCTCGTCGGGCTCGACGTGGGCGCCGAGGGCCTTGAAGTCGTGCTGCGCGATGGCCTCGCGGAGAAAGGCGTAGCCCTGCTCGGGGCCGTAGCCCTTGAAGGTGGCGCGGCTCGCCAGCTCGTCGGTGCCGGCGTGGAGGGCCGCGATGCACACCGGCGGGAGCGGCTCGGTGACGTCGCCGATGCCGAGCCGGATGACCGGCTTGCCCGGATGGGCGGCGACGTAGGCGTTCACGCGCTTGGCGATGTCGGCGAAAAGATACGAGGCCTTGAGCTTGGAGTAGTTCTCGTTGATGCGGATCATGGGAGGAAGTGGGAGGAAAAGCGGGACCGGGCGGCCGGGTGCGCGCCGGCAGATTGACCGACGTGAAGCTTGATAAAGCTAACCGCTTCTGGATAGTTCAAGCCCGTTCCGGGTCATGCAAAAGATCGACAAAATCAACGACATGCGCGCCGCGGCCGCCGCCCTGCGTTCGGCCGGCCGGCGCGTGGCCCTGATCCCGACCGCCGGTGCACTGCATGCCGGGCATGCCAGCCTCATCCGGCTGGCACGGGAGACCGGGGCGGCGGTGGTGGTGTCGACCTTCGTCAACCCCCTGCAATTCGGCCCGAGCGAGGATCTCGCCAAATATCCCCGGACGCCGTCGTCGGACGTGCTGCTCGCCGAGAAGGAGAACGTGGACGTGCTGTTCGCGCCGTCCGTCGAGGAGATGTATCCGCGCGGCTATTCGACCCATTTGCAGGAGGAGGTTATCAGCAAGCACCTGTGCGGCATCGCGCGCCCGGCGCTGTTTCGCGGCATGCTGACGTGCTGGCTCAAACTTTTTAACATCGTCCGGCCCGACACGGTCGTGATGGGCGAGAAGGATGCGCAGCAGCTCGCGGTGGTCCGCAAGGCCGCCGCCGACCTGCTGTTGCCGATCGAGCTGCTGACCGGGCCGGCCGTGCGCGATCCCGACGGCCTGGTGGTGAGCGCGCGCAACAGCTACCTCACGCCGACGCAGCGCGAGGAGGCGCTGGCGGTTTATGCCTCGCTGCGGAAGGCCAGGGAAATGGTGGATTCGGGCGTGAAAAGCGCCGACCGGCTGGTGGCGGAGGTCACGCACCTCATCGCGGCCAAGCGGCGTCTTCGCGTGATCTATATTTCGGTGGTGGACCGCAACACGATGGAGCAACTGCGCGAGGTCGCACCCGGCCAGTGCCTCATGGCGATCTCCTACTGGGTGGACGAGGTGCGCTTGACCGACAATATGCCGCTCTGAGGCGGAATGTTGGCAGGACTTGATCACGTTATGCCGCCTCGGAGGCTAGACCTCCGCGTCGGCCACAGTTTGTAGGAAGGCCGACCCTCCAGAAGAGCCTGGGAAGCGCTGTGAATAACTTGTCAGTTGCCCCGGATTTTCGCTCTGGGCCAAACCCGACGCTGTTTCTGTGAACAGCCGGTGGAAATCGCGTGAGCGAAACTTCCGAGCCGTCGCGATGAGCAATATACCCACGGACATCCGGAGCGGACGCCAGCGCAGGCCTGGGTGGGTGGATCTGTAAAACGCTGCAGCCAATAAGATAAGGGTTTTCCGCGCTATTACTGGTGGTCGCGGCGTGGGCGACACCGGTTTCTTTGCCCCGGAAGGAGACAGCCGAGCATCGGTGGCAGGCGCTGGGGCGATCAGTGGGCCGGGGGGAGATTTACGAGTTCACAACCGGGTGACGGGCCAGTGTGAATGAAAACCCTGAAATTCCTCGGAACCCGCCGGCGGGTGGGCGACTGCGAGGTTGTATTTTCCACGCAACTTTGTGACGACTGAGGCGTTGTGAGTGCCAACCTTCCAGAAAATCCCCGCATCGCCATCGTCGGATCCGGCGCGCTCGGCTGTTATTATGGTGCGCGTCTGGCCAAGGCCGGCAATGACGTCCACTTTCTCGTCCGCAGCGGCCGGGCGGCCATCATGGCCCGCGGTATCCGGGTCAAGATGCCGGCCGAGCGCTTCACGCTCAAGAAGGTGCAGACGCACGCCACGGCCGAGGACATCGGTCCGTGCGATCTCGTGATCGTCACCGTCAAGGCCACCGCCAACGCCGCACTGGCCAAGCTCTTGCCGCCGCTCCTGGGTCCGAACACCCTCGTGCTGACCCTGCAGAACGGCCTCGGGGTCGAGGAACCCGTCGCGGAAGTCGTGGGCGGCGATCGCGTGCTCGGGGCCATCTGTTTTGTCGGGGTCACCCGCACGGCGCCGGGCGTGGTCGAGTGTCTTTTTCCCGGCCTGATCCTGCTCGGCGAGTTCGGCCGGCCGGCGCAGGCGCGCACGCGCGAGGTCGCCGCCCTGTTTGCGGCCGCCGGCGTGAAGTGCGACGCGCAGGACAACCTTGAGGAGCAGCGTTGGAAGAAGCTCGTCTGGAACGTGCCGTTCAACGGCCTCGCCATCGTGGGCGGCGGCATCACCACCGACCTGCTCATGGCCGACGAGGGCCTGCGCACGCTGGCCCGGCGCCTGATGGAGGAGATTCTTGAGGCGGCGGCCAAGTTCGGCCACACGATCCCGCGCTCGTTCATGGACCTGCAGTTCGACCGCACGGCGAAGCTCGGCAAATACGAGCCGTCCAGCCTGACCGATTTCCGGGAAGGCCGGGCGATCGAGCTGGAGGAGATCTGGGGCGAGCCGGTGCGGCGCGCCAAGTCCGTCGGCGTGCCCGTGCCGCGGCTCGAGATGCTTTACTGGCTCATCAAGCGGCTGCTCGCCGCGCGCGAGAAGGGGAAGGGGAAGAGGAAGTAGGGTGCCACGTCCCTGCGGCTGTGCCGCCAAAGGTGGAACTTGGCCTCCGGCCCAGTTGGTTTCCCTTGGAGGTCATCAGTAGTTTGTTTCGCGCATGAATCTTTGATCTGGCTGCGAGCGTCCTGAAAACCTGGCCGGAGGCCAGGTTCCACCTCAATCCCCTCCTAGCCGAGGCTTGCCGCGGTGCGGGGCGCCCGGCAACTTGCGCCATGCAAAAAGACCAGGTCCTGCGCGAAATCACGATCCGGGGTGTCGTCCTTGGCGCCGTCATCACCCTGCTGTTCACCGCCGCCAACGTTTATCTGGGACTGAAGGTCGGCCTGACCTTCGCCACCTCGATCCCGGCGGCGGTCATCTCGATGGCGCTGCTGCGTCTGCTGGGTAACTCAAACATCCTGGAGAACAACATCGTCCAGACGATCGCCTCCGCCGCGGGCACGCTATCCGCCATCATCTTCGTGCTGCCCGGCCTCATCATGGTCGGCTGGTGGCAGGGGTTTCCCTACTGGACGACGGCGGCGGTCTGCGCGATGGGCGGCATCCTGGGCGTGATGTTTTCCGTGCCGCTGCGGCGCGCGCTCGTGACGGGTTCCGACCTGCCTTACCCCGAGGGTGTCGCGGCGGGCGAGGTGCTGAAGGTCGGGTTCGGCTCGGCCGAGGGCAAGGAGGAGAACGCCAAGGGCCTCCGCATGATCGTGATCGGCTCCATCACGTCGGCGGCCTACGCATTGCTGGCAGCGATGCGCCTGGCCGCGGCCGACGTGGCCCACGCCTTCAAGATCGGGGCCGGCGCCACCGCGGTCTCGACGAGCCTCTCTCTGGCGCTGATCGGCGTCGGCCACCTGGTCGGCCTGTCGGTCGGCATCGCGATGCTGGTCGGCATGCTCATCGCCTGGGCGGGGCTGGTGCCCTGGCTCACGGCCCAGCACGGGGTGACGGACAATGTCGCCGGCCTCGTCAACACGACCTTCCGCAGCGAGGTGCGGTTCATCGGCGCCGGCGTGATCGGCGTCGCGGCGCTGTGGAGCCTGTTTCGCATCATCGGCCCGATTATCCGGGGCATCCGCGCCGCCATGGCGGCGTCCAAGGCCCGCTCGACGGGCGCCGAGCTGCCGCTGACGGAGCGCGACCTGCCCATCGGCGTCGTGGGCGGCACCATCGTCGCTATGCTGGTGCCGATCGCGGGCCTGCTCTGGTATTTCGCCTCCGGCACCGCGATCGAGTCCGGCATCGGGCCCACGATCCTCGGCAGCCTGGTCTACGTCGTGGTCATCGGCGCCGTCATCGCCTGTGTCTGCGGTTACATGGCGGGCCTGATCGGCGCCTCGAACAGCCCGGTGTCGGGCGTGGGCATCCTGGCGGTCATCGGCGCCTCGCTGCTGCTCGTGCTGGTCTACGGCCATGGCGGCAATCCGGAGCAGACCAAGGCGCTCGTGGCCTACGCGCTTTTCACGACGGCAATCGTCTTCTCCATCGCGACGATCTCGAACGACAACCTGCAGGACCTGAAGACCGGCCAGCTGGTCGGCGCCACGCCGTGGCGGCAGCAGCTGGCGCTGGTCTACGGCGTGATCTTCGGCTCGCTCGTGATCCCGCCGGTGCTCGACCTGCTCAACAAGGCCTTCGGTTTCGCCGGCGCGCCGGGTGCGGGCGAGAACGCCCTCGCGGCGCCGCAGGCCGCGCTCATCTCGGCGCTGGCCAAGGGCGTGCTCGGCGGCGACATCCAGTGGAACCTGATCGGTTGGGGCGCGGCGCTCGGCGCCGCCATCGTCGTCCTCGACGAGATCCTGCGCAAATCGGGCAAGATGCGCCTGCCGCCGCTGTGCGTGGGCATGGGCATCTACCTGCCGATGGCGCTGACGCTGCTCATCCCCGTCGGCGCCTTCATCGGCCACTATTACGAGAAGTGGGCCGGCCGGCAGAAGAACCCGGAGTTCGTCAAACGCATGGGCGTGCTTGGCGCCACCGGGTTCATCGTCGGTGAGAGCCTTTTCGGCGTGGCCTTCGCCGGCGTCGTGGCGGTGTCAGGCAGCGATTCACCGCTGGCGGTGGTCGGGAGCAGCTTCGAGAAACCCAGCATTATCATCGGGTTGCTGACCTTCACCGGCATCATCGTCTGGCTGTATCGCGCCGCCCGCAAATCCAGCCAGACGGCCTAAAGCCGGCGAGCAGGGCCGGATGGCATGGTGGTTACAACCTGCACCCTCGTAGGGTGCTGGTTTTGTGATAGCCTGACCGTCTATGAAAACGACGCGCACACTTCTCGTTTTCGCGGGCACGATTTTCGCGGCCGCTTTTGTCCAAGCCCAGGTGATACCGGATTTCATGGCCGTGGATGCCCGCCACAACAACGTGCAGACGGGTTGGAGTTCCACCGCGCCGCAAACCTACAGTGCGGGGACTGCCGGCCCCTATTCTTTCGAAGTCTCGGTCGAGGGCAATACGAACGATCTCAGCGGGAACACCGCACCGACCTTTACGCTTCCTGGCGGCGCCACTTATGCCGGCTCAACCACGCTTGCTCTCAATGGCACGGACTGGCGCCGCTCGGCGTATTATTCCAGCAGTCCGTTTTCGACCGATTTCCCGAATGGGACCTACACGATCACCCAGCCCGGCGCCTCTCCCGGCACGGTAACGCTTAATCTGGCGGGTGATTTCTTTCCAATCACCCCCGTGGTGACCATCACTGGTGGCTCCGGCACGTGGGTGGGAAACGTTCTTCAGGTGACAGTGGGGACGACGCTTACCTTGACCACCAATACCTTTGGCTGGGATGGCGCGGGTGTTGAAACCAACGGAGCCTTGGCCAATCACATCGGATTATTTCTATCCCACAACGGCACCGAAGTGGCCAACGTGGAGCGATTCTCCAACGGCGCGGATCCCTATTTCAACTCCGGCACGGGTAATCCGAATTTTGCGACCATCAGCAATTACACGTTCACTTCCGGCGGCTATTTCGTCGAAACGGAATTCAATGCCATCTCGAGCATCGATCAGAGTTATGTGGGTGCCACGGGTGTTGCGCTCTACACGGCGCGCACTACTTTCAGCATCCAGGTCGTGCCTGAGCCATCGACCTTTGCGGAGATATTCGGCCTGGTCGCCTTGACCGGGGTGGTGTTCAATCGGCGCCGGCGTCTGGCCTGAGCGTTTCCACCGCATCGTTTTCACCAAGCCGGGCGGAAGCCCGGCTTTTTGTTTTTGGGTAGGGCGAATTCTCAGGATGAGCCGCGTTCGATCAACGGTTCGTCGGGGACGACTCGCCCTACGTCACTCCTCGCCGTCGAAATAACCGACCTCGTCGATCCGGAAGATGCGGCGCTGGGGCCGGATGGTGGAGCGCTTGCCTGAATCCGGGTAATGGCAGCCGTCCACCGGCGGATTGTCGGCGATGATGTAGAACATCAGGTCGCGTTTGCCGGTGTTGATGATCTGGTGCGCCTCGCCGGGCGGGTGCATGATCACGTCGCCGGCCTTCACCTGGAAGCGCGACCGGTTCGCGCGCACGGTGCCGGTGCCGCTGAGGATCACAAAAAGCTCCCACTGCGCCATGTGGCTGTGGAAGGGACAAGAGGCCTTGCCCGGCGGCACCTTCTCGAGCTCGAGGTTGAAGGGATGCCCCTTTTTCGGCCAGCCGTTGGGCACGTCACCGAGGGCGCCGGAGATGTTTTTATAGGACTGGGCGAACCTGCCCTTGGGGGATTGCCACTTCTCCCACTTCAGCTTGGCGATGTTGGTTTTCTTCATGGGGTCGGGTAGGGCGCGTTATCCTTAACGCGCCGCGGCGGATTAGGAATGATCCACCCTGCCGGTTAGATTGCTTCGTTGATCACCGGGTTGGTGAGCGTGCCGATCTTTTCGATCTCGATGCTGACGCTGTCGCCGGCCTTGAGCCAGACGGGTGGGTTGCGGGCGAAGCCCACGCCATGCGGGGTGCCGGTGAGAATCACCGTGCCGGGCAGCAGCGTCTTGCTGGCGCTGAGGAACGCGATGAGCGTCGGCACGTCGAAGATCATGTCGTCCGTGTTCCAGTCCTGCATCACCGCGCCGTTGAGCACGGTCTTGATGCGGAGGGCGTTCGGGTTGGGGATTTCGTCCTTGGTCACCAGCACCGGGCCGAGCGGGCAGAAGGTGTCGAAGCTCTTGCCTTGGCACCACTGGCCGCCGCCGCCGTCGCGCTGCCAGTCGCGGGCGCTGACATCGTTGGCGCAGGTGTAACCGAGCACGTAGTCCAGCGCGTCGGCCTTGCTGACATTCTTGCACTTCCGGCCGATGACGATGGCGAGCTCGCACTCGTAATCGACCTTGGCGCTCGGGAGCTTCACCGGGATCTCGATCGGGTCGCCGGGATTTTGCACGCTTGCGGTGTTCTTGATGAAGAGGACCGGGTGGGGCGGGGGCGGGTTGTTGCTCTCGGCGGCGTGCTTCTTGTAGTTGAGGCCGATGCAAAGGAGGTTCGAAGGCTGCAGCGGCGCGAGCAGCTTGCCGGGTTTCACGGGCTGGTCGGTGACCTTGAAGTCGCCGAGGATGTCGCCGGTGATGGCGCGGGCCGAACCGTCGGGTTGCAGGGCGGCCCAGGCCGGGCCGGCGGAGGTAAGGTGACGAATCAGTTTCACACCCGATGATTTCACGCAAAGACGCGAAGGCGCAAAGCAAAACCCGGCCGGGCATGAAGCCACTCCCGGGCTTTCGGTGACAGGCCCCGCCTGGGTTCAGCCGTGGCCGGCAGTGAGAATAAAAAAGGCGCGTGGGGCACACGCGCCTTTGCGGAGGGGAAGCCGGCTTCAGCTCACTTGCTGTGCGGCACGCTGACCGTGACGGTCCGCGTGCTGGTGTTGCCGGCCGCGTCGCGCGCCTCGACCGTGATGGTGTAAACCCGGCCCGGGCCGCTGCCCGAGCGTTCGGCGCGCAAGTTGAGGGTCATTGCGCCGGTGATGGCGATGTCGCCCGCCGTGTCGCCGTCGCCGAGCCCGTTGTCGGGCTCGCTGCTCGTCGCTGACAGGATCTTGAAGGTCACCGGGGCGCCCGCGCTGTCGGTCGCCGAGGCCGTGAGGGTGACGGCCACCATCTTGTGGTTGGCGGGCCACAGGGAAGTCGCCGAGGCCGTGAGGTTGGTGAAGGCCGGCGCCGTGGTGTCGACGACTGTGATGGTGAAGGAGCCCGTGGCGGCGTTGCCGGCGGCATCGGTCGCGGTGGCGGTCACCGTGGTCACGCCGAGCGGGAAGGTGCTGCCCGAGGCGGGACTGAAGGTCACCGGCACGGGGCCGTCGACATTGTCGACCGCGGTGCCAGAGAAGGTCGCCGTCGCGCCGGCGGGGCCGGTGGCCTCGATGGTCTGGCTGGCCGGCAGGGTCAGCACCGGGGGTGTGACATCCTGCACGACCAGGGCCGCCGCATTGCTGGTGGCGTTGCCCTGCGAATTGGTGGCCACGGCGGTGTAGGTGCCGGCATCACCCATGGTGGTGGCGGTGATCGTGTAGGTGCCGCCGGTGGCGCCGGGGATGTCGTTGCCGTTCTTCTGCCATTTGAGCGTCGGCAGGGGGTAGCCGGTGGCGGCGGCGGTGAAGGTCACCGGGCTGCCGAGCACCACGGTCTGCGCCACGGGCTGCAGGGTGAAGGTCGGGGCGGCGTATTCCGGGTGCAGGCTGAGCGTGACGACCACCGGGTCGTGATCCGAGTAGCGGTAGGGCCCGCCCGTGTTCACGGCCTGCTGCGCGGCGTTCTTGTTCTCCACGTTGTAGTCATAGTAGACCGGCTCGTCGGAGTTCACGTGCCAGGTGGCGGCACCGGCGACCTGTTCCGCGAGGTGCGGGTTGGCGAGGGCGTGGTCGAGGTGGCCGAACTCGCCGCCAAAGGAGTAGGAGTAACCGCCCGGTCCCTCGGCCAGCTCGGTGAGGTTGATGTAGCCGCCGTTCTCGAGGGCCACGATCGGGTCCTCCTTGGCGTAGGCGTTGAGGTCGCCGAGGATCAGGAAGTCGGGATCGCCGCTGCCGGTCGGGTCGGTCGCGAGCCAGGCCACAAGCGCCTCGGCCTGGCGCTTGCGCAGGTAGTTGCTCTCGCCCTGGCCGTCACCCTGGTCGTTGTTGGGGTTGGGCACGATGCCGTCGGTGGCGGCGGCGCCGGTGGACGCGCTGCTCTTGGACTTGAAGTGGTTGATGCTGGCCGTGAACTTCTCGCCGCTGGCCAGTTCCTCGAAGGTCTGGGCGAGCGGGTTGCGGGCGAGACCGTTGAAGTAGGGATTGTTCAGCATGGCCGGACCGCCCACCGGGGCCACGGTCTGGACGCGGTAGATGAATGCGCAGTGGATCGCGTCGGTGACGATGTCGACGGCGGAGGCGTCGACGAAGGCATAGGTCGTGCCCGCCGGGGCGGCGGCGTTGAGGCCGTTGACGAGGTCAGCGAGGGCGCTGGTGGGGCCGTAGCCGTCGTTCTCCACCTCGGTCAGCCCCATGATGTCGGGAGCGAGGCCGATGATGCCGGCGATGATCTTGGCGCGCTGGCGCTGGAACTCCACCAGGCTGTCGGCGCCGCGCGAGGTCGGGAAGCCGCCGCCGAGGCCGTCGCCGTTGAAGTAGTTGAGGACGTTGCCGATGACGACGCGCAAGGAGCCGGGCAGGGCGGGGGAGTTGGTGCGCGGGTTGGTGTCGGCGAACGCGATGGGCGCAGTGGGCTCGATGATGTAGCTGCCGAATTTCTCGTCGAGGATGCCGGTGACGCCCGTCGCGGTGCTGCCGGTGCGGCGGGTCAGCCCGCGGCCGTTGCTGTCGGCGAGGAAGGGGGTCGGGCTGGGGTAGGCCGAACCGACGCCGTCATCGACCATGATCTGGTTGAGCTGGTTGGCCAGGCCCTGCAGGACCGCCGGGGCGCCGGGCGCCACGATGTTGGTCGGCGTGGGGAGCCGGCCGAGGCTCAGGATGAACTCGCCGAAGTGGCCGAGGTCGAACGTGTCGGTGACCGTGAGGCTCTGGGGCAGCGTGACCCGCATGCCTTCGTAACGCTCGGCGTAGGTGAAGCTGCTGAACGGCAGCGTGACCTCGACCGGGGCGGGCAGGTCGGCGGTGCCGAGCTTGGTCACGAAGCTCACGCTCGTGAGCTCGGTCTGCGTGGTCGGGGCGGTGCCGAACTCGGCGACCGTGCCGGTGACCTTGACGACGTCGCCGACGGCGACCGTGAAGCTGTTGTTGAAGACGAACATGCCCTCGGAGGTGGCGGGGTCGGCGTCGTAGTTCGCCTCGGGCTCCTGCACGTAGAAGCCGCCGAGGCCGCCGGGGCCTTGGAACGTGGCCGTGACCACGCCTTGGATGCTCTGCACCTGGCCGACATAGCCGCTGGTGGCGCCGGAGCCCTGGATCGTGTGAATCGGCAGGGGCGTGGTGGAAAGCGTGTTGAAGGTGAAGGTGTAGTCCGCGTCGGGCTGCTTGGTGCCGGTGGCGGCATCGGTGATCTGGCTGGCGAGGACGGTGACCGTGACGGTCTCGCCCTCGGCGAAGGCCGGCGTCGGCGTCACCGTGTAGGAGGTAGGCCCGCCGCTGAAGGTCGCGAGGTGCGGTCCGCTGAGGGAGCCGGCGATGGTGGCCCAGACGCCGGTGGCGGTGACCGGCATGTTGAAGTTGATGGTCAGGCCGGTGGCGGGGGAGAGGTTCACGGCGCCGTTGGCGGGGACCGTGGCGATGACCGCGGGCTTGGCGCCGCCTGAGGAGGTCGGGGTGGTGAAGGAGAAGTCGTCGACGGCCAGGCCGTCGTCACTGCCGGTCACGTTGAAGTCGCTCCAGCGCAGCACGAGGGTCTGTCCAGCGGTCCAGTTCAGGCCGGTGACGGTGGCCGAGATGTAGGCGGTGTTGGCGAGGGCGTTGCCGTTAAGGGCGCCGGTGGTGCCGCCGGCCGCGGTGCCGGTGCCGTGGACCGGGGAGGAGAAGTCGAGGGCGGTCGCGGCCGTGAACGTGCCGCTGGTGATGGAGGAGCCGCCCACCGCATACTCGAAGACCAGCTTGTCGGTGCCGGTGGTGCCGCCGTAGCGCCACTGTTCGCCGGTGTAGGTCACGGTGAATTCCGAGATCGTGGCGCCCGTGTTGTTGGTGAAGGTCACGCCCATGGCGGAGCCGACGGTGCCGCTGAAAAGGTAGCCGAGCGCACGTTCGCTGGCCGCGGTGGCACCAAACGAATAGGTGCCGCCGGTTGCACTGCTGCCGGTGCCGACAAAGAACAGGGCATTGGCGCCCGAGCCGTTGACCTTGGCAAAGCTCCAGCCGGCGAGGCCAGTGGCGTTGACGGGGGCGGTGTTGAGGGCGAACGGGCCGGGGCCGGCGAAGGTGAAGGTGCCGGTGGACGGCAGGGTGTTGAAATCCTGCGTGTAAGTGCCGCCGGTGTAGGCGATCTGGGCGGTGGACGTTGCGGCTGAAAGCAACAGGAGGGACAGCAGGGCAAAGAACTTTCTCAAGGTGGGTGCCATGGGTTTATGACACCGCGCCTCCGGTATTTTGTCGAGCGCGGCATTGTCAAAGACACGTGACTATCTGTTCGCAAGCATGCCGGCGGACGGGGTGGGTGCTGGTGCACCCGACTTGCATTTCGTTCCGCGGTCGGCTCACTCGTGGCGCATGGCTCCTCCGCGTCGCAAAAACATCTTCCGGATCGCTCCGCCGCCGCCGATGGTCATCTATGTGCGGCGGGGCTACGGCCGGATGCTGGCCGAGGAGTATGCGGCGCTCAAGGTGAAGCGTGCGGCCCTCGTGGAGGACAAGATCGAGGCGCACAGCCAGGGTGACCTGCGCGAGAACTTCGGTTTCAAGGCGGCCAAGGACGCCATCCGGGCCGTCGACCGCAAGCTGGACGAACTCGACCGTTTTTCCCGGCGCAACACCTTCATCGAGGTCGATCCCGCCACTTGGCTGACCAAGCCGGCTGATTTCGTCCAGCTCGGCCACGTGGTGCGCGTGGAGAAGGCGGACGTGGGCGGAAAGCGGAAGGATCGCTTTGTGTTCCTTGTCGCCACCTACGGCGAGACGGCGACCGACCCGGAGAGCGGCATCGAATGCCTGCCGCACAATTCCCCGCTCGCGGCGGTGCTGCTCGGCCTCGCCGTCGGCAAGCCGGCGCAGGTGACTCTGCCGGCGGGACCGGCGGTGCTCACCGTGCTCTCGATCCGCAACCCGACGCAGGCCGAGCTCGACCGGTTGCTCACGGCGATCAAGCCGCCGGAGGCGGAGGACGAATAGCAGGGAGCAAGGAGCAGGGAGCGCGGAGCACAGAATATTAACCACTGATGCTCCGCCTAACGGCTACGCTTGAAAGACCCCTTCGCCTAATCGGCTTCGGTCTTGGTTTCGGGGAGCGGCTACTCGCCGCTTGGATTTATGCCTTCTCTCTCATTCGGCGATGAGCCGACCCTCGAAGCCCTTAAGCGGAGCCGATTAGGCAAAGCTGCACCAAGTAGCAGCGCCGGTAGGCGATGCCATCAGTGGTTAAAAATGAAATGCCAGACGAGGCACGGCCCGCAAGGACGCGGGCCCTCCACGAGGCGGGATCAGCGATCCCGCCCTACAGTGGCTCGATCTCTCAACGCTCAACTTATAAAGCTCAACTCGACGCCGCAGGCGTCGCATACGCCTCCATGCCGACGCACGAGCACACCAGGTTGCGGTCGCCGTAGACGTTGTCCACGCGGCCGACGGACGGCCAGAACTTCGAGGCGCGGGTCCACTTGTCGGGGAACGCCGCGGTCTCGCGCGTATACGGATGCGCCCAGTCAGTGGCGGTCACGGCCGCGGCGGTGTGCGGGGCGTGCTTGAGCGGGTTGTTGACCTTGTCGCTCTCGCCGCTGGCGACGGCCGCCATCTCACCGTGGATGGCGATGAGCGCGTCGCAGAAACGGTCGAGCTCGGTCTTCGTCTCGCTCTCGGTCGGCTCGATCATGAGCGTGCCGGGGACGGGGAAGGACATCGTCGGGGCGTGGTAGCCGTAATCCATCAGGCGCTTGGCGACGTCCTCGACCTCGAGGCCGTGCTTCTTCCACGGGCGGAACTCGAGAATGCACTCGTGGGCGACGAGGCCGCTGGCGCCCTTGTAGAGGACGGGGAAGTGGTTCGCGAGGCGCGCGGCGATGTAGTTGGCGTTGAGGATGGCGAACTGCGTGGCGCGCTTGAGGCCGTCGGGGCCCATCATGCGGATATACATCCACGAGATGACGAGGATGCTCGCGCTGCCCCACGGCGCGGCTGACACCGCACCGATCTGGGATTTCAAATTTGAACTTTCAGATTCCGGCCGGGTCCGCACGACCGGGTGGCCGGGGAGGAACGGCACGAGCTGCTTCGCGACGCCGATCGGGCCCATGCCCGGGCCGCCGCCGCCGTGCGGGATGCAGAAGGTCTTGTGGAGGTTGAGGTGGCAGACGTCGGCGCCGATGTGGCCGGGCGAGGTGAGTCCGACCTGCGCGTTCATGTTGGCGCCGTCCATGTAGACCTGGCCGCCGTGGTCGTGGATGACCTTGCAGATCGTCTTGATGGAGCTCTCGAACACGCCGTGCGTGGACGGGTAGGTGACCATGAGCGCGGCGAGGTGGGCGCTGTGCTCGGCGGCCTTGGCCTTGAGGTCGGCGACGTCGATGTTGCCGTTGGCGTCGCAGGCGACGGGGACGACCTTGAAGTTGCACATCGCGGCGCTGGCGGGGTTGGTGCCGTGCGCGCTCGTCGGGATGAGGCAGATGTTGCGGTGGCCCTCGCCGCGCGACTCGTGGTAGGCGCGGATGACGAGGAGGCCGGCGTATTCGCCTTGCGAGCCGGCGTTGGGCTGGAGCGACACGGCGGCAAAGCCGGTGATCTCGCTGAGCCACTTCTCAAGCTGGGCGAACATCTTCGCATAGCCCTTGGTCTGGTCGGCGGGGGCAAAGGGATGCAGCCGGCCGAACTCCGGCCAGGTCACGGGGAACATCTCGCTTGTGGCGTTGAGCTTCATTGTGCACGAGCCGAGGGAGATCATCGAGTGGACGAGGGAAAGATCCTTCGTCTCGAGCCGCTTGATGTAGCGGAGCATCTCGTGCTCGGTGTGGTAGCGGTTGAAAACCGCCGCGGTGAGAAATTTCGAGCTGCGCTCGAAATCAGCGGACAGAGGACGGAGGTCAGGGGACAGATCGACCGAGGCACCGAAGAGCGAAGCGAGGGTCTGGATCTCCTCGACCGTCGTGGTCTCGTCGAGTGAGAGGCCGACCGTGGAGGCGTCGACGGGGCGCAGGTTGATCTTCGCGGCGAGGGCGGCGGCGTGGACCTTGGCGGCGTCGAGGCCGGAGACGGTCAGCGTGTCGAAGACCGGCTCGGCGTTCACCTTCAGGCCGGCGGCCTTGAGGCCGTCGGCGAGGAGCTGGGTCAGCAGGCGCGTGCGCTGCGCGATTTTCTTCAACCCCTCGGGGCCGTGATAGACGGCATACATCGAGGCCATGACGGCGAGGAGCACTTGGGCGGTGCAGATGTTGGACGTGGCCTTGTCGCGGCGGATGTGCTGCTCGCGGGTGCCGAGGGCGAGGCGCATGGCCGGGTTGCCATGGGCATCCTTCGAGACGCCGACGAGGCGGCCGGGCATCTGGCGCTTGAACTCGTCCTTGGTGGCGAGGAAGCCCGCGTGCGGGCCGCCGAAACCCATCGGCACGCCGAAGCGCTGGGCCGAGCCGACGGCGACATCGGCGCCGAACTCACCCGGTGCGCGCAGCAGCGTGAGCGCGAGCAGGTCCGTCGCCACGACGCACAGCGCGCCGGCGGCGTGGGCTTTTTCGAAGAAGGCGGCAAAGTCGTGGATGCTGCCGGTGGTGTCCGGGTATTGCACGAGCACGCCGAAGACCTTGCCGGCGAAATCATAGGCCCGGTGGTCGCCGACCACGACGGACACGTTGAGCGGCTTGGCGCGGGTGCGGACGATGTCGATGGTCTGCGGGTGGCACTTGTCGGAGACGAAAAAGACGGAGGCGTCGTGGCTGTCGCCGAGCTTCACGCGGTGGGCGAGCATCATGGCCTCGGCGGCGGCGGTGCCCTCGTCGAGCATGGAGGCGTTGGCGATCTGCAGGCCGGTGAAGTCGGTGACGAGGGTCTGGAAATTCAGCAGCGCCTCGAGGCGGCCCTGGGAGATCTCGGCCTGGTAGGGCGTGTAGGCGGTATACCAGGCGGGGTTCTCAAGGATGTTGCGCTGGATGACGCCCGGCGTGGCGGTGTCGTAGTAGCCCATGCCGATGTGGCTGCGGAAGATCTTGTTCTTGGACGCGATGGCGCGGAGCTCGGCGAGGGCGGTGCGCTCGCTGGCGGCGGCGGGCAGGCGCAGGGAGCGCTTCAGCCGGATGTTGGCCGGCACGGCGGCGTCGGCCAGGGTGTCGAGCGAGGTCTGGCCGACCGTCTTTAGCAGGTCGGCGACATCGGCGTCGGGGGAGCCGTTGTGGCGGCGTTCAAAGGTGTCGAGCGGGGCGAGCAGATCGCGCGGGGAAGCCATGGGCGGACGGTAGGCCGGGGCGGGGGCGGCGCAACCGAGATTTGGCGCCGGGGCGGGGCCATTAAGCGGGGTTGTGGCGGCGGGGGCGCAGCTTATCGCCGGATGGGTTACAGGAGCCTGCTTGCAGACGATGCACGGGTTTCTTTTGTAGATGGTGCGCTCGCGCACCACGTTGTCCGCCATCAGCCGCCGCCAAGGCGGGCAACCTGCACCGATGACCCAGCCATACGCCTCCAAACCCGCCCGGGCCGCCTTCGTGGCGCGCCGGCTGGCGGAGCTTTATCCGGAGACGCCCATCCCGCTGGACCACAAGGACCCCTACACGCTGCTCGTGGCGGTGCTGCTCTCGGCGCAGTGCACGGACAAGCGCGTGAACCTCGTCACCCCGCACCTCTGGGCCGTGGCGGACAACCCGGCGGACATGGCGCTGGTCCCGGTGCCGCAGATCCAGGCCATCATCCGGCCCTGCGGCCTGTCGCCGCAGAAGGCGAAGGCCATCAGCACGCTTTCTCGGCTCATCATGCTCCGGCACGCCGGCGCGGTGCCGCGGACCTTTGCCGACCTGGAGGCCTTGCCCGGGGTCGGGCACAAGACGGCCTCGGTGGTGATGAGCCAGGCCTTCGGCGTGCCGGCCTTTCCGGTGGACACGCACATCCACCGGCTGGCGCAGCGCTGGAAGCTGACCGCGGGCAAAAACGTGGAGCAGACCGAGCGCGACCTGAAGGCCCTTTTTCCGCCGGCCAGCTGGAACCAGCTGCACCTGCGGATCATCTTTTACGGCCGCGAGCATTGCACGGCCCGTGGCTGCGACGGCACGGTTTGCGAGATCTGCCGGACGCTGTTTCCCGGACGGAAACGTGCCGTAGCGACGCGCAAATAGCCCGGCGCCGGCAAGGCGTGCCGGCCTTAACGCAAGATATGCGGAGCACCCGGTCGCGGGAATCTGCATACTGAAGGTTGGGCCGATGAAACTTCCACGCATCATGGCTTTTGCCCGTCCCGATTCACCGTTCCGGGTTACCCTCCTCTATGTTTTGGTCGGGGCCGGGTGGATCCTGGGCAGCGACCGGCTGCTGTGGTGGTGGGTGGGAGAAGGCACCCGGCATTGGCTGATGGATGTGGGCAAGGGCCTGTTCTTTATCGTGGCCACGGCGGGGATGCTCCATTTGTTGATGCAGCGCCTGGAGAACCGGCACCTTGTCACCGAGAAAAGACTCCGGGTCAGTGAGGAGCGGCTGGCCCTCGCGTTGGAGTCGGCCAACCAGGGTCTCTACGACCTGAACGTCCAGACCGGTGAGACGGTGGTGAACGACACCTATGCCACCATGCTGGGTTATGATCCGAGGAATTTCCGGGAAACGAACACCGCCTGGCGCGAGCGGTTGCACCCGGATGACCGGGACAGGGTTGAGCAGAATTTCTCGGATTATATCGCCGGACGTCTGGATGAATACCGGATGGAGTTCCGGCAAAGAACCGCCTCCGGCGACTGGCGGTGGATCCTGTCAATGGGCCGGCTGGTGGAGCATGATGACCGAGCCCGGCCCCTGCGCATGCTCGGCACCCACACGGACATCACGGCGCGGAAGAGTGCCGAGGCCCGTTCGGCTGACTCCCTGGCCTTTGCGCAGGCGATTCTGCGTTCCGCCCCGGTGGGGGTGATCGCCTACGCGGCGAATGGCCGGGCGGTGATTGCCAATGAGGCCGCGGCCCGGATCATCGGCACGGATGTGGCCGGCGTCTTGCAGCAGGATTTCCGGCAGATTCCGGCCTGGCGCGAGCAAGGTCTGCTCGCGGCCGCCGAGCGGGCACTGGCATCAGGGCAGGAGGTCGGGCACAGCGGGCGCTATGTCAGCAGCTTTGGCCGCAATCTCTGGCTGGAGGTGCGGTTTGTGCCGTTCAGTTATGCCGGTGAGCAGCACCTGCTGCTGCTGGTGACCGACGAGACCGAGCGCCGACGGATACTGGATGATTTGCGACTCATGGATACCGCCGTGCGGGCCGCTCCCGTTGGCTGGGTGGTGACGGACCCCGCGGGCGTGATCCAGTGGGTCAACCCCGGCTTCACGACCCTCACGGGCTACGCGCCGGAGGAGGTGATCGGGCGAAATCCCCGCATCCTCAAGTCCGGCCGGCACCGGCCGGAGTTCTACGCCGCGATGTGGTCGGCCATCAAGCGCGGCGAGGTCTGGACCGGCGAGGTGTTCAACCAGCGCAAGGACGGCGCGCAGTATAACGAGCGCATGACGATCGCCCCCGTGCGCGGGGAGAGCGGCGCCGTGGAGCATTACGTCGCCATCAAGCAGGACATCACCGGGGAGAAGCAGCTCGAGCAGCAGCTGGCCCGCGCCCAGCGGCTGGAAAGCATCGGCATGCTCGCCAGCGGCATCGCGCACGACCTGAACAACATCTTCGCCCCGATCCTGCTCTCCCTCGAGCTGCTCAAGCTGAAATACCCCATGGCGGACGCCCGCCGCATGCTCGAAACGATCGAGAGCGCCGGGCAGCGCGGCGCGGGTATCGTCAAGCAGGTGCTGACCTTCGCCCGTGGCATCGAGGGCGAGCGCACGGAGGTGCAGCCGAAATACCTGGTCAAGGAGATGGCGCAAATCCTGGCCGAGACGCTGCCGCGCAACATCCGGGTTGAGACCGAGCTGGCGGCTAGTCTTTCCCCGGTGCTCGGCGATGCGACGCAGCTGCACCAGGTGCTGCTCAACCTCGCGATCAACGCCCGCGACGCCATGCCGGTCGGCGGCCGGCTGGTGCTGGGGGCTCGCGATGTGCTGGTGGACGAGTCGCGGGCCGCCCGGAATCCGCCGCTCAAGCCCGGCCGCTGTGTCGCCTTCACGGTGACCGACACCGGCGGCGGCATCCCGCCCGAGGTGCTGGAGCGCATGTTCGAGCCGTTCTTCACCACCAAGCCGCTCGGCAAGGGCACCGGCCTGGGACTCTCGACGGTCTATGGCATCGTGCGCAGCCATGGCGGCGCGGTCGAGGTGAAGACCAAGGTCGGGGAGGGGACGGAGTTCTGCGTGCTGTTGCCCGCAATGCCCTGTGCCAGCACGACAACGGCGCCGGTCCAGTCGGACAGCGCTCCGGTCCGTGGGGCCGGGCGGCGGATCCTCGTGGTGGACGACGAGGAAACCATCCGGATCGTGACGGCCGCCGCGCTGCAAAGGCACGGTTTTGTGGTGGAGACGGCGGCGGATGGCAGCGAGGGGCTGGCGAAATTCCGGCAGCAAGGGCCCTTCAACGCCGTGGTGACGGACCTGATGATGCCGGGCCTGAACGGCTATGAGATGACCCGGGAGATCCGCCGGCACGATACCGCGGTGCCGATCCTTGCCTCCTCCGGCATGACCGGGGATTCCGGCTCAGCCGGACCGGAAACCGGGCTCGGGGCGCTGGGCATCAAGACGCTGCTGATCAAGCCTTACGCCGAGGAACGCCTGCTGCAGGCGCTGGCGGCGGAGCTGGATGCAAGCCCGGCGGAAAAGAAGGGTTGATTCGTCCCGGTCGGTTGTTAACCGTCTGCCCCTCGTTTCGGACGCTTAGCTCAGTTGGTTAGAGCACGTGCTTCACACGCACGGGGTCACTGGTTCGAGTCCAGTAGCGTCCACCATGCTTTGCCAAGCAGATCGAGTGCGAAAGCTGCCTTTAGTGAATGAGGGCATTTGATCGGTGGCGCAGGTCGAGTGGCTGCGGCTGGCAAGCCTCTTGAGTCTTAAGTGAAACGAAAGCCAAGGGTGCCCCGTAGGAGTGAGGCCAGCATTGGTATCGCGCAAGATTTCCCTCGAAAGCTGTATAGGGATGGGCCAATAAGCCCGCATGCCTTCCAAGTCCGGTAGTAGCCCCGCGGTGACGATCTACGAGATCGCCGAGCACGTCGGGGTGTCGCCGGCGGCCGTGTCCTCGGTGCTGGCGAACCGCCACGTGGAGCGGCGCATCGCGGAGGAAACCGTGCGCCGTATCCGGGCGGCCGCGGCCGAATTAGGTTATGTGCCGAACATGGCCGGACGCCGTCTCCGGGCACACCGGTCAGCGACGCGGCAGTTTGACCTGGCGATCTTGACTTCCTTTGAGGCGCCGCTGCCGCTGGTCGGCCAGGCCTTGCATGCACTCCAGCGCGCCGTGGATGTGCAGACGAACGAGCACACGCGCTACGCGGTAGCGATCGAGATGTTTCATGCCGGCCGGTTGAAAGACAAACCCGGCCTCCTCGACTCGAACCGCTACCACGGGGTCATCATCACCAACACCTTGCCCGAGGACGACCAGTTCCTTGCCAACGCCCACCTGCCATATCCCGTCGTCATCATGGGCCGGCGCATTGCGAATTATTACTGCGTGCTCGAGGCGCCCGATTTCGTGGGCCGCCGGTCCGCGGAGGTGCTGATGGATGCCGGCTGCAAGCACTCCGTTATCCTGCATGGCCGCTCGCTGACGCAGACCACATCCAACCGGCTCGAGGCCTTCAACCGCACGCTGATGGAGCGGACCAAGCGGCCGGCCACCGCACTCGTGAGTGACGGCCTGCTGCCGCAGCAAGGCGCGGCGACCATCGAGGCTTATCTGGCTGGAGGCGGCCGCCTCGATGGGCTGTTTGCGGTGACGGACAGTCTCGCGATCGGCGCCTATCGCGCCATCAAGCAGGGGGGGCGCAGTATTCCCGGCGACGTGGCGGTGGTGGGAGTGGGCGACTACGATCTGGCGGAATATTTTGATCCGCCGCTGACCACCGTGGCCGGCGCCAACGACGCCATGGTGGCGGAGGCGGTGCCGCTGCTTTTCCGGATTCTGCGCGGTGAGAAGCATGCCTTGCGCGAAGTGCTGGTCGTGCCGCCGGTTTTCGTGCGCGACTCCACGAACAAATTGAGAACGCAGGGCTGATGTAGGCGCGAAATCGAACAAGCCCTTGACATAACTAAATCCATTTAGCAAAACCCGGGCGGTTGCCGCAGCCCCTTCCAATTTCAATCGAGATATTTTCTATTAATGAAGCTAAATCGGTTGAGCATAATCACCCTGAAATACCCCGAGCATGACCCCGACCACCCCCGTCCTACTCCAGGACCTGTCAGTGCGCGCCCAGTGCGTGCGTCGTCTCATCCATCCGTTGTTTCCGTATCTGTTGCTGGCGGCTGGAATCAGTTTATGGCCTGAATCGCTCCCGGCCCAAACCTCGCCAGCCTCGGCCGTCGCGCCTCGCATGGACGAAGCGGAAAAGACGCTCGAACTGAGTCCGTTTGTGATCACGGCGAGCAGCGATGAGGGCTACCGGGCCACGACCTCGCTGGCTGGCACCCGCATTAAGACGGAGCTGCGCGACCTCGGCGCCGCGATCTCTGTGCTGACGGGCGAGTTCATCAAGGACTCCGGTGCGACCGGTCCGGCGGACCTCCTGGTCTACGCCACGGGCACGGAGGTGGGCGGCGCCTACGGCAATTTCACCAATTCGACGTTCGATCGAGGCCGGCCGGACCAGCAGACCAACCGCACCAACCCCGAGGGCAATACCCGCATCCGCGGCCTCGTCAGCGCCGAGCTCACGCGCGACTACTTCAGCACCGACTTCAGCTTCGATGCTTTCAACACCGAGCGCGTTGACATCAGCCGCGGTCCAAACTCGCTGCTCTTCGGCGTCGGCAGCCCCGGCGGCGTGGTGAACTACTCGCTCAAGCAGCCGATGCTCAACCGCAACGCCTATGAATTCTCACTGCGACTGGGCGAACGTGAGAGCCACCGCGAGGTGGTCGATTTGAACGGCGTGATCGTGCCCGGCCGCCTGGCCGCCCGCATCAGCATCCTCAATGACCGGGAAAATTACCGGCAGGAGCCCGCCTATGAACAGGACGAGCGCGTCTACGCCGCCGTCGAGGCGGTCCTGCGCGAAGACAAGGCGCGCACCGGCTTCCTCGGTTCCACCAAGCTCCGTGCCAACTTTGAGCTGGCCAAGGTGACGACGACGCCACCCACGGTGATCGCCCCCGTCGACAACATTCGCCACTGGTATCTTGTGCCCGATGTGGCCGCCATCACGGCGCAGACCGGCCAGACCGCTCCCGCCATCTACACGAACGGCACCTTCGTGCCGCAATCGCTGAACAACCGAGGCCTCACGCCCTTTCGCGGCGCCGTGTCGCAGCTGAACCCCTGGTTCATCGCCGTCGGCCAGGTCTTCAACAATCCCACTGGCAACAATCCGCCGCTGATCGGCCTCACCGGCGCCAACGCCGACCTCCAGGGCGTCGTGGGCCGCGTGACCGGCGCCGGCGCCTTCGAGTGGGTGATGCAGAGCAATCTCACCGAAGAGGCTTGGACCGCGGGCTTCACCGCGCGCACGTTCCAGGACACCAACATTTACGACTTCGTGAACCAGCTCATCACCGGCACCGTCGAGGGCCGCGAGGACGACTTCCGTAACCTGACGGTCTCGCTGGAGCAGCTCTTCCACCGCGGCCGGGGCGGCATCGAGCTCTCCTTCAATCGGCAGGAACTCGACCGGCGCTCAAGCTTTGCCTTCGCCGACTTCCGGTCCACCGATGTGTGGGTCGACAACAACCTCTGGCTGGCCAACCTGCAGCCCAACCCGAATGTCGGCCGTCCGGTGTTGATCTCCCGTGACTGGGGCAGCTACACCAACGACACCATCGACCGCCACACCTACCGCGCGACGGGTTTCTATAACCTGGATTTCCGCAACGTGCTCGACTCGCGCCTCGGCCGCTGGCTGGGTCGTCACGTGTTTTCCGGCATCGCTGAGCGCACCGTGCGCGAGACCCGCACGGAGAATTGGGCGATGGCCACCAGCTCCAACGAAGTGGACATGTCCGTCGTATTGACCGGCCTCAAGGGCAACGCCCGCCGCCAGCTCCACGCCGCCTTTTACGTCGGACCCGATCTGCGTCCGATCACCAGCTACGACCAGGTGCACTTCTCCGGCGTGCTCGACGTCACGCCGCCGCGCAACGGTGACACGTTCCGGACCATGATCAAGGATCCCGCGACGAACACCATCCGGAATGTCACCGCCTTCGCCGAGGAATACCTCAACGGCGGCAACGCCCGCGAGCGCATCATCGATTCGAGCGCCATTGCCTGGCAGAGCTACCTGCTCGACAGTCACCTGGTCGGCCTCGTGGGTTTCCGGCGCGATCGCGTGCAGGATACCCTCAACGTGGGCGCCCCGCTCCTCGCCGACGGCGCTTTCGATCCCGCCGGCCTCGCGCTCAGCGGCACGCCGAGCCTGGATGCCAGCGGCGACACCCGCACATGGAGCCTCGTGGGGCACTTCCCCGAGAAACTGCTCTTCGAGCTGCCGTTGGGCGCGGACCTCAGCGTCTTCACCACGAAGTCCGAGAATTTCCAGCCGACGGGCTTCCGCCAGAATGTCTTCCTCCAGCCGATCCCGCCGCCGTCCGGCGAGACGAAGGAGTTCGGCTTCAACCTCTCGTTCCTCGACAATCGGATCAACCTGCGCGTGAACCGCTACGAGACGCGCAACGAGAACATCGCGTTGACGACCAACCTGGCCACCTCGGCGCTCGGCCCGGTCACCCTCTGGGTCAACCGCCTCGTCGAGGCCCGCCGCCTTGGCGTGCCTTTCGGTTTCAACATCAGCGGCCAGCCCACCGGGGCGCTCGCCTACTTTAGCAGCTACGACCAGATGATCAACACGCTCCTGAACATGGTGCCGGAGCCGCTCAAGAGTGCGGCCAACCTGCGCGTGGACAATGCCGGCCAGGGTCTGGCGAACGTGGTCAGCGACCCGGTGCAGGGCCTGGCCTCCACGTCGAGCCTCGTGGCCAAAGGCACGGAATTCGAGCTGGTCGCCAACCCCACGAAGCGATGGACGATTGCGCTGAATGTCGCCGAGCAAGAGACCGTGCGCAACGGCTCCGGGCGCGACCTGCAGCAATATTACTCGAAGATCCAGCAGAGCCTGGTGGCCGCCAACCTGTGGGACTCCAACATTCCTGACGAGCCCAACGTGGGCGCGAACATCACCTACCGCCAGCGTTTCACCAACAGCTACCTGAACCCACTCGCCACCATCCTCGCGGCCGACGGCACCGTCAGCAAGGAGCAGCGCCGCTGGCGCTGGAACCTGATGACGGCCTACAAATTCGATACCGGCCTGCTGCGCGGCACCACCGTCGGTGGCACTGTCCGCTGGCAGGACAAGGCTGCTGTCGGCTACCCGCTCCTGCTCACCAACAGCGGCGGCACCATCCTCCAGACGCCCGACCTCTCGCGTCCCTATTACGCGCCGGCCACCTGGAACGGCGATGTGTTCGTGCGCTACTCGCGCAAGCTCTTCAAGAAGGTCGACTGGTCGGTGCAGCTGAATCTCCGCAATTATCTCGGCGACCAGGATCTCATGCCCGAAGTCATCAATCCGGATGGCCAATGGGCGGTGGTGCGCATCCCCGTCGAGCGCACGGTCTTTGTCACGAATACCTTCGCCTTCTGACGGAGGGCCTGGTTGGCGGGTTGCTGGAAGCCAGGCTCGCCAAACACGCCCCGATTCCTGTCCAATAGTCCCATACCCCATGAAGCCCCTGTTGCCCGTCTCCCGCCGGCTGGCCGCCGCCTTGGCCGCGCTCCTCGCCGTCTCTGCCCCGGCCGAGTCGCCCCGGCCGAACGTTTTATTCATCGCCGCCGACGACCTGCGCACGGATCTCGGTTGTTACGGTGCTGCTGGCGTGCTGACGCCCAATCTCGACGCCCTGGCCCGGCGCGGCCGCCTGTTCGAGCGCGCCTACGTGCAGCAGGCCGTCTGCAATCCCTCGCGCGCCTCGATCATGACCGGCCTGCGCCCGGACACGATCAAGGTTTGGGACCTCCGGACCCATTTCCGCAAGGAGCGCCCCGACGCCATCACGCTGCCCCAGCACTTCAAAAATAACGGCTATACCACCATCGACATCGGCAAGATCTTCCACAATCAGGGCGGCAAGGGACCACCCGAGGGGCCGTTTGCGGATCCGATCTCCTGGTCCGAGCAGCCGGTCATGACGGCGTCCCAGCACTGGCGCGATTGGGTCATGCCCGATGGCAAGCCGCCCACCAAGAAGCAGGGCGCCTACCAGTGCCTCGATGTGCCGGACAACGCCTATTTCGACGGCCAGATCGCCGATGCCGCCGTGAAAAAGCTCGGGGAGCTCAAGCAGGCCGGCAAACCGTTCTTCCTCGCGGTCGGCTTTTGGAAGCCCCACCTGCCGTTCAACGCCCCGAAAAAATACTGGGATCTCTATGATCGCGCCCAGTTCACCAAAATTGATCCGGTTGAGCTGCCCGCCGGAGCGCCCGCCATGGCCGGCCACAATTCCGACGAATTGCGCAACTACGACGGCATCCCGGAGTCCGGCCCGATCCCGCCCGAGCTGGCCACCACGTTGCGCCACGGCTACGCCGCTGGCATCAGCTTCCTCGATGCGCAGGTGGGCAAGGTCATGGCGGAGCTGGACCGCCTCGGCCTCGCGGAAAACACCATCATCGTCTTTTGGGGTGACCACGGATTCCACCTCGGCGAGCACGCGCTCTGGGGCAAATCGAGCAACTACGAGCTCGATGCCCGCGCGCCGCTGATGGTCGCGACTCCCGGCATGAAGCAGCCCGGCGCCAGCGCGCCCGGGCTCGTGGAATTCCTCGATCTTTACCCGACCCTCGTGGCGCTGGCCGGTCTGCCGGCCGCGCCCGGTTTGCAAGGCCAGAGCCTCGTGCCGCTGCTCGACGACCCCCGGCACCCGGGCAAGGCGGCCGTGTTGTCCCAGCACCCGCGGCCCTATTTCAACGACCAGCTCACGCACATGGGCTATGCGCTCCGCACCGCGCAGCACCGTTACGTGGAATGGCGGGAAATGCCGTCCGGCGCCGTGGTGGCGCGCGAGCTCTATGACGAGACGGTGGATTCGCGCGAGACCATCAATCGCGCCGCCGAGCCGGCCCAGGCCGCGCTGGTGGAAAAGCTCGCCGCGCAGCTGCGCGACCTCGTGGGCCAAAACCCGAAGATCCTGCCCCTTTCGGCCAACTGACCCATGGCCATTTCGCGTCGCATTATCCCGGGAGCCGCTTCGCCTGCGTCTAGGCGGGCGCCGGCGGTCCTGCTGTTTACCCTGCTGGTGGCGCTGATGGGCGGGCGTTTGCCGGCGGAGCGCGTGATTGAGAACATCGATCACGACTGGCGTTTCCTGCCGGGGGACGCCGCGGGTGCGGAGCAGCCGGATTTTGCGGATGCCGGCTGGCGGCGGTTGGATGTGCCGCACGACTGGGCCTTCGAGGCGCCTTATACCGAGCAGGCGGCCCAGTCCGACCGCGGCGGCTATAAGCCCGGCGGCATCGGCTGGTATCGGCGCGAGTTCACCGTCGATCCGGCGCAGGCCGGCCGGCAGTGGCGTGTCGAGTTCGACGCGATCTACATGAACAGCGAGGTCTGGCTCAACGGCCACCAGCTCGGGCGGCGTCCCTACGGCTACATCAGCTTCGGCTATGATCTCACCCCGCACCTGAAGCCCGGACGCAACGTGCTCGCCGTCCGCGTCGACAACTCACGCGAGCCCAGCACGCGCTGGTATCATGGCTGCGGCATCTACGGGCATGTCCGCCTCGTGTCCACCGGGGCCGTGCGTTTCGCTCCTGGCGGGATCTTTGTGCACAGCCTGGCGATCACCGCGGCCGCCGCCACGGTGGTCGTGGAAACGGAGCTCCAGCGGCTCGCCGGCGAGGCCGGCGCCGCCGAACTGCATACCCGGCTGCTGGCGCCGGACGGAGCGGTGGTCGCGGAGGCGACGGCGGAGGTTTCGCTTTCCGACACCGCCGCCGTGCACAAGCAGCAGTTCACCGTCACTTCGCCGCAGCGCTGGGACTTGGACACGCCGCGACTCTACGCGGCGGTCAGCGAGGTTCGCGTGGTGGGTCAGGTCACCGACCGGCTGAACACCCGCTTCGGCCTGCGTGAGCTCCGGTGGGACACGGCGACGGGCTTCTGGCTGAATGGCCGCAATCTCAAGCTCCAGGGCGTGGGTGAGCACCTGGAAGGCGGGCCGGTCGGCGCCGCCTGGCCGGATGACCTTATCCGGTGGAAAATCAAACTGCTGCGCGACATGGGGGCGAATGCCATCCGCACGGCGCATAATCCCCAGCTGCCGCGCTTCTACGAACTCTGTGACGAACTCGGCATACTCGTGCTCGATGAGGTGTTCGATGGCTGGAGGCAGAAGGCCCCGGAGGATTATGCGAACCAGGTGTTCGCCCAATGGTGGGACCGCGACCTGCGCGACTGGCTGCGCCGTGATCGCAACCACCCGAGTGTGTTTCTTTACAGCCTGGGCAACGAGACCTCCGGCGAGGTCGCCGCCAGTATCCTGCGCGTCGCGCGCGAGGTCGACCCGACGCGGGCCTACACCTCCGGGCATGCCGCGCCGGCGCTCATGGATGTCTATGGGATGAACGGCGGCTCGGAATCGCCGCGCTTCTTCCGCAATCCGCCGCCGGCCAAGCCGTTCCTCGCCACCGAGGCGCCGCACACCTGGCAGGTGCGCGGATTCTACCGCACGAAGAGCTGGTTCCGCGACGGCACCCAGGGCACCGGCAACCGCGAGCCGTTCCCGCTGGCCGACCTGACGCCGGAGGAGATTTTCACCGACGACTGGATTGCGCCCGCGAAGAAGGCTAATCGGAGCCAGGTCTTCAATTCGTCCTACGACAATGCCATGGCACGCATCACCGCCCGCAAGAACTGGGAGCTCGCGCGCGACCTGCCGTGGTTCAGCGGGCAGTTCCGCTGGTGTGGCTTTGACTACACCGGCGAGGCCGGCTTCGGGCACGGCGGCTGGCCGTTTCGCGCGTTCATGGGCGGCGTCATCGACCTGGCCGGATTTCCGAAGGACACCTATTATTTCTACCAGAGCCAGTGGACGACGGCCCCGATGCTTCACCTGCTGCCGCACTGGACGCACCCGCGCATGGCGCCGGGCACGACGATCCCCGTCTGGGCCTACACCAATGTCGACGAAGTGGAGCTCTTCCTGAACGGCCGGTCGCTCGGCCGGGATCGGCCCGGTCGCAAGGCGGAGGAAATGCAGGGCGAGTGGCTCGTGCCGTGGGAGCCTGGCCTGATCGAGGCCGTGGGTTATCGTGAGGGCCGTGAGGTCGTGCGGGCATCGCAGCGCACGGCCGCGGCACCGGCGGGATTGCGGCTCGGGGTCGAGTCCGACGGATTCACCGCTGACGGCCAGGCCACGGCGCGTCTCACGGTCGCGCAGGTGGATGCGGCGGGCACGGTTTATCCCTACGGCGAGAATCGCATCGCATTCCACGTCGAGGGCCCGGCGCGGCTGCTCTCGCTCGAAAACGGCAACCCGGTCGACACCGAGCCCAATTACGGTGTGAATACGCGCCGCACTTTCTACGGCCTGGCCCGCGCCTTCCTGCAGGCGACCCGCGAGCCGGGCGACGTCGCGGTGGTCGTCGGGGCGATCAACGGCGAGCGCCGCCAGCTCACTTCCGACCGGGTGACGATTGACGTCCAGCGCATCGCGGTGCGCGGCGCCGGCAAACCGGCCGGTCGTTTCACCATTCACTACACCACCGACGGCTCGCGTCCCGGGGCCGCGAGCCCGCGCTATGCCGGCGCGTTCCCGGTGGCGCTTGGCACCACGGTGCGCGCTCTCGTGCTCGAGGACGGGCGCGAGATCATGGAACTGGAGGAATCGTTCGCGGCGGATGCCGGCCTGCACTGGCTGGCGCCGGGTGAACCGCGCGAGGCTCCCGAGGCGGGGTTGCAGGCGGAGAACGCCGTGCTGAAGGAAGGCACGGTGCGCCGTCGCTACCTGGATTATCGCGGCAGCGGCTATGTCGAGATTCGCGAGGGCGGTTCGGTGGAGTGGTATCAGGAGAACGACGGCGGGCGCGGGCAATACCGGCTGAGGTTCCGCTACACCCGCGGCCCCGAGACGACCGCCGCCGCCTCGGAGGTGTTGGTCAATGATGCCAAGGTCGGCGAGTTGCCCGGACCCGGCGGGGAGGTCGGCGACTGGCAGACCTATGAACTCACCGCTGCGCTCACGGGCGGGGCGAATCGCATTCGCATCGTGGCCGCGCCCGGCAACCGCGTGCTGCTCGACGAGGTGCAGGTCGAAAATCAGCCGGCGGCCGGTTCTCGCGAACGCCGATGATGCGCGGCCTGACATCCCTCTCGCTTCTGTCCGTCGTGCTCGCCGGATCGCTGGCAGCGGGAACACGGCCGAACATCGTATTCATCCTGTGCGATGATCTCGGTTACGGGGCGACGGGGCCGACGTTCCAGAACGAGCGCGCGGCGCGCGGCGACAGCTCCCGGCCGTCCTTTGCCACGCCGGCGCTGGACCGATTTGTGGCGGAAGGCGTGCAGCTGCGGCGCCATTACGCCGGGGCGCCGATCTGCGTGGCCTCGCGCGCCTCGCTGCTCCTGGGGCTGACGCAGGGGCATGCGCCGATTCGCGACAACCGCTTCGACGAGGCGCTGCCGGACCGGCCCACGCTGGCGTCCGTTCTTCGCCAGGCCGGTTATGCGACGGCCGCCATCGGCAAGTGGGGCTTGCAGGGCGGGGGAGAGGGTGGTGATGAAGAGGACAACGGAGCGAAGGAAAAACCCGGTTCGCTGGCGGACTGGCCGGGCTATCCGACGAAGCGCGGCTTCGATTTTTATTTCGGCTACGTGCGGCACAAGGACGGGCATTTTCATTACCCGAAGGAGGATGGCCGCGAAGTGTGGGAGAATGACCGCGAAGTCTCGGCCGGCCTGGACCTCTGCTACACGACCGATCTTTTCACGGCCCGGGCCAAGCGCTGGATCGTCGAGCAGCGCGGCCGCCAGCCGGAGCAACCCTTCTTTCTCTATCTCGCGCTCGATACGCCGCACGCGATCATGGCTTATCCGCCGACCGCCTGGCCGGCGGGCGGCGGCCTGCATGGTGGCGTGCAATGGACGGGCCGGCCGGGCGCGATGCTCAACACCGCGGCGGGCGCCAAGGATGCCTGGTGCGATCCCGCGGTGGCCGGCGCCACCTGGGATCACGACCGCAACGCGGCCACGCCGGAGCAGCCCTGGCCCGAGGTGCAGAAGCGTTTCGCCACCAGCGTGCGCCGTATCGATTCCGCCGTGGGCGATTTGCTTCAGCTGCTGCGCGACCTGGGCCTCGATGAGAACACCCTCGTGGTCTTCACTTCCGACAACGGCCCGACGCCGGAGTCCTACCTGCGCGGCCAGCCCTGCGATCCGGATTTCTTCGGGACGACGGGGCCTTTGAGCGGATTGAAGCGGGACACACTCGAGGGCGGCATTCGCGTGCCGGCGTTCGTGCGCTGGCCGGCGGCGATTGCGGCCGGGCGGGTCGACGACACCGTGTCGGGCCAGTGGGACTGGCTGGCAACTTTTGCCGGGCTCGCGGGGCTGCCGGCCCCGGCGTTTTCGGATGGGGTCTCGCTGCTGCCTCGGCTGACCGGGCAGGGGACGCCGCTGCCGAGCGCGGCCTACTTCGAGTATTTCCATCAGCGCAAGGCGCCCGCCTATGAAGCACTGGCCCCGGCGCATCGCGGCCGGCCGCGGCGGCAGATGCAGACAGTCTATGCGGACCGTTATGTTGGCGTGCGCTACGACATCCAGGATGCGGCTGCCGATTTCGAGATCTACGATCTGGCCAAGGATCCCGGGCAGCGGGAGAATCTCGCGACACAGCCGGAGTTCGCGGAAGTGCAACATTTGCTGAAAGCGCGCGCCCTGCAGGCGCGCCGGCCGGACGGCACAACCCGGCGGCCCTACGACGAGGCACGGGTGGCTCCGGCGGTGATCGCGCCGCCGGAAACCGGCGGCCTGCGGCGCGGGATTTATCCGGGGCAATGGCCGTGGGTGCCGGATTTCCGGGCGCAGCCGGCAAACGAAACCGTGGTGGTGGCGAAAGTGGACGCCGCGGCGGTGCCGGGTGGGGGCGGTCAGGCTTTCACGGGCTTCTTCCGCGCGCCCCGGGATGGCGAATACACCTTTCATGTCACCAGCGACCAGGGCGCGGTGCTTTTTCTGCATGAGGCGCGGGTCATCGATGAGGCCATGGATCAATCGGGCCGCGAGCAAAGCGGCTCGATCCGCCTGGCGGCTGGCTGGCATCCTTTGCGCATTTATTCCCGCCATGGCGAAGACCATCCCCGGCTCAAGGCGTCGTGGCAGGAGGGCGGGGGAGCGCGGCAGCTTCTCGCCGGGGAAAATGTGGCCGCTTTCAATCCATGAAATTCCGTCCGTCGCTCCTTGTCTTGTTTTTGCTGCTGACCTCCGTTCGCGCCGCGGACCGGCCGAATATCCTGTGGATTGTCTCCGAGGACAACGCGGTGGAATACCTGCGCCTTTATGCGGCCGGCGGTGCGGAAATGCCGAACATCGAGCGCCTGGCCGCGGGCGGGCTGGTTTTCGACCGCGCCTTTGCGAATTCGCCTGTTTGCTCCACTTCCCGCAGCTCGATCATCACCGGCAGCTACGCCCCGCGGATCGGGGCCATGGATCATCGCCGTTCCCAGCACGCGCCGATGCCGGAGGGTTTGCGGATGTTTCCCTGGTATTTGCGGCAGGCGGGTTATTACACGTCCAACAATGTGAAGACTGACTATAATCTGCGGGATCGTGACATGTGGGATGAATCCTCGGATCGAGCGACGTGGCGCAAACGGAAGGAAGGGCAGCCTTTTTTCCATGTGCAGAACTTCACCACCACGCACGAGAGCAGCCTGCATTTCACCGCGGAGGAAATGGCGGCCGACAAGCTGGATCTCACAGGAATCGCGCTCACGCCCTACCAGCCCGACACGCCGGTCTTTCGCTACACCAAGGCGCGTTATCTCGCACGGCACCGGCTGCTCGACCGGCAGATCGGTGAATTGCTCGCCCAGCTCGAGGCGGACGGCCTGGCCGGTGACACGATCATTTTTTATTACGGGGACCACGGCGGGGTGATGCCGCGCAGCAAGGGCTATATTTTTGAGAGCGGCCTGCATGTGCCGCTGGTGGTCCATGCGCCGGAAAAATGGCGGCATCTCCTGCCCGCGGCACCGGGCTCGCGCCTGCCCGGCTTCGTGAGTTTCATCGACCTTGCACCCACGGTGCTGAATCTGGCCGGCCTCAAGCCGCCGGCGGCGATGGATGGGCGGGCCTTCCTCGGCGCCGGGGTGACCGCGGAGAACCTGGCGCAGCGGGATGAAAATTACAGCGCGGCCGATCGCTTCGACGAAAAATACGACCTGGTGCGCGGCCTGCGAAAGGGACGCTTCAAATACCTGCGCAATTATCAGCCCTTTAACCCGGATGCCCTGAACAACACCTACCGCTTCCGTCAGCCGGCCTACGCCGAGTGGCGCGAGCTTTTCCGCGCCGGCCGCCTGGATGCGGCACAGCGGGCGTTTTTCGAGCCGCGTCTGCCGGAGAGCCTGTTCGATTTGGAAAAGGACCCGCATGAGGTGCACAATCTCGCGGCCGATCCCGCCTATGCGGTGGTGCTGGCCGACCTGCGCGGCCGGTTGGCGGCCTGGGTCAAGGGCATGCCTGATCTCGGGTTTTATCCGGAGAATATCTTCCTCAAGGACGCGATCGGGAACCCCGTCGCCTATGGCCGGGAACATCGCGAGCAGATCGCGCGGCTGGTCGACACGGCGGATCTCGCGCTGCGGCCCTTCGCCGGGGTGCGCCCCGCGCTTGAGCAAGCGCTGGCATCCACCGATCCCTGGACCCGTTACTGGGCGCTCATCGCCTGCAGCACGCACGGCCCGGCGGCCGCGGCGCTGGCGCCGGCGGCGCGGCGGCTGGCGGCGGATGATCCCGAGCGCCTGGTGCGCGTGCGCGCAGCGGAGTTCCTGGCCCTGATTCGCGCGGAGGATCCGCATCTGGTGATCGCCCGGGCGCTGCGGGAGGTGGCTGATCCCGTCGAGGCCAACCTGATCCTCAACACCGTCGTGATGCTCCGCGACAGCCCGGTGGGTTATGCCGGCAAAATCCAGGCCGACTGGTTTCCGGCCGAATGGCTGGCCAACGCCCGCAACCAGTTCCTGCTGCGCCTGGAATACCTGGAGGTGCCGTTCGACCGGTCGGCCCTCGATGCCAAGCGCGACCGGGAAATCTGAGCTCATTTTCGCCATGAAAACACCCCATTTCCTGCCCCTCGCCGCGATATTATTAATGGCTGTGCCGCCCGTGCTCGCGGCCGAGGCGACCCCGCCGCCGAAGCGACCGAACGTGCTCTTCATCGTCATCGACGACCTGCGCGACTGGGTCGGCTTCCTCGGCCGGCACCCGCAGGCGAAGACGCCCAACCTCGACCGGCTCGCGGCGCGTGGCGTGGCGTTCACGCGGGCCTACGCGGCCTCGCCTTCCTGCAACCCCTCGCGGGCCGCCGTGCTGAGCGGACTGCGGCCGTTCACCACCGGGGTTTACGAAAACGACACCGACTGGCGCCCGGTGGTCCCGGAAGCGATGACGCTGCCCTCCGCCTTCCGCCGCGCCGGCTATCATGTCGCCGGGGGAGGGAAGGTCTACCACACGGCGTATCCGCGGCGCAGCGAGTGGGACGACTACTTTGCGGATGCGGACCGCAACCCGCGGCCGGCGCAGATCCGCGGCCCCGGGGACCGCATCAAGTTCGGGGCGCTCGACGTCGAGGACGGTGAGATGCGCGATGCCAAGGTGGTGGATTACGCGATCCGTCAGCTGGCGCAGAAGAGAGACCAGCCCCTGTTCCTTGCGGTCGGCATCCAGAAGCCGCATCTCCCCTGGTTCGTGCCCCGCAAGTATTTCGACCTGCATCCGCTCGACCGGATCGAGCTGCCGCCCTACCTGAAGGGCGATTTGGAGGACGTCCCGGCGGAAGGCCGGCGCCTGGCGACCCATCTCGGTGATCACGAAGCGATCCTGAAGGCCGGGTTGTGGAAGGAGGCGGTGCAGGCCTACCTCGCGGCGATCTCCTTTGCCGACGCCATGGTCGGGCGCCTGCTGGATGGCCTGGATCGCTCGCCCGATCGCGACAACACGATCATCTGCCTCTGGTCCGACCACGGCTGGAGCCTCGGCGAGAAGGACCACTGGCGGAAATTTGCGCTGTGGGAGGAGCAGACCCGCGCGCCCATGATCTGGGTCGTCCCGGGGCTGACGAAGCCCGGCACGGTCGCGACGAAGCCCGTCGACCTGATGTCGGTTTATCCCACGCTCTGCGATCTCGCCGGGCTGCCGGTGCCGGAGCACGTCGAGGGCCGCAGCCTGCGCCCGCTGCTGGCCGATGCCGCGGCGCATTGGGAGCAGCCGGCGATTTCCACCTACCTTTTCAACAATCACTCGATCCGCACGGAGGGCTGGCGCTACACCCGCTATCATGATGGCGGCGAGGAGCTCTACAACGAGCGCGAGGACCCCAATGAATGGCGCAACCTCGCGGCGGATCCCGCCTCCCAGCCGGTGAAGGCGGAATTGTCGCGCTGGCTGCCCCCAAAGAACCATCCCGATCGCGTGCCCGGCGGCCAGCACCGCGACGTGGACAATTGAAAACGGCTGGCGCGAAAAAGAAAAATCCTTGACCAAGCTAAAACCATTTAGCAAAACCCTGATTCACCTCTCGCACACTAGCGAACCCCGCTCAAAGGACAAAGCAAAAGGCCTCTTTTGCTGAATCGGTTGAGCAGCTTGCTGGGATGCCTAGAACTACCACCCGCTGATGTCTTCTTTCGCCATGCACCTTGGGCACTCTTGGTCTATCCGGCCGGTTGCGCCTGAGACGTGGATCAGCTGAGGTTGCGCGTGCGGATGTCCTCCGCATGGCCGAGCCCACCGCTCCCTTCCTTGCTTTCCTTCCACCTACCCTGATTCGAACCATGAAGTTACCTCATCAAGCCAGCCTCCGCGTGCCTGCATTCGGCCGCGCTCTCTCCCCGTTGGTGGCCGTGTTCGCGCTTGCCGGCGCGATGCAAGCCCAGACGGTTCAGCCCCAGACGGTCGCACCCGGAAAAAACAGCAATTCCGGCGAAGTTCTCGAGCTGCCGCCGTTCGCGGTCGCCGCCGATAACGGCGACGGCTACCGGCAGACAATGTCCACCGTCGGCACCCGCACCAACCGCCAGGTCATCGAGATCCCGCAGTCGATCACGATGGTCACCGGCAAGATGCTCGAGGACACCGCCGCCTTCAAGGAGGAGGAGGCGATCCGTTACGTGCCCAATGTTTTTCCGCGCAACACTTACGGCCAGCCGGGGGAGTATCTCATCCGCGGCTTCGAGCGCGAGGGCTCGACCTATCTCGACGGCTTCTCCGTCCCGGGTTACCGCCGTGACTCGGCGGGCTACGACCACATGGAAGTGATCAAGGGCCCTCCGTCCGCCGTGCAGGGCCGCTCCGGTGCCTCGGGCGCCATCAACTGGATCAGCAAGAAGCCGGTCCACCGCAAATCCTTCCTGACCACCTCGGTGATGTATGGCGCCGACGAAAACTATGAGGAAACCGTGCGTGCGGTGGTCGACGCCAATCAGACCCTGATCGACAAGGGCGACGGCAAGATGCTCAGCGTCCGCGGCGTCGGCGTGTGGCACGAGGGCGACTCGATGATCCAGTATCTGCCCGAGGACCGGAAGGCCTTCTATCCCTCGCTGCGCTGGGACATCACGCCCAATACCGAGCTCACCTTCTTCGGCGAGATCCTGAACGCCATCGAGCCCGGCTCGAACATCGGCACCGGCCCCAGCTTCTACGCCAAGGCCTATCGTGATGTCTTTGAAGATCCGGTGCTCGGCGGCAGTCCGACCGACGTGATCTCCGCGCTCGACATTCCCTTCGGCCGCAACCCGGCCGGCCCGCACATTCTGCACTGGGAGCGCATCCGCAGCGGCATCCTGTCGGTTTCGCACCGCTTCAACGAGCACGTCCACTACCGCCAGGGTTACCAGCACTTCGAAGAATATGACGAACGCCGCACCGGCGAGCCCACGGCGCTGACCAGCCAGGTTCAGACCGTCTTCTCCGGCGTCACCGGCGTGTGGCTGCCGTTCTCCTACGGCGGCGCCGGCGGCAAGTCGGAGCGCGACTCCTTGCAGGGCGATCTCTACCTTAAGTTCGACCTGGCCCGCTTCATCAACTCCACGACGCTCGTCGGCTACGAGTATTGGAAATACAAGCGCTCCGGCTTCGCCCGCGCCTTCACCCTGAATGCCGCCTACCGCCGCATCAACATTGCGGCCATCCCGACCGACCCCAGCTTCTACGACGACGCCAAGGTCATCCAGAGCCAGACGATCAGCGATGCCGACGACGACAAGGTCGACAATTTCAGCTATTATGTTCAGCAGGAGTTCGATCTCTGGAATCGCCGCCTGATGTTGTCCGCCTCCTGGCGTCATGACAAACAGGACTCCTGGAACCGCGACGACGACGGCACGATCACCCAGACAAGCGACGACACCGATTCCTTCCGCTACGGCATCTCCGGTTTCCTCAACCGAGACCGCACGATCGCGCTCTACGGCGTCATTAGCGATGCCCAGGATCCCGAGCGCCAGCGCGACATCTACGGCGCCGGCCTCGCCGCCGGCGACCCGCGCATCGACGATCGCCTCGTCTGGCGCACCGGCATTGAATTGCTCGAGTTCGGCCTGAAGGCCGACCTGCTCAACAACCGCCTGTCCGTCTCGGCCGCGTGGTTCGAGCAGACGCTGAAGGGCAACCTGAACACGATCGGTAACACGCCCGTCGAGTCGCCCATCGGCTCGGGTAACACCGTCTTCGTGAACGTGGCCAGCCTCGCCGACTCCACCGTCAAAGGATGGGAATTTCAGGCTGTCGGCGACATCAGCAAGCGCTTCTCCGTCGTCACGAACCTCTCGTTCATGGACGGCAACGAGCTGCGCTCGGTGAACAACGTGCTCGTGAACCAGAAGATTCACCGCGTCGCTGAGTGGAACTTCAACCTCTTCGCCCGCTATGACCTGCGCAATGCCCGGGGCAACGGCTTCGAGCTCCGCGGCGGCGTGAACTCCTACGGACCCTATGTCGGCACCTTCGCCGGCATCCGCACCGCGGTGGAGCACAACTTCGCCCAGTATGATGCAGGCGCCCGCTACACGTTCGGCAAGAACTCCGTCGACTTCTTTGTGAAGAACCTCACGGACGAGCCGATCTTCATCATGCGCGCCACGGGCAACCGGGCCTACCGCGTGACCTTCACCCGCAAGTGGTGAGCTGCCCATGCGCGCGTTCGTCGCCTCCGTTCTGTTCGGTCTGTCCGTCCCGGCGCTGCTGCCGGGCGCGGACACGGTCGCGCCGGTGCGGCCGAACATCCTGTTCGTCCTGATGGATGACATGGGCTGGGCCGATGGGGGCGTGTTCGGGAGCGATTTCTACGAGACGCCCAACATCGACCGGCTCGCGGGGAGGGGGATGCGCTTCACGGATGCGTATAGCTGCGGCTCCAACTGCACGCCGACCCGCGCCTCGCTGATGACGGGCCTCTACACGCCGCAGCATGGTATCTACACGGTGCCGGCGGTGGAGCAGCGCGGTGAGGCCGCGCCGGGGAAGCTGGTTTCTATCCCGAGCCGCGAAGAGCTTCCGGCTTCGTTCCGGACGATCGCCGAGGCCCTGCGGGCAGGCGGTTACGCGACTTTCCACGGCGGGAAATGGAATCTCGGCCAGGGCCCGACCGGGCCCGAGGCGCAGGGCTTCGACCTCAATGTCGGCGGTGGCACCGACGGCGCCCCGCCCGGGGGCAGTTATTTCGGTCCGTGGAAAATGACTGGCTTGGAAAAAGCACCGGCCGGGGTGCATCTGGGCGACTATGTCACCGATCGCGCGATCGAATTCCTGCGCCAGCCGCATCCGGCGCCGTTTTTCGCCTACGTGCCCTATTACGACGTGCACACGCCGCTGCAGGCGAAGCCGGAAGTGCTGAGAAAATACGAGGCCAAGCTGGCCCGCAACGCCGCCGCCGGGAAAACCACCGTGCACAACCGCGCGGTCTACGCCGCGATGATGGAGACGGCCGACACGAACCTCGGCCGCCTTCTGGCGGCACTCGAGGAATCGGGTCAGGCTGCCAACACGCTCGTGATCTTCACCTCGGACAACGGCGGCTTCGGCGGTGCGACCTCGCAGCGCCCGCTGCGTGGGGCCAAGGGCATGTTCTACGAGGGCGGCATCCGCGTCCCGCTGATCGTGGCCTGGCCCGGCCGGGTCGCGCCGGGCTCGGTTTCCAAGGTCCCCGTCATCTCGGTGGATTTTTATCCCACGCTGCTGGAGGTGGCCGGGCTCCCGGCCGACCCGAACCCCGATCTGGCGGGCGTCAGCCTGCGGTCGTTGTTCGAGGGCCGGACCGCCGCGCTACCGCGCGACGCCCTCTACTGGCACTTCCCGACCTACCTGAGCCGCGTGCAGAAGGGCTTCGAGGGCGATGTCCGCATTGCCGGCTGGCGCGCGACCCCGCTGGGGATCATCCGCGCGGGCGACTGGAAGCTCATCGAGTATTTCGAGGACCACAGCGTCGAATTGTTCAACCTCGCCGAGGACATCGGGGAGCGGCACGATTTGTCCGCGGCCCAGCCCGCCAAGGTGCGGGAACTACAAGCCCGGCTCGCGCAGTGGCGGGCCGCCGTCGGCGCCCCTGTCCCGACTCAACCCAACCCCGCGTATATCCCGATTCCCGCTACTCCTTGAAATCCGGGTCGCTTCGGTAGCCGCCGCACGTCCGCTTCTCATCCCGCCATGAATTTACACCGTCTCCTCTCTCTTATCGGACTGGCCGCCGCGCTGGCCAGCCTCGCCGCGGCCCAGACCCCGCCGGCCCGGCCGAACATCGTCTTCATCCTCGCCGACGACCTCGGCTGGCGCGACCTCGCCTGCTACGGCAGCGCCTGGCACGAGACCCCGAATCTCGACCGTCTGGCCCGCGAGGGCATGCGCTTTACGACGGCCTATGCGTCGGCGCCGATCTGCTCGGCCTCGCGCGCGTCGCTGTTGACCGGCAAGTCGCCGGCGCGGCTGGGCTTCGAGTTCGTGACCAAGGAGCCCGGCGTCGAGGTGGCCGCACGCATGCTGAAGAACCCGCCTTACCCGCTCAACCTTCCGCTGGAGGAGCAGACCCTCGCCGAGGTGCTCGGCCCGACCGGCTACCGCACGGGCTTCTACGGCAAGTGGCACGTCAGCCAGCACAACGGCTACTACCTCGGCTGGTCCACGACCCACGGCCCGCTGCAGCAGGGCTTCGCCGAGGGCGACTCCGACTTCGGCAGCCACTCCTACAGCTACAAGGACAACAAGAAGCTCGCCGAGCAGCCGCTCCCCGCCGGGCAGTTCCCGGCCGACTCCCTGACCGACAAGGCCGTCGACTTCATCAAGCGGCAGGACAGCCGGCCGTTCTTCCTCTATCTTTCGCAATACTACGTCCACACCCCGATCCGCACCCGCACGTCCTGGCTCACGGAAAAATACCGCAGCCGCCTGCCGGCGAATGCCGACCCGGATCGCGCCGTCTATGCGGGCATGGTGGAGACGCTCGATCATCTCGTCGGTCGTGTGCTCAAGGCCCTCGACGAGGCCGGCGTGGCGCAGAACACCCTGGTGATCTTCATGTCCGACAACGGCGGCCACCCCGAGTTCGCAGCCAACGGCCCGCTGCGCGGCAGCAAGTGGAACGTCTACGAGGGCGGCCTGCGTGTGCCCTTCATCGTGCGTTGGCCCGGCCGCGTGGCGGCCGGCACCACCTGCGACACGCCGATCATCGGCAGCGACCTCATGCCGACCCTCAGCGCCGTGGCCGGCACGACGCCGCCCGCCGGCGTGCCTCAGGACGGCGTCAATATTCTGCCACTCCTCGGCGGCGGGAAATCCATGACCCGCACCCAGCCGATGGTGTGGCACTTTCCGTATTACCACCCCGAGGGTGAGAAATTTGACGAGGCCAAGGCCGGCATCGGCATCGACGATTTCCGCATCAGCCAGACCCGCCCGCAGTCCGCCATCCGCATGGGCGACTACACGCTAGTGCATTTTTACGAGGACAACCGCGACGAACTCTACCACCTGCCCGACGACGTCGGCGAGCAGCACGACCTCAGCAAGGAAAAGCCCAAGAAGGCCGCCAAGCTGCGCGCGGCGCTCGATGCCTACCTTCGCGACGTGAACGCCCGCTTGCCCGGCCGCTGAAACCTCCATCCCGCCATGAAAAACCTGCCCCGCTCCCTGCTTTGTCTGCTTACTCTCGCCGCCATTGGCACGGCGCCGGCCGCCGAGCTGTCCCGCCGGCCCAACGTCGTGCTCATCATGGCGGACGATCTCGGCTATTCCGACCTCAGCCAGCAGGGTAGTCCGGATGTGAAGACGCCGCACATCGACGCCATTGCGCGGGCGGGCATGTCTTTCTCCAACGCCTACGTCTCCGCGCCGGTTTGCATGCCCAGCCGAATGGGCATGCTGACGGGGCGCTATCAGCAGCGCTTTGGCCTGCAAACGCTCGGCAACGACGCCATCGGCGTGCCGGCGACCGAGACTAACCTGGGCCAGATGCTGCGCCCCGCCGGCTACGTCACCGGCATCATCGGCAAATGGCACCTCGGCACCCGCGAGGAATTCCGCCCCAACGTGCGCGGATTCGACGAGTTCTACGGTTTCCTCAACGGCAACACGCCCTATTACCCGGGCACCGGCAAATTCTGGCGCAACCAGCAGGAAATCTCCAAGCCGTCCTACCTGACCGATGGCTTCGGCGACGAGGCCGTGGATTTCGTCAACCGGCACGCCCGGGAGCCCTTCTTCCTGTATCTGGCCTTCAACGCCCCGCATGCGCCGATGCAGGCGCCGGCGCACTACCTCGAGCGTTTCGCGAGCATTCCCGATGAGGGCCGCCGCATCTACGCCGCGATGACCGCTGCCATGGACGACAGCGTCGGCCGCGTCATGGCCGCGCTGCGCACGCACGGGCTCGAGGACAACACCATCGTGATCTTCCTGAGCGACAACGGCGGCGCGCCGCAGAATTACAGCGATAACCAGCCGCTCCGCTCCGGCAAATACGAGATCTACGAGGGCGGCATCCGCACGCCGCTCTATGTCCAGTGGCGCGCCGGCGGCATCAAGGCCGGCAGCCGCAGCGACCTGGTGGTCAGCGCGCTCGACTTCGTGCCGACGATCCTCGCGGCCACCGGCGTGAAGCCGGAGCTGAAGCTGCCGCTGGACGGCGACAACCTCCTGCCGGTGCTGCGCGGCGAGCCGCACGCACTCAAGCCCGATCGCCGCCTCTACTGGCGTTATGGCCCCTACCAGGCGGCGATGCGCGTCGGCGACTGGAAGATCCTGCAGTGCGGCGTGGGCGAGGACAAGAGCCCCGCCTGGGAACTCTACAACGTCACGGCCGATCCGGCCGAGGCCCGCAATCTCGCAACCGCCGATCCGGCCCGCCTGAAGGCGATGGTGGCCGAATTTGAAACCTGGGACCGCTCGTTGCCGCCGGCCACCTTCATCGACAAGCGCCTGCTGGAGGGAACCATCTGGTGGCGCAAGCGCGCCGCCCTCGACGGCTCCTCGGACAATTGAACGTTTTACCCCTCATGATAAAACTCTCCCTCTTTCTAGCCTTGCTGGTCGCCGCTGCCGCGGCCGAACCTTCCGCGCTGGTGGTCGAGAGCGACCAAGACAGCAGCGCCTCCATTCCCCGGCTCAATTACAACAATCCCGGCCTGGTCACCGACCTCGGCGTGGGCCTGTGGGCATGGCCGCTGCCGATGGATTACAACCAGGACGGCCTCATCGACCTCGTCGTGGTCTGCACCGGCAAGCCGACCAACGGCATCCACGTGTTCCTGAACACGGGCGAGATCGACACCGTGACGAAGCAGCCGTTGTTCGCGGCCAGCAAGATCGTGGGCCCGAGCGCCCCTTCGCCGCAGATTTCCTATGTCAACGGCCGGCCCGTTATCACCTCCGCGGGCCAGGTGCACCCGGATTTCCTGACCAAGGGGTTCTCGCAGCCGGTCAAACTCGGCGATCCCACGAAGATCCATCCGCAGGAGGGCCGCATCCGGGCGAACCAGTGGAAATATGTCGATTACGACGGCAACGGCGTGCAGGACCTGATTGTCGGCATCGATTTCTGGGGTGATTACGGCTGGGATGATGCCTGGGACAAGGAAGGCCGCTGGAAAAACGGCCCCCTGCATGGCTACGTTTACCTGCTCAAGAACACCGGCACCGATGCCGAGCCGGTCTATGGCGCACCCGAGAAAATCCTCACCACCGAGGGCAAGCCGGTCGACGTCTTCGGCATGCCGTCGCCCAATTTCGGTGATTTCGATGGCGATGGCGACCTCGACCTCGTCTGCGGCGAATTCCTCGATGGCTTCACCTATTTCGAGAATATCGGTTCCAGGACGGCGCCGCGCTACGCTCCGGGCCGCCGTCTCATGGTCGCCGGCCAGCCGCTGAAGATGGACCTGTGCATGATCGCACCGATGGCCTGCGATTTCGACGGTGACGGCGATCTTGACCTGGTGGTGGGTGACGAGGACGGCCGCGTTGCCCTCATCGAGCACACCGGCAAGGTCGCGGACGGCCTGCCGCAGTTCCTGCCGCCGGTTTATCTCCGCCAGATCGCGGAGCGGGTGAAATTCGGCGCCCTTGTCACGCCGCATGCCGTCGATTGGGACGGCGACGGTGACGAGGACCTCATCGCCGGCGACTCCGCCGGTTACATCGCCTTCATTCAGAATCTCGGTGGCGATCCCGTCCGCTGGGCCGCGCCGGTCTATCTGGCCGCCGGCGGCAAGCTCATCCGCGAGCAGGCCGAGCCGAACGGATCCATCCAGGGACCGGCCGAGGTCAAATGGGGCTACTCGATTCTCAGCGTGGCGGATTGGGATGGCGACGGCCTGCCCGACATCATCACCAATGGTATCTGGGGAAAGATCATGTGGTATAAGAATGTTGGCATGCGCACGGCCCCGCGTCTGGCGCCCGCCCAGCCGATCGAAGTGTCTTGGACCGGGCCGACGCCCAAGCCCGCCTGGACCTGGTGGAATCCCAAGGGCCGTGAACTCGTCACGCAGTGGCGCACGACGCCCTATGCCATCGACTGGAACCGTGACGGGCTCACCGACCTGATCATGCTGGACCAAGAGGGTTATCTCGCGCTGTTCGAGCGCCGCCGCCTGCCCGGGGGCGGCCTGGAACTCCTGCCGCCGCAACGCGTGTTCGTGGGAGAGGGGACTTCCTCCTTCGACGCCAACGGCGTGCCCAAAAACAAGGAAACCGGCCTGCTTCGTCTGAATGCCAATCCCATCGGCAAGAGCGGCCGCCGCACGTTCTGCATCACGGACTGGGATGGCGACGGGGTCCTTGACCTCGTGGTCAACAGCAAGAACGTGAATTTCCTCCGCGGCACCGGACGCGACGCCCAGGGCCGGTGGAAGTTTCGCGACGAAGGTCCGGTCACGCCCCTGATCATCGGCGGCCATGCGACCAAGCCCACCATGATCGACCTGGGTGGCGCCACCGGTCGCGTCCTGCTCGTCGGCGCCGAGGACGGCCACCTCTACCTGTTCAATCCTCCCGCCAAGAAATAACCTTTTCCATGTCTACACCTGTTCCACGCCAAGGCATCCTCGCGGCGCTCTGGTTGCCCACCGACCCGGCCGGCAACCTCCTGACCCGGGACCTGGCCCGCCATCTCGATTTTCTCAAGGCCAAGGGCGTCCATGGCGTCCTCGCGCTCGGCAGCACCGGCGAATTTCCGCAGTTCGACGTAGAGCAGCGCAAGCGCGCACTCGCCACGGTCGCCGAACTGGCGGCGCCGCTGCCCGTCATCGCCAACATCAGTGACATCCGCCCGCAGGCAGTCGCCGAACTCGGCCGGTTTGCGCGGGAGCTAGGCCTGCCCGCGGTTGCCATCATGACCCCGGGTTTCTTCCCGTCCTCGCAGGAGGATGCCTTGGCACACTTCCTCCATGCGGCGGATTCCTCGGAATTGCCGACCTTCCTTTACAACTTCCCGGAACTGACCGGCACGCGCATCAACCTAGACACGGTCGCGGCCTTCGCTGATCGCGCCCGCATGGCCGGTATCAAGCAGAGCGGCCGCGAGTTCGACTATCACAAGGAGCTCATTGCGCTCGGCCGGCAGAAGAAGTTCTCGGTTTTCTCGGGCTCTGATACGCGGCTGCCCGAGGTTTTTGGCCTCGGCGCGGACGGCTGCATCGGCGGCCTCGTCAACATCGCGCCGGAACTGATGGTGCATCTTTACCAAGTCTGCCGCGAAGGCGTCCCGGGGGCGATTGAACCTGCTCTCAGTCGGATGCAGATGATCGGCCATGTGGTCGACCGGCTCACCTTCCCTCTGAATGTCGCCGCCGGCATGGAAGCGCGCGGCTTGGCCACGGGCGCGCCCAAGGCCATAGTCTCCGGCAGCTCGCGCGAGATCTACGCCGGGATCGTGAAGGAGCTGGGGGCGCTCTTTGCCGAATGGCAGCTGCAGAAACCACAGCCGGCCCTTGTCTCCTGATCTTATCCACTGAAAAAGAGGATTGTTGAAAAAACCACTGTCTGGGGATCGCATTCATCGCTACCGCCCCGCAGCCTGCCCCAACCCCTTTGCTGATGACTGCCGATTCACCTCCCGGTCCGTTGCGCTACGCTTGGTATGTTGTCGTGCTTCTGGTGCCGGTCGCCCTGCTCAACTACCTCGACCGGCAGATGCTGGCGACGATGAAGGCCTCGATGGTGGCCGACATCCCGAGCATCGCGAACAAGGCCGACTGGGGCTTAGTGCTCGGTTGTTTCAAGTGGACTTACGCGGTGCTGAGCCCCTTCGGCGGCTACGTGGCCGACCGCTTCAGCAAGCGCTGGGTGATTGGCGGCAGCCTCTTCATGTGGTCGCTCGTCACCTGGTGGACGGGACACGTGACGTCATTCGAGGAGCTGGTGGCGGCCCGCGCGCTGATGGGCGTGAGCGAGGCCTTCTACATTCCCGCCGCACTAGCGCTCATTTCCGAATACCATCTGGGGAGCACGAAGTCGCGGGCGGTCGGCCTGCACCAGACGGGCATCTACCTGGGGCAGATCCTCGGCGGCTTCGCCGGCTATGTGGCTGATTCGCCGGACCATGGCTGGCGCTGGGCCTTCTCGACCTGCGGCATGATCGGCGTGGTCTACGCGCTGCCGCTGCTGGCCGCCTTGCGCGATCCGAAGCGGGCGGAGCCGGTGACGGCGTCAACCATCGATGTCGCGCCCGCGTCGACCGCGGGGGTTGTGCGCGGCCTGCTGACCAACCGTAATTTCATCCTGCTTGTGCTCTACTTCACGTTGCCGGCGATTGCCGGCTGGGTGGTGCGCGACTGGATGCCCGAGATCTTGCGCGAGAAGTTCAGCCTCGGACAGGGCAAGGCGGGCGTGAGCGCCATCCTCTATGTGCAGCTGGCTTCGATCGTCGGCGTGATCGCCGGCGGATTTCTGGCGGACCGGTGGATGAAACGCACCTCCCGCGGGCGCATTTTCACCAGTGCGATCGGCATGGTGCTGTTCCTGCCGGCCTTGTTCAGCGTGGGACATGCCTCCACCTTGGGCATCGCGATCCTGGGGCTGGTGATTTTCGGCCTCGGTTGGGGCTTTTTCGACTGCAACAACATGCCGATCCTTTCCCAGATCGTGCGCCCGGAATGGCGGGCGACGGGCTATGGGTGCATGAATCTGGTCAGCATCAGTTGCGGCGGCTTCGGCGACTGGGGCTTCGGCGTCCTGCGTGACCGGCATGTGCCGCTGGATGTGATCTTCGGCGCCTTTGCCGGCGTGGCCCTGTTGTCGGTGTTCATCGTGCTGATGATCAGATTGCCCGCCGAGCCTGCCCGGCAGGCCTGACGGCTGGATGTGGCGCTTGATCCAGAACTCCCTCTTCCCGTGTATACCCTGGGCATCGATTACGGCACCAACTCGGTGCGGGCACTGGTCGTCCGTTGCGCGGATGGCGCCGAGCTCGGCACCTGCGTCATCAATTATCCTTCCGGCTTGCAGGGCATTCTGCTCGACCCGCAGGACCACCACCTCGCCCGACAGCACCCGGCCGACTACCTTTACGGCTTGGAAAAGTCCGTGAAGGGCGCGCTCGCCGCCGCGAAGAAGACCCGGGGCTTCGACGCCGCGCGCGTCATCGGACTCGGCGTCGACACCACCGGTTCCTCCCCGATCCCGGTCGACGCCAACAATGTCCCGCTCGCCTCCTCGGCCAAGTGGAGGAAGAACCTCCATGCCCAGTGCTGGCTCTGGAAGGACCACACCAGCTGGCGCGAGGCCGCCCAAATCACCGCCCTGGCTGCACAGCACCGCCCGCACTACATCGCCAAGTGCGGTAATACTTACTCCTCCGAGTGGTTTTGGTCGAAGCTCTGGCACTGCCGCAACGTCGCACCCAAGGTCTTCCACGCCGCTCACTCCTGGGTCGAACTCGCGGACTGGGTCCCCTCCGTCCTCGCCGGTGTCACCGACCCGCGCCAGGTGAAACGCGGCATCTGCTGCGCCGGCCACAAGGCGCTCTACTCCGACGAGTGGGGCGGCCTGCCCGACAAGGAGTTTCTCTCCCTCCTCGATCCCGAACTCGCCGCCCTGCGTGACCGGCTCTACGACCGGGCCCACGATGCCACTGCCTCCGCCGGCAACCTCAGCCCCGTATGGGCGAAGAAACTCGGCCTGCCCGCCGGCATCTGCATCGCCATCGGTGAAATGGACGTCCACTACGGCGCCATCGGCTGTGGCGTGGCCGAGGGCACCTTGGTCAAGATCATCGGCACGTCCACCTGCGACTGCGGCGTCGTCTCCGTCGACAAGACCATGCCCGACATCCCCGGCATCTGCGGCATCGTGCCCGGCGCCATTTTGCCCGGCCACTACGGCATCGAGGCCGGTCAGTCCGCCGTCGGCGACATCTTCAAGTGGTGGGTCGAGGTCGTCTGTCAGGGTGACGCCAAGACCCACGCCGCCTTCACCGCCCAGGCCGCCAAGCTGAAGCCCGGTCAGAGCGGCCTGCTCGCCTTGGACTGGAACAACGGCAACCGCACCATCCTCGTCGATCCGCTGCTCACCGGCGCACTCCTCGGCACCACGCTGCACACGACCCCGGCCGAGATCTACCGCGCCCTGATCGAGGCCACGGCCTTCGGCGCCCGCGCCATCATCGAACGCATCAAGGAATACGGCGTGCCCATTGACCGCATCGTCTGCGCCGGCGGCATCGCCGAGAAGAACCCGATGCTCATGCAGATCTACGCCGACGTCACCGGCTGCACGATGCTCATCTCCGGCTCCTCCCAAGCCTGTGCGCTTGGCTCGGCCGTCTCCGCCGCAGTGCTCGCCGGCGCCCACCCGGACTTCCTGACGGCCCAGCGCAAGATGACTTCGCTCAAGAAGATCGCCTACAAGCCCAAGGCCGCCGCGCAGAAAGCCTACGACGAACTCTACCGCCTCTACCGGCAGGTCCATGACGCCTTCGGCGGCCTCAATCGGTCCGCCGACCTCGCCCGCGTCATGAAGGACCTGCTCGCCTTGAAGGTGCAGAACTGAATTCGCCCTTCACCCCGCCTTGGCTCCGGCCCGCAGGCCGGTGGGGGCGACCCCGTAGGCGAGCTTGAAGCGCCGGGAGAAATGATAGGGGTCGCTGAAACCCACATGGGCGGCGGCTTCCTTCACCAACACGCCGTCCCGGACCAGCAACTCGGCGGCGATCTCCATTTTCCGGCGCATCAGGTAGCGGAAGGGACTCAGCCCGAGGTGTTGGTGGAACAGCTTGCAGGCGAGCACCGGCGACACCCCGGCGGTCCGGGCGAGATCCTGCAGGGTGCCGAGCTGGGCGGCCCGGGCGTCGATGAGCTGTTTCAGCCGGGAGAACTTATCGTAACCGGACTGGACCCGGCGCAGACGGCGCAGGAGGGTCTCCCGGATCTTCAGCAGCAGCAGCTGGAGCAGCAGCCCGCAGGCGCGCGTCGAGAATTTCGTGCGCGCCTGGCCCTCCCGGATCAGCTGCGCGAAAAGCGACTGGACCTCGACATGGGAGGCAAGCTGCACCGCGTGTCCAGGCCGGATGCCCGCCTGGGCCAGCCGGGCCGGGGCGGCGCGGCCGGAAAGACAGATGAAATACTTCACCAGGCGCCGCGTGGGATCGGTATGGATCTCGCAGGCGGTGTCGGGCCGGTAGGCAAAGACGCTGCCGGCCCCGAGCGGGAAGCGACGCCCGTCGAGCACGGCCTCGCCGACGCCTTCCACGACACATTCGAGGACGGTGTAGCCGTATTGGCGCCGGCGCACGACGTAGTCCGGGTTGCAGTGCTCGCGCCCGCCGGCACTGATCTCGCAACGCACGCGGGGCGACGGGGTGAGATTCAGGAAAAAATAGGCCGTTTCGCTCACCTGGGAGGAAAGCAAGTCGGCGGGAGGGTTGGCGGGGCGGACCCGAGGCATGGAAGGTTGGCTATCAGAACGGAAAATTATATCCATTCTTTAGCAATCCCGGGCATGCCATTCTCATCGCCTAAGACGAGAAATAGCCGAATCTTGATATATCAACCCCTTGGAAATTATGTCTCGTTCGTCGAAGACCGTCCTGCTCGTGGCCAATGGCGACCTGCGCCAGTCGGCCAATCAAGTCTGCTGGCCCGCCCAGGCGGCCATGGAAAAGAAACTCGCCGTCGCCGTGGCCGGCTTCGGCCACAGGCTGGTCCGCGCGCATCCTTACAAGCCGGCGGTCAGGCATGGCTTCATCGCGTCGCAGAAGGAGGGGCTGGGGGTCTTCGCGAAACTTGATCCGGATGCACCGCTCATCGTCGCCGAGGCCGTCTGGCAGTATTCCCACCACCTGCTCGCGGGCCTCATGAGCCACCGCGGGCCGATCCTCACCGTCGCCAACTGGAGCGGCCAGTGGCCGGGCCTCGTGGGCATGCTCAATCTCAACGGCTCCCTCACCAAGGCGGGCGTCAAATACTCCACGCTCTGGAGCGACAACTTTGACGACGAGTATTTCCTCAAAAACCTCGCCCGCTGGCTGAGGACCGGCGTCGCCACGCACCGCACACCGCACGTGCGGCCGATCACCCGGGCCCGCGTGCCGGCCAAGGCCAAGGCCGTGGCCAAGAAGATCGCCTCCGACCTGCGGGTGAAGAAGTCCATCATGGGCATCTTCGACGAGGGCTGCATGGGCATGTATAACGCCATCATCCCCGACGACCTCCTCTACAACGTCGGCGTCTGCAAGGAGCGCCTGTCGCAATCCGCGCTCTATTACGGCGCGACGCAGGTGACCGACGCCGAGGCGAAGGCGGTCTTCGCCTGGTATATCAAGAAAGGTTTCACCTTCCGCTTCGGGACCGACGAGAAGACCGAACTCACGAAGTCGCAGGTGCTCTGGCAGTGCAAAACCTACATTGCCGCCTGCCGCATCGCCGACGAGTTCGGCTGCGAGTCCATCGGCATCCAATACCAGCAGGGCCTCAAGGACCTGCTGCCCGCCTCCGACCTCGTCGAGGGCACGTTGAACTCCTCCGACCGTCCGCCAGTGAAGAATGCCGCGGGCAAGGTCATCCGCCCCGGCGAACCCATCGTGCATTTCAACGAGGTGGACGAATGCGCCGGCCTCGACGGCCTGTTCACGAACCGCGTCCACGCCGCCCTCGGCCAGCCCAAGGCCAACACGCTGCACGACCTGCGCTGGGGTGATTGGGACAGGTCGGGCACGACCAAGGATTACGTCTGGGTGTTCCTCATCTCCGGCAGCGCGCCGGCCGACCACCACATCGGCGGCTGGGCGGGTTCGGATTCGCTCCGCCAGCCCCCGATGTATTTCCGGCTCGGCGGCGGTTCGCTCCGCGGCATCGCCAAGCCCGGCGAGATCGTCTGGAGCCGCGTGTTCGTGCAGGGCGGCAAGCTCAAGATGGACATCGGCCGCGCCAAGGTCATCACCCTGCCGCGCGCCGAGACCGAGCGCCGCTGGCAGGAAACCACGGTGCAGTGGCCCATCATGCATGCGGTCACCTACGGCGTGGACCGCGATCTCATGATGGCGCGCCATCAGGCCAATCACATCCAGGTGGCATATGCGAATTCGGCCAAGGAGGCCGATCTTGCCGCCTACACCAAGGCCTCGCTCGCCGCGCAACTGGGCATTGAGGTGTCGTTCTGCGGCACCAAGGCGGACGGGTCCAGATTTTGATGGAGGCCCGGCCCCAACTGGGCCCTCCACTTTAGATTCCGAAGAAAGACCGCAGCGTGCGGCTGAGTTCGTCGTGCTTCGCCTGCAGGTCGCGGTAGAGCGCGCGGTGCTTCGCGTCGGGCGTGCAGCGCGTGCGCTCGTCGAGCGCCACGGTGGTGGCGGTGAAGTCGGTGAGCTTCGCCCTGCGGCCGTCGCGCAGCGCGACGCACCACGCGGCCTGCAGCGCGCCGCCGAGCGCGGCGCCCTCGTCCTCGACCATGGCGACGACCGGCACGCCAAAGATGTCGGCCATCAGTTGGCGCCACACGGCGGAGCGGGCGCCGCCGCCCGTGAGGCGGATCTCGCGGGGCTTGATGCCGAGTGCCGTCAGCCGGCGCAGGCCGTAGTTCATGTTGAGCGTCACGCCCTCCATCGCGGCGCGGGCCAGGCCGCCAGGGGTCAGCGAGGCGCGGTTCAGGCCCGTGAGCACGCCGGTGCCGCGCGGCAGGTTGGGGGTGCGTTCACCGTCAAAATAGGGGAGGAGGTTCAGGCCGCCGGCGCCGGCCGGGGCGCCGGCCACGGCCTGCTCGAGCCCGGCGTGGTCCCAGTTGAAGAGCCGGCGGAACTGCTCGGTGACGAGCGTGACGTTCATCGTGCACAGCAGCGGCAGCCAGCCGCCGGTGGAGGAGCAGAAGGCGGCGATCTCGCCCTGCGGGTCGACCACGGGCCTGGCGCTGTGGGCGAAGATGGTGCCGCTGGTGCCGAAGCTCGCGCTGACCACGCCGGGCGTGACGTTGCAGGTGCCGATGGCGCCCATCATGTTGTCGCCGCCGCCGGCGCTGACGACGACGTCGGGGCTGAAACCGTATTTCCGGGCCAGTTCCGGCCGCAATGTGCCGGCGGCCTCGTGCGAACCGGACAGCGGCGGCAGCCAGTCGAGCAGGTTGTGATCGATGGCGTTGATGACCTTCGTGGACCAGGTGCGCCGGCGGACATCCATGAGCGCGGTGCCGGAGGCGTCACCGTGCTCCATGAAGTAATTTCCAGTGAGGTGAAAGTTGAGATAATCGTGCGGGAGCAGCACGTGGCGCAGGCGGCGATAGTTGGCCGGCTCGTGGCGTTTCAGCCACAGGATCTTCGGCGCGGTGTAGCCAGGCAGAAAGGGCAGTCCGGCGGTGCGGATGGCGGCCTTGGCGCCGCCGAGTTTCTTCGTGAGCAGTTCACATTCCTTTGTCGTGCTGGTGTCGCACCAGAGTTTGGCGGGGCGGATCACGGCGCCGGCGGCGTCGAGCGGCACGAAGCCGTGCTGCTGGCCGGAGACGCCGAGGCCGCGGACGCGGGTGCGGTCGATCTTCGCGGCGACCTCGCCGATGACGGCGTCGAGGGCGGCGGTCCATTCCGCCGGATGCTGTTCCATGTGTCCGGCGGGCAGGCCGGCGATGAGCGTGTGCGGCGCGCGGGCCTCGGCGACGACGCGCCCGGTGTCGAGGTCGATTGCGATGGCCTTGGTGCTTTGCGTGCCGCTGTCGATGCCGAGGAAAAGGGACATGTCGTGATTGGATAGCCGGGAGCGTTCCGGGGCAACACCGTTGCAAGCCGTTCAGGTATTTGCTCGCTCCCGGGCACACTTGAGGTTCCAACCATTTCTTCCATGAAACTCGGCCTCGGCCTCTACAAGCACATGCTCACACCGGAAAACTTCGCGTTCGCGAAGCAGGCCGGTGCCACGCACATCATCGCTCACCTCGTGGATTATTTCCGCGGGGGAGCGGGACATTCCGCCGGTGACGACCAGCCGCTCGGCACCGACTGGGGTTGGGGGCTCGCGGGCGACCCGGACAAACTCTGGACCTTGGAAGAGCTCAAGGGCGTGCGCACCGCGACGGAGGCCGCCGGCCTGAAGCTCGAGGCGATCGAGAACTTCGACCCCGCGCACTGGGGCGACATCCTCCTGGACGGACCGAAACGCGCGCAGCACATCGAGAACGTGAAGACCATCCTGCGCCGCATGGGCGAGGCGGGCATACCGATCATGGGCTACAATTTCTCCATCGCCGGTGTGGCCGGTCGCACGAAGGGCAACTACGCTCGCGGCGACGCGCCTTCCGTCGGCATGGAGGGGGCCTACGACCTGCCGATGCCCAACGGCCTCGTCTGGAACATGGTGGTCGATCCCACCGCGCCCTCGCGCGCTACCGGCACGATCCCGGCGGCGACGCATGAGCAGCTCTGGTCGCGGCTGCAGCGGTTTCTTGATGAAGTGCTGCCGGTGGCGGAAAAGGCCGGCGTGCGCCTCGCGCTGCATCCCGACGATCCGCCGATGCCGTTCATCCGCGGCCAGCCGCGGCTCGTTTACCAGCCGTCTATGTATCAGAAGGTCATCGACCTCAACCCGAGCCCGGCCAACCAGCTCGAGTTCTGCGTCGGCTCGCTGGCCGAGATGACCGAGGGCGACATCTACGACGTGGTCGACCAGTATTCCCGGCAGAACCGCCTCGGTTACGTCCATCTCCGCAACGTCCGCGACAAGGTCCCGCACTACAAGGAGACCTTCATCGACGACGGCGAGGTCGACGTGCTGCGGGTGCTCGCGATCCTGAAAAAGAACCGGTTCGAGGGTGTGATCATCCCCGATCATGCCCCGCAGATGAGCTGCGCCGCCCCGTGGCACGCCGGCATGGCGTTTGCCATGGGTTACCTCAAGGCCGGCATCCAATCCCTCGACAAAAAATGAACTTCCCCGAAGCTTTTTCCCTGAAGAACGAAACCGTGCTGATCACTGGTGGCGGCACCGGCATCGGCCTCGCGATGGCCAAGGCCATGCACGCGGCCGGCGCCAAGGTCGTGCTGGCCGGCCGCCGCGAGGCCGAGCTGGCCGCCGCGGTCAAGGAACTCGGCGCCGGCGCGGCCTATGCCGTGCATGATGTCAACCGCCTCGAGCTCGCGCCGGCGTTTGCCGCGCAGGTCGAGCAGGCACACGGGCCGGTCACCTGCCTGGTCAACAACGCCGGCCAGAACATGAAGAAACCGGCGGTGGATACGACCGCCGAGGAGCTCGAGGCGATCGTGCGCACGCACATCTTCGGCGCCCATGCCTTGGTCCGGGCCTTCGCGCCGGGCATGATCGCGCGGAAGCACGGCAACATTCTCTTCACGGCCTCGATGGCGTCGCTTTTCGGCATTCCCAACGTGATCGCCTACACGGCGGCCAAGTCGGCCATGGTCGGTCTGGTCCGCGGTTATGCGGTCGAGTTCTCGCCCCACGGGCTGCGGGTGAACGCCATCGCGCCGGGCTGGATCGACACGGCAATGTCGCGCAAGGCCATGGAGGGCGACCCGGCCCGGAAGAACAAGATCATCAGCCGCACCCCCATGGCGAAGTTCGGTGACACCGAGGACATTGGCTGGGCCGCCACCTATCTGGCCTCGCCGGCCGCCAAGTTTGTCACCGGCGTCATCCTGCCGGTCGACGGCGGCGTGAGCATGGGCTTCTGAGCCCGGTGCATTTGTCATCTGATAGATGACAAACACGACAGGCCGATAGCCTGACCGGCCGCGGTCCCGGCAAGGGGCGGGACAACGGTCGGGCGACCGGCCCCAAGGACTCGTTAATGGTTCAGCCGGCGGATTGAGGGGTCAGCCGTGGAGGTAGGTATTGAGGAGGTTTTCGAGGTATTCCTGCTTGCCGGAGCGGGGCTTGGGTTCGCCGAGCTTGGTAAGCACGAGCTTGTTCAGCTCGCGGAAATTGGTGCGGCGCTGCTCGATCGCGCGGCCGTAGCCGGAGTCGAAGGAGCTGTAGCGCTCGGCGACGAAGCTCTCGAACTTCCCCTCCGCGAGGATGCGGCGGGCGAGCTTGAAGGCCAGGGCGTAGGCGTCCATGCCGCCGATGTGGGCGTGGAAGAGGTCGGACGGGTCGATCGAGGGGCGGCGGAGCTTGGCGTCGAAGTTGAAGCCGCCGGTGCCGAGGCCGCCGGCGCGCAGGATGGAGACCATCGCGAGCGTGAGCTCCTTGACGTTGGTGTTGAACTGGTCGGTGTCCCAGCCGAGGAGCAGGTCGCCGGTGTTGGCGTCGATCGAGCCGAGCATCTTCTGGGAGGCCGCGACCTCGATCTCGTGCTCGAAGGTGTGGCCCGCGAGCGTGGCGTGGTTGGTCTCGATGTTGAACTTGAAGTGCTTCTCGAGGCCGTAGGTGCGCAGGAAGGCGATGCCGCTGGCGACGTCGAAGTCGTATTGGTGCTTCGTGGGCTCCTTCGGCTTCGGCTCGATGAGGAACTGGCCCTTGAAGCCGATGCTCTTGGCGTAATCGACCGCCATGTGGAGGAAGGCCGCCAGGTGGTCCTGCTCGCGCTTGAGGTTGGTGTTGAGCAGCGTCTCGTAGCCCTCGCGACCGCCCCAGAAGACGTAGTTCTCGCCGCCGAGCTGCTTCGTGACGTCCATCGCCTTCTTTACCTGCGCCGCAGCGTAGGCGAAGACATGGGCGTCGGGGTTGGTGGCGGCCCCGCACATGAAGCGCGGGTTGGAGAAGAGGTTGGCCGTGCCCCAGAGGAGCTTCACGCCGGTGGCCTTCTGGAGCGACTTGGCGTGGGCGACGATCTTGTCGAGGTTGCGGTTGGACTCGGCGAGCGTGCGGCCCTCAGGCGCGATGTCGCGGTCATGAAAACACCAGAACGGCGCGCGGATCTTCTGGAAGAACTCGAAGGCCGCATCCAGGCGCACTTTGGCGACGGAAACCGGGTCGGAACCCTTCTCCCACGGGCGGCTGATCGTGCCCGGGCCGAAGGGGTCGGCGCCGGTGCCCCGGAAGGCGTGCCAATAGGCGATCGAGAAGCGCAGGTGGGCGGACATCGTCCGGCCGTCGATGATCTCCTCCGGGTTGTAGTGCCGGAAGGCCAGCGGGTTGGACGAGCGGGTGCCCTCGTAGGCGATACGCGGGATACGGGGAAAATGGGAGCGGGTGGGTTTCATCGCGGTTAAGCGGAGCAGGGTCGGGGTAGCCGCTCAAGACCAGAGGGCGACATTTCGAGGTCATATTAAAACATGACTGCGAGGATGCGCGTCTCGCAGGGTAGGACCCGGGTGTGAATGGCGTGGCCATCGTCTGGCCCGGCGGTGCCACCTGCCCGCGGCTTCTGGTTGAGGTGAAACCCGGCCTCCGGCGGGTTGGAGAAGCGCATCTAGCCCTGCGTCCCCCGACGCTTCAGTTTTCGCAAGCTTGCGGCCGATAAGGCGCGCCACTCCTGGGTGTTCATCAGGGGCTGGTAGTGTGGAGTGGTGCGTGGGGCGAGTTCCCCGTCATCCGCGTGCTTTTCGCTTCCCATAATCTGTCCGCCGGCAAGCCTCGTGCCATGAGCGGTTACACCCCCGACCCGAAGCGCTACGAGTCGATCCCGTATGCCCGTTGCGGCCGCAGCGGCCTGAAACTCCCCCGGCTCTCGCTGGGCCTCTGGCATAATTTCGGCGGGGCCGACCCGATCGAGAACCAGCGCGCGCTGCTCCGCCGCTCCTTCGACCTCGGGATCACGCATTTCGACCTGGCCAACAACTACGGCCCGCCGCCCGGCTCGGCTGAGGAGAACTTCGGCCGCATCCTCCGCGAGGATTTCGCCGCTCACCGCGACGAGCTCATCATCTCGACCAAGGCCGGCTACCTCATGTGGCCCGGCCCCTACGGCGAGTGGGGCTCGCGGAAATACATCCTGGCCTCGCTCGACCAGAGCCTGAAGCGGCTGGGCCTGCCCTACGTGGACATCTTCTACCACCACCGGCCCGACCCCGACACGCCCATGGAGGAGTCGCTGACCGCGGTGGCCGACGCCGTCCGCTCGGGCCGCGCGCTCTACGCCGGCATCTCGAATTACAACGCCGCCCAGACCCGCCAGGCCGCCGCCATTTTGAAAAGCCTCGGCGTGCCGCTGCTCATCCACCAGCCGGTCTACAATATGTTCAACCGCTGGGTGGAGCCGGAGCTGCTGCCGACGCTCACGGAGGTCGGCGCGGGTTGCATCCCGTTCTCGCCGCTCGCGCAGGGCCTGCTGACCAACCGTTACCTGACCGGCATCCCCGCCGACTCGCGCGCCGTGAAGTCCGGCGTCTTCCTCAAGCCCGGCCAGATCACCCCCGCGGTGCTGGCGAAGATCCAGGCGCTGAACGAGGTCGCCCAAGCGCGCGGCGCCACGCTCGCCCAGCTCGCGACCGTCTGGCTCCTGCGCCGGCCCGAGATCACCACCGTCCTCATCGGCGCCAGCAAGGTCGCGCAGATCGACGACATCCACGCCGGCCTGCGCCAGCCTCCGCTGGCCGCCGCCGAGCTCGCGAAGATCGAGGCCATCCTCGGCAAGAGCTGACTTGGCGTCCGCCGTCTTTTTGTCGAGACTCAGCTTGTCTCTCGACCCCATTTCCAACCCCGCTTTCCGTCATGCCGAGACCGATCACGCTTTTCACCGGCCAGTGGGCCGACCTGCCCCTGGAGAAACTCGCGCCGCTCGCGAAGAAAATGGGCTACGACGGCCTCGAGCTCGCCTGCTGGGGTGACCACTTCGATGTCGATGCCGCCGCCTCGTCCGATAAATACCTCAAGGACAAGTGGGCCTTGCTGTCGGACCACGGCCTGTCCTGCTTCGCCATTTCCAGCCACCTCGTCGGGCAGGCCGTCTGCGACCTGATCGATGAGCGACACAAGGCGATCCTGCCCGCCGATGTCTGGGGCAACGGCGAGCCCGAGGGCGTGCGCCGGCGCGCCGCGAAGAAACTCGCGCTCACGGCCAAGGCCGCCCGCCGGTTCCGCAACGCCCAGCCCGGTGGCAACAAAAAGGCCGCTGCCATCGTCAACGGCTTCACCGGCTCGTCCATCTGGCACTCGATCTACGCGTTCCCACCGACCTCGCAGGCCTACTGGGACGCCGGCTTCGCCGACTTCGGCCGGCGCTTCGGCCCGATCCTCGCGGAGTTCGAGAAACAGAACGCCAACTTCGCGCTCGAGGTGCATCCGACCGAGATCGCGTTCGACATCGCCAGCGCCGAGCGCGCCGTCGCCGCCGTCAAGGGGCACAAGCGCTTCGGTTTCAACTACGATCCCTCACACCTCGGTTACCAGGGGGTGGACTACGTAAAATTCATCCGCACCTTCGGCTCGCGTCTCTTTCACGCCCACATGAAGGATGTCTGGTGGGGTCACGGCGACGGCACCGTCGGCACCTTCGGCGGCCATACCAGTTTTGGTGACGCGCGCCGCGCCTGGGATTTCCGCTCGGTCGGCCGCGGCGACATCAACTTCGAGGAGATCATCGTCGCCCTCAACGACGTCGGCTACGCCGGCCCGCTCTCGGTCGAGTGGGAGGACATCCGCATGGACCGCGTGCACGGCGGCACCGAATCCTGCGCCTTCTTGCGGAAACTCGATTTCGCCCGCAGCGACGTGGCCTTCGACGCGGCCTTCGATAAAAAGAACCAATAACCTCACAAGAGATCGCAGAGCTTTCATTTCTCCGCACTCGCTTTGGTCTCCTGCAAAAACGCCCTTTCTGATGAACCGAAAACTTCGCTTTGGCATGATCGGCGGCGGCCGCGGGGCCTTCATCGGCGCGGTGCACCGCATCGCCGCCCGGATGGACGGGGAGGCCGAGCTCGTGGCCGGTGCCTTCTCCAGCGATGCCGCCCGTTCGCGCGCCTCGGGCGCCGACCTGCACCTTGATCCGGCCCGCGTCTACGGCAGCTACCAGGAGATGGCACGCGCCGAGGCGAAGCGCCCGGCCCACGAGCGGCTCGACTTCGTCGTCATTGTCACGCCGAACCACCAGCATTTCCCGCCGGCGAAGCTGTTTCTCGAAAAGGGTTTCAATGTCGTCTGCGACAAGCCCGTCACGCTCAACCTCGCCGAGGCGAAGAAGCTCGCGACGATCGTGAAGAAAACGAAGAAGGTTTTCGTTCTCACCCACAACTACACCGGCAACGCCATGGTGAAGCAGGCGCGCGCGCTCGTCGCCGCCGGCCACCTCGGCAAGATCCGCAAGGTCGTGGTGGAATATCCCCAGGGCTGGCTGTCCACCCGGCTCGAGGCCACCGGCCAGAAGCAGGCGGCGTGGCGTGCGGACCCGAAGAAGAGCGGGGCGGCCGGCGCGATGGGCGACATCGGCACGCACGCGGAGAACCTCGCGCGCTACGTCACCGGCCTGCACATCAGCGAACTTTGCGCCGACCTCACGAGCTTCGTGCCCGGCCGGAAGCTCGACGACGACGGCAACATCCTCGTCCGTTTCAAGGGCGGCGCCAAGGGCGTGCTGCACGCCTCGCAGGTGTCCGTCGGGGAGGAAAACAACCTGAACATCCGGGTCTACGGCGAGAAGGCCGGGCTGGAGTGGAAGCAGGAGCACCCGAACGAGCTGGTCGTCAAATATCCCGATAAGCCCGCCGAGACCTGGCGGCGGGGCAACGGTTACAACGGTCCCGCCGCGGCGAAGGCTTCGCGCATCCCGCCGGGACATCCCGAGGGTTACCTCGAGGCCTTCGGCAACATCTACCGCGAGGCTTTCCGCGCCATCGCCGCCGAGGTGGCGGGTCAGAAACCGCCGCGCGACCTGGATTTCCCGACCATCGCCGACGGCATCGAGGGCATGCAGTTCATCGAGACCGCCGTGCGCAGCGCCAAGCTCGGGGCGCGTTGGGTGAAATTCCCGCGTTGATCCATCCCATGAAACCCTACCTGACCCGTCGCGAAGTCCTCCAATCTCTGGCCGCCGGCCTGGCTTTTGCCGCGCTGCCGCGCGCCGGTTCGGCCGCCGGGGCCTCGTCCGCCGCCAGCGCCGGCGGCTTCCGCCACTCGGTGTGCAAATGGTGTTACAAGGATATCCCGCTGGCCGAGTTTGCCGCGGCCGTGAAGGAATTCGGTCTCGAGTCGGTGGAGTTGCTCAACCCCGCGGACTGGCCGGTCGTGCAGAAACTCGGCCTGACCTGCGCCATGGCCAACGGCACGACGACGATCCCCAAGGGTTTCAACCGCCTGGAGCATCATGCGGCCTACGTTGCCTCGATGACCGAGCGCATCCGGCAGTGCGCCGACGCCGGCCTGCCCAACGTGATCGTCTTCTCCGGCAACCGGGACGGTATGTCCGACGAGCAGGGGCTTGAGAACTGCGCCATCGGCCTGAAGCAGCTCATGGGCGAGGCCGAGAAACGGGGCGTGACCGTGTGCATGGAGCTCCTCAACTCGAAGGTGAACCACCAGGACTACATGTGCGACCGCACGCCCTGGGGCGTGGAGCTGGTGAAGCGCGTCGGGTCCGAGCGCTTCAAGCTGCTTTACGACATCTACCACATGCAGATCATGGAGGGGGACGTGATCCGCACGATCCAGGAGAGCCACGCCTACATCGGGCACTATCACACGGCGGGCAACCCTGGGCGCAACGAGATCGACGATACCCAGGAGCTGAACTACCCGGCCATCATGCGGGCGATCAAGGCCACCGGTTTCACGGGGTTTGTGGCGCAAGAGTTCATCCCGAAGCGCACGCCTCCGCTCGACTCGCTGAAGGCCGCGGTGCAGCTCTGCACGGTGTAGTTTTTAACATTTAAAAAAGGCCGTTGACAGGGGCGCAGGCGTGGGCACTTATGCGCCTTCCCTTGATGCAGAGTGGAGCAGCCTGGTAGCTCGTCAGGCTCATAACCTGAAGGTCCTTGGTTCAAATCCAAGCTCTGCACCCAATTTAATCCCCCGTAGCCGAAAGGTTGCGGGGGATTTTGTTTTAGGGCTGCTCCCGTGCAGTGCAGGGGGCTGCCTGCTAAGCGGATATTCCAAGCCGGTTGGCTGTCAGCGATCACATCGCGTGGGGTCCGCTCGCGCATAATGTTCCTGAATCCAGTATCACGCCGTGATTGGGATTCGCTGGCTCGGATTTGTAGCCGCCTCCAACACATCTCCTAGGAGTTGATTGATTATTGTATTAGAATAACGAAAATCATTATATTGATATATCAAATATAACATAAACAACGGAATATTAAAGTTATATAGTAATCTTTAAAATGTTAATTGACAGTTTATCATCCTAATGTTCCGAATTTCGGTCTTATTGCACTGCCCAACCCCCAGTATCCCTGACATGAAACCGAAACCCCATATCGCGTTATTTGCATCAATGCTCGCCGTAGTGATCCCGACCGCTGAAGCGTTGGGCGCTACTGACGAGGTTATCGAGCTTTCGCCATTCGCGGTCACCACTTCCGTCGATAATTCATTCGGGGCCAAGCAGGCCACGACCGGCTCCTTGGTCGCGCTCGATATCGCCAAGTCGCCCTTCACCATCATGGCGATCGACAACCGGATGATGGAGGACCTGCAGATGGTGACTTTTGACGACGTGGCCCGTTACACGACGATCAACAGCACGGCCGGCCAGAACGAGACCGCCAACGCCCGCGGGTTCAATCTCCAGCCGCTGCGCAACGGTTATGCGCCGGGCGGTCGCGTCTACATCGCCGCCGCCTATGACCGGGTCGAGATCCTCAAGGGTCCCAATTCCGTCCTTTACGGTCTCTCGAACCCGGGTGGCGGCATCAATTATGTCTCGAAGCGCCCGACCTTCAAGAAGTCGACCAAAGTCAGCGTGACCACCGGCTCTGATTCGCTGATCCAAGGCATGCTCGACACCACGGCGCCGATCGAGATCGGCGGCAAAAAGCTGCTCGCCTATCGGCTGGTCATCGCCGGTTCAGACAAGAACGGGAGCTTCCCCGACCAGTTCGCCTCATACGATCTCATTGCTCCATCCCTCACGGTCCGCCCGTTCAAGGGGCTCGAGCTCACGGCGGAATACGAAAAACTGCATCGCGATCGCACGACCCTGAATGTTGCGCCGATCGTGAACGGGACCTTTGACCTGACCAACCTGGGGCGCGGTCGGAACATCAACTTCGCCGGGGCCGACAGTGTGGAGCGAAATACCCAGGATTCCTACAATTTGAGCGGAACCTACTCGTGGCAGGATTGGCTGACGGTGCGCGCGCAGTATAACTCCAGCAAGCGAATCTATCCGGGGTTTGCGACCTGGAATCAGGACAGCGCGACCCAGCGTCCCCAGTTCAACGACAACTCCAACAGCGTGCACGGTTACAACACGGACCTGTTGCTGCGCTATGGTTGGAAGAATCGGGTGAAGGGCAGCCTGCTGCTGGGCTCCGAGTTCAACTCGAATTATTTCGTCACGCCGCAGTATCGGTTCACCAACGCGAACGTCGCCAACGGTCTTTTGTTCCCGTCCGGCATCGCCAATGCGACGCCCGCCCAGCTTCGGTTTCGCAACACGGCGGACGCAGCCAACGGCTATCCCATCGCGACCCTCGCGGACATCAAGCAGGCGGCCTATTTCCGCGCGAATGGTGGCGACATCACCTCTGAATTCACCAACCACCGGGCGGTCAATACGCTCAAGTTTTTCGACGAGAAACTGATGGTGCTTACGGGGTATTCCTGGGCCGAGGTCACCAACATCGGGGCCGCGCCCACCCGCACGGTGCAGTCGCAAAAGGACAATCCCTACCAGTTCGCCAGCATGCTGGATGTGCTGCAGAACCGCGGCGCCTTGGATTACCTCCGGGCCTACGCCCAGAAGGCGACGAGTTTCCGCAACCAGTTCGCCCGCGATGCCTACCTCAATCCTGTTCCGCCGAATCGCGGCAAGATCACCGAACTCGGTGTGAAATTCGGTCTCTTCAAGGAAAAGCTCACCGGTTCGATCGCCTATTTTGACCAGCTTCAGGTCAACCTGGCGCAAGCGGTCCCGGTCCAGGCGGTCGACAATCCCGCCACCCCCGCCGACGAACGCCAGACCGGCATCTTCATCGCCACCGGCGAGGAGTCCTCGGAAGGCGTCGAGTTCCGCCTCGATTACCAGATCACCAACGCGTGGACGGTCGCACTCGACGGCTGCTTCTTCCACGGCGGGGTGGTGGAGGATGAAGTCAACGTCACGCGCAAGGGGCTCGCGCTGGCCAACGCGCCGACCCGCTCGCTCGCCTTCATTCAGCGTTACAGCCTCCGGGGCGCGCTCAAGGGTCTGTCGATCGGCCACTCCATCAACTACAAGAATGCCTACAGTGCCTCCAATAATTCGGTGGCCAACAGCCTGCGGGTGGTTCCCTCGGTGACCCTCGTGGACGTCTTCGCCAAATACAACACGAAGCTCTGGGGCCGCCCGGTGGGCTTCAACCTGAAGGCCTCCAATATTCTCGATGAGAATTACCTGCTCTCCAACGGCCGTTGGGGTGAGCCGCGGGGCTGGATGCTCACGGTGAACACCGCGTTCTGAGCGACCGTCACCGTCGACCCGGCTGGTGCGGGCCCGCGTTTGCCCGGATCCCGCACCGCCAGGAAAGTCCCGCCCACGCGCCGCGCCCACATGCGCGGCGCTTTGCTTGAATGGCCCGACCCCGGCGGTGCGCCGCTCAGCGCGGTGCGCCGATCGCGGGGGTGCTTTTGCTCCGGCGATATTCCGTCGGCGTCATGCCGGTTTCATCGCGAAATACCTTGGTCAGGTAGCGGATGTTCTCGAAGCCCGCGCGCTGGCCGATCTGCGTGATATTGAGATTGGTCGTCGTGAGGTATTCCTTCACCCGGTCCAGCTGAACCCGCTGGATCTCGCTGTGGATCGACCGGCCGAGCGCCTTCATGAATTTGCGATAGGCGGTCGAGTTTGACATCCCGGTCACCTTCAGGACATCGGTCGGCGTGATGGGGTCGCACGCATGCTCCGTGATATAGCGCATCGCCATGGCCACCTCGGCATCCGCAAAGGCCAGGTAACTGCTGGAATCGCGCTCTTCCACCCGCGCGGGATCAATGAAGGTGACACTCGCGGCCGGGGCGTGGCCACTCATCAGCTTGTCCAAAATATCGGCGGCCGTGTAGCCTGCGGTTTCGACATTTGCATCGATGCTGCTTAGGCGGGGTTGGGAAAGCTCACAAAGCCACCGGTCATTGTCGACGCCGAGGACGGAAACCTGCTGGGGGACCTGCAAGTCTTGCAGCACACATGCATCCAGGACCCATCGCGCCCAACCGTCGAAAAACACGAAGACGCCCGTGGGCTTCGCGAGCGTTTTCAGCCAGTTGCCCAGGGAGATAATGGCACTGGGCATGTCGGCGGTGGAGGCTGGGTCGGGCCGGTAAACCTCACAGCCAAAGCCGTGCTGGGAAAGTTCCTCGATGAAGCCCGCTTTCCGCTGCTGGCACCACGGGGCGGTTTCGGTGCCGCCGCAAAAGGCGAAATTACGCAGGCCCTTGTTGATGAAGTGGCGTGCCGCCATGCGCCCGATTTCCGTTTGATTGGAGGTGACGATCGGGAACTTGAGGTAACCGTCATCTGCCTCGGAGTAACTGCCGAAACCGACGATGGGGATGTCCGTGAGGGTGGCGATCTCCCGGATGGCGGGGAGGTGGATGCTGGTAATGATGCCATCCGGAGCCCAATGCCTCAGCCCGCCAATCGAGGCTTCAGTCATCGGGTCCATGAGAATAATCCACCCGGTGTGGCTGTGGATGTAGTCGCCCACGCCGCGGGCAATGGCCCGGTCGAAAGCCATGCCGGTTTCCAGAAGCAGGGCGACTCGCTTAACCCGCTGGGAGTGCCGCTTGCGGAGATTGAGACGCTTTTTGGTCGGCATGTGACTCCAAGGAGATGGCGGGCTGTCTGGAATTCGACAAGGGCAATTCCAGTATCAATAGACAGAAAAGAGTAATATCTGTGCAAAATACAACCATTGCTCTTGCTCTGACCCAAGAAAATGATTCAAAACCCTGAATGGAAGTGAGTCTTGGATATAATCAAAGGGCGAAAGCCGTGATTGTCGCCGGGGCTCTATTCCCGGTTGCAGCAGTTGCCGGGATGACGGGCTCGGTGGATCCCCAGCCATTCCTCAGTTTATCGATCGGGACGCAAAGCATCGGAGCCCGCTATAAATTTACCCAGGCTAACGTTTTGGAAGAGTCAGCCAAGGAAATTGCCGCCCTTGGGTCGGATACGCTCAAAATCGCGATTACACCCAATTACGCGACTGATTACATGATGGAGAAGAGCTCGGATATCCGCTCAGTCATGGATCTGCTGAAGAGGCAGCCCTCGTTCGAGCGAGCCATGGATATGCCGTTCCGGAATATCATGCTCTGGGTCTATCCCTTCAGCGACTCAAAGTCCGCCTTCGCGACCGGCTCGATAAGCCAAGCCGAAGCCCAGGCCATTTACAGGGAAATCTATGACCTGACCGCGCATCTCCTGAAACGATATTCGGGAAGCGGGAAGACATTTTTCATCGGCAACTGGGAGGGGGATTGGCACATGCTGCGGGAGGTCTACGATTACGATCTGGATCCCAAGCCCGAGGCCATCCAGGGAGCCATCGCCTGGTTTAATCTCCGGGAAAAAGCGGTGGCGGATGCACGGCGCGACACGGCGCATGCGGATGTTAAGGTGCATTTCTACATCGAGCTGAATCACGTCCGCAAAGCGATGGAGGCCGGCCGCCCCACCATCGTGAACCGGGTCCTGCCGCACATCCGCACCGATTATGTTTCCTGGTCAAGTTATGATGTGACCAAACCGGCCGTGGCGCTCGGCGGGGAAAAGGGCCGGGCGCTCGTGGTCAAGGCGCTGGACTACATCGAGGCCCATCTGCCCCCGAGCGAGATCAAGGGGCGGCGGGTGTTTATCGGCGAATACGGTTTTGAGCTGACCGCCTACAAGGACGCGGAGCGGCAAAGAAAATATTCCGCCTCGATCATGCAGTGGGCGCTCGAGTGGGGCTGCCCCTTTGTGCTCTACTGGGAACTCTACTGCAACGAGATCGACCCTGCGACCGGGAAAAACCGCGGCTATTGGCTGATCGACGACCAGGGCGTGAAACAGCCGGTGTGGTTCCTGCACCAGGAACTCCTGACCCGTGGGCGCCGGTTCGTCGAAGACTACCGGGCCCAGCATGGAGAATTGCCGAGCCAGACGCTCTACAACCAAGCGGCGGCAGCATGGATTGAAGCTGCCGCTGGCGAGCCCCAACGAAAATAACCAACGGAAGCCCCGCAAAGAATGACAACAAGCCCCCTTACCCCCCCCGCTGCTCCGGTTTCGAAGTTAGGATGGTCCGAGAAGCTCGGGTATGCCGCCGGAGACATGGCCTCTTGTCTCTACTTCGGCATTTTCATGAACTTTCTGGCGATCTTCTACACCGACGTGTTCGGCATGGCCCCGGCCGCGCTCGGCACGATGCTGCTCCTGGTCCGGACCTGGGACTGGATCAACGATCCGATCATGGGCGCGATCGCAGACCGCACGAACACGAAGATGGGCAAGTTCCGTCCGTGGATCCTGTGGATGATCGTCCCTTACATGGTGTTTGGCGTCCTCACGTTCACGACGGTCGACTGGAGCCCGACGATGAAGTTGGTCTACGCCTACTTCACCTACACGACGCTTATGATGATCTATACGGCGATCAACGTGCCCTACGGCGCGCTGATGGGCGTGATGACCGCGAAATCCGAGGAGCGCACCGTGCTGGCGGCCTACCGCTTCGTCGGCGCCAACGCCGGCATCTTTCTCGTCACGCTGGCGCTGCCCTACCTGATCAAGGTCATCGGCCGCGGTGACGTGCAGTTCGGCTACGCGGGGGCGATGGTCATCATCGCGCTGGCCGCCGGCGGGTTGTTCTTCTTCACGTTCAAGACCTGCCACGAGCGGGTCCAGCAAGTGGAGCAGAAGCAGGAGTCCATCGCCGCGGAGCTGAAGCAGCTGGCGCGCAACGGTCCCTGGCTCATGGTGATTGCGATCAGCATCCTGACGGTGATGGGTCAGGCGATCCGCGCCACGACCACGCTCCACTACTTCAAATACAACGTGGGCAACGAAACGTGGGGCACGACGCTCCTCCTCTACAACTCGGTCATGGCTGTGATCGCGGTGCTGTTGAGCAAATCGATCTGCACGTGGATCGGCTGCAAGCGTCGCGCCTACGTGATCCTCAACCTGTTGTTTGCGGGTCTGCTCGTGTGGTTCTACTTCATTCCCGTCACGTCGTTCCCGCTGATGCTCGCGAACCAGCTCCTCATCGCGTTGGTCGCCGCGCCGATGATGCCTCTTTTCTGGTCGATGATTGCCGACACGGCCGACTACGGCGCGGTGAAGTTTGGCCATCGCTCCACCGGCGTCATCTTCTCCGCCGGCACGGCTTCGCAGAAGATCGGCTGGACGGTCGGCCCCGCCGTGGCCTTGATGTTCCTCGGTGCTGCGGGCTACGTGGCCAACGCGGAGCAAACCCCGGCGGCGTTGAAAATCCTGCGCCTGGAAATGAGCCTCATCCCGGCGGTCTTTGCCGTGCTCACCGCGATCGTCACCTGCTTCTACAAGATCGACCGCAAGATGGAGCTCGAGCTCGAGGCGGCGATTTCGCAGCAGACAGCTGCGGCCAAGGCCTAGCTCGCGGGCGAAGGCACCCAGGGCCGCACGCATTCAATTTCGCGCGTTAAAGGACCCACCCTTTCGCCATGCAAAATTGTTTCCTCCGTCTTCCCCTCTTCGCACTCTCCGGTGCGCTGGTTGTTTCCGCCGCACCCTGGCAGCCCGAACCATGGCCGGTCCTGCGACAATATGACAGCTCGCACCTGGCGCGGATTGCTCTTCCGCTCGGCGGCATCGGCACGGGCACGGTGTCGCTCGGCGGGCGCGGGGAATTGCGCGACTGGCAGATCATGAACCGGCCGGCCCGCGGCTACAGCACCGTCACAACCGGCAACGAGGCGCCCTTCTTCGCTCTGTTCGTGCGCACTCCCGACGGCGCGAAAACGACCAAGGCCCTGCTGGGGCCGCTCGATCCGGCTGAATACGAGCACTATGAAGGACGGCCGGCCAACCACCACGGGCTGCCGCGTTTCCGCGAGGCGCGCTTCGAAGCGGCCTATCCCTTCGGTCAGGTCCATCTCTCCGACCCCGCGCTGCCCGTGCGCGTCACGCTGCGTGGCTTCAACCCGCTGATTCCGGGCGACACCGATAACAGCAGTCTGCCCGTCGCCGTGCTCAGCTACGAAGTGACCAATCTCTCGTCCTCTGCGCTGACTGTCTCGGTTTGCGGATCGATGCGCAATTTCATCGGACGCGACGGCAGCAAGATCGAGCGCGACTGGAAGGGTGACTACATCCCCGTCGGGGCAAAAAAGAATCGCAACGTCTTCCGCGCCACCCCCGCGCTGCGCGGCCTCTATTTTGACTCGCTGGGCGTCGATCCGAAAAATCCCGCGTGGGGCACGCTGGCGCTCGTCACCGAGGAAACCGCCGGCGTGACTTACCGCACCGCGTTGGCCACCAACGACTGGGCGGGCGCGCTGCTGGATTTTTGGGACGATTTCAGCGCTGACGGCAATCTGACCCAGAAAGAGACAAAGCCCGAAGATGACCCGATGGCCTCCCTCAGTGTGCAAAAGGAAATCCCCGCCGGCGCCTCGCGCACCTTCACGTTTTTCCTCACCTGGCATTTCCCGAACCGCCCGGCCTGGAGCACGTTCAAGTTCCCCACCGGGGAAGAGCCCCTCGTCGGTAACTTCTACACGACGCGCTTCGCCGACGCGTGGGCGGCGGCGGAGGACATCGTGCCCCGCATGGCCGAACTGGAGCGCGACACGCGCCGCTTTGTCGACGCGGTCGCCTCCTCCAGTGTCCCGGTCGCCATCCGCGAGGCGGCGCTCTTCAACCTGCCCACGCTGCGGTCGCAGACTGTTTTCCGGCTCCCGACCGGCGAACTGATGGCGTGGGAGGGCGTGATGGATGAAGCCGGTTCGTGTTTCGGCTCCTGCACCCATGTGTGGAACTACGAAACCGCCACGCCGCTGCTTTTTGGCGATCTCGCTCGCACGATGCGCGAGGTGGAATTCGCCCGGGCCACGGACCCGACGGGCCGCATGGCGTTTCGCGTCGTCCTGCCTCTGGATAAGGCCACCGCCTGGAAAGGCTCGGCGGCCGATGGTCAGATGGGCTGCATCGTGAAGTTCTACCGCGAGTGGCAGCTCTCCGGTGACCGCACATTCCTGGAGCAGCACTGGCCGAAGGTCCGCAGCGCGCTCGCCTATGCCTGGACGCCCGGCGGATGGGACGCGGATCAGGACGGCGTCATGGAAGGCCGGCAGCACAACACGATGGACGTCGAATACTACGGGCCCAACCCCCAGATGGGCTTCTGGTATCTCGCGGCGCTGCGGGCCGGCGCCCGCATGGCCACCGCGATGGGAGACAGTGATTTCGCGGCGCACTGCGAGAAGCTGTTCAAGCAGGGCAGCGACTTCATGGATGCACGCCTTTTCAACGGCGACTATTTCGAGCAGATCATCACGGATCCCAAAACCCACGCTTTCGTGGATTGGAGCGGTCCCCGCGCCGCCCAACTACCGCGCTTCCAACTGGGCTCCGGCTGCCTCGTCGACCAACTGGTCGGTCAAAGCCTCGCCCATCTCACCGGCCTGGGAGAACTGTCCAATCCCGCCAATCAGCGCCGAGCCCTGGAAAGCGTGATGCGGCACAATTTCCTTCCGAGCTTCGCGAATCATTTCAACAACATGCGCTCCTTCGTCCTGGGCGACGAGGCCGGCCTGCTGATGGCGAGTTGGCCCCGCGGCCGCCTCGCGGTGCCTTTCCCCTATTTTCCGGAGGCGATGACCGGTTTCGAATACACGGCGGCCGTCAGCCTGATCCAGATGGGGATGGATGACGATGCCCTGCGCGTCATCCAGGCGATTCGCGACCGCTTCGACGGTCGCAAGCGCAACCCCTTCGACGAACCCGAGTGTGGTCACCACTATGGTCGTGCGTTGGCCAGTTGGAACACCCTGGTCGCCTGGAGCGGCTTCCGCTATTCCGCAGTCGAGCGGCAGATCAATTTCGGCGCCCGCCCCGGTAGCCATTTCTGGTCAAACGGCTCGGCTTGGGGCACGTGGGATTTGCAGGACAAGCGCGCCGTGCTCCGTGTGCTGCACGGCACGGTGAAAGCGGACACGCTGGTCGTGGCTGGATACCGCAAAAATGCGATCAGTCCCGGGGAAGTTTCCGCCGGCGAGGCCCGCGAATTTGTCCTCTCGCCGGAATAGTCACCGCGTCGCGCACCCAAAGTCGTTGTCAGACAACTTGGCAATCGCGGTGACCGGGATTTCTCCGCGCCCACGCCAGATTTGGCCCGGAGCATGGCCAAGGGTAGGGGCGAAGAGGAGGAGGCGAATGCGACTAGTCGCAGGTTGCGGAGATGAAACGAAGCAGGCCGGTTGAAGCCGGCCTGCGGAGGGGAGTTAGGCTGAAACGGATCCCGTTCAGCGGACCGGATTGGCCAGCAGATGGCTGAGGAACTGGTCCAGGGGAGCGGTCGCCACGCAGCAATGCACGTCGCCGCCGCCGTAGTAGAGGAAGTAAGTGCCGTTCATCACGACGTGGCCGCAGGGGAAGCACACGCCCTTGTAGATGCCTTCCTTTTCATAGGGGGCCGTCGGCTCGTAGATCGCCTCGGGCGTGCGGTGCGTGACCTTCATCGGGTTTTCGAGGTCGAGGAGCAGCGCGCCGAGGCGGTATTGCTTGTCGGCGCCGACGCCGTGATAGATCTGCAGCCAGCCGTGGGGCGTCTTGAGCGGGGGGTTGTTGGCGCCGATTTTCTTTTCCCACGGATATTCGCCCTTCGCGAGGAGCTTCATGTCCTTCCACTCGAGGAGGTCTTCGCACTCCGCGATCCAGATCGCGGGATGCGCGTTCGGGAAACCTTCGCCGTGCCACTGCATCGGGCGATGGATGGTGAACCACTTGTCCTTGATCTTCTCGGGGAAGATGATCACGTCGCGATCATCCAGCTTCGCATTGGTCAGGCGGCCGGCGCGGATCCACTCCTTGAAGTCGCGCGTCAGGTAGAGCTGGGTCGAGGTCAGGTTTTTCCGCAATGCGACCGGGAAGTCGCCCGGGAAATGGGCGTTCGTGTTGGCGTGGTGATTCTCGTTCAGCCAATACTGGCCCGGAGGAAAGGGACGCGTCGCGGCGGTGATGTAATACCAATCGCCGATCTTGATGATGCGCGGGTCTTCCACGCAGCCGTTGTCGATCCCGCCGATCAGGGGTGAAAGGATCGGTTCCTGGTTTACCCGGCGGAAATTGTAGCCGTCCTTGCTTACCGCCAGGCCGAAGTGCACGCGGTGTTCCACATCATGGCCTGCCGCGCGATAGATGAGTTTCACTTCGCCGGTTTCCTGGTCGAGCCAGGCGGCGGGATTGGTGGTGACTTCGCTCTCCCAGTCGGAGCCGGGCAGCGGGCTGACAATCGGATTACCTTCGTAGCGCTTGAGTTGAAAGGATTTGGAAAGCATGAGCGTATTAGGGGGTTCGTGTGCAAAGTCTCGTATAGAACAAGAGGGCATTGCAACCCAAAATGACCGATAATGACACAAGTATTCTAATATATGACCGTTTTGGCTTGCCCGGTGCCCGGGCGGGTGGGAGGGTAGGGCCGATTAAGAAGCCCCCCCCCTCAGAACTGGCCTGCGACCACAGGCCGCGTCTAAAAACCGGTTCCCGTCGTTTACCTCATGATGAAAAAGTTGCCCGCTCCTCATTGGCTGCTGATCGCGGCTTGCTCCCTCTTTGGCTGCAACCTGCTCCGTGCCGAGTCGACCAAGCCTGATGTCCTGTTCATCTTGGTGGACGATTTGCGCTGGGACGCCCTCGGCTACATGAATCACCCGTTCGTCAAGACGCCCAACATCGATCGCCTGAGGGCCGAGGGGGCGATGATGGCCAATGCTTTTGTGACGACCTCCATCTGTTGTCCCTCCCGTGCGACCTTCCTGACCGGCACCCTGGCCAACCGACATGGGGTCATCGACAACGAAACATCGGAATATAACCCCGAGGTGACGCCGCCGCTGACCAAATATCTGCAGGCCGCCGGCTACAAGACCGCCATGATCGGCAAATGGCACATGGGCGAGACGGCAGCGCCGCGCGCCTACTTCGACTATTGGCTCAGCTTCAAGGGCCAGGGCGTCTACAACGACCCCCTTTTCAACATCAACGGCAAGGAGGTGCCCCAGAAAGGATACACCACCGACCTGCTGACCGACCAAGCCATTCAGTTCATTGAGAATCAGCCCAAGGATCGCCCGTATTTCGCCATGCTGTCGCACAAGGCGGTGCATGAACCCTTCCACCCCGCGCCCCGCCACACCGAGGCCTACGGGGCTGATGCCGCGATCCCGCTGCCGCTCAGCTGGTCGGATGATTTCTCCACCAAGCCGGACTGGCAGAAGCGCGACGCCCTTGGTGACGTCCGCTGGCACTACCGCACCCGGGAGCGCGAACAGGAGAAACTTCCGGCGTCGGTGCCGGCCGACACCTGGCGCAAGGGCCGGGACTTCGTCGAGCAGCTGCGCTGCCTGGCGGCGGTGGACGAGGGGATCGGCCGCCTCATCGAGGCCTTGCGCAAGCGTGGCACGCTCGACCACACGCTCATCGTCTTCACCAGCGACAACGGCTACTTTCATGGCGAACACCGCCGCTGGGACAAGCGACTCGCCTACGAGGAAAGCCTGCGCATCCCCATGGTGGTTTTCTATCCCGGGCACATCAAGGCCGGTTCCACCGTTCCGCAGCTGATCACCAACGTCGATTTTGCCCCGACCATCCTGGATTACGCGGGACTGCCCATCCCGGCCGGCATGCAGGGTGCCAGCATGAAGCCGCTTTTTGAGGAGCAGGCGCCCCACTGGCGCGACTACGTCTTCTATGAATACTGGAAGGATCTCGTGCACTCGATCCCGACGATGACCGGGGTGCGCACCGATCGTTACAAACTGCTCACTTACCCCGAGATCAACGATCTCGACGAGCTCTACGATTTGCAGAATGACCCGCACGAAATGCGCAACCTAGCCCGCGACCCGGCCTACGCCCAGCTTCACGCCGAGATGACAGCCCGACTGCAAAAGGCCAGCGTCGCCCACGACTGGAAGCGGGATGTGTTCCCGCACAACCTGCCTCGCGTCAGGGGCAAGGCGGGCACCTTGCTCGACCTGGCGGTCACCAATGGCGCCATCGCCGACGCGGCCGGCTCCGGCTTGACGATTGACCTGGCCAATACGCAGGTGCGGGACGGCGCGGCCTACTTTGACGGCAAGCAGAACGCCATCCGCATATCCTATAATCAGCTCACCGATCCCACGGGCTGGCCCTTCCACATTCGCCTGCAGGTAAAGCCCGAGGGCGACGGCGTGCTGGTGACCCAGGCCACAAAAAACTACGGCCTCAAACTCTTTGTGCAGGATGGTCGTCCGGGCTTTGCGGTGCAGTGCAAGGGCTGGGTCGATACGACCACGGTCATCGACGCGCCGGAGTCAGTGATCGGCAAATGGACCGAGATGGAGGCGCTCATCGACTACAACCGCATCACCCTGGCCATCGACGGCCGCGTGGTGGAGTCGGTATCGCTCCCGCAGCCCTTCAAGGGATCGGTGCGGGCTCCTCTGGTCGTTGGCAACATCGGCGAATTTCCCGTCGTCGAGGGCGTGCCGCACCAGGCCTTCACCGGTTCGATTCGTCGCCTGACCCTCAGCCGCGGCCTCGCCGGTCAATGATTCACCCAGGCCGCACGCTGCTCCGGTCCCCGCGGCCCGCCGGCTCTCCCGTCAGGGGCGTCTTGGCGGGAGCGGCGGATGCTGGTTGGCTGTGGTTTGAGCCTTGCTCGTCAACCCTGTCTCTCGCCCGATGATGAAACCACGTTGCTGCACCTTCCTGCCCCTGATGTTTGCTCTGGCGACCCTGCGTGCGGTCGTGCCTGTGCCCACGGAGATTGTGCCCGAGCGCATGCCCGGCGCGAAGGCGCTCAACGTCGTCTTCATCCTGGCTGACGACCATCGGTTCGACGCGATGAGCTTTCTGGGGCACCCGTTGGCCGAGACTCCGAATCTCGACCGCCTGGCCCGCGAGGGCGCGTATCTGAAGAATGCGATGGTCACAACGTCGCTTTGCTCGCCGAGTCGCGCCTCGATCCTCACCGGCCTCTACACCTTCCGCCACCGGGTCATTGACAACCAGCGCGCGATTCCGCCCGGCACCGTCTATTTCCCCCAATACCTGCAGAAAGCGGGCTATGCCACCGCCTTCATGGGTAAGTGGCACATGGGCGGAGAGTCCGACGGTCCGCAGCCGGGCTTCGACCATTGGGTCAGCTTTCGCGGCCAGGGCGTCTATTACGCGCCGAACAAGGACTACACCATCAACGTCGATGGCAAACGGGTCCCGCTCAAGGGCTACGTCACCGATGAACTCACCGATTACGCGATCGCCTGGCTCAAGGAGCAAAAGCCCGCCGAGAAACCCTTCTTCCTCTATCTTTCGCACAAGGCGGTGCATGCGGAGTTCGCTCCGGCGGAAAGACACAAGGGCAAGTTCGCCAACCGCACCTGGCCGCGTCCGCCTTCCCTGCCGGTCACGCCGGAGATGTCCGAAAATCAACCCCGCTGGCTGCGCGACCAGCGCAACAGCTGGCATGGCGTCGACTTCCCCTATCACAGCGAACTCGACATCGACGCCTACTACAAGGCCTACGGCGAAACCCTGAGCGCCGTCGATGACAGCGTCGGCCGCGTGATGCAGCAGCTGGAGGAGATGGGTGTCCTCGACCGCACGCTTATCGTCTACATGGGCGACAACGGTTTCATGTTCGGCGAACACGGCCTCATCGACAAGCGCGTCGCCTACGAGCCCTCGATCCGCGTCCCGCTGCTCATGCGCTGCCCGCCGGTCATCAAGCCCGGCACGGTGGTCAACGAGGTCGTCGCCAACATCGACATCGCCCCCACCGTGATGGAAGTCATGGGCCTCAAGGCCCCGCCGCATTTCGACGGTCGCACCCTCGTGCCGCTCCTGCGCGGCGAGAAGGTGCCGTGGCGCGACTACTTCCTCTACGTTTACTACTGGGAACGGAACTATCCGCAGAGCCCCACCACGTTTGCGCTCCGCGGCGATCGCTACAAGCTCATCAATTATTACGGCCTGTGGGATGCCGATGAACTCTACGACCTGCAGAACGATCCCGCCGAGATGCACAACCTCCGTTATGATCCCGCGCAAAAGCAGCGCGTCGCGGAGATGACCAAGAAACTCTATGCCATGATGGAGGAACTCGGCGGCATGCAGATCCCGCTCAACCCGCCCGCCGGTGAAATCAACAACCAGCGTTATCGCCCCCGCGGTGGCGAGAAGGCCGCTGATTTTCCGGCAGCGCTGGTCACCGACCAGCCGACGACGCCGGGGCAGCATCACTGATCGACGCCGGGGCGGGCTTCCCGCATTCCCGGTTGTGGGTGTGGATTTGTCGCAGGAGATCCACTCGTCCAAGAGGGTGGGGTGGCGTTTCGCTCCTGTTTCGGGCCATCTTTAGCCGCGATTCCCGGTCCGCCCAATTTTTCACGTCATCCCCTGTCACCTGGGCGGGCGCTCGTGTTTAATGATTTAACGGTGGTCGCGCTGGTGCCGGCGGGGGCTTCCGGTGGATGTTTTCAACTGGACGCGGCATGATGTGGCTGGAATCAACATTCCCGTCCGCCGCGTCGGTGACCCCTCAACCCCGTGTTTTCCGCTGCCAATCCAAGGTTCGTCCGGCGCTGCTTCGCCGTGATGCTGGGTGCCTGGTGCGCCCAGCCCGCCGGGCGGGCGGAGGAGGGCATGTCACCGTGGCACGCGAAGGATGTCGTCCAGTATTCGTTCGACAGCCACGGCCTGGAAATCGGGCTGCCGGGGACCGTGATCACCTCCGCGACGCAGACGCGGGACGGCTACCTGTGGGTGGGCACCCCGTCGGGCCTCGGCCGGTTTGACGGGGTGAGGTTCACCGGGTTTTCCGCGCCCGAAACCCCGGGCCTGCCGAGCGACCTGATCTACTGTCTTCGCGAAGACCGGCACGGCGTGCTCTGGATCGGAACCGACCAGGGGCTGGTTCGCGTGGAGAACGGCCGGTTTGTGCCGGCCGGGCTGGACAAAAAATCGGTGCGCGTGCTGACGGAGGACGATGCGGGCAATCTCTGGGCCGGGACCTGGGGCGACGGCGTTTATGTCCTGCGCCACGGGCGCCCCGAGCCTTTCCGACCGGAGGGTCTGCCGGCGGACCTGCGGGTGCGCACGCTGTTCGTCGACACCCAGGGCCGGGTGTGGATCGCAGCCGACAGGAGTCGCGGTCTGCTACGGATCGACCGCCCCGGGGTGGTGCGGCCGTTTGATGGCGGCGAGGGGCTGCTCGGCGAGGTCCTGACGATCAGTGAATTTCCCCGCGGGACGTTGTGGTTCGGGACGAAGCGCGACGGCCTCTTCCGCCTGCAGGACGAACGCCTCGCGCGCCAGGGCGCGGCCGAGGGCATCGGCAGCACGCCGATCTATGAAATCCGCCCGGCGCGGGGCAAAGGTTTGTGGCTCGCGGCCGGCACCCTGCTTTATGCGCCGTCGGCGGAGCAGCCGGTGTTCGCGCCGATCCCCGGGTTGCCGAACCGGAACGTGCAGGCGGTCTGCGAGGATCGCGAGGGGGGCGTCTGGCTGTGCGCGGGCTCGGAGGGACTGACGCGCATGCGCGAGCTGCCCTACCGGCTTCTGTCCACCCGGCAGGGACTGCCGACGGACAACGTGAAGAACGTGTCGGAGGATCCGCAGGGCGGATTGTGGCTGGGCACGCAGGGTCCGGGCGTCGTGCAGGTCGGCCAGGACGGCGCGGTGACCCTGCACCGCGGAAACCCCGGTCCGCCGGACGGGGAAACGGCGGTGGTGTATGCGGCGCGGGACGGCAGCGTCTGGGCCGGCGCCGGTTCGCACCTGTGGATTCGCCGCGCCGGCGAGTGGCGGCAGCACCCCGACCTGCGGTCCGTGCGCGGACTGCACGAGGACCGGCAGGGCACGATGTGGGTGGGGACGGAAACGGACGGATTGTTCCGCCAAGCCGGCGGGAAGCTCACCGAGGTGAAGACCACGACCGGTGGGCGGATCCTGCTCGCCACCTCGTTCGCCGAGGCGGCGGACGGCTCCATGATCGTGGGGACCTGGCGCACGGGACTCTGGCGGGTCGCCGCGGACGAGGTCACGGCCCGGGCCTGGGCGCCGGGATTGCCGGCCGCCGAGGTCCGCGCCGTGCAGGTGGACAGCGAGGGCCGGATCTGGACCGGGCTGAGCAACCGCGGCCTCGCCGTCTGGGAAAACGGCCGCTGGCTGGCACCGCCGGCGCTGATCAAGGCGCTGGGCAGCAGCGTGTCGGCGATCGCGGAGGGAGAGGCGGGCCGCGTGTGGCTGGGCACGCTCGCCGGGCTCATGTGGGCGCAGAAGGACGAGCTGCTGGCCTGGATGCGCGCACCGGTTTCCGCGCCGCCGATTCACGCGCTGCCGGTGGGCGACGAGGCGGGCCTGATTCCCGTCTGGTCGGGGGCGCAGCCGGTCGTCTGGCGCGCGGCGGACGGCGACCTGCTCTTTGCCACCCGGCGCGGGGTGCTCGCGGTCGATCCCCGGCAGGCGATCCTGAACGCCGTGCCGCCGCCGGTGCACGTGGAGCGGATCTTCGTCGACCGGCATCCGGCCGATGCCGGCGCGCCCGTGCAGCTGCCGCCCGGCACGCGTTCGCTGGGGATCGAATATGCCGCCCCGAGCTTCGTGCAGGCGGAGCGGGTGCATTTCCGCTACAAACTCGAGGGCTACGACGCCGACTGGATCGACGCCGATACGCGCCGGGCCGCCTTCTACGGCAGCCTGCCGCCGGGACAATACACCTTCCGCGTCCGGGCCGCCAACAGCGACGGCATCTGGAACGAGACCGGGGCCGGCGTGGCGGTCGTGCAGCTGCCGTATTTTTACCAGACGGCCTGGTTTGCCTGGCTGCTGGCCGCCGGCGCGGTGGCGGCGGCCTGGAGCCTTTACCGGTGGTCCAACCGGCGGTTGCGGCGCAAGGTCGAGCGGCTCGAGCGCGAGCGGGCGATGGACAACGAGCGCCGGCGGATCGCGCAGGACCTGCACGACGACCTCGGCGCCAGCCTGACGGAAATCGGACTGTTCGCCGACGCCACCCGGCGCACAGCCCCGCCCGCGGAGCAGGCTGGGCTGGAATACCTCGCCCAGCGGGCGCGGGCGCTGGTGGGTTCGCTCGATGCCATCGTCTGGTCGGTCAACCCGGCCAACGACTCGCTCGACCACCTCGTCAGGTATGTCGGCGAACTTTTCCAGGAGCTTTTCCGCTCGAGCGCGATCTCGGTCCGGCTGGACCTGCCGGACGCGGTCCCGCAGCTGCCGCTGAGCGCGGAGGAGCGTTCCGACATCTTCCTCACGACCAAGGAGGCCATGCACAATCTCCTGAAGCACTCCGGCGCCACCGAGGCGTGGCTGCGCATCCGAATGGAGGGCGGCGAGCTGCGGATCACGCTGCGCGACAACGGCCGGGGCTTCGATCCCGCCACGGCCGCGGCGGCCGGGGGCAACGGCCTCGCGAACATGCGCACCCGCATCACGCGGGCCGGTGGCCGCCTGGAGTGGCGGACGCGCCCCGGGGCTGGGACGGAGATTGTGATTGTGGTTTCGTTCCGCGGCCGGAAAGAACTGTCCGAATCGTCCTGAGCCGCCCATGAACCCCATCACCGTCGCCATCGTCGAGGACAACGCCGCCGTCTGCGCGTCGCTGGAGAAGATGATCAACGCCTCCGGCCGCTGCCGGTGCGTCAGCACCAGCCGCAACGCCGAGCACGCGCTGGAGGCCGTCCCGCGGCACCGGCCCGACGTGGTCATCATGGACATCAACCTGCCCGGGATCACCGGCATCGAGTGCACCTCGCGGTTGAAGCGCCAGCTGCCGCGCACCCAGTTCCTTGTGCTCACGGTCTACAACGACAGCCGGCAGATCTTCAGCGCGCTCGCGGCCGGAGCCAGCGGCTACCTGCTCAAGCGCTCCGTGCCCGAGGCCATCCTGCAGGCGGTGTGCGACGTGCACGCCGGCGGCTCGCCGATGAGCGCCGAGATCGCGCGCCAGGTCGTCCAGTCGTTCCAGAAACCCGCCGCGCCGGCGAACGAGATCGAGGCGTTGACCCCCCGGGAGATGGAAATCCTGCAGCGTGTGACCGAGGGGCTCACCACCAAGGAGATCGCCGACCGCTCGGGCGTCAGCTACACCACGATCTGCACGCACCTCGGCCACATCTACGAGAAGCTTCACGTGCACTCGCGCACGGCGGCGGCGGCCAAGTATCTGCAGGCGGAAAAGCGCTGAGGAGCCCGATCGGGCGAGAATCCTCAGTTCTGAGGATACCAATCAGGACGGGCGGTTGATAGGATGGGGCGCTTTCCAACCCCACCGGCTTCCGGTTCCCCACCGGCTGCTTCAACCCCGCCCCTGTCCATGAAACCTGGTGTTTCCCGTCTGTTCGCGCTGGCCGCCCTGGCGGCGTTGCCGGCGCTCGCCTCTGCGGCGCGCTACGATGTCTACACCGCGGCCGACTTTACCGGCCTGCCGGCGCTCGCCGCCGGCGACACCGTGGTCGTGCACGACGGGACCTACTCGAACATCGGCAGCAAGACCATCACCGGCAGCGGCACCTCGGCCAGCCCGATCATGATCTATGCCGAGAATCCCGGCGCGGCCGTGTTCGCGGGCACGACGCGGATCGTGCTGTCCGGCTCATGGATGACCTTCGCCGGCTTCAAGTTCGACGGCCAGACGGCCGCGGGCGGCATGCCGGGCACGGAAAAATGGGGCATAGTCCAGACCGCCGCCGGCTCGAGCGACTGCCGCATCACCAACTGCATGTTCCGCGACTTCAACGCCGGCGCCGTCGCGGGCAACACCTACTACTGGTTCGTGATCCAAGGCTACCGGCACACGGTCGACTACAACAGCTTCGAGGGCAAGACGACCATTGGCGCGACCGTCGTCCTGGCCACGCCGGAGGCCGACAAGACCACGCCGCGCAGCCACCTCCTGGCGGGCAATTATTTCGGCCCGCGCCCGGTCATCGGCACCAACGGTTACGAGGGCATCCGCGTCGGCGACAGCAGCCACCAGGGCTGGAACATGTCGTCCGTCTTCCAGTTCAACTATTTCTACCGCGCGATCTACGGGGAGGGGGAGCCCGAGGTGATCTCCAACAAGTCGGCGAACAATATCTACCGCTACAACACCTTCGTCGAGAATCGCGGCCAGCTCTGCCTGCGCCACGGCGACAACTGTCTCGTCGAGGGAAATTTCTTCTTCGGGGCCGGCCTCGCCGACTCGGGCGGCGTCCGCATCATCGGCCAGAACCACACCGTCCGGAACAACTACTTCCAGGACATCGCGGGCACGGACGTCACCTCGACCATCGTGGTGCAGAAGGGCGACCCGGCCTGGCCGGCCAGCGACGACGCCAGCACCTACGAGGTCGCGAACAACGCGAAGATTTTCCACAATACCTTCCTCAACTGCGAGCAACCCCTCTTCCTTGGGCGCAACAGCAGCGGCACCGGTGCGCTCAATCCCAGCGGGGTCGAGGTGCGGAACAACGTGGTGCAGAGTGCCCCGGGCGACGGGGCGGTGTTCGCCATCAACTACAGCACGTCGGCCATCGCCTTCGGCGGCAACTACGTCTACCACCCTGACTCCAACTACGGCGTGACGGGTCTGTCGGGCGTGACCTACGGCCCGGGTTCGCCCGGCCTCAGCCAGGATGCGTCGCTCGGCTACGCCATTCCCTCCAGCTCCAGCCCGGTGATCGGCCTGGCGGGCAATACGTCGCCGGCGACGACCCTCGACATCCGCGCGCTCACCCGTCCGGCCAGCGGAAAGGACTCCGGTTGCCATGAGCGCGAGGTCAGCGGCGCCGGCGTGGGCCCGCTGGTCCGCGAGGAGGTCGGGCCCGAGTTTTACGGCGGGCCCGCCGGCACCTTCATCCCGCCGGGCAGCCAGGTGTCGGCGCCCGTGTTCTCGCCCGCCGGCGGCACCTATGCCACGGCGCAGTCCGTGACGATCACCTCGGCCACCAGCGGGGCGTCGATCCGTTACAAGACGGACGGCTCCACCCCGACCTCGACCACCGGCACGCTCTACAGCGGCCCGGTCAATGTGGCCGGCACGGCCACACTGAAGGCCATCGCCTACAAGTCGGGGCTGACCGACAGCACGGTTTCCACCGCCAGCTACACGATCACCCCGTCGGGCGGCACAACCATCACCAACGCCGCCGGCTTTGCCAATGTCGCGCTCGCCAGCGCCCAGGCGGGCACGTTCACGGCGGAGTTCGACGCCTTGTCGTCCGTATCGCCCGCCAACGCAGTGGCCGGGCTCTCCTCCGGCGCCGCCAGCGGTTACAGCAGCCTGGCGTGCTATGTGCGCTTCAACACCACCGGCCAGATCGACGCCCGCAACGGCGGCACGTTCACGGCCGGCACCATCCCCTTCGCGGCAAACACCGTCTATCACTTTCGCTTCGTGGTGAACGTGCCGGCGCACACCTATTCCGCCTACGTCACCGCCCCTGGCGGCAGCGAACAGACCATCGGCACCAACCTGGCCTTCCGCACCGAGCAGGCCGCGGTCACCAGCCTCAGCCACGCCAGCTTCAACGTGAACGCCTCGCCCGGCGGCGCGATGACCTACTGGCCGGTCACGGTCACCAGCGCGCCCACGGCGGCCAAGTATTCCATTCCGGGGATCAGCGTCACGGCCAGCGCCAACGACGGCAACGTGCCCGCCAACACCGTGGACGGCAGCCTGGCGACCCGGTGGTCTGCCCAAGGGGAACAGTGGATCCGCTATGACCTCGGCGCCGTAAAGACACCGGCTTGGGTGCGCCTGGCTTTCCTGAATGGCGACGCCCGCGTCTACAGCTTCGACCTGCAGCTGTCCACGGACGGCACCAACTGGACCACGGTCTACACCGGGGCCAGCAGCGGCACGACCACGGCGCTGGAGACCCACAACTTCCCGAACGGCTCCGCGCGCTACGTGCGGCTGCTCGGCCACGGCAACAACGTGAATACCTGGAACAGCATCACCGAGACCGAGGTGTGGGGCTACTGAGCCTCCGCCGGAATATTTCCCAACCGCAACCCGCCCCACACCCATCCATGACCACCCCCCTGAACCGCCGGTCCGCCGGCCTGCTTGCCTGGAGCCTCGCGCTCTGCGCCGTCACCGCTTCCGCCCAGACCACCCCCTCCGCCGCCGGCAAGGAGGAGGTGATCGAGCTCTCGCCCTTCGAGGTGAAACCCGATGACAACCGCGGCTACGTCGCCTCCGAGACCCTCACGGGCACGCGCGTGGCCACGCAGATCAAGGATCTGCCCTACACCGTGAACGTCGTCACCAGCGAGTTCTTCGAGGACTTCGCCATGTGGCAGCTGGACGATTCGTTCACCCAGGTCGGCGGCCTGACCGGCATCGACGTGGGCGGCGGCTTCAACCTGCGCGGCTTCGCCTCCTCCTCGCAGCTGCGCGACGGCTTCTACCGGCAGGGCCGCTACGGCCAGACCAACATCGACCGCGTCGAGGTCATCAAGGGCCCGAACGCCGGCATCTACGGCCGCAGCTCGCCCGGCGGCATGGTCAACATGATCTCCAAGATGCCGCAGCAGAAGGATGCGCAGAAACTGACCGTGCGCGGCGGCAGCTTTGGCACGCTCCAGGGCACGCTGGAGTCCACCGGCACGATCGGCTCGCCCCGCACCTACTACATCGCCATCGTCAGCCAGCTCAACCGCGGCGGCGACGTGGACTGGTTCCACATGCGCGAAAACCAGGCCTATTTTGCCGTGAAGCACGACTTCAGCAACGGCGGGCACCTGCTGGTCTCGGCGGAGCACTTCAAGCAATTCCGTCATTCCCAGACGTCGGCCGCCCCCATGATCACGGACCAGAAGGGAACCGCGACGAACACCGACGACGAGGTGATCGGCTACGCCAAGAATCTCGCGCGCTACCAGGCCTTCGGGCCCAACAGCGAGAACTCGCGCTCGAACAACACGCTCCGCGCCAGCTACGACCGGCAGTTGGGCCGGATTTTCACCTTCCGGGCCGGCGCGCAGGTCTTCTCGGCGAAGCTGCAGAACTTCAACGCGAACACGGGCTTCGGCGCCGTCACGATCAACAGCACCAACCCCGCGAGCAACCTCACGAGCACCCGCGGCGCGGCGCCCAATCGCGGCATCATCAACGAGGACGGCGGCGGCGTGCAGGTCGATCTCGTTGCCCGCTATCGCTCCGCCAACCGCGGCTTCAGCGGCAAGACGCTGGTGACGGTCGATTTCAACGACTACTACCGCTTCGACCCGACGCGCAGCAGCACCTCCGCCGCGGTCGCGACCTGGGCGGCCGCCGGGTCGGGCCGCATCGTGGCGCTCGATCCGGAATTCAACCCCGTCTCGCCGCTCTCCTATTTCACCGGCACGGTGGAGGACGGTCTCGGGGCGGCCAGCCGCTACACGCGCCGCCGGATCACGGTCTCGGGCGGCCAGTTCCGGCAGGAAACCCGCTGGCTCGACGAGCGGTTGCTGGCCTATTTCGGCGCCCGCTTCGACCAGGTCCATTTCCACCAGCGGGAATACGTCACCACGATCAACGGCGTCACCCCCACCATGGACGCGCCGATCACCGTGAAGCGCGACGTCAGCCAGGCCCGGCCGAACGCCGGCGTGCTCTTCAAGGTGAAGGAAAACCTCCGCGCCTACGTCAACTACAGCGAGAGCTACTTCATCAACCAGGGCGAAAACGCCGTCGATATCGCGAGCCCGGAATACAAGTCCGAGACGGCCGAGGGCTGGGACTACGGCCTCAAGGGCTCGCTCTTTGATGATCGCCTGAACTACACGATCGGATTCTACAACACCCAGCGCTACGCCGTCCGCGTCACCGACACGGAGGAGTCGCCGGTGGGCTCGGGCAACTTCGTCAGCGTGGTGCGCTCCGACGGCAACCAGGAGGTCAACGGCTGGGAGGCCGATGTGACCTGGTCCATCAATCCCGCCTGGTCCACCGGTCTGAGCTACGGTCACGTGAAGGCGTTCTACAACGACTTCGGCTCGCGGAACCCGCAGGCGGTCGGCCGCAGCGTGCAGAACATCTCGCCGGACAACGGCGGCGTGTGGCTCAAGTTCAACGGCCGCGAGGGTCGCTTCAAGGGCTTCTCCGCCAACCTGGGCGCGACCTACATCGCGGAGACCCCGAGCGAGAGCCCCATCGCCGGCGACACGATCGCCATCGTCGGCGGCGTGCCGACCGTGACGCGCTCCACCGGGCAGTGGAAGCTGACCGTGCCGGCCGTCACGCTCTGGAACCTTGGCTTCAGCTACAAGTGGAAGCAGGGCAACCACGCCAGTCATTCGGTGCGGCTCAACCTGAACAACGTCTTCGATCGCGATTACCTGAAGGTGAACAAGAACCTCGGCGATCCCCGCGGCGTCTACTTCAGCTACACGCTGGGCTTCTCCAACCTGCTCAAGCACTGACCGGGTTACCCCGCATGTTTTGGGTCAGATCGGGCCGCCGTGCCGTCCGGACGGGTTACAGGGTGTCCGGCGGCGCGGCGGTCCAACCTGATCGCGCCGTTCCGTCCGCTCTCCGCTTCCTCATGAAACACCTCACTGTCCTGGGCGCATGTCTCCTGTTCTGTCTCGTGGCCGCCGCGCAGCCCGCCGGCCACCTCGCGCCTGGTGCGCCGATCGATCCGGGCGACGCCAGCGCCGGCCAGGCGCTGCTCCAGCTCGATCCGCCGGAGCGGATCGCCGCCCGCCTTGCGTGGTGGAGCGACGCGCGCTTCGGCCTGTTCATCCACTGGGGACTCTATTCGCAGTGGGGCTGCCACTATCCCGGCGCCGACGGCACGCTGCTCAACGGCAAGACCGAGCACATGATGCGCCACCTCCGGCTGCCCTTCGCGCTCTACTCGACCATCGCCGGCGTGTTCAACCCGGTGAAGTTCGACGCCGACGAGTGGGTGCGCGTCGCGCAGGCGGCGGGCATGAAATACATCATCATCACCTCGAAGCATCACGACGGCTTCGCCCTCTGGGACAGCGCGGCGAACAGCTACAACATCGTGCAGCGCACGCCGTGGAAGCGCGACGCCATCCGCGAGCTTGCCGCCGCCAGCCGGCGGGCCGGTTTGCGGTTCGGCGTCTATTACTCGCTCGGCCGCGACTGGGAGGACCCCGACGTGCCGACCTCCGTGAAGCCGGACGGCAATCGCCGCAGCAACGACTGGGACTGGCCCGACGAGACGAAGAAGGACTTCACGCGCTACTTCGAGCGGAAGGTGAAGCCGCAGGTGCGCGAGCTGCTCACGCAATACGGCCCGATCGACCTGCTGTGGTTCGACACGCCGGAGCAGATCAAGCCCGCGCAAAGCATCGAGCTGATGAATCTGATCCACAAACTGCAGCCCGGCTGCATCGTCAACCAGCGCGTCGGCAACCGGTATGGCGATTACCGCGTGGCCGAGCAGGAAATCCCCGCCGGCGGCTGGGCGGACGCGTGGGAGACCTGCATGACGCTGAACCGCCACTGGGGCTATTATCTCGGCGACGAGGACTTCAAATCCACCGAGACCGTCGTCCGCAACCTCATCGACATCGCCAGCAAGGGCGGGAATTTCCTGCTCAACGTCGGTCCGGACGGCGAGGGCGTGATCCCGGCGGGTTCGGTAGGGCGGCTCCGCGAGACCGGCGCCTGGCTGGCGCGCAACGGCGAGGCCATCTACGGCACGACGGCCAGCCCGGTCGGCAAACCCGCCTGGGGACGCATCACGCAGAAGATCGGACGCGATGGCACCACGCTCTACCTGCACGTCTTCGACTGGCCTGCCGACGGCCGGCTCGTCGTGCCCGGCCTGCGCGACGAGGTCGCCTCGGCCGCACTCCTCGGCGGCGGCGCGCTTCACGCCGTCCGCGACACTGGAGGTATCGTCCTCACGCAACTGCCCGCGACCGCCCGCGACCCGATTTCCACGACCATCGTGGTGCGACTGAAATAACGCCTTGTCCTGCTACCACGCGTCCGTGCGGAAGGGGGCCAGCGGCAGGTCCGCGCGGTTATAGAGGTTGCACGCCGGATTGTTGGCCCAGCCATAACGCGCCGCCACGGGCGCCGGCACGGCGATGCTGGACAGCACGATGTGATCGCCGTCCGTCCGGGCCGCGGCGGGGTGCCAGACGCGATCGGCGCCGGCGATGACAAAGCCGGTGATCGGGTCGCCGCGGGGGACGAGGCCGCCGGCGGCATGCCTGAAGGTCAGGTGAATCTCGCCGTCCTGGATCCAATGCCGCTCGAACATCGGCGCATGGGCCGCGATATCCCGCTGGTAGATGTCCGCGAGCGCCAGGAGCGCGAGGCGGTGGCCGACGGCCTGCTTGTTCCGCGGGTGGATGTTGTCGGGCTCGCCGACATCGATGGTCACGGCCATGCCCGTGTGCGGGACCGTGAGGGTGCGCGCCTGCGCTTCGCGGAACCAGGCCCAGCTGACACCGGTGGCGTCGCGGGGTTCGGGAAAGTTCGGCAATTGCACAAAAAGAAAAGGCAGGTCCGGCTGGTGCCAGGCCGCGCGCCAGCCGGCGATCAGCCGCGTCTGCAGATCAAGGTATTCGGCGGCGCCGGCGGCCCCCTCGCGGGCGTTGTTTTCGCCCTGATACCACAGCAATCCGCGGAGGCGGAACCGGGTCAGCGCATGGATCATGCCCTGATAGTTCCCGGCGGGCATCTGCTGCCCGGCGTTGGGCGGGCCGGGATTCCACGGCTTGGGCCGCTTGGGCGGGCCGGGAGTCCGGGCGGTCTCCGCCTCCCAGGCGCGGATGGTAGCGAGCATCTTCTGCTCCTGTTCGGGCCACGCGGCGACTTCCCGGGCCTTTTTCTCCAGGAAGGCCGCATAACCCGGGGACGATTTCACCGCCTCGAGCGGCATCCACGTCTCGATGGGCGTGGCGCCCCACGAGGAATTGATCAGCCCCACCGGCCGGCGCAGTTCCTGGTGCAGCTCCCGGCCGAAAAAATACAGGACCGCCGAAAATTCCCCGACCGTGGCCGGGCTGCAAACCTGCCAGGCGCCTTCCACCTCCTTGAACGCATCAGGGGTGGCGTTGCGCCGGACCGTGAACTGGCGGATCTGCGGGAAGCCGGCGGCGGCCTGTTCCTGCGCGAAGTTCTGCGCCTGCTTGGTCCGCAACTCCATGTTGGACTGCCCCGAGCCAAGCCAGACTTCACCGAGCAACACATCGCCAACGGTCACCGTGTTGCGTCCCTGGACGGTCAGAGTCATCGGCTCTGCGCTGACGGGGAGCGGTTGCAAGACTACCTGCCATTCGCCCGCCGCGCTTGCCGTGGTCGCGTGGGTCTGGCCGGCGATGGAGACGGTGACGGCTTCCGCCGGGTCGGCCCAGCCCCAGACCTTGACGGGAGCCTCGGCCTGCAGGACCAGATGCTCGGAAAAAATCGCCGGCAGGCGCACGTCCGCGAAGGCCGCGGACGGCATGCCGCCAAGGCTTACCCCGGCGAGTGCCGGCAGGATGAAACGGGCAATTTGCCAGGGAAGACGGGGCGGGGGAGGCATGGACGAGACTACGGGCGTTGGCTTTTGTAGCCCTGCGGGTGGCGGGAGTGCCAGGCCCAGGCGGTGCGGATGATCGACTCAATGTCGGGATATTTTGGCGCCCAGCCGAGCTCGCGCCGGATCCGCGCGCTGCCGGCCACGAGCACCGCCGGATCGCCCGGCCGGCGGGGCGCAATCTTCACCGGGATGGGGCGGCCGGTCACGCGCTCGGCGGTCTGGATCACCTGGCGGACGGAAAATCCCTGGCCGTTGCCGAGGTTGTAGATGCGGTTGCCCTCGTCCAGCGCCTGCAGGGCCCGGATGTGGGCGTCGATCAGGTCGACCACATGGATGTAATCGCGGATGCAGGTGCCGTCGGGGGTGGGGTAGTCGTCCCCGAAGACGGAGATGTTTTCGCGCTGTCCGAGCGCGACCTGCAGGACCAGCGGGATCAGGTGGAGCTCGGGGTGGTGGTCCTCGCCGTGGCGCTCGGTCGCGCCGGCGGCGTTGAAGTAGCGCAGGCAGGCATAACGCAGGCCGCGGGTCACGGACAGCCAGTGCAGGAAACGCTCGATGATGCCCTTGGACTCGCCGTAGGGACTGCCGGGGATGATCCGCTCGTCCTCGTCGATCGGCATCTTCAACGGGTCGGCAAAGAGGTTGGCTGTCGACGAGAGGATGATGCGCTTCACGCCATGGGCGTCCATCGCGCGGAGCAGGTTGAGGGCGTTGACGACATTGTCGCTGAGGTAGGCGAAGGGATCGCGCATGGATTCGCCCACCAGCGAATTGGCGGCGAAGTGCATGACGGCGTCCGGTTCAAAGCCCTGGATGGTCGCGGCGATGGCGCGGTAGTCCGAGAGGTCGCCCTGGATGAACACGGCGCCGGGCTCGACGGCGGCGCGGTGGCCCTGCTGCAGGTTGTCGAACACGAGGACCTGGTGGCCGGCGCGCACGAGCAGTTCCGTGGCGACGCTGCCAATGTAGCCGGCTCCGCCGGTGACGAGGATTTTCATGGGGAGAGCGGGGGCTCAGGGTTGGATTTCCCGCAGCCGCGCCGCGGCGACCTCGGACGTGAGGTCGCGCTGGGCCTCGCCGAGCATCTCGAAGCCGACCATGAATTTCTTCACCGTGGCCGAGCGCAGCAGGGGCGGATGGAAATGCGCGTGCACCTGCCAGTGGCCGGCGGGGCCGTCGCCGAAGGGCGCGCCGTGCCAGCCCATCGAGTAGGGGAAGTCGGTCTGGAACAGCGCATCGTAGCGGCGCAGGATGTCTTGCAGCATCGCGGCGAGCGAGGCCGCCTGGCCGGGGTTGAGGTCGGTCAGCCGGCTCGCGGCGAAGCGTGGCAGGAGCAGGGTCTCGAAGGGCCAGGTCGCCCAATACGGGACGACCACCGCCCAGTCGTCGTTGGCGTGGACGAGGCGCTCGCCGTTGCGCACCTCCTCGCGCACGTAGTCTAGGAGCAGAGGCCGGCCGTGGATGGCGGCGTGGCGCCGCTGGTGCTCGTCCTCAAGGGCCGGGATTGTGGGCATGGCGTCCATGGCCCAGACCTGGCCGTGCGGGTGGGGGTTGGAGCAGCCCATCGTCGCGCCCTTGTTCTCGAACACCTGCACCCAGCGGTAGCGCCGGCCCAGCTCGGCGGTCTCGCGCTGCCAGGTGGCGATCACCTGCCCGATGCCCGCGGCGTCCATGCGGGCGAGCGTGAGGTCGTGACGCGGGGAAAAGCAGATCACGCGGCAGGTGCCGCGCACCGGGGCGCGCTGGAGGAGCGGGCTGGACACGGCCGGGGCGGCGGCTTCCTGGTCGAGCAGGGCGCGGAAATCGTTCTCGAAGACGTAGGTGTCGCGATAATCCGGATTGAGCTCGCCGTTGGCGCGGCGGTTGCCGGCGCAGAGGTAGCAGGCCGGGTCATGGGCCGGCCGGGCGTCGCGCGCCGCGCTCTCCTGCTGGCCCTGCCACGGTCGCGTCGCGCGATGCGGGGAGCACAGCACCCACTCGCCGGTCAGGGCGTTGCGCCGGCGGTGCGGGAGCAGGGCGGGGTCGAGGCTCGCGGCGCTCACAGGCGGATCAGGCGGGCGCCCGGCGCGGCGGAGGTGACAAAGGCCGCGGGCCGGCGGCCGAAGCGGATCCGGAAGGCATCGCCGACGGTCTGCACGACGTCCGCCGCGCTCTCGCGCCGGACGAGCGCGACACAGGAGCCGCCAAAGCCGCCGCCGGTCATGCGGCAGCCGGCGACCGCGAATTCACGCTGGGCGATCTCGGCGATGAGATCGAGCTCGGCGCAACTGACGCGGTAGTCGTCGCGCAGCGAGACATGGCTGGCATTGAGCTGGCTGCCCGCCGCGAGGAAGTCGCCCGCCTTGAGCGCGGCGACGCAGCGGTGGGTGCGCTCGTTCTCGGTGACGACGTGGCGGACGCAGCGGCGCATCTCCTCGGTCAGGCCCGGCAGGGCGAGCGCGTCCGCGAGGTCCGCGACGCCGATATGCCGCAGCGACGGCACGCGCAGCCGGCGGGCGGCCTGCTCGCAGGCGGCGCGGCGCTGGGCGTATTCGCCGCTGGCGAGTTCGTGCGACACGCCGGAGTTGATGATGAGCAGGCTCCACGCATCGCCCGCCAGCGGGGTGTGGACGAAGGTCTCGGTCTCGCAGTCGAGCAGGAGAAGGTGACCGGCTTCACAGCAGAGCACCGCGGCCTGGTCCATGATGCCGCAGGGCACGCCGGCGTAGTCGTGCTCGGCCTGCTGGCAGAGCTTGGCCAGGGCGAAGCGGTCCAGCTCGACGCCGAGCAGGCCGAGGATGGCGAGGCCGGTGGCGGCCTCGAGGGCGGCGCTGCTGCTGAGGCCGCCGCCCACCGGGATGGTCGAGGCGATGCAGGCGTCGAAACCCGGCACGGCGTGACCGGCCCGGGTGAGGCCGGCCATGACGCCGCGGACGTAGCGGCTCCAGTCCTTGGCGAGGCCGGGGGCAAGGTCCTTGCCGTCGAACTCGATCACGCCCTCGAAGTCGGCGGTCGCGAGGCGCACGCGGTCGTCGGCGCGCGGCGCGACGGCCATCACGAGGCAGCGGTCGATCGCGGCCGGCAGCACCCAGCCGCCGTTGTAGTCCACGTGCTCGCCGATGACATTGACGCGGCCGGGGGCGATGGCGAGGAGCGCGGGCGGACGGGCGTAGAGCAGCTCGAACTGCTGGCGCACCCGCTGCGCGGCGTCGGCGTGGGGGGAGGTCACGGGGAAGGCGGGTGGTCCTGGTCCCGGCGGGCCCGGCGGGCCAGCCAGAGCATGGCGGCGCCGAAGAGGACGAAGACGATGCCCCAGGTGAGGTTCACGTTCTGGCCGAGGGAATGCCGGGCGTAGATGGCCGGGTCGGCGAGGAGGCCATAACCCGCGAGGATCAAGCCGAGGGAGAGGAAGAGCAGGCCCATGGGCTTGCGGACGTCGAGTTGTTCCATGATCGGGGGGAAGTTAGGGGGTTACCAGAAGACGACATTGAGCACGAGGGTGGCGCCGAGGACGACCGCGCCGAGCGTGGCGGGTCGCGTATACCAGGGCGCGTTGGCGTCATCCTTCGGCTTTTCGGTGAGTGAATAAACCAGGCCGCGCAGCTCGGTCTCGGTGCGGTTGGGCCTGGTCAGAAGCGAGATGAGCAGCGTGCCGGTGAAGCAGCCCGAGAAGGCGATGATCGCCATCCAGAAGCTCTGGGCCATGGAGGAGGCGAAAGTCTGGTTGACGCCGATCCAGCCGCCCTTGAGGAGGCTGGCGGCCTCGCCCACGGCGAGGGAGTTGCCGTGGAAGATCACCGCGCAGAGCGTGCCGAGGAGCAGGCCGAAGAAGGCGCCGTGGCCGGTCGCCCGCTTCCAGAACATGCCGAGCAGGAAGATGGCAAAGAGCGGCGCGTTCACGAAGCCGAACACCAGCTGGAGCATGTCCATGATGTTGTTGAACTTCGTGGCGGCGTAGGCGCAGGCCGCGCTGATGAGCAGGCCGACGACGGTGGTGACCCGGCCGACCTTCATGAGGTGCGCATCGGTGGCGTCCGGCTTGAACCAGCGCTGGTAGAGGTCGTAGGTCCAGACGGTGTTGAAGGCGGTGACGTTGCCGGCCATGCCGGACATGAAGGAGGCCATGAGGGCGGTCAGGCCGATGCCGAGCATGCCGTTGGGGAAATATTTGGCGAGCAGCGCGGGGACCACCATGTTGTAGTCGGGGTGGCCGTCGGCGCCGATGGGCAGGGCGATGCTGGACGAGCCGCCCTTGTGATAAAGCGCGATGGCCAGCATGCCGGGGAGGATGACGAGGGCGGGGAAGAGCATCTTCGGAATCGCGGCGATGAGCGGCGTGCGGCGGGCGGAATTCATGTCCTTGGCCGCCATGGCGCGCTGGATGACGAGGAAGTCGGTGCACCAGTAACCGAAGGAGAGCACGAAGCCGAGGCCGGCGACCAGGCCGAACCACTCGATGCCGATCGGGTTGGCCTTGGCGTCTCCCATGTAGGTCCACGAGTGGCTCCAGGCCCCGGGCATGCCCCTCGTCTCGGAGTAGGCCCCCAGCTGGGTCATGAGACCATCCCAGCCACCGATGTCCTGCAGGCCGAGGAGCACGAGCGGGAGGAAACCGAGCACAATCAGGAAGAACTGGAGCACCTCGTTGTAGATCGCGGAGGTGAGGCCCCCGGTGTAGATGTAGACCAGCACGACCAGGCCGGAGGCGACGATGCACAGGTCGAAGTTCCAGCCGAGGATGGCGTTGAGCAGCTTCGCCAGGGCAAACATCGAAATGCCCGAGGAGAACACGGTCATCGCGGCGAAGGAAAGGGCGTTGAAGGTGCGCGTCTTCTCGTCGAAGCGGAGCTTGAGATACTCCGGCACGGACCGCGCCTTGGACCCGTAGTAGAATGGCATCATGAAGATGCCGACGAAGACCATGGCCGGGATCGCGCCGACCCAGTAGAAGTGACTGGTCGCGATGCCGTATTTGGCGCCCGAGGCGGCCATGCCCATGACTTCCTGGGCGCCGAGGTTCGCGCCAATGAAACCCAGGGCGCAGATCCACGCCGGCAGCGAGCGGCCGGACTCAAAGAAATCAGACGAGGTCTTCAGGTTCCTTTTCAGCATCCAGCCGATGCCGAGCACGAAGCCGAAATAGATGGCGAGGATCAGGTAGTCGACGGTCGCGAGCTGAAGCGCGACTCCACCGGACGAGGTGGCGCCGGATCCTCCGGACATGGCGAGCAACGGCGACAAGCCGAGGGACCGGAGGGTATCGAGTGAGGCAAGGGTAGGCATGGGGCGGGGTGTGCGGCTGGGCAGGCAGTGAGCCGGAGTGAGCGGCGGGGTCTGGCGAGACTATCAAACCCGGGTGTGGACGCCTACCCCCCGGTCGGGTGAACCGGGACCGGCGCGGTCTTTTTTATCGCCTTCCGCTGGGCGTCGCGCCGTCATTCGCGCTGTGCTCCCGAGGCCGTCCATTCCCCTCCTCCGGTTCGCGTTGCTGTGGCCCGTCATGGCCCTGGCGCAGGGAGCGGCCGAAACGGCGGTGCCGGAACTCACGACCGCGGCCGCCGTGCGCCGGCTCCCGCCGGAAGAGGCGCGCCGGGGACTGCCGGTCCGGCTGACGGGCAACCTGGCCATCATCACGGCGCCGCGCGATGCGCTCGTGCTGCTCGACGAGACCGACGGGATTTATGTGCAGGTCGACCAGCCGGTGAAAAAAAACCTGCGGCTGGGCGACCGGCTGGAGATCGAGGGCGTGACGGATCCCGGCGACTTCGCCCCGATCGTCCGCGCCTCGCGGGTCGCGCTGAGGGGGGAGGGCACGCTGCCGGCGCCGCGCCGGACGACGATCGCGGAACTGAACGCCGGCGGATTCGACGCCGCCTGGGTCGAGCTGGAAGGAATCGTGCGGGCCTGCGTCCCGACACCGCCGGAGCTCGTGCCGGTGCCGCGGACGGCCGTGGGCCTGGCGGCCAGCGCGAGCGGCGAGAACCGCGGGGAGGAGAGCTGGATGCTGACCTTCAACCAGGGGGATGACCAGTTGTCCGTGCGGATCAGCGGCCGGGTGGCACCCGCCGACCTCGTCGATGCGCGGGTCCGGCTCCGGGGCGTGGTGTTCAATGTTCACAACGCGAACCGGCAGTTTGTCCGCGCCAACCTCCAGCTGCCCAGCGTGGCGATGATCGAGATCCTCACGCCGCCGCCGGCGGATCCGTTCGCGCTGCCGTTGCAGCACGTCGGCGAAGTCCTGCGGTTCTCACCCGCAGGCTTCACCGGCCATCGCGTGCGGGTGCGCGGCTTCGTGACGGGTCACCGGGATCGCCACACGCTCTGGTTGCGCGAGGGCGACCGCGGCATGCGGGTGGCCTCCCGCCAGGAAGGCGCGCTGGCGCCGGGGGACGAGGTCGAGGTCGTCGGCTTCCCCGATCATGGCGGCTACACCCCGAGCCTCAGCAACGCCGTCTTCCGGAAGATCGCGGCCGGACCGCCCCCGGCGCCGCAGGCCATCCGCACGGCGGAGGAGATTTCCCAGCAGGACTCCAACCTCGTGCAGATCGAGGCCGCGCTCACCGAGGTGCGCCGGACCGCGGAGGGCGTCGTCCTCACGCTCGGCTGGAACGGCATGAGCGTCCGGGCGCGGTTGCTGCGCGGCGCCGACGACGCCCGGGCCCTGGGCTGGGAGGCGGGCAGCCTGGTGCGCGTCGCCGGCATCTGCGTGCTGGGCCAGGCGGATTTCACGCCCCCCTCGGGGCTGTGGGTGGCGGGGGACATGGAGTTGTGGCTGCGGGACGCCGGCGACCTGACGGTGGTGCGGGCCGCGCCGTGGCTCACGACCCGGCGCGCGCTTTTCCTGATGATATCCGTCGCGGCCCTCGTGCTGCTGGCGCTGATCGTCGTGGCGGTGCTGGCGCGCCGGCAGATCCAGCAGCGGGAGAAGGCGCGGCAGCTGGCGGAGGTGGAGTTTTCCGCGATGCTCGCCGAGCGCAACCGGCTGGCGCGGGAGATCCACGACACCCTGGCGCAGAACCTCAACGCGGTGTCGATGCAGCTCGAGCTGGCCCGCAACTCGGCGCGGACCGGCGTGGTGGACGAGATGATGCCGCACCTCGGCACCGCCCACCAGATCGTGCGCACCTGCCTTGCCGAGGCGCGGGAGTCCATCTGGAACATGCGCTCCCATGTCCTCGAGCGCCATGACCTGGTCGGCGCCCTGCGCGCCGTGGCCGAGCAGCTGTGCGCCGGCCAGGACTGCCGGGTCCACGCGCACGCCGAGGGCCGCGCGCGGCGGCTGGCTCCGATGATCGAGAACCACCTCCTGCGCATCGGCCAGGAAGCCGTGGCGAATGCCCTGAAGCATGCGCACGCCCGTCACATCGACCTTGCCGTCCATTTTGAGGAACCGTCCGTCCGTCTGGTGATCGAGGACGACGGGGCCGGTTTCGAGCCGGCCGGGGCCGCCGCGGACGGCGGCCATTTCGGTCTGCGCGGCATGCGCGAGCGCGTGGAGCAGATGAGCGGCCGGCTGACGGTCGGGCGCGGCGCCCAGGGCGGCACCCGCGTCGAGGTCGTGGTCGACTCGGTCGGCGGACCCTGATCAGCTTTCCATCCAACTCCCATACCCCGTGAAAAAAGCAGCCGAGAACCTGATCAAGGTGATGATTGTCGACGACCACCCGACCTTCCGGATGGGCCTGGCGGCGCTCATCGACAGCCAGCCGGGCATGAAGGTCACCGCCCAGTTTGCCTCGGGCGAGGAGGTGCTCGCGGCCTACCAGCCGGGCCTGGCCTCGGTGATCCTGATGGATCTGCGCCTGCCCGGGATGGGCGGGGTGGAGGCCATCATCGGCCTGCTGGCCCGGGACCGGCAGGCGCGCGTGATCGTGCTCACCACCTACGATGCCGACGAGGATGTCTTCCGCGCCATGCAGTCGGGGGCGAAATCCTACCTGCTCAAGGACATGTCGACGGAGGAAATCGCGGGGACCATCCGGACCGTGCACCAGGGCGGCACGGAGATCCCCCCGCGCGTCGCCGAGCGCCTGGCCGAGCGGGCGCAGCGGCAGGCGCTGACGCAGCGGGAGCAGGAGGTGCTGCACCTGCTGGTGCGCGGGCGCAGCAACAAGGAGATCGGCGCGCAGCTGTTCATCTCGGACGAAACCGTCAAATCCCACCTCAAGACCCTGTTCGCCAAGCTGAAGGTGCGCGACCGCACCGACGCCGCCATCAGCGCGGTGCGGCACGGCATCGTGCACCTCGAGTAGGCTCGGGGCCAAATCCCCTCTAACGGGGGGTAGCGGGGGCGGGTAGGGCTTGGTATGCTCCGGCCAGATACCCTACACCTCACCCCGGTTTCCTCGCGACCGCCTGTGCCCCCTGCCGCCCCATGGCAGCCAAGGCGCGAGCCAGCTTGGAGCCAACACCAGCACCCCACCATCGTGAACCCGCGTCCTACCTCCCTGTCCGCTGTTACCCCGCAGCCCGTCCGTCGGTCGTTATCCGCCCCGGCCCGGGTCAGGCTCCTGGCCTTTGCCGCGCTGCTCGCCACCCGCACCATGGCCCAGACTGCGGGCACGCCGGCCCCGGCGCCCGGCCCGCAGCCGGAGAAAGCCTCCGAGGAAGTTCTCCAACTGAGCCCCTTCGTGGTTAATTCCAGCGGCGATGCGGGCTACCAGGCGACCAACACGCTCGCCGGCACCCGCCTCAATACGAGCCTCAAGGACGTGGGCGCCGCCGTCTCGGTCTACACGGCGGAGTTCCTGCAGGATATTGATGTGACGAAAATCGAGGACATCCTGACCTACACCGCCTCGACGGAAGGCGGCGGTATCAACGGCAATTTCTCGGGCATTGACGGCGACAGCTCGGCGGGCGTCCGGGAAGATCCCTCGGCGGTCACCCGGGTGCGCGCGCTCGCCACGGCGACCCGCACGCGCGATTTCTTCCCCTCGGACATCCCCTCGGATGGCTTCAGCTTCGACACGGTCACGATCAGCCGCGGTCCCAACGCCATTCTGGCCGGCGTCGGAGCCGCCGGCGGTGTCGTCGACACCGCGATGCGCAAGGCGATATTCAAGGATAATTACCGCATCGTCTCGCGCTTCAGCAGTTACAACTCCCACCGCGAGGAGGTGCACTTCAACAAGGTCCTCATCCCCCGTCGCCTGGCGCTGCGCCTGGACCTGATGAATGACAACAAGAACTTCAAGCAGAACCCCGCCTACGCGAAGGACCAGCGGTTGTATGCGGCGCTCACCTACAAGGCGATCGAGGGCAAGCGCGGGGGATTCCTCGGCGCCGGCACTTTCCGGGCCAATTTTGAAACCGGCAAGATCGAGGGCACGCCGCCCGACCCCCTGACCCCCGTGGCCAACCTTTCCGGCTGGTTCCTGGACCGCAACGGCGTTCCGCTGACCGCGCCCCTGCTGAAATGGAGCGCCAACGGCGCGACCCGGCAGATCCTTGGCACCGACGGCGTCACGGTCCTCAGCACGGCCCAGACCGCCAATTTCGCCCAGGGCTTTCCGCTCTATGCGCAGTGGGCGCTGATTTTTTCCGATCCGACCTCCACCACGCCGAACGTGGGTCTCGGCGGGGCCGAGGCGAGCGTCCAGGGATTTCAAGGAACCATCCCCACGACCAACGGGGCTCCGGGCGGATTCCTGCGTGGCACGGGTGATGTCAACCGCCAGCGCGCGGGTTTCTTCCGCACGCACCTGAGCGATCCCAATATCTTCAACTTTTACGACCAGCTGCTCACCGGGGCGTTTGATTTCCGTAAGCAGAAATTCAATGCCACCGACCTGCGCTACGAGCAGCTCCTGTTCGGCGGCCGGGCCGGCTTCGAGGCCGCCTACAACAAGCAGTCCTTCACCACGGCGCGCGACATTCCGATCGACAACGGCGCCGAGGCGGACGTCTACATCGATGTCACCCGGGTTCTCAGCATCCGGTCGGCCGCCTACCCCAACGGCATTCCCAACCCGAATTTCGGCCGGCCTTTCATCCACACCCAGGACGCCTTCAGCGACCAGTCGAACAAGATCGAGCGCGACTCCTATCAGCTCACCGCGTTTTTCAAGCAGGATTTCACCAACAGTGATTCAAAGTGGGTGCGCCTGCTGGGCCGGCACTCGCTCTCGGCGCTCGCCTTCAAGACCGACATCGACAAGCAGCGGCGCATCTACCGCAGCTCCTGGGGCCCGGACGGGGAGCTGAACATGCTGACCAACAACGGCACGAGCCTCGGAACCTACACCTCGCAGGTTAATGCGTGGTATTATATCGGGGACTCGCTGATCAACGCGAACAGCATGTCCGACGTCCGCCTGAACCCGATCAGCAACAGCATTCCCCGGTATGGCGATACCTACACGATGCGGATCTACGATATCGTGTCCAAATCCTTCATCACCGGCAAAGCCACCCCCGTGCGCACCCTGGGCAACCTGAACGACCAGAAGGAAACCGTCGAATCCAACGCCTTTGCCCTGCAAAGCCATTTCCTCAAGAACCACCTCGTCACGACCGTCGGTTGGCGCGAGGACCGCGACGACAACCTGACGCGCCAGCTTCCGCCGAAACTGACCAACGGCGGTTACGACGACTCCGTCGTCGTGTATCTTCCCTCGGTCAGCCAGGTCAAGCGAAGCTGGACCAAGAGCGTGGTCGGTCTTCTGCCCGTCAAGCTGCCGGGTGATACCGAAGTCCGCGGTTTCTGGAACCAGTCGAGCAACTACAATCCGGTGGGCCAGCGTCGCAACATCTGGAACGAGGAACTGGGTTCGCCCAGCGCCTCGACCGAGGAATACGGCGTGTCGATCAGCACCTTCAACAACAAGCTGAGCTTCAAGGTCACCCGCTACGAGACCGCCATCAAGGCCGACGGGATCACGGTCACCAATCCCTACACTTACATCAGCACCATGATCACGCGCACGCTTTCCGGCCGCGATCAGGGGTTGAACCCGGCCGACTGGGGTTATCCCGGCTTCGCTTCGTTCAGTGACGTGGCGCAGGCGCTCTACGCCACCATTCCCCAGCGCCTGGCGGCGAACATCGGGGACGACAAGCAATTCAAGCCGTTTTTCACCGGCAGCGGTCCCACCCTGCAGTGGACCCCGGCCAACATCGTGAACCTGACCTCCACCAGCGACACCGTGTCAAAGGGCATGGAATACGAGGCGATCATCAATCCGACCAAGAACTGGCGCATCTCGCTCAGCGTGGCGAAAAACGAGGCCGTCAAGGCCAACGTGGCGGCGGAGGAACTGGCCTTCGGCGCGGCCTGGCGGAAGAACCTTGAGACGATGTTCGAGGGCCGCCTCCTCAACGGTTCCCGCCAACCCGGTATCCAAACCCTTAATTTCTGGACCCAGTATGATACCGAAACCCTCACCCCGATCCGCACGGCGGCCGCGCTGTCCGGGACGGCCACCCCGGAAGTCCGCAAATGGCGGGCCAATCTCGTCACCAACTATGCTTTCCAGACCGGACGGCTCAAGGGGGTGAACATCGGCGGCGCCGTCCGCTGGCAGGACAAGATCGGCATCGGTTATCCTCTGGTCCCGAACGCCAACGGCCAGAACGTGGCCGATATCACCAATCCCTACTGGGGCCCGAAGGAAATCGCCGTGGATCTGAGCATCGGCTACAAGCGCCGGCTGAAGGTTGTCGGGCAGAACGTCATGTGGAGCCTCAACCTGAACGTGCGCAACCTGAACGCGAAGGAGGAGATCATTCCGATCCAGGCCAACGCCGACGGTTCCTACGGCAACTTCCGCATCGCGCCGGAGCGGACTTGGTCCGTGTCGAATTCGTTCGCGTTCTGATCGTCCGCGTCCGATCCACTGCCTCCGCGCCATGAACCGCCCCGATTCCCTCCCCACCATCGACCGGTTCCGGCTGTGTCGCTGGCGGTGCTGGGGCGCGCTTCTCGGTCTCCTCGTGCTGCCGGCCATCGCCGCGGAGCCGCCGGCCCGCCGCCCCAACATCGTCCTCATCGTCGCCGATGACCTCGGCTTCGGCGATGTCGGGGCCTATGGCGCCACGCGCATCCGGACGCCGAACCTCGACCGCCTGGCGGCCGCGGGGGTGCGTTTCACCAACGGCTACGCCCCTTCGTCCACCTGCACGCCGACCCGCTACTCGATGTTCACGGGCGAGTATGCCTGGCGGCAGTCCTCGAAGCGCACCGGCATCCTGCCGGGTGATGCGCCGCTGAGCATCGAGCCGGGCCGGCTGACGCTGCCCGAGGCGCTGCGTCGCGCCGGCTACTTCACCGGCGCGATCGGCAAATGGCACCTCGGTCTCGGCGACGGCCGGGTCCCGGTCAATTTCAACGGCCACATCGCCCCCGGTCCGCGGGAGGTCGGCTTCGACTACTCGCACATCATCCCGGCCACGGTCGACCGCGTGCCCTCGGTGTGGATCGAGAACGACCGCGTCGTCGGCCTCGATCCCGCCGACCCGATCACGGTCAGCTACGAGGCCGACCTGCGCGCCGAGCCGACCGGGCTCGACCAGCCCGAGCAGCTGCGTTATTACCGCGCCGACAAGCAGCACTCCGGCACGATCATCAACGGTATCAGCCGCATCGGCTTCATGGCGGGCGGCAAGGCCGCGCGGTTCAAGGACGAGGAGCTCACCTCCACGGTCGTGAAGAAGTCCGTCCAGTTCCTCGAGGCGCAGCGGGATCGCCCGTTCTTTCTCTACGTCGGCCTGTTCGAGCCGCATGTGCCCCGGGTGGCCGAGCCGCCGTTTGTCGGCACGAGCGAGCTGGGCGTGCGGGGTGAGGTCATCCAGCAGATGGATGCGGCCGCGGGCGAGGTCCTGCAGGCGCTCGACCGCCTCGGCCTGGCCGAAAACACGCTCGTCATCTTCACCAGCGACAACGGCCCGGTGCTTTTCGACGGTTATTTCGACGGCGCCGCCGAGCAGAACAAGGATCATCGTCCCGCCGGCGGATTGCGCGGCTGGAAATACCTGGTCTATGAGGGCGGTTGCCGGGTGCCGCTCATCGCCCGCTGGCCCGCGCGGCTGCAGCCGCGCGTGACCGAGCAGCTGTTCAGCCTCGTCGACTTGCCGGCGACCCTCGGCCACCTCGCCGGCGCGCAGATATCCGCCGCGGCCTCGCCCGACAGCCTGGACCTCAGTCCGGTGCTGCTGGGTGAGACCACGGCGAACTTGCGCGACCACACCGTCCTGCACGGCATCGCCGATACCCTCGCGCTCCGCGTCGGCGACTGGAAATACATCCCCGCCAACACGCGCGGCCGGGCGACCGGCACCGGCGGGGCCAATCCTTCCGAGGCCCGGTTCACGCCCAACCAGATTCCGTCGCCCCTCTTGTTCAACCTCCGTGAGGATCCGGCCGAGGAGCATAATGTCATCGGGCAGTTCCCGGAGAAGGCGGCGGAAATGCAGCGCCGCCTCGAGGCTCTGCGTCAGCCGCCGGTTCCCGCCGGCCGCGGTTGAGTATTGTCCCGTGCGCTTCCGACTCAGCCTCGTTGCTTTCGCCGGCCTGCTCGCCGCCGGCCCGCTCGCTTCCGCCGCGACCTATTACGTCGATGCCCTCAAGGGCGACGACAAGGCCGGTGGCACCAGCCTCGAGCAGCCTTGGCGCACCTTGCCGCGGGCGCAGCAGGTCAAGCTCCAGCCCGGCGACCGCCTGCTGCTCGCGGCGGGCGTGAAGCACAAGGGGCGGCTCTATTTCGAATCCCTCGCCGGCACGCCCGAGGCGCCGATCGTCATCGGAAGCTACCAGCAAGCCGGCCAGGATCCGCGCACCACCGCCCTGATCGACGGCCGCGGGACGCCGGCCGCCATCGGTTTGAAAAACTCCCGCCACGTCCGCGTGGAGAACCTGACGCTGACCGCCGACGGCGGCCCGCTCACCGGTCCGATGCGTTGCGGCGTCCTCGTCGAGGCCGACGGGGCCCACGAATCCCGCGGCATCACGCTCAAGGGCCTCCACGTGAAGGGCGTCTCCTTCCACCCGCCGGGTTTTGTCCGTCCGGAGGCGGACGTGAAGACCGCCAACGGCACCATCCGCTACGGCTGGGGCATCCGCTTCATCGTCATTGGCCCGGAGGCCCGCATGCGCGACCTCACGGTCACCGAGACCGTGATCGAGCGGGTCGACCACACCGGGTTGAAGTTCACCGCGCCCGCCGGCGGGATCCAGGGCGTGGTGGTGGAAAACGTGCTGGTGTCGCACTCCGGCGGCCCGGGCATCCAGCTCTCGGGTGTCACGGGCGGAAGGTTCGCGCGGCTGACGGTCGATCACTCCGGCAGCACGGCCGATTCGCGCAACTGGGGCCGCGGCAGCGGGCTCTGGACCTGGGGTTGCGACGACATCGTCATCGAACGCAGCCGCTTCACCAATGCCAACGGCCCGGGCGACTCCGCGGGCGTGCACATCGACTTCAACTGCCGCAACGTGATCGTCCAATACAACCTCAGCGCGAACAACGCCGGCGGCTTCTGTGAGGTTCTGGGCAACAATTACAACTGCGCCTACCGCTACAACGTCAGCATCAACGACGGTCAGCGCATCAAGGGCGAGCGCGGCGCCTTCCAGGAGGGGAAGATTTTCTGGCTGAGCGGCTACGTCGGCAAGGGGGCGCGCAACGGTCCCTTCAACACCTACTTCTACAACAACACGATCTATGTCGGGGACGGGATCGAGGCGAAGGTCGCGGTGGCGCCCACGGCGGAGGGGGTCCTGATCGCGAACAATATTTTCTACCTCAAGGGCCGGAGCCGGTCGGTCACCGGCGACCAGCTGAGCGCCGACCAGCGGGGCGGGGAGCCGATCAAGCGCGTGGTTTTCGCCGGTAATCTGTTTCTCCGGGCCGACAACTGGCCCGAGGGTCTCGGGCTCGAGGATCGCGAGCCGATTTTCGGCGACCCGCAGTTCAGCCGGCCGGGCGGCCTGAACCTGGAGGATTACACGCCCACGAACAAAGCGCTGGTGCAGGACCGGGGTATCGAGATTCCGCTGCTGCCCGGCGACGAGGTGGGTTTGCGCGCGGGCCGGGAGGTGAAGACCGACATCCTCGGCCAGGCCGTGGTCGGCGCGCCGGACCTGGGCGCCATCGAGCTGCGCTGAGGCGCCGGGCGGAGTTTCACTCCAATGGGGGGTGTCCGGTCCGCGTCCCGCCTGCTATGCTTGAACAGTTTATTGTTTCCCCCGAGGCCGCGGACTCTCCCCTGAAATTCACCGCGACCCGACGAATCACCCAACCCCTTTCTCGTATGTTCAAAAGCGTCCTTTTTCTGGCGGGTATTCTCAGCGGCCTCGTGGCCGGCGCCGCGACCGGCGAATCCGGCCCGGCGGAGATCGTGCCGGGCGCCGTCTGGCGCGATACCGACGGTGCGCCCATCAACGCGCACGGTGGCGGCATCCTCTTCCACGAGGGCACCTATTACTGGTATGGCGAGATCAAGGAGGGCCGCACCTACCTGCCGAAGGTGAACCAGCGGTGGGGCGGCACGCGCGTTCTCGCGGCCGGTGTCTCCTGCTATTCCTCGCGGGACTTGGTGCACTGGAAAAACGAGGGCGTCGCCCTCGCGGTCGAGCCGCGGAATCCCGACCACGATCTCTCGCCGGAGAACGTCATCGAGCGGCCCAAGGTCATCTACAACGCCCGCACCAAGAAATTCGTGATGTGGTTCCACCAGGACAGCCCGGACTACCAGGCCGCCCGCTCCGGCGTCGCCGTCAGCGACACCCCCGCCGGTCTGTTCAAGTATCTTGGGGCGTTCCGCCCCAACGCGGGGATCAAGCCGCTGAACGCCACCGAGGCCGATCTGGCGCCGGCGCCCGGCAACCTGCTCGCCCGCGACCTCGCGGGTGGCCAGATGGCGCGCGACATGACGCTGTTTGTCGACGACGACGGTGCCGCCTACCAGTTCTACTCCTCGGAATCGAACAAGACGATGCACGTCTCAAAACTGACCGACGATTACCTCCGACCCGCCGGCCAATATGCCCGGATCCTGGTCAATCTCTCCATGGAGGCGCCGGCGGTGTTCAAGCACAACGGACGCTACTACCTCATCGGCTCCGGCACCACCGGCTGGGATCCGAACCCTGGCCGCTTTGCCATGGCCGACTCGATCTTCGGACCCTGGACCGAGCAGGGCAATCCCTGCCAGGGCGCGGGCGCCGAGATCACGTTTGGCGGCCAGAGCACCCACGTGCTGCCCGTCGCGGGCCGCCCGGGCAAATTCATCGCCCTGTTCGACCGCTGGAACAAATGGGATCTCGCGGACTCCCGTTACCAGTGGCTGCCGCTTTCCTTCGACGCGAAGGGCCACCCGGTCATCACCTGGCGCGACCGGTGGTCGATTCGGGACTTGGAATGAGCCTCCGGCTTTCATTAGTGAGCGGCAACTGCCGGCGATGATCGCAATCCGCTCCCGTCTCCTGTTGGTGTCGCTGCTCCTGGCTGCCAGCCTGCCGGCGGCGGACCGGGAGCGCCCCAACATCATCCTGATCCTCGCCGACGATCTCGGCTACGGCGATGTCGGCTTCCAGGGCAGCACGCAGATCCCGACGCCCCATCTCGACCGGCTGGCCGCGTCCGGCATCGTCTGCGCGCAGGGTTACGTGTCCGCACCCGTGTGCAGCCCGTCCCGCGCCGGGCTGCTCACCGGCCGCAACCAGGTCGAGTTCGGCTACGACAACAACCTCGCGGAGACCCAGCCGGGCTTCGACCCGGACTTCGGCGGACTGCCGGTGGCGGAAAAAACCATCGCCGACCGGCTGCGGTCGGCGGGCTATGTCACGGGCCTGATCGGCAAATGGCACCTGGGCGACCGGCCGCAGTTTCATCCCTTGCGCCGGGGCTTCGATGAGTTCTGGGGCTTTCTCGGCGGCGGGCATCGCTACTTCGCGACCGTGCCGGCCGGCCAGGCGGAGCCCGCGATCGAGAGCAATGTCGGGCCCGCCGGCGCCATCACCTACCTGACGGACGACATCACGACGCAGAGCATCGCGTTCCTGCGCCGGCACCGCGACCGGCCGTTTTTTCTCTACGCCGCCTACAACGCGCCCCATGCGCCGATGGACGCGCGGCCGGAGGACCTCGCGCGCTTCGCGTTCATCAAGGACCAGAAGCGCCGCACCTACTGCGCGATGGTGGCGCGGCTCGACGACCAGGTGGGCCGGCTGCTGGACGAGGTCCGCGAGTTGGGGCTCGAGAAAAACACCCTGATTGTGTTCCTGAGCGACAATGGCGGGCCGGTCGACCAGAACGGCTCGCTCAATGCGCCGCTCAACGGCCAGAAGGGGATATTGCTGGAGGGCGGGGTGCGCGTGCCGTTTGTCGCGAGCTGGCCCGGTCGGTTGCCCGCCGGGCGGGTCCACCAGCCACCGGTCAGCGCGCTCGATCTGGTCCCGACCTTCCTGCGGCTGGCCGGCGCCCCGGCCGACCAGTTCAAGGGTTTGTCCGGCGTCGACCTGTGGCCGCGCTGGACGGGGGTGGAGGAGTCCGCGCCAGATCGCGACTTGTTGTGGCGTTTCACCGTCAGCGCCGCGATCCGCGACGGCGACTGGAAGCTCGTGCGGCTGCCGGACCGCCTGCCGATGCTTTTCAACCTGCGGGAGGATCTCGCGGAACAGCACGACGTGGCGCTGCAGAATCTCGACCGCACCAAGGCGATGCTCGCCCGGCTGGGCGACTGGGATGTGCGCCTGCCGCATCCCGTCACGCTGGAAGGCGCCGTCTGGAAGCGCCGGCAGCTGAACCTTTACGACGCCAAGTATCCGCTCGTGCAACCGGTCGGTGGCGAGGCGCCGCGCCTCATCTCGGCCAAGGAGACGGACGGCGCGCACTGAGATGAATTCACCCCCGTTACCTCATCCCCGACTGCAACTGCCATGATTACCCGACGCCAGTTCCTCCATCTGTCCGCGGCCGCGACCGCCCTCTCGCTGGCCCCGGCTCTTCGCCCGCAGGCCGCATCCGCCAAGGAAGTGCTGCGGTCCGGGGCGAGGAAACGGGGCCTCGGGCAGGCCGTGAAAATCCCCGACTGGGCTGCGCGGCTCGCGGCGCTCCGCTGCCAGTGGTTCTACTCCTGGAACCACCGTCTGCCGGAGGGCGTTCCGCCCGGCATCGAATTCGTCCCGATGGTCTTTCGTTACGGCGGGAAACCCGAGGTCGTGGCCGCGGCGGCCGACTCCGCCCGGAAGTCGGGCTGCGGCACGCTGCTCGGCTTCAACGAGCCCGATGGCAAGGAGCAGGGCAACATGACCGTGGAGCAAGCCCTCGAAGCCTGGCCGTTGCTGATGGAAACCGGCCTGCGTCTGGGCAGCCCGGGCTGCATCCACCCGGACAAGGAATGGATGACCGCGTTCATGGAAGGGGTGAAGCAGCGCCAGCTGCGCGTGGACTTCGTCTGCGTGCATTCCTACGGCGGACCGAACGCGGAGGCCCTCGTCCAGCGTCTGGAGAAGGTGCACCAGACGTTTGGCTGCCCGGTCTGGATCACGGAATTTGCCGTCGGTGACTGGACGGCGAAGAGCGTTGATCAAAACCGGCACAAATCCGAGGACGTGCTGCGCTTCATGGAGAAAGTCCTCCCGATGCTGGACCGGCTCGATTTCGTCGAGCGGTATGCCTGGTTCCCCGCCAAGCCGGACAACCGGGCCCTTGGCACCAGCGCGCTGTTCGACGAGAACGGCGCACTGACCCGCCTCGGCGAGTGCTACCGGGATGCGTGAACCGGGTTGCGACGCCCGGTGCGTCGCTCAAGGGGTGGGCCGGTAACCGGGGTTGGGTGTCGGCAGGCGCGCACCGACCTCCTGGCGCCACGTGCGGAGTTTTTCGAGCAATTCGGCGGTGATGGCTGGATGCGCGCGGCTCACGTCGTTGGCCTCGGCGAGGTCCGCAGACAGGTCGAAGAGCTCGGTGCGTCCGTCCTCCAGCCACTCGATGAGTTTCCAGCGGCCCGCGCGCACGGCGGAATTGGGCCGGCCGCGCTGGTTGCTGTAATGCGGGTAGTGCCAGAAGATCGGCCGGTCGGCCTCCGTCGCGGCGCGGCCGAGCAAGACTGGGGCGAACGAGACGCCGTCCAGCGGCCCGCCGGGCACGGCGGGCAGGCCGGCGAGCTCCAGCAGCGTCGGGAAAAGATCCGGCGAAGTGACCACCGCGTCGCTGTGACTGCCGGCGGCGATGCGGCCCGGCCAGGACGCGATCAGCGGCTCGCGCACGCCGCCCTCGTAGGGCCAGCCCTTGCCGGTGCGCAGCGGGGTGTTGGCGGTCGGGTGTCCCTCCGAGGTGGACACGCCGCCGTTGTCGGAGGTGAAGATCACGATCGTGTTTTCCCTGACGCCGAGGCGGTCGAGTTCGGCCAGGAGCGTGCCGATGCTGGCGTCGAGGTTCGCCACCATGGCGGCGTAGGTGGGGTTGCCCTGGCGCACGCGCACCTTCCCGTCGGGTCCCGTCTCGTCGAAGGCCGGTCCCGCCAGCGGAGCGGCGGCGAGCTTGGCGGCGTATTTTTGCACGAGATCCGGTTTGCCCTGGAGCGGGTTGTGCACCGCGTAGTGCGAGAGGTAGACGAGGAACGGCTGCGACTCGCGGACGGCGCGGGCGATGAAGTCGGTGGCTTCGCGCGTGAGCCGGTCGTCGAGGTGCTCGCCCGGCGGGCCGTCCGTCAGGTTGGGCAGGCGGTAAGGGCTGAAGTAGGCGGGCGGGCTGCCGCGGCCCGAGCCGCCGATGTTCACGTCGAAGCCGTGGCGGTCGGGCAGGTCCTCCGGCTGGCCGCCGAGATGCCACTTGCCGATGAATGCCGTGCGGTAACCGGCGGCCTGGAAGGCCCGGGCGAAGGTCGGGATGTCCGCGGGCAGGCGATCGGGCAGGGCCGGGGCGCGCAGCCGCTCATTGGGTTGCGCCGGACGCCCGGGCAGCCAGTCCGTGATGCCGATCCGCGCGGGATAGCGGCCGGTGAGGAGGCTCGCGCGGGTCGGCGAGCAGACACTGCACGCGGCGTAGGCCTGGGTGAACCGCACGCCCTGCGCGGCGAGGCGGTCGAGGTTGGGCGTTTCGTAGAATGAGCTGCCGTAGACGGCCAGGTCGCTCCAGCCGAGGTCATCGGCGAGGATGAACACGATGTTGGGCCGGGTGTCGGGGGTGGCGGCGATCGCGGCCAGACTGCTGGCGGCCAGCAGAGCAAAACGGGACAGAAAGCGGAGACGCATAGGGAGACGGGGGGAGGCGGGAGCGAGACCGACCCGCGTCAAACACTGCGTCAGCGAGCGGCCGGGGTATGCGTCTACGCTGCGGCCTCCACCGCGCTTTGGCCAGTGAATGCGTTCCTCTTCCCCCGAACGGGGGGCTTGGATGAGCGGTGCGGCCATGCATCCAGCTTCAATGCCCTGACTGACACTGTCGGTGGCATGTCAAAGGAGGAGTCAACAAATTTTAAAGGCCACGCGTTGAGGTGCAGTCAGGGCGATTTCCGCTGCCAATAAGAGCAAACATCCAAGACGGCCGCATGAGTTGAGTTTCAGCAATGAAGCTGATCAACCTCCTTTGAACGGAGCGGATTATTCGAGGCCAGTGCGGCTGCAGATCGGCTTCATGTGACCGGGGTAAGCCGGTCTTTGGCTCCACGAAAAACCTCAGCAAGCCCGGGCCGATTGCCAGGCTGCACAGAATTGGGCCGCCCGTTCGCGAATCCAGTTCCAATCACCGGCCGCGATGTGAGCGGGCGAAATAAGCGGACTACCTATGCCGAAGCCTTCCACCCCCGCCTTCACATACGCGGGCAGCGACTCAGGTGTGATGCCCCCCGTGGCGAGCAGCCGCACGGAGGACAAGGGAGCCTTGAGATCGCGCACGTAATCGGGCCCCAGCCGGTTGGCGGGAAACAGCTTCACCATGGTGGCCCCGAGGCGGTGCGCTTGGTGGACTTCGCTCGGGGTGAATGCTCCCGGGAAAACCGGCAACCCGCGGTGCACGCACGCGGTTATCACCTCAGGAACCACGATCGGGGTAACGATGAAACTGGCTCCAGCCGCCTGGGCCTCATCCAATTCAGCGAGACTGGTCACGGTGCCAGCTCCGATTGCAATCCGGTCCCGGGCCTGGTTGACGGCCGCGCGAATCTGGGCCGCAGCGCCGGGAGAGTTCATGGTGATTTCCAAGGCGGTGAAACCACCATCGGACAGGGCTTGCACCAGCGGATCGATGGCCCCGGCTGGTTGTCCACGAAGAATGCCAATCAGAGGCATCCCGGCGAAACGCTTGGCGTCAAAGGGGTGGGTCTGGCTCATCAATAGTCGAGAATCGTTGCATGGCCCCGCACCATGGCGAGAGACAGTTGAGCCGGAGTCAGTTGCTCAACGGAAGCGTTTGGCATCAATTCGCGGAGAGCCAAGGCGTATGGGCGGGCCAAGGATTCACCTGTGGCCAACACAATGTGTCCTGCGGACATTCCGGTCAGGGTGGCAACCTCAGCCCCGATGAGCACGCCGCTTAGAAATGACCGACTGTGCGCGGCGGCCAGTTGCCCAAGCACCACGCGCGCTCTGGTCTGAAACAGGGCGGCGCTCAGGCCGTGGGCCTGGCTGGCCTGCAGGCCGGCGACAAAAGATGCCGGATCGAAGAGCTGGTCGCTCGGAGTTGCCAGGGTGCTGTTCTGCGCCAGCAGACCGTAGAGTTCACCGGTCAGGTAGGTGGTGAATCCCACGATTTGGCCGGTGTGCACCCGCACGTGCTTCGAGTGACTGCCAGGCAGGATAATGACACTCTTTTCCGCCCGGGCGCGCCGGGCTGGGTCAGCCATGATGCCGACCAACTCCACTTCCTCTCCGCGCATCACATCACTGGTGCTCTGCAGTCCGGAAATCAGCCGGATCTTGCGTCCGCCATGCCGGAAGTCGGTGAACCGCAGGGTGCGTCCGTCAATCGGTGCCGGCAGGTGGGCATAGGGAAGCAATTGCCAGCCGAGAGTGGACGAGGCCATGCCGGACATCACAATCGGCAGATCAGGTTGGTCGCTGAGGCCAAGGGCTGCGAGGCCCCGCTCCAGCACCTTCTCAAGGAGTGCGTGCCGTCCTTCCCCGGCGGTGTGGCCTGCGGCCAGGCTTTGGACGCCTTCATCGGTGGTGTGCTCGGAGGCGATCCGGAGGGGATCTCCCTCGACCAGCCGCAGCCGAAAGCGGGAAGTGCCCCAGTCGCAGGATATGAATCGGTTCATGGCCTCGCTTGGTTCACCATTCGGCAAAGCCGCCGTCTTCCGCCGTGAAGCGCGGATTGTCCCAGACGCCATCAAACCGCTCTGCGGCCAGTTTGCTCTCGTCCAGTTCGATGCCGAGACCGGCACGGTCCGACACCCTGAGATAGCCTGATTCGAGCACGAACGGTTCCGTGAGCAGGGTCTCCCCGAGCGTCACATGCTCCTGGATCAGGAAATTCGGACAGGTGGCGGCAATTTGGAGGCTGGCGGCGAGCGCCACGGGGCTCAGGGGGCAATGAGGGGCGAGCAAGATGTCGCGTGATTCCGCCATGGCGGCGATGCGGCGGACCTCGGAGATGCCCCCGGCATGTGCGAGATCGGGTTGCACGATGCGCACCGCCCGTTTCTCCAACAGCTCTTGGAATTGCCAGCGCGTGAACAGGCGCTCGCCGGCGGCAATCGGAATGGTGGTGGATGTGGCGATCTCCTGCAGTCCGTCGGCATCGCCGGGCAGGATCGGCTCCTCAATGAACAGGGGTTGGTAGGGTTCGAGCAACTTCACCAGTCGCTTGGCGTCGGGGAAAGTCACGCGGCCGTGGAAATCCGCGGCGATGTCCACGGCAGGACCCGCCGTTTCGCGCAGGGCGGCCAGGCGATCAACCGCGGCCTGCAGCGCCGCCGGGCTGGAAAGCGGCCGCATCATGCCCGTGGCGTTGTATTTGAAAGCGGTCAGGCTGCGGTTGACGCGCAGATCCCGGATCGAATTGACGTAATCATCCGCCGTGCCGGCATCGGTCCAAGCATACATCCGGATCCGGTCGCGCACGCGCCCACCGAGCAATTGATGAACCGGAACGCCGAGGGACTTGCCCAGAATGTCCCAGAGCGCCATATCGATGCCCGAGAGAGCGGAACAGTGGACCGGCCCGCCCCGGTAGAAACCGCCCCGGTAAAGATGCTGCCAGATATGTTCGATGCGACGGGGATCCTGCCCGATCAACCAGCGGGTCATTTCATGAAGCATCGCCTCCACTGTCAGGGAGGCGCCCTCGAGCGTGGATTCACCCAGTCCAACCAGACCCGTGTCAGTATAAACTCGCAGCAGGAGCCAGCGGGGTCGGACATGAATGGTTTCGAGGCGGATTATTTTCATGTGATTGAGCGGTTGGCTGGCGAAGCTGGCCGGCGCGGAAGAGGGTGGCGGACAGCAATCAGAATGCGCGTCGGCCGGGCTTTGGGCCAGTGCGATTGTCTGCGGCAGGAGGCACGCGCGAAATCGGTGCATTCAATGCGCTTACGGGATGCAGGCCGCTGAGCACCCGCGCGACATCATTGATGCAATGAAACCGTGCGCGATAACGGCTCTCCTGTGTGCCGCCGCCGAGATGAGGGGTTAGCAGGACATTGCGCATGCCCAACAGGGCCGGGTGGACGCGGGGTTCATTCTCGAAAACATCAAGGGCAGCGCCGGCCAGATGGCCGGACTGGAGTGCGGCCACCAAGGCGGCTTCATCCACGACGCGTCCCCTAGCGGCGTTGATAAGATAACTCCCGCGTTTCATTTGGGCGAACCGAGGCGCATTGATCAAGTTGCGGGAGTCCTGATTAAGCGGCAAATGCAGGGAAACGAAATCCGCCTCTGCCAGCAATCGGTCCAAGGTGACATAGGCCGGGTCGTCGACCGGGGTGCGCTGATGATAGATGACGCGCAGCCCGAAGCCTCGCGCCCTTTGCGCGACAGCACGTCCGATTGCGCCATAACCCACGAGGCCCAACACCTTGCCGTCAAGCAGCGCGCCGTCCCAGATCCCGGGCTGAAAGCTGCTCCATTCGCCCGCGCGCACATAGCGATCAGCGTCATGCAGGCGGCGGCCGAGTGTCAGCAGGGCGCCCAGGGTGTAGTCGGCTGTAGCCTCGACAAATGCATGGGGAACGTTGGTGGCGTAGACGCCAGATCGCTGCATGAGCTCAAGATCCAGGTTGTCTACGCCGATGGAGACATTCGCGACTACCTTGAGGTGGGGGGCCCGCTCCAACAACTCCTTGTCCACCCGCAACTCCGCTTGGTTGACTATTCCGGCGAGCTCCGGGGCAAGTCGCAGCACCTCGGCGCGGGGCATCAGATCCCCTCCGGACGGTCCGAGCACCACGCGAGCCACGCCGGTGAGCGGTGCGAGTGCCTCGGCCGGCACGGCATTGGTGATGAGCACAACGGGCAGGGACGGAGGGTTCATGGAGCGCCGGAAAGACAGCGCCGGTATTCCCATTGAACCCGGCAAGGGGAGCAATGCTCGTCGGACTGTTATTATAACACAAAATGGTGGCCGGCATTCAGCGCAGGCGGATGCTCGGGCCGTCCACCCAGGCGGGCGGGATCAGGGTCTGGCGCGGAATATCGGGCACACCGCGCTCATTGTGCATCAGCAGGGTCGCGAGCATGTCCACGGCAGCGGCGGCCACGTGCGCCCGCCGGTGGTGGATTCCGGCAAAGTTCTGGTGGCGTTCCGCCCAGTCGTGCACAACCATGCCAACCTGTTCGGGAATGCGGAGATTGAGCCGGCCAGTCAGCCATTCCGGCACGTAGGAGTCGAACGAGATCACGACATCCGGTCGGTAACGCCGGAACCAGGTCCGGAATGTCCCATACTCATTGGCGAGATTGTTATCGGGAAAAAGCAGGAGCGGCACCCGGTCCCGGGGAGGGACCTGCTGCTGGTAGGTGAGCATCGCCCCGAGGTAGGTGTGGTCGGAGCGGTCGTCTACCCATTGGGTGATGGCCAGGCCGATGCGGCGATAGCCCCGGGCTGAGAGCTCGGCGGTGGCCTGTTGAATGCCGCGCGTCATGTTGGTGCTGGCCCGATGGAGCGCGGGTTGGGTCAGGCCGTAACCGAGGGTGACCGCCGCAAAGCTCGAATAATCCAACTCCATGCCGATGCTGTGGGAGGACTGCGGCGAGATAATCAGTCCCTCGATACCTCGAGTTTCGAGGATCTGCACCAGGCGGGAAGCGGACATGCGTGTGCGGTCGAGGCGGAATTCCTCGGCGCGGTAGCCGTGGCGTTCCGCCCGCGTGCGGATGTCGTCCAGCGCGACATATTGATAGGCATGGTCGAGCAGTTCGTCGCCGGGGATTTCGTCGCGAACCAGGGCAATGACGGCCTCGGCTCGGCGGCGGCGATAGCTGCGCACACGGGCCATCAGGCGTCCCATGTGCGGGTCGGGGGTGTAACCGATTTCTTTGGCGGCCCGCAGCACGGCCTGCCGGGTGTCGGCCGCGACCCGGGGAAAATTACGCAGAACCCGGGACACGGTCATGGCCGACACGCCCGCGATGCGGGCAATGGTTTGCAGATTTCTCGCGGGGGGCGTTTTCGCCATGGCGTTATCATAACATGGAATCCCGTTTGCGTGTCAATCGAGACGACGCCTAGGGTGGCGACCGAAGCAGAAACACCCCATCGACCGCGCTTCGTTATCCGGGGCGCGGGCATCCCCAAAACCCAAACCCAGGCTTTTTGGTCCACCTCACTCATGAACCCCACCTCCAACCCTCGCAAAGGATTTGTCGGTCCGCGCGCGACGAGCATCGTCGCGTCGCTCGTATTTATCACCGGATTGCCGGCCATCGCCCAACAGTCGTCCGTGTCCCCTGCCCAGGCGGAGGAAGTGCTCACGCTGGATCCGTTCTCGGTAACAGCCAAGGAGGATGCCAGCGGCTACGGTGTCACCTCCACAACCACGCTGACCCGTCTCAACACGCCGCTAAAAGAGGTTCCGCAGACCGTTAATATTGCCACCGAGCGCATGATCAAGGAATTGACCGCCCCTACATTGGGTGAGGCGGTCGCCTTTCTGCCGAGCGTGACGGTCCGCAATGGTGGACAGGACCAGTTCCAGGTGCGTTCGATCGATGTCTTCAGCCAGTTTCGCAACGGATTCCGCTACACGACGGGATCGTCACTTCATTTCAGGAAGGACATGTCCAACATCTCGCGGGTGGAGGTAATCAAAGGCCTCGGTTCCGCCACCACCGGCCGCGGCGAGGCGGGTGGCGTGGTGAACCTGATCACAAAAAAGCCCCAGGCCAAGAAGGCGACCGCCCTGAAGCTCACGGTCGACGACTATGGCTACTACAAATCCGAGGTGGACATGACCGGGCCGCTTAATGCCAGCGGAACCATCCTTTACCGGGCGATCGCCGCCTACACCGGCGGCGAGATGTATCTGCCCAACGAAAAATACGACACCATCAGCTTCTATCCCTCGGTGGAGTTCCGCTTCAACGACCGGACAAATCTGCTGATCGAGGGAAGCCTGCAGTCCGGGCGGACGCCTTCGGCGGAGTTCTTCGAGATCCAGGATGAGTTTCAGTTCTTCAGCCGTGCCTCCAACGGTTCGGTGGTGCGAACCTTTCCGTTGGACGGCGCTTTGCACAAGACCAGGATGATGCCGCTCGACACGCCCCAGACGGCTCCCTGGGTGGAGCCTGATGCCCAAGCCTATGAAGTCCTAACCCAGCTGAATCACAAGTTCACCAATTGGTTCTCAACGCGCCAGGGCCTGGTCCTGTTCAAGGCCGAGGTTGACCGTGAACTGACCCGCCTGCGTGGATTCGGCAGCTACATCTTTTCGCCGACCGACCCCAACGGATTCCCCATAGATTGGACCATGGCGCTGCGCAATGACCTGACGGAAAGGGACACGGAGTTTGCATCGTATCAGGGTGACCTGCTGTTTGAGTATGAGTTCGCCAAGATGAACCACCAGACCTTGGTCGGTTACGAATTCACCGCGCGGGATATTTTCGACCGGTTCAGCCGGGCGAATACCGGCGGTATCTGGCGCATCATCGACAACAGCGCCTTTCTCAACGTGCAGCGCAGCAATCTTCCGGCCAAGGCAGTGTCAACGTATGAAACGCGCAAGGTCTGGGAGAACTCTTACTACGTCCAGCACACGGCCAAGCTGCTGCAGGACCGGCTGCAGATCACCGGTGGCTGGCGCTACGACAAGATCGAGGAGGACATCACCAATCTGCTGAACAACACGTTCACCGCTTCCCGGCCCGAGCCCACGGATAAAACCTGGCGGGTTGGAAGCTCCTTCAAGGTTTTTCCCTGGCTGACGGCCTTCGTCGTCCATGCGGAGCAGCAGGATCCGGAGCGCAATGTGCTGCGCTATCCTGAAGGCACGTTTGGGGTTGCGGGGCGTGATCCGGCGGAGCGCATCGCGGCCTCGCGCACCGTGGATCTGGACGAGATCGGGGTCAAATCGGAGCTTTTTAACGGGAAGCTCACCTTTAACGCCTCCTATTACGAGATCTTGGAAGGCAGTGATATCCGGTCCGTTAATTTCCGCACCAATCGCTTGGATGAAATCAGCCCGCAGTTCAATTGGCGTGAAAACGTGGTGGATCCCAGCGCGACCGCCAAGGGGCTTGAGATCGAAATCTCCGGCGCCCCCACCGAAAGGTTCTCCTTTTATGCCTCCGGTGCATTTGCCCGCACGGCGATATATGCGGTGCAGTCAGACCAGTCGGTTGTCAAACGGCGGCAGCGCGGCGACACGCCGACCCGGCTGAACTTCATGGGCAACTATCTTGTCCATCAGAACCGGGCTTGGGCGATATATGCGCAAAGCGCCTTTGGTTACACGGACGACGTGGTGCTCAATCCCGACAACATTGTGCTGCAGAGTTCCAGCTTGCGCTGGGATATCGGTATGCGAGTCGTGCGTCGTGTGCAGAAGGGGCAATGGGAGGCGCAATTGAGGGTGCAAAATATCCTGGATCAGCGTGTCATTACAGGCACGGCCAACAGCGGCACCATGCCCCGCCGGATATCCTTCTACGTGGAGCGGCGCTTCTAAGGCTATTGCCCCAGACATTGTCGCGTGGACCGGGGGCCTCCCCGGCCCACTTCTGGGCCCGCCTTCCTCCAGCCACATGTTCAAACTATGAGAAACCACGCAAGCTCTCGCAGTCATCATTGCCGGTCGCGCATCCTTGGCGCAGTGAACGGGACCCTCTTGGCGCTGTTCTTCCCTCTTCTGCTTTCTGGGGCAGGCGGGACGGTTCCGGGGCGCCTGCCGCTGCTCATGCCAGATAGCTTCCAGTCGCTGCAGCTGGTGAGCTGGCGGGTTGAGGAGGGCGTGCCCGATGCGGCCAATCCGCTGCTCGAGCCCGCCATGCCGTGGGACTCCGGCGGCATCATGGCCCACGGCACGGTGTTACGGGACCCGATCGACGGACTGTGGAAGGCCTGGCAGGTTTCGACCCCGGCCGAGCCGACGCTCGACGGGCTCAAGGCCCAGCACGAGCACCAGCGGCGCCTGACCTACTTGGAAAGCAAGGACGGGGTGAAGTGGACCCGCCCGCAGCTGTCATTGGTGAAGTGGCCGGGGCACGACAAGACGAACATCCTGCTCGATATGGATTCGGGCGGCACCTCGGTGTATGCTTCGGTCTTCGTTGATCCCGCGAACAAGGAACTGCCTTATGAGATGTTCGTCATGCGGGCGCCACTCTATGGCGGCCAGAAGGAGAACCGCGTGGGCCATCTGCCCGGCCCCAAGGAGCGGCACGGGAACTACCGTTACCGCTCCAAGGACGGAAAGGATTGGAAACTCGTGGAGGGGCCCATCTACCCCTCGGTGGGCGGTGGTGGCGACGTATCCTACGTTTATCGTCAGGCTGATGGATCGTTTGTTTCCTACTACAAAACCTACCCGAAACTCCGGGAGGGCGATCGCATCATCCCCTATGACAACAATCCTCGGGGCGGCCTGCGCAGCGTCTCGCGGCGCACCAGTCTGAACGGCTCGGACTGGGGTAACGAGGTTCTGGTCCTCATTCGCGACTGGCGGGATCCTGACTTCGCGCAGTTTTTGGAGATATGTCCGGTCGAGGTGGAGGGTGGGTATGTGGCGCTGGTCAACTACTACGACGCGGTCAACCAGACGATGTCCCTGCAGCTGGCGGCCTCGCGCGACGGCGTAAACTGGTGGCGGCCCGATCGCCGGCCTGCGTTGCCCAACCCACCGCTCGGTGAATATGGCGGCGGCATGATCTGGCAGATGCATCACCCCATTGTCGAGAACGGCTCGATGCATGTGTATTATGCGGGATCCGAGGGGATTCATGGCGAAATCCACGACACCCGGCTTCAGCCCCAGATTGAGGTTGGTAATGAACTCGTCAGTGGCATCCAGAAGCCGACTTTGCCTTTCAACACCGCGCTTTGTCGCGCGACATGGCAATTTGACCGGCTGTGGGCCTTGGCTCCCTCTGCTGGTGGTCCCACGCTGGGTCAGGCGGTCACCGCTCCGGGCAAAATCGCCGGCACGCAACTGGCGGTCAACGTGCTCACCAAGGCCGGGGGTTATCTTAAAGCGGAGCTGCTGGATGGCGCCGGTCAGCCCATCCCGGGATTTACGGTCGACGATTGCACCCCTCTAACCGGTGATCATCGGCGGATCGCATTCCAGTGGCGGGGTGGGGCGACTGCTCCGATCACGGCGGTCCAGACCCGCTTCGTGTTCAAGCGGGCGTTTCTCTACGGCTTCGTTTGGGAGAATCCCGCCCCGTGATCAGCCCGTCCGCCCTGTGACCTCTTTCGAGCATTTGTGGCCTCGCTTGGAGCGGGCGCTGCCATGGTTCGGGCCGGGAGTGCTTTGTGTCGGTTACACGATCGGAACCGGTGCCGTGACCAAACTGGCGGCAGCAGGGGCGCAATCCGGCCTGCAGTTACTCTGGGCCGTGCTGGTCGGGAGTCTGTTGTTCTGGGTGTTACTCGAGGCTTACGGGCGTTATGCGATGATTGCCGGAACGGGCGCTTTGCACGGATTTCGCATCCATTTGCCCGGCGGGCGATGGCTCGCCCTGTTGATCCTGATTGGCGTGGCGATGGCTCAGTGGAGCGGATTGCCGGTGCTGATCAACTTGGTGGCGCGGTTGACCTATGAATGCCTGGGCCTGCTCCTCCCTCTGCCTGCCGTGCCGCACCAGGGGGTGGTCGTGGCGCTGGCGGCGGTCATGCTGGCCGCCGTCTATGGCCTGATCGCGGCCGGTCGGTATTCCCTCTTGGAGAAGGCGATGTTCCTGCTCGTGGCCCTGATGGTGGGTGGGTTCACCGGAGCGTTGTGCCTGACCTGGCCGGAACCCGGTCTGATCGTCCGGGGTCTCGCTCCGTCGCTGCCGGCCGGGGCGGCGGGAATCTGGCCGGCTATGATCGTGCTCGGCACCGCGGTGGCGGCGCCGACCTTTCTGTTGAGAGCCACTTGGTTGAGGGGCCGCGGTTGGACCGGGGGCAACGCCCGGGAACAAAGGCGCGACGGCTTGGTTGCGGCATCCGTCATCTTTCTTATCGGCGCCACGATCATGGGCGGCGTGGCCGGCGCATTGCCCGCCGGCGGCGTGGATATTCGGGATCCTCTCGGAGCGATCCATGCGCTGGTCCCCGCGGCGGGCAGGTTGGCGGCGGGCTTGTTTCTGGTGGGGGCACTGGGTGCCGGGCTGTCCTCCATCATTCCCATGGCGATGATCCTGCCGATGTTGCTGACGGATTATCGCCGGGAGGAACCTCGGCTCAATACTCACCGGTTTCGGGTTTGGGTGGCGATCGCGTGCGTGATCGGCTTCGGCGGACCGGTTTGTGGCGATTGGTTGTTGCCGGTTCACCGGTTGGCCAGCCAGCTGGCACAAGTTTTTGTGCCACCCCTGGTCGTGGCGGGGATTTTCGTGCTGGTGAACCGGATTGATCCAATGGGCACGCACCGCGCGGGATTCTGGCTGAACGCGGGCTTGCTGGTCGCACTGGTCTTTTCGTTCCTGGTCGCTGGACAAGGTTTCTCCGCATTGGGGCGACGGTTCGGCTGAACACCGAGTGACAATACGCCTTGATTTATGATCTACGGAAAACTTAGCGATTTCGAGTCCATGGGCCTCGCCGTCTTGGGCGAAACGGTGGTCCGCTCGGTGGCTTGGATCCGCGCCTTGCCCGCCGAGCCTGCCGAAGGACGCTACGCCCTGTGGCAGGATGATATTTATGCGCTGGTGCTGCGGTATGACACTGGCGACGCAGCCGGGTCGCGCTTTGAAACGCACCGCAGGTATGTCGACCTGCAATACACCCTGGCGGGCGCAGAGGTTATCGATTGGGCTCCGCGGCAGACCCTGGCCAACGATGGCGACTATGATGTCACCAAGGATCTTCTGTTCCACCATCCCGGGCCGGTGTTCGGCCGGATCCTCAAATCCGCCGGATATTTCTCCATCCACACGCCGGTCGATGCTCACCGGCCCAAGATCCGGGCCGAAGGGTGCGCGCAGGTGTTCAAGCTGGTCGTGAAGATTCCGGTCGGTCTTTTTTCCGTCTCATGAGCCATCCAACCCGTTCCGTCACTCCGGTCTCTTTGCGCGAGCGCATGCGCGCCGGCGAAATGCTGGTCGGCAGCTGGATCAACAGCGGCAGCCCCATCGTCGCCGAGTTGATGGCCGCCTGCGGCTTTGATTTTCTTTGTGTGGATGTCGAGCACTCAGCGGTCGACCTGCCGCAGGCCCAGCAACTCTTCCAGGCCATACGCTCCGGTCGGCCGAACTGCGCGGCGATTGTGCGGCTGCACGGTGTGGATTACGCCTTCGTTAAACGCTATCTCGATGCCGGCGCCCGCGGACTGGTCGCCCCGCTGGTGCGCACGCGGGAGGAGGCCATGCAGCTGGTGCAGGCGGCCAAATATCCGCCGCTGGGTTTGCGGGGGGTGGGTTTTTGCCGGGCCAATGCCTATGGTCTGCGGCTCGCGGACGAGTGTGCGCAAGCAAACGACGAAACCTTTCTCGCGGTGCAGATCGAGCACATCGACGCGGTGCGGAACATCGATGCGATCCTTGGCGTGCCCGGGATCGATGCCGCATTCATCGGGCCCTATGATCTCACCGCCTCAATGGGGATCACGGCGCAGTTCGAGCATCCCGACTACCTCGCGGCCCGTGCGACCATCCTTGCCGCCTGCGGACGCCACGGGGTCGTGCCCGGCATTCATGTCGTTCCGCCCGCGCCGGCCCAGGTCAAGGCCCGGTGCGCCGAGGGATTTCGTTTCATCGGCTACAGTCTCGACATCACCATGCTGACCGCGGCTTGCACCGAGGGTCTGGCGGAGATACGCCAAGGCTTGGCCGACTGACCACGAGACAAATCCCGCGCAACACATCGCCTGCTTTGGTGGAGAATAATTTCATGAGCATCACCCCTGCTTTCAAAGCGGAAACCATCGGTCTCATCACCCGGCGGCTGATTCCTTTCCTGATGTTGTTGTATCTGATCGCGTATCTCGATCGTTCCAACATTTCCGTCGCGGCCCTGCAGATGAACGCGGATCTCGGGCTGACTTCCCAGATGTATGGCCTGGGGGCGGGCCTGTTTTACGTCACCTACATCATCTTCGAGGTGCCCAGCAACATTGTCCTGGCCAGGGTGGGGGCGCGGCGCTGGATTGCGCGGATCATGGTGACGTGGGGGCTGATCGCGTGCGGCATGGCCTTCATCCAGACAGCCCACCAGCTTTACGGCATGCGGTTGCTGTTGGGCGCGGCGGAGGCCGGCTTCACTCCGGGCGTCATCTATTATATCAGCCGCTGGTTTCCTTCGAGCAACCGGGCGCGGGCCATGTCGTTCTTCTATATTGCCGCCGCCCTGGCCTCGGTGATCGGACTGCCCCTGTCTGGCGCCTTGCTGAACATGGATGGAATACTTGGTTACGCCGGTTGGCGCTGGCTCTATTTCGTCGAGGGCGTGCCGGCCGTCTTGCTCGGCTTCGTTGTGCTTAAATATCTACCCGACGAGGTGAGTGACGCCAAATGGCTCTCACCCGCACAGGGCGAATGGCTGTCCAAGACCATCGCAGATGAAACCGCCCGTGCGCCCGGAGGGCATGCGGCTGGCTGGCAGCGGGCGTTTTCCGACGGCAAGGTGTGGCTGCTGAGCCTGTTCTGGCTGCTGCAGGCTTTCGGCACGATCGGCGTTACCTTGTTTCTGCCGCAGATCCTGAAGAAACTTTCGGGCGAGTCCAATTTCGTCGTCAGCTTGCTTTCGGCCCTGCCGTTTCTGCTGGCGTGTGCGCTGATGTATTTGAACAGCCGCCATTCCGATGCGCGACATGAACGCCGGTGGCATCTGGGCCTGCCGTTGCTGATCTCGGGCGTTCTCTTGATCGCGAGCATCCACGCCGGCAATCCGGTGGTTACCTATTGTCTCTTGCTGCTAGCGGTGGGTTTGAATTGGGCGGTCACTCCCGTGTTCTGGGCAGTCACCACCGAGTATCTGGCCGGTGGAGCGGCCGCTGCAGGCGCCATTGCACTGATCAACGCCGTGGCGAACATCGCGGGGGTCGGCTTGCCGCCCATCATGGGCTACATCAAGGACCGAACCGGCGGCTACGACAACGGTTTGTTCCTGGTGGGTGGAGCGCTCATCGTGGGTGGCTTGCTGGGCTTCGCCTTGGCGCGCAAGGGATCGGCGCCTTCCGGCGTTCGGGCCGCCTGACCATCTGGCGCAAGGTGTCATGAGCCCTGATCACGCCGACACGACAGAAGCTTTTCGGCGGGAGCATCCCGAGACCTTCGCGCGCTACCTGGCCCGGCGGCGGATGGTCTTCCTCGTCGCCTACGTCGGCTATGTTTGTGCCTATTTGGTGCGGAACAATTTCAAGCTCACCAGCGAGGCCCTCCGGCTCGCCCACGGCTGGACACTTACGGAGGTTGGGCTCGTCCTCACGGCCTTCACCGTGACCTACGGGTTTGGCAAGTTCATCATGGGCATGGTGGTGGACCGCACGAGCTTGCGGAAGACTTTCGCCCTCGCCTTGGGGCTGAGCGCCGGCCTCTGCATTGCCATGGGTTTCATCTCCACTCTGCCGTTGCTCTTCGTCGCCATGCTCCTGCTCGGTCTGATCCAAGGCGCGCTGGCGCCGGCCTCGATGGCGATGATCGCCAACTGGTATCCCAACAAGAGTCGCGGCGCGGGCATTGCCATCTGGAACACCTCGCAGAATCTCGGCGGCGCGGGCCTGCCCCTGATCATCACCGGGCTCCTCGGCTGGACCGGCCCCGCCAACCTGGCCGCCGCCTTCTGGGTGCCCGGAGCGGTCGTGCTGGGGCTCAGTTTTCTGTTCTGGCGCATCGGCGGCGACCGTCCCGAGGTGGAGAAGTTCGGCACGCTGGACGACATCTACGGCGAGGCTGGATCCCCGCAGGGCGCGGGCGCGCCCGCGACATCCTACTTGACCATGATCCGCCGCGAGGTCTTCACCAGCCGCGTCATCCTCACGCTCGCCGCGATCAACGCCATGCTCTATTTTCTCCGTTTTGGCATCCTCAACTGGATGCCCGCCTTTCTCGGCACGGAGATGGGTTTTTCGCGGGCGCAATATTCGATGGCGTTCAGCACATTGGAGTGGATTGCGATCCCAGGCTCTTTCCTTTTTGCCTGGCTGTCGGCCGTGCTGCCGAACCGGCAGTCGATCGTCGGCTGTCTCGGCCTGATGGGGTTGGCCGGCCTGGTCGTCTTTTATATGGGCAACCACAGCTACCTGCTGCTGCTGGTTTGTTCCGGCCTCATGGGCATGCTGGTCTATGGCCCGCAGCTCATCGTCAATGTCCTGACGCTAAACCTCGTGCCCCTGCGCGCCTCCGGTGTGGCGGTCGGATTTGTCGGCCTCGGAGGCTACCTCGTTGGCGAACTCAGTGCCAATCTTGTCATGCCCCTGGTCACCGAACGTTTCAACTGGACGGCCTCGCTCCTCGTTCTCGCCGGCATCGCGGCGGCCACGGGGCTGCTCTATCTTTCTCTGCGCGCCTATGAGGCGAAGACCGTGCACGTGGGTTCATCCCGGGATCATCTTCGAGGGCGTGAGTTGACCGCTGATGGACCAACCTCATGACCCGGGCCGGTAATCTCACTCCGGTTGACCGTTTATCAATTCATCGCGCCCATCCTTCAAAAAATATGAAATCATCATACCTTGTCCTGGTGTTCGCCCTGCTGACCTCGTCCATCGCCGCAGAGAAACCGGCGCCACCGGTCGCGCCGCCCGTGCCTTCGGCCGATGGCTGGAAATATGCAGACAACCGGCGCTTCGCCGCGCCCGAGGCCCGGCAGGGCGTGGCGGCGGACGATGAATTTCTCTATGTTATTTCCAACCACGCACTCGGCAAATACCGGAAGGACACGGGCGAGCGGGTCGCGGCATGGGAGTGCCCCCCCGGCCAACCGCTCACGCATCTCAATGCCGGTCTCGTGCATGAGGGCCGGCTCTATTGCGCGCACTCCAATTATCCCGGCGTGCCCAATCTCAGCTCCGTTGAGATCTGGGACACGGCGACGTTGCAGCATGTCGCGAGCCACAGTTTCGGCCGGGCGGACGGTTCCTTGACCTGGCTCGACCGGCGCAATGGCCGCTGGATTGCATGCTTTGCCCATTACACGGGCAAGGGCGCGGAGCCCGGCCGCGGGGCCGAGTGGACGCGCTTGGTCGAGTTCGATGACGCATGGAGGCAAACCGGGGCTTGGGCCTTGCCGGGCGATCTGTTGCAAAAACTTGCGGCGCGGGGCTTCAGTGTCTCCGGCGGCGCCTTTGGTCCGGGAGGATTCCTTTATGTCACCGGTCATGACGACACCGCCCTCTATGTGCTGGCGATGCCCGATGCCGGACCAACCCTGAAATGGGTGGCGACCATCCCGATCAGCGCGCAGGGCCAGGCGTTCAGCTGGGATCCGCGCGACCCCAATCTCCTCTACACGATCAGCAAGGCGGCTCGAGAAGTCATCATCGGCCGTCTCGACCGCGCGCCCGGCGTCCCGGTTGATTCACCCCGGCCTTGAATACCCCGGCGATCATGGCGTCAGTTCCTTCCTTCCCCCGGCGCTCATCGCCGGTCGACCGGCGAACTTTTCTTCTCGGCGGGGCCGCGCTCGCCGCCGCTGCATTCCTTCCGGTCCGGGCCAATGGCGGCGCAGCCCGCCTTTCCGCCTACCCCTTTGCGCTCGGGGTCGCTTCCGGTGATCCGGCCGCGGATGGCTTTGTGCTTTGGACGCGTCTCGCGCCGCGACCGCTGGAGCCTAGGGGCGGCATGCCGTCCGCGTCAGCCGAGGTTCTGTGGGAGGTGGCGGTTGATGAGCGGATGGCACAGGTGGTCCGGCGGGGCACGGCAACCGCCAGCCCGGACTGGGCGCATTCGGTGCATGTGGAAGTCGAGGGCTTGGAACCGGACCGGTGGTATTGGTATCGCTTCATCGCCGGCGGGGAGGCCAGTCCCACGGGACGAACGCGCACCCTGCCGGCCCCCGACGCACTGCCGGAACGGCTGCGGTTCGCATTCGCATCCTGCCAGAAATACGAGGTCGGCTACTTCACCGCCTACGAGCATATGGTGCGCGAGGACATAGATCTGGTCCTTTTCCTGGGCGACTATATCTATGAAAACACCGACGGCATTGACGCGGTGCGCGCCCACGGCCTGCCGCAGGCCTTCGCGCTGGATGACTATCGCCTGCGCTACGCGCTCTACAAGACCGACCCAGCCTTGCAGGCGGCGCACGCCATCGCACCATGGATTGTCACTTGGGACGATCACGAGGTGAGCAACGACTACGCCGGCGAGTGCACTGAGCATCCCGGCCCCGGTGACCCAGCGCGCTTCCTGCTTCGCCGGGCGGCGGCCTACCGGGCCTATTACGAGCACATGCCGCTTCGCCGGGCTGCGATGCCGGTCGGTTCTGATCTGCGGCTTTACCGACGGTTCGATTTTGGCCGGCTCGCGCGGTTCAATGTGCTCGATACGCGCCAGTATCGCACGGATCAGCCAGCCGGTCCCCGGCTTCAACCGGTGGGCCCTAAATTGCAGGAGCCCACGGCCACCATGCTAGGTTCGGATCAACTCGCCTGGTTGTTCGAGAGCCTCGATCACTCCCCGGCGCAATGGAACGTGCTGGCCCAGCAGGTTCTGATGGCGCCGGTCGATCGCGTGTCCGGTCCGGACGAGGTCGTGGATGTGGACAAGTGGGCGGGATATGAGTTCGAGCGGCGGCGGTTGTTGCGGCACTTCCGCGAGAAGAACATTGCCAACCCGGTCGTCCTTACCGGCGACAAGCACAACAACTGGGCGAACGAGCTGCTGCTAGACTCCGGCGATTCCGTCGAACGGCCTGTCGGGGTCGAATTTCTCGGCACGTCGATCAGCTCTGGTGGCGACGGTGCGGATCAGCCCGAATATGTGACGGAATTGCTGGCCGAGAATCCCTGCGTCAAATACCACAATAATGAACGCGGTTACGTCTGTTGCGAGATAACCCCCGCGAATTGGCGCAGTGATTTCCGGACGATCCCCTACGTAACCCGTCGCGGCGCGCCGTGCCAAACACGCGCCTCATTCGTGATCAAAAACGGCGCACCACAACTGCACAGAGTATGAGATTCGGGACACGATTCGAGCGTCAGCCTGCCATCTTTAATGCTGCGATCTCCCGGTCATCGCAGCGTGGCTAGACCATCACGCCCGCTTAGGGCGTTTAGCCTTAGGCGATCGGGTCGGCGTAGTCGGGGTCGCCTTTCACGTAGGGGGCGTCGCCGTCGAAGCGGCCGGGGACTTCCACGTAGCGCATGGCCTGCGTGGAGCCGATCTCGGACGTGAAGTAACCGAGCAAGGTCAGCTCCTTCATCAGGCGGAAATAGTGCGGGGTGCCGCCGTTCTCCGGCAGACCGGCTTCGCGGCGTTCCTTCCGGAGCCGCGCGGTGTGGGCCCGCTGCTCGCGGTCGAGCTCGTTGAGGAAGGCCGTGCGGTTGGTGGCGCTGCCGGTGAGGAACGGCTCGTGGTATTTCGCGGCGTAGTCGGCGGGGAGCTTCGCCAGGCCGGCCCTGAAGGCGGCCTGGTCGGCGGCCTCGTAGCAGTCGTTGATCATCATCGCCATGAAGGCGCCGATGCCGGCGGCCTTGGCGCCGGGCACGTGGGTGGGCGGGATGATGGTGTCGCCGATCTCGTCGAGCAGGGCGAGGTCCGCCGGGGTGAAGCCGGCGGGCGGGCCGGGCTGGAACGCGGCGGCCAGCAGGCGCGGGCCGGCCACGGTGGCGCCGAGCGCCACCGCCATCTTCAGCAACGCTGTGCGTCGGGTCATGGTCATCATGGGAGGGCGGAGGGTCAGAGGTTGCCGCGCTTGAGCTCGTCGACCGCGAAGGCCGCGGCACGGGCGGTCAGCGCCATGTAGGTGAGCGAGGGGTTCACGCAGGCGCCGGAGGTCATGCAGGCGCCGTCGGTCACGAAGACGTTCGGCGCGTCCCACACCTGGTTGTGCCCGTTGAGCACGGAGGTCTTCGGGTCGCGGCCCATGCGGGCGGTGCCCATCTCATGGATGCCGCGGCCGAAGTTGTAGCCGGTGTCGGACTTGCGGACCTTCTTCACGCCGGCGGCCTCGAGCATCTCGGCGGCGTCGTCCATCATGTCGGCGCGCATCTTGATCTCGTTCTCCTTGATCTCGCAGTCCATCGCGAGGACGGGCAGGCCCCACTTGTCCTTCACCGAGCGATCGAGGGTGATGCGGTTGTCGTGGTAGGGCAGGATCTCGCCGAAGCCGGTCATGCCGATGGACCAGGGGCCGGGCTCGCTGAGGGCCTGCTTGAGGTCCGCGCCGATGCCGAGCTCGGCGATCTCGCGCGACCAGCCGGAGCGGCTGGCGCCGCCCTGGTAGCCGAAGCCGCGGAGGTAGCCGCGCTTGTCGGCGCCGACGTTGCGGAAGCGGGGGATGTAGAAGCCGTTCGGCCGGCGGCCGAAGGTGGTGCGGTCGAGGTAGCCCTCCACGGCGCCGCTGGCGCCGACGCGGAAGTGGTGGTCCATGGCGTTGTGGCCGAGCTCGCCGCTGCTGCTGCCGAGACCGTCGGGCCAGATCTCCGTGGCGGAGTTCATCAGCAGCCAGGTGGAGTTGAAGGCCGAGGCGCAGACGAAGACGATCTTCGCGGTGAACTCGTAGGTCTGGTTCGTCTCGGCGTCGAGCACCTCGACGCCGCGGGCGCGCTTCGCGTCCTTGTCGTAGAGGATCCGGGTGGCGATGGAGAAGGGGCGCAGGGTCAGGTTGCCGGTCTTGACGGCCGCGGGGAGCGTGGACGACTGCGTGCTGAAATACCCGCCGAACGGGCAGCCGAGCCAGCACTTGTTGCGGAACTGGCAGTTGACGCGCTCCTGGATGGGCTGGGTGAGGTTGGCGACGCGGCCGATGATGAGCCGGCGGGTGTCGTGGAAGGCGGTCTTGATGCGCGCGGCGACGGCCTTCTCGACGACGTTGAGGTCCATCGGCGGCAGGAACTGGCCGTCGGGCAGTTGGGGTAGGTTCTCGATCGAGCCGCTGATGCCGGCGAAGCGCTCGACGTGGTCATACCACGGGGCGAGGTCGGCGTAGCGGATGGGCCAGTCGACCGCGATGCCCTCCCGGGCGTTGGCCTCGAAGTCGATGTCGCTGTGGCGGTAGCTCTGGCGGCCCCACATGAGGGAGCGGCCGCCGACCTGGTAGCCGCGGAACCAGTCGAAGGTCTTCTTCTCGATGTAGGGGCTGTCCTTCTCGTCGGCCCACCACTCGCGGTTGGACTCGTTGAGGATGTAGTCGCGGCGCTGGACGGGATGCGCGGCCTTGTCGGCCACGGTGTCGCGGCCGCGGTGCGGGACGTCCCACGGGGCGCGGAGGGCGTTGGTGTAGTCCTTGATGTGCTCGATGTTCTTGCCGCGCTCGAGCAGCAGGACCTTGAGGCCCTTTTCGGTCAGTTCCTTGGCGGCCCAGCCGCCGCTGATGCCGGAGCCGACGACGATGGCGTCGTAATGGGAGGAGTTGGGGGAGACCATGGGAGCGGAATGTGAAGGTGAGAGTGAAAGTGAGGGGAGGCGGCAGGTCCTCAGGCGGTCTCGTTGGAGGCGCGCAGTTCCGCGGGCGGGCGGAAACCCACGAGCAGGATGACGGCGGCCACGACGGCGAGGCCGGCGGGCACGAGCATCAGCTGCTGGTAGTCAACGATGCCGTCGTGGGTGAGTTTCGCCTTCAGCGGGAAGAAGATCCATTTGGCGGCCAGATCGCCGAGGCCGAGAATGAGCAGGTTGAACAGGCCCTGGGCGCTCGTGCGGACGTCAGTCGGAAAGGCGACATCGATGAAGATGTAGAGCGTGGCGAAGAAGAACGCGTAGCAGACGCCGTGGAGCAGCTGCACGGCGATGACCAGGGTCGCCTGGTCGGGGCAGAAGGCGAAGACGAGGAAGCGCGCCGCGTGGCCCAAGATGCCGAGCGTCATCGTCCAGCGCCACCCGAAGCGTTTCAGGAAGAAGCCCAGGCCGGCCATGGTCACGATTTCCATCACCTGGCCGATGCTCATGACCGGCATGATGTTCTCGGCCTTGATCCCGATGTGACCCAGAAAGTCGCCGGTCAGCAGGAAATAGCCGTTATGCACCGTGGAGTCGATGAAGGTGACGACGAAGAGAACGAGCAGGAAAGGCTTGTTCAGGAGCACGCCGAAGGCCTCGCGCCACGCGAGGGCCTGCGCCCCGCCGCCATGGGCTGGTTTCGGCGGCGTGTGCGGCAGGGTGAGACTGAAGGCGGCCAGCAACAGCGAGGCGCCGCCGGCCACCCAGAAGATGTAGCCGAGGGCGTGTTGCAGCTCCGGGCCGCTGACGCCCTTGAGCACGAAGTAGAGGGGCCACGAGGCGAGGATCCAGCCGATGGTGCCACCCATGCGCACGCGGCCGAACTCGGCCTGGGCGTCCTTCAGGTGCGAAAACACGAGGCTGTTCGCCACCGAGATCGTCGGCACGTAGCAGATCGAGTGCACGAGCATCAGCAGGAAGAAGACCGTGAAGTCCTTCGTGAAGAAGAGGCCGATCATCGCCAGGCCGCCGATGAGGTGGCTGCAGGCCATGAATTTTTCGGCGGCGAAGGTGCGGTCGACGAACTGGTTGCCGGCGAAGATCGCGAGCAACGACGCGATGGCGAAAGTGCTGCCGATGAGGGCTTGCTGGCTGTTGGTGAAGCCCAGGCCGCTCATGTAAGGCCAGACCAACGGCAGCCACGCGCCCCAGATGAAGAACTCGAGCAGCATCATGCCGAAGAGCCGGAAGGTGAGGGAACGGGCGGGGGCAGCGGGCTGGGTCATGGGGTGGAAGCGTGAGAGTGGAAGTGAAGGTGGGGCAGGGTCAGAGCTTCAGGCCCTTCAGGTAGCGCAGGCTGGCGGGGATCTCCTTCAGCGGCTGCACGCCCTCGTCCTCGATGAAGTAATGTTGCACGCCGGCCTGGGCGGCGGCGCGGAGCACGGCGGGCCAGTCGATCTGGCCGTCGCCGACCGCGACCTTGTCGGTCGGCGGGGCGGCGCCGGTGTGGATGCCGGTGACGGCGCCCTTGCGGAGGTCCTTCACATGCATGAGGCGCCAGCGGCCGGAATATTTCTGCAGGAGCTGCACGGGGTCCTGCCCGGGATGGACGACCCAGAAGACGTCCATCTCGAAGCAGACGAGGTCGGGGTTGGTCTCGCGGGCGATGATATCAAACGGGGTCAGGCCGTCGGCGCCGGCCTTGAACTCGAAGCCGTGCGGGTGGAAGCCGAACTGCAGGCCGGCGGCCCGGCAGGCCTCGCCCCACGCGTTGAAATCGGCGGCTGCGCGGCGGGCGACCTCGGGGGTGAGCCCCGTGGCCTTGTCGTGGGGCAGCCAGGGCACGATGACGTATTTCGCGCCCAGCACCTTGGCGTCGGCGATGACCTTCGCCACGTCCTTTTGCAGCACCTCGTAACCGGCATGCATGGCGACGGCCTGGAGCTTGCGGGCCTGCAGTTCCCGGGCGAAGTCGGTGATGCTGAGCGAGCCGGTGCCGGCGGTCTCGACCTCGGTGAAGCCGTAGCCGGCGGCGAGATCGAGCGCCTTGGTGGTGCTCTCCTTGGTCGTGTCGCGCAGGCTCCAGAGCTGCAGGCCGAGGTGATCTTGAAAGCCTTCGGCGAAGGCGGGGGCGGCCCCGGCGGAAAGCACGGCGGCCAGCAGGCGGGCGGATGATCTCATGGGGCGGGGGGAGCCGCACGGAAGCACGGCAGGGTGTATTTATTCACCAGACCACCCGGCGTTTGTCGATGGCAACCTGTGCAATATGCCTCACCCGTTCGGGGAATTGCATGCGGGTGACGGGGAATACCGGTTGCCTGCCCGGCCCGGATGCCCAAGCATCCCTCCACCCATGAAAGCCAAGACGACCGTCCGCCCGATCACGTTTGAGGGGCTCGCCGCCATCGAGCTGCGCACGCCCGCCCTGCGGGTGGTCGCCCTCACGGCCAAGGGGCCGCGCCTCGCCTTCTGGGGCCGGCCGGGCGGGGAAAACCTCCTGCTCTGGAAACCCGGCAAATACTTCCGCGGCGAGTGGGAGCTCATGGGCGGACACCGGCTGTGGGCGGCCCGGCCGGGCGCCGACGAGGCGGAGGAAACCTACGCCACCGACAACCAGCCGTGCACCGTCAAGGTGTCGGCCCGCGGTTTCACGGTCACGGCCGCCCTCGACCCGGTGCAAAGGACGCGCCGCGGCATCACGGTCACGGCCACGGATGACGGCCGGATCACCCTCGATCATTTTATCCGCAACGAGAGCGTCATGCTCTGGAGCGGCGGGCTCTGGGCGCTGACCTGCACGGTGCCGTCGAAAAAATCCACCTACACCCTGCCGCTCGGCGACGGGTCCGCGTGGGATTACGCGACGATCGTGGCCTTCCGCACCTGGGGCGGCGGGCACGGTGGCGTGGGCTTCGACGACCCGCAGTTCCGCTGCACCAAGGACGCGCTCGTGCTGAAACCCTCCGGCCGGGAAAACAAGCGCATGCTCAAGGCCGACGCGGGCATCATCGCCTGGCACGACCCCGTGCGGAAGCTCCTGTTCGCGAAACAAGCGGCCTACGATCCGGCCGGCAATTATCCGCTGGGCACCAACCTCGCGCTCTATGTCGGCCCGAAAAACTTCATGGTCGAGATGGAGACGATGGGCGCGTCCGCGACGCTGAAGCCCGGCCAGGTGCTGAAGCACCGCGAGACCTGGCTGCTGGCCGCGGCGAAGGCGGCGCCGACGGCGAAGGAATTGCGCAGATTGTTTTAAGGTGAAACCCGGCCTCCGGCCGTGTCCGCCATAGCCTTGGCGACGGAGGAAGGCCAGGTTCCACCTCAAGCCCGGCGCACCGACGAGCCGTCGACCCAGCTGGCGCCGATGAGCGTGGCGCGGGGGAAGGCCGGGATGCCGGACTCGTTGCGGTGGATCTGGCCGACGACCATGTCCACGGCGGCCTCGCCCACGGCGTCGTTGTGCTGGTTCATGCCGGCGACCTCCGGATGGCTCGCGCGCCACTCGAGCTGGATGACGCCGACGTCCTGCGGCACGCGCCGGCCGTGATCCTTCAGCCACGGGAAGACGATGTTGTAGAGCGAGAGCAGCACATCGGGCTTGTGGCGGTCGAACCATTGCCGGAAGGGCCGGCCGTCGGCGCGGGACTGCTGGACCCCCATGAAGGCGGGCACCCGGCGCGACGCCGGCAGGCCGCGCTGGGCGGTGAGCATGGCGCCGGAGAAACGGCCCTCGACGAGCCGGTCGATCCGTTCCTCGACGACGAGAGCCGGCCGCGTGTAGCCGAGGGCGAGCGCCCGCTCGAAGGCCTGGATGACGAGGTCGTGGTGGTCCACGCAGCTGAAGGACAGGGCCGGGTCGCGCGTGCGCACGCCGGTGACGACGCAGGGAAACTCCGCCCAGACCGGCTGCAGGGGAGCGGGCAGCTGGTTGTGGTCCATCAGGCCGACGAGGATGAGGCCCTTGATGCCGCGCGTGCGGAGGATGCGGCCGAGGCTGGCCGCCTTGAGCTTCGGGTCGTGCAGCCAGAAATGATCGAAGGTGTAACCGAGCTGCAGGCCGCGGCGCTCGCAACCCGCCACGTAGGCCGGGATGGTGGCGTGCGTGCGGAAGGCCTTGGGGTCGCGGTGCGCGTTGATCAGCGCGAGCTTGGCCTGGAAGCGGGCGGTGCGCCCGGCGCGCAGCTGCGCGATGAGGTGCGAGACGACGGCGTTGGGCTGGTAGCCGAGCTGGTCGGCCGTTTTCTTGATCAGCTCGCGCGTGGCGGCCGAGATCGACGGGTCCCCGCGCAACGCCAGCGACACGGTGTTCTTCGAGAAGCCGACCTGGTCGGCGATCACCTGCATCGTGACGGGGCGCATGGGTGGGGGCATTGCAGCCGAGTTTACTTCACCGTCAAGTAAGTCGTCAGATGGAACCCGGCCGGAGGCCGGGTTCCACCTCAATCTCAGGCCGCCGCCACTCCGGCCCGGATCGCAGCTAGGCAGCTGCAACTCCGGCCATGAGGCGCATGAGCGCGGCCTCGCTGAAATCCGCGCGGGCGACTTCGCCGGCGATGCCGCCGTTGCGCATGACGATGATGCGGCGGCAGAGGCCGATGAGCTCGGGCAATTCGGAGGAGACGACCAGCAGGGCCTTGCCCTCGCAGGCGAGCTCGTCGAGCAGCTGGTAGATCTCGGCCTTGGCGCCGACGTCGACGCCGCGCGTCGGTTCGTCGATGAGAAGCACGTCACAGGAGCGGGCCAGCCACTTGGCGAGGGCGATCTTCTGCTGGTTGCCGCCGCTGAGGCCGGCGGTGATGGTCTCGAGTGACGGGGCCTTGACGCGCAGGCGGTCCGTGTAGCGCCGGGCCAGCTCGCGCTCGGTGGTGCGCTTCACCCAGCCCAGCGTGGTGAGCGAGGGCAGGGCGGCGAGGCAGGTGTTTTCGCGGCAGTTGAGACCGAGCACGAGGCCTTGGCGCTTGCGGTCCTCGGGCACGAGGCCGACCCCGGCGGCGAGCGCGGCGTCGCGCGAGCCGAGGGCGAGAGGGGAACCCTTGACGGTGATGCGGCCGGTGGCGGCGGGATCGAGACCGAAGATCGCCTCGACCACCTCGCTGCGGCCGGCGCCGACGATGCCGGCGACGCCGACGATCTCGCCGGCGCGGACGGACAGGTCGATGCCGGAGAACTTGCGCGGGGAGGCGAGGCCCGCGATGCGCAGGCGTTCCTCGCCGAGCGGCTTCGTGATATGGTGAGGCGTGGCGATCAGCAGCTCGCGGCCGATCATCTGGGTGACGACCCGGTGCGGCGTGGTGTCGGCGATGCGCTCGGTGGCGACGTGCTTGCCGTCGCGCAGCACGGTGATGTGGTCGCACAGGGCAAACAGCTCCTCCATGCGGTGCGAGACGTAGATAAGGGTGATGCCGCGGGACTTGAGCTCGCGGACGAGACGGAAGAGCTCGGCGGTCTCCGCGGCGGAGAGCGAGCTGGAGGGCTCGTCCATCACGATGACCTTCGCGCCGGTGCCGACGGCGGCGGCGATCTGCACGAGCTGCTCGCGGCCGGTGGAGAGCGTGCCGATGATGACGTCGGGATCGATGTCGGCGCCGATGGTGGCGAGCATGGCCTGGGCGCGGGCACGGAGCGCGGGGCGGTCGACAAAACCGGCGCGGCGCGGCAGGTCGCCGAGGCAGAGATTTTCGGCGACGCTCAGATTGGGGCAGAACGCGAGTTCCTGGTGGACCATCGCGATGCCCAGTTCGCGGGCGGCGAGCGGGGAGTCGGGGGCGATGACCCGGCCCTCGAGGCGGATCTCGCCGCCGTCGGCGGTCTGCACGCCGGCGAGGATCTTGCCCAGCGTGCTCTTGCCCGCGCCGTTCTCACCGATGAGGGCGTGGCAGGTGCCGCGTTCCACGGTAAAGCCGACCCCGTCGAGCGCGAGCACGCCCGGGAAGCGCTTGGTGATGCCCTTGAACTCCAGGAAACTCATGCGGCGGAGAGTTGTTCGCGCATCCAGCCCGGGCGGTTGGTCGTGAGGCCGTCGACGCCGGCGGCGGCAAAGGCGCGGGCGATCACGGGATCGTCCACGGTCCAGGTATAGAGCTTCAGGCCGGCGGCGTGGATCTTTTGCACGAAGGCCGGATCGATCGGAAACCTGGCTTCAAGATCCAGGCCGTCGAGACCGGCGGCCTTGGCCTGGTGGACTAGGTCATCGACGCGGGGCGGGCGGCCGAAACCGGGGCATTCGACGATCCAGCAGACCTCGTGGGCGGGCAGGCGCGACTTCGCGGCCTGCGCGACGGCGAGGTCGAACGTGATGAGCGGCAGCTGCGCCGCGGCGAGGCCGGAGGCGCGGATCACGTGCTCGAGTTCGGGCAGGATTTCCGCGCCGACCTTGATCTCGATGAACAGCCGGCGCCCGGCCGGCACGAGGGCCAGGACCTCGGCGAGCAGCGGGATTTTCTCGGCGAAGGCCGAGCCCCGCCAATGGCCCCACTGGCCGGCCTCGAGCGCGTGGAGTTCGCCTACGGTCTGCGCGGCGAGCGCCTGCTTCCGGCCGGTGGTGCGGCCGGTGTCGGCATCATGGTGCACCACGATGCGGGCGTCGCGGGTGAGATGGACGTCGACCTCGCCTGCGTCGGCGCCCTGCGCAAAGCCGAGCTGGAGCGCCGCGAGGGTGTTCTCCGGGGCGTCGTGCGAGGCGCCGCGATGGGCGATGAGTTTCACGAGTTGAGGATCGAACCGGGACTCCGGGCCGGTTGGTTAGGCGGGCGTCATGAAAACCCGGCCGGAGGCCGGGTTCCACCTTTTGTGATTCAGCGCGGCAGCCACTTGACCCAATTCTTGGCGAACTCGTCCACCGTGTCCTTGGTGACGGGGATCAGCGCGCTGACCTCCTTCACGGCCGGCGGGTTCTTCTTCTCGACGATCTTCTCGATCAGGAGCTCGACGGAGCGGTGGCCCCACTCGTAGCACTGTTGGGCGAGGAGGACGGGCACGTGGCCGCTGCGGATGTAGGCGAGCTGGGCGGGCAGGGCGTCGACCGAGACGCACTGGACGGTGCCGGGCTGCCACTTGAGGGCGTTCTCGGTGAAGAGCGGCCAGCCGCCGATCATGGCCCAGCCGGTGATGTCGGGGTTGGCCTGCATGACCTGCTCGACCTTGGCGGCAGAGTCCTGCGGGGTCTCCTTGTGGTAATAGACGTCACGGATGGTGATGCCGGGATATTTTTTGGCCTCGTCGCGGGCGCCCTGGACGCGCTTCTGGAGGTTGGGGGCGTTGGGATTGCCGGCGAGGATGGCGACGACGCCCTTGCCGTTCATGACCTTGGCGAGCTCGGCCATCGTCTGGACGCCGCAGGAATGGTCGTCGACGCCGTAGGTGACGAAACGCTTGGAGGCGGGGGCGTCGGAGTCGAAGGTCGCGACCGGCACGCCGTTGTCGACGGCGCGGTTGATGGCGTCGGTGAGCTTGTTCGCGTCGGAGCAGCTGACGGCGAGGCCCTCGGCGCCGGCGAGCACGAGCTGCTCGATGGCCTCGGCCTGCTTCTGGGCGTCCTCCTCGTTCGGCGTGCGCCAGTCGATGCGGATGTCCAGGCCGTGCTTGGCGCTGAGTTCCTTGGCGGCGTCCTGGGCGCCGACGCGGGCGGCCTGGAAGACGGGGTTGCCCTGGGACTTGGCGACCACGCCGATGGTGATGATGCGCGGCGCGGCGGAGGCCACGGTGGCGCAGACGGTGAGGAGCAGGAGTAGTTTTTTCATGAGAATAAGGGGGTTGTTATTTAACCACAGAGACACGGAGGGCACAAAGTAAGGCGGTGGTTCACTCTACCTGGTCTGGGTCAGGCGACGCTTGGCCAGCCAGGTGTTGAAATTGTCGAGGACGACGGCGGCGATGACCACGGTGCCGATGATGATCTGCGAGTAATTCTGGTCGATGCCGAGGATGACGATGCCGCTGGAGATCATCTGGATGATGAGGGCGCCCAGCACGACGCCAAGGGCTGAGCCGCGGCCGCCGCTGAGGCTGGCGCCGCCGACGACGGCGGCGGCGATGACGTTGAGCTCGTAGCCCGAGCCGTCGCCCGAGGTGGCAGCTCCATAATAACCCAGCGAGAGCAGGGCGGCGATGCCAGCGGTGAGGCCGGAGAGCAGATAGATGCCGAGCTTCACCCGCTCGACGCGGATGCCGCTGAAGCGGGCGGCCAGCTCGTTGCCGCCGATGGCGTAAACGCGCCGGCCGGCGGCGAGGCGCGACAGGAAGATCCAGCCCGCGACGGTCACGAGCACCATGGCGGCGAGCGGCACGAAGCTCAGGCCGTCGCCGATCTCCAGGCGGACGAAGTCGCGCAGGCCGGCCGGGAAGCCGCCGACGGACTGGCCCTTGGTGACGACGAAAGCGATGCCGCGTAAGATCGCCATGGCACCGAGGGTGATGATGAACGGATGCACGCGCAGCGCCACGATGAGCCCGCCGTTGAAGAGGCCGCAGAGCAGGGAGGTGCCCAGGCAGGTGCCGACGCCGAGCACGACGCCGAGCACCGGTGCATTCACTCCCTCGGGGCCGTAGTGGCGGAGCACCATGGCGCCGAGCACGGAGGCGAGCGCGTAGATGGAGCCGACGGAGAGATCAATGCCGCCGGCGATGATGACGACGGCCATGCCCACGGCCATGATGGCGGTGAAGCTGGTGTCCTTGGCCAGCTGGGCGAGGTTCTGCGCATTGAGAAACTTGTTCTTCTCGACGAACGCCGGCACACGCTCGCCCTCGGCGTTGACGGTGAACACGCGCTGGCGGCCGCCGTCGGCGGTGCGCTCAAATTGCGGGGTCCGCACCGTCCCGCTGAACACGGTCAGCAGCAGGCCCAGCGCGAGGATGACGAGCAGCAGGCCGCTTTCCTGGAACTTCAGTAGGGAACGGAGGGGCGACGACATGGGGTGGTGGCGCGGGCGCGGGAACTTTCTACTTGGCCGGGCTTCGGGGGGTGCGTCAACCCTTCACGGGCCCGGCGAAGGTATCCGATTGGACGATTGACGCGGGCATGACTGATGGTCCGTGACGGTGGAGTGCGCCGGGTCGGCGCGTTCCACCTTTACTTCTGCCCGTAGTAGGCGCCGGGGCCGTGCTTGCGCTTGAAATGCTTGTGCAGCAGCGCCGGCTCGATGGCCTTCAGCTGCGGGTTGAGGGTGAGGGAAAGCAAGGCCATGTGCGCGCAGCATTCGACGGCGACGGCGACCTCGACGGCCTGGGCGACGGTCGTGCCCCAGGCGAACGGCGCGTGGCGGTTGACCAGCACGCCCGGGCAGTCGAGCGGGTTGAGCTTACCCCGGGCAAAGCGTTCCGCGATGACGTTGCCGGTCTCCCATTCGTAGGCGCCGCCGGTGATTTCCCGGGCGGTCATCTTCCGGGTGACGGGAATCTCGCCATAAAAATAGTCGGCGTGCGTCGTCCCGAAGATTGGCACGGCGCGGCCGGCCTGGGCAAAGGCCGTGGCGTGCGATGAGTGCGTGTGCACGATGCCGCCGATCATCGCAAAGCTCTGGTAGAGGCAGCGGTGGGTCGGCGTGTCGGAGGACGGCCGCAATTTGCCCTCCACGACCTTGCCGGCGAGATCGACGAGCACCATATCAGCCGGCTTGAGCACGGCGTAGTCCACGCCGCTCGGCTTGATGGCGAAGATGCCGCGGGTGCGGTCGAGGGCGCTGGCGTTGCCGAAGGTCAGGTTGATCAGGCCGTGTCGCGGCAGGGCGACATTGGCCTCGTAGGCCTCACGTTTGAGTTCGGTCAGCATCTCAGGGTAATGTGGAACTCAGGAAACCAGGAATACCGGACCTTGCAGCTGTTTTCTTCCAGTCATTCCTGATTTCCACATTGGATCATTCTTGGCTTCAGGCGCGGATGCCTTGGGCCAAATGGTAATAGACCTCGTTGTTGCGGAGGTCCTGCTTGAGCGCGGACAGCGTGGTGCCGGCGTTGATGACGACGGTCTCGAGGCCGGCGATGGTGGCGAAGTCCTCGAGCATCTCGGTGGTGACCGAGTAACTGTAACCCGTGTGGTGGGCGCCGCCGGCATGGATCCACGCGGCGCAGGCGGTCTTGAAGTCGGGTTTGCACTCCCAGACGGCGCGGGCGACGGGGAGCTTCGGCATGGCGGGGACCTTGACCGCCTTCACCTCGTTCACGATCAGGCGGAAGCGGTTGCCGAGGTCGACGAGCGAGGCGTTGAGGGCGTCGCCGGCCGGGGCGTCGAACACGAGGCGGACGGGATCCGCCTTGCCGCCGATGCCGAGCGGGTGGATCTCGACCTTCGGCCTGTCGGCGGCGATCGAGGGGCAGATTTCGAGCATGTGCGCGCCGAGGACCTGGTGGCCCTTGGGCGACAGGTGATAGGTGTAGTCCTCCATGAACGAGGTGCCGCCGGGCAGGCCGGCGTTCATGGCCTTCATGGCGCGGACGAGCGCGGCGGTCTTCCAGTCGCCTTCGCCGCCGAAACCGTAGCCCGCGGCCATGAGGCGCTGCGTGGCCATGCCCGGGAGCTGCTTGAGGCCGTGCAGGTCCTCGAAGGTGTCGGTGAAACCCTTGTAGCCGCCGTCCTCGAGGAAGTCGCCCATGCCGAGTTCGAGGCGCGCGCTGTAACGCAGCTCGTCGTGGCGGGCGCCACCCTTGCGCAGTGCGGGGGCGACGGCGTAGGTCTTTTCGTATTCGGCACAGAGCGTGGAGATGTCCTTTTCCTTCACGGCGTCCACGACAGCGACGAGGTCGCCGACGCCGTGGGTGTTCACGGCGAAGCCGAACTTCATCTCGCTCGCGACCTTGTCGCCCTCGGTGACGGCGACCTGGCGCATGTTGTCGCCGAAGCGGACGAACCTCGCGCCCTGCCAGTCGTGCCACGCGCGGGCAGCGCGCTGCCAGGCGGCGATACGCGCGTGGACCTCGGGGTCGGACCAGTGGCCGACGACGACCTTGCGGGCGAGGCGCATGCGCGTGTGGATGAACCCCGCCTCGCGGTCGCCGTGGGCGGCCTGGTTGAGGTTCATGAAGTCCATGTCGATCGTGCCCCACGGCAGGTCGCGGTTGAACTGCGTGTGCAGGTGGAGGAAGGGCTTCTTCAGCACGCTCAGGCCGCGGATCCACATCTTCGACGGCGAGAAGGTGTGCATCCAGAGGATGAGGCCGGCGCAGTTGGCGTCGTTGTTGGCCTCGAGCATCACGTTGGTGATCTCGTCGGGCGTGGTGAGGAGGGCCTTGAACCTCGTCTTGAGCGGCAGCGTCTTCGCGGCGGCGAGGGCGGCGGCGACGGCCTGGGCGTTGGCGGCGACCTGCTTGAGCGGGCCGGGCCCGTAGAGGTGCTGCGAGCCGCAGACGAACCAGATTTCAGGGGAGGCGAGGAGTTTCATGGGAGATATTTTTTAACGCAAAGACGCCAAGGCGCGAAGGACGGTGAAGGGCATGGGATGCTTTGCGTCTCTGCGACTTTGCGTTGAAAATTCGTGGATTATTCGAGCGTGAGCACGACGACGGACTTGGCGGGCAGGGTCAGCGTGAGCGTGCCGTTGGTGAACTTCGCGCCGGTGAACGCCGCGGGTTTCACCGTCTCGGGGGCGGCGAAGGTGTTGTGCGCGTTCATGGCCCCGGCGGTGAGGATGCGGCCGGTGACTGCGTTGGCGGTCACGCCGGCGAGCGTGGCGGTGAGGGTGATGGCGTCACGCGGATGCGCATTGACGAGGGAGACGTGGACCCGGCCGGCGGCGTCCTTCGAGGCGGAGGCACTGACGGCGGGTATGCTCTCCTTCTCAAAGGCATAGTCAGGCGTGATGAGCTGGAGCGGCAGCGAGGTGGCACCCTGGTGAACCTTGAACATCTCGAACACGTGGTAGGTCGGCGTGAGGAGCATCTTCTCCTTGTCGGTGAGGATGACGGCCTGGAGGACGTTCACGGTCTGGGCGATGTTGGTCATCGCGACGCGGTCGGCGTGCTTGTGGAAGATGTGGAAGTTGAGGCCGGCGACGATGGCGTCGCGGAGCGTGTTCTGTTGATAGAGGAAGCCCGGGTTGGTGCCCGGCTCGACGTCATACCACGTGCCCCACTCGTCGACGATGAGGCCGACCTTTTTCTCGGGGTCGTATTTGTCCATGATGGCCGAGTGCTGGGTGACGAGCCGGTCCATCACCAAAGTCTGGCGGAGGGTGGAGAACCACTCGTTCTCGGTGAACTCGGTCGCGGAGCCCTTCTTGTTCCAGTTGCCGGTGGGCAGCGTATACCAGTGCAACGAGAGGCCGTTCATCTGCTTGCCGGCGTTCTTCATGAGGACCTCGGTCCAGTTGAGGTCGCGGCCGCTCGAGCCGCACGCGATGCGGTAGAGTCGGTTCTCGGGGCCCGGGACGTAGTTTTTGACGAAGGTGTTATAGCGCCGGTAATTGTCGGCGTAGAACTCGGGCGTCATGTTTCCGCCGCAGCCCCAGCTCTCGTTGCCGATGCCGAAGAACTTCACCTTCCAGGGCTGCTCGCGGCCGTTGGCGCGGCGGAGGTTGGCCATGGGGGAATTTGCGGGCGAGGTGATGTATTCGACCCACTCCATCGCCTCCTGCACGGTGCCGCTGCCGACGTTGAGGGAGACATAGGGCTCGATGCCGAGCATCTCGCAGAGGTCGAGAAACTCGTGCGTGCCGAAATGGTTGTTCTCCACGACGCCGCCCCAGTGGGAGTTGAACATGGACGGGCGCTTCTCACGCGGGCCGATGCCGTCGCGCCAGTGATATTCGTCGGCGAAGCAGCCGCCCGGCCAGCGGAGGACGGGCATGTTGAGGCCCTTCATCGCGGCGAGCACATCGTTGCGGTAGCCCTTGGTGTTGGGGATGGGCGAATCGGGGCCGACCCAGATGCCCTCATATATACAGCGGCCGAGATGCTCGGCGAAATGGCCGTAGATGTTCCGGTTGATGACCGGGCCGGGCTTGGCGGCGTCGAGGGCGAAGCTGGCCGAGGGTTCGGCCGCGCCGGCGAGAAGCGCGGAGCCGAGGCCGAGAGCGGTGAGGCCGAGACGACGGAGGAGGGTGGGGGTATTCATAGGGGGTAGGCAGGGTTCAGGCTTTCAGGGCGAGCAGGTCCTTCATGACACGGGACAGATCGGCGGACTTGTTGAGACCGCCGAAGGAATCGTGGACCTGGCGGTAAAGGGTATAGAGCCGGTCGTAGGTCTTCTGCGCGGCCGGTTTGGGTTTGTAGGCGATTTTCTTCAGCGAGGTCATCTTGCGTTGCGCCGTCGGGAAATCCGGATGCGCCCCGGCGAGCACGGCGGCGGAGATGGCGGAGCCGAGTGCGCAGGCCTGGCTGGAGCCGGAGACCAGCATCGTGCAGCCGGTGACGTCGGCGTAGATCTGCATGAGCAGCGGGTTTTTCTCCGCGATGCCGCCGGCGCAGACGACGCGGTCGATGGGCACGCCGTATTCCCTGATGCGCTCGATGATGGCGCGGGCGCCGAAGGCCGTGGCCTCGATCAGCGCGCGGTAGATCTCGGCCTGCGTCGTGTGCAGCGTGCAACCGAGGATGAGGCCGGTGAGCAACGGGTCGACGAGGATGGTGCGGTTGCCGTTCTGCCAGTCGAGGGCGAGCAGGCCGCTCTGGCCGGGCTTTTGCGCGGCGGCCTGCTTCGTGAGCTGCGCGTGTTTGCTGGCGCTGCCTTCGCAGGCGACCTCGACCCACCACTTGAAGATGTCGCCGACGGCGGACTGGCCGGCCTCGATGCCGTAGTGGCCGGGCAGGATGGCGCCGGGGACGATGCCGCAGATGCCCGGGATGTCGGGCACGGTTTTCTTCATCGAGACCACGCCGCAGTCACAGGTGGAGGTGCCGATGATCTTGACCAGCGTGCCCTCGGCCACGCCGCAGCCGATGGCGCCATAATGGACGTCCATCTCGCCGATCGCGATGGGGAGGCCGGCGGGTAGGCCGAGCTTCGCGGCCCAGGCGGCGGAGAGGTTGCCGGCGGACTGGCTGGCGTCGTGCGCCTTGGTGTAGAGCCGGTCGCGCAGGTCGGCGAGCTGCGGATCGAGGAGCGAGAGGAATTCCTTGTCGGGCAGGCCGCCCCAGTCGTCGGAGTAAAGGGCCTTGTGGCCGGCGCAACAGATGCCGCGCTTGACCTGTCGCGGGTCGGTGACGCCGGCGAGGACGGACGGCACCCAATCGGCCAGTTCCACCCAGGAATAGGCGGCGGAGAAAACGGCGGGCGCGACGTTGCGGCAGTGCCAGATTTTCGACCAGAACCACTCGGAGGAATACGTGTTGCCGCACTTGGCGATGAACTGCGGGCGGTGCCGGGCGGCGAGCGCGGTGATCTGCGCCGCCTCGCGCCAGCTGGTATGGTCTTTCCAGAGCCAGCACTGGGCGTGGAGGTTCTTCGCCCACTTCTTCGAGGAGGCGAGGGGGACGTTGTTCGCGTCGACCGGGATCGGGCTCGAGCCGGTGGTGTCCACGCCGAGGCCGATGACGCGGGCGGCGTTGAAGCCCTTGGTCTTTTTCGCGGCGGCGAGCGCGCCCTTCACCGATTTTTCGAGGCCAAAGAGGTAGTCGGCCGGGTGCTGGCGGGCGAGGTGGTGGTCCTGCGGATCGAGCAGGATGCCCTGCCGGCCGGACGGATAATTGACGACGCAGGTGCCGAGCTCGGCGCCATCCGCGCAGCGGACGACGAGGGCGCGCACCGAGTTGGTGCCATAATCGATGCCTAGGGTATACACGGGGTCCGTCATGTTTAGAGGCTGGCGCGGGGAGGGAAACGGCCTGGTTACTTTACAGTCATATTCCACGGGCTTTGCGCGTCCATCCCGCAAAATCAGTGTTCGTCTCCACCCCGCTTCAATCCTACCCTGACCGCGTCATGAAATCTATCCCCTGGTTCAAGGCTCTTGCCTTCATTTCCGGTTTCGCCGCCCTCGCGGCGTCGGCCGCTCCGCTCAAGATCGGCTTCGCCCAGACCGGCGCCGAGAGTGCCTGGCGCACCGCGAACTCCGAATCCATGAAGGCCGAGGCGGCCAAGCGCGGCATCGACCTCAAGTTCTCCGACGGCCAGGGCAAGCAGGAGAACCAGATCCGCGCGCTGCGCTCGTTCATCGCGCAGAAGGTCGACGCCATCGTCCTCGCGCCGCTGGTCGAGACCGGCTGGGACCCGGTGCTGCGCGACGCCAAGCGCGCCGGCATCCCGGTGATCATCACCGACCGCTCCATCGCCACGGCGGACGAGTCGCTTTACGCCTGCTTCATCGGCTCGGATTTCCTCGAGGAGGGCCGCATGGCCGCCGCGTGGCTGGTGAAAAAGACCGGCGGCAAGGGCCGCATCGTCGAGCTGCAGGGCACGCCCGGCTCCGCGCCGGCCAACGACCGCCGCAAGGCCTTCGCCGAGGGCATCGCGAAACATCCCGAGCTCAGGATCATCGACTCGCAGAGCGGCGACTTCCGCCGCACCGGCGGCAAGGAGGTCATGGAGGCCTTCATCAAGAAGCACGGGAGAAACATCGACGTTCTCTACGCGCACAACGACGACATGGCGCTCGGCGCCGTCCAGGCCATCGAGGAAGCCGGGATGAAGCCCGGCACGGACATTGTCATCGTGTCGATCGACGCCGTGCGCGAGGGCGTGCAGGCCGTCGTGGCCGGCAAGATCAACTGCACCGTCGAGTGCAACCCGCTCTTCGGGCCCAAGGTTTACGACACGGTGGCCAAGGTGCTCGCCGGCGAGAAGGTCCCACGCAAGTCCTACAACAAGGACGAGCTCTTCGACGCGACCAACGCCGCCGCGGCTTTGCCCACGCGGCAATATTAACCCTTTCTGCAATGTAGGTGACGCGCTCGCGCGCAACGCGGTGCGCCAGCGCACCACCTGCACCCGAACCCATGCCGGATCACGCCCTCCTCGAACTCCGCGGCATCGGGAAGACATTTCCCGGCGTCATGGCGCTCGCGGGGGTCGACTTCACCGTCCGCGCCGGCGAGATCCACGCGCTGCTCGGCGAGAACGGCGCGGGCAAGTCCACCCTCATCAAGGTGTTGACCGGAGTGCACCCGGCCGATGCCGGCGAGATCCGCCTCGCCGGCCAGGTCATCCGGCCCGCCGCACCCAAGGACGCCGAGCGGCTCGGGCTCAGCACGGTTTACCAGGAGGTGAACCTGGTGCCGTCGCTTTCCGTCGCGGAGAACATCACGCTCGGCCGCCAGCCCGGCGCGCTGGGTTTCCTCAACTGGCGGGCTATCCGCCGCCGGGCCCGCGCGGCCCTGGCCCGGCTGGAGGTCGAGTGCGACGTCGACGCCGAGCTCGGTTCACTCTCGGTCGCCATGCAGCAGATGGTCGCCATCGCCCGCGCGCTCGACACCTCGGCGCGGCTCCTTGTGCTGGACGAACCGACGGCCAGCCTGGATGAAAAGGAGGTCGCGGAGCTCTTCGGCATCATGCGCAAGCTGCGTGGCGAGGGGCTGGGCATCGTGTTCGTCACCCACTTTCTCGACCAGGTTTATGCCGTGAGCGACCGGCTCACCGTCCTGCGCAACGGCCGGCTCGTGGGCGAATACGCCACGGCGGACCTGTCGCGGCTTGCGCTGGTCGGCAAGATGCTCGGTCGCGAGGTGAGCGAGGCCGACTTCACGAGTCATGTCGCGGCCCCGGCCGCCACCACACAACCGGTGCTCGCGGCCCGCGGCCTCGGCCGGCGCGGCGCCATCGCGCCGGTGGACCTCGCGCTGCACGCCGGCGAGGTCGCCGGTCTCGGTGGTCTGCTTGGCTCCGGCCGCACCGAGACGGCCCGGCTGCTGTTCGGTATCGTTGCCCGGGATGGCGGCGAGATCCGCATCAAGGGCGTCCCGGTTCGCCTCGCGTCGCCGCGCGAGGCCGTGCAACTCGGGCTGGCCTTCTGCTCGGAGGACCGGAAGGCCGAGGGCATTCTGCCGAACCTGTCGGTGCGCGAGAACCTCCTGGTCGCGCTGCAGGGCAAGCGCGGCGCGCTGCGGACGTTGGACGCAGCCGAGCAGGCGCAGCTGTGCGAGCACTACATCAAGGCGCTTCGCATCAAGACGGCCGACGCCGAGACGCCCATCAAGAACCTCTCGGGCGGCAACCAGCAGAAGGTGCTGCTCGCGCGCTGGCTCGCGACGCAGCCGGCGGTGATCATCCTCGACGAGCCGACGCGCGGCATCGACATCGGCGCCAAGCAGGAGATCGAGCAGCTGATTTCGAAGCTGCGCGCCGACGGCCTCGCGGTGTTGTTCATCTCGTCCGAGATCGACGAGGTGGTGCGCAACTGCTCGCGCGTGCTCGTGCTGCGCGAGCGGCGGCTGGCCGGCGAGATCGCCGGCGCCGACATCAATCCGGAAAAACTCATGCATCTGATGGCTGGCACGCATGAAGACTAGATCCCCCGTCCTCTGGCCCCTGCTCGGGCTCGTCGCCCTCGTGCTGCTGAATGCGGTGCACGACCCCGGCTTCCTGAAGATCACGCTGCTCGACGGGCATCTCTACGGTGTGCCGGTCGACATCCTCACGCAGGGCTCGCGCACGATGTTGGTGGCGCTGGGCATGACGCTCGTCATCGCCACCGGCGGCGTGGACCTGTCGGTCGGCTCCGTGGTGGCCATCACCGGCGCGGTGTGTGCCGTGCTGCTGCAGGGCGAGCACTCGCTCGCGCTGACGCTGGCCGCGGCCCTCGGCGCCGGCTTGGTCGCGGGTTCGGCCAACGGCCTGCTCGTTGCCCGACTCGGGGTGCAGCCGATCGTGGCGACGCTCATCCTGATGGTGGCGGGGCGCGGTTTGGCACAGCTGATCGTCGACGGGCAGGTGATCATCATCAAGAATCCCGCCTTCGACTACCTCGCCAACGGCTTCGTGCTCGGCCTGCCGGTGGCCCCGCTGCTGGTGGCGGGACTTTTTCTGGCGACGCACCTCGCGCTGCGCCGCACGGCGCTCGGGCTTTTCATCGAGGCGGTGGGCGACAATGAGACGGCCAGCCGCTTTGCCGGTCTGGCGGCGGCGCGCATCAAGGCCCTGGCCTATGTTTTCTGCGGCGCCTGCGCCGGGTTGGCGGGCGTGCTGGCGGCGGCGAATATCCGCGCGGCCGACGCCTATCGCGCCGGCGAGAACATGGAGCTCGACGCGATCTTCGCCGTCGTCGTGGGCGGCACGGCGCTGTCGGGCGGACGGTTCTCGGTCCTGGGCACGGCGATCGGCGCGCTGCTCATCCAGACGCTGACGACCACCATGTATAACCTCGGCGTCCCGCCGGCCATCGCGCCCGTGCCGAAGGCGCTGCTCATCATCGGCGTCTCGTTGCTGCAGGCCGAGAAGGTCGGGCGCTGGCTCGGTGGGCTGTGGCCGAAGAAGGAGACGGCCGCATGACCAAGACGGCATCAGGGGTTTCGCGCCAGCTGCCGTTGATCGTCACGGCGGCGATCTTCGCACTGCTGTTTGCGACGGCCGCGCATTTCTACGAAGGCTTCTTCTCGGCGCGCGTTTTCATCTCGCTGCTGTCGGAGAATGCGTTTCTCGGCATCGCGGCGGTCGGCATGACGCTCGTGATCTTCTCGGGCGGCATCGACCTGTCGGTCGGGGCGGTCATCGGGTTTACGTCCATCTTCACGGCGACCTTGATCGAGAAACACCAGCTGGCGCCGGGACTGGCCTGGGCGCTGGGACTCGCGGCCGGCTCGGCGCTGGGGGCGGGGATGGGTTCGTTGATCCATTTTTTCCGGCTGCCGCCGTTCCTGATCACGCTGGCCGGCATGTTTCTGGCGCGTGGCGCGGGTTTCTGGATCAGCACGGACTCGGTCGGCATCAACCACGCGCTATATGGGAGGATTTCCGCTTATGAGTGGGTGTTCGGGGCCGTGGCGATCCCGGCCAGCGCGCTTTTTCTCGTCGCGGTGATCTTGGCGGGGTGGGTGGTCGCGCACCACACGCGTTTCGGGCGCACGCTGCTGGCGGTCGGCGGCAACGAGCAGTCGGCCCTGCTCATGGGCCTGCCCATCGGGCCGGCCAAGATCGGCGTCTACACGGTGAACGGTTTCTGTGCGGCGCTGGCGGGCATCGTGGCCACCCTTTATACCGGCTCGGGCAACCCGAGCATGGGCCTCGGGCTCGAGCTGGACGCCATCGCGATCGTCGTCATCGGCGGGACCCTGCTGACCGGCGGGAGGGGGCACATGCTCGGAACCCTGCTGGGCGTGCTAATTTTCGGCACCATCCAGGCCGCCATCCTGTTCGACGGGCGGCTCAGTTCGTGGTGGATGCGCATCGTGGTCGGGGCGTTGCTGCTGGTGTTTATCCTGTTGCAGCGCTTGTTTTTGCGCAGGAAGTAAACCCAGCCGGAAAACCGCCCGCGGGGTGGCCGGTCCGCTTCGGGATAAAAACCTCGGAATCGGTCTTGCCAAGGGTGGGGGCGTTCTCTCTTTTCGCCCTTCCTGTTCCTTCAACCATCAACCGTTAACTGCAGTCACGATCGCAAGGCGGCCCAGTTGGCCGACCTGTGTCTCGTCACGACATAGATCCACATGAACCTCACTCCCAAAGACCTCCTCGATGCCGGCGTCCACCTCGGTCACCAGACCAAGCGTTGGAACCCGCGCTCCAAGCCCTACGTGTTCGACCACCGTCAGGGCATCACGATCATCGACCTCGAGAAGACCCACGCCGCGCTGGCCAAGGCCTGCGCCTTCATCGAGCAGCTCGTTGCCGGCGGCGGCGACGTCCTCCTGGTCGGCACCAAGCGCCAGGCGACCGAACTGATCCGCGAGGCGGCCCAGGCCACGGGCATGCCCTACGTCACCACCCGCTGGATGGGCGGCACGCTCACCAATTTCGAGACCATCAAGAAGTCCCTCGCGAAGTATAAGAAATACCAGGCGATGGACGCCAGCGGCGAGTTGGCCAAGTTCTCCTCCAAGGAGGAGTCCGCCATCCGCCGCGAGATGGCCCGCATGACCCGCAACTTCGACGGCATCATCGGCCTGACCGGCCTGCCCGCCGCGATGTTCGTCATCGACACCAGCTACGAGGAGATCGCGGTCGCCGAGGCGAAGCGCATGAACATCCCCTCCATCGGCCTGGTCGACACCAACTCCGACCCGACCCAGCTCACCTACCCGATCCCGGGCAACGATGACGCGGCGAAGTCTGTCCGCATCATCATCGAGACCATCGTCGAGGCCATCACGCAGGGCCTGGCCCACCGCGAGACCCGCCGCAACGCCCACGCCGAGGCCAAGGCCGCCGCGTCCGGTGTCAACGCCGCCGGCGAGGTCGACCTCGATAAGATCGCCATCCCCGCCAACCTGAAGGATGTCGTCGAGGAGAAGCCGGTCGCCAAGAAGCGCCCGAGCCGCACCACCGGCGCCAAGAAGTCCGCCGTCACCACCGACGAGGTTTGATCGCCGAACGTTTTATCACCACATGGCTACCGTCACCACCTCCATGATCAGCGAGCTCCGGGAAAAAACCGGGGCCGGTCTGCTCGACGTCAAGAAGGCCCTCGATGAGGCCCAGGGCAACATCGAGGAGGCCACCACGATCCTCCGCAAGAAGCTCGGCAACAAGATCGACAAGCTCGCCTCCCGCGCGACGAAGGAAGGCCTCGTCCATTCCTACATCCACGTGGGCGGCAAGGTCGGCGTGCTCGTCGAGATCAACTGCGAGACCGACTTCGTCGCCAAGACCGACGATTTCAAGGCCTTCTGCCAGGACGTGTGCCTGCAGATCGCCGCCGCCGCCCCGAGCTATGTCCGCCGCGAGGAAGTCCCCGAGGCCGAGCTAAGCAAGGAGCGCGATATCGCCGCCGCGCAGATGGCCGGCAAGCCGCCGGCCGCCGTGCAGAAGATCGTCGAGGGCAAGCTCGAGAAATATTACTCGCAGGTCTGCCTGCTCGACCAGCCGTTCGTCAAGAACCCGGAGAAGATGATCAAGGATCTCCTCTCCGAGCAGGTCGGCAAGCTCGGCGAGAACATGGCGATCCGCCGGTTCACCCGCTATCAGCTCGGCGCGTAAGCGACCGCTGGTTGGTTTTCGAAAGCGCTCCCGCGAGGGGGCGCTTTTTTTATAGGACCTATAGGTCTTATAGGTCCTATAGGACTTATATGAATCGCAGGCGCCTGCGCTTTTCGGGCGCGCAATCCGGCCAAGGAGCACTAGCCTTTCCCCATGCAAGTCACCCGCGGCCAGATCATCACCCGAGGCCTCGCCAACCGCTGCCCCAACTGCGGCGGGCGCACGCTCTTCAAGGCGGGCACGCTCTTCGAGCTCGACCGGTCCTGTCGCGACTGCGGCCTGAAGATCGAGAAGGACGAGGGCTTTTTCCTCGGCGCCATGGCCATCAACTACGGCGTGACCTGCGTCGGCCTGCTTACGCCGGTGCTGATCCTCTGGTATCTGGGAGTGCTGCCGGGCAAGGTGGCCATCGGGCTGGCCCTCGGACTGGCCTTGCTGGCGCCGCTGGCGCTCTACCGGTCCTCCCGCAGCTGGCAGCTGATGCTGTATTATTACTTCCTGCCCCAGCACCTGCCCGCCAACCGGCGGGAACTCAGCGGGCTGGAGGACGAAAACGTCTGATTTTTACGCCGGCGGGTGAATCCGCCGGGCCGATAAATTTCGGCTTCCGTTTTCGAGGCGGTGGCCTACTTTCCCGCTCCTTGATCACGGAGAGGTGGCAGAGTGGTCGATCGCGCCTGACTCGAAATCAGGTGGGCCGAAAGGTCCCGGGGGTTCGAATCCCTCCCTCTCCGCCATTTTTCGGGACCCGAAAAGGGCTCTCCGAGGCCTTCACGAAGTGGGCATGGGACCTGGGCTATTCAAGATAACAGGTGCAGTTGACCCCGCTGCTTGGCGCTTGGTCGTTTAGGGGTTGAGCCGGTCTCCGAGGGGAGCCTAGCCTTTGGGCAATCATCCCCCCTATGCTATCCCCCTCCCGACTCCTCCGTCAGGCGCTGTGCCTGCTCCTGCCCGCCGCCCTGCTGTCCCCGGTCCAGGCGAAACCCGCCGACCTCGCGCCGTTTCAGGCCCAAGCCGCCGCCAACCGGATGGCGCTCGTGCTGCCGACCTATCCGCTGACCCCGGACGAGGTGAAGGCCCAGGCCGAGAACGCCATCAAGACCGCCGACGCGGCCCTGACCGCCCTCGCGGCACAGGACCCGGCCAAGGCTACCTTCGCGAGCACCTTTGCCGCCTATGACGCCATCACCGCGCGGGTCGGCGACGCCTACGCCATCGCCGGCACCGTCGCCGAGTCCGCGGTCGACAAGACCATGCGCGACACCGCCAACGAGATGTCCGTGAAACTCCAGGAATGGAGCGTGGCCCTCGATTATCGCGCCGACCTCTACCGGACCCTCAAGGCCTTCGCCGACACCAAGCCGAAGCTCGATGCGCAGGAGCAGCGGCTCGTGGACGACCAGATGCGCGCCTACCGCCGCGCCGGCCTCAGCCTGCCCGCCGCCGAGCGCACCGAGGTCGAGAAGCTGCGCAAGGACCTCGCCGGCCTGACCACGGAGTTCGCCGTGAACATCAACAACGCCCGCGCCCCGCTCGACTTCACCGCCGAGGAGATGACCGGCGTGCCGCAGAGCTTCCTCGACAGCCCCGGCGTGAAGCAGCCCGACGGGAAATACCGCGTGCTCGCCAACGTCACCTGGCACGCCGTCGCCATCGCCGAGAACGCCGACCATGCCGCGACGCGCCGCGCCGTGAACGTCGCCCGCAACTCGCTCGCCCGCGAGACCAACATCCCCGTGCTCAGCAAGCTCGTCGCCCTGCGCGGCGAGATCGCCCGCCGCCTGGGCTACGCGACCTGGGCCGACTACCAGACCGAGGTCAAGATGGCCAAGACCGGCGCGACCGCGGTGAAGTTCGAGGAGGAGCTGAGCCTGGGCCTGCAGCCCAAGTTCGCCGCCGAGTTGGAGACCCTGCGCGCCCTCAAGGCCAAGCACACCGGCCAGGCCGACGCCCAGCTCGAGTCCTGGGACATCAGCTACTACACCAACAAGCTGCTCAAGGAGCGCTACTCCGTCGATACCGAGGCGCTGCGCGTCTACTTTCCCTACCAGGCGACCCTCGACGGCATGTTCGCCATCTACCAGAAGATCTTCGGCCTGAAGTTCACCGAGGTAACGCCGCCCTACGTGTGGGCGCCGGGTGTGCAGCTCTACGTCGTGCAGGATTCCACCACCGGCACGCCGATGGGCGCCTTCTACCTCGACATGTTCCCGCGCGACGGGAAGTTCAACCACTTCGCCTGCTTCCCGCAGAAGGCCGGCGGCGTGATGGCCGACGGCCGCTACGACCTGCCCGTCGTGGCCCTCATGTGCAATTTCCCGGCCCCGTCCGCCGACAAGCCCTCGCTGCTCAAGCAGAACGACGTCGTCACGCTCTTCCATGAGTTCGGCCACGTCATGCACGGCATCCTCAGCCGCTCCCGCTTCGTGGCGCAGACCGGTTTCGCCGTGCCGCAGGATTTCGTCGAGGCCCCGTCGCAGATGCTCGAGAACTGGGTCTGGGACAAGGCGGTGCTCGACACCTTCGCCGCCGACTACCGCGACCCGGCGAAGAAGATCCCGGCCGAGACGATCGCCGCGCTGGTGGCCGCCCGCCAGGCCACCGAGGGTTACGCCACGCGCCGCCAGCTCTCGCTCGGCCTGATCGACCTCGCCCTGCACGCCGTGCCCACCGACGAGGCTGCCCGCCTCGACGTCGTCGCCGTCACCAACGCGGTGCTGAAGCGCGTGGCCATCGCGCCGCCGCCGGACACCGCGTTTGTCGCCTACTTCGGCCACCTCGCCGGCGGCTACGACGCCGGTTACTACGGCTATCTCTGGGCCAAGGTGATGGCCCTCGACATGGCCAGCGAGTTCCAGAAGGCCCCCGGCGGCTTCCTCGACGAGAAGGTCGGCCGCCGCCTGCGCGACGAGGTCTACGGCGTCGGCCACAGCCGCGACGTCACCGTGTCCGTCGAGAAGTTCCTCGGCCGCCCGCGCTCGCAGGAGCCCTTCCTCGAATACATCGGCATCAAGAAGTGAGCTGAGCGGAATTCCCGCCCCGTCTAGGGACGATTCCCGGTTTCCCTTGGGAGCCGGGAATTTTTTTGAACCAAAGAAAACAAGGCTGGTCGGTAGGGCCCAGCCTTGTTGACCACATTTTCCACCAACCTGGAGCCACCCGCCCGCGTGGCGGGCCTCACGCGCCTCATGCGCCGGATCTGCCTGCTGCGCGAGCAGGGCGACGCCGTCCGGGCGTCGTCGCTGCAAGCCAACGAGCTGGCCGAGGCGGTGCGCGAGCTGCGGGCGGCCCACGGGGCGGAGGCCCTGTCCGACGACGAGCTGCGCCGGTTGTTTGCCGTCGAGGAACAGCGGGTGGCCGAGGCGGTCGTGTTGGCTGAGCTTTTGATTCCGCAACTCGTCGGCGGCCGGCCGCCGGCCCCGGCGAAACCCGTTGCGGCGCCGCCCGCGCCAGCCCGCCCGCGGGCGCCGGCGTCACCGGGCTCGCCCGCCATTCCCGACTTGCTCGACGCCATGCTGGCCGCCGAGCGCCCCGGCCGCCGCCCTGCGCCGGCCTTAGCCCGAGAGTCCTGAACCCGCCTCATCCATCACATGACCACCACAACGATTGATAAAAAGCCCGCCGACCGCCCCGCCACCGTCACGCTCGACACCCCGCCGCCCCGCCGTGCCGGCGACCGGCGTAAAATCCTCGTCGGCTTCGACCTGGGCACCAATGCCTCCTGCGTGCTCGCCGGCCCGGCCGACGGCAAGGACATCACCGTCAGCAAGATCATCCCGACGATCGTCGGTTACGCCCGCGAGGGCCTGGTGGACGGCATCGTTGCGAACAATGCCACCACGCTCATCGGCGAGGAGGCGCTCACCCACCGCCTGCAGATGAAGATGATCGCGCCGCTCGAGGACGGCATCATCGCCCACGCCGAGCCCGCGCGCGACTTCATCCGCCGGGTGCGCGCCGTGATCGACCCGACCAACACCGCGGAGATCCGCGCCGTCATCGGCGTGCCCGCCAACGCTGGCCAGCCCGCGCGCGAGGACATCCGCAACTGCGCGGCCGGGGTCTTTGACCGCGTGCTGCTCATTCCCGAGCCGTTCCTCGCGGCGCTCGGCTTCCGCGACGACTCACGCCTCGGCCAGCCCAACTACGTCGATCCGGTCATGAACTCGCTCTTCGTCGACATCGGCGGTGGCACCAGCGACCTCTGTCTCATCCAGGGTTATTTCCCGACCGCCGACGACCAGATCAGCCTGGCCTTCGCCGGCGACGCGGTGGACAAGCTGATCGAGGACGACCTGCAGCGCACCTATCCGAACAACGGCCTGTCGCGCGCCAGCGTGCGCCAGATCAAGGAGGAGCACTCCTACGTCGGGCCGATCCGCAAGCCGATCGACGTCAAGGTGCTCATCGGCGGCAAGAACCACACCCTCGAGCTCGGCGAGACCATCGGCCGCGCGTGCAACCGGCTCATGGAAAAAATCTACCCGGCCATCACCACGCTCATCGGCCGGGCGTCGTCCGACTCGGTCGCGCAGCTGCTGCAGAACATCGTGGTCACCGGCGGCGGCAGCCGCATCCGGGGTTTCGACACGGTGCTGCAGGAGAAGCTCGCGGCCGACGGCTTCGAGTCGCCGAAGGTCAAGCTCGCGGGTCCCGAATACAAGCGCTTCGTCGCCGTCGGGGCCCTCAAGGCCGCGCGCTCGGCCCGCGAGGACCAGTGGCAGCATCTCCTGGCCTGATTCCGGCCGGGTTTTTGGCCATCGCACGCCCCCGGTGAAAGCCGGGGGCGTGTTAATTCAAGCGGGCGAAGACGCCGGGTGGGCCGGAAAAACGGCAGGACCACCCGGCTTCAGTGGGCGGATTGGCGCGGTCAGTTTTTCAGGGACTTGTCCGGCCACGCGGGCGGAGGCGGCAGGACCTGGCCCTTCGTCTTGAGCTCCTCGAGGATGACCTCGATGGCCTTGTCCAGCTGCTGGTCCTCGCCCTTCAGCTCCCGGGCCGGGTCATTGTCGACGACGATGTCGGGGTCGACGCCGTGGCCCTCGATGATCCAGCCCTTGCCGTCCTTGGCGTAGGGGGCGAACTCGGGCTTGTTGAGCGAGCCGCCGTCGGTGAAGGGCAGCGAGCCGCTGATGCCCACGACGCCGCCCCAGGAGCGCTTGCCGACGAGCTTGCCGAGGCCGGCTTCGCGGAAACGGTAGGGGAAGAGGTCACCGTCGGAGGCGGAATACTCGTTGAGCAGCGTGACCTTGGGCCCGAGCAGCATCTGCGTGGGGTTGGTGGTGGGCGTGCCGTTGCGCCGGATGTTCACCATGGCCAGTTCGCGGCGGAGGCGCTCGATGATCATCGGGGAGACGTTGCCGCCGCCGTTGCCGCGGACATCGATCACCAGGGCCTGTTTGCCCAGCTGGGGATAAAAGCGGCGGACGAATTCATTGAGCCCCTCCGGGCCCATGTCGGGGATGTGGAGGTAACCGACCTTGCCGCCGGTCTTGGCCGCGACGTAGTCGATGTTCCGTTGCACGAACTGTTCGTAATACAGCGGGGCCTCGTCGGCGAGCGGGACGACGGTGACGTCGCGGGCGCCTTCGTCGACGGGCTGGCTGTTGACGCGCAGGACGACCTGCTTGCCGACGGTGCCGATGAGCGCGGAGTAGATGTTGGCGAGGTCGCGGACGGGCGTGCCGTTGACCGCGAGGATGTAGTCGCCGGCGGAGACGTTCACGCCGAGCTCGGTGAGGGGGGAGCGGGTCTTGGTCTGCCAGTTCTCGCCCTGCAAGATACGGTCGATGCGGTAGGCGCGGCTGGCGGGATCGCGCGAGAGCTCGGCGCCGAGGAGGCCGGTCTTGATCTTCGGGGTGTCCGGCCGGTCGCCGGTGCCCACGTAGGCATGGCCGATGTGGAGCTCGGAGATCATCTCGCCGATCAGGTAGGTGAGGTCGTTGCGGGTCGTGACCGAGGGGAGAAGGGCGCCATATTTGGCGCGCTGCGCGGGCCAGTCCACGCCGTGCATGTTGGGCGCGTAGAAGAAGTCGCGCATCTGGCGCCAACTTTCGTCGAAGATCTGGGCCCACTCGGCCTGGCGGTCGAGGCGGACCTCGAGGCCGGAGAAGTCGAGCTTGGCGTCGGGCTTCAGCTCGACCTTGGCGGAGGGCAGGTCGATGATCGAATAGTCGCGACCGGCGCGGACGAGGACCTTCTTGCCGTTGGCGGTGATCTCGAAGGCGTCGAAGTTGCCGAGCTCGGTCTCCTTGCGGGTCTTGAGGTCGTAGACGGCGACCACGTTGCGGTTGTCGCGGGTGGCGCCGAAGCCCTCGCCGCCGCCACCGCCGCCGACCGGGCCGCCGGGCACGCGGCGGTAGTAAACCTTGTCGCCGACCATCTGGATGCCGCTGTAGTTCGACGGCGTGATGGGCAGGCTGATGATGCGGCCGGCGAGCCCGTCGGCGTCGACCTTCACGGTGACAGTCTTCTTGGCAGGCTTGGCCTCGGCCTTGTCCGCGGTTTTCTCGGCGGCCTTGGATTTGTCGTCGTCGGGCTTCTTCTCGTCCTCCTTGGGCAGGGCGACCTCGTCGCTCTTCGGGGCGAAGGGCGAGGCCGTGTCCTTGGCGAGGGCCACGAGGTAGATCCGCTCCATGTCGAGGTAGGCATGGTTCCACTCGGTGTCGGAATAAATGGGGCGGAAGTCGCGGGCGGAGGCAAAAAGCAGCCACTTGCCGTCGTCGCTGAAGGCGGGCTGGCTCGAGGCATACCAGCCGTCGTCGACGGTGATCGTCTGCTTGTTGGCGAGGCCGTGGAGCATCACCTTGGGCAGGGCGCCGCGCTCCTGGCGGATCCAGGTGATCCACTGCGAGTCAGGGGCCCAGTCATACTGGGAGAGGGGGGCGTCGGGATTCTCGTCCACGGTGGTGACGGCCTTGGTGTCGACCTCGACGAAGCGCAGGCGCTGCTCGCGGTCGGCCCAGAGGAGCTTCTTGGAGTCAGGCGACCAGACGGGCGTCGACGGGTAGGTGGCGTTGCCCTGGGTCAGCTGGGTGGCCGCGCCGCGACCGTCCTGCGGGCGCAGGTAGAGCTCGAACTCGCCGGTGGCGTCGGAGAGGTGGGCGATCCACTTGCCGTCGGGCGACCAGGTGGCGCCGCGCTCGTGCACGCCCTGCGTCTGGGTGAGGTTGCGGGTGGGGCCGTCCTTGGCCGGCACGGTGAAGACATCGCCGCGGGCGACGACGGTGACGCGCTGGCCGTCGGGCGAGGGGGAGACACTGGCGACGTTGCGGGCGACATTGACGAGGGCGGGGCGGGCGGCGGCGGCGTCCTCGCGGACGGCGATGGGCACGACGGCGGATTTGCCGGTGGCGAGGTCGAGACGCCAGACCTGGCCGGCCTGCTCGAAGACGATGGCATCGCGGCCCAGCGACGGGAACTTGACGTCGAAGTCGGTGAATTTGGTCAGCTGCACGGTCTTCTTCGTGGCCAGGTCGTAGCTGAACAGGTTGGCGCGGGGTGTGCGCTCGGACACGAAGTAGATGCGGCCGTTGGCGGCCCACATGGGGAAGAGGTCCTGCGCGGGGTTGTCGGTGATGTTCTCGATCTTCCCGGTCTTGAGATCGAAGATCCAGATGTCGTCGGCCATGCCGCCGCGGTATTGTTTCCAGGTGCGGAATTCGCGGAAGACGCGGTTGTAGGCGATCTTGGTGTCGTCGGGCGAATAAGAGACGAAGCCGCCGCGCGGGACGGGCAGCTGGGTCGGGAGGTCGCCGTCGAGGCCGACGGTATTAAGCTGGCCGATGAAGGGGTTGTAGGAGCGCCAGCGGGACCGGAAGACGACCTCGGCCGCGGTGTTGCGCCAGCCCATCACGATATTGTTCGGCCCCATGCGGTCGGCGAGGTCGTCGCGGTCGAGCGTGGCGGAGACGGTGAGGCGCTTGGGCGTGCCGCCCTGGGCGGGCATGACGTAGACCTCGGTGTTGCCGTCGTATTGGGCGGTGAAGGCGAGCTGCCGGCCGTCGGCCGAGTAGCGCGGGAAGATGGCGTAGCCCGGGCCGTCGGTGAGGCGGCGGGCCGTGCCGCCGGCGACGGGCACGGTGTAGAGCTGGCCGCCGTAGGAAAAGGCAATGTCGGTGCCGTTGGTGGCAGGGAACCGGAGGAGGCGCGAGGCCGGCTCGGCGGCCGGCTGCTGGGCGAAGAGGCTGCCGAGGCACAGGACCGGCAGCAGGAGGGTGCGGAATGATTTCAGCATGGGGCTGAACCTACACATCCGGTGCCGGTGGACAATCCCAAGCTCTGCCCGGGGGATAGGCCTTTGGGCGTAAATGAAAACGCACCCGGACGGGTGCGTCGAAACCAAGAGAAAGGCGGGATCGGCAATCCCGCCCCGGGGCAAGGCGATCACGTCGTTTCGAGGAGTTTTTTCAACCTCACCACCATTCGCGTCGTGTCCTCCAGCAGGCCGGCGCTCCGGCGCGAGGTGCCCATACCCCGGTCGGGGTATGGCCGGTGCCACGGGTTTGCGGTAGTCTGCGGTCCCAGGAACCACCATGAACCACCGCCTTTCCCGTCTGGTGCTGCTCTCCGGCCTGCTGCATGGCGGCATCCTGTCCGCGCAGACCACCATCAATACCTTTGGTGGCACGGGCATCGGGTTGAATGCCCCGGGCGCGCCCTACACGTTCACGGTCAGCACCGGAACCGCCACGCAGAGTGGTGCGATCACCGAAAGCGGCGGCAGCTTCGGGTTCACGAAGGATGGCGCGGGCACCTTGATCCTGAGTGGAGCCAACACCTACACCAGCAGCACCGGCATCGCCGATGGCACATTGCAGGTGGGCACGACCGGGGCCCTCGGCACCGGCGCGGTTTACGTGGGAGCCACGGGCACGCTGAATTTGACCGGAGGCACCCACACCGTCGCCCAGGTGGTTTTTAATGAGAATGAGGAAGCCAATGGCCCCAACCCCTATCTGACCCTGAGCGGAGGCGCCGTGCTGACCAGCACCGGGGGCGTCGCGGATAGCATGTATTACAGCCAACAGGCGGTGCTCATCTCCGGTGCCGGCTCCCGCTTGATTGCCCCCCAGTTCGGTGCCGGAGGCGGACAATTGACCTTGGCAGACCAAGGCGTGCTCCAGCTAAGCAGCACGTCGCTCTCGATCGCGTCGCTCGACATCGGAGCCATCGCGAGTGCCAGTGCCGTCGGCGGTGGATATCTTTCGTTGGGCTCGGGCAACCAGACGGTCTTTGGTGATGTGCAGTTCAATCACACCGCCACCTCGGCCAATCCCTATTGGTTTACCTCCGATGGCGCGGCGGGCGGAACGGGCGTGTCCGTGATCGGCGGGATCACCCAGACGGCGGGGGTGACGGTCGTCAAAAATGTGAGTGCGAACAGTTCCGGAACCGTGACCGTGAACGGCGGCGAAATCCGGTTCACGGGAACAGGGACGCACAATATCACCCAGGTTAATATCAACGGGGGCACCGCCGCCTTCGCCGCTGTCCCCAACCCGACCTTGTTGATGACGCTCAACCTGAATGGAGGGGTCTTCCAGGCGACGGAGACTATGACGTTCCAGCCGGCCACGACGTTTGAATTCGCGACCAACTACGGCACGATCATCAATGTTTCCGGCACGAACAACACCTTCCGGGTCGATGCCGGCAAGACCCTGACACTCGGGGTGGATCGCAGCGATTATCTTTATATTTTCAACGATGCCGCCTTGCCGGCCGTCCAGTCCCTGCGCGGGACTGGAGCGGTGACCAAGGATGGCGGCGGCACGCTGGTCCTCGAACGCGGCATGTCTCAAAGCAGAATCGAATTGCAGGACTTCACGGTTCGCGCGGGCACTGTGCGCGTTTATGATTATATATTTCGCGACATGACCATCGGCAAGCTGGCGGGAGATGACGGGTATTTCAGCCTGAGTGGAACCAACCCCGGTAATCTCCGCCGGATCGGCGTCCTTACGAACCTGGGCTTTTATTATGCCAACTATTGGACGCCGCAGACTTGGGGCACCTCCACGATCCTCACCGAACTGGACGGTATGGGCGCGTTCACCATTCCCAATGGCGGGGTGGCCCAAAGCCGCTCTCTCACCTTGGGAGAGCAGGCCGGCTCCACGGGCAGCCTCGTGATGAACGAGAAGGATTCCGGAGGTTGGTTTGTCGACAACGGCCTCGCGATTATCGGCGGTGCCGGCACCGGCCACGTAACCTTAGCCAACCATTTTCTCTATAACAAGGGGCAGGATATCATTCTCGGTCAATCCGCGGGCGGCGTCGGCTATATCAGCGCCAGCGGGGCCAACGCCCAAATCAACAGTGGCGTGGATCTCACGCCGCTCGATGTTTTCAACACCTATGCCAATCCGGTCATTGGGTATTCAGGCAACCCCCTCGCGCACGGCGTCGCCAACGTCATCATCGGCCAGGGTGGCACAGGGCATGTGACACTCACGAATAATGCGCGACTGCTCGCCGGGCAGACCTTCATTGGCGCTGGCAGTGACCTGACGCTCGGGAGCGGCGGCACGGTTTACGGTGGCTTCACGGCGCAGAACGGGTCGACCGTGCACGCGCTGGATGATGCGACCTTTGCCTTCACGCTCGGCACGGTGACCGAGGCCAGCAGCTTCGAGGCGGGCAGCACGTTTCTCGTGGACGCCAACGCCGATCTCATTTTTGCCATCACGCAGGGCACCGGCTTCGGCTTCGGCACCTACACGCTCTTCACCTTCGCCGGCGGCACGACGCTGACCGGGCTGGACGGCGCCAACTTCGCCGCGACCGGCCTGGGCGGCTATGGCTACGCCTTCGACCTCACCGGCACGCAGCTCAACCTGACGGTCAGCGCCATCCCCGAGCCGTCGGCTTATGCGATACTCGCCGGAGCGCTGGCCTTGGGCTTCGTCATCGTGCGCCGCCGGACGCGGGCGCTTTAAGGTGCGTCGAGGATCTCCCGCGCGCGGCGCGCGGCGACGAGGCGGTTTTCCAGCCGCAGCTTGTCGAGGATGCTCTGGACCTGCTTCTTCACCGTGCCGGCGGTGTTGGCCAGGATGAGCGCGATCTCGGGGTTGCTCTTGCCCTCGGCGATCCAGAAGAGCACCTCCGCCTCGCGCGGCGTGAGCCCGAGCTGCTCCAACCGGTGGGCCGCGGAGACACCGAGCTCCTCGAGAAGCAGCGTGGCGCACTCCGCGTCCCCGACCTCGGCGAAGCGCCGCACCCGCAGGCGGCCGGCGGCGGTCGCGATTTCCCGGGTGCCCGACGCAGTGAGCAGGCTGGCCGGCAGCAGGTCGTCCTGGCTCTTCCCGAAATGTGCCTGGAGGACCTGGCTGGCGCGCTGCGTGGCAAAAAGCACCTGTCCGTCAAGCGTGGCGACCAGCAGCGCGCGGTCGAGCGACTGGCGCAGCGACCGCTCGGCCTCCTGGCGTCGCCGGACTTCCTCCTGGAGCTCGGTTTGCAACCGGCGCAGCTCGAGATGCACCCGCACGCGGGCCAGCACCTCGGTGGGATCGAGGGGTTTGGTGACGTAGTCGAGGCCGCCGGCCTCCAGGCCGGCAATCTTGTCGGTGACTTCGCCGAGCGCGGAGAGGAAAATCACCGGCACGGCACGCAGCGCCGGGTCGGCCTTCAACCGCCGGCAGGTGGCATACCCGTCGAGACCGGGCATCATCACATCCAGCAACACGAGGTCGGGCGTGGTCCTGGCCGCGAGCTTGAGCGCCCGCTCGCCGTTCTCGGCCAGGAGCACGCGGTAGCCCGCCGCGCTGGCCGCATCGATCAGCATCGAAAGGTTGGCGGGGACGTCGTCGACCACGAGCAGGGTTTTCATGAGGGGGAGAGGCGGCGGCGGGCGGCCTCGAGCCAGCGCCGCAGGTCGGCCAGCCGGGCTTGGGCGGCGAGGCTGTGCAGGGCGTCGAGCAGGTCATGGGCGGCCGCCGGTTCGCTGCGCGCCGCCGCGACCCGCGCCCGGAAGGCGACGAGGTCGCCGATTTCCACGAGGGCTTCGAGGTCCTCGAGCACCGCGGGGGCGGGGAGGGCCCAGCCGGCGGGAAGCTGCTCGGGCAGGAGCGAGGGCCGCAAGCCGGCGGATTCCGCCGGCCGGATCCAATCGAGTTGGAGCAGCCGGCCGATCATTTCGATCAGCCGCGCGGTCTGGATGGGTTTTTCCGAGAATTCATCGCACCCGGCGGCAATGGCCTGGGCGCGGTCGTCCGGGAATACGCTGGCCGTCACGGCGATGATCCGGATCTGCCCGCCCATCGGCAAGGCGCGGATGCGCCGGGTCGCGTCCAGGCCGTTGAGGGACTTGAGGCGGATGTCCATCAGGATGAGCGCGGGCGGCTGCGCGGCCGCGCGCTCGACGGCCGTGGCGCCGTCGTCGGTCTCGTCGATCAGGAAGCCCAGCGGACGCAGCAGGGTGTGAAGCAGATCCCGGTTGATGGGCTCGTCGTCCACGATGAGCACGCGGAGGCGGGGGCCGCGGTAGCCCGTGGGCAGTCGCTCGGGCAGGGGCGCGGGCGCGGCTCCGGTGGCCGGCAGCGCGAGCTCGAAGCGGAACGTGCTGCCGCGACCCGGGGCGCTTTCCACCTGGATGGCGCCACCCATGAGGCGGACGAGCCGCTGGCTGATGGCGAGGCCGAGGCCGGCGCCCTGGGCGGCAAAGGCCGGGCCGGCGGCCTGGTAGAACCGATCGAAAATGCGCGATTGCTCGGCCGGCGGGATGCCGATGCCGGTGTCGCTCACGGCGAAGCTGATCCGGCCGGCGGTCGCCGCGACCTGCAGTTCGACGTGACCCTGCGGGGTGAATTTCAGGGCGTTGCCCAGCAGGTTCAGCAGCACCTGGCGGAGCCTCGCCTCATCCCCCAGGACAAAGTCCGGCACGCCCGGTGCCGTGTGCAGTGTGAAAGCGAGGCCCTTCTGCGCTGCGCGCAGGGCGAAGATCTCGGTGAGCAAGGCCAGCAGGCGGTTGAGGGAGAAGGGCTGGACGGACAACTCGATGCGCCCGGCCTCGACCTTGGCAAGATCGAGCACCTCGTTGATCATGCCGGCGAGGTGGTCGCCGCTTTGGTGGATGACCTCGAGCTGGCGGCGGCTCTCGGCCGTCAGTTCGCCCGAGCCGCGGAGCAGCTGGGTGTAGCCGAGGATGGCGTTGAGCGGGGTGCGCAGCTCGTGGCTCATGCTGGCGAGGAAGGCGCTTTTGGCGCGATTGGCCGCCTCGGCGGCGTCGCGCGCCTCGCTGAGCTGTTGCTCCCGCTGACGGAGCGTGAGGGTGCGGGCCTGGACGGTTTGCTCGAGCTCGGCATTTTGCCGGTGCAAAGCGCGGCTGCGCCAGCGAACCAGGCCGAAGACCAGCAGGCCGCCGCCCAGGCCGTAGCCGCCGAAAGCCCACCACGTCCACCACCAGGGCGGCAGCACGCGGAACCGCAGCAGCGCCGGCTCGCTGGGCCGGCCGTTGCTGTCTTCGGCGCGGACATGGAAAACATAGTCGCCCGCCGGCAGGTTCGTCATGATCCGGGTCCGGGCGGATGACGCCACGGTCCACCCGTCCTCGTAGCCTTCGAGCCAGGTCTGGTAGTGCGGCGCGCTGCCGGTCTGTTGGCGGATCGCGAGATATTCGAACTTAACTGCCGTGTGGCCGTGGGCGAGGGTCATGCCATCCTGGAGCGGAGTGGCGAATTTTACCGGTCGCGGCGGCGGTTCGCGGGGATCTGTCAGATCCGGCCGCGGCCGGTCGCTCCACCAGCTTTCGCCCGGCCGCTGGGCCTCCGCCTTCACGCGGGCGGTGAAGGGCACCGGCGCGGCCGCGGTGCGGTCGAGCTCGATCCGCATCAGGCCGCTGATGCCCGCCAGCCACAACACGCGGCCGCCGGGCGTGGTCTCCTCCAGGAGGCCGCTCCGGCTCACGGTGCCCGTGTTATCGATCACGAAATGGGGCATCGTCTCCCACTCGCCGGCGCGGGGCACCCGGTAAATCCGCCGCCCGCGATCGACGGTCGGCCCCGGGGGCGTGGTGAATGCGACCAGCCAGAAGGCGTCCTCGCCCGAGGGCACCAGCCGCGCGATGTGGAGCGGGATCTCATGCAACCGCGGGCCGAACTCCTGGACGGGCACGAAGGCCCGGTCGGTCGCATCGCGGCGAAACAAGCCGTAGTCGGTGGAAAACAGCGGCTCGCCCCGCCAGGGCACGACGAAATTGTTTGCCGCCAGCTTGGCGGGAAGCCCGGCGCCGCCGGAAAAATCCTCGATCTGCGCGGCGCCCCGCGCGCCGTCCGCCGTCGCGGCGAAACGCACGCGTTTGAAGCCGTCAAAGAGCTTGGTGAGCCACAGCGTGCCGTCCGCCAGTTCCTCCACGCCGTAAATCGCCTGGTCGATGCCCGGCACGAGTCCTTCGTCGTCCCAGCCCGCCGCGGTCCGCCGCAGGGAGCGCAGGCCCTCCTGCTGGGCGATCCAGGCGCGCGCGGGATCGCGTTTTGACATGACGATTGCGTAGGGCGCGTTGGCCGAGGGGGTGGGGAAGGTGACGACCGGATGAAAGGCGCCGTTTTCGAGGAGCGAAACGCTGCGCTCGGTGACGGCGAGCAGGCCGGAGGGACTTGCCGCCATGGCGCGCGTTTCCCCCGCGAGCCCGGGCACCGGGACGAAGCGCGCGAGCTCCCCCGTGGCGCCGGGTTGCAGGCGGAGCACGCCGCTGTTGGTCGCGAGATGCAGCTGGCCCGCATGGCGTGTGATGTCGATTTTTTGCCCGGTGCCGAGCAGGCCCGCGGCCTTGTCGAAATAGGTGTAGGCCGCCGGCCACTCGAGGCGCGTCGCCCCGCCGTTATGTCCGATCCAAAGGCCCCCTTCGCGATCAGGGGTCAGGGTATGGACGACACTGTTCGGCAGTCCGTTGCTTTCGTTGAGGGCGGAGAGGTAGCCGCCGCGCGAATCAAGGAGCCAGATCCCGCCTGATTCCAGGGCCAGGGCCAGGCTGCCGTCGGCGAGCCGGCAGAGGCGGCGGAGCCGGTTCCGCCGCAGGCGCTCGTCGATCTCAGTGGAAAACGTCTCCAGGTGTCCGTTGCGCAACCGCATCAGTCCGCCCGTCACCGTGCCCACCAACAGGCCGCCATCCGGTTCGGCGGCCAGCCCGGCCAGCGCCTGGTCCCGGAGGGCATCCCCGCCCGGCACCGCGCGAATCTCGCCGTCGGCCCAGCGCCGCAGCGGTTCGCCGCGTGCATGGAAATAGAGTGCTCCCGCCGCCACCAGCGGCGTGCCGGCGCGGTGGGCGCGAACGGTGAAGGCTCCCTGGGCCCAGCACAGCAGCTTGGTGCTGGTCGCAAAGTAAACCCGGTCGCCTTCCGTTGCGATGGCCTCGATCTCCCGGAAGTCGCGCTCGTCGGCCGGCAGCTGGTCGACGAGTGAGACGAATTGTTTGTTGCCCCTCGCGTCATCGCGAAAATAACCGAGCTGGTTGTAGGCGCCGACGTAGATCGTGCCGTCCGCACCGCGGCCGAGGCTGCGCACGATGCGGGCGTAGGGCATGTCGACGTCCGACCACACCTCGCCGTCGTAGAGCAGCGTGCAGCTGAAATTCCCGAACAACATCAGGCCGCCGTCGTCCTGGATCGCCGTCCAAACCTGGCTCGAGCGCAGGTAGGCGCTCGGCGGGTGATTGGTCAGCACAGGGCGACCGAGTTCGCTGGCACCGGCGAAAGCCACGATAAGGAGGAAAACGCCGGGCACGCGAAGCATCACGCAGGAAGCTGGGGGGTTCACCCCGGCGCGGCAATCCTTCGCTGCGCGCATACCCCGGTCGGGGTATGGCCCGGGCGGTCCGGTTCGGTTAAAAGTAAGCCGCCGCCCCGCCTATGAAAATCATCTCCCGCCTGCTGATGGTCATCCTGTCCGCCACCGCCGGTGTGCTCGCCGCACCCGCGCAAACGATCATCCAAACCGTCCGGGTGGAAATCAGCAATGCCAACTCCACGCCGGGCATCGTCGACGGGGACCGGTTCGACATTGCCTTCAGCCTCAATTTTGGCGCCACGGATGCGCAGGCGGACCTCGCCAATTTCCAGAACTCCACGGACATTGTCGCGCCCGCTTCCATCAGCATCACCCGGCTCGGCACCAACACGGGCACGTGGGACCCGGGCAGCCTTGGCTTCAATGTTGCGCACCTGCTGGCCAGCAACACGGCGACGTATGATACGCTGGGTTTCACGTTCGAGTCGAACACGCCGGATGTGCCGGTGTCTGGTTATACGTTCACCAATCTCGGCATCCAGCTATGGACGTTCGTAAACCTTGGCCTGGTGCAGGACGCGCCGGCCCTGAATTCCCCGTTGAGCACCTTCCTCGGCGGGACGGTGATTGACTACGCCGGTTTCGAGCAGTCCTACGGATCCTTTGGCTTCAACACCGGCAGCGTCGGATTCAACGTCATCCCGTCGGCGATTCCGGAGCCGTCGACCTATGCGGCGTTCGCCGGCGCGGTCGTGCTGGGCCTGGCGGCGTGGCGGCGACGGGGCCGCAGTCTGATGGCAGCGCGGGATCACTGATCCCGCGCTGGGGGGTGGAGCGCGCTGACCACGTCGTGCTCGCCCGAGCCGGCACCTGTGGCCAGGCCGCTCCACCAGGCGGCGGCTGGGTCAACGACTCAGCTGCACCTCAGACCGTCTCGAGGAGCTTATACATGCGGGCGACCATGGGGGTCGCGTCCTCCAGCATGCCGGCGGAGATGAGGGCGTTGTCGAGGATCTGCTCGGCGACGAGCTTGGCCTTGTCGGGTGACGTGGTGTGGATCTCGAAGAGGCGCTTGATGACGGCGGAGCGGGGATTGATCTCGAGGTTGGCCTTCTGCGGGAGGTCGGCGCCGTCCTTGTTCATGGCCTTCATCATGCGGCGCATGTGGGCGGACATGAACGCGTCGGCGTTGATCGCGAGGGCCGGCGAATCCACGAGGCGGTCGCTGGCCTTCACCTCCGCCACGCGCTCGCCGAGCGACTCCTTGAGCCAGGCGGTGAGCTTCTTGGTGTCGTCCGCGGAGAGGGCGCCCTCGGGCTTCGGGATGTCGGCGAGCTTCACGTCGGCGTGGTCGGCGGCGATGAGCTTCTTGCCGTCGAACTCGCGGGCGTTGTTCATCACGTATTCGTCGACCGGCTCGTAGCAGAAGAGCACCTCGAGGTTGCGGGCCTTGAAGCCCTCGAGATACGGGCCGCTCTCGATGGCGGTGCGGTCCTTGCCGACGAGGTAATAGATCTCCTTCTGGTCGGCGCCCATGCGCGAGACGTAGTCGGCGAGGGAGGTCTGCTTGGTCTTGTCGGTGAGCGACGACTCGAAGCGGAGCAGCTTCATGAGCTGGTCCTTGTGGGTGTGGTCGAGCGCGGCGCCCTCCTTCAGGAAGATGCCGAAATGGCCGTAAAACTTCACGTAGCCGTCGGGGCGCTGGGTGGCCTCCTCGTCAAGGAACTTGAGGAAGCGCTTGGTGATGACCTTGCCCAGCTTCTCCAGGAGGGCCTTGTCCTGCATGGTCTCGCGCGAGATGTTCAGCGGGAGATCCTCGCTGTCGACGACGCCCTTGAGGAAGCGCAGCCACTCGGGGAGCAGGTCCTTTGGTGCGGCGTCGATCAGGACCTTGCGGCAGTAGAGGGCGACGGCCGGCTCGAAGCGGGCGAAGCCGAAGCGCTCGGTGTTTTCCGAGGGGACGAAGACGAGGGCGTTGATCGAGAGCGGGGCGTCGGCCGAGAAGTGGAGGCGGAGGAGCGGGTCGTCGTAGGCGTGGGCCTGGAACTTGTAGAACTCGGTGTATTCCTCGTCCTTGATCTCGTTCTTCGAGCGCAGCCAGAGGGCCTGAACGGTGTTGACGCGCTTGCCGGCGAGGTTGATCGGGAAGGAGACGAAGGCGCTGTAGCGCTCGACGATGTCCTTGATGCGGCTCTCGGTGGCGTATTCGGCGCAGTCGTCCTTCAGCTCGATGACGATCTTCGTGCCGCGCGCGACGTCGGCGGCCTCCTCGATCTCGTAGCTGCCGGAGCCGTCGCTAGACCAGACGTGGCCGGGCTCGTCCGCCTTGTAGGAGTGCGAGTAAACCTTCACGGACTTGGCGACCATGAACGCGGAGTAGAAGCCGACGCCGAACTGGCCGATGAGGTTGGAGTTCTTGGCGCCGCCCTCGCCAAGGGCCTTGAGGAAGGCCTTGGAGCCGGAGTGCGCGATGGTGCCGAGATTCTCAATCAGCTCGGCGCGCGTCATGCCGATGCCGTGGTCCTGGATGGTGAGGGTCTTGGCCGTGTCGTCGGTGGTGACGTTGATCTCGAGGGGCTGGTCGCCGAAGACGTTCTTTTCGGTCAGCTGGGTGTGGCGGAGCTTCTCGAGGGCGTCGGAGGCGTTGGAGACCAGCTCGCGGACGAAGATTTCCTTCTCGGTGTAGAGCGAGTGGATGACGATATCGAGGAGCTGCTTGATCTCGGCCTGGAACTCGAATTTTTGCGGTGTGGTGGTGGACATGGGAATGTAGCGGAGCTGAGAGTCTGTGGTTGAGAGCTGGGAGAAACGAAAAGGGCGGCCAATTTACGGGCCGCCCGGCAAAAATCAAGGGGTTGGGTCGGTCTATTTTATGCGGATTTCGACGATCTCGGGCTTTTTGTGCTCGTGGGTCTGGATCATGATCTCGAACTCCTGGCCGCTGCGGCCGAAGCCGCTGGCCTGGTTGTTGATGAACTGGCGGTAGGCCACGCCCTCGACGCGCCAGCGGCCGCCCCAGCCGGGCACGGGCTCGGGGTTGTCGAGGAAGATGTCCGAATTGATCACGGCGCCGATGTTGGAGTGCGGGTCGCTCTGGTAGCGGAAATAGGCCCGGGCGCGTTGCTCGGCGAATTTGGCGACTTCGTCGGGGATCGCCTCGTAGCGGGCGGCGGTGTCGGCGGCCTGCTTGACGTTGAGGGTGCGGCTGGCGGCGCGGGCGGCGGCCGCCTCGTCCTCGGCAATCCGCTGGCGGCGCTCGGCGTTTTCGGCGGCCTTCTTGCGGTCGGCGGCCAGCTGTTGCTTCTCGGCTTCCATCTCCTCGGTGGTCTGCGCCGGGGCCATGGCCTTCAGGCGGGCGCTGACGTCGTCGGGCAGCATGGCGGTGCGCACGCTGACGAGATCCTTGTTGACCAGCAGCATGACGGTGCCGGTGGCGGTGTTGATGCTGCGCACGGCGACGTCGGTGAAGAGCAGGCCGTCCTTCAGGCGGAGCTCCTTGTAGGGCAGGTTGACGTCGACGATCACGGCCGCGGCTTGCACGGCGAACAGCCCGGCGAAGAGGGGGAGGAGTCGGCGGATCATGGAGGAAAGCTAGCCCAGGCGGGGCATTTCGCAAGAGCGGGAACGGGGGGCGATGGAGGCGGGACTATCAGTCCCGCGGGTTGAGGGTAGCTCGTCCCATGCCTCGCGGGACTGATGGTCCCGCCTCCAAGAAACGGTTACGGCACCAGCGCCTGCAGCGGCACCAGTTTGACCGGGCCGAGGAGGCCGGCGGGGGTGATCTCCCAGTTCGACGCGTCGAAGGGCCGGTAGCTGATGTTCACGAAGTTGATTTCCCGCATGATCTTCCATTCCACCTTGCGCCGGTCCAGGTCGCGGATGCGGTTGGCGGCGAGGTTGGTGACCTCGAGGGCGAGGGTGTTTTTGCCGGCTTTGAGCAGGGAGCCGATCCGGGCCTGCAAGGGCAGCGACCAGACCGTGCCGGCGTCCTGGCCGTTGACGATGACCCGCGCGCTTTCGCGGACCTCGCCGAGATCAAGCAGCCAGTCGCCTGCCTTGGTGTCCGCGGGCAGGGTGAACTCGGTCTCATAGCGGGCGGTGCCGCCGAAGCGTTCCCACTCGCCGCCCTGCGCGGTCCACGAACCGAAACCGGTCTGCTTGAAGGCCGGCGGCAGTTCCGGGCCGCCGCGGACCGCCGTGACAGACCAGGAGCCGTCCAGCACGACCGGCTGGCCGGTCGCGGTGCGGTAGGGCCAGAAGGCGAGGTTGGATGAAACCGGCTTGGTGCTGGTGCGGACGATGAGTGATTCGCCCGGGGCCAGCTGAAGATAATACTCGGTAGCGCCGCCGGCAGACTGACGCGAGGCGGCGAGCGCGCGCTGGCCGGTCAGGGGATCGAAGATCAGCACGGCCCGGGCGGCGCGACCCAGCGTGATCCAGCCGTCGTGTTTCGTAGCCGTGAGATTGGTCAGGAAATAATCATAACCGTCCTCGGTGGCGCGGCGGATGAAGCTCGTGCCGGTGTCGGCGACGGGTTCGCGGGCGACGCCGAGCGCGGGCAGGGTGGCGGCCGGATCGGCCTGCACGAGGGCGCCGAGGCCGGCGCGCACCTTTTGGAATTCGGCCCGGCGCGCCTCCAGGCGTCCCAGACCGGGCACGTCCTCCGGCAGCGCCTCGAAGATGACCTTCGCGCCCTCTTGGGATAGCTGGGCGAGACGCTGAAGCGTGGCGACGGGCATGCGGCGGGTGGCGGGCACCAGCAGGACCTTGTAGCGCGAGCCGGGCGTCACGAGCCCGCCGGCGTCGGCCTTAGTCAGCTGCAGCTGCGCATCGGAGATGTAGTCGAAGCCGTAGCCCGTGTTGAGGAGCTTTTGCGCGAGGAGGCCGGTCGGTTTGGCGGTGAGCCACTTCACGTTGTGCACGCCGAGCTGCTGCATAAGCGGGCCGGCGGGGTCGTCCCAGATGTCGGCGGCGGGCCAGTAGATGAGGATCTCGTTATCCGGCGTGCCGCGCTGGAGGATGGACTGGACGCGGGCGACGTAGGCATTGAGCGCGCCGAAGTCCTGCCACCAGGGGTTGCGCGGATTGAACTGGGTGGAGGCGTAGAACAGCCAGCCGGGCCACGGCGCGTCCTGCGGCGAGAAGGCGGTGCCGTGATAGAGGATGTGGTTGATGCCGTTGACGAAGAGCCGGTCGATCTCGGGCTTGGTGTAGGAGAGCGCGACCTTCCAGTGTTCGCGCAGCCAGGTGCAGGTCTCGCTGGAGGTGAGCGGGTGGCCCATCACGTGGCCGGCGGAGGAGGCCATGCGCATCACGAGCGGCTCGGGCAGGTCCTGGTCGTTGCCGCGCACCTCGTTCTGCAGGCGGCGCAGGCCGGGGATGGGGAAGGGCGTCGAGCCGAAGGTCTCGGTCTCGGCCATGTCGACGGCGCCGTAGAGGTCGAGCAGGTTGGCCGGCGCGCCGTGCGACTGGTTGCGGACCTTGAAGCCGCGGTCGTGCGACCACTTCACCCAGGTGTTGAGGTAATCGAGGTGCAGCCGGGCGAGCGTCGCGCGATAATCGCTCTTAAGGCGGGCGACGGTGTCGGCGTCGGCGGGTTTCTGGCCCATCAGCTCGGCCGCGTAGGTCTGGATGTCGTAGCCGTGCAGTTCCTGGAAGGCGGCGGGCAGGCCGGGGCTCCACTCGGAGCCGTAATACTCGAAGGAGTCGTGGAACTGGCTGCGGATGAGTTCGCGCGGGAATTTCTCGAAGGCGGCGCCGAAAGGCGCGAGGTAGCGCTCGAGGGCGCCGGTGGAATAGGGATCGATGACCAGGCCCTCGTCGCCGGGGGCAGCGCGCTTGACCATCATCTTGGTGGGCGTGCCGGCGAGCTTGCCGTCGACGAGCGCGAGCTTGGCCGAGCCGTCGGCCGGGGTCACCCACGGGCCGCCGAAGGGCCAGCCGGTGCCGGTGGCCATGTCGATGCCGAGACCGAGGCGCTGCGCCTCGCGGCCGGTGTGCTCGAGCATCTGCATCCACTTCGGCGTCAGGAAATCAATGTAGCGGCTTTCATAGCCCTTGGCGCCGTAGATGGGCGTGATCTCGGCGCCGCCGAGGCCGGCCTCCTGGAAGGACTGGAGCTCCGCGGTGAGGCTCGCGGGATCGACGCCGCTGCCGGGCCACCACCAGCGCGTCCACGGCTTGTTCTCGCGGGTGACCTCGGGCCAGGCGGTGACGGAGTCGGCGGCGGCCAGCGCACCGGGAAAAACAAGGCAGGACAGCAGGGCAGCCAACGCGCGCGGGGTCTTCATGGGGGTCCGGTCAGCTTGGACGCCGGACGGCCGGCGGCAATGGGGCAGTTAACGGACAGTCAGAGGCGGCGATCCCGGGGTGGGAGGGGCTTTACGCCCCGACTGTTTCCGCCGGCGGGAATTCTTTCGTCGGGGCATAAAGCCCCTCCCACCGGTGAAGCGAAAAGGCAGGATCACCCGCCCAGATACGCGGCCTTGAGGTCCGGGTTGTTCCGGAGCTCGGCGGACGGGCCCTGCATCGCGACCACACCGGTCTCGAGGACGTAGGCGTCGTGCGAGATCTCGAGGGCGAGGTTGGCGTTCTGCTCGACGAGCAGGATGGTTATGCCGTGGTTTTTGTTAATCTCCACGATCTTCTCGAAGATGGTGCTGATGAGCTTCGGCGCGATGCCGAGCGAGGGCTCGTCGAGCATGAGCAGTTGCGGCTCGCCCATGAGCGCGCGGCCGATGGCCAGCATCTGCTGCTCGCCGCCGGAGAGCGTGCCGGCGGCCTGGGTGAGGCGCTCCTTCAGGCGCGGGAAGACGCTGAACACATAGTCACGGTTCTCCGCGATCTTCGCCTGGTCGGTCTTCAGGTAGGCGCCCATCGCGAGGTTCTCGTCGACAGAGAGGTTGGAGAACACCATGCGGCCCTCCGGCACGTGGCAGAGGCCGCGGGCGACGATCTGGTGCGGCGGGAGCCTGGAGATGTCCTCGCCCTTGAAGATGATGCCGCCCTGCTTGGCGCGGAGCAGGCCGGAGATGGTGCGCAGCGTGGTGGTCTTGCCCGCGCCGTTGCCGCCGATGAGCGTGACGATGCGGCCGGCCTCGATGTGGAAGGAAACGTCCCGCAGCGCGCTGATGGCGCCGTAGCAGACCTCGAGATTCTTGACCGTCAGCATGGGCTCAGTGGTGCGAGAGGGATTTGTGGTGATCCTCGCCGAGGTAGGCCTCGATGACCTTCGGGTCGGACTGGATCTGGGCCGGGCTGCCCTCGGCGATCTTCACGCCGTAGTCGAGGACGGCGATGCGCTGGCAGACGCCCATGACGACCTTCATCGAGTGCTCGACGAGCAGGATGGAGAGGCCGAACTGTTTCTGGACCTGCTGGATCAGGCGGATGAGGTCGACTTTCTCGGTCGGGTTCATGCCGGCGGCCGGCTCGTCGAGGAGGAGGAGCTTGGGCTTGGTCGCGAGGCAGCGGACGATCTCGAGGCGGCGCTGTTCGCCGTAGGGGAGGCTCTTGGCCGGGGCGTCGCGGAAGCGGCGGAGGTTGAAGATGTCGAGCAGCTCCTCGGCGCGCCGCGTGATCGCGGCCTCGTCGCGCTGGAAGGCGCCCAGCCGGATAAGCGAGTGGATGGCGGCGGTCTCGCGGTGGAGGTTGCAGGCGACGCGGACGTTGTCGAAGACCGAGAGCGAGCCGAAAAGGCGGATGTTCTGGAAGGTGCGGGCGATGCCGCGCTCGACGATCTCGTTGACGCGCAGGCCGGCCAGCGGCTGGCCGGCGAAGTGGATCGAGCCGGACGTCGGCTGGTAGACGCCGGTCATGAGGTTGAAGACGGTGGTCTTGCCCGCGCCGTTGGGGCCGATGAGGCCGACGAGCTCGCCGTCGTTGACGGTGAAGTCGACCGCGTTGACGGCGGTGAGGCCGCCGAACTTGATCGTCGCCTGGTTGAGCTGGAGGAGGGCGGGCATCAGAGCTTCGTCTTGCCGAACTTGAAGTTGAAGAGGCCCTGCGGCCGCATGATCATGAGCACGATCAGGAGCAGCGAATAGATGATCATGCGGTATTCGGCGATCGGGCGCAGGACCTCGGGGAGGAGGGTGAGCAGGATGGCCGCGAGGATGACGCCGATGGTGTTGCCCATGCCGCCGAGGATGACCATGACGACGATCTCGATGCTCTTGGTGAAGTCGAAGCCCGTCGGCGTGATGGTCATCTTGAAGTGGCCGTAGAGGCCGCCCGCGGCGCCGGCGAAGAAGGCGCCGATGACGAAGGCCACGATCTTGTAGCGCGTGGTGTTGAGGCCGACGGCCTCGGAGGCCACCTCGTCGTCGTGGGTGGCGAGGAAGCCGCGGCCGTAGGTCGAGTGGACGAGGCTGGTGACGGTGAACACGCTCAGGGCGACGAAGGCCATGACCCAGAAGATGGAGGTGTAGGCCGGGATGCCGTTGAGGCCGAGGGCGCCGCCGAGGAACTCGACGTTCTGGAAGATGACGCGGATGATCTCGCCGAAGCCGAGGGTGACGAGGGCGAGGTAGTCGCCCTTGAGGCGCAGGGAGGGGATGCCGACCGCGAGGCCGGCCACGGCGGCGCCGAGGCCGCCGGCGGTGAGCGCGGCGAGGAACATCAGGCCCTGCTGGAAGGCGGTGCCGCCCTCCTCGCCCAGCAGCTTCGGGCCGAGGAAGAGCGAGACGGCGGCGGCGAGGTAGGCGCCGACGGACATGAAACCCGCGTGGCCGAGGGAGAACTGGCCGGTGTAGCCGTTCACCAGGTTGAGCGAGACGGCCAGGATGATGTTGATCCCGACGCCGATGAGGATGTCGAGGTGGTAGGGGTCGATCCGGTCCGAGAAATACGAGACGCCGTAGGCGGCGAGCAGACCGAGGAGGAGATAGAGGTGCGGGCGCGGCATGGCTCAGACCTTCTCGACGGTGGCGCGGCCCAGCAGGCCGGCGGGGCGGAAGAGCAAAATGATGATGAGGATGGCGAAGGCGATGGCGTCCTTGTAGGTCGACCACTGGCTGCCGTTCACGAAGGTCTCGACCGTGCCGAGGAGCAGGCCGCCGAGGGCGGCGCCGGGGATGTTGCCGATGCCGCCGAGGACGGCGGCGACGAAGGCCTTGAGGCCGGGCATGACGCCCATCAGCGGGTCGATCGACGGGTAGTTGAGCGCGTAGAGGATGCCGCCGGCGGCCGCGAGGGCCGAGCCGAGGCCGAAGGTGAAGGAGATGACGATGTCGTTGTTCACGCCGACCAGCTGGGCGGCCTTCGGGTTGAGCGAGACGGCGCGCATGGCGGTGCCGATCTTGGTGCGGTAGACGATGAACTGCAGGCCGACCATGAGCAGGGCGGTGACCACGATGACGACGACCTGATTGGAGGAGATGACAAGGCTGCCGAGGGTGAAATTGACGGAGGGGAACACCGCCGGGAAGGTGCGCGGGGTGGCGCCGAAGAAGACCTGGCCGGAATACTCGAGGAGCAGGGAGACGCCGATGGCGGTGATGAGGACGTTGAGGGTGGCGGCACCGCGCAGGGGGCGGTAGGCCAGCCGCTCGATGACCATGCCGAGCACGGCGCAGCCAAGCATGGCTACAATCAGGACGACGAGGCCGCCCCAGACCGTGTTCTCCGGCACGAGCTTGCCCAGGTAATAGCCGATGAAGGCGCCGACCATGAACACGTCCGAATGCGCGAAGTTGATGAAGCGCAGGACGCCGTAGACCATCGTGTAGCCGAGCGCGATGAGCGCATAGATGGCCCCGAGGGACAGGCCGTTAAGAAGTTGCTGCAGGAATTCGGACAAGCGTGGTGCGGGAAAAGTTGGCCAAGGCTAGGGGGGGCGCGGGCCGCGGGTCAATGGCCGCGTTTCGATCAAAAGCCGCCTGAAGGCACGGTCGTTGGCCGCCATGAAAATCTAATGATTCAGCCCGGCAGGCGGAATCAGGCTCGGCGACAAGCGCCGACCCGGGATTGGCTGGGCCTTACGGATTCACCGTCTCGACGTAGGCGAACTTGCCGTCCTTCACGGTCAGGATGACGGCGGACTTGGTCGCATTGCGGTCCTGGTCGATGGTAATGCGGCCGGTCACCCCGGAAAAGTCCCGGGTCGTCGCAATCGCGTCGCGCAGCCTGGCGCTGTCGGTGGTGCCGGCGCGCTTCAGGGCGTCGAAGAGCATGGCGGCGGCGTCGTAGCCGAGGGCGGCGATGCTGTCGGGGATCTCGCCGTCCCAGCGGGCGCGGAACTTGGCGATGAAGTTCACCATCTCGGGGGCGGTGGACTCGGGGGAGGCGTGGGTGGAATAATAGGTGCCCTCGACGGCCTTGCCGCCGATCTCGATGAGCTGCGGGGCCTCCCAGGCGTCGCCGCCGAACAGCGGGCCGGTGAAACCGAGCTGGCGGGCCTGGATGCAGACCAGCGCGCCCTCGGTGTAGTTGCCGGAGTGGAAGATGACGTCGACGTCGGCGTTCTTGATGGCGGTGAGCTGGGCGCGGAAATCCTTGTCGCCCTCGCTGTGCTTCTGCTCGATGGCGATCACGCCGCCGGCCGCGGTGAATTTCTCGCGGAAGACCTTGGAGATGCCGACGCTGTAGGGGTTGTTGACGGAGGTGAGGATGGCGGCGCGCTGCGCCTTCAGCGTCTCGCGGGCGAACTTCGCCAGCACGGCGCCCTGAAACGGGTCGATGAAGCAGACGCGGAAGATGTAGTTGCCCATCTCGGTGACCTTCGGGTTGGTCGACGAGATGGCGATCATCGGGATCCGCGCGTTCTGCAGGATGGGCGCGGCCTCGAGCGAGTTGGTCGAGGGGTTGCCGCCGAGGACGGCGACGACCTTGTCGCGCGAGACGAACTTCTTGGCGATGGTGGCGGACTCGCCGTGCTTGGACTGGTTGTCCTCGGCGATGAGCTCGACCGGCCGGCCGAGCACGCCCCCGGCGGCGTTGGCCTCCTCGAAGGCGAGGATCACGCCCTTGCGGGCGGAGGTGCCGAACGCGGCCTCCTTGCCGGAGAACGCGCCGTATTCGCCGATCTTGATCGGCTCGGCGGCGCCGGCGGAGGCGGCGAGCGTGAGGAGCAGCAGGGCGGGACGGAGGAAACGGCGCATCACGGCGAGACGGTCTTGTGGAAGGTGGCCTTGCCGTTCTTGAGGGCGATGATGGTGGCGGACTTGGAGGCGTTGCGGTCCTTGTCGATGGTGGTGGTGCCGCTGACGCCGGGGAAGTTCTTGGTGGCGGCGAGGGCGTCGCGGAGCTTCGGGCCCTCGGTGCCGCCGGCGCGCTTGATGGCGTCGGCGAGGACGTAGACGGCGTCGTAGCCGAGGGCGGAGAAGGCGCCGGGCAGCTCGCCGTTCCAGCGGGCCTTGTATTTGGCGGTGAAGGCCGCGACGACCGGGTCGGTGTTCTCGGCCGAGAAGTGGGTGGAGTAGTAGCAGCCGTTGAGGGCCTCGCCGCCGATCTTGAGGAGCTGCTCGTCCTCCCAGCCGTCGCCGCCGAAGAACGGCATGGTCAGGCCGAGGTCACGGGCCTGGCGGACGATGAGGGCGGACTCGGTGTAGTAGCCGGGGACGAAGACGGCGTCGACGTTGGCGGCCTTGACCGCGGTGAGCTGGGCGCGGAAGTCCTTGTCGCCCTCGGAGAAGTTCTTCTCGGTGGCGATCTCGCCGCCGGCGGGGACGAAGGTCTCCTTGAAGAACTTGGCGAGGCCGAGGCTGTAGGCGTTGGACACGCTGGAGAGGATGGCGACGCGCTTGGCCTTCAGGTCCTCCTTGGCGAACTTCGCCATCACGGTGCCCTGGAAGGGGTCGATGAAGCACACGCGGAAGATGTAGCTGCCGGTCTGGGTGACCTTCGGGTTGGTGGCGGCGGGGGCGAGCATCGGGATCTTCGCCTGCTGGGCGATGGGGGCGGCCTCGAGCGAGCGGCCGGAGGAGACCTCGCCGATGAGCGCGACGACCTTGTCGCGGGAGATGAGCTTCTTCACGACGGTGGCGGACTCGCCGGGCTTGGTCTGGTTGTCCTCGTAGATGAGCTCAAGCGGGCGGCCCAGGACGCCGCCGGCGGCGTTGATCTCCTCGATGGCGAGGATGACGCCCTGGTGGGAGGTCTGGCCGAAGCCGGCTTCCTTGCCGGTGAGGGAGGCGTATTCGCCGATCTTGATGGGGTCGGCGGCGTGGGCCGCGGCGGCGGCAACGAGGGCGAGGAGGAGGGCGGGGGTTTTCATAAGGGGAAGGGGATCAGGGGTGGACGTCCTGGACGAAGGCGTAGCGACCGTTCTTCACGGTGAGGACGACGGCGGACTTGGTCGGGTTGCGCTGGGCGTCGAAGGTGATGCGGCCGGTGGCGCCGGCGAAGTCCTTGGTGACGGCGAGGGCGTCGCGGAGCTTCGGGCCGTCGGTGGTGCCGGCGCGCTTGATCGCGTCGACCAGGACCATGGCGGAGTCGTAGCCGAGGGCGGAGAGGGCGTTGGAGTCGATGCCCCAGCGCTTTTTGAAGCGGTCGTTGAAGGAGACGACGGCGGCCGACTGGTTGTCCACGGAGTAGTGGGTGGAGAAGTAGGTGCCCTCGACGGCGGCGCCGCCGATCTGGATGAGCTCGGGGGATTCCCAGCCGTCGACCCCGAACATCGGCACGGTGAGGCCGAGCTCGCGGGCCTGCTTGCAGATCAGCGCGGCCTCCGCGTAGTAGCCCGGCACGAACACGCCGTCGGCGCCGGCGGACTTGATGGCGGTGAGCTGGGCGCGGAAATCCTTGTCGCCCTCGCCGTAGCGCTGCTCGACGGCGATGGTGCCGCCGGCGGCGGTGAAGCCCTCCTTGAAGTATTTGGCCAGGCCGACGGCCTGGGCCGAGGAGACGGAGGAGAGGATGGCGACCTGGCCGAGCTTGAGCGAGTCGCGGGCGAACTTGGCCATCACGGTGCCCTGGAAGTCGTCGATGAAGCAGACGCGGAAGATGTAGTTGCCCTTGGCGGTGACGGCGACGTTCGTCGCGCCCGGCGAGATCAGGGGGATCTTCGCCTGCTGGGCGATGGGGGCGGCCTCGAGGGTGCGGCCGGACACGATCTCGCCGAGGACGGCGACGACCTTGTCGCGGGAGATGAGCTTCTTGACGACGGTGGCGGACTCGCCGGCCTTGGACTGGTTGTCCTCGGTGATCAGCTCAAGCGGACGGCCGAGGACGCCGCCCGCGGCGTTGATCTCCTCGATGGCCAGCAGCGTGCCCTTGTGGGCGTTCTGGCCGAAGACGGCCTCCTTGCCGGTGAGGGAGGCGAACTCGCCGATCTTGATGGTTTCCTGGGCGGCCAAGGTGGCGGCCAGCAGGCTGGCGCCGAGGGCGGACCGGAGCACCTGGGACAGGGGACGGGTGGGCATAGGGGAGGAGGGGGAAAGTGAGAAGAACCCGGCCGGGGCTTTCAACCCGCAACTGCGGTAATATAGAGGGGTGGGACGGGGGAGTTGTTCCCAGTGGAGGCGGGACTATCAGTCCCGCGGGTTACAGGCAGCCCAGCCCATGTCCCGCGGGGCTGATGGCCCCGCCTCCAAAACTGACGATTGGGCTTTGCCACCGACCGGCCGGTTGGTTGTCTCACCGGGACCGGATGAACCTCCTCGACCGCTATCTTCTCGGCGAATGGCTGAAAATGCTCGGGCTCCTGCTCGCGGCCACGATGGGCCTGCTCCTGATGGCGGCGCTCTATGACAACTTCCGCGACCTGATCCAGGCCGAGGCCAACGCGGGGGACATGCTGCTGTATTACGCCACGCTGATGCCCAGCTACCTCAACGTGGTGCTCCCGCTCTCGATGCTGCTCTCGCTCCTCTTCGTGCTGAGCAAGCTGCACCGCAACAACGAGCTCACGGCGGTGCGCGCCGCCGGCTTGAACATCTTCGCCACCACCCGCTCGCTCTGGCTGGCCGGCGCGGTGCTCTGCGGCGTGTCGCTCCTGCTCAACGCCCGCGTGGTGCCATGGTCGGTCGAGACCTCGCGCAGCCTGCTCGAGAGCTTCGAGTTCCGCGCCGAGGCCAAGGTGATGCCCGGCGGCACCCTGGGCGTGGTGTCGGGCGTGACCTTCGACAACCAGCGCGACCACCGCATGTGGTTCATCAACCGCTACAGCCGCTTCTCCGGGACGGCCTACGGCGTCACCGTGTCCGAGCTCGACCGCGCCCGCCGGGAAAAGACCCGCATCATGGCCCGTGAGGGAAGCTATGACGCCCTCCGCGGGGGCTGGACGTTCACCAACGGGCGCGAGATGATCTTCGACCCCGAGCAGGGCGAGCTGGTGCGCACGGTCACGTTCGCCACGAAGACCGTGCCGCACCTCAACGAGGACCCGACGCTGATGCTGCTCATCGACCGGAAGCCCGGCGACCTTTCCTTCAACGAGCTCCGGCGCATCACCGAGTATTTCTCCAGCGACAACAACCCGAAGCTGGTCCGCTACGAGGTGCGCTACTACAGCCTGCTGTTCGAGACGATCGGGCCGCTCATCATCATCGCCATCGCCATCCCGTTCGCGGTGTCGGGCATGCGGGTGAGCCCGGCGGTCGGGGTGTCGAAGTCCATCGGCCTCTTTTTCCTCTACTATATCCTGACCAGCCTCTCGACGGTGCTGGGTGGCCGCGGCTACCTCGAGCCGATCTGGGCGGCGCTGATGCCGAACCTGGCCATGGTCGGTCTGGCGGCCTACTTCTTCGGGCGGATGCGGTAGGCGGGCTTCGCTCGCATTTGAAATTTCAAATTTGAGATCTCAAATCCGGCGCAACGCGCCGTTACGGCAGAAACGGCGGCGGCCAGCGGAGGAATTCCAGCTTCGCGATGCGGTCCCAGTTCGAGAACAGGATGATGCCCCAGACCACGACGCAGTTGATGTAGGCCAGGAAGACGGCGGCGCTGCCCATGTCCTTCGCGCGCTTGGCGAAGGGGCGCTTTTCCAGCGAGATGTCGTCGATCGTCCACTCGATGGCGGAGTTCAGCAGCTCCGCGATCACGATGAGGAAAAGCACGGCGATCATCACGGCGGTCGACACGGCGTTGACCGGCAGGATGATGGCGAACGGCGTCAGGATGAGGACGAAGATCAGGTCCTCGCGGAACGACGGCTCGTGCCGCACGGCCGCCCAGAAGCCCTCCACGGCGTATTTGACCGACGCGAAGAAATTCCGGAAGTCGCGCTGCTTGTTTTCAGGCGGAGGGATGGGCTCGCTCACGCCGGCATTCTCGCCCGGCGGCGAAACCCGGACAACCCTTATTTGGAGGCGGGACCATCAGTCCCGCTGTTCGTGTAGGTTGCACGCTTGCGGGCAACGTGGCGTGCAAGCACGCCACCTGCATGTCGCCCCGCGGGGCTGATGGCCCCGCCTCCAAGCAAGCCTACGCGCTCAGCAGCCGGAAGCCGGACGGCTCGGCGAAACCGAGGGAGCGGCAGGCCTGCGTCACGGTCTCGTCGTGGCAGCCGATGAACTCGAGCAGGCGGCAGACGAAGCGGCGGCGGGTGGCGTCGTCGATCGTCATGACGGCCCAGAACGGCGTGCCGTCGATCTGGCGCGCGTGGTTGCGGGCGCGGACCTCGTTGATCTCGTCGCGGCTGAACATCAGGTAGTGCAGCCCGCTTTCCTGGTGGGAGATGAAGTCGGCGAAATCCGTGGCGTAGTTCGTCGCGCACCACGCGAGCAGGGCGAGGTAACGCTCGGTCGGGTCGGCCGCGGCCGGGAATTCCGGGCCGAGCAGATAGAACAACAGGTGGTCGCCGCCGAGCGGTGGGCGGGTGTCGCCCACCATGGCGGCGATGACCTCGGCGGGGGACAGGTTCTTGGCCACCGCAAGCCGTTGCAGGGCCGCGTAAGTCTCATCGCTCAACTCGACGAGCTTTTTCATGACCCTAATTTATTCCGCGGGCTCGCCGGCGCAACCCCGGATCGGTGAACTCCCCGAAGTTTGGGACGAAGATGCCGCGCCGTGCGGCCAGCCCCCTTTTCCCGGAAACGGAACGCCGGGGCTTCACCCCAGCCGAAGCTTGCGCCGGCCGCCGGGCCGACAAGCCTCAGCCCATATGGCTACGGCATTGATTGCAGGCGCGAGCGGGCTGGTGGGCCGGGAGTTGCTGACGCAGCTGCTGGCCGCGGCGGAGTATGACCGCGTGATCGCGCTCGGCCGCCGGCCGCTGGATCTGGAGCACCCGAAACTGGTGCAGGTGAAGGCCGATTTCGCGGCGCTGGAGCAGGTGACCGCCGACCTGCGTTGTGATGACGCCTTCTGCTGCCTGGGCACGACGATCAAGGCCGCCGGTTCGCGCGAGGCCTTCCGCGCGGTGGACCATGCGGCGGTGCTGGCGCTGGCGTGGGCGGCCCAGCGCAACGGCGCCCGTCGGTTCTTCCTCGTGTCCTCGCTGGGGGCGGACGCCGGCTCGCGCGTCTTCTATACCCGGGTGAAGGGCGAGACGGAAGAGGCGCTGCAGGTGCTGGGTTTCGAGACCCTGGCCATTTTCCGGCCCAGCCTGCTGCTGGGCCGGCGTGAACGGCCGCGCCTGGGCGAACGGTTCATGAGCGCCGTGCTCTGGCTCGCCGAGCCGCTGCTGATCGGCCGGCTCCGCCAATACCGGCCCATCGAGGCAGGCGTGGTGGCCCGCGCCATGATACGCTGCTCGTTCGGCCGGTCCGGCCAGGGCTTGCTGGTGTTCCCGTCCGACGAGATTCAGGACCTGGGCGGATTCGGGGCCTGAGCGGCCTTGAGCGGAAAACTCCGCTTCTCGGCGCGACCGTCGAGACGCAGCACGAGCGTGGCCGTCACTTCGCTGAAAGCCCCCGCGAGCTGCGAGGTCATCGGCTCGGTTTCGAGCGATTGGCCGGGCGCCACGGTCAGTTTTTCCGGGCGGACGACAAAATTTCCGAGAGGCGAGACGAAATCGACAATCTGGAGCTCAACGGCGGCCGGGCCGTGGTTGGTGAAGCGCAGGTGGATCATCACCGGGCGGCCGCCGCCCATCATCGGGCGCGGTCCCGGGGCGCCGCCAAAGTCCCGCGCCGGCCGGCCGCCTTCGCCGAACGGCACGCCGCCGGCGATGTTGCCGCCCAGACCGCCCGAGCCGCCCGCGATGCTCATCCGGCC